>JADKIU010000002.1 GCA_016722565.1 Bacteroidota bacterium
TTTATCGTTACGACCATGGCCATTTTTAATAAAGTTGTAGGAGATAGCCATTTCCTTTGGTTGCCGGAAAGAAAAGATTGTTTGAATGATTTTTTAAAACACGATTTACCATGGCAAACCATACCTTATATGGAGAAAGAATTTGTAGAGCGACTTGGTGGCTTCGATTATTATTTGATCAGTTGCAAGATGTTGAATTGCACACCAGGGCATTGTTTGTAAAAGGTGTTCGCTATGTCTGTGTGAATACAGCTGCAGATTGTTATTTCAGAATTGATGAGGAACGCCTAAATTTTGATACGGAACGTTTTTTGGACAAATGGATAACCTCTTCAATCAAGTATTGCTTAAAATTTTATGAGTTTATATAGCTGAAAACCGTTCAAATTTGTTGATGGGAACCATTTTTTAAGGCATATTTACTATTCTTGTTCAATTTCGATTAAAAAGCATCAATAAAGAGCAATTTGATTCTTTAGAATCCAAATTATTTCAATCTCCCATTTTTTCTGATTATGCAAAGTCAAAAAAAGTGTACTTTTATATCACAAGATGGTTTAATTTGTTGCCTTTTAGAATTAAGGGAATTAATTGGTTTATAAATAAAGCACTTTTGTTTGCACTGAACTAAGAAATGACAATTAATACCACATCTTCTTTAAATAGAAATTTTGGCTTGGATTTAATTCGAGTCGTTGCAATTTCATTAGTTCTAATTGCACACGCAGGAATAACTTCTGTTTATGGTTTGAAAATTGGCGGACTAGGAGTCGAAATATTTTTTGTATTAAGTGGATTTCTAATTGGTCAGATTTTAATTCGTGATTTTTCAGGAGGAGTTAATTCAAGGTATCATGAACTTTTGGGTAAGAAGATGGTTTAGAACACTTCCGCTTTATTATGCTGTTATTATTCTCAAATTTATTTTTTTAGATTCTTCTTTAGGACCTAAAGTCTTAGTTTACTTCGTTTTCTGCAGAATAATTTTGTTTAGGCTTGACTTTTTGCCTGTATCATGGAGTTTGGTGATAGAAGAATGGTTTTATCTGACGATTCCAATATTGATGTTTTTGTTCTTACGAAAGAATATAACGAAAGAAAAGTTTCTGTTTTTTTTGATTGCGTTTATTCTCTTAGAGAATATAATAAAGTCTTTATACCTACTCAATTTATTTGATACATCCTGTTTTTCATGCAATTATTGAGTCAAAGGAAAGTTAACTTTTATGGGTTTTTCGAAGCCCTGTTGGCTGTTTTATTAA
This sequence comes from Bacteroidota bacterium, assembly GCA_016722565.1. NCBI lineage: Bacteria > Pseudomonadati > Bacteroidota > Bacteroidota bacterium. The sequence continues at coordinate 1,263 of JADKIU010000002.1, forward strand.
CCATTATTTTTTCGGCTATTATTTATAAGTTTTACGAAAAACCGATGATGGATCTTCGTGACAAAATAAATTTTATTAATTATGAAATTTAGTAGAACGATTCCTAAAAATATCCCGGTAATTAATTCTTACAGGGCTATTGGTATTTTGATTGTTTGTTTTGCACATTACATCTGTAATATTACAGGTTTTTTTGAAAGTCCCATTCTTCCATATCTTCACAGTTTTGGATATGCTGCAGTAATTGTGTTTTTTACGATTTCGGGATTTGTAATCCCTTGGTGGTTGCATAATTGTAATTATAAAATCAACGATTACGGACGATTTGTTGCAAGGCGAATGCTGCGTATTGAGCCACCTTTTATTGTTGCTTTGGCTTTAGCAATTCTCTACACCTATGTTCGAACTACCAGTCCGTATTATAATGGGGTAGATACAATTCCTTCTATTAAAAGAATTTTGTTGCATTTGGGCTATTTAATTCCGTTTGTTGAAAACGAACGATGGATTCGAGATTCATATTGGACATTAGCGATAGAATGTCAATGGTATTTAGTAATGGGATTGGTTTATCCATTGTTTTTTAATAAAAATCAGATTGTGCGTTTCGCCTCTTATTTTGTAGCCCTGATTCCTTGTTATTTTATTAATAATTATTTATTTCAATACTTTCCAGTTCTACTTATGGGTTCTCTTTTGTGTTCATATGCTACCAACACAATTGAAAAACGCGAGTATTTAATCATTGCGATCGCTTATTTTATTTTTATATTTTTTAGGGCGAATCCTTTAACTGCAATCAGTGCATTGGTAATTATTCCATTGTTGTTATTGTTTGCAGGGTATAACAATCCAAAGTTGAATGTTATCGGAAATATGTCCTATTCGATTTATTTGATGCATAGTTTATCAGGCACCGCCTTGATTAATTATTTTTCACATACAGTTCATCATCCTTTTATGAAAATTATAGTGGTGATTGCCGGTGTTGTTTTTACACTTATAACGTCTTATATTTTTTATAGGTTAGTGGAAAAACCTGCTCATAAAATATCACTGAAAGTTGCAGTGAATGAGTATGAATTTAAGCAGAAACAAAAATAAAAAATGAAAATTGCATTACTTACCGATGGAATCAGTCCATATGTGATAGGTGGAATGCAAAAGCATTCATTTTATCTGGCAAAGTATCTTTCCAAAAACAAAATTTATGTGGATCTCTACCACATGAATCAAAGTAATTTGAATATTCATGATTTGGCTGTTTTTACTGAAGAGGAAAAGAAATTCATCACTTCCATCGTACTTCCATTTCCAAAGCTGGATCAATTTCCCGGTCATTATGTTCGTGAATCCTACCGTTATTCCGAGCTAATTTTTAATGAAATAAAGAAAAAGTTAAATACCTATGATTTTATCTATACAAAAGGGTTTAGTGGTTGGAAGTTAATTGAAGAAAAGCAGAAAGGTTTAGCATGTCCATCTATCGGGGTTAAATTTCACGGATATGAAATGTTTCAAGATGCTCCAGATTTTAAAACCAAGTTGCAGCATCTGTTATTGAGAAGATCTGTTAAATGGATAAATCAACATGCAGATTTTGTTTTTTCCTATGGTGGAAAAATTACGGAGATTATTAAAAGCTTGAATGTTTCTGTGGATAGAATTATTGAAATTCCTACAGGTATTGAACCCAGCTGGATGACAAACAATCCGGTTATCACCAATCCGGTAAAAAGATTTGTTTTTATTGGCCGGCAAGAGCGCAGAAAGGGTATTGAAGAGTTAACAACGGTACTTAGTAAGATTTTGAATACTCATAATTTTGTTTTTGAGTTTATCGGGCCTATTGATGCAAAAAAACGAATTGTAGCTTCCAACATTGTTTATCATGGTGAGTTAAGAGATATTCAACAGATAAAAAACATTTTGCAACATGCTGATGTTTTGGTTTGTCCGAGTCATTCCGAAGGAATGCCGAATGTAATTATGGAAGGAATGGCAAGCGGTTTGGCTGTTTTGGCAACAGATGTTGGTGCTGTTCGTGAAGAGCTTAAAGCAGGAAATGGTATTTTGATTCGTCCTTCCTCAATTGAAGCGCTTGAAAAGGCGATTGTAACGTTTATTGATATGTCACAAGAGGACCTTACCAAAATGAAAAGGTCTTCCATTGATAGTATAAAACTTAATTTTTTGTGGGATGACATTATTTTGGAGACAATTGACCGCATTAAAACAGCTATAAAATCCTAAAAAATCATTATTTTTGTGTTGAAACAACAATTCAACATATGAATGAAATAAAAGCATTTTTAGCAGATAATCTATCCGGATTTTCACCCAAGGCCATTCCCGGTTTTATTTTCAGTTTTTTAGTTTGTGCCTTATTATCCTTTTTGTTAGGAAGATTATACGTTAAGTATGGAAATTCACTGTCGAATAGGAAATCATTTTCCCGAAATTTTATTGTTTTAGCGATTACAACCATGTTTATTATATCGGTTGTAAAGTCGTCCTTGGCTTTGTCACTCGGTTTGGTGGGTGCCCTTTCAATTGTTCGTTTCCGTTCAGCTATAAAAGAACCTGAAGAGTTAACCTATTTGTTTTTAACAATTGCTATTGGGTTAGGTTGTGGTGCCGGTTTGACCATATTAACGTTAATTGCGTTTATTGGTTTTGTTATCGTTATCTGGTTTAATAACCGCTTTCAAAAGGAAACTGAAAATCAGAGTTTATACTTAACTGTTAACAGCAATAACCCTGCTTCAGTTGATTTATCAAAGATTGTTGCAGAGCTGAAAAAAACATGTTCTTCAATTAAGTTGAAACGAAGCGATGAAAATACGAATGCTGTTGAGGCTTCATTTTATGTTGAGTTTGATGATATTGAACAATTGGAAAAAACCAAGCAAGCATTAAAAAGTATCCATCCATCTGTTTCTGTTACTTTTATGGATAATACACGTGATTTTTAGTCGTACATGTCGCAATTAACCTCTAACCAAACAGAAGAGCTTCGTCATGAGCGGAAATTTTCCATCTCTGATTATTCGGCATTAGAAGTAGAACAAATTATAAAATATAATCCAGCTTGTTTTTCTGAAATTTATCATCCGCGGCAAATAAATAATATTTATTTTGATTCACTCGGCTATACCAGTTATTACGAGAATGTTGATGGAGAGCGGGATAGAGTGAAGGCACGCATTCGTTGGTATGGCGAATTGTTCGGACGCGTAGAAAAACCAATTTTAGAATTTAAAATTAAGAAAGGCTTATTGGGTAAAAAGGATTTTTTTGAACTAGCTCCTTTTCAGTTAGATGATTCATTTTCTAAACAAACGATTGTAGATGCATTAAAAAATGAGCGAGTTCCCCTTGATATTCGAAATACTTTGTTGGCAATGCAGCCATCCTTGTTGAATTCCTATTCTCGCAAGTATTTTATTTCAGCGGATAAAAACTTTAGATTAACAATCGATACTCAACTTCAGTTTTATCGCATTTCGTATCAGCAAAATCTTTTTGTGAATACCGTTGTTGATCACAAATCGGTTGTACTTGAACTAAAATATGATTCACAGTATGAAAATGAGGCTAAAGAAATTGGTAGTCGTTTCCCTTTTTCTTTAACGAAAAATTCAAAATATTTACAAGGTGTTGAAAAGGTGCTGTTTTAATACTACTCCAATTGAAATACATAAAAAAAATAAAGAACAGGTATTCAAATAAACTCAAATTAGTGACACTAATTTTTGTTTTAACGCTGATTTTTTCATTTTGGTATAGCTTAAAATATTCTGGTTCGAAAAAGAATGATAGCCCGGAGTTGATCTTCTCCAATGCTTTAATTGTGCCGGATTGCTCGGCACAAGGTGGGTTTTACAATGAGCCAATTACTTTAAGTTTATCCGCGGGTATTCCTAATTTAAAAATATATTTTACCACAGATGGATCTGAACCCACGTTGAAAAGTGAGGTTTATGATCGCCCGATTGTAATTCAAGATATTACAAGCAATAGGAATAATTTATCAGCCATTCCGACTTCTCCTAGATGGAAGCCACCGCTAGGTGATGTATTTAAAGGAACTATCATACGAGCTATAACGGTTGATGCCCTGAATCATAAAAGTGCAGAATTGAAAAGAAGCTTTTTTGTAATGTCCAACAAAAGTAATTATTCATTGCCGGTTATCTCAATGATCATTAATCAGAAAGATTTTTTTGGATACAACAAAGGGATTTATGTGCTAGGAAAAACCTATCTGGATAAAGATAATTATATCCGAAAACAGCTTCGTTTGGATTTGCCATGGTGGGAATATCCAGCAAATTATATGCTTCGAGGATCGGATGCTGAGCGAGATGCTTTTATAGAGCTATATGAACCAAATGGTAAATTAGGTTTTCAGTCCAATGTTGGTATTCGTATCAATGGAAATGCTACCCGAGGTTTTCCGCAAAAATCATTACGTGTTTGTTATAGAAGTAAATACGGACAGCCTGTTTTAGACTATAATTTGTTTTCGTCAAATCCTGTAAAACGCTTCAATTCATTTGTTTTAAGAAATTCTGGTAACGATGGTAATAAAACGATGTTTCGAGATGCGTTTATGCAATCCTTAATGAAAAATACACATGTGGATATTCAAGACAATCGTCAAGCAGTGGTTTTTATTAATGGTGAATATTGGGGTATTCATAATATTCGTGAACGTTTTGATGAGAATTACCTGGTAAATAAATATCATTTGACGGTTGATTCACTTTCAATTCTTGAGTTGAATGGGACAGTTGTTTATGGTGAGAAACATTCGGCAACACATTTTGAAGAGTTGATTGATTTTGTTAAAAAAAATGACCTCTCAAAACCTGAAAATTATCAATTTATCTCTGATCGAATAGATGTACAAAGCTTTCAAGATTTTATTATTTCCAATGTTTTCTTTTGTAATAGCGATTGGCCAAATAATAATGTTAAATTTTGGAGATATACAGGTGGGGATGATTCAGATACTATCTCGGTTCGTGATGGTCGATGGCGATGGATATTGTTTGATACCGATTGGGGATTTGGATATAATGAATCCGGGCAAGCAAATGCGAATTTATTAAAAAGAGCAACCCATATCGGGAATGTAGGCGTTTTGTTTGATGGCTTATTAAAAAATGAGACATTTAAAGCGCAATTTTTACAGCGGTTTCAAGAGCTTTTAAATACAACTTTTGAGTCAAACCATATGTTGGAAGTGATAAACGAATTTGAAACGACTTTGAAGCCTGAAATCCAAGAGCATATTAATCGTTGGAGAGCCATTGAGAGCCTCGATCAATGGAAGTTGAATGTTGCTGTAATGAAGGATTTTGCTCAAAAAAGGCCTAGATTTCAAGCCGAACAGTTAAATACGTTTTTTGAACTTCAAGGAAAACAACAAATTACGATAAAAAGCAGCTCAAAAGCCCATTAAAACGTATATTTGAAATTAAATTATACATTTAAGTGTTAACCTATTATAAAGAAAATATTCAACTTTTTGTTATCCTATTTATTTGGCTGGCAGTAGGGATGTATGGTGGTCCGATTATTTATCTTGTTTTGCCGTTAACACTCATCTTGATGAAGCAAAAGGAGATGTATGAGGAACTGCTTCTCGGATATCTTTTCATACTCATTCTTTCAGATAGTTTAGATTTTCATTTGGATTTTGCTAAAAATGTAAAAAACATTTACATCGTTCTTTTATCTGTCTTTGTTCTTTTCGATAAAGAAAATTTTAGACCTCTAAATGAATTGTATAAAATTTTTATTCCATTCTTTCTTTTTTCATCGTTTACAATGCTTTTTAGTGTCACAGATTCCTTCTTTTTTACGAGTGTCCAAAAAACATTATCCTATTTTCTTACTTTTCTAATCATTCCAACTCTAATTTCGAAATTGTACAGGCAACATGGTGAACAATTTTTGAGGCGATTTCTGTTTTTTTCGTTAACCTTTCTTTTTGCAGGCTTTATTTTGAAATTCTTGGCCCACGATGTTGCCTATTTGATCACAGGAAGATATAGAGGGGTATTAGGCAGTCCGAATGGACTTGGAACCTTTAGTTTTTTACTTTTTGTGGTGTTTTTTGTAGTGGACAATTTTTGGCCATTATTATTTTCAAAACGAGAAAAAATAATTGCTTATGCTGCGATATTACTTTCTGTATATATGGCCGGATCTAGAAACTCTATTCTATCGGTATTAATCTTCTTTATTTTTCAGCGCTTTTTCAGCATCTCTCCTTTTATTGGATTTTTGGTCTTTTCTGTTACCTTAGTCGTTTCTGAATTGATAACAACCAACATTACAGCGGTGGTTGTTTCATTAGGACTTGAAAATCTGTTCCGGATAAACACACTGGAAGATGGAAGTGGTAGATACATCGCATGGGATTTCGCCTGGAAACAGATTCAACATCATTTTTTTATTGGAAAAGGTTTTGCGTACAACGAATTTTATATGCGCCAATATTATCATGAATTGCAACGAATGGGACATCAAGGTGGTATCCATAATTCATTCCTTACATTTTGGATGGATCAAGGCTTGATCGGATTGCTAATTTATTTAAGGTCATACATTTTAATCTTCATGAAGGCCTCTAAGATTTCGAAATTTGCTTTTCCTATCATGTTTGCGATTGTTTTTTCTGCCATGTTTGAATCTTGGCTAGTCGGCTCTTTAAGTGCTTTTGCCTTTTTGGGCATCTTTATTTTTACAATTATATCAGAAGATTATCATAAAGTATCTACACCAGCTGTCGAACCAGCGTTAGAACTGAATTAAAAGTGGAATAAATTAATGGAAATTGAAAGTTCAAATAAACGGAGTAATTATTTTAAAAGGTTAACGATAAAAAAGTATTTCCTTTTGTTTACGTTGGTTGTTATTTTAGTTGGTGGCTATTTCGCTTCAAAAAAAGTACAAACGAAAGGTTATTCCGGTATTCTGGATTTTGTATCTACAGTAACATCAAATTATTTTGATGGCTTAAATGCGCATCCTGAAGAAATTTCCATTGAGATAAAAGAAGATGATTATAAGAAGCTAGAAAAAAACAGGAAACGAGCACTGGAGCGAGGCGTTATCATTAATGATATGGATGGTGAATATGTGTCAGCAACCATTTTTTATAATGGAAAGAAAATCGATGTGAAGCTTAGGCTAAAAGGACATATGACGGATCATTTGCAAAATGACAAATGGTCTTTCAGAATAAAAACAAAAGGGAATGATGATTTTATGGGAATGAAACGATTCTCCATTCAACATCCAGGTACACGTGGTTATATTTATGAATGGATTTATCATGAATTAATGAAGCAAGAAGATATCATTGCTTTGCGTTATAAATTTATAAATGTAAAAGTGAATGGTAACGATTGGGGCGTGTATGCAGTAGAAGAGAATTTTGAAAGTGAACTTGTTGAAAATAACAATCGTAAGACGGGCCCGATTTTACGATTTAATCCCGATTTGTATTGGATTAACAGATACAATATGATGATTAAGGAATCGGCAAGCGATGAATATGCCTCCTACTACTCCGCAAATCCGGAAGCGTATCGTGAGAATAAAGTGTTGGGGGACAGTATTCAGTATCGCTATTATTTGAAAGCTATTGGCTTGATAGAAGGGTTGCGAAGCAGAACCATTGCGGTTGAAGATGCGTTCGATATTCCTCGTTTAGCAAAGTTTCATGCTATTATAGATTTAGTGGGAGGGACACACAGTATCGATTGGAGTGACATAAAATATTATTATAATCCTGTTACATCACGACTTGAACCTGTTGCCTACGAAAGTTTCACAAATCTCGATTCACGAAATCTTTCGTGTTTGTATAAGTATAGCCAAATTGATAGCGGAGCTTATTATTCAGATTGGCATACGATGATTTTTAGCAATCCGATATTTTTTAAGGAATATTTGAAACAGCTGGAGCGTATTTCAACTTCGGAATATTTAGATTCTTTTTTTAATAAATCTAACATTACCTTGAACGAAAATTTAGCAATTATTCATAAAGAATTTCCTTATAAAAAATTTGAAAGTAGTGCTTATTACAAACGTCAAAAAATGATTTCCAAAATCATTGATTCTCCGAAACCATTACATGCGTATCTTAAGAAGATTGAAGGGAACACACTAAAGATCCAAATTGCTGCAATTGATGCACTTCCAGTGATCATTAAGTCGGTGTACATTCATCCGAATATTCTGGTAAATCTGAGAAGTCAATAATTCTTCCTGCTAAACAAGCGAAAACCTATGTAGATTATGTAGATTATACATTCGTTTTTCCTGCGGATTATACTTTGGATATCCAACTGATTGATTCACTGAAAATAGAATATTCGATTTTAGGTTCAGAGAAAATAAAGGTTTCAACTGTTTTCTCGTTTCCTCATACTGATAGTGAATTTATTGCAGAGGATTTACTTGTGAAAGAAAATACGTTGATTCGCTTTCCAATGTTGCACGTGGATGAGGAAAATAAATTAATCCACCTCGATGGAGAGAAATTAATCATTGATTCGGATTTGATTATTCCTTCCGGTTATAAATTACTTGTGAAAGCAGGATCCACAATTGATATTGTTAAAAATGCGAAAGTCATTTCTTATTCATCTTTTGTATTTAGTGGAGAGGAGGATAATCCAATTGTAGTGCAGTCCAGTGATTCTACTTCCCAAGGATTTCAGTTGATTGGTGCTTCTAAATCAATATTTAAAAATGTTGTATTTAAAAAAATGGTTAAAATAAATGATTCGAGATGGAAGCGAACGGGGGCAATTACATTTTATGAATCTCCTGTAGAATTTAATGGGTGTAATTTTTATGGCTGTCAATCTGAGGATGCCATTCATTTAATTAGATCTGAATTTATTTTTAATACTTGCATGTTTCAAAACATGAAAAATGATGCATTGGATGTCGATTATTCAAGCGGCACAATAACTGATTGCGTATTTGAAAAATGTGATGAAAATGCAATTGACATTACCATGAGTAAAGTTCAATTGACAAATGTTTCGATGAGCGAAATCGGTAATAAAGCACTGAATGTGAAAGAGGGAGGGCAGCTAACAGGAATGGATGTAAAAATCGAAAAATCTTACATTGCCATTTCTGCTGAAGATTTTTCATCGATAGATTTACAATCTGTTTCAGTTAAAGATTCTAAGAAAGGTGTTGTTGGATATAAAAATAAAAACGGTGCTGGTTATCCAGTAATTAAAATTAATAAGTTACATCAAACACATGTTGAGTCCTCTTATCTAAAAGAGAAAAAGGCAACCATTGTTATAAATGGAAAACAAATGGAAGAAGAGACCAAAGACGTTGAATTAATTTTGAAAAATGATAAAAAAGCAAAAAAATAAGCGATTACTGTTTTTTGTTTATCTGCTGATACCTTTTCAAATTGTATCGGCTCAAATCGTTTCGCCTTTTAACAAACAGGTGCTTTCTGACTCAAGTGAAAATTATTCTTTTATAGTTAGTGGTCATTTTCATGGTCAATCCAACAGCCGATCTACTTTCCCGGCATCCACTATTTTAGCCGGAATCGATACATTAAATTCGTTACACCCATTATTTTTAATGAGTTTGGGGGATGTTTTTTTGGATGTAAATGATACCTATTTTAATCACTACCACACGAGTTTGTTTGCTAAATTGAAAATGCCACTTTTTAATGCAGTTGGTAATCACGACTTATCAAATGGAAATATTTATGAAAAAGTGTATGGGAAAACCTTTTTTACTTTTACGGTTCATTCTGAATTGTATGTTGTTCTAAATACAGAAATAGCTGACGGAAGTATAAAAGATGAACAATTGGTTCTTTTGAAAAAGGCCCTCGCTGATGCTAAGTCCGATAAAATTAAAAATATATTTATTTTTTCTCATCGTCCAATTTGGTCTGAAAATAATGCTGTTTACGAGCATTTATTTAAAGGTAATACCAGAACTGCATTAGGTAGCAACAATTATGAAAGTGAATTAAAGCCGATCTTGAAGGATTTGTCTAAGTCTAAATCAGTCTTTTGGTTGTCTGGTTCAATGGCAGATGCTCCTGTTTCTTTTTTTTATCAGAAAGATGATGAAACAGGAATCGTTTATATTCAAACCGCAATAAGAGATTTGCCAAGAGATGCTGTGCTTCAAGTAAAGGTGGAAAGCGGAAAGGTGGAGTTGAAGGGAATATCACTTACAGGTCAAACGCTTGAGCCAATTGAGAAGTATAATTTGGAATATTGGAAAAACTCAAATTCACCGGAGGAATCGTTTTCATTAAGGTTGTTACCGTATTTATTCAAAAAGATAATCCTGCATACTTACTTTTGGATTGGTTTCATTTCAAGCCTTGCACTTATTTTTCTTTTTAGATTAGTTATTCAATGGAGAAGAAGAAAATAGTTTTTCTATATACAGAAATTGCAGAATACTTTTTGGCATCTTGCAAAGCTTTGATTTCATTGGGTGTTGAAGTTTATGTTGTTCGTTTTCCTTTAAATAAAGAAGCGCCTTTTCAGTTTTCTTTTCCGGAAGGCATGCAAGTATACGAGCGTTCCGATTTTGATAATCAGCAGCTTATTAATCTTATTTCAGAATTAAAACCAAGTATAATTATTTGTAGTGGTTGGACGGACAAAGGATATTTGAAAGTTTGTAAGGTTTTTAAAAGTAAAATTCCTACAGTTTTAACACTTGATAATCACTGGCGTGGTGATCTGAAGCAACAAATTTTAAAATTATTGAGCCCGTTTTATTTGCATACACGTTTCTCACATTGTTGGGTGCCGGGTAGTTTACAAGAAAAGTATGCACAGCAACTTGGATTTAAAAAGAATCAAATTTTATCTGGATTTTATAGTTGTGACTTTCATTTCTTTTACAATCAATTTCTCATTAATAAAGAAAAAAAGAGCCAGTCTTTTCCTAAACGTTTTATATATGTTGGCAGATACTATGAGTTTAAGGGAATTCGCAATCTTTGGAAAGCATTTGCAGAACTTCAGGAGGAAGCGCCTAATGAATGGGAGTTGTGGTGCTTGGGTACAGGAGATGTAGAGCCAATAGAACATCCTAAAATCAAACATTTTGGATTTGTGCAGCCTTCGGATTTGCATGAATACATTGAAAAAACAGGTGTTTTTGTGCTTCCAAGTTTTTTTGAACCATGGGGAGTGGTGGTGCATGAATACGCTGCTGCAGGCTTTCCTATTGTTTGTTCAGGTGAAGTGGGTGCCGCTACTGCGTTTGTTGAAAATGATTATAATGGTTATATTTACGAGTCGAAAGATTTATCAGCCCTAAAGGTGGTTCTGAAGAAAATTATGCTCACAGAAAGCAAGGGTTTGTTTACGCTGTCGGAAAATAGTGTTAAAAAGCAATGATGATTACTCCCGATATATGGGCAAGACAACTAATATCTTTAATACAATGAACAAAATTTTAGTAACTGGAGGTGCCGGAAACGTTGGAAGCGCCTTAATAGAAAAATTAGTTTTAAACACAAACAATTACATAGTTATTGTTGATGATCTTTCCACCGGTTTTTTATCAAAATTACCTAAGGAAGTCAATGGCAGATGGGAGTTTATTAAGGCTGATGTGAACAATTATTCGGATATATCGTCTATCATGAACTCTCATAAATTTGATTATGTGTTCCATTTTGCTGCTGTTGTTGGTGTTATTCGGACTCAAGAAAATCCAATTAAGGTATTAAATGATATTGACGGGATTCGTAATGTTTTAAATCTTTCTAAGAATACTTCCGTTAAGAGAGTGTTTTTCTCTTCGTCTTCTGAAGTGTATGGTGAGCCGGTTGTTTTGCCACAGCATGAACATACCACTCCTTTAAACTCACGTGTTCCGTATGCTGTAGTAAAAAATGTTGGAGAATCGTTTTGTAAGAGTTATTACCAAGAGTATAAATTGAATTACACCATTTTCAGATTTTTTAATACATATGGTCCAAATCAAAGTACAGACTTTGTTGTTGCACGATTTTTAGCAGCCGCATTAAAAAATCAAGATATCACTATTTATGGCGATGGATTGCAAACCCGCACATTCACCTATGTTGATGATACAGTTGATACCTGCTTAAATTGCTTTTATCATGATAAGCAAGTGAACGATGTTATTAATATTGGCAATGATAAACTTTGTACAGTATTAGAATTGGCTCAACTTATTATTAAAATGACAAAGTCGAAATCTAAGATTATTCACTTGCCTCCTTTGAAAGAAGGGGATATGACCAGAAGACAACCTGATAATTCAAAAATGATAGAAATACTAGGACGCCCATTGGTTAGTCTTGAAGATGGCATCTCAAAAATGATTGCATCAAAACACTTTTTATCTTCAATCGGATTATAAATGATTCCGTTTAATAAGCCATATTATTCCGGAAAGGAGAAACGTTACATTTCCAAAGCAATGGAAACAAAAACGCTTACCGGTGATATGAAAATGATTCGCGATTGTGAAGAATTGCTTGAAAATCAATATGGTTTCGAAAAAGTTTTTTTAACGAATTCCTGCACAATGGCACTTGAAATGGCAGCACTGATTGCTGACATTCAACCCGGTGATGAAGTTATTTTACCCTCTTATACGTTCGTATCAACAGCAAATGCTTTTGCCTTAAGAGGTGCAAAGCTTTTGTTTTTAGATAGTAAGCAGAATCATCCCAATATGGATGAAACAGAATTGGAAAGTTTGATTTCTGATAAAACGAAAGCCATTGTTGTTGTTCATTATGCAGGTGTAGCGAATGATTTTGAAGTGATTCAGAAAATCGCTCAAAAACATAACTTAACGATTATAGAAGATGCAGCTCAGTGCATTGATTCCTTTTATAAGGATAAGCCTTTAGGAACATTGGGTGATATTTCTTGCTTTTCATTTCATGAAACAAAAAATATTCATTGCGGAGAAGGTGGTTTTATTGCCATTAATAATCCAAAATTAATCACGAAAGCTGAAGTTGTTCGAAATAAAGGGACGAATAGGGCTGCTTTTACAAAAGGTGAAATTGCGAAGTATGAATGGGTGGATTTAGGTTATTCTTCCATACCAAGTTCAATTACAGCAGCCTTTCTGTTTTCGCAATTAGAAAAAATTGACAAAGTCCAAAAGAGGCGATTGAAACTTTGGAAAAATTATTTTAAAAAGTTAAAGCATCTGCAGAAGTCCAAACAGATTGAGTTGCCAGTAATTCCAAAATATGCTTCAAATAATGCTCACATTTTTTATTTTGTTTGTGCATCAAACGATGAACGGAATAGATTGATTTCATTTTTAAATCAGGAAGGGGTTCAAGCCGTTTTTCATTACCAATCATTACATTCAAGTCCTTTTTACAAATTAAAGCATGATGGTAGAAGCTTAAGAAATTCTGATAAATACAGCGAAAGGCTTGTCCGATTGCCACTTTTTTTTGATTTAATGACAGAAGAACAGGAATTGATTATTTCTAAAGTTATAGAGTTTTATTCGAAATAAATATGTGTGGGATTAATGGCATCCTTGGTTTAAATGATTCTAATCTTGCAAAACAAAAAGTGCAAGAGATGAACAATGCTATGAAGCATCGTGGCCCAGATGATGAAGGGATTTTTGTTGATGAACATATTGCTCTAGGACACCGTAGACTTTCGATTATTGATTTGTCGCCTGCGGGACATCAGCCCATGGCATCACACGATGGTAGATATCAAATTGTTTATAATGGTGAATTATATAATTACAAAGAGCTGAAGTTCGAACTTCAGCGTGTTGTAAGTGGCTCAAAAGAAGGAGCTTATTTTTTTCAAACGAATACGGATACAGAAGTTATTATTGCTGCTTACGCTCGTTGGGGAGAAGAGTGTGTCAATCACTTTAATGGGATGTATGCTTTTGCCATCTGGGATAGTTTAAAGCAAGAATTGTTTATCGCTCGTGACCGACTTGGAATTAAACCGTTGTATTATATATACACTAAAGGCGTTTTAGCATTTTCTTCAGAAATACGCTCGTTGTTGTCGAGTAATCTGATTCCTCGTCAGTTGGATGAAAATAGTTTAGTCGATTATTTGAGGTATCAAATTGTGCATGCTCCTAATACCATTGCCAAAGGCGTAAAAATGTTAATGCCTGGTCATTTCATAAAAAATAGTTCTGGCAAAATTACAATTCACAGTTATTGGAATCTCAACAAAAATAGAAGCAAAGCATCCGATGGAAAATCTTATGGAGAAGTTTGTAAGGATGTAAATACATTGTTGACCAAATCGGTAGAAAGACGATTGGTTGCAGATGTTCCTTTTGGTGCTTTTCTTTCAGGTGGAATTGATTCTAGCGCAATTGTTGGATTGATGAGCAAGGTATCTTCTGAAAAAGTGAAAACATTCTCTGTAACATTTGATGAAAGTGAGTTTTCAGAAGCAAGATATGCACATCAAATCGCCAAAAAATTCAATACAGATCATCATGAAATAAAATTAAAGCCGACAGATTTTTTGGAACAACTTCCAAATGCCTTAAAAGCAATGGATCATCCCAGCGGTGATGGGCCCAATACATACATTGTTTCAAAGGCTACTAAGGAAGCCGGAATAACAATGGCATTGTCAGGATTAGGCGGGGATGAGTTGTTTGCAGGATATGATGTTTTTAAACGTTCGTTGGCATTGAATAAAAAGGCTTGGCTGAATGCTGTTCCTCAGATGATGAGGAGTGCCGGTGGTTCAGTTCTTACAAAAGTAAAACCGGGGGTTGCCTCCGAAAAAATTGCAGCCTTTTTAAAACAAGATGCAATCAACTTTAAGAATTTTTATCCTTTATCTCGTCAAGTATTGATGGATAAAGAAATTATATCAATTCTGAATAAATCAGAATTGGCTGGGAATCGTGTTGCTGAAATAATAAGTGAATCTTTACTGCTCGATTCTAAATTTCAAGTTTCTCAAACGTCTATTGCGGAAATTTCAACCTATATGCAAAATGTATTGCTGGGTGATGCCGATCAAATGAGCATGGCGCTGGCGCTTGAAATTCGTGTTCCTTTTATTGATTACACCCTAGTGGAATACGTATTAGGTATTCCGGATAAATACAAAAGCACTAGTTCACCAAAGAAATTACTAGTTGACTCACTGGGAGATTTGCTTCCATCAGAAATTGTTAATCGTCCGAAAATGGGCTTTACCTTTCCTTGGAAAGATTGGATGAAAAATGAGTTAAAATTGTTTTGTGAGCAACAGATGGTTTCTTTATCAAAACGAAAGTTGTTTCGCGAGGAAGCAGTAATGAAATTATGGAACGATTTCTTAAGAAATAATCCTGCCGTAACATGGTCGCGGATTTGGTATTTAGTTGTTCTTGAAAATTGGTTGAATGAGAATAATATTGAAGATTGATGCAAAAAAAACGAATCCTCATATTCATTGACTGGTATCTTCCGGGATATAAAGCAGGTGGACCCATTCAATCTGTTGCTAATATCGTGGCACATTTGAGAGAGGAGTTTGATTTTTATATTGTTACGAGTGATACTGATTATTGTGAGACAATGCCGTATTCATCCATAAAAAGCGATGAATGGAATGTCCTTCCTTCCGGAGAAAACGTTTATTATATTTCTAAAAATGCATTGAACCGTTCCACAATTAAAAAGCTCATCCGGAAAACAGAGGCAGACGTTGTATATTTGAATAGTGTATTTTCGATTTACTTTACGTTGTATCCATTGTATTACCTGCGTAAAAAAAAGAATCGAAAGATTGTTATTGCTTCCAGAGGAATGTTAGCTAAAAGCGCATTAGGAGTGAAGAAAACAAAAAAACAAATTTTTTTATTATCTGTTAAAGTTTTGAAGTTGTTTGATAAAGTTGTTTTTCATGCTTCAACAGAAAATGAACGCAAAGATATCCATTTGGCCTTAGGTAGCACTTTTCAAGTTGTTGTTGCCGGCAATCTGCCGCAAAAGGTGGATATAGCATTACTCCCTAAGCGGACAAAAAATGAAGGTGAAGTAAAGTTTATAAATGTTGCAAGGGTTGCACCCGAAAAAAATTTACTTTTTGCGCTGCGAATTTTGAAAGAAGTAAAAGCGAATGTTGTTTTTGATTTTTACGGACCCATTTATGATAATGCATATTGGGAAGAATGTAAGAAAGAGCTTTCTGAATTACCTCCGAATATCACTGCTGAATACAAAGGAAGCTTAGAGCCAGAAAATGTTTTGAAAGAATTAGCGCTTTGTCATTTTATGTTCATGCCAACACAAGGAGAAAATTTCGGACATATTATTTTACAATCATTTTCAGTAGGTTGCCCCGTAATTATCAGTAATCAAACACCATGGAAAGAATTGAATAAAAAAGGCATTGGTTGGGATATTGAATTGTCTAGCAGTTTAAAGTTTGTTCGAGCCATTGAAGATGCCGCAAAAATGAATCAGTCGGAATTTCAAGCCTATTCTGCAGCAGCATTTAATTTTTCAAAAGCATACATTAATAATGCTGAAATTGTTCAGCAAAACAAAGAATTGTTTATAGTTTAATATCTTTGCCTAAATGAACAAAACGAATTTAGCTCAATTTAACAATACTTGGTATACTCCAGGTGGAAATCCTTTGAAACGCATACTTTGGTATTTTACCAATATTATATGGTTTAAATCGGGTTTTCCTTTTAATGGTTTTAAAGTGTTTTTATTGCGTTTGTTTGGTGCCCAAGTTGGTTCTGGAGTTGTTATTAAACCTTCTGTCAATATTAAATATCCTTGGAGTTAACAATTGGAAACAACGTTTGGATTGGGGAAGAGGTTTGGATTGATAATTTAGGGAAAGTAACCATCGGAGATAATTCGTGTTTATCGCAAGGTGCATTTTTGCTATGCGGCAATCACGATTATAAAAAACAAACATTTGATTTAATCGTTGGAGATATTCATTTGCAAGAGGGAGTATGGATTGGTGCAAAAGCAATTGTTTGTCCGGGTATTACTTGTTTTTCTCATTCGGTATTAGCGGTTGGTTCCGTTGCGACCTCCAATTTAGAGGCATATAAAATTTATCAGGGCAATCCTGCTCAGGTAATTAGAGAGCGAGTAATACAATAATGTTGAAAGTTTCCATCATAACAGTTTGTTTCAATAGCTCGGAAACGATTGAAAGCACAATTCAATCGGTTGTTTCTCAAAATTATTCCAACATCGAATACATAATTGTCGATGGCTTGTCAAAGGATCAAACAATGGAAATTATTCACCGATATCAGGATAATATTTCGAAGGTGATTTCTGAAAAAGATAATGGTATTTACGATGCTCTTAATAAAGGTATTGGCTTGGCAAGTGGAGATATCATTGCAATCCTTCATGCAGACGATTTTTATGCGAACGAAAATGTAATTTCAACGATTGTTGATACATTTGAAAAGGAGCAAGTGGACACCGTCTACGGTGATTTGCAATACATTGATCGATTCGATGTGCAAAAAGTAAAACGAAACTGGATTTCAGGAAAGTACAACAAGCAAAACTTTCTAAAAGGATGGATGCCACCTCATCCTTCATTTTTTGCTAGAAAAAAATGTTATGATTCTTTTGGTGTTTTTAATCTAATTCTCAAATCTGCAGCCGACTATGAATTGATGCTTCGTTTTTTATTCAAAAACAATGTTTCAGTAGCTTATATTCCTTCTGTATTAGTAAAAATGAGAGTAGGAGGAAAGAGTAATATGTCACTAATGAATAGAATAAAGGCAAATAGGGAAGATAAGAAGGCTTGGATATTAAACGGGTTAACCCCCGGTTTCTTTACATTTATAAGAAAACCATTGTCGAAGCTAGGGCAATTTTTTAATAATAAATAAGCATTTCGTAATGGTTTTCAGTAGCACCCTTTTTATATTTTATTTTCTTCCGATTTTCTTGTTGCTTTATTATTTAACTCCCTCAAAATATAAAAATTATACCATTCTTCTTGCCAGCGTATTGTTCTATTCTTGGGGCGGGCCTGTATTCATATTTGTGATTCTATTGACGACAACTATGGATTTTATTTTGGTAAAGCAAATAGAAAAAAGCGACTCTAAAAAACGGAAAAAAATATTTTTGTATGTTTCATTAATTATGAATCTCGGGTTATTGTTTGTTTTTAAATATTTGTTTTTTTTTACAGGTATTATAGATTCGATTCTTCTTTATTCAGGAGTGAATCCGATCGGTATGAATAAACTCATTCTCCCAATAGGACTTTCCTTTTTTACATTCGAATCGTTAACGTATGTTATTGATGTATATCGTGGAGAATACAAATCTTTAAAAAGCTTTAGTAATTATTTGACGTATATACTTTTGTTTCCTAAATTAATTGCAGGACCAATTATTCCATATAATAAGATTGGTTGGCAGATTGAAGGCGAAAGAAAAGCCACAGCCGAGATGCGTTTATCCGGTATGTTACGTTTCATTTTCGGACTTTCTAAAAAAGTATTAATTGCGAATGTGATAGGTGAAACGGTTGAAGAGTTGTATAAGTTGGACGCTGAAAATATCGACACATTAACTGCTTGGGCAATGTCAATCGGCTATACGATGCAATTATATTTTGATTTTTCAGGATATTCAGATATGGCAATTGGAATCTGTAAGATGATTGGCTTTACGATTCCTGAAAATTTCAACTTTCCTTATATCTCAAAATCAATCACTGAATTTTGGAGGCGCTGGCATATTTCTCTTGGAAATTGGATGCGCAATTATCTATATATCCCTTTAGGTGGGAGTAAAGGAAGTGTTTATCGTACGTATTTAAATCTTTGGTTCGTTTTTATAATTTCAGGATTTTGGCATGGGGCAGGTTGGAACTTTATTTTTTGGGGAGCATACAATGGCTTTTTTTTAATGCTAGAACGATTGTTTTTAGGACGATATTTAAAAAATGGGTTAGCAGTCATCTATACCTTTTTTATTGCGAACATTGGATGGGTGTTGTTCCGAAATGATGACATGCATGTGTCGTGGCTTGTTTATAAAAAAATGTTTTCATTTGAATTTCATGATAACATGAACGTGCTTGATATTCGATTTGGCATTGCTCTTACTTTAGCTTTGTTACTTTCTTTCAGTGGACTAATTCATTCTTATTATAAGATTGTACAGAATGATGATGCACTTTTTGTTCACAATAAATGGCGTCTCAATAGTTTATTTGTATTAAGTTTGATTTTACTAATATTGAGCTCTTCTTATATTCTTGGACAAGATTTTAATCCCTTTATTTATTTTAGATTTTAATGCAGAAAAGAAAATACAATATATTGTTTGGCTTTTTGATTTTATGTTTGTTATTCCATTTGGCATTTAAGCCATTTAATTGGATAAAAGATTTAGATCTGTCTGGATATTTTACTGAACCGGAATTTATTGGTTTGACTGCAGAGAATTACTTCTCTTCACAATTTCAGGACACAACAGAAAAATCGTTAAATTTTAACTTCGGTTTATTTCCCGGATTTACTAGGATTCATCATCAGATAGAATATAGTTTCTTTAACCGGATGCATGTGAAAGATGTGCATAGTGGAAAGAAAGGATATTTATTCAGGTATTGTGATATTTGTATGTCTGATAGAGATTTTGGACCTGATTATATTGAATCTTTTTTAAATAAATACAAAGTATTTCAAGATTCACTAAAAGCCGCAGGGAAAAATATTGTATGGGTTATCGCGCCTGATAAAAATTTCACTTTTAGTGAATATCTCCCTGAAGAAAAGCATGTTGAACAAATTTATCCCTTCTATTGGACGTTAAGAAAAGGTTTTATAGAAAAAGGAATAAACTTTATAGATTTTAATGAATTGGCGTTTCGTGAAAAAAATAAATTTCAGTTCGAAGTATTCAATAAAGGTGGTGTTCATTGGACAAATGCCTACGCGAATCGATGTTTCGATTCTATTTGCTCTTATTTGAGTCAAAATACCGATATTAAAATTAAAAATACAATCACACTCAAAAAAATAAATCGTCCATGGTCTTATGATATTGATATGGAAATTGCTGGAAACTTATTATTGCCATTGAAGCAAGATAATTTCTATTCATCGGAAATTGAATCGGAGTCAAATGCTCATAATAAAAAGCTTTTGTTGATTGGTGATAGTTTTACGCATGCTTGGGTTTGGAAAAAGGTGTATTCTTCTTGTTTTCATCCTGAGTCGGAATTTTGGTATTATAATAGAGATTTAAATACTTTAGAGAATAAGTACATCGGACCTGTTTCCAGAAAGGATACACGCAAAAATATTTCAAAGTTTGATACATTTATTATTGTCTTTACTGCTTTAAATGCAGAACAACTTACATATGGTTTTATTGAGGATGTTTACCAATAGAAATATTGGTACTTCTGTTTAAAAATAGTGGGATAATAGCATAAAAAAAACCGAGTATTACTCGGTTTTTTTATTTTAGAACTTAGCACGTATCTTACGTTTCTTGTATTTCTTATGTTTGAAGATACTGCCATATTTAGAACGGTAGAAAGAACTTTTACCTCTAATGATATAGCTGTAATTGATTGACGTTGTCATATAGGAGTCATTGTGAGAAGGGTCTCCTCGTTTAGATCCTACTGTGTAATTTTCTCTGTCAGGAACTCCTGCCATATTCCCTAATTCATCTCTTCTGTTTGCTAATGCAACCGCCTCTGCACTTGTCAAATCTGAAGGGTCAGCATAAACTGTGCTCACATCATCTAAATAATCAGTGAAGGTCGTTCTCCAGCTAAATTCCCATCCAATACGGTGTTTCTTATCAATTGTAAAGTATAATCCTAATCCTAATGGCACGGCTGCTCCAATAGGAGAGTAAGTTACACCTTCTGTTTTAAGCGGACGCAAAGGTGTCCAAGCACCATTGTAATAGGTTTTTGGACTGTGATAAAATGCAGAGATACCAACAAACGCATACATTCTGAAATCGTTTCTGTAACGGTAAGTATGTCCTAAATCAGGAACATCCACGAAGAAAAACTGACCAGTTAATTCTAAATCTATGATGTCGTTCCTGAAAGACAAATTACGCCCCATACGACCAGGGTTTGTTGAAAGGTAATCCGCTCCTGCAATTCTGCTCCAATTCAATCCAAGTTTTGCGGAGATGATAGGGTTGACTTTATAACGAGCAAAACCGCCCACAGCAAATTGGGTTTTTGATAATTTTAAATCAGCAATAAAATCTTTACGTGTCTCAGACTTTCCGCCCATTTCACCCAAATAGTTGGAAGCTCCGGCATGAACACCAAAATCCCATAGGTATTGTCCGAACCCCATAAACGGCAAACCGGACAATGATAATATAACTAATAGTTTACGCATCTTGCAAATTTATAAAAATTATCGAGAAAAAAACCAAATAATATTTTTTTACCTTCGTGACTTAACTATAGCAAAAATAAAAAACTTAATTCAAATGGGCAACAGCATTACAGAACTATTTAAGATAAAATACCCTATTGTTCAGGCAGGTATGATTTGGTGCAGCGGATGGGAATTGGCGGCAGCTGTTACTAATGCAGGTGGTTTGGGCGTCATCGGTAGTGGAAGTATGTACCCGGAAGTTCTTCGAGAACATATTCAGAAATGTAAAAAAGCGACTAATAATGGCATTTTTGCGGTGAATGTTCCTATGCTGTATCCGGATTTGGATAAACACATGGATGTTATTGTTAATGAGGGCGTTAGGGTGGTAATCACTTCGGCTGGAAATCCGAAAACCTGGACCTCGAAATTGAAAGAAAAAGGAATTATTGTGGTTCATGTTATTGCGAATGCCAAATTTGCTAAAAAAGCAGAAGAAGCAGGTGTGGATGCGATAGTTGCTGAAGGGTTTGAGGCT
The DNA here is from genome assembly GCA_016722565.1 of Bacteroidota bacterium. NCBI lineage: Bacteria > Pseudomonadati > Bacteroidota > Bacteroidota bacterium. Next base: position 23,221 of record JADKIU010000002.1, read on the forward strand.
GGTGGACATAATGGAAGAGAGGAAACAACAACCCTTTGTTTGATTCCAATTATTAAACAAACTGTTAAAATTCCTGTTATAGCAGCAGGTGGTATCGCCACCGGAAGAGCCATGTTGGCCATGATGGCTTTGGGAGCAGATGGTGTGCAGATTGGTAGTCGATTTGTTGCCTCTGAAGAGTCATCTGCTAATATTCACTTTAAGAATGCTGTCATCACCTCTCATGAAGGGGATACGAAGTTGATGTTGAAACAATTGACTCCAGTACGTTTATTAAAAAATAAGTTTGCCGAAGATGTACAACTTGCAGAGCAAAATTCAGCTTCAGTTGATGAATTGTCAAAATTACTTGGCCGTGGTCGCGCTAAAAAAGGTATGTTTGAAGGAGATATGGTGGAAGGGGAGTTAGAAATCGGACAAGTTGCTGCGCTTATCAGAGAAATAAAATCAGCAAAAGAAATTATTGATGAAATTGTTGCTGAATACAATCAAGCAAAAGCGACTTTAAAAAATATATAATTTGAGGATGAATTTTAAAATCAGCATATGATAAAATACGAAAAGTTTGAATTAGAGAATGGATTGAAAGTGATTTACCATGAAGATAAATCTACTCCAATTGCTTGTATCAATATTTTATATAATGTAGGTGCTCGCGATGAGAATCCGAATCAAACCGGTTTCGCCCATTTATTTGAACATCTGATGTTTGGCGGATCTGTAAATATTCCAAATTATGATGAACCGCTTCAACGCGTAGGTGGCGAAAACAATGCCTACACCACCAATGATATTACCAATTATTATCTAACTCTTCCTTCTGAAAATTTAGAAACCGGTTTCTGGTTGGAGAGTGATCGTATGTTAAGCCTTGCCTTTTCTGATAAAAGTTTGGAAGTACAACGCAACGTAGTTATTGAAGAGTTTAAACAACGCTACTTAAATCAACCATATGGTGATGTATGGTTGCTGATGCGTCCGATGATTTATAAAGTGCATCCCTACCAATGGGATACAATCGGGAAAGAAATTTCACACATCGAAAATGCACAAATGCAGGATGTAAAAAATTTCTTTAAAAAGTTCTATTGTCCAAATAATGCAATCATGGTGGTTGCCGGAAATGTTAAATTGGAGGATGTAAAAAAACTTTCTGAAAAATGGTTCGGGCCAATACCAAAAGGCCCTGAAAATAAACGCAATTTACCGGCTGAACCGCCACAAACAGAAGCTCGTAGTTTAACGGTTGAACGCGATGTTCCTGCCGATGCAATCTACAAAGCGTATCACATGTGCTCACGTTTCGACAAAGAATATTATGCAACGGATTTGATTTCAGATATTCTTTCGCGTGGAAATTCATCCCGTATGCACAATACGTTGATAAAGGATAAAAAATTATTCAGCGATTTACATGCTTATGTAATGGGCGACTTTGATAAAGGTTTGTTTGTTGTTTCCGGTAAGCTTTCGAAAGGTGTTACGATGGAGCAAGCTGAACAAGGTATTAATGAAGAATTAGATAAAATGAAATCCGAATTCGTTGCGAAAGATGAGCTTCAGAAAGTGAAAAATAAAATGGAAGCTTCTCATGTTTTTGGTGAAATTGAAGTATTGAATAAAGCTGCAAACCTTGCTGTGTCGGAACTACTCGGTGATGCAAATATGGTAAACCTCGAAGTTGAAAAATACTTGGCGGTAACCGCAGAACAAATTAAAGAGCAAGCAAACATTATTTTCAGAAAAGAAAATTGCTCTACATTGTATTATAAAGCGAAGATATAAGAGATATGCAAACATTAGACAGAACAACATCGCCTTCCTTTAAAACGGTTGATAAAATCGAAATGATTCGTGCGACAGAAAAACGGTTGAAGAATAATATTCCCGTGTATTCAATTAATGCCGGATCTCAGGAGTTAATTAAAATTGAATTTTTGTTTGGAGCAGGAATGTTTCAGCAACAAATGCCCTTGCAAGCGGCTACCGTAAACTCAATGCTCGAAGAAGGAACGTCTAAAATGTCGGCTGCGCAAATTGCTGATGCCGTAGATTTTTATGGTGCTTTTTTAGAAGTAGGGGTTTCACAAGACAATGCTTCTGTTGTTTTGTATACCTTAAATAAACATTTAAAAGCTACTTTACCGGTTGTGGAAGATGTTATTAAAAATGCAACTTTTCCGGAAGATGAATTGCAAACTCATCTTATAAATAAAAAACAAAAATTTCATGTCAACAATCAAAAGGTAGCGAATGTTGCTCGAAAACGGTTCACCGAGTTGATTTTTGGATCCAAGCATCCTTATGGAATCAACGTGCAAGAGCCTGATTTTGATAAAATCAATCGAAATTATCTGAACGAATTTTATAAACTATATTATCGCTCTAACAATTGTAAAATTATTTTAGCAGGGAAAATTGATGAAGAAGTATTTCACTTGTTAAATGACTTTTTTGGCGGAACCGATTGGTCAACTGACAGCCAACCGAAAGTGAATACGATTCAAATTGTTTCTGAAAAACAACGCGAACAATTGATTTACAAAGAAGAAGCTTTGCAATCAGCTATTCGAATAGGAAAGGTAATGTTTAATAAAACCCATCCTGACTTTCAATCGCTGCAAATACTCAATACTGTTTTTGGAGGATATTTCGGCTCACGACTGATGTCAAATATTCGTGAAGACAAAGGTTATACTTATGGAATTGGTTCGGGTATTGCTTCACTTCAAAACTCGGGATACTTTTTTATTTCTACCGAAGTTGGAGTAGATGTTTGCAAAAATGCCATTGACGAAATATACTTTGAAATGAATCGTTTAAGAACCGAGCTGATTCCTGAAGATGAACTCCAATTGGTGAAGAATTACCTATTGGGAACGTTCTTACGATCCGTGGATGGTCCGTTTGCCATGGCTGAGCGCTTTAAAGGTATTCTAGAGTATAACCTTTCGTATGATTATTTTGATAAATACATTGCAACTATTAAGAGCGTTTCCGCATCTCAATTGTGTGATTTAGCCACTACTTATTTCGATAAGGAGAGCATGATTGAACTGGTTGTAGGTAAAAAATAGTTGGCAAAACACACAGATTTTAAGTAAATTTGCCTTACAGGTCCCCTCGGGGTAGTAGACCAATTTCAATGTTCAAGAAAATTTCTTTTCTGATTGTTTTTATTGCTTTGTTTTCATTCAAAACAAATGCATCGCATTTGATGGGTGGTGAAATCACTTGGGATTGTGTGGGTGGAGGACAATATGTTTTCACCATGAAACTTTACCGCGATTGTAATGGTATCGCAACTACTTCTGTTGTTTCTTTATCGGTATTCAATCATCCTACCGTTACTTCTATTCCTTTAAATTTAATTTCTCAATCGGATATTTCTCCTGCCTGCAATGGAGCCGGACCATCAATTTCCTGTTTGGGTGCAGAGTCTGCTCCGGGTTGGCCGGGTAGTACAACACCGGTTTTGGGGGCAGTGCAGGAGTCAGTTTTTCAATCTGCACCAATTGCCTTACCTGGTGTTCCGGGGTCGTTAGGTTGGACATTTGCTTATTATGATTGCTGTAGGAACAATTCAATTTCAAACATAAGCACTGCTTCTGCTTATGGCTTTACTTTAAGAGCGGTTATGTATGCGTATAACGGACAAAATGCAAACCCCTGTTTCGATTCTTCTCCGCGATTTTTGGAAAGTCCGAGCACCGTTATTTGTGTTGGATATCCCTTTACCTATAACCACAATGCTACGGATCCCGATTTGGATTCTTTGTTCTATTCTTGGGCGGAACCGTTGACACATTATGCCCCCCTTTCTGGTCCATATAATCCACCAACAAATCCTTCTCCAATTCCCTTATCTGCTGGCTATAGTTTTAATAGTCCGTTACCCGGAGTTTTACAAAACCCTGCAAACATTCCGGCAACAATTAATCCTGCAACAGGCGAAATTTCATTTACATCCTATACCATTGGAAACTTTGTGACGGTTGTGAAAGTGGAGGCATGGAAATGCGGGCAACTTGTGGCTGAAATTTATCGTGAAATACAAATTGTTTTGTTGCCTTGTGCTACCAACAGTCCGCCTACAGTTGCTACTACCACCTACCAAGACACCGTGTTGGCAGGAACAGCAGTGAACTTTACCATTTCAGGAAATGATTTAGATTTATTAGCGGATGGAATTACACCTCAAACGATTACCATCTCTGCTACCGGAACACAATTTGGTGCAGGGTTTACCAGCACTTCCACCGGTTGTTTAAATCCTCCATGTGCCACACTTACGCCTGCATCGCCTGTTTCCGGCTCCGTAAATGCCGCAACAACATTTAATTGGCAAACCAGCTGCAATCATATCTCTGACCACACGGCTTGCAACACACTTTCAAATACCTATACATTTGTTTTTAAAACGAAAGATGATTTTTGTCCGGCTCCGGCCGAAAAAATTACAACAGTTTCTATAACGATTCTTGCTTTGCCAATTGTGGAGTCGCCTCAACCTCGCTGTGTATCGGTATTGCCGAATGGTGATGTTACACTCACTTGGTCAACTCCTATCGATACCGGCTTAACATTTAATAGCTACCATATTTTTACCACAGCAAGTGCCGCTGGACCATTTACTTTGTTGGATAGTATTTTTGTGTATGGACAAACTACATACACACACGTTGGCGCAAATGCGAATATTGCACCTGTTTATTATTATATGCAAACGCGCTCAGGATGTGGCGGACAAGTGTATGATGCTCCGAAGGATACCATTGCATCCATCCATCTTTCTGTTGTGAATCCGAGTAACGGAACCGCCATTTTATCCTGGAACCCAATTGCAACACCAAACATTGTAACATCAACAGGGGTGTACAATGTGTATCAGGAATTTCCTGCAGGCGTTTGGACAATGATTGGTTCAACATCAGGCTTGAGTATGATTGATACGATTATGGTATGTAACCAAACAATCAATTACCGTGTTGAAATTGCAGATGCGACCGGTTGTACTTCTGTTTCTTCTATTGATGGTGGGCTGTTTCAAAATATCATTGTTCCAATTATTCCGGTTCTTGATACCGTGAGTGTGGACGATAGTAACAATGCATTAATGAATTGGAATATCAATCCTTCTTCAGATGTAGAAGCGTATATCATTTATCGTTTTGATGGAACTGCTTGGATTGCGATTGATACGGTGTTTGGAATTACCAATACCAGTTACAATTATTTATTGTCGGATGCCGACTTGGATTCTGAACAATATCGAATTGCAGCCTACGATACCTGTGGTAATTTAAGTCCGATGAGTGGTGCATTAAATACCATTTACCTCACAGCTGTTGCAGATATTTGTGCAAGAAGTGCTACATTGAGTTGGACACCCTACAATGTTATTGGAACAGGTTTGGCTGGATATCGCATTTATCGCTCAACCGTTGGATTAACTGGTCCGTATACCCTTGATGGGACTGTTGCTGCAGGAACTACAACATACACATCTACAGGTTTGGCTGCGAGTACGAATTATTATTTTAAAGTCGAAGCTTTTGATGTTTCCGGAGGTAAAACTTCTTCTTCGAATCGTATTAATTTTTATTCTGCAATTCCTGTTCCTCCTGTATTTTCTTATCTGCGTAAAGTAAGTGTGGTTGATCCGGATCAAGTGGATGTTTCTTGTCACGTTGATATCGCTGCTTCCACCTTGAATTATAAAATTATGCGATCTCTGGATAATACTTCGTTCACGTTAGCTGGAACGGTTCCTGCAACTGGATCAACGCCTGTTTTGTTTAGCGACATAAATGTTTCAACCGACAAAAACAGTTATTATTATAAAATTATCAATGTGGATAGCTGTGGATTTGATGGCTTGGAAACGAACATCGGAAGAACGATTCTTTTAACTGCAATAGGGAATAGCACAGATTTGTTAAATTACCTGAGTTGGAATGATTACGAAGATTGGTCAGGCAATGTAATGTCGTATAACATCTATAGAGGAGTGGATGGAGTGATGGATCCAACACCGATTGCGAATGTTCCATTTACTGGTTCAGGAGTAAATACCTATACCGATGATGTATCTATGATATTGCAAGGTGAAGGAGTTTTTAATTATTATGTGGAAGCAATAGAAGGAATGGGTAACATCTATGGTTTTAATGAGAACAGTCTTTCTAATATTGCAGAAGCCTATCAAGATCCGATTATTTATATTCCGAATGCTTTCCGCCCGAATGGATTCAATAGCGTGTTTATTCCCGTAACTACATTTGTTGATTTTACTGAATATGAATTTTCTGTTTTTAATCGCTGGGGGTTAAAAGTGTTTTCTACAACAAATATTAATGAAGGATGGGATGGCACCAATCGTGGTGTGAAACAAGAATTAGGAGTATATGTGTACCTTGTAAGATTTAAAAATTCAAAAGGAGAATACTTGGATTTTAAAGGATCGGTAACATTGATTCGATAAATAAAAAACAAAAATAGATGACAACAAAAAACTACTTCAAACTTTTATTATTTGTATTTATAGCTTTCTCAATGGAAGCAAATGCGCAATGCACTTCTTGCACAACAACCATTTCGGGACCCGATGCAACGAATTATGTTGTCGGATCTGGACAAACAATTTGTGTTTCTCCAACCGGAAACCTAAGCGGATTAATTACGGTGAATGCCGGTGGAACGGTTTGTAATCAAGGAACAATCAGCTCCCCTTATTTTTGGGTGAATGGTGGACTGCTAAACAATTACGGGTCAGTGAATGTGAGTAATTTGATGGTGAGTGCAGGCGGTGATTTTAATAATTATTTAAATGCAACTCACGATAGTATTTTAATTACGGATGCTTCTTCGGTTTTGAATAATATAGGAACAATGACCGCAATTCGCATGGGAAATACAACCGGCTCAACGATTACAAATTCCAGGTTCTATCACGGCTGACTATGTTGGGGATTCTGTTGCTACATTTAACAACAATGCAAACTCATCTTTAAAAATCAATTTCGATTTTTACAATGCTTACAATAGCACATTTACGAATTCCGGGTATATGGATGTAGATCGTGATTTTTTAAATTCAAATACTGCTACTTTCACTACGTCATGTATGATTTCTATTGGTAGAGATTGGTACAACACCGCAACTGTTTTAGGGCCGGGAGTTTCTAGTTGTGGTGGTTTTAACATTGTTGGAGCGTCTTACAATACCGGTACGTTAGGTAGTGGAAGTACACATGTTGATATTTGCGATGCCGGTAGCCCTCCGTTAGGATTAGATGGACCATTGGGAACAATTGCTAGTACTACAACATATTGTGCTTGCTCAAATGTTTGTGTTATGCCGGTTGGTATCTATGAACCACTTGCGCAGAGCTCCGTCCTGATCCAAAACGTTTATCCCAATCCTGCTTCTTCCTCATTAACAATCGAATTGCAAAATAAACAATCGGAAGACTTGGTTGTTGAAATAATTGACATGATGTGAAGAAAACAATCAATGGTTGTAATGCAATCGATTGCAGGATTAAGTATATCTACAGTTGATGTTTCTAAATTGGCAGAAGGAACCTATATATTGAGTATTACAGATTCTAAAAAAATGCAATCAAAACAGTTGTTTAGTGTTGTGAAGTAATCCTTATTCGTTAATTAGTATTTAGTTATAATTTGTAATTCGCTGGAATGAAAATTGGAATTGTTTGTTATCCTACCTTTGGTGGGAGTGGTGTTGTGGCAACAGAATTAGGCAAAGCCTTGGCCGATAAAGGGCATCAGGTGCATTTTATTACGTACAGTCAGCCTGTTCGTTTGGATTTTTTTTCAGGTAATTTATATTATCATGAAGTTTCTGTTTCGGATTATCCTTTGTTTGAATATCAACCCTACGAATTGGTATTGTCGAGTAAATTAGTGGATGTTGTAAAATATGAACAACTCGACTTGTTGCATGTGCATTATGCTATTCCACATGCCTCCGCAGCATATATGGCAAAACAAATATTAGCTTCTCAAGGTATTAATATTCCTTTTATTACAACATTGCATGGTACAGACATTACCCTCGTTGGAAAAGATCCTTCGTTTGAGCCGGTGATTACCTTTGCCATCAACCAAAGTGATGCTGTAACCTCTGTTTCAGAAAGTTTGAAAGCGGATACCTACGCAAATTTCCCAAGTGTAAAAAAGGAAATTACTGTAATCCCCAACTTTATATGTTTGGATGATTACAAACCCAACGAAGCTGTATGTACAAAAAAAATGTATGCACCCAATGGTGAACGTTTGCTGATTCATGTTTCTAATTTCAGAAAGGTGAAACGTGTGGATGATGTGTTAAGGGTGTTTGATAAAATCAGAAAAGTAATTCCTTCAAAATTAATTTTAGTAGGTGATGGTCCTGAACGACCGGCAATCGAGAAACTTTGTAGAGAGCTAGATACATGTCATGACATTCGATCGTTAGGAAAAATTGTGAACCCTGAGCAGGTGTTAGCCATTGCTGATTTGTTTTTATTGACTTCTGAAACGGAGAGTTTTGGTTTGGCAGCATTGGAAGCTATGGCGGCAAAAGTACCGGTTATTTCAACAAATTCAGGTGGTATCCCGGAAGTAAATGTAGATGGCTTTTCAGGCTATATGAGTAATGTGGGAGATATAGATGATATGGCAAAGAATGCAATTCGTATTTTGAAAGACGATGCTACCTTAAATCAATTTAAACTAAATGCTTACGAGCAAGCAAAGAAGTTTGATATTGATAAAATATTGCCAATGTATGAAGCGCTATATGCGAAGGTATTACAGAAGAAATAAGTTTCAATCACTTTCCCATTTACGAGTAGGTCTGCCGGTTTGTTGATCAACAATGTAATTTTTTTCTTCCGCTAATTTGAACATTCGTTTTCTTAGTTTCTTGGGATAGAAAGTGGTGTAGATCGTATTCAAACGTTTTTTCTTTTTCACAATTCCAATTTGGCTTAAAATATCTTGCGTTGCAGCTGCACAACGCATTCCAAAGAATGCATAATCATAGGGCGGTTTTGCTAAATAATCAGAATGAATTTTATTTAATTGGTTGTATTGCTCCTCTGAAATGGGAATGGTAAAAGAAACCACTTTGTACCCTTTCGGGTAAGGAGGTTGGTTATGGGTATGTTTGCCGTTATATTGGCTATGGCAATTGCGATGATGGGAGATCATATGCACTCTTCCTGTTGGAGAAAAGCCATAGTCAATACTGTCAATTTCAATGGTAACATGTCCGCCATGAATTCCACCAAAGTATTTCATTTCAGTTTTGTTTTTGTATTTTTTTAGAGGTTTTGAACCATAAAGGAAATGTACTTTAATGCGGTGCGTTGAATCTGTTTGGCTTTGAGAAAAACCGAAAGAGAAGAGGAGCAAAAAGGTAAAAAGTAATTTCATGACCAGCTGCTAGTTGAAAATCAATAACATTCCCATTATAAATATAAATCCTGCAACACAGCATAGAACGGCAACCATGACAGATCTGGAAATATAATTTTCGCTCATTTCTTGCATTCCTTCGTAAATCCGTTCAAAAAAATCTCTCATAAATAGATTGTTTATTTATTATCGTCCGATTACAATCTTTATCCACCTGCTTTTTTCGCTTTGTAGTTCATATCGGTGAGCAATTTTAATACTTTGTCGCGGTGATCACCTTGAAGCAATATTTCCAAGTTTTTAACACTTCCACCTACACCACATTTTTGTTTTAATGTTTTGCCAAGGTTTTCCAAATCAACCATGTTTCCAACATGACCGCTAACTCTTGTTACTAATTTTCCTCCACCCATCCGGTCGAGGTAAATTTTTAAATTTTGTTGCTGGGGAGGAAGTGATTGCATGGGTGTTTCATCTTCGTTATTAAATTGGAAGTCTTTGTTGGTTGAAAAGACAAACCCATCTTCGTTATTTTTTTTACTCATTGTATTCGTTCTTCGTAATGACGTTATTACTATTGCTTGGTTTTTATTAAGGCACAATCACTTTCAAAGATAATGGATTCACTTTTATTTTTAATTCATTTCCGATTTCAATCGGCTTTTCATCGATATGTGCAATCATTCCTTTTTGCTTAACAATCACCTCTTGTGCTTTTATAATTTCGAGGAAAGAGGATTTGTCGAGCGACCTTTTAAACAATCTATAGCCGATTGACAGTGCATTTGTAAATTTAAAATCTTTTAAAATGGCAATGTCCATCATTCCATCACTAATATCAGCAGTTGGAGCAATAAAAGCATTGTTTCCCCATTGTGACCCGTTTGCAAAACTGATTAAATAGGCATTTTTAACGGAGGTTTTTCCGGCTACCGTGAGCTCGAAATCTTGTGCTTTGTATCGAGGGAATTCACGGGTAATAACTTTTAGATAGGAGGAAAATCCTCTTTTGCCGAATTTGGCAAATTCCCATCCGATATGAGCATCAAAACCGATTCCGGCTACATTCACAAATGTTTCATCATTCATTTGGATGGTATCAATCGTTGTTTCTTTGCAAGCATTGATGACGAGCATTGCTTTTTTTAGTTGGAGTGGAATATTCAAATGTCGTGCTAATCCATTTCCGGAACCGGTAGGAATAATTGCCATTGCTGTTGATGTGTGGATTAAACTTTTGCCGACTTCATTCACAGAGCCGTCTCCACCAACTGCAACTACAATATCAACATTACGTGAAGCAGCATCTTTTGCAAGTTCGATGGCATGCTTAGCGGCTTTTGTATAAGCAATTTCATATTCAAAGCGTGAACGATCCAATTGCTCATCAATTAGTTTTTCGATTACTTTTTGACGACCAATTCCTGAAATAGGGTTAACGATAAAACAGATGGTTTTTTTAGACATTCGAATGCTAAATAACGGTTAATGTTTTCAATTTGCAAATATGCAATGCATCATCATGGGCAGGCAAGTATGGATGCAACGTAATTTTTGCAACTTTTTAATGCATCTTATTCTGAATTAAACTTTGCTGGTAGGTTTGAACAATGGCCTTTGTTTTTTTCTCTAACCTTTTCACCATTTCCGGATGTTTTGCTACTTCATTATTTTGTAAAGCGCTATCCTTAGGGAAATAGTAAAGCTCGGTTGTTTCTTTGCCATTGAATTCCAAATAATAATTATTTTCAATTATTTGATAAATATTATTGCCAGCATACATAAAAGCATAATGTTGACCTGTGGTCTCAAAAACACTATTTCCAAACGAAAAGTAGTTGGAAGGGTAATTGATGTAATCTAATATAGATGGTTGAATATCAATTTGTTGTGTTGTGGTGGAGTCGATTCCCCTTAAGTTGCTTCCCTGCATAAAATAGAGGATGGGGATCGTGCTATTTCCGACTTTATTTTGGAAAAAGAGGTCTTGGGTAACCCCGGTATGATCTGCAACTAAAACAAATAATGTATTGTTGAACCAGGGCATTTTTTTTGCAGTTTCAAAAAATCGTTGCAGGGCAAAATCGCTGTAAGCAATTGTTTTTTCTATAGGTAGTTTGCCTTCTTTGAAGCGCTTCGCATATTTTTCTGGAACATGATAGGGGTGGTGGGAGGTAAGTGTAAATAGCGTTGCGAAAAAAGGTTGTTTTTGCTGATTGATGGTTTTTGCGGTATATTGTAAAAACTCTTCATCCCATATGCCCCAACTTCCGTCATAATCCTTTTCGTTGTTGTATTCCGTTCTTCCGAAATAAGCATCATATTCCGCTACTTTTGAGAATCCGTCAAATCCCATTGTTCCATTTGTACCTCCGTGAAAAAAAGCAGTATAATAGCCTTGTTTTTTTAATAAACCTGCTAACCCTGAAATTTGATTGCTACCATAAGATGAAGAGATGTAGGGTTCGTTCATCCAAGTTGGAGTGCTGGCAACAATTGCTGGAATTCCCTGAATAGACGTTTTTCCATTTGAAAAAGCATTTACAAAGGTGCGACTTTCACCAATCAAAGAATCTAGAAATGGGGAACACCCGGATGTTTTGCCATTAATGGCTCCTACATATTCCTTCGAGAAACTTTCTAAAGCAATGATAAAGACATTCAGTTTTTTAAATTCACCCGTTTCGGCTTTATGATAGGGGTTGAATTGGCTGAGTAACTCTGCTTCGTTGGTATAATAAGTTGTGGGTTGTATGGACTGTAAATCCAAAGATTTAAGGATGCTGAAAGGGGTGCTGATGACCAAGGGGATGTTTTTAGCACTTGTATGCTCAGCGGCATCTACTGCATTGATTGGGACCAACTGAAAGCCTCCCCGATATCCGAGAATGCTGAATGCGATAGATAAAATATAAATTCCTGCTTGGTTAAAGTATGTTTTTTTGTTCCATTCGAGTAAAGATGCTTTTTCCGATTTTTTATAGAAATACACAACAGCAACAGATAGTAGGATCCAAATAAGAAACATATACCAATATTCTTTAAGGAATAATGGCAAAAGTCGCCCTAGGTCATTCCCAATTTGGCCACCAAAAAAGTTAAATACATCCGCTGTTGTTCGTTTTAAGGTAAATTGAAAGTAAATCAAATCAACACAATTGGCCAATATTGCTGCACTGTTGATTGCAATAAAGAGGAAAATTAAGAGTTTTCGATAGGGCATTCTCTCCCGGAAGGGGAAAGGAATAAGGTAAAGAAGAATAAAAATGCTGTTGGAAAGGATAATAACCGAAAGGTCGAATCGTATACCTGAAAAAAGGATTGTGACCAGCTGGCCAAAGTTTAAGTCGGAGAAATAGAAATGATTAAACCAGTAAAAAAGTAGCCGGCAAACGCTATATACCAATAGCAATAGCCCTATTTTTTTTAATAACGAAAGTAAATTGGCACCGCCTGTTCGCATAGCTTGCAAAGCTAATAAATAATAGTAAGATTCATTTTTTCAAATTGTTTTTTAGAGGAATTCAGCCGAAAGAATGACCTTGGGTGGGGGGAGGAACGAAAAAAAATTAAAAAAATTTGTTTCGTGTGAAAAATTTAATATATATTTGCCGAAATTTTAATTAAAATCACAAACAAAACAAAATGAAAAAATTATTTACATTAGTTGCCGTAGCAAGTATGTTTACATTCGTTGCTTGCGGACCAAGTGCAGAAGAATTAGCTGCTAAAGCTAAAGCTACTGCTGATTCAATCGCTGCTGTAGAATCTGCTAAAGCTGCTGAAGAAGCTGCTAAAATGCAAGCTGCTGCTGATTCAACTGCTGCTTTCGCAGAAGCTGAAGCTGCTAAAGCTCAAGCTACAGCTGATTCAATCGCTGCTGCAGGTGCAAAAGGAAAAAAGAAATAATTTTCTTTTACCGATCACTTAAAGAAGAGTTCCATCCCTGGAGCTCTTTTTTTTTGCCATTCTTCCTCAAAATACCCCAATCCTAACAATTATTATTGTTAATCACTTGTTAAAGATTGTTATTTGTATCTTATTATACAAATTGCGTTATTACATTTGGTCAATATTCAAACAAACATGCGTAGCTTTCTCTTTTCTTTATTTATAATCGTTTCCTTGTCCTCATTTGCCCAAAAGATGTCAATCTCCGGTAATGTTCAAGATACAGTCTCCAAAACTCCTTTGAAAAATACAGTGGCAATGGCCATTCGAATTAAGGATTCCGTTTTGGTAGCTCATACTCGCACCGATGAAAATGGGTACTTTAAATTAGCGAATCTACCCATTGATACCGTTCAAGTGATTATTTCCAACTCCAGATTTGCCGAACAATCTTATTACGTGTTTGGTAGCAAAACGAATTTTGAATTTGACTTCGGAAAAATAATACTTCCTCCTAAAAGCCAGCAACTGGGAGAAGTAATCATTTATGCGTTTAAAGATCCTGTTTACTACAAGGGCGATACGTTGATTTATACCGCAGATTCTTTTAAAGTCAAGCCAAATGCAACTGTTGAAGACTTATTACGAAAGCTTCCGGGAATTAAAGTAGATGCCCAAGGGAAAATTACCTCACAAGGAAAAGAAGTCAGCCAGGTATTGGTGGATGGTGACGAATTTTTTGGAAGCGATCCAACTGTTGCTACCAAGAACTTAGCAGCTACTGGTGTTGAGTCTGTTCAGGTTTATGAGAAAAGAATGAAAATGCCGGGGATGGTGAAGAAGAAACTACTCAGGTGATGAATCTGAAATTGAAAGAGGATGCCAAGAAAGGTTATTTTGGAAAAGTATCAGCAGCTAGCGATTTCCAGAATTTTCATGAAGGTGAAGTCTTGGCCAATAAATTTAAAGGTTCTCAAAAAGTCTCGGTATTTGCTTTGGCGAGCAACACCCCTAAATCTACTTTTGGGTGGGGAGATATGTATAAATACGGTCTCGACAATGAATCGAATATGATTGAAGGTGAGGACGGAGAACGCTATTGGTATCAGAATAATAACCAAAATCAAGGGGTTCCTAAAACGTTAAAAAGTGGTTTCTATTTCAACGATCGGATTTCAAAGAAATCAAAGTTGGGTGTTAACTATACTTATAATAACAATCAGTTACAAGCGAACGGTTCTACTCGTTCACAATTTTTCCTCGCTGATACAAATTATGTAACTGATAACGTGAACGAAAATCTTCAACGAAATGAGAGTCATTCCATTAATTTAAAATTAATACAAACTCTGGATTCACTTACGGAACTCGAATTGGAGCCAAAGTTTAAGTTGAATTCAGGGAAACAAAACAATAATCAAATTACCCGATTTTTAACAGATGAAGATTCCTTGATGCGTCAGACAAATGTTTCGAATAATAATGCAGCGAAGGGGTATAATCTGAATGCAAAAGCCAAACTTACTCGGAAATTTAAAAATCGCGATCGCTTGTTCCGCATCAATTATAACATCACATTGGATGATAATAAGTCAGATGGTTTTTTGAAATCCTACAACTCTACTTATGATTCTATTCCTACAAACGACAGCATTGATCAGAAAAAAAACAATTACAGTTATTCGCAAATGCATAATGGAACCATCATTTACACAGAACCATTAACAAAGAAAATAAAACTTGAATTTGATTATTTGTTCAACTATAACCTGTCTAAACAAAACAAAAAAGCTTTAAACTTTTACAATGGCGAATATTCTGCTTATGATTCTCTTTTGACGAACGATTTTGAAAATATAAAGATGACCAACCGGTTTGGAATTAAATTCATTCATGAAACCAAGAAACAATCGTTTAACTTCGGTGCCCGTATTAGAAATGTTGAAATCAGCAATTCTAATTTAATTACCAATCAAGTCTATAAACAATCGGTGAACAATATTTTGCCGTTTTTAGGATATAATTACCGCTTCAGTCAGAGTACCCGTTTTAATTTTAGATACACCACCAACTCCGCACAGCCGAGTGTTAATCAATTGCAACCCGTGCCTGACAACACAAATCCGAATCAAGTGATTGTTGGTAATCCAAATTTGCTTCCGACTTTTAGCAATAATTTTAATATGTCTTTTAATTCTTACAAGCCTATCAGCGGGAAATACATTTGGGCAAATGCTAATTATTCCCTTACAGATAATGCTTTTGCTAATTCAGTTACGTATGATAGTTTAGGTAGAACGGTTTCCCAAACGGTAAATGTGGATGGAAATTATAGTGCAAATGCATACATCGGAGGAGGTATTCCTTTCTTTTCTCGCGCTTTGAATATTCAACCAAGTGGGAATATAACATATGATAATTATTCCAGTTATATTAACTCTAAAAAAAATACAGTTAATTCATTCAATTGGAACCTCGGATTGGGCATTGATTTAGACATTGATACCTTGGCTTTTTCTGTCAGTTATAATTACGATCGCACAACCCCTTCCAATTCGCTTAGTTCTGCAGCAAATAAACCTTTTTCAGAGCATCAGTTTCGTGCAGATTTCAGATTGAAGCTGCCATGGAAAATGCTTATTGAGTCGGAAGCGACTTATACCATCAACAATCAGCGTGCTGATGGATATAACCTGAATTACATTGTGTGGGGTGCAGCAGTGCAAAAGTCTTTCCTGAAGAATGAAAATCTAATTCTCCGTGTTGAAGGAAATGACCTTTTGAATCAGAACATCAGCAATACTCGTACCGTGCAGGATAACGTCATAACAGATACAAAAACCAATGTCATCTCTCGTTATTTTTTATTACGCCTGACTTATAAGTTTAACAGTACAAAAACAAAAGACAATGAAGAAGATTATTGGTAGAACGATTCTGTTACTCTTGCTTGTGGTTTTTATTGCGGGTTCTTCTTTGGCGCAAATCACCGCAGGGAAAATTGTGTTTGAACGTAAAACAAATTTGTATAAAAAATTTAAAGATGACGATGTAAAAGAATGGTTAAAAGAAGAAGATAAAAGTAAGGTAGATATGTTTGAGCTTTATTTTAACGATTCGTTATCTGTTTTTATGCCACAGGAAAGCGATTTAAAAGAACGCATGAGTTGGGCAACAAGTAAAAATACTACGTATCAAAATTTTAAAACGAACACAACTTTATCAATCAAAAGTGTATGGGGAGAACAGTTGTCGGTTCAAGATTCAATTCAGAAACGCACCTGGAAAATTACAGAGAGTAAACGCGTAATCAGTGGCTACAATTGTCGAAAAGCAATCTGGAATATGAATGATAGTACCCGTATTTATGTTTGGTATACCGATGATATAATGCCGAATGTTGGTCCAGAGAGTTTTTGTGGATTGCCCGGAGCAATCTTAGGCCTAGCAACAGAAGATGGTGGTGTTATTTATTTTGCAAAGAGTGTTGAAATAACGAAACCGGCTTTGGAATTATTAGTACCTAAAAAAGGGAAAGGCAAAGTGTATGGTACTGCCGAATTGAAAACCAAGTTGGAAAAAGATTTTGGGAAAAATCCTTGGGGAAAAGCGATGATTCGAGAGTTGTTTAGCTGGTAAAGTCCTTACTATTTGTTTTTCAAAAAGTCACCATCCACAATCATTAGTTTAACACCATTTTCAGAAACAGAGCGATGAGAACTAAGCTCATCCGAAACAATATAGGATTGGCCTTTCGATAACTTTGTTTTTTCTCCGGTGCTTAATTCGGTGATGAATTCTCCTTCCAAACAATGAACGATATGTCCTTTCTCACACCAGTGATCTGCTAAATAACCTTTTGTGTATTCTACTAATCGTATTCGGAGTCCATTAAATTCGATGGTTTGCCAATAAGCAATTCCGGTTTCTCCTTTGTATTCAACTTTGTTGATTGAAGTCCAATCGATGGTTTGAAATGGAATATTATTCATTTTGATTTTTAGGATTATAAAAAGAAAAAATGAAAAATTAAATTTAGTTGCGTGGTAAGTTTTTCTTTGCTTCTTCCATCAATACACATTTTCCGCATGCTTGTTTTTTTCTGATGCTGCCATAAATGCGATAGCCAACATAACTAGTTGCCAATGCTAAAAGGATATATATGATTAGTTGTTGAATCATAGTGCAAATTTACGATAAATTAACCCCATTCGGTATGCTTATTTTTGATAATTTTACGAAAGAATTTTAGAACGATACATTTACCATTTTACATCATACATCATCCATTTAAAATATGATTACTGCAGAATCCCCCATCCGTTACGATCGGAAAAAATACAAAGACGATACCTTAATTGCACTCTATAAAGGTGTATTAAAGCCTCGAATGATTGAGGAAAAGATGTTGGTTTTACTCCGTCAAGGACGAATTGCAAAGTGGTTTAGCGGAATCGGGCAAGAGGCCGGTTCAGTTGGTGCAGCCATGGCTTTGGAGAAAGAAGAGTATATTTTGCCGATGCACCGTAATTTGGGTGTCTTTACTTCTCGTGGTATTCCTTTAAATCGATTGTTTTGCCAGTTTCAAGGAAAACCAAGTGGCTTTACCAAAGGGCGCGACCGTTCATTTCACTTCGGTACCCAAGAGTATAAAATTGTAGGGATGATTTCGCACTTAGGTCCACAATTGGGATTGGCTGATGGCATTGCACTTGCCAACGTGTTAAAAAAGAATGAAAAAGTAACATTGGTGTATTCTGGTGATGGTGGTGCAAGTGAAGGCGATTTTCATGAATCATTAAATGTAGCTGCCGTTTGGAGTTTGCCCGTAATTTTCGCGATTGAAAACAATGGTTACGGTTTATCAACGCCTAGCAACGAACAGTTTAAGTGTAAACAATTTATCGACAAAGGAATTGGTTATGGAATGGAAGCGGTGCAAGTAGATGGGAACAACGTGTTGGAAGTATATGATACCGTAAAACGATTAGCTGAATCTATTCGTAAAAACCCTCGCCCAGTTTTGTTGGAATTAATTACTTTCCGTATGCGCGGCCATGAGGAAGCTTCGGGGACGAAATATGTTCCAAAGGAACTATTGGACATTTGGGGCAAAAAAGATCCGTTGAATAATTTTGAAAAATACTTGTTGGAAGAAGGTGTGTTGGATGAAAAGATGATTGAGGACTTCCGCTCCGAAATTAAAACAGAAATTGAAGAAGGATTAGAATTGGCCTATGCGGAAACATTGCCTCCTCCCAATACGGAATTGGAATTGAAGGACATGTATAAGCCTTTTGAATTCAATGAAACACTTCCTGCCGGGAATAAAACAAATAAACGCTTTATCGATGCGATTTCAGATGGACTAAGATTGGCCATGGAGAAGCATGAGAATTTAGTGTTGATGGGGCAGGACATTGCCGAATACGGTGGTGTATTTAAAATCACCGAAGGATTTGTAGAAAAATTTGGAAAAGGGAGAGTAAGAAATACACCATTGTGTGAAGCCGCGATTGTTGGAAGTGGATTCGGTTTATCCATCAATGGAATGAAAGCAATGGTGGAAATGCAGTTTGCTGATTTTGTAACAGAAGGATTTAATCAGATTGTAAACAACTTGGCGAAATCACATTACCGTTGGGGACAAAATGCTGACGTTGTTGTACGAATGCCTACAGGTGCTGCTGTTGCAGCCGGGCCATTTCACTCACAAAGTAACGAAGCATGGTTCTTCCATACTCCCGGATTAAAAATTGCATATCCAGCATTCGCAAGTGATGCTAAGGGCCTTTTGTTAACAGCGTTTGAAGATCCGAATCCCGTAATGTTTTTTGAACACAAAGCATTGTATAGAAGCATAACGGAAGATATTTCAGACGATTATTATACCATTCCTTTTGGGAAAGCACGTTTGGTTAGAGAAGGAAGCGATTTAACAATTGTTACGTATGGTTTAGGTGTGCATTGGGCAATGGAAATTTTAGACAATCATCCCGAAATAAAAGCGGATTTAATCGACTTAAGAACACTCGTGCCATTGGATCGTGAAACAATAATAAATTCTGTTCTTAAAACAGGAAAAGCAATTGTTTTGCATGAAGATACATTAACCGGTGGAATCGGAGGCGAATTATCATCCATCATTAATGAAAATTGTTTCCAAAACTTGGACGCACCTGTTGTGCGCGTGGGTAGCTTGGATACACCAGTGCCAATGAATGCCGATTTAGAATGGAATTTTTTACCGAAAGCTCGATTCGAAGACGCTTTGATGGACTTATTCAAATACTAAAATTTCCTTCAACATCTTTCAAGTATTTCCTATATTTGAAAGATGCTAAGAAGTCTATTTACAATTGTTTTTGTTACATCAATCAGTTCGCTGTTTTCACAGATTGACTCATTGAAGACTGTTGCTATCTCCTCGAAGTCAGACACTTCTAAAGCTGCTATTTATATTAAAATAGCAAAGCTTTACTATAACAATGAAGGGCTTTTGGATTCTTCACTTGCCTACTACGATAAAGCGGCAATTATCTATAAAAAAAACAACCTTCCAGCTAAACTATCCAAAGCGCTTAATGGAAAATCATTGATGTACCGTGAGAAAGGTGCATATAAAGATGGTTTAGATAATTGTTTGCAAGCACTTTCATTGGCAGAAAGTGTAAAAGATACTGTTCAGATTTCTACCTCCTTAAATGGGATTGCTATTCTAAATCAAATTCAAAAGGATTACGACAAAGCATATGAGTATTATAAAAAATGCGAAGCCATTCATCTAAAAACAAACAATACCGGTGGATTAGCCTCTGTTTATAATAATCTTGGGTTGCTTTTTTCGGAAAAAAATGAACCTGCAAAATCGTTGAGTTATTTTCAGAAAGCATTGTTGTACAATGAAGAAAATAAGAATGAACGAGGTATTGCCACCGCTTGTGAGAATATTGGTCTACATTATTTGAATTATGAAAACAATGCAACAAAAGCATTAGAACATTTTCAAAGGAGTATTGCACTTTGGAGAAGCATGAACGATATTAATAGTGTCGCTATCACCTTGGATTATATAGCAACCGCTTTGCTAAGTCAGAAAAAAATAAAACAGTCGCTGGATACCGCAAATTTATCATTGACCTTAGCTACGCAAGCGGGTAGTATTTTTTCAATTAAACAAGCACACGAAAAATTATACTTGATTTTTGAGCAACTGAAAGATATTCCCAATGCTCATCTTCATTACAAACGATTCATTACACTCAGAGATAGCTTGAGCAGTGATGAGCAGTTGCGTGAGATTACTGCAATGCAAATGACCTATGAGTTTGAGAAACAAAGAGAGGTTGAAAAATTAAAGCAAGAGTTGAAGGAAAGTGAACTGGCTGATCAAATTAGTCGGCAAAATAATATTATTCTGGTCTTTCTCATCAGTTTGATTTTTGTTGTCATTTGTGCTATTGTTATTTGGCGAAGCTATAAAATCAATAAAAATGCCCGAGAGAAAATCGCATTTCAAAATTTACTTTTGGAAGAACAAAATAAAAACATTCTTGACAGTATTAAATATGCAAAACACATTCAGGAGGCGATACTTCCTCCTTCCGAATTGATTGAAAGCCTGTTGCCTGAACATTTTGTAATGTATAAACCCAAGGACATTGTGAGCGGTGATTTTTATTGGGTTGAAGAACGAAATAATAAAACATATCTGGCAGTGGTGGATTGCACCGGTCATGGAGTTCCTGGAGCATTTATGAGTATTGTTGGACGGAATGGCTTAAATGAAGCAATGAATAATTTAAAGAATCCAACTGCTGCGGAAGTCTTAGATTTTTTAAATAGTTATGTAAACAAAACACTTAATCAAACGGTTGATAATAGTTCCATTAAGGATGGGATGGACATCGCTCTCTGTGTAATAGACCGAAAGTTAAATACTGTTCAATATTCTGGAGCAAACAACCCATTGTGGATGGTGCGTTCCTCCGAAACGATTGATGTAGGGAAAGATAAAATCAGTTATTTCGGAACAGATAACAGAGGTGTTGAATACAAAGCGGATAAACAACCGATTGGTAATTTTATCGATGATATCTCACGGCCTTTTACATTTTCAGAAATAAAGCTGCAAAAAGGCGACATGTTGTATCTTTTTAGTGATGGTTATTCGGATCAGTTTGGTGGACCTAAAAAGAAAAAGTTTAAACGTTCCCAGTTAAAAATGTTGTTTCATTCCGTGTCATCTTATACGCTGCAAAAACAAAAACAATTGGTAGAAAAAGCATTTGAAGAATGGAAAGGAGAATTGGAGCAAATAGATGATGTATGTATACTCGGTGTAAGAATGTAAAAAAATGAAAAAGATTGGAATAATACTGACGATACTAGGGATTATTGTTTTTCCTATTGTGTCGTATGATTTGTTTGCTGATAAAAAAGTTGCAGTTGAGTTAACTGTTCCTGTCATGATACTAAGTTTGTCCTTTATTTTTTTAGGACCGGCATTTAGTTTATTTCCTTTATCCATCGAGAAGCTTAAAAAAATATCCAAACGATCATTTGTATTTTCTATATTTCTTATATTAATTGGTATAATTTCAAAATTTATGCGCTGGCCAGGTGCTGGAATTGAGTTCATTATTGGTGTGCTGATTTTTTCGCTGTTCTATGGTACGCTTTCTCTGAAAATAAAATATGAAAAGTGGAAAGTATATGCACGTTCAAATTTTGACGCGCTTTTTTTGAGTTTGTTTGATTTTGTAGGGATTGGTTCTTTGTTTTTAGGTTTTTTATTTAAACTTCAACATTGGCCAATGGCTCAGCAATTAATAATCGTTGGAATAATTGTATTGGCTGTTGGTGTATTGGCTTGGAATCAAAAGTTTAAGAAAGAAGTAGTTTATCGAAAAGAAACAGAAGATAAATTAAAGGACTCGCTTGAACAAATTGAATTACAGCATCAAAAGCTGGAAGAAAAGCAAAAGGAAATTATTGATAGCATCAATTATGCGAAGCGAATACAGAATTCGTTAATGTCAGATGAAAAATACATTAATAGTCACCTGACGCGTTTAAAGAAATAAATGTAGAAATGAAATACATCTTAAAATATCTTTTGTGTTGTTTCTTTCTATTTGTTTTAAATGTTAGCTACAGTCAGCATGCGAAAATCGATTCTTTAAAGAAAGCAATCACGTTATGTGAAATCGATTCAGTGAAAGCTGAGCTGTATTTCGAACTGGGCCGTCAATTCGAATATTTTAAATCAAAGGAGCGTATTGAATATTTTATGGATGCTGCGAAGCTCGCCAAGAGAATAAATTATTCTTCAGGTATTCTTAAAATGTATCCTGTTTTAATTACCAATTTATACCATCGCGGAATGAATGATGTTGCGATGAGTTACGCAATAGAATATATTCAGTTTTTGGAAAAGTATCATTATCAAGAGGATTTATATGAGTTTTATAATACCTATGCTAATTTGTTGTGTCGTCAAAAAAAATACAAGGTAGCCCGCTATTATTATGATAAATCATACAACTTTAATAAATCGCAAAAAGACTATAAACAATGTGCCAACATATTTAATAATATCAGTATTTTATTACTGAATACAGCACAATATGATAGTGCATTGATATATAATTCATTGGCTGCGCAGATTTATAAGGCAAATAATGATTATTCTGCCTATGCAAATTCAATTTTAGGTTTTGCTGAAATCACTATGAAAAAAGGTGATTTGCAATTAGCACTTCAAAAAGCGATGGAAGCGTATCGTATTTATGAAGATGCTAAAATTGATTTGGGAATGGCAAATTCGTCAATAGTTTTAGGTGAAATTAATTATCAGTTAAAAGACTATAAACAGGCATTGATAAACTATAAAACTGCATTAGATTATGCTGAGAAACTAAACTTTCAAACGATAAAACGTGATGTTTATCTAGGGGTTTCTAAAACATATAGTGGATTGAACCAATTTGAAAATGCTTATCAAAACCAATTGTTATACAAAGTGATGGATGATAGTATTTCCGCTGAAATGTTGGAAGGGAAAATGTTGGAAATGGAAGTGAAATACGATATCAGCAAAAAGGAAAGCCAGATAAAAGAATCGGAATATCAATTGGAATTGAAATCGAAACAACAAAATCAGCTGCTTTTGTTGGTTTTAGCCGGCTTTATTGTTTTGGTTTTTTTACTTTTTGCATATCGTCAAAAGCGAAAATCAAATAAAGAAATATCTGAACAAAAGCGATTGGTGGATGAAAAACAAAAAGAGATCATTGATAGTATCAATTATGCAAGAAGAATCCAGCAATCCAATATGTCTTCTGAAAAGTATATTGATAAAACCTTAAAAAGATTAATGAAATAATTCGTTTATGAAAAGGAGTAGGGTCGTCATATTATTTTTCCTTTTATTGCAGATTTCATTTCGGTCTTTTGGGCAAGACAAAGATTTGGATTCCCTTTTGCGAATTATTAAAACATCTGTTTATGATACCTTGAAAGTAGATGTGATGAATTCGCTTTTTCTAAGGTATGAATATGATGATGATTTGAAAGCTCAAGAATACTTGATCAACGCTTTAGATTTGTCAAAAAAGTCAGGTTATAAAAAAGGTGAGGCGATGACTTACGCGTATAAAGGCTTTTTTGCAGAAGACAAAGGGAATTATCCTGAAGCACTTAAGTATTATTTTGAATCTTTAAGAATTAGGGAAAAGATAAAGGATAAGCCTGGAGCAGCAGATGCTTATTTTTATGTTGGGAATGTTTATTATGCTCAGGAAAACTATGAAGAGGCTTTAAAGAAGTTTTCTTCCTCACTAAAAATTTATGAGCAGCTGGGAGTAAAGAAAAGTATTGCGATTGCACATAACAATATTGGAGGGATTTATTTTCATCAAAAAAAGTATAATGAAGCATTGCACCAATATGCGTTGGCGTTAGAAATGAGAATAAAACTGCAGGATGAGAGAGGGGTTGCTGAATCGAATCTGAGTATTGGAAATGTGTATTCGGAGCAAGGTGATTATTCTATGGCACTTACAAAATATTTGGTGGCCAAAGAAATTATGGAAAAAATTGGAATTAAGTATTTGCTAGCAGGTGTTTATTCCAATATCGGAATCGTGCATACGCGTCAGAAGAACTACAAAGAAGCTGCAATTTTTCTTAAAAAAGCCGAGCAATTATCGCTTGAGATTGGGTTTAAAGAGTGTCTAAGTAATACGTATGATGGTCTTTCAGAATTAGACAGTGCTACCGGAAATTATAAAGGAGCCTTTGAAAATCATAAATTACATATTCTATATAGCGATAGCTTAGATAATGAAGAAACGCGCAAAAAAACTATTCAGAATCAAATGAATTATGATTTTGAAAAGAAAGAAGCCATCGCTGTCGCTGAACATCAAAAGGAATTAGAAAATCAAGAGTTGATTGCAGAAGAAAAAAGTCGTAAACAAAAAATTGTATTAGTGCTTGTTTCCTGTTTTTGATTCTTGTAATAATTTTTGCTGTTTATGTTTTCAGGTCGTTGCGTATTACTCGAAAACAAAAAGATATTATTGAAAATCAAAAACTACTTGTCGAACAACAAAAGTCGGAAGTAGAAGAGCAAAAGAATAAAGTGGAGGAGCACCAAAAGGCTATTGTTGATAGTATTAAGTATGCAAGAAGAATTCAACGCTCATTATTGCCCACTGAAAAATATATTGAAAAGTCTGTAAACCGTTTGAGAAAGACGTAAGGAATGACTAAAAAGGAACGTTTCGAAAAGGTAATCGATTACTTCAGTAAAAATCATCCGATTGCTGAAACAGAATTGAACTATGATAACCCCTACCAATTATTGGTGGCGGTTATCTTGTCTGCTCAATGCACCGATAAGCGAGTAAATATAGTTACGCCAGCATTATTTAATGCTTTTCCTGTCCCCGAAGTGATGGCTGTAGCAAGCAGTGATGAAGTGTTTGAATACATTAAAAGCATCAGTTATCCGAATAATAAAGCCAAGCATTTGGTAGGAATGGCTAAAATGCTAGTAACTGAATTTAAAGGTGTGGTTCCTTCGGAAATAAATGAATTGATAAAAATGCCAGGGGTAGGGCGTAAAACCGCCAATGTTATTGCTTCTGTGGTGTATGATAAACCTGCTATGGCAGTTGATACACATGTATTTAGAGTTTCCAACCGTTTGGGTTTAACTACGAATTCAAAAACCCCTTTAGAAACGGAAAAACAACTGATAAAATACATTCCCGAAAATAAAGTAGCAGTTGCTCATCATTGGTTAATCTTGCATGGTCGCTATGTTTGTATAGCCCGAAATCCGAAATGTATGGAGTGTGAAATCAAGATGTATTGCAAATATTTCGAAGCCCTTTCGAAAAAAATAGCCAGATAAAATCCTGCTAAATATATTGGTAATTTAAATTTAGCTCAATACTGTAGGGTATTTTACAGGTTTTTGGTTGGTTTTTGTTTTGCTACGTTTTTTAGTATTCTTAAATTTTTCTTTTTTCTTGTTCATAAATAGCAGAACTTTGTTTTATAAATAAGTGATAATTCATTTAATTTTATAGAAAGAATTTATGAAAAATCACACAACAAGGCTGAAAGCAGGGGACAAGGCTCCTACTTTTAGTGGAAAAGATCAGAACGGAAAAAAAGTTTCTTTGAAAGACTTTGCAGGAAAAAAATTGGTGTTGTACTTCTATCCGAAAGACAATACACCTACTTGTACTGTTGAAGCGTGTAATTTGAGAGATAATTTTGCGCAATTAAAAAAGAAAGGATATTCTGTTTTAGGAGTCAGTGCCGATGAAGAGAAAAAACATTTAAAGTTCGTTGAGAAATTTGATTTGCCTTTCCAATTGTTGGCTGATGTGAATATGGAAGCAATAAAAGCTTACGATATTTGGGGGAAGAAACAGTTTATGGGAAAAGTTTTTGACGGAATTAATCGCACTACCTTTATAATAGATGAAAAAGGCAAAATTGAAAAAGTAATAACTGATGTGAAAAGTAAAAATCACACGGAGCAAATCTTAGGTGACTAAGTGACTAGGTGATTAAGTAGCTAGGCGAAAAAGAAAAGAGTGATAATATAATAAAGTAATAAAGTGATCAAGTGGATATTTAAAGTATAAAGGGAAATTGGAATAAAGTAGTAGTGAAACTACTCAATCACCTGATCACTCGTCCACCTAGTCATCCAAAATTGTAACTATAAAATCTATATAACCATGAGCAAAGAAACCAAAGAATCAAAAGGCGCGAAAGAAGCAAAAGAATCCGTTAACAGAGAAAAATTAAAAGCATTGCAACTCACCATCGATAAGTTAGAAAAAACCTATGGTAAAGGTGCTATTATGAAAATGGGAGATGCTCCTGCAGATAATGTGGAAGTGATTCCTACAGGTTCTTTGGGTGTTGATATTGCCCTAGGAATAGGCGGATTACCAAAAGGTAGAGTTATTGAAATTTATGGACCTGAATCGTCCGGTAAAACGACATTGACATTACATGCAATTGCTGAAGTGCAACGTGCCGGTGGAATTGCAGCATTCATTGATGCAGAACATGCATTCGACCGTACCTAGCTGAAAAATTGGGTATTGATACAGAAAATTTATTAATCTCTCAGCCTGACAATGGCGAACAAGCCTTAGAGATTGCTGAGAATTTAATCCGTTCCGGAGCAATTGATATTATTGTTATCGACTCCGTTGCCGCATTGGTTCCTAAAAGTGAAATCGAAGGTGAAATGGGGGATTCAAAAATGGGCTTACATGCACGATTAATGTCACAGGCTTTACGTAAACTTACCGGTACAATCAATAAAACAGGTTGGCTGTATCTTCATCAACCAAATGGCGGAGAAAATTGGTGTGATGTTCGGTAATCCTGAAACAACAACAGGTGGAAATGCGTTGAAATTCTATGCTTCTGTACGTATTGATATCCGTAGAATTGGACAAATTAAAGAAGGAGATGCTGTTGTTGGTAACCGTACACGTGTAAAAATCGTAAAAAACAAAGTAGCTCCTCCTTTCCGTCAGGCGGAATTTGATATCATGTATGGAGAAGGAATATCTAAAATTGGCGAAATCGTTGATTTGGGTGTTGAACATAACATCATTAAAAAGAGTGGTTCTTGGTTTAGTTACGGTGATACCAAATTAGGTCAAGGTAGAGATGCTGTTAAAGCATTGTTCCATGACAACATCGAATTGTGTGAAGAAATTGAAATGAAAATTCGTGTTGCTTTAAGCAATGCTACCTTAGTGGCTCCGGAAGTTCCGGAATTAGCAACAGCTAAAAGTTAATACCCGTTTATAGGCAGATTGCCCATTTATTTGAATGTCATCCCCAACATTCGGTTTCCTTTGGAAGCCTTATGAATACGGGATGACATTTTTTATTTACTTTTGTTTAACTTTAATCGAATCGATATGAATTTTAAAACTCTTTTTTCTTCTTTCTTTTTTGCAAGTGTAATACTGTTTTCTTCTTGTGGAAATGAACCCGTTTCGAATGAAACTCCTAAAACAGATTCGTTAAAGTCTAAATTACCTGAAGCACTTGTTAAGTTGAATGCTGATATTGCAGCAAATCCTGATAATCCGGATTTCTATCATAACCGAGCAAAATATTACTTGAATGAACAGAAGTACGATAAGGGGTTTGAGGATATGAAAAAAGTAATGATTCTGGACAGTACAAAAGCGCCTTATTTTATTACACTTTCTGATTTATATTTCCTTACCAATCAAACAGGAAATTCTAAAGCTGCATTGGAAAAATGTCTTTCATTAGACAATAAAAATGTGGATGCCATGCTCAAGTTAGCAGAGCTCTATTTTTATGTCAAAAAACACGATAAATGTTTTGAATACATTAATATGGCTTTGAAAATTGACAAGTATAATACGAAAGGGTATTTTATGAAGGGGATGAATTATAAGGAGTTAAAGGATACCGCCAAAGCCATTTCAAGTATGCAAACAGCTGTAGAAATTGACCAAACATTCTATAGCGCATACATGCAATTAGGTATTTTAAATGCCGGACAGAGAAATCCGATTGCTATTGATTATTATAAGAATGCATTGCGCATTCAACCGCAAAGTAAAGATACATGGTATGATATCGGAATGTTTTATCAAGATGCTAAAAACTGGGATAAGGCCATCGAAGCATACAATGTATTATTGAAAATAGATCCGATGCATAAAAATGCGAATTACAATTTAGGCGGAATTTATATGGTTGGAAAAAATGATTATAAATCTTCTTTAACTTATTTTTCCAAAGCATTGTCGATCGATCCGGCCTATGTGGAAGCATATTATGGAAGAGGCGTTTGTTATCAAACGATGGGAGATAAAAAAAATGCAGCAACCGATTTCAAAGCTTGTCTTTCTATTAATCCTAATTTTGAAGAAGCTGCAAATGCTTTAAAAGGATTAAACTAGGTTTATAGTTTTATTTTTTTACTTACCAATTTTTTTCCGTCACTGGCTTTGATTAAATAAATTCCTTTCGAAAGGTTGTCTGTTGGGATTGAAATTTTTGAATTTTCAGCTATAGACACATTCGTTTTTGATACAACCTTTTTTCCCATTAAATCAAACAAGTCGAATGAGACGATGCACGTAGATTCGCAATTAAAAAACAGTGTTAACTCGCTTTCAGATGCAAATGTGTAAACTAAATCAAAATCAGAACTGCTTTTTTCTACTGAAATAATTTGACTATAGGTTACAGCTCCGTCAAAATCTGCCTGCTTCAACCGATAATAGGAAACACCGGAAAGTGGAGCGTAATCAATCGTTGAATAGTTAATTGTTACGGTACTATTTCCAGCTCCGTCAATTACATCGATTTCCTCAAAAGAAAATCCATCTGCCGATCGTTCAATGGTAAAATAATCGTTGTTGGTTTCTGAGGATGTCACCCATTTAATTTCCACGTTGTTTTTAGAATTAAATGCTGCAGTAAAGTTTAACAATTCAATTGGTAGAGGGTTAACTCCGGCTAATCTAGAGGCAAGGGTAAACGGACTAAAGGAAGTAACTGCTCCACTTGTGATGATTGTACCATTTGTGGTTGTTCCTGTAGTGCCTCCATTTCCATGGTCTTTCCACATGGAACCATCCCATCTTGCAATTGCTAAATCTGGCAAGGAGGTTACACCACAACTATATGTATCCCAGCTTAAGGTTACATTTGCATCAATACTTCCCAATCTATTTAAAATCCAATATTCACATCTCCCAATATCATCTAAGGTGGCATCTTTTAATGTGACATCATAGGGAGCTAAATCCGGATCCGCATGAAAATATTCTGCAGTAAATGTTTCAGAGCCGCTTAAAGATGTTACCGAAATTGGACGATAGGCTGCATCTTTTCCTACAGGAAAAATAAAATCAGTGGCTCCATTTTTTGCAACCGGACCTGTAACAAAGCTTGTGTTGTTTGCTCCAGTGGTTGAGGAGCTTGAACTCATATTTAGAATATTTGTTGCTGTGGAGGCTACCAATCCATTTGTGAATGTTGCTAATCCATTAATAGTAGTGGCTCCATTGAGTGTTTTCATGCCACCGCCATTAAAAAGAATATTGGAGTAGGTGAGTTGACTCTCCACATTTTGAGCAGCTGTTCCGGAATACTCTACTGCTGAGCCAACGTTTAAGTTGTAAATGTTGTTGGTCGTACTAAAAGATGAAAAGGCGTTGGAAGATGCATCCGCTCCTGATAAAGTAAGCTTTCCACCACTTTCAATAGTCAATATTGCTGTTGCAACACCAGACGCACTTGTTGTGATGTAAGCACATTTTACAATACCCCCATTTTTAATAGTTAAGGAGACAGGACGAGATAAATTAACATTATTAGTAGTGATATATATTGTCCCGTCAATATCGATAGTTCCGTATACTGTAAATGATCCACCACATGCTGTTGCATCAACACCAGCCACACCATCTATTGAAATGTTGTTTGATACCGCACCGGCAGTAATTCCTCTTAATGTTTTTCCTGCATTCACAATTACATCAAACATCGCATCACTCGACCCATCATTGAATAATATCGTTGCTGACCCTGTGCTCCAAAACAAAAAGATGTTCATATCGATGGTTAATGTGGTATTGGAGGAATTGTTTATTGCATCATCTTTTCTGATTCGTGTCGCGTAAAATGAACCACTTCCAGAAATTGTACACGTAATTCCTCCAGCTAGGTCGAAGCAGATATCATCACCAGTCACCGTGCCTATTGTTCCGTTGCAAGTGATGTTGCCG
Organism: Bacteroidota bacterium; assembly: GCA_016722565.1. NCBI lineage: Bacteria > Pseudomonadati > Bacteroidota > Bacteroidota bacterium. Next base: position 53,871 of record JADKIU010000002.1, read on the forward strand.
TATATCTGCACATAAGCATTTGCACCCGTAAAATGATTAGTCCATAAAATTCCTCCGGTTTGAACTACTAAATTTTTACAATCAAACGGAGGTGTACCGCTTCCGTCTAAATCGATTGTATGTGTTCTTATTTCTACATTGGATGTTCCTGCATCTGGAAAATCTCCTGCTGTGCAAGCTACCCAAGCGGAACCATTCCATTTTTCCCAGGTGGTGTTTGTTCCCCAGTTCCCGTTTGCTCTGCTGCGATAATCTCCTACACTTGTGGTTACGATGCTAAGCGAAGCCACATTTGAAGTAATCGTTGGAGGAGCGCATACACCTGTTACAATGCATTGGTATTGCCAGGTATCCATCGCCAAAGTAACACCGGATAATGTCAAGCTGCTTGTTCCTGTGCCGCTATAAATACCACCATCCGAGAGATTAACAAAGCCTCCACCTTGATCTTCCTGCCATTGATAGGTCAAGCCACCTCCAGCTGCAGTTACTGTGAAAGTAGCATTGCTACCAACAGAAACCGTTGTATTGCTCGGGTGGCTCGAGATAGTAGGCGATGCATTTATTGTCATGGCAATACTTGCACTCACAGTTGACCAGCATAAAGTAGTATTGTTCTGTGCTCTTACATGATAGGTTCCTGAAACACTTACAGGATAAGTGGATGAAGTAGGGTTGGTAGTGCTTGTTCCTGAAGCATTTGTTCCTTGCCAGTACCAAGTTTCTCCAGCTGAAGGAGTCATTGTATTTAAAGTAGTTGCTCCGCAAGATGGATTTGAAGCAGCAGTGGGCGATGATGGAGTAGAAGGTGGTGTGCAGGCAGGAGCTGTTATGGATACTTCATCAAGTGTAATGTTTCCAGTTACTTTTGTTATAAAGTTGAATTTTACTTTTGAGGTGCCAGCATTTAATGTATGCGTATGAACAGTACAAGAACCGGGCATGTCTGTACTATTTGAATAGGTAATAATATTCTGATAACTTCCACCATAAAATTCTTGAACCGTAAATGTTCCGGAAGTATAACCTTGTCCTTTAAGCGTGTATATTAATTGATCGGGTACACCAGTAAAAGATACTTCAAAGTAATCTCCAGTTGAATTCAATTGTCCGGAATTCACTCCTGTGCATTGAGATGAAGTATAACTTCCAGTTCCATTGTCAATCCAACCTAAAGGAGTTGTTGTCCATGCCTCTGTTCTGGATACTGGTAATGACGTTTGGCCAATAATTACATTTGACAAAACACTTAATAAAATGATATGTATCCCTTTTAATCTCATGCTAATAATTAAATTTATTATCAGTGGTTTCGGAGACTTGTAATTGAACTTACAATTCCTATAGGGTGTTCACCGGGAGCTTTTATTGTGCAAATATCTTCTGAATAAGTGTATTCTGTATGAAGATAGTTTTATAAAAATGTTAAATGCACAATATGTTGATTCAAAAATAGATAGATTGGATGTTATGGTCAAAAATATTGCCTGAATAATTATGAACAAATTGTTAAGAATTATGCTTTTCACTTACTGCCAATTTGTATATTTGCGCGCATGCAAGAAACGATATTAATTTTAGACTTTGGTTCCCAGTATACACAGCTTATCGCCCGCAGAGTGCGCGAATTAAACGTGTATTGCGAAATTCATCCCTACAATAAAATTCCAGATATTTCAAAAGATATAAAAGGTGTTATCCTTTCGGGAAGCCCTTTCTCTGTTCGTGCCAAAGACGCACCCAATCCTTCTTTGGATGCTTTTAAGGCAAAACTGCCTTTGTTGGGTGTTTGTTATGGAGCACAATTAATGGCTCATAAATTTGGTGGAGAGGTACAAGCTTCTGAACATCGTGAATATGGTCGCGCTAATCTTTCTTTTGTAAAAGCGGATAATCTTTTGTTTAAAGGAGTTAGTGATAATTCCCAAGTATGGATGAGTCATGCAGATACCATTACCAAAATTCCTGATAATTACGAAATTATTTCTAGTACAAAGGATGTGAAGTTTGCAGGCTATCAAGTGAAAGGTGAACAAACATTTGGTATTCAGTTTCATCCGGAGGTATATCATTCAACCGAAGGTGCTCTTTTATTGAAAAATTTTGTAGTTGATATTTGCGGTTGTAAGCAAAACTGGACACCTGATTCTTTTGTAGAAACAACAGTTGCAGAGTTAAAACAAAAAATAGGAAACGATAAAGTCGTATTAGGTTTAAGTGGCGGAGTAGATTCGAGTGTTGCTGCTGTGTTGCTTCATAAAGCAATCGGAAAAAATTTGTATTGCATTTTTGTGGATAATGGTCTGCTTCGCAAAAATGAATTTGAACATGTGCTGGAGTCATACAAACACATGGGCCTAAATGTGGTTGGAGTAAATGCAAAAGATCGCTTTTATGCTGAATTATCAGGTGTTTCTGATCCTGAAAAAAAACGGAAGGCAATCGGTAAAGTATTTATTGATGTTTTTGATGATGAGTCCAAACGCATTGAAGATGTTAAATGGTTGGCGCAAGGCACCATTTATCCGGATGTGATTGAATCAATTTCGGTTAAAGGACCATCAGCAACCATCAAATCACATCACAATGTAGGCGGATTGCCTGACTATATGAAATTGCAGGTGGTTGAGCCACTAAAAACCTTATTTAAAGACGAAGTGAGAAGAGTGGGGAAGACATTAAATATTGATGATGCAATTCTAAATCGTCACCCGTTCCCTGGTCCGGGGCTTGCCATTCGTATTCTTGGAGACATTACTCCAGAAAAGGTACGGATTTTGCAAGAAGTAGATGCCATCTTTATTGATAACTTGAAATCATCCGGTTTATACAAAGAAGTTTGGCAAGCTGGTGCTATATTTTTGCCAGTTCAATCAGTTGGCGTTATGGGCGATGAACGTACATATGAAAATGCTGTGGCATTAAGAGCAGTTACAAGCACCGATGGAATGACCGCTGATTGGTGTCATTTGCCATACGAGTTTTTAGGGAAAGTATCGAATGAAATTATTAATAAAGTAAAAGGAATTAATCGTGTAGTATACGATATTAGTTCAAAACCACCAGCAACCATCGAGTGGGAGTAATGCTAATTTGAAAATTGTGTAATTTGAAAATTTCGAAATTGTATATTAAATCCTTGTTTCCTTTGGTGCTTTTTGTACTATTGGCGTTCTCTTCGTATGCTCAAGAAAAAGAATCTACTGAGATTCATAAAACCAGAAGTTCAGCAACCATTAATGGTTTAAAGTACTATTTGCATACAGTTGAAAAAGGACAAACACTTTTTGCTATTGCAAAATTCTATAAACGGGATGTGAATGATATCGTGATTGATAATCCGGAAGCAATTGATGGAATAAAGCCAGGACAGATTCTGAAAATTCAAATGGTTAAGAAAAAACCTACTGAATTGACAGCAAACGATACCTCTAGTTTTATTTTACATAAAGTAGAAAAATCCCAAACACTTTACTCAATTAGTAAACAATATGGAATTTCAATTGATAAATTACGTGCGCTTAATCCCGAACTTTCTGATGGATTGAAAACAGGGCAGATGCTTAAAATCCCTTCTGCTAAAGTAAAATCGGATAATGTGGATGTAGCTACTACAAACACTTCTACAACAACAACGAATACAACCACAACGGTTGTCACCACTACCAATACCAGCACGGAAGCAGCGGATAGAAATTCTTTAGGCTATTCCAATTATAAAGGAGAAAAAAAGGAGGAATACAATATTGCTTTTTTCTTACCATTCAATGCTGATGAAGCAAATTCGATTGATATGGAGAAGTTGATTAAAGGTGATGTGTCTTTTTCTAACAAAACAAATGTGGCCTTGCAATTTTATGAAGGTGCTTTGATGGCAATCGATTCGTTAAAAAAACAACATTTAAATGCAAAAGTGTTCGTCTACGATATTGATGATAAAGATTCTGCAAACATTGCGAACGTTTTAAAGAAACCTGAATTGGCGTCAATGGATTTAATTATCGGGCCTCTTTATGGTTCGGGCTTTATTCCTGTTGCAAATTTTGCAAAAGAACATTCCATTGCTATTGTTTCTCCTTTTACGCAAGTAAATAAAATTTTATTTAATAATCCTTATGTTTCAAAAGTATCACCTTCTATTACCATGCAGGTGGAACAAATGGCGCATTTTGTTGTGGATACATTCAAAACCCAAAATATTATTCTTGTCAATAATTCCAATATAAAGGAAGTTGCATTTTTTAATGCGTTTAAAAATGTGGCGAACCCCGAATTGGTAAAAGCCGGATTACCTGTTTCTGATTCTATTAAAATTGGATATGGATTAGGCAACACTCAGAGTTTATTAAGCACTTCGAAAGTAAATGTGATTATTCTTCCTTCAAACAATCAATCATACGTTACTGAATTTATTTCAAGTTTAAATGGGCTAAAGGATAAATATAAAATTGTGTTATTCGGACTTCAAAATTGGGTGAATTATGATAATTTGGATTTTGAATATTTAAATAATTTATCACTTCATCTGCCATCAAATACTTATATTGATTATTCGAATGTTTCCACCCAATATTTTGTGAAAAATTATCGTGCGAAATACAAAACAGAGCCAGAGACTTATGTTTTCCAGGGGTTTGATATTACGTATGCGTTTGTTTCTCTTCTCCAAAAAGAAGGAACAGGTTTTCTGAAAAATCTTTCTGAAAATAAATTTCAAGGGATTTCCAGCAATTATCAGTTTGCTCAATACCCTGCTGATAGTGGATTCGAAAATAGGTTTGTGTACATTCTCAAGTACAGTGAATATCAACTACAAAAAGCAAATTAAAGGTGCCGAATAAAGAACAGATTTCTGAATGGTTTATGCAATTGCAGGATGCCATTTGCAATGCATTGGAGCAAGAAGATGGTCAATCAACTTTTAAAGAAGATAAATGGGTGCGTGCTGAAGGTGGAGGAGGAAGAACCCGAATCATTCAAAATGGAAATGTAATTGAAAAAGGGGGCGTTTTATATTCTGCCGTTCATGGTCCCTTACCTGATTTTTTGAAACGAGACGTAACAAAACCTGCAACTACTTTTTATGCAACGGGAGTTTCCATTGTTATCCATCCCAATAATCCAATGGTTCCAATTATTCATATGAATGTTCGCTATTTCGAAATGGATAACGGTGTTTGGTGGTTTGGTGGAGGAATTGATTTAACCCCCCATTATGTTGTGGAGGAGGATGCTACTTTTTTTCACCAGGCTTTAAAACAATCCTGCGACAAACATCAACCTCATTATTATCCTGATTTCAAAAAATGGGCAGACGATTATTTTTTTATTAAACACAGAGATGAAACACGTGGAGTGGGAGGTATCTTTTTTGACCGACTTACCGCTAACGATGATATTTCAAAAGAACAGCTTTTTGATTTTGTGAAGGAAATTGGAAACACGTTTGCCCCGACCTACACAAAATTGATGAATAAAAATAAAAATCTACCATTTACCGAAGAGAATAAACAATGGCAGCTGCTGCGAAGAGGACGATACGTGGAATTTAATTTGGTCTATGATTTGGGCACCAAATTCGGACTGGAAAGCAATGGCCGTGTTGAATCTATTTTAATGAGTTTGCCCAAAACTGCCGGTTGGGAATACGATTTTTCACCCAAGAAAGATAGTTTAGAGTCAAAAACCCTCCAATTTCTAAAAAAAGACATCTCCTGGGCTTAATAAGGTCTCATTTCGAGCCTTTTTTTGCCTCCTATTTGCTTGATTGTTAGTAGCTTTTAGACTAAAATGCAACCTTTTGTATCAATTTAGTCTCTTTCTTGAGACTTAGACAGTTGCTTTTGGTATTACTATCGACAAAAACAACAAATTCGTCTAAGTTTTTGAAAATCATTAAGGCTAAAAAAACGGCCGAAATATTTTTTATTCGCCTCATTCTTAGGTAAATTCGTCAAACAAAAACTACAAAATCTCTCTAAATGACTACAAAATACTTTTTTAGAAATCTACGGATGCTTTTCTTAGCATTGGTTTTGGCTGTAAGTAGCGCAGCTGTTTCTCAAAATTCTCTTGCAGGCGGAATGGCCGTTTCCAATCCTTATGGGATTTCGGATAAAGATTGGACCTCTTATTTGAATAAAACCAATTTGCTTTCCGAAAAAGTGGATGTTCAGAGTTTTATCAATTATACCTTGTTTACCAATGATGGTAATTTCTATGATACCGAGTATTTCATGGATTATATCAAAGTGAAATTAAAAAAAGACAAAGAAGTACTTATATACAAAGTAGGAAAAGGAGAGATTTCTACTTCTGCTGAAATCAACAGCTATTACGCAGGTTTGCAACCACAATATCAAATTTATTTTTATGACTTTAAAAAGAGAAGAGATCAAATTGTAGAAGCTCATAATCAACGAGCACCTAGTATAGGCGTTTTTCCTACCCCTGCAAATTGTGGTTCTCCATGTACAAATCCTGGATTTGAGGCGGGTACCGGTTTTTGGGATTATTATACAGGAACAGCTTGCGCCAGTTCAACAAGTGACCCTTGTTCCATCGTAGCAGGATTTAGTTCATCACAACACATTATTCAAACTGTTGGAGGTTTTGATCCGGCTGTTGGTGGAACAATTCTACCTGTCGTTCCTCCCGGTGGTGGCAGCAGCACATTGATGTTAGGGGATGGGCCCGTTACCGGAGGTTATGCTTCTCGAGCGAGCATTTCGTTTACAGTATCTGCAGCCAATGCAAACTTTACCTATCGCTATGCTTGTGTTTTGCAAGATCCGGTTTCCGGACATTCAGATCCTGAACGCCCATATTTTAATGTTCACTTGCGAGATGGTTCCGGTGCATTAATTATGTGTGGTGAATACATGGTAATGGCAAAACTCCTCTTGTTGGTTTTACCGAAACTTCACCCGGTAGTACAATTTGGTACCGAAACTGGACAACAGTAGTAGTTCCATTAAGTGCTTATATTGGTCAATGTGTTACTGTTCAATTTACTTCTTCAGATTGTGCGCAAGGTGGTCACTATGGATATGCTTATATTGATGGAGATTGTGATCCATTGGCAATTTTAGCGTCATCACCTTCCATCTGTGGTGGAGGAACTGTAACGCTTACTGCTCCTGCTGGTGCAGCTGGCTATGCTTGGACAAATACCGCAGGTGGTACAACCGGAATTGTAGGCTCAACAACCGGATCAACGGCTGTTGTAAATGCTGCCGGAACTTATCAATGTGTAATTACCTCTGCTGCGGGTGCTTCCTGCACAACTACACTAACAATTACTGTTGGTTCTAGTCCTACAAACCCCGTTGCGAACTTTACGAATACAACTGTGTGTGCCGGTCTACCAACCGTATTTACGGATAGTTCAACTCCTGGTGGCACAATTACCAGTTGGTCGTGGGATTTTAATGGTGATGGAGTTGCAGATGATTTAACTCAAAATCCTTCTTATACTTTCCCGGCTGCAGGTACCTATCCTGTAACCTTAACAATTTCAAACGGCCCTTGTAATGCTGTGATTACTCAAAATGTTACTGTTAATCCTGGAGCACCACCTGTAATTACTCCTGCTGGTCCGTTTTGCGCAACAGCTCCTGTTGTTAACTTAGTAGGTACTCCAGTTGGAGGTACATGGAGTGGTACTGGAATTACAAATGCTGCTACCGGTGCTTTCGACCCTGCAGCTGCTACAATTGGAAACAATACAGTTACCTACACAGTAACAGGTGCTTGCGGTGGCTCTGCAACTGCAACGGTTGTTGTCAATGCAAATCCTATTACAACAGTTAATTCGCCATCTATTTGCCCAACCACATCTGCAACACTAACAGCAGCAGGTGCTACATCGTATGTATGGAGCACAGGTGCTGTCATTAACCCGATTTCAGTTACACCTGCAGTTACTACAACGTATACCGTTACTGGTACAACATTGGGATGTACTTCTTCTGCTGTGGCAACTGTTACTATTGGTGGGTCATTAGCTCCAACAGTAAATTCACCGACCATTTGTGCTGGAGGAACAGCAACTTTAACTGCAACCGGTGGAACTACATATTCTTGGGATACGGGGTCTACTTTAAACCCTTTAACTGTTAGCCCTGCTGTTACAACATCTTACACGGTTACTGCTACAACAGGTGGTTGCACAGGCTCCGCTATTGCAACCGTTACTGTGGACCCATTACCAGTATTGGTTATTACGAACCCTGCAAATATATGTTCGCCTGGAACATTTGATATTACTGCTCCTGCTGTAACAGCAGGAAGTTCAGGTGGTGGAACATTAACGTATTGGTCGGATGCTGCTGCAACGATTGCTTTGGCTACTCCAACGGCTGTTGGGACTGCAGGAACCTATTATATTCAATCAACAACTGCAGGCGGATGTACTGATATCGCACCGGTTACTGTTGCTTTTAATCCTCCACCGATTTCTAATGCCGGACCGGACATCATTATTTGTACAGGTGGTGTTGGAAACTTAGGTGCTGTGGCAACTGCAGGAGATACGTATTCTTGGTCACCAGCAACCGGATTGAGTAATGCTACAATTGCTGATCCAACTGTTACCTTAATCAATGCCGGTGGCCCTGCAATTATAAGTTCATACACAGTTACGACTACAAACGCTACAACTGGTTGTACTTCCACGGATGTTGTGGTGGTAACCGTAGATGCTGTTGCAACAGCAAATGCCGGTTCTCCGCAAAGTGTTTGTGAAGGAAATGGAATCACACTTGCCGGTGCAATTGGCGGTTCTGCAACCGGTGGAACATGGAGTGGTGGAGCTGGAAGTTTCTCTCCAAACAATACCACTTTAAATGCAGTGTATACACCAACTGCAGCTGAATTTGCCTCAGGTACAGTTACATTAACATTAACAACAAATGATCCGACCGGACCATGTACATTTGCTTCATCCAATGTCACCTTTACATTCTTCCCGAATCCTGTGGTGAGTTTTACTGTAAATGATCCTGATGGTTGTCCAACTCATTGTGTACAATTTAATGACTTATCTACTGTTGCCGGAGGAACCGTTGTTAGTTGGACTTGGAACTTTGGTGAAGGCGGTGCTCCTGATTTAACTCAGAACCCTGCAAATTGTTATGAAATTGGCGAAGGCTGGTATGATGTTTCTTTAACTGCAACATCTAATAATGGTTGTTCTTCAACCCTTACAATGCCGGCATATATTCATGTGTTCCCTAAACCAATTGCAGAATTTACTCCTACACCAAATCCTGCATCTATCCTGGATCCAATCGTTACTTTAGTAAACGGTTCTTCATCCGATGTCAACTCATGGTTGTATTATTTTGGAGATGGCGATTCAATTGGCTATTCAACACCGAGCCCTGTTCATTCATATCCGGATGTAGCATCTAGTAGTTATTTGGCTACATTGTATGTTTCGAATGTATATGGTTGTTTGGATACTGTTCAACATGTTGTTGAAATCGGACCAGAATTCACCTTCTTTATTCCTAATGCGTTTACTCCGAATGGAGATGGTGTAAATGATTATTTCTTTGGTCAGGGAATTGGAATTATTGATTACGATATCTTTATTTTTGATCGTTGGGGAAATGAAATTTTTCACGGAAAACATTTAAATGATATGTGGGATGGTAGAGCAAATGGCGGTGCCGATGTTGCTCAGCAGGATGTATACGTGTGGAAAGTTCGATTAACAGATGTGTTTAATAAAAAACACAATTACATCGGTACTGTAACACTTGTTAAATAAGGTTTTGGAGATTTAAATCTCCTCTATTAACGATAAAAGGTTAATAATTAGATTGTTGATGCAACTATTTGCGAATAATTGTATCTATATTAGCGATGTATTTTCTCTTCCTCTTAAGTGAAAATAGATGAATTTGTAAAACAAATTTTAAACTAATGAATCTAAAAATTAATTCTTTTATCGTTTTTGCATTTCTGTGTTGCTCTTCAGCATTCTCTCAAGACACAGTGAAAGTCAAAAAAGTGGTGCATAAAATTCCGGCAGCATCAATAAAGCCTGCCGACTGTTCTTCTGAAGTCAAAGCACCTCCCCGTGAAATTCTCCCAGTTTCAAACGGAATAAAAAGAGAAGAGCTTATCGTAGCTCCAACTGCTAAAGCCACTTCGAAATCAAAAAAATAAATCATGAAATTTTTCCCCCAACATTAAGATCATGAAAAAAATCTCTCTTATCCTCTCTCTCTTATCATTACCATTTATTGGGTGGTCACAAGGAGGAAACACCTGTGCCAACGCAATGGCCAGTCCGATTACAATCCCCTTTTCAAGTGCTTCCGGTACAACATGTGCTGCAACAACTACCAACGACTATAATTTAGTTGGTGCATCCTGCATGGATATGCTAAACATACAAGGTGCTGACTGGCTCTATTATTTTTGCGCTCCTACAACGGGAACAATCAATATCGCGCTTACAAATATGACATTGTATTGTTATGATCCTTTGCAACCATTTCAGTTTCCTGCACTTTCAGTTTGGCAAGGTTGCCCCGATGTGGGCTCCTGTGTGAGCGGAACAACAAGTCAAGGTACCCCTGAAGTTGGTGTAACGGCAACTGTTACAGCCGGACAATGTTATTACATTTTAATCGATTGTTATCCGGGGTATTGTCCTTGTTTTGATTATAACATAAATGTGAATTATGTAGTTACACCACCAACGCAACCATCTTGTACCAATATGGGATTTGATGCTGGAAGTTTTACTGGTTGGTCGGGCACCTATGGATATTCCATCCATGACGGTGCTCCTGGTGCGCCAACACCTACTTATAATCCGATTACTTATGCAATAGCAGCACCACAACATAGCATTACAGCAGGTGCAGGTGTAGACCCTATTGGCGGATTTCCTGTTGTTGCTCCCGGTTTAGGACCTAATTCTGCAATGCTTGGAGATGGTGTTACCTCAGGTTATGGTGGCGCAACCTTGCAGCAAACATTTAATGTAACAGCAGCCAACGCTTTGTTGACCTATCAATATGCGGTTGTTATTCAAGATGCAAATGGTGCCACTGCACATACTACCGAACAACAACCTTTTTTCAAAATTGAAGTATTCGATTGTGCCGGAAATCCAATTGTTTGTGGACAATATTTAGTTGTGGGAGGCCCCGGAATCCCTGGATTCTTTCTTGCACCTGGGTATACAGATGTTTATTATCGTCCTTGGACTCCAGTGGCTGTAGACTTAACACCTTATATCGGTTCATGTGCAACAATTAAATTTTCGGTTGGAGATTGTTCACTCGGTGCACATTTTTCTTATGCTTATATCGATGTGCAATGTTCTCCAATGGCCATCACTGGTCCTAATTTCGTTTGCCCTGGTGCTTCTACAACACTTACTGCTCCTGCAGGTGCTGCCGCTTATTCATGGGCTCCGGGTGGACAAACCACTCAGTCGATTACCGTTTCTCCGGCAACTAATACTACTTACACTTGTACCATAACATCGGTTGCAGGACCACTGTGTACAACATTATTGACCTATCCAGTTTCTGTGTATCCTCCCGCGTCTGTGACGTCTACCTCGCAAACTGTTTGTGCTGGAACTGCTGCAACAATATCAGCAACACCTACTGTTGCAGGTGGCGGTTTCTCTTGGTCTCCCGTTGGTGGAACAACTTCTTCTATTACCGTTACTCCACCTGCAACCACAACATACGTGGTGACTTATACTGATTTAAACGGATGTACAGATACTGCACATGGAATTGTTACCGTAAATCCTTTACCGGTGGTGGTGGTGAATTCCCCTTCTATTTGTCCAGGTGATACTGCTTTTCTTACAGCAACCGGTGCAACGTCTTATGTGTGGTCTCCTGGTGTAACGGTAACAGGTGTTGGAACTGCATATGCAACGCCTGCCACAACCACTTCCTATACAGTTACAGGAACAACAGGTTCCTGTTCAAGCACAGCAGTGGCAACTGTTTCGAATGGTGGCACTATTGTCGTCAATGTCAATTCTCCAACTATTTGTGCAGGACAAACAGCTAATTTAACAGCTACCGGTGGAACAACCTATGTGTGGACAGCAGGAGCAACATCTACTGGAGTAAATACGGCTGATGCTTCACCTGCTGCAACAACAACCTATACGGTTACAGGATCAACAGGCTCATGCAGTGGTACAGCAGTGGCAACCGTTACTGTTAATCCGCTGCCGATTACTACCGTTAATTCACCATCTATATGTGCAGGAGCAATAGCAAACTTAACTGCTGGTGGGGCAACTAGTTATACTTGGTCAGCCGGTGCAACTTCCACCGGAGTGAATACAGCTACTGCATCGCCCGCTGTTACCACAACATATACTGTTACCGGAACATCCTTAACCTGCACTTCAACTGCTGTCGCAACGGTAACAATTAGTCCTGCTCCGGTTTCAAATGCCGGTCCGGATATTTTAATTTGTACAGCTACTCCAGGAAATTTAGGATTTGCCGGAACGGCTGGTGATACTTACGTTTGGACACCTGCAACAGGTTTGAGTAACGCAACCATTTCAAATCCAATTGTTACTTTGATAAATCCGGGACCGACTGTTTCAACAACAACCTATACCGTTACAACCACCAATACCGCTTCAGGCTGTACTTCAACTGATGTGGTGATTGTGAGTGTTGATCCTGTTCAAACAGCAAATGCCGGATCTCCACAATCCCTTTGTTTTGGATCTAGTGTTACACTTGCCGGTTCAGTTGGTGGATCAGCTACCGGAGGAATTTGGAGTGGTGGCACGGGAACGTTTTCTCCAAATGCTTCAACCCTAAATGCTACATATACTCCTAGTGCTGCCGATACTGTTGGTGGTTCTGTTACATTGACATTAACATCAACCGGTTCGAGTGTTTGTCCGTTTGCATCCTCCAATGTGACACTTACATTTAATCCTTCTCCTGTTGTTGCTTTTTCTGTAACCAATCCAAATGGATGCCCTCCACTTTGTACAACATTTACTGATCTGTCAACAATTGTTGGTGGAGGTGTAATTGTCTCTTGGTTATGGGATTTTGGAGATCCAGCAAACCCTGCGAATACAAGCACCTTGCAAAATCCATCGCATTGTTATCCTGCTACAGGATCATATAACGTAACACTTACTGTTACTTCTTCAAATGGATGTAGCTCGACTTTAACCATTAATAATTTTGTGATTGTTTTTCAAAATCCTACTGCTGAATTTTCTCCAAGTCCAAATCCTGCAAGTATTTTTGATGGAAACATTACAATGAACAATCAATCCTCATCTGATGTGGTGAATTGGTTTTGGGATTTTGGTGACGGAGCAACATTATCTCCATTGGTTTCTAGTCCAACACATACCTTCCCAACAACTAATCCTGCTTCCTATAACGTTACCTTGATTGTAATGAATGCGGATGGTTGTTATGACACAGTGGTGCATCCTGTTGAGGTGGGGCCGGAGTTTACATTCTACATTCCAAATTGTGTTACACCGAATGGTGATGGTGTAAATGATTATTTCTTTGGCGATGGTGTTGGAATTGTCGATTATGATATTTGGATTTTTGATCGATGGGGAAATGAAATTTTCCATGGAAGCTATTTGTATGATAAGTGGGACGGAAGAGCAAACGGAGGAAAAGAAGTTGCTCAGCAAGATGTATATGTTTGGAAAGTTCGATTGACTGATATCTTTGATAAAAAGCATGCATATATAGGAACCGTGACGATTGTGAAGTAATAACGAATAACGAATTTTATAGCAAAAACCTTTCATGTAAATAATGGAAGGTTTTTGTTTTTTTATTGAGTTTATTCGATTTTACTATATTTGGTTAATGAAGAAATATTTAGTTATAAGTGTTTTTATTCTATCGATTGCAAATCTATTTGCACAAGAGCTTTCGCAGTTAGATTCAATGAGTCGGCTTATTAAATCGTCTGGAGAAGACTCTGTTCGAGTAAAAGCATTCATATATGTAACGAAAATTTACTACAAGGCATCTAATTTTGATAGCGCGCTGGTGAATGTTGATCGTGCAATTGCGCTTTCTCAAAAAATAAATTCAGATAATTATTTTGAACAACAACATCTTGGAAATGCATATCGAGCAAAGGCCCGTATCTACCAAAAATTTAAAAGTGATTATCGTTTAGCACTAAAATATTACAAAGACTATTATGAAGTTTCCGAAAAAATCAAGGATAAAGTTTCGATGGCGGATGCATTTCATGGAATTGCAAACATGTATCTCTATTTGAGTAATTACGATAAAGCGCTAACATATTATATTCAGTCGGCTAAATTGAATGAAGAAACCGGAAATGAATTATGGATGGCGAATGATTATACGAATATGGCAATTGTGTATATGCGTCAAAAAGCATATTCCGAAAGCAACAGATATATTAAAACAAGCTGTAGTCCCTTACGCAAAGGCAAATGATAAAGATGGACTCGTTTCTGCGTATAAGAATTTAGGAGTTTGTTATTCTGAAACAGGAAATTATGACGATGCATTGACCTATTACAATAAATGTGTGGAAATAGAAAAGGAGAAGCCGGATGAAGGTTTGGCTGGGACCTATAACAATATCGGTATTGTATTGATGAATCAGAAAAAGTCCAAAGAAGCATTGGATTATTTTAATCAATCCTATGAGATCTTACAAATTCATCCCGATAGCTTTGGGTTGGCGTATTGTTTTCAGGGGTTTGGAACGGTTTACTCAACAATGAATCAACATGCATTAGCGCAAGAATATCTCCTTAAGGCAACTTCCGTTGCTAAAAGCATGGGCATGACTTACGAATTGATGGACAATTACGGACTGCTTGCGGAAAATTATGCCAATTTAAAAGATTATGTAAATGCTTATAAATACCGCGGGCTGCAATCCGAATTAAAAGATACCATTCATAATTCAGATAGTAGAAATGCGTTTGCAGAAATGCAGACAAAATTTGAAACAGATGCGAAAGAAAAAGAAATAGAATTGCTTAAAAATGAACAGGACATCAATAACCTTGCGCTTGAAAAGCAGCGCGTTTTTATTATTTCAGCAATAGTTGGCATTCTTTCATTGTTGGTTATTACACTTCTGATTTATAACAGAAACCGCATTAAACAGCGATTGAATCTGGAACTTGAAAAGTTATCTTTGGTGGCACGTTCCACCGATAATATTGTGATTATCATGGATGCAAATGGAAAGATTGAATGGGCAAATGAAAGTTTTGAACGATTAAATGGAATTTCAATTGATGCGTTGAAACTTAAAAAAGGAGAAACCATATTTGAAGTGAGTAACAATCCTCGTATTCGTGAATATGTTAATAAAGCAATTGCAGACAAGAAATCAGTTGTCTATGAATCAAAGAATAGCAATCTTACCGGTGAGTTAATTTGGGAACAATCCATGTTGACACCTGTGTTTAATGAAAAAATGAGTTACAGCGATTAATCATTGTTGATACAAATATTACACAACGAAAGCATGATGAACAAATCATTCAAGAAAAAAACAAGGATATAATTGACAGTATCAATTATGCAAAACGCATTCAGGATGCAATCTTGCCTTCCATCGAAAACCGAACAACGATTTTCCCTGAATCTTTTATTTTATTCAAGCCAAGAGATATAGTAAGTGGTGATTTCTATTGGTATGCTGAAAAAGAGGGTAAAAAAATTATTGCTGCAGTGGATTGCACGGGGCATGGCGTTCCGGGGGCATTGATGAGTATGATTGGAAATGCATTTTTAAATGAAATTGTAAATAAACGAGGCATTACGAACCCCGGCTTGATTTTAAGTGAATTAAGACATTTGGTGATTAGTACATTAAAGCAATCTTCGAATCAAGGGGAGAACAAGGATGGAATGGATATCGCACTTGTAGCGTTTGATACTCAAACGAATTCCTTGGAGTTTGCCGGTGCCAATAATCCGCTTTGGATTTATACAACAGATAATGGCGAAAAGAAATTAGTTCAGATAAAAGGCGACAAACGACCGATTGGTTATTTTCAGGGTCGAGGATTGCCTTTTACCAACCATTCTGTGGATTATAAAGCGGGAGATGTGGCCTATCTCTTCACCGATGGTTTTGCTGATCAGTTCGGTGGTGATGCCGGGAAAAAGTTTAAATACAAAAAATGCAGGAAACCATTCTTGGGATTCAAAACGAAACATTCAGCAGTCAAAAAGAAATACTTGACAGGATTTTTGAACAATGGAAAGGCCCTTTGGAGCAAGTGGATGACATGCTGGTAATAGGAGTGAAGTTTCTATAAATCTCTTTATAGGCTTTTGGTAACGAAAAAAAATGTATCTTTGCGGGAATTTTAACCATAGCTAATAAAACCCGTCTACCGTCAGGCCGGTTCAAATATTAAAATTCATATGCCATTAGATTCAAGCAAATTTGTAGGTGAAGGCTTAACTTACGATGATGTACTCTTAGTACCTGCTTATTCCGAAGTACTTCCTCGTGAAGTAAACACAGCTTCCTTTTTTACAAAAAAAATTAAACTCAATACACCCATTGTATCCGCAGCTATGGATACAGTTACGGAGTACCAATTGGCAATTGCTATTGCTCAAGAAGGTGGCATCGGTGTGTTGCATAAGAATATGAGTATTGCTGATCAGGCCGATCAAGTTCGTAAAGTAAAACGTTCTGAAAGCGGTATGATTATGGATCCGGTTACTTTATTGGAAACGGCAACTGTGAAAGATGCCCTTAATCTGATGAGGGAAAATAAAATTGGTGGTATTCCTGTTGTAAACGATAAAAGAGATTTGATTGGAATTGTCACTAATCGTGATTTGCGTTTCGAAAAAAACCATAAACGTCCTGTGAAAGAAGTAATGACCAGCAAAAATATGGTGGTTGCTAAAGTGGGAACTGATTTGAAGAAAGCGGAACAAATTCTTCAACATCATAAAATTGAAAAATTACCGGTAGTTGATAAAAATGGAAAGCTGGTTGGACTCATTACCTATCGTGATATTATTAAAGTAAAAGTTCATCCCAATGCAAATAAAGATAGTTTAGGCCGACTTCGTGTTGCAGCTGCAATTGGTGTTACTGCCGATGCTGTTGAACGAGTGGATGCCTTAGTGAAATCTGGTGTTGATGCGGTTGTGTTGGATACAGCTCACGGACATTCCAAAGGTGTGGTGGATTCATTGAAAAAAATTAAGAAAGCATTTCCTGCCTTGCAAGTGGTTGTTGGAAATGTTGCAACTGCTGAAGCTGCTTTGGCTTTAGTGGCTGCAGGTGCTGATGCCGTTAAAGTTGGTATCGGTCCGGGTTCTATTTGTACAACTCGCATCATTGCTGGGGTTGGTGTTCCTCAATTAACGGCTGTAATGGAAGTGGCGAAAGCGCTAAAAGGGAAAGGTGTGCCATTGATTGCAGATGGAGGAATTCGTTTTACTGGTGATATTGTAAAAGCTTTGGCTGCAGGTGCAAGCTGTGTGATGATGGGTTCTATGTTTGCAGGTGTGGAAGAGTCACCTGGAGAAACCATCATTTTTGAAGGGCGTAAATTTAAATCTTATCGTGGAATGGGTTCCATTGAAGCAATGCAAATGGGCTCAAAAGACCGCTATTTCCAAGATGCGGAAGATGATATTAAAAAATTAGTTCCAGAAGGAATTTCCGGTCGTGTTCCTGTTAAAGGCAGTCTAGCTGAAGTGGTGTATCAATTTGTTGGTGGCTTGCGCGCTGGTATGGGATATTGCGGTGCTAAAACGATTACTGAGCTTCAAAAGGCAAAGTTCATTCGTATTACCAACTCCGGAATTCGTGAAAGTCACCCGCATGGTGTTTCGATTACCCGAGAAGCTCCAAATTATAGCAGATAATTATTTATTGTTAAGCTTAAAAAAGAAAAGGAATCCGGTTGGATTCCTTTTCTTTTTTAAGCTGATGAATTTCATTAAAACGACATAATAGGATTTGAATAAACTTTTGTATCCTTCAAAATTTCCTTTTCAATTTCATCCGTATTGATTTTGCCTTTTGGTCCTCTTGATATTTTTATAGACAGTGTTAATTCGTGTGCTTTTACACTGTTTTTGGCATCATTCAAGCCTGAGTTAATCATGTCGTAGCTATAGCCAAAAGTGAAATTGGCATGCTCAAAACCAATCACAATTGCATTCGCATCGTGCACACGATACCATCCACCAATCACAAAATCAAATTGTTCGTTGAAATGATAGTTGATATACAAACCTGCTGCTGGTTCAATATTCCCATTTTGGTTGTTTACACGAACAGCCGGACTTAAATCCACTTTGTTTTGTCCGAATATTTTTAATCCTGCTTGGTAGGAAAACCGCATTGGTAAGCGACCTTGACCACCAACCAAACTTTGGTTTGGTTGATTTAAATGATAGCCGGATAAACCCAAATAGGCATTCACTTTGGACTCAGACCGATTTGGATTGAAGAACCATAAAAAACCAAAGCCCAAATCCGGGTGTGTTACAGAACTATTTACTGAAGACTCGTTGGTGGGGTTGGCAGCATTGAATGACCCTGCTAAATACTGACTATCAAAAGTGAGTTTTGCGATGTCAACGGATTGTTGCACATAACCACCCATTAAAGACAAACATAAATTATTGTTGGGCGAAATTTCTTTGCTGTAATCTACGGCTAATGCAAAATCAGAAGTACTAAAAGCCCCTGCTTTATCATTCATAGCCGTTAAGCCAATATCAAATTTCCCATTTTGATTTTTTAAAATAATCGGATACATCGCAGTAAACGAAAAGGTTTTATAACCTTTTTCGATGGCTGACCATTGACTGCGATAATTTAATCCAAATTTAATATCTCTGCTGGTACCCATCATTGCAGGATTAATGCGTAACGGGTTTGCATACGATTGGGCAAAACGTGCATCTTGTGCAATCGATTTATTATTGATTAAAACCAATAAAATTGCTGAGAGTAGAATAAGTATTTTCTTCATGTTCTGTAGTTTAGATATCAGTAGTTTTTTTAGCGAATCAAATTGATCATGCCTTTTGAATCAATCACTTTACCATCAGACAGTGTTCCTCGTATTTGATAAATATATGCGCCTTCAGGTAGTTTGTCACCGTTTGATTGACGTGTTCCATCCCAACCGGTTAACATATCTTTTGTAAAAAAGATACGCTCTCCCCAGCGATTGTATACAGAAAATTCAAAGTCTGTTATTCCTTCTCCGCGAACATAAAATACGTCACTGATGCCATTGTCGTCAGGCGAAAAGGCCGTTGGTACCCAAAATGCAGGCTCTACAACGGTAATTTTTACAGCATCTGAAGTTTTGCATCCGTTTAAATCAGTAATCACAACCGTATAAGTGGTTGTAACATCTGGGCTTGCAATTGGATTATAGATTCCCGGATTGTTTAATGTAGCAGCCGGAGACCATACGTATGAGATTCCACCAGTAGCATTTAATTGTATTGCTTCTCCAACAGCGGTTGTGTCATCCATTCCTGCACTAACAATAGGAACGGCATTAACGGTAATGGTTACTTCATCTGTAACGGTTCCACATCCGTTTCCGGAAACAGTTAATGTATAAGTTGTGGTTGCAGTAGGAGTAGACATCGGATTGGAAATGGTTGAATCATTCAATGTCAAAGTAGGACTCCATGTATATATTTGCCCCACTATCGACCCTGTTCCTAATTGTGCGCTATCGTTTTTGCAAATTTCTAAATCGCTTCCTGCATTTGCCATTAAGGGCGAAAGCATGGTAATGGTTACCGTATCTTTATTTGAACAGCCTGTTGTGCTATTGGTTACTGTTAAAATATAATTGGTGGTAGTAGTAACCGGACTTGCAACGGGGTTGGAAATAGAGCCATTGCTCAACGAAGAGGAAGGTGTCCAACTGTATGTTAAACCTGCAAATGCTGTATCACCAAGAATGATTGATGTATTGAAACAAATGGTTGAATCAATCCCTGCATTTACAGCTGGTAATGTATCAATGTTTATTGTTTGCGTATTGGTGGTTGTGCAACCGTATTGATTAATAACCGTGAAGGTCACTGTTTTTGCTCCTCCATTGGAATAAATAATGCCAGTTGGGTTTTGAATGGAAGAGGTGTTCGGACTACCGCCTCCAAAGTCCCAGTTGTAGGTAACCCCAATACCGCTAGTTCCTGTGTTGCTAAAGTCTACACCCACACCCGGACAAACTGGATCTGTGGAAGAAAAGTTTGCAATAGGTTGTGGATTTACAGTAAGCACCATCGTTACTGTATCAGAACCTAAAGCTGTCGTTGCAATATGTGTAATCACTTTTGCTCCGGCAGTAGCATATAAGATTCCAGAAGGATTGTAGAGGTTAGAGGTGGCAGGTGCAGCACCTGTTCCAAAGTTCCACGAATGTGTAACCCCCGGAGTACCATACATCACGCTGTAAAAATTTTGTGTTTGGCCCATGCAGCTGGGAGTAGATATTGCAAATGAAGCATCGGCTGTTGCTGGAGGCAACGGAACGGTATATTGTAAGATGGTTCCATCAAGTCCAACAGCATACCCCAGATTTTCATCGTAAAAATCGGTTTTTGTTAGGCGAGAAGAACCTGGTAAAAGCTTGTCCACGTATTTCCGGCATCCACTGTACGCAAGATGATACCGGTATTTAAAGGAATATTGCCACCTACCATAAATCCATTATTAGCATCATAAAAATCCATTCCGGTTAAGTTATCAGTTGTACCGCTGGCAATAGTCCCCCAAGAGGTTCCGGAGCTGATGGTTTTTCGAATAACACCACCATCGCCACCAACAACAGCATCCGTTGCGGAGGTGAATTGTAAAATACCCAAATTTGCTGCAACACCACTTGTTAGGGTGCTCCATGTACTACCGGCTGTTGTTGTCTTTAATAGGACGCCACCATTTCCGGATGCATATCCGATTGAAGGCGTGGTGAAATAAATAGAGTTGATTTGCACCGAAGTAGGGGTGGTGGTGGTGGTCCAAGTCGCACCACCATTTGTTGTTTTTAAAATCAATCCACTTGCTCCGCTGATGTAGCCGTTGCTAGCATCCAAAAAGTAAACAAATCGCAAAGCGAGAGATGTTCCCGTTGTCATTGCACTCCAGGTGGTTCCACCATTTGTTGTTTTGAGTGCTGTTCCGTTATCACCTACCACAAAGCCGGTTAATACATCTAAAAACTGAATAGAATGGAGGTTTTGACCAGTTCCACTGGAAAGTGGCAGCCAAGAAACACCGGCATTGGTTGTTTTTCGAATAGTACCTGTGGCACCACATACAAAACATAAGGATGAGCTGGGGGCAGAAACACCAAGTAAAGTGGTGGTGGTTCCGCTGGTCAGGGGCGCCCATGTACCTTGAGCCAAACTGGTACAGATGGAACCCAAAGTAAGCGTTAAGATTAGTAGGGTAGAACGTATTTTCATAGTTTTAGTATTATCGTTTTCAAATATACTTATTGGAATCCAATAAGTCAACTGTTTCACGTACAAAACTCCTTATGGTTGCTGATAAATCGGATTTTCTCGATATGAGCTGTGTTTGTTTGGAAATCAATCTTTTATATTAAAACGTGAAGCTGTTAGAAGGATAAGGTTTTAAGCGACAAATGCTTAACAAATTTTAACACTGCAATTACTAAATTTTAAACCTTCTTTTTTTTTGATACATCGCATAAATAACTACATTTGTTACCCTAAATAAAAAAACCGTTAAAACTATGAATATGAGTGTTTTTTCAAGAACGTTGATGTTGCCGTTGGCACTGATTACAATGAATGCTGTTGCACAAAATAAGAAGCCTGCAGGGAAACCTGAGCCGACTCCTGTTGTTGCAAAAAGTGAACCTGTTTTAATGACAATAGGTACAACCAAAGTAACAGTTTCTGAATTCGAAAGCGTATTCCATAAGAATAACAGTAAAGAAGGCGTTGCAGATGCTAAATCACTTAATGATTATGTGGATTTATTTGTCAATTTTAAATTGAAAGTGAAGGAAGCGGAAGATTTGGGGTTGGACACTGCAAAATCATTTAAAGAAGAATTAGCAGGATATCGCAAGCAATTGGCGCAACCCTATTTAACAGATAAAGACGTAAACGAAAAATTACTAAGAGAAACTTACGAACGTATGCAAGAAGATGTGCATGCATCGCATATTCTTGTAAAAGTGAACGAAAGTGCATTGCCAAAAGATACTTTGGAAGCCTACAATAAAATTATGAAAATTCGTGCCCGTATCTTAAAAGGCGAAGATTTTAATAAAGTGGCTGCTGAAAAAGGAATCTCGGATGATCCTTCAGCAAAGGATAATGGTGGTGATTTAGGTTACTTCACTTCTTTGCAAATGGTATATCCTTTTGAAACGGCTGCCTATAAAACAAAAGTTGGTGATATATCAATGCCTGTTCGCACACGTTACGGTTATCACATCATCAAGGTAACAGAAAGAAGAAAAGCGCAAGGAGAGGTATTGGCTGCGCACATCATGGTGAAAACAACACCGAACATGAATAAAGAAGACTCGTTAAATGCGTACACAAAAATTACCGAAATCTATAATAAGTTAAAAGCGGGTTCAAAGTTCGAAGAATTGGCAACAGAATTTTCGGATGATAAATCAACCGCTAAAAAAGGTGGAGAATTGCCTTGGTTTGGAACTGGAAAAATGCCATTAGAGTTTGAGAAAACTGCTTTCGGAATTGCAAATAAGGGGGAGTTTAGTGCTCCAATGCGCACTAAATACGGATGGCATATCGTAAAACAATTAGATAAAAGAGGTTTAGCTTCTTTTGACGATATGAAAAATGATTTGAAAGCGAAAGTAACCAAAGACTCTCGTTCACAAGTTGGTCGTGCGTCTTTAATAGCAAAAGTAAAAGCTGAATACAAATTCAAAGAAACTCCAAAAATGGCAGATGAGTTTGTAAAAGTAGTAGATACAACTTTCTTTGAAGGAAAGTGGGATGCAGCTAAGGCTATCGCGTTAAAGAAACCAATGTTTAATTTTAATGATAAAGTTTACACACAAGTTGATTTTGCAAATTACATTTCTTCGCACCAAAGCAAACGTGCTAAGACAGATATTTCTGTTGTAATTAATCAGTTGTATAAACAGTTTGTTGAAGAGTCGGCTGTTGCTTATGAAGAAGCTCGTTTGGATCAAAAATATCCGGAGTTTAAAGCATTGATGCAAGAGTACCGCGATGGTATTTTATTGTTTGAATTAACGGATCAAAAAGTATGGAGCAAAGCAGTAAAAGATACTGTTGGTTCAAAAGCATTTTACGAAAAGAATAAGACCAATTACATGTGGGATGAGCGTGCTGAAGCAACTGTTTATAGTTGTACGGATGATAAAATAGCGGCAAAAGTAAGAGGGTTGATGAAAAAGAAGAAAACAGAAAAGGAAATTATAGCAGCCATCAACAAAGATTCTCAATTGAACCTTCAAACCGAAACACGTGTTTTCAATAAAGGAGAAAATGAATTCGTGGATAAAAACTGGAACCCAGGAACATCTGCTGACATGAAATCTGAAAAAGATAAAAAAACAGTTATTGTTGTTACCTCTAAATTGTTGAAGCCGGAGCCTAAATCGTATAACGATTCAAAAGGAATGGTAACTGCAGATTATCAAAATTATTTAGAAAAAGAATGGATTGCTTCTTTAAAAGCAAAATATCCTGTATCGATTGATAAGGCCGTTCTTTCTACAATTAAGTAATTAAAAAAACAGCATTTAAAAGTTTATGGTGTTAAAAGCGCCATAAACTTTTTTATTTATCAGAAAGGCACGATCCACCTTTGGATTTCATTTCCACAATGGTCGAGCCGTTTGAAACCAATACGATTAATTATAAAAGTGATACAACGCCTTACATATTTTCTAATGCTCTCCCTTCTGTTTGCATGTGATCGTTCACCCAAACAGGAGCAGAACAGAGTAGCCGTTGCCCGCGCCAATGAGGATTATTTGTATTTGGACGAAATTCAAGACATTGTTCCTTCTGGAACTCCTGCCAAAGACAGCACCGAACTTATCACGAAATACATTGATAACTGGATTCGTGAAACCTTGGTTACTCAAAAAGCAGAAAGCAATTTGGGAGATGAACAGAAAAATGTGGAAAAACAACTTCGTAACTACCGCAATTCACTAATTACTTACACCTACGAAAAAGAATTGGTAAAGCAAAAGTTGGATACCATCGTTTCTGATTCAGAAATAGAAGAATATTACAATAATAATCAAGCTGATTTTGAGTTAAAGGATAACATTATTAAAGTGGTATATGTAAAAGTGGATAAAAAAGCGCCAGGAATTGATAAATTAAAACGAATGTACAAATCAGATGTCGCTAGCGATCGGGAGCAATTAGCCAGTTATTGTCATCAATTTGCCAGTAACTTTTACCTGGATGATTCGTCATGGTTATTGTTTGACGATTTGTTAAAAGAAATTCCTATTCAAACCTATAATAAAGAGTTATTTTTACAAAACAATCGCTTTGTGGAAGTAAGTGATTCCTTGAATCATTACTTTGTAAATATAAAAGGGTTTAAAATCAGAAATAGTTTATCTCCTCTTGGATTTGAAAAGGAGAACATTAAAAATATTATATTAAACAAACGGAAGTTGCAGTTGATTAACAAGATGATTGAAGATGTTTACAACGATGCTGCCAACACCAATAAAATAGAAATCTATTCGAATGATAAACTCAAGAATTAAATTATTGCTTGCAGGATGCTTTTTACTATGCATGTTGGGCGTAAATGCGCAAGAAAAAGTAATTGACCGTATTGTTGCAGTGGTTGGAAATAACTACATTCTTCAATCTGATTTAGAGACACAATACCAGCAATTGATAGCTGCTCAAGAGCCAGTTGATGAAAACACACGTTGCAAAATTATGGAGGAGTTGCTTTATCAGAAACTGTTACTTGCTCAAGCACAAAAAGATAGTTTGGATGTGTCCGAAGGGCAAGTTGAGCAAGAATTGGAGCGTAGAATGCGCTATTATATTCAGCAATTCGGTTCTGAAGAAAAATTTGTTGCTTTTTATGGCAAATCGGTTGAAGATTACAAAATTGAATTAAAAGACGATGTGCGTGAATTGTTGTTGGAACAACAAATGCAAAGCAAAATTACCGAAGGTTTGTCGGTTACCCCAAATGAAGTAAAAGAATATTTTAAATCTATTCCGGAAGATTCTATCCCATTTATAAATGCTGAAATTGAAGTTGGACAGATTGTGAAGAAACCTTCTATTGCTCCGGAAGCAAAAAAAGCAGCGAAAGATAAAATCGAAGGATTACGTCAACGTGTAATAAAAGGAGAAGCAACTTTTGCTGCGATGGCTGCATTGTATTCGATGGATCCGGGCTCAGCAAGTAAAGGTGGTGTTTATGAAGGATTCAACGCGGGCAGTTTGTGCCGGAGTGGGATGCTTGGGCTTTTAAACTTAAGCCCAACGAAATATCGGAAGTGTTTGAAACCGTTTACGGATTCTTTTTTATTCAACTAATTGAACGAAGAGGTGAAGCGGTAGATGCCCGAAGTTTATTGATTGCCCCCGCGGTAGATGCAAATGATTTATATCGTGCAAAGCTTTCTTTGGATACCACCTATACCCGTTTGTTGGCGGATACTGCTACGTTTGCAGATATGGCTGCTCGCTATTCTGATGATGAAGAAAGTAAAAATAGTGGTGGATTAATCATTAACCCTTATACCGGTTCAACACGTTTTCAAATGGATGAATTAGGACAATATGAGCAAACCATCGCTTTTTCAGTAGATAATTTGAAAATTGGTGAATTTACGAAACCGATGGCAAGTACCACCAGTGACGGAAAGCAGGCATATCGTATTTTGTATGTAAAAAATAGAACCTTGCCTCACAAAGCCAATTTGGTAGACGATTATCAAAGTATTCAGAATGCTACTTTGTCGAAAAAACAACAAGCAGCTATTCAAGCCTGGATAAAGAAAAAATCAGCGAGCACGTATGTGCATTTAGCAGATGATTTCAAAAATTGTACATTTAATAATAAATGGATTAACTAAATTAATTTTTGAATGTGTGAATTTTAGATTTTTAGTTCTAAAATTCAAAAAATCAATAACTCAAAAAATGTATAAATCAGACGTAGAAGCCGTAGATGCATTTGTAGTAAAATACAAAACACTCAATGCTGAAATCAGTAAGGTTATTATTGGTCAAGATGAAGTAGTAAAGGATGTGCTTATTTCTATTTTTAGTAAAGGACATTGCTTGTTGATTGGTGTTCCAGGTTTAGCAAAAACATTATTGGTAAATACCATTGCAGATGTATTGGGATTAACTTATAACCGTATTCAATTCACCCCCGACTTGATGCCTTCTGATATTATTGGTTCTGAAATTTTGGGTGAAGACCGCAATTTTAAGTTCATTAAAGGGCCTATGTTTGCAAATATTGTATTGGCTGATGAGATTAACCGTACTCCTCCCAAAACACAAGCAGCACTCTTGGAAGCAATGCAGGAAAGAAGTATTACTACCGGTGGTAAACGTTATGAATTGGGAAATCCATTTTTTGTGTTGGCAACCCAAAATCCGATTGAGCAAGAAGGAACATATCCATTACCTGAAGCACAGCTCGATCGTTTTATGTTTAATGTATGGTTGGATTATCCAAAATTGGAAGATGAGTTTCAGGTTGTTAAAAGCACAACGTCCAATCTTAAAGTGGAATTAAAGAAAGTATTGTCTGCTGAAGAAATTATTTATTTTCAAGAGCTTGTTAGACGTATACCAGTTGCAGATAATGTATTGGAATATGCTGTAAAATTGGCTTCAAAAACCCGTCCGAATACTGAACATGCAGCTGAAGTATCTAATAAATATTTGTCTTGGGGAGCAGGCCCACGTGCCTCACAATTTTTGGTGATTGGTGCAAAATGTCATTCATTAATTAAAGGGAAATATTCACCCGATATTGAGGATGTAAAGGCTGTAGCGGCTGCCATCTTGCGTCACCGAATCGTCCGCAATTACAAAGCGGAAGCAGAAGGTGTGAGTGTAGATAAAATTATTGAAGAGTTAATGAAATAAATACACTCAAAAAAGATACCCGAGTGTACTATATAAATGAACAAAAAACGTCTCTCCCTTTGGATGGGCGTTTTTTATTTCTTAGAATGCTGTAATTATGCATATTGCAGAAAAAATGTTGTTTTAATAAAATGGCTAAATTACTTCGAATACGTCTGATACAGCTGAAAAGAGAATTGAATGATGTAGGCCCAGGGATTTTTTTGATACTCGGATTACTATTTTTTTTGGTGCTTGCAGCATATAAAGCATATCAAAAAACACCGGATGCCTATATTTTAACTGGGGCTCTTTTTGTTCTTTGTTTATCATTTCAACTTAAGCGTTTAGATAAATCATTTGTATACAATAATATTCAAAAACCTCGAAAAGAAATTTATTTAGAATATTTGGTTTTTACATTTCCTTTTGCTGTTCCTTGTTTGCTTTCCAACAATTGGTTGTGTTACCCCATCTTACTTATTTCACTTGCTGCTCTGCCACAGTTTAGGTATCGTTTTATGCAGAAAACCTATTTTAAAAATATAGGGGCAGTCATTTCACCTTCAAATTTTGAATGGATAAGCGGTTTCCGGAAATCGTTTTTTTATCTGATTCCGATTTATATCTTGGCTTTAGCTTTTTGTTGGGTTCGGATTTTTCCTTTGTTTCTGCTTTGGTTTGTTACGGTAACGATAGCCTCTTTTTACCAAGAATGTGAACCACTGCAAATACTAAAAGAAGGTAGTATGAGCCCCCAGAAATTTCTTAAACGGAAGATGATTCAACATTCGAAAATGCTGTTTTTGCTGTATGCCCCAGTTTTAATAACAAATACAGTCTTTAATACCGGAAATTGGTTTATGAATCTACTTTTTATCCCAACTCAGATAGCGTTATTGTGTTTTTCTATTTGCTTAAAATATTCGAATTATTACCCGAATAAAAATTCGATTATGAACAATATGATCTTGGCATTGGTTTCTGTCGGCTCAATAATCCCTTATTTTCTCCCAGTTCCATTGTTGATGGCATTCGACTATTTTTCAAAAGCAAAAAACAACTTAAAAAATTATTTAAATGATTAGTATAAAGAAATTGACTGTGAATTTTTCTAATGTAAATGTTTTAGATGACATCACTATAGATTTTGTACCCAATCAAATTTATGGAGTGGTTGGTTTAAACGGGGCAGGTAAAACGACCTTCTTTAATGCACTTTCTTCTGATTTGAAAGTTAGTAGTGGTGAACTGAGTTTTAATGGGAATCGAATTACTAATTCAGATATTGCCTATTTAGAAACCGTGAATTTTTTCTATTCAAGAATAACCGGGAATGAATATTTGAAAATATTCAAACAGACCAATATAAATTTTGATTTAAGTACATTGCAAGAGTTATTTAAATTGCCTTTGGACGAACTTGTTGAAACGTATTCCACCGGGATGAAAAAGAAGTTAGCACTACTGGCAATTTTGAAGCAAGAGAAACCTATATTTTTGCTGGATGAACCATTTAATGGGTTAGACCTCGAAACAAATAAGATTGTTGAGTTAATTGTGACAACGTTGAAAGAAAAAGGGAAAACGGTTTTTTTGTCTTCACATATTATTGATCCCCTGCTTACCGTTTGTGATGAAATTCATTTTTTAGAAAAAGGAAAATTTACTAAAACATTCGATAAACCAAACTTTTATAAATTGGAGGAGGAGTTGTTTCATAAACTAAAGACGGAAGCCAGAAGTATAATTTCAGCCTCGATATAAGCTATATAGACCATTCTTTAAATTATTTTCTTATTTTCTATGCAACCACTCACCACTTATTTGAGTCATTCTAGTACTTAAAATACTATATATGCAAAAACATTCATTCTCTCTTATTGCTTTCCTTATTTCTCTTGGTTGTTATGCGCAAGATACTTATAGAGCGCTATTTCTTGGTAATAGTTATACCTATGTAAACAATTTGCCACAAATGATAACGGATATGGCTGCTTCAACGGGTAACGTATTTATTTATGATAGTAATGCTCCCGGTGGTTATACTTTGCAAGGTCATTCTTCAAATGCTACATCGCTTGCTAAAATTGCCATTGGCAATTGGGATTATGTAGTATTACAGGAACAAAGTCAATTGCCTTCTTTCCCGATTTCACAAGTTCAAACAGATGTGTTTCCCTTTGCTAAAATGTTGGATAGTACCATCAATGCGGATAATCCATGTGCTGAAACGGTATTTTATATGACCTGGGGCAGAAAAAATGGAGATGCTTCCAACTGCGCCTCCTGGCCTCCTGTATGCACTTATGCAGGAATGGATAGTTTATTGGATTTGCGTTATCGCATGATGGCCGATTCCAATAATGCCATAGTTTCTCCCGTAGGAAGAGTTTGGAATTATGTTCGACAATTGTATCCATCCTTGGAATTATACCAGCCCGATGAAAGCCATCCCTCTGTTGCTGGAACCTATGTGGCTGCATGTACTTTTTATACAGTGATGTTTCGGAAAGATCCTACTGACATTACTTTTAATTCAACCTTAACACCAACGGATGCTGCGAACATTCGTGCAGCTGCAAAATTAATTGTATTTGACAGCTTAATGAACTGGCATGTTGGCGAGTATGATCCAATAGCGAGTTTTAACGCTGTTGTTTCCGGAACCAATCAAGTATCCTTTACAAATACATCTAACAATGCTTCTTCGTATTTGTGGTACTTTGGTGATGGTGATTCCTCTTTAGTTAGCAATCCGATTCATGTTTATCCAACAGGTGGAACGTATACGGTCACATTCATCGCTACTCATTGCGGTATTTCAGATACACTGGTTCAAGCTATTACAGCAACACCTACAGCTATTTCACCTTTAGAACAGGTTAGCGCTTCATTTTATATTTACCCCAATCCGGCTTCCACTTCGATTACAATAAATCATCCATTTAAAGGGAGTTTAAACTATCGAATCGTGAATGTGTTGGGGGCGAAACAAAAAACGGGGGTCCTCGACAAACCTGAATACTCGATTGAATTAGCCGCACTTGAAGATGGAGTTTATTTCATACAGATGTATCAGAATAAAAGACTATTAGGACAGCAGAAATTTGTTAAAATAACCGAATAAAAATGACCTCAATTGAAAAGTATTTTAATGCAGAAAAATCAGAAAGTTTACTTTTTGTTTTAGTGGGTGTAGTTACCATAGCAGTTGCCATCTATTTTTTCTTTAAATTAAAAGAGCCATTTTATACTGGGATTGGCCTTGCATTCGCATTAATTGCTTTGATTCAGCTCACCGTTGGCACTTCGGTTTATATTCGTAGTCCGAAAGATATAATTAGAGTTCAAGCGATGGTGTCGAATGAGCCATCAAAAATCCAGTCTGAAGAAATCCCAAGAATGGAAATAGTGATGAAAAACTTTGTAATCTATCGCTGGATTGAAATAGCCCTAATAATGATTGGACTGGTGTTGTTTTTTGCTACGAAAAGTAATTCTATTTTGAAAGGAGGAGGAGTGGGATTGTTTATTCAAGCAGGTTTTATGTTGTTGCTTGACTATTTTGCTGAAAACAGAGGAAAAGAATACGTGACATTTTTACGCGAGTTGTTGTAACAATTCGTTTCTTTGCTCGTCATCTGTTATCATTTAATGAGAAACTTCTTATGAGAGCAATTGTATATACTAAATACGGACCACCCGAAGTGCTTCAACTTAAAGAAGTGCCAAAACCGATTCCTAAAGACAATGAAGTATTGATACGTATTCGAGCCACGACTGTGAATCGAACAGATACGGGTTTTAGGGATCCTGAATATTTTGCAGTGCGAATTGTGGGTGGAATGTTTAAACCGAAAAACACAATATTAGGTTCTGAACTGGCAGGGGATGTGGAAGCGATTGGCAAAAATGTGACAAAATTTAAAGTGGGTGATGCTGTGTTTGGTTTAAAAACATATCAATTCGGAACACATGCCGAATACATTTGTATTCCCGAAAATGGTTCCATCGCATTGAAACCGATTAATATGTCGTATGAAGAAGCTGCGGCTGTCTGTGATGGCTTGATGCTTGCAATTAATTATATTGGGAAAATCGATTTTAAAAAAAATCCCCGCATCCTTATCAATGGTGCTTCCGGCTCAATTGGGTCTGCTGCTGTTCAGTTGGCAAATTATTATGGTGCTCATGTTACAGCAGTTTGCAATACAAAAACCATAGACTTAGTTAAATCATTGGGAGCAAACCGCGTGATTGATTATTTGAAAGAAGAGTTTACTGAGAAGAAGGAAGTTTACGATGTGGTGTTGGATGCTGTTGGAAAAAGTACATTTTTAAAATGTAAGAAAATATTGAAACCCGGTGGTATTTATTATTCATCGGAATTGGGTGCGTATTCTCAAAATGTTTTTTATGCTTTATTTACACCATTATTGGGTGGTAAAAAAGTGAAGTTTCCGATTCCTACCGATAGTCAGAAAGATATTCTTTTATTTAAATCGATTATAGAACAAGGACGTTACAAAGCTGTAATTGATAAAATATTCCCCTTGGAGAAAATTATCGAAGCAACTAAATATGTTGAAACCGGTGAGAAGACAGGCAATGTAGTAATTACAGTGTAATGGGGAAATCCGTATATTTGAAAGTATAAAATACGAACGATGAGAATACTTATATGTTTATTTGCAATGGTTGCTGTTTCATCTTTTGCACAAACCAAGAACGCAAAATCAGTTGATTCAAGCAAACCGTTTGTTCTTGGTGTGATAGAGGAAATCAAATCTGTAGAGTTATCCGAAACCAGAATCCTGAACATTTATCTTCCAGAAGGATATTCTAAGAATGACACCATAAAATATCCGGTTATCTATTTGTTGGATGGCTCAGCGGATGAGGATTTTATTCATATCGTAGGACTGGTTCAATTTAATAATTTCCCTTGGATTGATCGAGTTCCAAAGTCAATTGTAGTAGGAATTGCAAACATTGATCGAAAGAGAGATTTTAGTTTTCCTACCACGGTAGAGGCGGATAAAAAAAGATATCCTACAACCGGTCAATCAGATAAATTTATCGCATTTATTGAAAAGGAGCTTCAACCATTTATTGAAAAAAAATATAAAACGACTGATTCAAAAATGATTATTGGTCAATCATTAGGTGGGTTATTGGCAACGGAAATTTTATTAACCAAACCCACTTTGTTTAATAAGTATGTGATTATTAGTCCGAGTTTGTGGTGGAACAATGGTTCTATGTTGAAACAGTCATCGGTTGTATATGAAGAATCTTTTACTCAAAAAACGGATATTTATATTGGAGTAGGGAAGGAAGGATTGGCGAATACAGCAGAGCCGCATGTGATGGAAGTAGATGCAAATTTGTTGGCTGAAAAATTAAAAAATAGCAAGAGTAAAAGTTTAAATATACTTTTTGATTATTTACCGGAAGAAGATCATGCAACGGTCACCCATCAATCTGTTTTTAATGCTTTTCGATTACTCTATCCATCAAGAAAGTGAGGAAATAGCAACTAGGACATAACAAAAAAGCCAGGAGAAAAATCTCTTGGCTTTTTTGCTTCTACCACTACAAACAAATTATTTTTTCATCATGCGCTTGATGAGCCACAATACAATAAAGCCGATAGGCACAAAAAAGGCCCATAGGGGGTAGGCAGTAACTGTTGTATTGAAGCTAAAGTCTTCGGTATAAATTGTTAAATTCTTTTTGGTGTCAAACTTTTGGATAAAACTTGCTTTTCCATCTACAAATTCAATTACTTTATCTTCTCCATTAATTATAAAGTTGATTTTGCCTTTATTTAAAAGGAGTTTTGTATGATTAGGGTTAATAAATCGTAAGTTGATTTCTGCTTCTTTAAAAGTAAAAATTAAAGAAGGAATCGTCACCTCAATGTCATCGTTTGTAATACGCTCAATTACGATAGAGTTATCGACCATTTCCTCTACGGGCTCATCACCAACTTCCTTAGCAAATCCGGTAGCAATCGAACAAAATAAACTAATCGCAAAAAGTACTTTTTTCATGCTTTTTTTAATTTGAGCACAAATATACTCCTTTCATAAAACCATCAGCAAGTTTTTAGATAAAAGGCTGAAAATGGGGGCTGAAATTTCGTAAAAACGAAGTAAAAATGCCCTGCTCCGATATCTCAGAGAAGGGCATTTTTGAATGGGGATGTTGTTCTGCTGATTAGTCTATCAGCTTTGCTTCAGGATATTTCTCCTGCCATGCTTTTAGAGCACCTGCTGTACGAACGGTAATTGTTGTTCGAGTATCAATTTGTAATTTGAACTTTGGGCGGGTATCTATCACTTCTTTTTTAGTTTTCATAAGTTTCATTTTCTTTTGATTTTAATTACTTATATAACACAATATCTCTGCCAATTGTTTTGTGCTTAACATATTTTAACAGCTATTGGCATTTCTTTTAATGGTTATTTAGACTTCTCCTTTTTAGCCTTTTTGTCAGCATCAATTGGGTTTCTGAATACAAACTCGTTGTTGAAAACATCCAATACTATTTTAGCATCTTTTTCTACTTTCCCTGCCAAAATCTGTTTAGAAAGTTCGTTTAGCACCCGTTTTTGCATTACTCGTTTTACTGGTCTAGCACCAAACTGAGGGTCAAATCCAAGTTGTGCCAACCAATCTATTGCTTCAGGGGTTGCTGAAATGTGGATGTCGTTTTCTTCCAGCATTTTAGCAATTCCGGTAAATTGAAGTTCAACAATCCTGTGAACGTCTTCTCTGTTTAATGGCGTGAACATAATGGTTTCATCAATTCGATTCAAAAATTCTGGGCGAATGGTTTTCTTTAATAATTCAAAAACTTCCACCTTCGTTTTCGCCATAATTTGTTCTCTATTTTTATCGGTCAACTTTTCAAAGTTTTCTTGAATCAAATGTGAGCCCATGTTGGATGTCATGATGATGATAGTGTTTTTGAAATTCACCACGCGTCCTTTGTTATCTGTTAGTCGGCCATCATCCAAAACTTGTAACAAGATGTTAAATACATCCGGATGTGCTTTTTCAATTTCATCTAGCAATACAACACTGTATGGCTTTCTTCGAACAGCCTCTGTCAATTGCCCGCCTTCTTCGTAGCCTACATATCCCGGAGGTGCTCCAACCAATCGACTTACAGCATGGCGCTCTTGGTATTCACTCATGTCGATCCGTGTCATGCTGTTTTCGTTGTTGAACAAGAATTCAGCGAGTGCTTTTGCCAATTCTGTTTTGCCGACACCGGTTGTTCCAAGGAAGATGAAAGAGCCTATTGGTCGTTTGGTGTCTTGCAATCCTGCACGACTTCTTCTCACAGCATCGCTGATGGCTTCAATCGCTTCATCTTGTCCTACAACACGCTTGTGCAATTCATCTTCTAAGTGTAATAGTTTTTCGCGTTCACTTTGAAGCATTCGTGATACCGGAATACCTGTCCACACCGCAATTACTTCTGCAATGTCTTCACTTCCTACCTCTTCTTTTATCATTTGAGAACCGCTTTGTTGCATCTCAGCAAGTTTACTTTCAAATGATTTTAATTGAATTTCAGCATCCTTAATTTTTCCGTAACGAATTTCCGCTACTTTACCATAATCACCATTGCGTTCTGCTTGGTCGGCTTCAAATTTGAAATTTTCAATTTGTTCTTTAACCTTTTGAATTCCTTCTACTACTTCCTTTTCACCTTGCCATTTTGCGCGTAAATCACTTCTCTTGTCAGAAAGTTCAGCAATTTCTTTGTGAAGTTCTTCTAGTTTTTTTGTGTCATTTTCCCGTTTGATTGCCTCACGTTCGATTTCTAATTGACGAATCTTACGTTCTACCTCATCTAATTCTATTGGCATCGAGTTGATTTGCATTCTAAGTTTAGAAGCTGCTTCATCCATTAAGTCGATGGCTTTGTCCGGTAAAAAACGATCGTTGATATAACGTTGTGATAATTCGACAGCCGCAATAATCGCTTCATCCTTGATACGCACTTTATGATGTGTTTCATACTTTTCTTTGATACCTCTTAAGATGGAGATAGCATCTTCAGCACTTGGCTCATCAACCATTACTTTTTGGAAACGTCTTTCGAGTGCTTTATCTTTTTCAAAATATTTTTGAAATTCATTTAAAGTAGTTGCTCCGATTGCACGCAATTCGCCACGAGCAAGAGCAGGTTTTAAGATGTTTGCCGCATCCATTGCACCTTCGCCACCTCCTGCGCCAACAAGTGTATGGATTTCATCAATGAATAGAATGATTTCTCCTTCTGCGGAAATTACTTCTTTGACAACCGATTTTAATCGCTCTTCGAATTCTCCTTTAAATTTTGCACCGGCAATCAATGAGCCCATGTCGAGCGAATAAATTTGTTTTGATTTTAAATTTTCAGGAACATCACCATTAATAATTCGGTGTGCTAATCCTTCTGCAATTGCTGTTTTACCAACACCCGGTTCACCAACTAAAATCGGATTGTTTTTTGTTCTACGGGAAAGGATTTGAAGTACTCTACGGATTTCTTCATCGCGACCAATTACCGGATCAAGCTTTCCGTTTTTTGCTTGGTTATTCAGGTTGATTGCATATTTATTTAAGGCGTTATAAGTATCCTCAGCAGTTTGGCTGGTTACTTTGGCACCTTTTCTTAATTCAGCAATTGCAGCTTTTAAATCTTTTTCAGTTACGCCATTGTCTTTTAATAATTGTGAAATGGTGTCTTTGGTGGTTAATAATGCCAGCAACAAATGTTCGATAGAAACATATTCATCACCAAATTCTTTCAAATAACTGCTGGCTTTTGCAATGGCTTGGTTTGCATTATTGGATAGGAAGGGTTGTCCGCCCGAAACTTTTGGATAGCTCTCAACAATTTTATCCAAGGCTTTGGTGAAGATGGACGTGTTTACATTCAGTTTTTTTAAGATAAATGGGGTAACATGCTCATCTACTTCCAGAATACCTTTTAGGATATGTCCGTTTTCAATAGATTGTTGTCCATTGATAGTTGCAATTTGCACGGCTTGTTGCACGGCTTCTTGCGATTTGATGGTGTAGTTATTTAAGTTCATAGTTTTGAGTTTATTTGACTAATTTTTTCTTGTCTAGTTTGTGAAAATGTTTTCTGTTCATTATTTACAAATGTGTATATCACAAGTGTTTTTTCAAAAAGACTTTTAGCGATGTTATTCTTTTCGGATTTTTCGTGTAATTCTGCTGTTGCGAAAAGTACATCGGCCAAAAGATCTAGTTTGTGAATATGTATGTTTTTGTTTTTAATTAAATAATTAACTAAATGTTGTTTGTCCATAACAGCAAGTTTGGCAAATTCCACATCGAATTCGGTTTTTAAAAATTCATCAGCAATGCTGATTCCTGAATCGATTTTACCGGATGTTTTTGCATTTGTCATCTCACTAATTATGCGTGCAATCACAAGGGCTAATTGTTCAACTTGTTTTTCTATATAATCTTTTCTAATCATTTAGTCGGTGAATAAAGTCAAAATTTGTTCCAAAGCGGGTTGATGCTTTTATTAGGACGAATTGTCCGATTAGTTTGATTTTAAATGACTTATTGGCTTGTTGCCGAGGTTTTATCTGTCTATTTTGCATTAGATTTTTTTATTATTATATTGCATAGGATTTGAAACACGAAGTACTCCTATTGACTATGATTCCGAATAGAATTTTTGCTTTTATTGTTTTTTTACTATTTACCACGTCTTCCTTTTCTCAAAACAAGCAAACGCTTGATAGTTTGGAGAAAGTATTGAGTCAATCTCAGGTGGACACGGTGAAGGTGAATTGCATGGTAAAGTTGGCATCCGAGTATAGAAATAATGAACCTGAAAAGGCGAAGCAATATGCGTTGAAAGCGTTAGCATTGGCGCAGCAGAATAGTTTTAAGAAGGGGATAGCCAATTGTTATCATTTGCTAGGAATGATTTATTCACACTTGGCAGAGAATGAGAAAGCAATGGAATATTATATGTTCTCTCTGAAAATCAATCAGGAATTGGGAGATAAGCGAGCAATGTCTACATCTTATAATAACATCGGGTCGCTTCACTACTATCAAGGGAATTATGATAAAGCGTTAAAGTATTACTTGATTTCTTTGGAGATAGATGAAGAGTTGAAAGAAGAACGAGGGATGGCAAGCT
This sequence comes from Bacteroidota bacterium, assembly GCA_016722565.1. NCBI lineage: Bacteria > Pseudomonadati > Bacteroidota > Bacteroidota bacterium. The sequence continues at coordinate 91,209 of JADKIU010000002.1, forward strand.
CTTATAATAATGTTGGATTAATTTATTGGGCTCAAAGTAACTTTGATAAAGCGCAAGATTATTTTCAAATGGCTGTAAATATATACGCACATTTAAGAGATAAAAAAGGATTGGGAGGTGCTTACAGTAATATTGGTGGAGTTGCTTATTACAAGGGAAAACCGGACGTGGCAATTTTATATTTTCAAAAATCGTATGAATATTACAAAGACATAAATTTTAAAACGGGCTGTGCTACAGCACTCACAAATATCTCAGAAATATTAACGGAGCAAAAGAAATATGCTGATGCCATGAAATATGCTTTAGAGTCCATTGAAATACATGAACAGTTAGGTAATAAATCTGAAAAAACATACGGATTATTAGCCTTGGCTAAAATATATTCTTACCAAAAACAATATCCCCAAGCAATTGATAAACTAAAGGAAGTGATTGAATTGTCAAAGGAAATAAATGGACAAAAACAATTGAGTCAAGCTCATTTAATGACAGCACAAACGTACTATGAAATGGGAAATTATAAGCAAGCTTACCAGTCGTTTGAAGCCTATACCACTGCTAAGGATTCAATTTTTACAAAGGAAAGCACTGCTCAAATTGCAGAGATGAATACCAAGTACGATACGGATAAAAAAAATAAAGAGATTGAATTGTTGAAAAAAGAAAGTGAGATCCAACAACTCAATCAGGAAGCAGACCGCAGTAAGAATGCAATGATTCGTAATTTACTAATTGCCATCTGTGCATTTGTTTTGATATTGACTGTTGTGTTGTATAATAGAAATCAGGTAAAGCAAAAAGCCAATCTTGAACTCGCTGAAAAAAATAAAAGCATTGAAGAGCAAAAAGAGCAGATTCAATTTCAACACAGTCAGCTGGAGCATAAGAACAAGGAAATAACAGATAGTATCAAATATGCGAAGAATTTGCAAATGGCTATTCTTCCTCCCGACATTCAGGTAAAGCGATTGTTGCCCGATAGTTTTGTATTGTATAAACCTAAAGACATTGTAAGTGGCGACTTTTACTGGATAGAAGAGTGGGGCAGTCAGATTTTAGTTGCAGCGGCAGATTGCACCGGACATGGTGTTCCTGGTGCTTTTATGAGTATTGTTGGTAACAATTTGTTACAGCAGGCAGTGTTCAATTATGGTTTGTCGAAACCATTTTTAATTCTAAACAATCTAAATAAAAATATTTCAAGAATGTTGCATCAATCTGCTGAAGTAGTTACAGTAAAAGATGGAATGGATATCGCCTTGGTGAGCATTGATAAAGCGACAGGTTTAGTTGAGTTCTCAGGTGCTTTTAATCCTTTATGGATTGTTCGAAATAATGAGCTGATTGAAATAAAAGGAGATAAGCAGCCCGTTGGAGAATTTTTGGGAGAAGAATTACAATCGTTCACTCACAATGAGTTTCAGACTCAAAAAGGTGATATGTTGTATGTGTTTACAGATGGTTTTTCTGATCAATTTGGTGGTCCGAAAGGAAAGAAATTCAAGAACAAACAATTTCAGCAATTACTGATATCAATTGCTTCAAAACCAATGGATGTTCAAAAATCTATTTTGGAGAAAACAATGTTGGATTGGCAGGGAAATTTGGAGCAAATTGATGATATTTTGGTGATTGGCATGCGCGTTTAGTTAGATAAAAATGATTTAATAAAATAGATGAAACGATTTTTTACATGTTTTTTAGTGTTGCTCTTGACGACTCAACTTCAGGCGCAACAATCGAAAATTGATAGTTTGTATGCAGTATATTCAAAAACGGTTGAAGATACTTCGAAGGTGAATTTGTTAATTCAAATGGCAAATGTCTATGATGACAAAGAGATAGTAAAGGGAGTTGGTTTTATGCGCGAGGCGCTGGAATTATCGGAACGTATTAAGTATGATAAAGGCATTTGTTTAGCAAATAGTTTGTTAGGAGATTATTATGCTGAACAGTTAATCTATTCGGAAGCATTAAAGCATTATCTCAAAGCGACAGTGGTTGGAGAAAATAAGAAAATGTATAGCACATTGTCTTCTTGTTATAATAAGATTGGAATCATCTATTCCAATCAAAAGAAGAATGAACTTTGTTTAAAATATTTCAAAAAAGTGGCTGATATTGCTAAGTTGCAGAATAAGCCGGGACGATTTGCTATTGCTTGTAATAATATTGGAATCGCATGTAAAGATTTAGGTCGTTACCAAGATGCAAAAAAGTATTATTCACTGGCTTTGGCTGAATTTGAAAAAACGGATTTTAAGATTGGAATTGCATCGGTTAATAATGGTTTAGGTACGATTAGCGATTTGTTAGGTGATTATGATGAAGCATTAAATTATTATCGAATTGCGATTGATGTTTTTCAGGAGGCCAACGATTCATCAATGGCTGCCGGTTTGTACACCAATATTGGCGAAGTTTATAGTCATAAGAAGGAATTTAAAACAGCATTGGATTATTATCTAAAAGGGCTTAGTGTTTTAGAATTTCAAGAGAGCAAAAACAATAATTTTAGATTGGATGCTTATGATGGATTAGCCGATGTATATGCAAATTTGAAAAATTTCGAAAAAGCGTATTATTTCAAGAATAGATATCTAGCCTTAAAAGATTCTATTGATGATGTTGATGGTATGTTGCAGGTGCAAGAAATGGAAAAACGCTTGGAAAATGAAAAGAATGAGAAGGAGATAGAATTGCTTAAGCAAAAGGAAGAAATTCAAGCATTAAAAGTGAAGTCGCAAACTGAAAAACTAAAGAAGAGTAATATTATTATATTTTTCGTTGCCGGTATTTTGCTCCTTGCCTTGGTACTTTCCTTTTTTATTTACAAAGCGTATAAACAAATTAAAAAGACCAACATTGAATTGGCAGAAAAGAAAAAGGAAATTCAAGATAGTATTAATTATGCGAAAAAAATTCAAGAATCGATGTTGCCGGATGTTACCATCCTTGCTAAGCATTTTCCAAAAGGAGGATTTGGTTTATACTTGCCAAAAGATGTTGTGAGTGGCGATTTTTATTGGTTTAATGAGTTAAATGGATCCGTTTATTTTGCAGTTGCCGATTGTACAGGACATGGTGTTCCCGGAGCATTTATGAGTATGATTGGTATTGATAAGTTGAATAGTTTTATTGATAAGAAAGTTGAACAATTGCCACAAATATTGTCCTTGTTAAATATTAGTATTAAGCGTGCACTAAAACAATCAAAAGGGTCTCAGTCTTCAAGAGATGGAATGGATATCGCCTTGTGTTCGTTAAATACAAAAACAAAAGTGTTGCAATATGCCGGTGCAAACCGTCCAATCTGGATACTTCGAAAAAATGAAATTATCGAATACAAACCTACCAAGGCTTCCATTGCCGGACATGTAGAAGATTATCAGGAATATGTTGCACATCAGATTCAATTGGAAGACGAAGATATTATTTACATGTTTTCAGATGGATTTGCTGATCAGTTTGGTGGTAAGGATAAGAAAAAGTTTAGGTCGAAGTTGTTGAAACAAACGTTAATTGATATGCATAAATTGACAATGCGTGAACAAGAATTGAAGCTGGAGGAAGTTTTTATCAATTGGAAAGGCAATCTAGAGCAAGTTGATGATGTATTGGTTTTAGGATTTAAAATATAACACATGTTTAAAGTAAAGTTTACTGCATCTTTTGTATTCATTTTTCTTTCCAGTTTGGCTGTTTTTTCTCAAACGCCACCGGATAGTCTTTTTGAAATAGTGAACTCCAGTCAGCCGGATACGGCAAGAGTTAGCGCATTGTTAGAAATTGCCGACTATTACAATGATAGTAACCCCAACAAGGGAATCGAATATTTGAATCAGGCATATGAGATAGCTCAAAAAAATGGAGATCAACGTGGGATTTCAAATGTAACGAATCAGTTAGGGACAAACTATTACTTTATGGGAGATTACGAGAAAGCAATCCGTAATTTTTTGGAATCGCTGAAAGCAAATGAAATGATCAAAAGCGGAAAGGGGATTGCCGGTTGCTTGAATAATATTGGCAGTGTGTATGTTGCCCAGCAGGATTATAAAAAAGCGTTGGAATATCATTTTAAAGCATTAAAAATTCGAGAAGAAAATTTAGAAAACGGGATTGGAGATAAAAATTCAATTGCAATGTCGTATGGTAATATAGGGCAAGCGTACTATTATTTGAATGATTTTACCAATGCAATGGATTATTATAATCGCTCATTGAGAATTTCAGAAAGCACCGGAAACAAAAAGCGCATAGCACTAATGTTAAACAATATTGGGAGTATCTATGCTGAGGAGAAATTCTATGACAATGCCTTAGTTTATTTTACGAAATCATTGGGGATTCAACGACAACTTGAAGATAAAGTGAATGTAGCCATGGCATTAAATAATATTGGGGAAGTTTATTTTATGAAGAAGGATTATAAAAATGCAATTGATTATTATTCCCAAGGGCTTTCCGTATCCAAAGAAATCGATGATTTAGATGATTTAAAAACCAGCTATGATGGTTTGCATAACTGTTATGTTGCTTTAAATGATTATGTGAAGGCACATGAATATTTAGCATTATTTAGTGAAGTAAAAGATTCACTTTACAACTCTGAGAATTCTGCACAAATAAATGAAATGTTGACAAAATTTGATACTGATAAAAAGGAGCAAGAAATTCAGCTTTTGCAAAAAGATCAATTGATTACCAAGTTTTGGAGAAATTCGCTTATTATCGGTTGTTTTCTAATCTTGATTGTAGCGCTATTGCTATACAATAGGAATAAAGTGAAACAAAAAGCAAATGTTCTACTATCAAAACAAAAAGAAGAAATTGAATTGAAGAACAATCAGCTTGGATCAAAGAATAAAGAAATTACGGATAGTATTAAATATGCGAAACATTTGCAGATGGCAATTCTTCCACCAGATTCTCAAATCAAACGATTGTTGCCGGATAGTTTTGTGCTCTATAAACCAAAGGATATTGTGAGTGGTGATTTTTATTGGATTGAAGAATGGGGGACGCAAGTGCTGGTCGCAGCAGCCGATTGCACCGGACATGGTGTTCCCGGAGCATTTATGAGTATTGTCGGTAATAATTTATTGCAGCAAGCTGTTTTTAATTATGGCTTATCTAAACCATTCCTGATTTTGAATAATGTAAATAAAAATATTTCAAGGATGTTGCATCAATCGGAGGAAACAGCAACAGTGAAAGATGGAATGGACATCGCCTTGGTAAGTATTGATTATTCTAAAAATAGTATTGAATATGCCGGTGCTTTTAATCCTTTGTGGATTATCAGAAAGGGCGAGTTGATTGAAATTAAAGCAGACAAACATCCTGTAGGTGCTTTTGTGGGCGAGGAGTTAAAGCAATTTACACATCAGGAGTTTGTTTTTGAAAAAGGGGATACACTCTATATTTTTACAGATGGCTATGCCGATCAGTTTGGTGGGCCTAAAGGAAAAAAATTCAAGTACAAACAGTTGCAAAATATTCTACTTCAAAATTCGTCCAAATCGATGGCGGAACAGAAGTCTGTCTTAGAGTCGTCAATTGTAAGCTGGCAAGGAAATTTAGAACAGATTGACGATATTTTAATTATTGGTGTTCGATTCTAATTTTAATTCATTGGTACTTCAATCACCAATACTTCTGAATTAGCAGCGATATCAAGATGAATTGAATCGGTTTCCCAAATTCCAATTGCGTCACGTTTACCGGTTTTTTGTCCTTCTATGTTTGCCTCTCCTTCAATTACAAAAATGTAAGCTCCATTTCCTTTGTGTTGAATGGTGTAATCAATTGCAGTTTCGGAATCGAATTTTCCTAACGAAAAGTAGGCATCTTGATTGATCCACATTACATCATCAGCTTTAACGGGCGCGACAATGGTTTTGAATTTTCCTTTTTTATCATCCTCAGAAAATACACGTTGATCGTAACGGGGAGTAATGTTTCTTTCCTTTGGGAAAACCCAAATTTGCAAGAGATTAATTTCTTCTGTTTTCGAATGGTTGTATTCACTGTGCATCAATCCGGATCCGGCACTCATGGCTTGTATTTCGTTCGGACGAATGACGCCAATATTCCCCATACTATCTTTATGTTCTAGTGTTCCACTTAATGGAATGGTAACAATTTCCATATTGTCGTGCGGGTGCATTCCAAATACCATTCCGGGTGCAACAATATCGTCATTCAATACGCGTAGTAATCCGAAGTGTACTTTGCTTGGGTCGTGATAGCTTGCAAAACTGAATGAATGTTTTGCATTTAGCCAACCATGGTTGGCATGACCGCGTTCGTCTGCTTTGTGAAAAATCGTTTTACTCATGTTTATCGTTTATTAAAGTTTTGCCACAGATTCACAGATTATTTTGTTTGAGAAAATTAATTTGTGAGATTTTTTTTAAGTTTTAATCAGTGAATCGGTGGTTATTTAGTTCATTATAAGTTTTGGTAATTCGTTGGACACACTGTTGTGAAATGCCAATTCGAAAATTTCAGGTTTCATATAATGGATGAGTGGGAATGTTGCCAACAGATCCATTGCTTTTTTTTCTGACCCCGCAATCAGGGTCACCCAAACTTGAGATCGGTCTAATGCAAGAGAGTAATGAAGTACTTTTCCTTCATCCATCAATTCATCGATTCGTTTTCGTTGTTTTGGAATTAATAATATAAACTCTTCTGTTAATTCCGTTGGTAAAGAAATACTAATCATGTATGTATTCATTGTATTTTTTTTTAAGATTAAATAGCCTGTGAGTTTTTCATTTAAACCCCTACTTCAAATAGAGTAGGGGCTTAAATGATCGTTTACATGTGCTGTAAACATCTCTTTTTTTATCTAAATAAACAAATACAGATGTGGCAATGTTTAAAAAAAAGTTATTTTGAAGTGATGATTTCAATTTCAGCTTCTAACTTCACTTGTTTGCCAACCATTGCTCCACCTGCTTCTAATAATGCATTCCATTCCAAACCAAAATCAAAACGGTCAATAGAGCTTTCTAATGCAAATCCTGCACGAATATTTCCATAAGGATCAACTACTTGTCCACCATAATTTGCTTTAAACTCAATTGCTTTGGTAATTCCTTTGATGGTAATATCTCCTTTAAGGATAAACTCTTCTTCATTAAGTTTTTTCATTTCTTTCGATACAAACTTGATTGAAGGGAAATTAGCCACATCAAAAAAGTCAGGCGATTTTAAATGACCGTCTCTGTCAGCTACTCCTGTATTGATAGAATTGACATCGATTTCAAGATCAATCTTTGCATTTTCAAAATCCAATCCTTTTGTTTCAGCAGTTATTTTGTAGTTTCCGAATGATCCCTTAGCTTTTGCAATAACCATGTGTTTTACTGAGAAGTGTACACTTGAGTGCGCTTGATCGATTGACCATACTTTTGTTTGTGTTTCCATTTTTTTTGTTTTTAGTTGTTTTTAATTATTTGAAGTTGTAGTTTATAAATAGTTACATTTAATGTATATACATATATATTAGTAAAAAAATTTAACCTCTTAGTTTGTCGAGCAGTTGGTTGATGGTAGCGGCTTCTTTGTCCGAAAGGTTCTTCAGTTCTTTCAGCATTTCACCATCTAATTTATCCAGTTCTTCTAATAAATCCAATCCTTTTTGAGTAATTACAACATTTACGGCTCTTCTGTCATCCGGACAAACAGCACGGTCGACTAGTTTTTTGACTCTCAATTTTTCAACTAATCGGGATGCATTTGAATTTTTATCCAACATCCGATCAATCAATAAATTTACTGTAGCCGGTTTAGGATGTTGTCCTCTTAAAATGCGTAAGATGTTAAATTGTTGGGTGGATATACCGTATGGTTTAATGTGGCATGCATGTTTCGCACTCAACCAACCACTGGTAAATAAGATATTAATTAGCATTTTTTGATGCTCGTTTTTAAATTTTGATTGCTTTATTTCCTTTCCGATTTCCATCGCTTTTTAATTTACGATACAAAGATATGTAAAAATTAAATACAAATACATTATATGTATATACATTTATTTATAAAAAATGTTAAATGATATTATTTGCTACTATCCATGAGCTACTCCAGGCATTTTGGAAATTAAATCCGCCAGTAACGCCATCTATATCCATTACCTCACCCGCAAAGTAAAGTCCAGGAACAATTTTGCTTTCCATTCTTGAAAAGTCAATTTCCTTTAACTGAATCCCCCCGCAAGTAACAAACTCTTCTTTAAAAGTCGTTTTGCCTTCTATTTTATATTCATCACTCACCAGATAATGTGCAAGTAGGTTCGCGTTTTTCTTCGATAAATCTGCCCAACGAATTGCATCTGAAATTCCAGCTTTTATTACCAGATGTTCCCAAAGGCGTTTTGGTAATTCAAACGGACAGTTTGATAAAATCAACTTTGCCGGATTTTCTTCTTTTTGATTGTTGAATTCAATCTTTATTTTTTCTTCGGTATGCATGGGCAACCATGAAAGTATTGCCGTGAAATTATAATTGAAATCATTTAATATACGAGCTCCCCAAGCGGATGTTTTTAAAATAGCCGGTCCGCTCATTCCCCAGTGGGTAATCATTAATGGACCTTCTGATTCGAGTTTTGTTCCTGCTACTTTCACTTTCACATGGGGAACAGCAACTCCCATTAATTTGGTGATTTCGTTATTGGGAATATTAAAGGTAAAGAGGGAAGGAACCGGTTTCGAAATGGTATGTCCCAGTTTTTCCAACCAGGCATACGCATCTGCCTTGGGATTACCCCCAGTTGCAATTACCAGTTTATTGCAATGGAATTCACCACCACCATTTGCTTTTAAGGTAAATGTGCCATCATCATTTTTTATGATTTCTTCAATCGAAACATTTAACTTTATGTTTACGTTATTTTTTTCTGCTTCTTTAGTAAGACAATTAATAATGGTTTCGGAGTTATCTGATGTAGGAAACATTCTTCCGTCTGCTTCTGTTTTTAATTGAACACCTCTTTCTTCAAACCATTTGATGGTATCTGTGGTAGTAAATCGGCTAAAAGCACTTCTCAATTCCTTCTCACCACGAGGATAATTTTTAATCAATAAGTTATTGTCGAAACAAGCATGCGTCACATTGCATCGTCCACCTCCCGAAACACGAACTTTAGAAAGTAATTTATTGCTTTTTTCCAATAAGGTAATCGTAATACCGGGTGATTTCGGACTATTAATTGCTGTGAAAAAACCAGCTGCACCGCCACCAATTATTACAATATGCATGGGCTTCATTATATCGTTATATTTTTTGTAAGTATAGCCATTTTCTGTATATATTTGAAATGACTATTCAATAAAAACTACTATTCCAATCGATATTTATGAAAAAAATAAGTTTTTCTCAAAAGTTCAGATATAAGTTTGATAATTTAATGAGTAAAGGACCTATTGCGATGATTTCGTTATTAGCTGTTATGTCCTTATTTGTTGTATCAATAGCTGCGTTTGTTCTTTCCATGTTTCAAATCGCTCCATCAGATGGCGAACCCATGAACTTTATTGAAAGTGCTTGGCAAAGCTTAATGCGGACAATGGATGCTGGTACTGTTGGAGGTGATAGCGGTTGGGATTACCGGGCAGTTGGTTTAATTGTAACACTTGGAGGTATTTTTATATTCTCAGCTTTAATTGGGGTTTTATCCAATGGAATCAATGATAAACTGGAGCAACTTAGAAAAGGAAAAAGTTTTGTCATTGAAAATAATCATACCTTGATTTTAGGTTGGTCATCAAAGGTATTCACAATCATTTCTGAATTGGTTATTTCCAACGAAAATCAAAAAAATCCACGCATTGTCATCCTTGCTGATAAAGATAAAGTGGAAATGGAAGATGAGATCCGGGATAAATTAGGTGATTTAAGAAACACCAAAGTTATTTGTAGAAATGGCAGTCCAAATGACTTAGCGGATTTGGCAATATCTAATCCGCAAGCTTCTCGTTCCATCATTATTCTTGCACCCGAAGAAGGAAATCCTGATCCTCAAACCATCAAAACAATTTTGGCAATTACAAACAATCCTGATCGAAGAGAAGCACCTTATCACATTGTTGCCGAGATAAAAGATGAGAAGAATTTGGAAGTAGCAAAAATGGTAGGAAAAGATGAAGTGGAATTGGTTTTAACAGATGATGTAATTGCGCGTATTATGGTGCAAACATCTCGACAAAGTGGTTTAAGCATCGTTTACACGGAACTAATGGATTTTGATGGGGCCGAAATATATTTTAATGAAGAAAGTCTACTGATTGGAAAAACCTTTGCAGATGCAGTTGTGGCTTACGAAGATTCTACTGTGATAGGTTTGCAGTATGCAGATGGAAGCGTAAAAATCAATCCGGATATGAATTACAAAATTGTCAAAGGCGATAAAGTGATTGCAATAACGGAAGATGACGATACCTTGATCGTTTCAAAAAATAGTCCAGCAGTAATGAATTTAGCAGCAATTGTAAATAACAATTCATCAAAAATTGTTTCTGAAAAAATATTGTTACTGGGTTGGAATAAGCGCGCCATTACAATTATTAGAGAGATGGATAATTATGTTGGCGCTGGATCCTACATGAAAGTTGTTTCTTCCTACGATCACTTAGATGAAGTAAAGATGCTGCTGCCAATTTGAAGAACATCAAATTGGAGTTTGCTTGTGCGGATACAACAGCTCGAAATGTGATTGATGATTTGAATGTTACTTCTTATGATAGCGTTCAATTGTTATGTTACAAAGATGAATTGGAATTACAAGATGCAGATGCACAGACATTGATTAGCTTACTCCATATTCGCAGAGTGATGGAAGAAACAGGAAAAGATATAAAAGTTGTAAGCGAAATGTTGGATTTACGTAACAGAGATTTGGCAGAAGTTACGAAAGCAGATGATTTTATTGTAAGCGATAAATTAATCAGTTTATTAATGTCACAAGTTTCTGAGAATAAATATTTGATGAGAGTTTTTGAAGATTTATTTGATGCCGATGGTAGCGAAATTTATCTAAAACCGATGAGCGATTATATTAAATCGGGAGAAGAAGTAAATTTTTATACGATTCTTGAAAGCGCGAAACAAAAAGGTGAGACCGCAATTGGCTATCGTATCGCTTCATTGTCGCATGATAGTTCAAAAGCATACGGAGTGAATTGCAATCCTGTAAAATCAAAAACGCTGCGTTTTACAGCAGATGACAAATTAATTGTTTTAGCAGAAGATTAAGTAATTTTTTTTTGCCTATTTGAGGCAATTGGATTATGTTTGAATAATGTATTGTTTAACCAATTCTACCTTATCCTCGTTCGGATTCGGTGGATAATAAAAATCACAAAAAGATGGGACTATTTGATAAATTAAAAGGTGAATTTGTAGATATAATCGAGTGGACGGATAGCTCGAATGATACAATGGTATGGCGTTTTCCCCGTTACCAAAATGAAATAAAGATGGGTGCGAAGTTGACCGTTCGCGAATCACAAGTTGCCGTGTTTGTAAATGAAGGTCAAATGGCAGATGAATACAAACCCGGAATGTATGAATTGCAGACCCAAAATATGCCGATTATGACCACCTTGAAAGGTTGGAAATATGGTTTTAACAGTCCGTTTAAAGCGGAAGTTTATTTTGTAAATACGAAACAATTTACGAATCAAAAATGGGGCACAAAAAATCCGATCATGTTGCGTGATGCAGAATTTGGACCGATACGTATTCGTGCTTTTGGAAACTATGCGATTCGTGTTGTAGATGCAAAGTTATTCTTAAAGGAAATTGCCGGAACGGATCAGCATTTTACCACAGAAGAAGTAACTGAGCAATTGCGAAATATGGTAATTACTCGTTTTACAGATGCGATTGCCGAAAGTAAAATTCCGGTATTGGACATGGCATCCAATTATGATGAACTATCAAAATTGATAGGAAATAAAATAAATCCAGAGTTTAAAGAAATTGGGATTGAAGTAACCAAATTATTGATTGAGAATATTTCTTTGCCACCGGATGTAGAAGCTGCCTTGGACAAAAGAAGCAGTATGGGTATTATTGGAAACCTGAATGCCTTTACACAATATCAAGCTGCGAACTCCATGGAGAAAGCTGCCGAAAATGGCAATAGCATGATGGGAGCAGGCTTAGGAATGGGTATGGGCATGGGAATGGGGAACCAAATGAACAACATGTTCAATCAAAATCAAAACGTTAATAATCAGAATAACAATACACCGCCACCACCGCCACCGGCTACGCAATATTTTGTTGCAGTGAATGGAGCACAAACTGGTCCGTTTACCGAACAAGTGATGGCACAAATGATTCAACAAGGTTCATTGAAAAAAGAATCGATGATTTGGAAAAATGGAATGGCTGCCTGGGCTGCTGCAGAGCAAGTGGCAGAAATAGCAAAATTATTTTCTGCTGTTCCACCGCCATTGCCTCCGCCAATGTAATATGAATGATTATTAGTATGTCATTTCGAGCGGAGTCGAGAAATCTGTCATTCGGATTCCTCCAACTGTTTTCTCCAGATGGGGAGACGCTACGAAAATTAACTAATTCAGAAAAAACTATGAGTGCAGAATTCGAAGAAAAAACAAATGATATCAGCAACCAGCTGGATTGCAAAGATTGTGGTGCATTGCTAAAATACGCTCCCGGTACCGAACATTTGAAATGTGAATATTGTGGTGCTGCGAATGAAATTAAAGAAGCACTTGAAATAACGGTTGTTGAAGAAATTGATTTTGAAAAATTCCTGAATGAAAACAGCAGCACTGTTGAAAGGCAAGAAGTGGTAACAGTAAAGTGTGGCAACTGTGGAGCATCAAGTACATTAAAACCAAACATTACTTCTGATAGTTGTCCGTTTTGCGCAACACCCTTAGTTATTAGCGGTGGAACAACAAACAGCATTATTAAGCCTAAATATTTATTGCCATTTAAAATTGATCAAAAAAATGCATTTGAAGAATTTAAAAAATGGATTAAGAGCTTATGGTTTGCGCCCAACGATTTAAAACATTATGTTGATAATGCAGATAAGTTAAACGGAATGTATATTCCTTATTGGACCTACGATTCGAATACCTCAAGTGATTATACAGGCCAGCGTGGTGTTAATTATCAAACAACAGAAACCTACACAACCGTTGTGAATGGACGAACACAAACGAATACACGTGTTGTTACTAAAATACGGTGGAGTTATGTCAGCGGACATGTTTATAATAAGTTTGATGATGTATTGGTTTTGGCAAGTAATTCATTACCCGAAAAGTATACCAATGCTTTGGAGCCATGGGATATGGGAAACATTACAGCGTACAACGATAAGTTTTTGAGCGGTTTTAGAACAGAAAGCTATCAAATAGATGTAAAAACCGGTTTTGATAAATCGAAAGTGATAATGGATGCCGGCATTCGCGAAAGTATTTGTCAGGATATTGGTGGGGATCATCAACGAATAAGTTCGGTGAATACTGTTTACAATGACATTACCTTTAAACATATTTTATTGCCCATTTGGTTGAGTGCATTTCGTTATAATGAAAAGGTGTATCGTTTTATGATTAATGGGCGAACCGGGGAAGTTCAAGGCGAAAGACCATACAGTGCCATTAAAATTGTATTAACAGTATTGACTGTTATTGCAGTTGGAGTTGGAATTTATTTTGCAGTGAAAGCCTATAACGAAGGCAGTTACTAGGAAACAATATTTAGTATTTCGAAAGCCTTGGCAAATTTTGCCGAGGCTTTTTTTATTATCTGTGAATTATATAAACTTTTTAAGAAACAGTGTAAGAGATTTGTATTACAATATTCTCCTTTGTAAAAAAAAATCGTATGAAAAAGTTAGATAAAAAGTTAGAATACATAAAAAGCACCACAGCTAAACTTATCAAGGTGCAGCTGGATTATAGAACAGTGATCTCTATTTCGAATATTGAGAAACTTAAAATGTGGCTAGTCAGATACCCTGATGCAAAAGTAATAACAACATAAAATCGCAAGTGCATGAAATTACTCATCCCTGAAATAGAAAAAGATGTACTTGGTTTAGAAAAACCAACACATCAATTAAAACCAATGAAAATAAAGAGTGATGGCGGGTTTTTAATTATTTCTCTAATCCTTTTAATGGTTGTAGCGATTGTTGTTTTTTATTTTAGTTCTTAATTACAATCCATATTCGCTAATCATCCATATTAAAGCTGCCATGGATGCGCCACCCAATTCAAGTTCCCGCTTGTTTACGGTTTCAAACGTATCAATTGCAGTATGGTGATAATCGAAGTAACGCTGTGAGTCGGGCATCAATTCAAATATAGGTGTGCCGAGTGCATCGTGCAAAGGGCCGATATCTGCTCCGCCACCATCATTGTCGAAGTCGTACACACCATAAGGCAAGAATAGCGGTGCCCAGGTTAATAATTTTTTGCGTTGCTCAGGTTTAACATCATTGCTGAATCCACGAGGTGAAAATCCACCAGCATCCGACTCAATGGCTGCAGTATGTTTTTCGTTTTTGAGTTTTGCCATTTCAGCATATTTTTTTCCGCCACGCAATCCGTTTTCCTCATTCATGAAAGCAACAGCACGAATGGTACGTTTGGGTTTTAAACCCAATGCCTTGTAAATGCGAATTACTTCAATACTTTGTACAATTCCCGCTCCGTCATCATGAGCTCCTTCGCCATTATCCCAAGCATCCAGATGTCCACCAACTGTGATAATTTCATCCTTTTTCTCAGAACCATAAATTTCTCCAATCACATTGTAGGATTTTTCTTCCGGAAGAAATTTGCAGTTCATCTTTAAATAAAAGGTTAATTCTTTATCTGTTTTTAAATACGAACTCAACCAGTTTGCACCGTTGGTGCTGATGGCACATGCCGGGATTTTGTTCAAACTATCTTTGTATCCCATCGAACCGGTATGAGGGTTGTCGTCTTGTGCCATGGTAACGGAGCGCACCACAACAGCTACGGCTCCAAATTTTACAGCTTCGGATGCGCCAGCCCAACGTTGCATTACGGCTCCTCCATACGAACGGAAGGTTTCAACGTTGGTAGGATCCATTGGTTTGTTAAAGAAAACGATTTTGCCGGTAATTTTTTCTTTTCCGATTTTTTCTAATTCTTCAATTCCATTTACTTCGATTACTTGAGCAGTGATTCCTTCAGCAGGAGTACCCACAGAATTGCCCAATGCACAAATAGGAACTTCTTTGATTCCTTTTCCACCTGTAGAGATTACTTTGCCAATTTCTTTTTCACCACGAACCCAATGCGGAACCATGCATTCTTGCAAGTATACAGTGTCCGCACCTGCTTCTTTCATGGCTTTGAAAGTCCATTCTACTGCTTGTTGAGCTTGCGGAGAACCTGCTAATCGACCGCCAATTTTTTTGCATAAGTAATTGAGATTGGAATAACTTTTTCCATTGGTTAATGCTTCGTTGTATATTTTTTTGAAAACAGCAGAATCGGTTTGAGCGATTGTTGTTGTTGCAAAGAATAAAATGGTAGCGAGTGTAATTTTAGTTCTCATAGTGTGCATTGTTTTGCGAAGATGTCTGTGTGGGATTGGAACGCAGATTGCCGCAGATTTTTATGATAAAAAATGATTTTTTATTTTCTGTGTGTTTTTATGATTTGTTTCGTTTAATTTTTCAAACTATGACTTTCCTTCCGATAGCTATCGAGGGACGGTTCTATTCAACAATCACCTAGTCACTTAGTTACCTAGTCACCTAGTCACTTAGTCACCTAGTCACTTATTTTAATATTACATCGTTAATCACTTCTGTTCCCACTTCATCGTTCAGCATTTTTACAATTTTAGTTTTTGCCAAGGAAAGTTCATTTCGTAAAGCAGCGGAATCCAGCGTGACAAAAAGTTGTTTGTGTTTAATGTATAAATCTTTGGTATGCTTCGCAATCATTACTCCCATAACACTTTCCCAGGAAGCAATCAGTTTGCGTTCGGCTAGTTTGTCGTCCAGCTTATAGGCTTTGAGTAAGTGATCAATCACTTCTTTTAAACTATGTTCGTTGTGTTTGCTCACTTAGTTATTTGTTGTTGGTTAATTGTTTCTGTCACCGAAACATTTCCATTGACAATATTAAACACTTTTATATCTACATCACCGGATTGAAACAAATCTGCCAATCGGGTAGGGTGGGTGTCGGTAATGAATAATTGTCCGAATTTATCGCTGCTGACAATTTCCATCAGTTGTTTTACACGTAAATCATCCAGTTTATCATAGATATCATCAAGCAATAAAATAGGCGTAATGTTTTTTATTTTTTTGATAAAATCGAACTGTGCCAATTTAAGTGCAATTAAAAATGATTTCTGTTGTCCTTGTGATGCAAATTTTTTAATGGGGTAATCATTGATGGTAAATTCCAAATCATCTTTGTGAATACCAACAGAAGTATATTCAATTGCACGGTCGCGGTTCAATGCTTTTTCCAATACCTCTTCAAATGAGTTTTCATTCAAATGGGAGATGTATTGAATGTTCACCTTTTCTTTTCCTCCAGAAATAAGTTCATAATAGGTTTGAAAGGTGGATACAAAGTTTTTGATGAAATTTTGTCGACTTGCATGTACACTTTTCCCGTGTTCAATCAGTTGCATATCCCAAATTTCCAAAGAGGTTTTATCAAATTGCCGACTATCGCCAAATTGCTTCAACAATGCATTTCTGTGAGAGAGGACTTTGTTATAGCTGATTAAACGTTCGAGGTAATCTCTATCGAATTGAGCGATAACACTATCGATGAATCTTCTTCTACTTTCGCTACCTTCGGTAATAAGTTCTGAGTCGGCAGGGGAAATCATCACAAGCGGGTAGAGGCCAATATGGTCTGCTAGGCGGGAATATTCCTTTTTGTTGCGTTTGAACTGTTTTTTCTGGTTGCGTTTTAATCCGCAATAAATCTCATCGTCTTGTTCCGGCATCTCAAAAATCCCTTGAACCATAAAAAAAGAGGCATTATGGAGGATATTTTGGCTATCAATGGGGTTAAAAAAGCTCTTACAGAAGGATAAATAGTGAATGGCATCTAAAATATTGGTCTTTCCCTCGCCATTATTGCCTGTTAGGCAGTTTACCTGCTTGCTGAAGCTCAATTCGGCTTCGGGGTAATTTTTAAAATTTAAGACAGATAACTTCTTTAAAAACATGCGATTTTAATCCTAAAATAGTCCGGTTTTATCCACTACAGTCCTTTTTAGCAAAAGCAAGCAGGAAAACGAACTGAATGGTAAAAATAACCAAAAAACAGCCCAAAATTCAGATTGTTCAGAATTAATTATAGATATTGCAAAAAAAACTTATTTTTGCAGTCCATTAACAAGATTTAATAAGATTATGGCAAAACAAATTAATGACGAACCAATCGTTGACGTAGAACAAGCATTTAGTAAAACTGAACTTTATATTGAACAAAACAAGAAAAGTTTGGGGATTATATTTGTAGCAATAGTTGCCTTGGTGGGTGGATATTTTGCATATAAATTCTGGTATGTAGCAGGTGAAGAAACCAAAGCAAGAGCAGAAATGTTTGTTGCTGAAGATTATTTTGGAAAAGACTCTATTGATTTAGCGATGAATGGAGACAAAAATGGTTCTATTGGTTTTATAGAAATTGTTGAAAATTATGGAGTTACGCCTTCTGGAAATTTAGCAGAGTATTATTTAGGAATGTGTTACCTTAAAAAAGGACAATACGAAGAAGCAATTGCTCATTTAGAAGAATTTGATGGAAAAGATCAAATTGTTGCACCATTAGCTACTGCTGGAATTGGTGATGCGCATATGGAATTAGGAAGAGTGGATGAAGCCATTACATTTTATTTAAAGGCTGCAGAGCAAAACAATAACTTGTTTGATTCTCCTATCTGTTTGAAAAAAGCAGGTTTGGCATACGAGGAAAAACAAAATTATGGAGATGCAGTTAAAATTTACGAACGCATTAAAAACGAATATGCTGAAACTACTGAAGGAAGAGAAATGGATAAATTCATTGCTCGTGCAAAAGTGTTAGGCAATTTATAAAAGTAAATTTAAAGGAGTTTAAAGGTGATTTTTGTAAAAGAATCACCTTTTTTTATAACAGAATAATACAACATTTAACTTTTAGCGAAGCGATGTCATCAGCAAATAAAAACTTATCAAATTTCGAAGGAAGTGAAATTCCATCCGGCAAAGGGATGCGTATCGGTATCGTGGTGGCTGAATGGAATATTGCCATTACCGGAGCTTTACGTGATGGGGCGATGAATACATTGCTGAAGAATGGAGTTGCCGAAAAAGATATTGTTTTGAAATATGTTCCAGGTAGTTTGGAACTAACCATGGGAGCGCAATTTTTATGTGAGGATAAAACTATTGATGCCGTGATTACTTTAGGTTGTGTTATTCAAGGGGAAACCCGTCATTTTGATTTTATCTGCGATGCAGTTGCACATGGTGTAACCACTGTGAGTTTGAAATACAATAAGCCGGTTATTTTTGGTGTTCTCACTCCAAATACGATTCAGCAAGCCGAAGATAGAGCTGGAGGTAAGCATGGCAATAAAGGCGATGAAGCAGCAGTAACGGCATTAAAAATGATTGCTCTGAAAAAAGAATTGCACTTTTAAGAGTGGTCTATCCCAATTTATTTATTGTTGCAATTGTAATTTCGAGTTACAGATAGAAACAATCCGGTCTATTCTCTAAAGTATCTCCTTGTTTTTTTTATTTAGCAATAACCTCTTGGTGTAAAAATAACTTACACAAATCATTCCTGCTATAAATGGAATAGCTGCAAAATATTTCAATTCTTCGTGTTTTACAAACTCGCATACCATCCAATAGGAGTTGGCTGAAATCCAAAAACTAATGGCAGTTTTAATCCAAAATTCATCGTCCTTTTCTTTCCAAGCAGAATAAGCAATGATTAAGGATACCGTAAGTGTTGGTATAATCATTATTATTCCCATAATTCTCCACTCCATCATCCAGCAAGTATCTTTCAATAGCCATAGCGGGATATGTATGTTTTCGTAGTGATGTATTTTATGTGTCATATAAAAAAGCAAAAAGGTTGATATTGCTAAGGTACTAATTTCTCTGTTTTCAAAGCCTCATCTTGTTAATTCAAATCCATTTCAAATATGATAAAAGTCAGTTTTTGGATTGAAAATCATCATTTTCATCTTACAGATTAACCTGCACTTTTGTAATGTAAATATGAACTCACATTAATTAATTTGAATATGAAAAAGAACATTGGAAAAATAGACAAAGCAGTACGAATTTTCATTGGTGTAGCCATTATCCTTTTCGGAGCTACAAATAATAGCGTTTGGGGGATTTTAGGAATAATTCCAATTATCACTTCACAAATTGGGGTTTGTCCGATTTACTCAATTATCGGAATCAGTACAAATTCAAAAGAGCAATTTGTTACAAAAAAGTAGTCCTACTTTATGCAATTGCATTACAATATAAAAGAAGTCGGTCAACATGTTCACTGCTACCATTGTGGTGAGGATTGTGCCGATACTCCAATTGTATTTGATGAAAAAGAGTTTTGTTGTGACGGTTGCAAATTGGTGTATGAGCTTTTAAATGAAAACAATCTTTGCACGTATTATTCTCTAAATGCAAATCCTGGCATTCACCTTAAAAATGCTGTTCCTGCCGAGCGTTTCTTATATTTAGATGACAAAGAGGTTAATCAAAAGTTGATTCATTTCACAGAAGGGGATGAGTCGCGCGTGATTTTTTATGTCCCTAAAATGCACTGCAGTTCTTGCATTTGGTTGTTGGAAAATCTCCAACGAATCAATCCGGGAATCCATAGTTCTACTGTAAATTTCCTGAAAAAAGAAGTTGCTATTTCATTCAATAATAAAGAAGTGCTATTGTCTGCTATTGTTGATTTATTAGCAAACATTGGTTATGAACCGTTAATTAGTTTAAACGATTTAGAGAAAAAGAAAGAAAAAAGAGTTAATAAAACTGAAATAATAAAAATTGGGATTGCCGGTTTCTGTTTCGGAAACATAATGATGTTAAGCTTTCCTGAGTATTTTTCACTTGGAAATTTCTATGATCAAAACAACTTAAAACAGTTTTTTGGAATTGTAAATTTGGTGCTTTCTCTTCCTGTATTTTTTTATGCAGCTTCCGAATTTTTTATTTCTGCTTGGAAAGGAATTCAACAAAAGTTCTTAAACATTGACCTTCCAATTGCATTTGCAATAGTAGTCACCTTTGCAAGAAGCATCTATGAGATTGCTAGTGGAACGGGTGCGGGATATTTGGATTCAATGACCGGAATAGTGTTTGTTATGTTGGTTGGTCGCTACTTTCAAAATCTTACCTACGATAATTTATCATTTGATCGGGATTATAAATCTTACTTTCCGATATCTGTATCTTTAATACTATCCGGAAAGGAAAAAAGCATTCCCGTTTCTCAGTTAAAAAAAGGAAATCGAATTTTGGTTCGGAATAATGAGATTATCCCCGCTGATTCCATATTAAAAAGTGATACAACGTACATCGATTATAGTTTTGTAACCGGTGAATCCCGTCCGATAAAAAAAGTAAAAGGGGACTTGATTTATGCAGGAGGTCGCCAATTACAAGCGGCAGTTGAATTGGAAGTGGAGAAAGAAGTTTCTCAAAGTTATTTAACTGGTTTGTGGAATAAAGAAACAACCAGTACGAAAGAATCACAATCCTTTATTCATGTAACGAGTAAGTACTTTACAATCGTGCTTTTTACGATAGCACTTTCTGGATTTTTATATTGGTCCTTAACGGATGTCAACAGAGGGCTAAATGCGCTTACTGCTGTTTTAATTGTTGCTTGCCCATGTGCATTATTGCTATCAGCAACGTTCACCAATGGTAATCTATTGAGAGCATTTGGGAAAAGTAAGTTCTACGTTAAGAATGCTTTGGTGGCTGAAAAACTTGCAAAAATTGACACAATAGTTTTTGATAAAACCGGTACTATTACGCATGGTTCATCCGTGAAATTTGTCGGCAAGCAATTGTCAGCGGAGCAGCAATCCATCGTTGCTACAGTCACATCGAATTCGTTACATCCTTTAAGCAGAAAAATTTATGAGCTTTTTGCCGATACTGTAAAATTAACAATCAACGATTTTAAAGAAATACAAGGCCAAGGAATTCAAGCTGAAGTGGGAGGGAAGTATATAGTTTTTGGTTCTGAATATTTTGTAACTGGTAAAAGAAATACGGTTGCCTCTACAACAAGCAATGTTTTTTTATCTGTTGATGGAATTGTATTAGGTTATTTTACAATCAATAGTTCGTATCGTGAAGGTATTTTAGAATTGATACATGAATTGGATAAGACCTATGAAATACATCTGATTTCTGGTGATAACGATTCGGAAAGAACTGCATTACAAAAAATCATTCGTAATCCGAAACACTTACATTTTAATCAAAGTCCGGAAGATAAACTTGCTTATATCCGGTCCTTGCAAGATGCAGGGAAAAAAGTAATCATGTTGGGCGATGGATTAAATGATGCCGGAGCATTGTTGCAGAGTGATATCGGGATTTCAGTTTCGGATGACATTAACAATTTTTCGCCATCCTGTGATGCTATATTGCACGGAGATTCTTTCCGTAAATTGAAAGGGTTGCTTGATTTTTCGAAGAGCGGTAAAAATGTTATTCTGATCAGTTTTATCATGTCGATTTTATACAATATTGTCGGTATTTCATTTGCTGTTCAGGGTGATTTATCACCCGTGATTGCTGCAATATTAATGCCCGCGAGTTCTATTTCAATTGTTTTGCTGACGACATTGTCAACAAGTTTTTTAGCATATAAAAAAGGACTTTGATGTATTATTGATAACTAAATAGTTGAAAATCAACACTATTTGAAATTATGACAATTATCATATTTGGCTGTGACGGGACTCATAATTCTATTCCCAGCAAGTAAATAGATTTGTCGCATAAAATACTAATTCTATGAGTGCGCTATTTGTTTTAATCTGTATAAGTATCATCGTTGCTCTGCTTTTTTTAGTAGCGTTTATTTGGAGCGTGAGAAGCGGACAATATGATGATGATTATACGCCTTCCGTAAGAATGTTATTCGATAATGAAATTCCAACAAAAGAAAAAAAATCAATAAAAAATCAATAGATTATGAATGTAGAAAAATTTTCGTACGACAATAAGATTGTAAAACATTTTGCTTTTGCAACAATAATATGGGGTTTGGTGGGAATGTTGGTCGGTTTGTGGGTATCACTCCAAATGATTTATCCCACATTGAATATTCTTCCACAAACATCGTTCGGACGATTAAGACCATTACATACGAATGCGGTTATTTTTGCATTTGTCGGTAATGGTATTTTTATGGGCGTTTATTACTCATTACAGCGGTTATGTAAAGCCCGAATGTTTAGTGATACGTTGAGTAAAATTCACTTTTGGGCGTGGCAATTAATCATTGTTGCTGCGGCACTAACTCTTCCATTTGGTATTACAACAGGTAAAGAATATGCAGAGTTGGAATGGCCAATCGACATCGCTATCACATTAGTTTGGGTAGTTTTTGGATGGAATATGTTCGGAACAATCATCAAAAGAAGAGAGCGTCATTTATATGTTGGTATTTGGTTTTATATCGCAACATTTGTTACGGTAGCGGTTTTACACATTGTAAATTCATTTGAATTACCGGTTTCCATGTTTAAAAGTTATTCATGGTATGCGGGTGTTCAAGATGCCTTGGTGCAGTGGTGGTATGGTCACAATGCGGTTGCGTTTTTCTTAACTACTCCTTACTTAGGTTTAATGTATTATTTTATTCCTAAAGCAGCTGAACGTCCAGTTTATTCTTACCGATTATCTATCATTCACTTTTGGGCCTTGATTTTCTTATACATCTGGGCTGGTCCTCACCACTTATTGTATACTGCTTTACCTGATTGGGCACAATCGTTAGGTGTTGTATTTTCCATTATGTTGATTGCTCCATCTTGGGGTGGAATGATCAATGGTTTGTTGACCTTAAGAGGTGCATGGGATAAAGTTCGTGAGAGTGTGGTTTTGAAATTTATGGTGGTTGCCGTAACAGCATATGGTATGGCAACTTTTGAAGGTCCAATGCTTTCGTTGAAGAAAGTAAATGCGGTAGCGCATTTTACAGATTGGATTGTTGCACACGTTCACGTTGGTGCTCTAGGTTGGAATGGATTCTTAACATTCGGTATTTTATATTGGTTAATTCCGAAAATATTCAGAACCAATCTATACTCTACAAAATTAGCAAACTGGCATTTCTGGTTAGGTTCATTAGGTATCTTGTTTTATGCGGTACCATTATATTGGGCGGGGTTCACACAATATTTGATGTGGCAAGAATTTACTCCTGAAGGATTTTTGAAGTACACGAATTTCCTTGAAACTGTAACTCAACTTCGCTCGATGTACATGATGCGTTCATTAGGTGGAACGATGTATTTGATTGGTTTTATTATAATGGCATATAATATTTTCAAAACAGTGAAAATAGGTTCATTCCTTGCGAATGAAGATGCTGAAGCACCAGCATTGGTTAAAAATGAAGGAGCACATACTGGAGAACACTGGCACCGTTGGATTGAACGTAGACCAATCACATTAATGATTGTGAGTCTAGTGGTTGTGTTAATTGGTGGTATTATGGAAATGGTGCCTACGTTTTTAGTAAAATCAAATATTCCAACTATTGCGAGCGTGAAACCATATACACCTTTGGAATTACAAGGTAGAGACATATATGTTAGAGAAGGTTGTTATACCTGTCACTCACAAATGGTTCGTCCTTTGCGTTTTGAAACAGAACGTTACGGTGAATACTCTAAAGCAGGCGAATTTGTATATGATCATCCATTCCAATGGGGTTCAAAACGTACCGGTCCGGATTTGGCGCGATTGAATAATAAGTATCCTGATTCATGGCATTATAATCATATGCTGGATCCTACCACGATGTCACCGGGTTCTATCATGCCAACGTATGCTTTTATGTTGGATGATGCAATCGATACCGCTTCTACACCTGCAAAGATTAGAGCGATGATGAAGCTGGGTGTCCCTTATCCGAAGGGGTATGATAAGATTGCGAATGCGGACTTAATTAAACAAGCAGATCAAATTACTGCAAGTCTTAAAAAGGATAAAATTGAATCGTTAAATGATAGAGAAATCATTGCAATGATTGCCTACTTACAACGCTTAGGTAAAGATATTAAAGCGGAAAATGCTAAATCAACAACTAAATAAAATAGGATGAAATTTATAAACTATTTAGAATCAATTGCCGGAATTGAAATATTCCCATTGATATCGTTAACACTTTTCTTTACATTTTTTGTAGTACTTACTATTTGGGTAATAAAAGTGGACAAAAACAGAATTGTGGAAATGAAAAATATTCCATTGAATGAATCAAATGAGTCAAATCACCAATAAATTTTATTTATGAAAAATATCATTTTCAATAATACTTCAGGAAACAGTAAGTCGATTGTAAAATACATACTTACAGGAGTGATGCTACTTTTTACTATGGGTGTATTTGCACACTCGAATGTGAAAGAATATAACTACAATACAATATCGTTGTTTTCGAATTCATTGTTCTTGGCAATGTTGTTTATCGTAGTTCTTCTGTTAGTTATAATTGTCGTTCTAACTGATGTTCTTCGAAATGTTGCTGCTGCTTCGATGAAAAGAGAGAAAGAAAAAAAGAGTACAACTACAATTGTATCAGTAGCAATTTTAACTTTTTTTTTGGTGAGCAATACGTCTCAAGCCCAGGATGTTTTTCATGCACCTTTGGCGGATGCAGCGTATGGTGGTTTGAGTCGCACAGTGTTTTATTTTATGTCGTGTATTATCGTATTTGAATTAGTTGTTTTTCTTGTTTTAATTAATGCAATTCGAATATTCGTTAAACAAGAGGAGGTTGCAAGTGCATCTGTTGCAGAAAAAATAGCGGTGCCGGAAGTTTCCTTGTTAGAGAAGTTTAACGCTTCTGTGTCTCTTGAAAAAGAACAAGATATCTTAATGGATCACGATTATGATGGTATTAAAGAACTTGATAACGATCTTCCACCATGGTGGAAATATGGTTTTTATGCAACTATTGTTTTTGCATTTGTCTATTTAGTGCATTACCATGTTACTTCTACCGGTGATTTACAATTAGCAGAATACAATAAATCTGTTACCGTGGCTAATGAATCTAAAGAAGCGTATCAGAAATTGATGTCTGACAACGTTACTGAAAACAATGTTAAGTTGATTACTGATAAACATGAATTGGAGGAAGCCGGAAAATTGTATAAAATAAATTGTGCTGCTTGTCATGGTCAATTGGGTGAAGGCGGTGTAGGACCCAATTTTACAGACGCGTATTGGTTACATGGTGGTAGTGTCAAAGATGTATTCGTTTCTATCAAATACGGTTGGCCTGATAAAGGAATGAAATCATGGCAGGCAGATTTATCGCCAGCTAAGATGAGTGAATTGGCGAGTTATATAAAAACATTGGTTGGTACAAATCCTCCAAATCAAAAAGAAAAACAAGGCGAATTGTATGTAGAAGGTGGTGTTGTTTCTGATTCACTTGTTGCGGATAGTACTGTAATACTCCTTCCGAGCATCGATAGCACAAAGGCTGTAACAAAATAGCATTATGAATGACAAGGATGAGAATTCGAGTGAGTCTTTTAGGGATTCTATTTCAACAATAAATGAAGAGGGGAAGAGGTCGTGGATTTATGCCCAAAAACCTCAAGGACCTCTTTCTAATAAAAGAACACTTTTAAGTACCATTTATTTACTTGTCTTTTTTTATCTCCCATTTATTAAAGTTGGTGGAGAGCCGTTATTCTTAATTAACATCCCTGAACGGAAATTTATTTTATTCGGTGCTATTTTTTGGCCACAGGATTTGTTTTTGTTTGTGATTGCAATGCTTACTTTTATAGTATTCATTGTATTATTTACTGTTGTATTTGGTCGTGTTTTTTGTGGTTGGGCTTGTCCACAAACAATTTTTATGGAAATGGTTTTTCGTAAATTGGAATATTGGATTGAAGGTGATGCTCAATATCAAAAACGCTTAAACAGTCAACCTTGGAATGCAGAAAAAATCATAAAGAAATCGCTGAAAGTATCCAGTTTCTTCTTGGTTTCTTTTATCATTGCGAATACTTTTTTAGCCTACATTATTGGATCGGATGATGTTTTAGGTTTATACAAACAAGGCTTAGCTGCCAATGTTGGTACATTTGTTTCCTTATTGATTTTTACCGGTGTTTTCTTTTTTGTTTACTTATGGTTCAGAGAACAAGTATGTATTGTTGTTTGTCCTTATGGCCGTTTGCAAGGTGTACTTTTAGATAAAAATTCTATAATTGTTGCCTATGATTATGTAAGAGGTGAAAAACGTGCAAAATATAAAAAGAATGAAGAAAGAACAGCTGGCGATTGTATTGATTGCTATCAATGTGTAAAGGTTTGTCCTACCGGAATTGATATTAGAAATGGTACACAATTGGAATGCGTGAACTGCACTGCCTGTATTGATGTTTGTAATCACATGATGAAAGGTGTTGGATTGGAAGAAGGATTAATTCGTTTCGATTCCGAAAATGGTATTGCCAACAATGAAAAATTAAAAATTACTTCTCGTACGATTGCGTATTCATTTGTATTGGTTCTTTTGTTAGGTGTGTTAGTGTCCTTACTTCTTAGTCGTTCGGATGTAGAAACAACCATCTTGAGAACACCTGGAATGCTATATCAAGAACAACCGAATGACAAGATAAGTAATTTGTATAATATTAAGTTGATTAATAAAACACATGAATTGCTTCCTGTAACTCTTAAAGTAGAAGCAGATGCCGGAGAAATTAAGATGATTGGGAATGAAATTATTAATGTGGAGAAGGAAAATGCTGCAAGTAGTGAATTCTTTGTGATCATGGACAAGAAATTAATTACCTCCAGAAAAACGGAGTTGAAAATCAATGTGTATTCGGGCGGAAAAATTATTGAAACGGTGAAAACGAATTTTTTAGGGCCGATTACAAAGTCAAATCATAACTAAATTTATAAGTCATGTTAAACTTAAGCTGGGGAAAAAGAATTGCAATGCTATACATTGGTTTTGTTGCACTGGTTGCAGTGATGATTACGATGAGTATGCGACAAAAGATCGAGTTAGTGAGTCCTGATTATTATGACCGTGAACTTGTATTTCAGAATAAAATTGATGAAATGAACAATGCAAATGCTCTCTCTGAAAGGGTGAGTCATATAATTACGGATAATGCATTTGTAATTCAGTTTCCCACTCAATTTAAAGGAAGTACATTGAATGGTGATGTTTTGTTTTTTAGACCTTCTGATGCTTCAAAAGATTATAAAACAGCATTGGTTTTGAATCAAGCTGGTGAGCAAACAGTAGACTTAAAATTGCTTTCAAAAGGTATGTATAAAATGCAGATTTCCTGGAAAGTAAATGAAATTCCATATTTCGTTGAAGAAACAATTGTAATTCCTTAGTACCATGTATGCATTGTGGCCCGCTTTAACGTTAGGTTTTTTAGGTAGCTTCCATTGTGTTGGAATGTGCGGACCTATTGCTTTGGCATTGCCACTAGATAGAACGAATTGGGTGACTAAAGTATTGGGTGCAATCGTTTACAATTTAGGAAGGGCATTTGTCTACGCGCTTCTTGGTGGTTTGTTTGGTTTGCTTGGACAAAGTTTTGTGATTGCCGGATATCAGCAAACGTTATCAATCACCCTTGGCGTTGCAATTTTAATTATGGTACTCTTGCCAAGCTCATTTACTAACCGTTTTAAAGTTACATCCTTTATCTATTCTTTCATAGGGAAATTAAAACATCGAATTGGTTTACTGTTTAAGAAAAGCAGTTATTCTTCCCTTTTTCTAATTGGTACATTTAATGGCTTGTTACCATGTGGTTTGGTTTATTTAGGAATAGCAGGAGCGATTGCAACAGGAAACAGTTTGCAAGGATTTGCTTTTATGTTTGTGTTTGGATTGGGAACATTGCCTGCAATGCT
The DNA here is from genome assembly GCA_016722565.1 of Bacteroidota bacterium. Classification (NCBI taxonomy): domain Bacteria; kingdom Pseudomonadati; phylum Bacteroidota; species Bacteroidota bacterium. The sequence goes on from JADKIU010000002.1 coordinate 119,416, forward strand.
TGGTCTCGCTTTGGCTAGTAGCAGCATCAGTTTGAATTTTAGAAATAAAATAAATAAGGCCGTGCCGGTATTCGTTGTCGCAATGGCTTTGCTATTAATTTTACGAGGATTGAATTTAGGTATTCCTTATGTGAGTCCCGAAATGTCATCAACTGCACCTAAATGCTCAAAATGTTGTCATAAGTAAAATGTACTGGAATAAATATACCCATGATGAAATGAAGCGCATTGTCTTTAATGCATTAAAAGATAATTCTGCTTACGACTCTACGGAAATTTTAGGCTTACCAGGTACTTACCTTGATAGAGAAACATTTTATGATGATGCCCCTTTTTTAAAAGATGCTCCTTTCTTATCTACACTTATTGCGAATCCAAATCATATTGGTTGTCATACCTTAACAGAGCAAGAACATGAAGATGTATTTAAAGGAACGCAAAAAATTGAGGTGGATTTGATTCGTTTATGTGCCGAGCAGATTTTTAAAGGAGATTTTAATGAGCAAGACGGCTATGTGGCCTCAGGAGGGACGGAAGCGAATATTCAAGCAATTTGGATTTATAGAAATTATTTTATTAAAGAAAAACATGCTTTTATTGATGATATTGCTGTCGTTTATTCTGAAGACAGTCATTATTCAATGGCCAAAGCAGCCAATCTCTTGCATTTGAACTCTATCGTTCTGAAGGTAGATGAATCTACAAGAATGATAAAGATGTCGGATTTGCATGAGAAAATAGAAGCAGCACGAATGAATGGTGTCAAGTACTTTATAATCGTTATGAATTTATCTACCACTATGTTTGGTTCTGTTGATGATATTAGTGCTGTTTCGGATTATTTTAACGATCTAAATTTAACTTTTAAACTGCACATAGATGCAGCTTTTGGCGGTTTTGTCTATCCTTTTACAAATCCTGAGAATGATTTTAATTTTCAAAATCCAAATGTAACCTCTATTACTATTGATGGACATAAAATGTTGCAATCACCTTATGGTACCGGAATATTTTTAATTCGTAAAGGCTATATGGACTATGTCTGCACGGACGAAGCGCAATATGTTCCAGGAAAAGATTATACATTATCAGGGAGCCGATCTGGTGCAAATGCTGTATCGGTTTGGATGATTTTAAGAACATATGGTTCGGATGGATGGAAAATGAAGATGGAGCAGTTAACTGACAAAACCTCTCGATTGTGTTCAAAATTATCAGATATGAATATTACCTTTTTTAGAAATCCATATTTGAATATCATTGCCATTCGAAGTAATTATATTTCAAATGCGCTTGCAAAAAAATATCATTTAGTAGCGGATACGTATGAGCACACTCCTCAATGGTATAAAATTGTCATTATGCCACATGTGAAGCAAGGCACTTTAGATGCTTTTGTAAATGATCTTCAATCAGAATTAAACTTAAATCAAAAACTATGTATATAGAACAAATTTATACCGGATGTTTGGCACAAGCTTCTTACTATATAGAGTCGGAAGGTGCTGCTGCTATTGTTGACCCGATGCGTGATATAGATGCGTATCTTGAACTTGCTAAGAAAAGAAATACACAAATAAAATATGTATTGAATACACATTTTCATGCTGATTTTGTTTCCGGTCATTTGGACTTAGCAGCTAAAACGGATGCAATTGTGGTATTTGGTCCTCATGCAATGCCAAAATACAGAGCATTTATTGCTGAAGACAACGAATTCATAACATTAGGAGACATTAAAATTAAAATTTTACATACGCCCGGACATACAATTGAATCTACTTGCTTTTTAGTGATTGATAAAAACAATGAACCAACAGCTCTATTCAGTGGAGATACCTTGTTTATTGGTGATGTAGGTCGCCCGGATTTGATGAGCGGAAATTTAAGTAAAGAGATTCTTGGCGCAAAACTGTATGAATCCTTGAATACAAAAATTAAAACCTTGCCCGATTCAGTAATTGTTTATCCGGGACATGGTGCCGGTTCGGCTTGTGGAAAAAATTTAGGCAAGGAATCCAGCTCTACTATTGGTGAACAGAAAAAATTCAATTATGCGCTGAAAGAAATGAGTATGGAAGCATTTATAAAAATTGTTACAGACGATCAGCCTCCTGTACCTGCATACTTTTTCAAAGATGCTCAGATTAATATCAACGGACATACAAATTTGGAGACTGTTTATTCTAAAAGCTTAAAGAGACTTTCTGTGGAGGCTGCTGATTCTGAAATTTCGAAAGGGGCGATGGTATTAGATACGCGGGTGTCGTCAGCATTCGCTTCGGGATTTATTCCGGGGGCTGTAAATGTTGATTTGGATGGACAGTTCGCAATTTGGGTAGGTACCTTAATCAATATTGATCAGCCATTATTAATTGTTGCAGATAAAGGAAAAGAAAAGGAAGCGATTACACGATTAGCCAGAATAGGTTTTGAAAATGTTGTAGGATATTTAGATTGTGAAGTAGCTAAATGGAAAAGTTCATTGGACACAATTCAGGTTGTTGCTCCTTCAGAGTTGGATTTAGAACTTCTAAGTTTAACAAACACATTGCTGGATGTAAGAAGATCATCTGAAGTTGAAAAGGATAAAATAAAAGGAGCGTATCATATTTCATTGCACGAATTGAATTCCAAACTGAACGAATTGGATAAAAATAAAACCATTGTTGTTTATTGTGCTGGTGGATATCGTTCGATGATTGCTGCTTCTATTTTAAAACGAAATGGATTTAAAAATGTGATTAATGTTTCCGGTGGAATTAATCTTGTGAAAAATCTTCGCCCGGAGTTGGTTGAAACCTATTAGTTGTATGAATATTGTTCCGAATTACGAAGGAGTTTAGTTTTGAAATGGCGCATGCTTTGTTTGGCTATGATGGTCCATGCAAAAATGTGCACGGACATTCTTATAAGTTAGCAGTTACAGTTTTAGGAACCCCAATTTCAGATCGTAATCATCCGAAACATGGAATGGTAATGGATTTTACCGATTTAAAATCCATTGTCAAACCAATTGTAGATGAGCTGGATCATTCCACCATTTTAAATGCAACTACAGAACATAAAAAAATGGCTGAAGAAAATCTTCTTTTTAGTAAATTAGTCCTAGTAAAGTATCAACCGACTTGTGAAAATATGTTGATAGATATTGCAAATCGTATAAAAGCCAGTTACATAAGAATGTTGAATTGCACCACTTAAAATTCAAGAAACACCAACATCTTTGCTGAGTGGTTTGCTGAAGATAATAAATAAGATGAATCTGATTAAAAAATATAATGTTGCCGGTCCTCGTTACACGAGTTATCCAACCGTTCCTTATTGGGATACGGAAGTTCCAAGTTTAAAGCGTTGGGAAGAGTCGGTGAAATTCACATTCGATCAAACGAATGCTTCTGATGGTATTTCCATATATATTCATCTCCCTTTTTGCGAGAGTTTATACTTATTGTGGCTGTAATACGCGAATAACAGTAAATCACACTGTTGAACCGATATATTTGCAAGCAGTAATTAAAGAATGGAAGTTGTATTTGACCATTTTTAAAGAAGTGCCAAGGATTAAGGAAATTCATTTGGGAGGTGGTACTCCAACTTTCTTCTCGCCTAAAAATTTAAAAAATTTAATCGATGGAATTTTAGCAGAGGCAATCGTTTGTGAAGATGCCGAATTTAGTTTTGAAGCCCATCCGAACAATACCACTTTTGAACATTTAAAGGTTTTATACGACTTAGGATTTAAACGCTTGAGTTTGGGTATTCAAGATTTTGACCCCAAAGTACAAGAAATTGTTAATCGTATTCAAAGTTTCGAAAGCGTGGAAAAAGTAGTGAATCAAGCACGTAATATTGGTTATACGTCTATTAATTTTGATTTGATTTACGGGTTACCCCTTCAGACCCGGAAAAGTGTAATCGATACAATTAATAAGGTGAATTTGTTGAAACCGGATCGCATTGCTTTCTATAGTTATGCGCATGTTCCTTGGATAAAACCTGGACAAAGAAAGTTTACAGAGTTTGATTTACCTGTTGATGAAGAAAAACGAGCTCTTTATGAGATTGGCAAAGAAAATTTGCCGAAAATGGATATGTCGAAATTGGTATGGATCATTTTTCTTTAAAAGCGATACACTTTATAAAGCTGCAGAAAATGAAAAGCTTCATCGGAATTTCATGGGCTATACACATACATTTACTAAATTAATGATTGGACTTGGTGTTTCTTCTATTAGTGATACATGGTATGCTTATGGACAGAACGAAAAGAAAGTGGAAGATTACTATGATAAAGTAAATAGTGGTGTTCTTCCAATTGTTAAAGGGCATTTTTTAACGACTGAAGATTTAATTCTTCGCCAACACATTTTGAATTTGATGTGTAAGTTTAAGACAGATTGGAAGGATGAAGCATCTCAAAGTGAATCCATTTACCGAGCAATTGAGTTATTAGCTGAAATGGAAAGAGATAAGTTGGTAGAAATTGGGGAGCAAGAGCTGAAAATTCGAAGAAATGCCCGTGCTTATATTCGGAATGTATGTATGGCTTTTGATGCTCGATTACTTGATAATAAACCGCAGTCGCAATTGTTTAGCAGTGTGGTATGAAAAAAAATCGCAATGTATATATTGTTATTTTATGTTTTATTTGGTCTGGTATGTTACTGGCTATTTCTTTTTGAGGCACCTGTTAAATTTACAGCCCCAAGTCTAACCCTCCCTGTTGCGTTGGATGTTGGGAGACACGTTTTTCAAGCATTTAATAAAGTGGAAATTATTTTTGGAACACTTTTGTTAGTTTTGGTTATTCGATCCCAATTAACAATGCTTAATAAGCTTCTTTTTGCTTTTGTTTCTGCTCTCTTAGTGCTTGAAAGTGTTTGGTTATTGCCTGTTTTGGATCAACGGGCGTTGATCATAATCGCAGGAGGGATTCCCGAAAAAGAATCTCTACATAGTTGGTATATTTTATTCGATGCTTTTAAAGTGATTGCTCTAATCACTCTGGGTGTAAATACTATCAAGCAGCTTAAAGCTGCTTGATAGTAGAATTTTACATATGTTTAGATAAGAATGTATTTAACTCTTTTCTCAATTCATTAAAGATTTTATCAAAAGATTGAATTTTATCTACTTCTCCGGCATGAACTGGAAATTTTCTGTGGTCTACACCAACTCCATTTTATTTACTTTTTTTCTAAGGCTTGTTCATGCAATTTAATTTTGACGAGAAATAACATCAATTTGTTCTTTTGAATGATAAATTGATTTTGCAAAATGTTCAACACTGGCCAAAACTTTTGACGAGTTTTTTTGCGCAATTTCAGCTATTCTGTTTTGCATGATTTTTAACTCATCATTGTAAAAAATTCAAGTTGTTTAACCATTGTTTGTGCTCTTCGTGCAATTGATATAATCCTTTCGTTTCCATAATTTTTGTTTTATTTGATTTAGAACAAAGTTCCTATTTCTGATTCATATCATTATGACGAATATCATGTTTTGGCATGATATCGCTTGGAATCAAGATGTATTCTAATTATAATGTGCCTCTGCGCTCTTGTTCTGTTTCAATTGATCAAATAAAGCCTTAAAATTTCCCTTTCCAAACGATTTTGCTCCTTTACGTTGAATAATTTCAAAAAATAGCGTAGGGCGATCCTCAACAGGTTTTGTAAATATTTGTAGTAGATATCCTTCTTCGTCTCTATCAACCATAATTCCTAACCCTTTAAGAGTAGCCATATCTTCCTCAATAATTCCAACCCTGTCTTTTACTGTATCGTAGTAACTGCCGGGAACATGTAGGAATTCAACTCCACGTTTTCGCATTTCTGAAATAGTAAATACTCTTCATAAAATTTTGCAACATTATTCATCTCGCCTAATTCCACATTTCCGACCATGTGATCGATATATTTTAATCCGCAGGTTCCGGGATTGTATTCCGATTCCCATTTTACATAGCCTGGCATAAATGCTCCTTTGTAATTTTTTCTTTCTATAAACAATGAATCGTATCACCATAAGTATGAATACCGGATTTTACGATTTCTCCGGAAGCATCTTGAAAACGGTTGGTTCCATGTATGGTTTGGCACCACGACTTACAGTTTCATTGAATGCTTTGCGCGCATCATCCACCCATAATGCGATAAATTTTACACCATCACCATGTTTACGAATGTGGTGAGAAATATCACTGTCCGGGTTGAATGGAGTAGTGAGAACAAACGAATTTTATCTTGAACGAAAACAGGATGTTTTTCTTTGTCTCCTGTTTCTAATCCACTATACGCTAAAGATTGGAAACCAAATGCTGTTTTATAGTAGTGTGCTGCTTGTTTTGCATTACCTACATATAGTTCAACATAATCGGTTCCGTTAATTGGTAAAAAGTCTTGAGCTTTTTCAAATACTTTTTCTCCACTATAATCATAGTTTTGTGGGCCATGAGGAATCCCTGCGGGGTGCAAGGTGATTTGCCCTTTACCAATGTTGTTGCGACTCATAAAATCACCATCAACATAATATAGCAATTCATCCGAATCAATGTTGCTATGATGGTAAGGTGCAGGAATGGCATCCGGATGGTAATCATATAAACGGGGCACAAATGAACAAATAACAAACCCTCGGCCTTCAAAATTTTGGTGAATAGAGGAGGCATGTGAATGCGTCCAGTTATTGGTTCAAAATTAAAGATTGAAAATGCGTATGGATAACTGTAACCATCCCACCCAACAACATCAAAAGGATGTGTTTGATAGACATACGGATAAATCAATCCGCGTTTTTTTATGCGAACTGAAAATTCTCCCATTTCATCATGGGTTTCAAGGGAATGAGGTAATTTTAAATCGCGTTCACAAAATGGAGAATGTTCCAGCATTTGTCCGAATTCATTCCGATAACGTTTTGGGTTCTAACTTGGCCTGGGATTCAATTACTAATAATTTATTTTCGGGGGTGTCAAATTTCATTTGATATACGGTTCCTCTTGAATAACCAAATAATCCCCTATTCAAAATCAACAACACCATACATCGAATGTAATGTGCCGGAACCTTTATCAACAAAAATCAATTCATCTGAATCTGAATTTTTGTAAAAATACTGGTCATCGAAGCGGAGGGAGCAGCAATTCCAATGGCCATATCATCGTTTACAAAAAGTATCTTTCTACTTTTGATGTAATCACTCTGGTGCAACATCAAAACTTTGAAAACTCATAGCTCTCAAATTATCTTCAATGGCAATCTCGGTCGAACAGAATAGGGATACCCATTTCTTTCACCATTGTAGGAGGATTTAAATGGTAAACCAAAGAGGATGTCCCTGAAAACCCTTCAGTTCCAAAATAATTCCTCATGAAATAACTACCATCTTTTTGACGAAAAACAACATGTCGCTTTTTTGGAACATGTCCTATTGATTGATATACTGGCATAATTTATTTTTTTAGTGACATTTAAAATATTCGAATGGCTCTTTGCATTTTTCACATTTATACAATGCTTTGCAAGCTGTTGAACCAAACATGCTGATTAATTCTGTTTGTGCTGAATTGCAGTGTGGACATTTTACGAATTCATTTTTTCCGAAGGCATGTAATTTATTACAAGCAACGGATACCGGAGGGGCAATTCCATATTTGCGCATTTTTTCTTTCGCTGCATTGCTCATCCAATCAGTTGTCCATGCCGGTGCATACACCAATTTTACTTTTACATCAGCAACTCCTTTTCTTTTAGGTTCTGTTTGATATCCTCTTCAATCATTCCCATAGCTGGACAACCGGTATAAGCAGGTAATAATATCTTCCCAACCTTCTTCAGATAAAATTACATCTCTTAACATTCCCATTTCTTGGATACTCACTACAGGAATTTCCGGGTCTGGAATTGTGGAAAGAATATCGAAAAATATCTTCTTTTGTATAGACAGCTATTACCATTGTGCTGTTGGATATGCGCGTTGTAAATATTGCATTTCTGAAAGAATATGTCCAAGGTATTCGGTGTGAATACCTTTTCTACTGCCTGTTTGCATATAGTCTGACTCAGGAAGCACCAATGTCGCCTCTTCAATCACTTCTTTTATGTGATTCAACCATTGAGGTTTCAAGCTATCTAAATCAACAGCAATACCTTCTTTAATAAGTAGTTTATCTACTTCATTCATCTCAAATAATTCATCAGTAAACATCCAAACATCATTGATGGCACGTTGCATTTTTGTATGACTTACTTCTGTTCCTTCGCCTAATCTGCAGGTCCAATCGCTGGAATGTGCCAAATGATATCTCACTTCTTTTACGGCTTTAGCAGAAATTGCGGCAATAGTTTCATCTTTGCTCTTCATCAATTCTGTATATAAAAAAAACTCAAATGCCGAAACAATTAATTGGCGAGCAATCGTTGAAGCAAAATCTTTATCAGGTAATTCCATAATCAGATTGTTATAGAATGATCGCTCCCCACGTTTGTATGCTAAGTCATCTGCTGTTTTGTTTTTTCCTTCAACCTGTGCTGCATATCCTAAAATGCTTGAGCTCTCCCAATATGATCCAATGCCATATTTGTAAGTGCCAAGTCTTCTTCCAAGATGGGGCCTTTGCTACAAGTTCAGCCAAACGATGCCCAAGTACCAATGAGTTTGTCGCCTAGTCGCAAGGCATAATCGTAAAGTGCTTCTGGTTTTTCATGATTAAATATTTTTAGCGCCTTCGGCATTTCATAAAAAAGTTGATGTCTGTATACTTTATCATTTGAAGGTTCAAATAACATGTCTTCATCATTCGGATTGGATGCAATGATGCAATTGGAAGGCACCACCCAAATGCTGGTTCCTTCTCCTCTGCGTGTATAGATGTCACGCGCATTTTGGATGGCCATTTTTTTGTCGGATGCATGGATGCTTCCTGCGTGTGCATATCTGTTTCCAGATTTTGGTTGGATAAATACTTCCCAAAGATCAAGTTGTGTATCTGTTGCCATGGTTTTTAGAATTATGCGGTTGTTAAATTTTCTATATTAAGTTTTCTTTTTTTGTAAGCTTCTGCTGCTTCTCTTACCCAAGCACCTTCTTCATGATATTTAATATGATGTTCCATTCGTTGTTTGTTGCAAGGTCCATTTCCATTAATCACCTTGAAATTCATTCCAGTCAATTTCACCGTGATCGTAGATGTTTTTCTTTTCATTCCATTTTAGTTCTTTTATCAGGAATGGTTAATCCGATTACTTCTGCTTGTTGTACAGTTTTATCAATAAACTTTTGGCGCAGCTCATCGTTCCCTTCTCGTTTGATTTTCCATTTGAAAGCATCTGATGAATGAGGCGAATCGCTGTCGTGTGGCCCAAACATCATTAATGCAGGCCACCACCATCTGTTCATCGCATCTTGTGCCATGGCTTGTTGTTCTTTTGTACCTTTCATCATCTTGGCCATGATTTCATATCCTTGACGTTGATGAAAACTTTCTTCTTTGCAAATCCGAACCATCGCTCTGCTATATGGACCATAAGAAGTACGTTGTAAAGAAATTTGATTTACGATGGCAGCACCGTCTACTAACCATCCAATCGCACCGATATCCGCCCATGTTAATGCGGGATAATTAAAATGTTGGAATATTTTGCTTTGCCCGAATGCAATTGATTAATCATTTCGGAGCGGGTGATGCCCAAGGTTTCAGCTGCGCTATATAAGTACAATCCATGTCCGCCTTCATCCTGAATTTTAGCTAATAAAATTTGTTTGGCACGTAAGCTAGGTGCTCTGCTAATCCAATTTCCTTCTGGTTGCATGCCAATAACTTCGGAATGTGCATGCTGCGACATTTGGCGAATCAGATGGTTTCTATAGGCATCCGGCATGTCGTCTTTGGGTTCAACAAATTCGCCTTCATCTATTCGTGATTGAACTTTGTGTTGTTTGCTTCCATAATTGTTCAATTTTATTGTTGAAACAAATGTATTTGTCGAAACAAAAAAAAGAACTGATGAAAATCAGACTTGACGAAAGTCATATAAAAAGTCAAGAAGATAGGGGGCGATTTAATTTGAGTTGGCTGGTTTATTCTTGTTTGAGGGATGTTTAAGCGTTTTTTTTAACAAAAACTAAAAATGAAAAATAGAATGTGCTGATAAAAATCAGTTGTTTAGATAAATCAGCGTGAGTGAGATTAAACAAAAAAAGCCACAAATTGTGGCTTCCAAGTGACCCCATTTGGATTCGAACCAAAGGCCTACGGTTTAGAAAACCGTTGCTCTATCCAGCTGAGCTATGGGGTCAATTTTTGATGAAAAAAAAAGGTTAATGATGAATGTTATAAGTAAGATATAACAAATAACCATTAACCATTTATGTTGTCGGGGCGGCAAGACTCGAACTTGCGACCTCCTGGTCCCAAACCAGGCGCGATAACCAACTACGCTACGCCCCGAACTATTATTAAAGAACTGTAAAGCGGATGCAAATGTACTATTATTTTTTATCTGACAAACAAAAAAATAGCTTTTTGTTTGTCAATCGCTTTTGGCGGAGAGAGAGGGATTCGAACCCTCGGTACCGGTTTCCCAGTACGACAGTTTAGCAAACTGTTCCTTTCGGCCACTCAGGCATCTCTCCGAACCCTTTTTTCAAAGGAATGCAAATGTAAAAAAAGATTTCCTATTCCAAAACAAAAATTTCATATTACTTCCTTATTTACCGCTCTACCTATTTTTAACCATTTCGCTAATATTTTAACGAAATTGTAACGCTTGAGTGTTATATTTGTAATACATTCGTTATTAACTACTAAAATCGCTTGATATGTCAACAAATAATAGGATACTATTCTTATTAATCAGCTCCCTTTTTCTTCTGTTTACCGCCTGTGGTGGCGATAAAACTTCTGAAAACACCGATACGAATGGGGATGATAAAAGCATCTCCGCTCATCAAACGCAATACATAAAAATTGAAGATGCAACCACCTTTTTGCCCTCTTGGTCAAAAGAAAATACCCTCGTTTACAATGTTGTAGGTGAACCCGATGAAATGCATCCAACCAATGGAATTATGGTATATCGTGGCGAAATCATGGGTTATACGCAAGTCTATATCATTGGAACCGATTTTCAAACCCTTACTTTACGCCCTATTGCGGTAAAGGACATGCCTGTTGTTTCTGAAAACGGAAAAGAATATACCTATGAAGTGCGTGACGATATCAAATTTGACGATGGAAGTACACTTTCGGTAGAGGATATCATTTATACCTTTAAAGCTAATAAATGCCCGTTAACAAACAACCCTAGCGCGAAGTCATATTTAGAGAATATGGTCGAAATTGTTGCTGACAAAACGAATCTTAAAATGTTTAAAGTAATCATGAAGGAGAAATATATCCAGAATATCAGCTTTTTAGCCGAATTTCCGATTATGCAACGTACCTTTTTTGATCCTAAAAACGTGTTAGCGAACTATACATTTGCTCAATTTAATGATAAAACATTCAAAGCGGATGCTCATAAAGACCTTGTTGCTTGGGCAACCGAGTTTAACGATGCAAAGTACAGCCGTGATCCTAAATATACAGTAGGAGCCGGTGCTTATCGAATGGAAAAATGGGAGCCTGGACAAAGTATCACCTTGGTGAAAAAAGAAAATCACTGGACCAAAGGAATGGATAAAATGTATTATGCCTCTTATCCGGATAAGATTATTTTTAAATTGAATAAAGAGCCGAATTCTCAAATGCTTGAGTTTAAAGCACAAACATTGGATGCATCAACATCACTTTCGAATAAAACGTTGATGGAGCTCCAAACGGATAGCACCTTTAATAAAAATTACAACTCACGCTTTACCGATACCTATAACTATGGCTACGTAGCTATGAATATGAAACCGGATGGTGTTAAACATAAAAAATTATTTGTCGATAAAAAGGTGAGAAGAGCCATGGCTTTGTTAACGCCTTTGGATGACATGAATCGCATCAGTAATAAAAATAAAAACAAGCGAATTGTTGGACCGGTTTCCTTTTTAAAACCACAATACAATTCCGATTTAAAATTGATTCCTTTTGATATTGAAGCTGCAAAAAAACTGTTGGATGAAGCTGGTTGGAAAGATACAGATGGTGATCAGATTCGTGATAAAATGATTGATGGCGAAAAAGTAAAAATGGAATTTACCTTGAGTTATTTTACAACTTCCGTTGAATGGAAAGATGCAGCTAAAATGATTTCTGAGCAAATGTATAAAGCAGGAGTTGTTGCGAATCTCAACCCTCTAGATCCTTCTGTGATGGTAGAGCAAGCCGCTAGCCATAATTTTGATATGTTCATTGCTTCTTGGGCAGGGAATGTGTTTCCGGAAGATTATACGCAGATTTGGCATACCTCTGCCTGGACAAACAATGGATCGAATTTTACAGGTTTCGGAAATGCTGAAACGGATGCATTGATTGATTCTATAAAATATACACTTGATCCAACAAAATCAATTCCGATGATGAAACGTTTTCAGGAAATTGTGTATGATGAACAGCCCTACATTTTTATGTTTGCAGGACTTAGAAGAAACATTATTCACAAACGTTTTGGCAATCAGGAGATGTATTTTGAACGCCCCGGTGTTTGGTTGAGTAATTTGCGTTTATTGTCCGGAGCGGGTTCTGCTATGAAAATGTCGGCAACTCCAAATTAATGGAATTACGAAATCGAAGAGTAAACAGAACTATATTTTCTTTTGATACCGATATGTTTCAATACATTGTAAAACGTATTTTTATTTTTATTCCCACGCTTGTTGCTATTACACTTTTAGGGTTCATCATCAGTGTAAATGCTCCTGGCGATGCGGTTGAGCGGATGGTTCAGTCTGTGAGTGCTGGTGGAGATATGGGAGCTCAATCAGTAAGTATCATCGAACAAAAAAAAGGATGGCGCGCCAAACTTGGTTTGGATCTTCCCGTATTTTATTTCTCATTAACCTCTCTTTCACGCCCCGATACACTTTACCGAATCATTGATAAAAATGAAAAAGAAGCGTTGGATCGTTTGATTTCCATTTATGGTAACTGGGAAGAGATTCAAAACTACCATCGTTCCTTAAACACATTTTACCTTTCTCAAATTTCGTTTGTTCCCGACAGCAATCAACTAAAACAATACGATAAAAATAAGGTACTTGAAACATTGAATCAGTTGAAGTCGGAAGCCACTGCTTTAAAAAACACTCATGAAAAAACTCTAATAGAGGTAAAGCTGAATAAAATTAAAACATTGCTTGCTGCTTACCCTTTCTTAGAATCCTTCAAACCGCGATTCGAAAAAGTAAAACACGATTTTTCTTTGCTTGAAAGCAATGCAAGTGTTTGGAAAAACTATATTCCTCGTATTGCTTTTTATGGGACTAAAAATCAATACCACCGCTGGCTATTCGGTGATGGAGGAAAGTTTTCGAAAGGATTACTGCTGCACGGTGATTTTGGAACATCCTATGTTACTCGTCAACCCATTTCAGATGTAATTTATTCTAAAATAGGGTGGTCCTTGTTTTTTTCTATGTTATCTGTTGTTTTAGCCTATTTAGTGAGTATTCCGATTGGAGTAAGAGCCGCTTCAAAACGTGGTTCTCGGTTTGATAAAACATCGTCTATTGTTTTGTTTTTGCTCTATTCAATGCCATCCTTTTGGTTGGCAACATTGCTGTTGATGACCTTTGCAAATACAGATGTGCTTTCATGGTTGCCGGCATCCGGAGTTAAACCTGCTTTGGGATATCCTGACGGAGCTTCTTTTTGGGAGATGGTGAAAATCTCTTTTCCCTACATTATTCTTCCTGCGATTTGTTACACCTATAGTTCTTTTGCATTTTTATCTCGCACGATGCGTGTCTCGATGCTAGAAGTGGTCAGTCAGGATTATATTCGAACAGCTCGTGCAAAAGGCCTGTCGGAGAATAAAGTAATTTGGAAACATGGGTTTCGAAATGCATTGCTTCCCATTATTACTGTTTTTGCGAATGTTTTTCCTGCAGCTATCGGAGGCTCTGTAATAATTGAAAGTATTTTTACAATTCCAGGCATGGGCTCCGAAGCAATTTATGCCATCTACAACAATAATTATCCAATGATTATTGCCATTCTTACCATCACCGGTTTTTTAACGTTGGTGGGCTATTTGATTTCTGATATTTTGTATGCGCTTGTTGATCCACGAATTTCTTATAAATGATGGAAGAGCAAGAAATAAATATCACAATTTCAGATTCCAGTCACTTCGAGCGAAGTCGAGAAGTTAATTTTAAGAAATTTGCTTGGCGACAATTCAAAAAAAATAAACCTGCTTATTATTCGTACAAAATTTTAATTTTTCTAGCAATCGTTGCATTGCTTTCGCCCATCATCGCCACAGATCAGCCACTATATTGTAATTATAAAGGGGTGACAATGTTTCCAGCATTTTCATTTTCTAATTCTTGTGAGATAAATCCCATTGCGTACGCTCCCGATAAAACAGATTACGACAATGCTGATTATGTTTCCCCGAATGGAAAACAAATTTTTATTGACAAACAAGGCAATGAACTGCCGATGCCATTAAAATTTAAGCATTGGCTGGGGACAGGTAAGGCAGGCGAAGATGTGCTTTCGGGCTTGGTGAATGGAACTCGTATCTCTTTAAGCATCGGACTTATTTCCATGACGATTGCTTCCATTTTAGGGATATTCTTGGGTGCTATGGCTGGATATTATGGAGATAAAAAATTACAAACCACAAGAGGTTCTTTCTGGACAATGGTGATTGGAATTGTCTTTGCTTATTATTATGGGTTTTCAGTGCGTTCTTACAACATTACCGATGCGTTTGCAATTTCAGGCTTTGCCGTTCTTGTTCAACTATTGATTTCAATCTTTATTTTTTGCTTGGTTGCGTTTCTTTTTTATTTATTGGGCAAACAAATTGGGAAAATTTCTTTCTTAAGTACTCCTGTTTTTATTCCCGTGGATTCAATTGTTTCCAGAGCAATTGAAATTTTAATATCCATGCCGTTGTTGATTTTAATTATTTCAATTTCCGCCATCGCAAAAGAAAAATCAATGATTAATGTAATGGTGATTATTGGACTCACTACGTGGACAGGTATCGCAAGGTTAACGCGAGCTGAATTTCTTCGCATCAGCAATCTCGAATACATTCAAGCTGCAAAATCGATGGGGTTTAACGAATTTCGGATTATGTTCAAACATGCTTTACCCAACGCTTTGGCTCCAGCTTTGGTCGCCATAGCATTTGGAGTCGCATCGGCCATTTTAATTGAATCTTCTTTGTCTTTTTTAGGCGTGGGTGTTCCTCCAACAACTGTTACCTGGGGTTCATTGCTCAATGCAGGAAGAGAACAATTCAGCGCCTGGTGGTTGGTTGTCTTCCCCGGATTAGCCATTTTTCTGACCGTTACGATCTATAACCTTTTAGGTGAAGGATTGCGCGATGCCTTGGATCCGAGGTTGAAGAAGTAGCTGTTCAACATTTTTCTGTTTAAAACTTCCGGTTTAATATTTCTTACCAATCATTTCATTCGCTAAGTTTATTCCTAGTTAAAGTCGGCTTTCAACTTTAAATTTTAAACTTTAAACAAAACAATGAACGTACATTTAATTGCAATAGGCGGAAGTGCCATGCACAATATGGCTATTGCCATGCATAAAAAAGGTTTTAAAGTGACAGGTTCAGATGATGAGATTTTTGAACCTTCCAAAACTCGCCTCGCTAAACTAAATCTGCTACCTTCAAAAGAAGGTTGGGATGTTAATAATATTCATTCGGGCTTGGATGCCGAAATTCTGGGAATGCATGCTCGTATTGATAATCCCGAATTGATAAAAGCTCAGGAATTAGGATTGAAAATCTATTCCTATCCTGAATACATTTACGAACAAACAAAAGATAAGATCAGAGTGGTTGTCGGTGGAAGCCATGGCAAAACAACTATTACGGCCATGATTTTACATGTTTTGAATTTTCATAAGATTGATTGTGATTATCTGGTAGGAGCCCAACTCGAAGGATTTGATACAATGGTGAAGCTGACCAAAGAAGCAAAGATTGCCGTAATTGAAGGAGATGAATATTTATCCTCACCAATTGACAGACGTCCTAAGTTTCACTTATACAAACCAAATATTGCTATTTTAAGTGGGATTGCTTGGGATCACATCAATGTTTTTCCCACATTTGATTTTTATGTAGAACAGTTTCGAATTTTTGTGAATCAGATAGAGCAGGAGGGAAGCCTTGTCTATTGTGAATTAGACAATGAAGTAAAAGCGGTTTGTGAGCTTGCTCGTCCAGATATTAAGAAGTTTCCATATGCAGTTCCAAAGCATAAAATAGAAAACGGAATTACCATTTTAACTGTCCAACAACCAACAACCAACAACTATGAACTAAACATTTTTGGGGACCATAACTTAATGAACCTAAACGGTGCACGTTTAGTTTGTAACCAGTTGAATATATCAGACGAACAATTTTACGAAGCCATACAAAGTTTCAAAGGAGCTGCAAAACGTTTGGAATTGGTGAAAAGGAATGCTGTAACGGCCATGTACAAAGATTTTGCACATTCCCCTTCTAAATTGAAAGCAACTACACAAGCGGTAAAAAAACAATTTCCAAATCGTAAATTAATAGCGTGTATGGAATTGCATACGTTCAGCAGTTTAACAGAAGAGTTTTTAAAGGAATACAACGGTTCCATGGAGTTAGCAGACGAAGCGGTTGTGTATTTCAATCAACATACAATTGAACATAAAAAACTAAAACCTATATCTGAAGCACAAGTAAAAGACGCATTTGGAGGAAACAATATTCGGGTTATTACCAATACACAAGTGTTGCAAGAAGAACTCTTGAAAATGAATTTTGAGAACAAAAATTTATTAATGATGAGTTCCGGTAATTTTGATGGGATTGATTTTAAAGTATTAGGAGAAAAGGTGGTGAAGTAAGATTTTTACCTCAATAGTCTTTTGTAACGTAATGCCCTGCCCCGACATATGATCTGCAGATTGGTGAGACTGGTCACACAAGGAAGAGATTGCTTCGTGCCTCGCAATGAAATTCTGATTTTTAATACGCTTATAACGAAGCGTCATTGCGAACGAAGTGAAGCAATCTCGTTCAAGACGGAGTTGGATGCTATTAATTCTCGCTGTCAGAAATTGCCGGATTTTTTCTTCTGAAAATAGCGCTGGCTAATAGAGATGATATTAATCCAAAAAACAGTATCGGAGGAACGAGTTTAAAAGAGTTGAATGTGCTTCTTTCCTCAACTAAAAATTTATTCAATTCATCTCCGGTAAGAGTCTTTGCGAATTCAGATTTTTTAGCTTCACTTAAAAAAAAGTCGATGGTATCAGGAGTAATAAATTTAAAATAAAGGTAGTTGAAGATTCCAATAACCACTGCTAGCATTAAACTGTAGAGAACTCCTGCCTTAAGCCCTTCGCTGAATTCTAAAAAGCCTTGATTGCCTTTCTTTGTAAGAAAAATTGTTAAAAATATACCTGTAATTAATACGCCTAAGGTTACATAATTTCTGTAGATATACACTTCAACAGAATAAAATCCAAGAGATTTTGCAAATGCATACCATGCAATACAATTGATAAGCCCGGCTATAATTCCTAATTTAACGCTGATTCCAATTTTCATACTTAACAAGACAATGTTTCAGATTCTTAATTTGAAATTATTTTTATCCATTCATCGAAATCAAAAACTCTTCGTTTGTTTGAGTGTTCTTGATTCTATCTTTCATAAATTCCATTGCCTCTACCGGATTCATATCCGACAAATGTTTACGTAATATCCAAACACGTTGTTGTGTTTCTTTATCCACCAATAAATCATCTCTACGGGTGCTGGAAGCCACAATGTCGATAGCCGGATAGATACGTTTGTTTGCAATCTTACGATCCAATTGAATTTCGGAGTTACCGGTTCCTTTAAATTCTTCAAAGATAACTTCATCCATTTTAGAACCTGTTTCCGTTAATGCTGTCGCAATGATGGTTAATGAACCACCACCTTCAATTTTACGAGCAGCTCCGAAGAAACGTTTAGGTTTATGCAATGCATTTGCATCCACACCACCGGATAATACTTTTCCGGATGCTGGCTGTACTGTATTGTAAGCACGTGCTAAACGTGTAATCGAATCTAATAGAATACAAACGTCATGACCACATTCTACCATACGTTTTGCTTTTTCCAAAACAATGTTTGCAATCTTTACGTGGCGATCAGCTGGTTCATCAAATGTTGAAGCAATTACTTCTGCTTTTACACTTCGTGCCATATCGGTAACCTCTTCCGGACGTTCATCAATCAATAAAATGATTAAATACGTTTCCGGATGATTTGCTGCAATGGCATTGGCAATGTCTTTTAATAAAACGGTTTTACCGGTTTTCGGTTGTGCAACAATCAAAGCACGTTGCCCTTTACCGATAGGCGTTACTAAATCCACAATACGAGATGATAGATTTTGTTGCGGATGCCCAGTCAAGTTAAATTTCTCGTATGGGAATAATGGAGTCAAGTAATCAAAAGGAACTCGATCACGCACAAATGCAGGTTCGCGGCCGTTGATTTTTTCTACTTTGATTAATGGAAAATATTTTTCTCCTTCTTTTGGAGGACGAATGGTTCCTCTTACTGTATCACCGGTTTTTAAACCGAATAATTTGATTTGCGATTGAGAAACGTAAATATCATCCGGTGAATTTAAATAGTTGTAATCCGATGAACGCAAGAAACCATAACCATCGGGCATGATTTCCAAAACGCCTTCACTCGAAACAATTCCATCAAAATTATAAACATCAGATTGACGAGCATTGTTGTATTTGGATCGGTTTTGATTGTCTCTGTTATCCGTATTCCCGTTGGTGCTGTCGTGATTTGTTTGTTCTTGAGCAGATTGTTGCTCGTTTTGATTTTGGTTTTGATTGGTGACCGCTTCAGATGAATTTTCGTTAACAGTTTCTGTAACAATTGGAGGCGTATCGTTTGAAGTTGCAGTGCTATCATTTTTGTGAGAATTAAAATCTTCGTCATTAAAAATGGTTGCCGGCTCGTCTAGTTTTACTTTTGGAGTAGTGTCAGTATTTTCAGGTTTTATTTTTCTAGGGCGAAGTACACGTTCTTCGGATTTAGTATGTGAAGGTTTAGATTCAGGTGTTGTGCCGGGTGTGATGGCCTGCTGATCTAATATTTTATAAATCAACTCTTGTTTTTTTAAAGCTTCAAATTTTGGGATATTTAAGCTTTTTGCAATGTCTCTTAATTCTCCAACAAGTTTGTTGTTTAATTCAATAATGTCGTACATAGTTTGTTTGTTAGGTTAATACATCAATTCGAATGATTGATTGTTTAGGATAGAAGTATGAAATAAATGTGTTTATTCGATAAATTTTTTGATTGTCTTTGTTATGAGAATACATAACAGCGAAACGCACTACAATAATACGAAGAAATTTTAATATACAAGGGATAATAAATAAAATTTATGCCCTTTTTCCGAGCTCAACAACCTCTAAATCTTTAATTTTTTCGCCATCAATGGTGAATCGTACCATCGTTTTTACGGCATGGAATCCATGGTTTCCGGCCGCTCCTGGATTAATGTGAAGCAATTTATGTTTGTCGTCATACATTACTTTTAAAATATGTGAATGACCGCAAATGAATAATTGAGGCTGATGTTCTTTGATTTCGTTTAATGCTTCCATTGAGTATCGGTTAGGATATCCACCAATATGTGTCATAAAAACTTTAACTCGTTCACACATAAAAATCTGATTCAACGGATGCACTTTTCGCACATCTTGTCCGTCAATGTTTCCGTATACAGCTACCACGGGTTTTATTTTGGAGAGCTCATCGGTTACCGAAATTGTTCCAATATCACCCGCATGCCAAATCTGATCGCAGGAGTCGAAGTACTTAAAGATTTTTGGATCCAGGTAATTATGTGTATCTGATAATAGCGCTATTCGAAGCATCGTACAATATTAAATAAAAAATGTCCAGAGATGAAAAACTCTGGACATTTAAAATTTTAATTCAAACAAACAATTATTTCACAATCGTAACAGTACCAATGTATTTGTGTTTTTTACCAAGATTGTCTTTTACTTCAATATTGTAAACATACACATCTTGTTGGGCAATTTCGGTTTTGTTTTGAACTCGGCCATCCCAACCTTCATTCACAGAAGTAGAATTAAAAATCATATTGCCCCAACGATCGAAGATTCGCATTGTAAATTCGTCTATGTTTTGGCCTTTGGGAGCAAACACCGGATTCAAGCCATCACCGTTCGGTGTAAATCCACTAGGGATATAGAAGGTATATTCAGGCTCAATAAATAAACAATTGGTAATTGAATCGGCACAACCTCCTGCGCTTTGAACAATTAATGTTACACAATACATTCCCGAATCGGCATAGGTATGTGTTGGATTTGTTGCATTACTTGAATTTGGATAATATAAGTTTCCAGCATCACCAAAGTCCCATGACCAATTTACAGCATCAGAAGAAAGATCTGTAAAACTGATTACAGGATTTGCAGTATTTGTTGGTTGTGGTCCGAAAATAAATGCAGCAACCGGTTGTGGTGAAACATTAATCATATTGTTAATTGTGCTTGTTGCGGTACAACCTCCACTGGATGTTACCGTTAAAGTGATGTCATAAAGTCCTGAATTATAGCAAATAGGAGCAGGAGCCTGAAGTGTAGACACACTTCCATTATCAAAATCCCAACTCCAAGCAGCTGTTGTACCACCGGCTACCGTTGATGCGTCAGTAAAAGTTACACACAATGGTTCACATCCAGAAGTGATGTTTGCACTGAAAGCTACTACCGGAACAGGTAAAACCGTTACAGTTATTGTTCCTGTAGCTGGCAAAGTTGTACAGCCATCCGTTACCGTTATTGTATAGGTTGTTGTTGCAGCCGGAGAAACAGAAAACGTGCTCGCTGCTCCACTTCCTGGCATCCAGTTATAGGTATAACTTCCATCTCCACCTGCTGCAACAGCAGATAGTGTGGTGCTTGCACCCGGACAGATTGAAACGTTAGCTGAAGGCACAACTGATAATGCAGGGTTAACGGTTACCGTAACAGTTTGCGGACTTTGTGAAATACATCCTGCTGTATCTGTAGCAATTACGGTATAGGTTGTTGTAACAATTGGAGATACTGTATTGCTCGCTCCCGTAAACGCAGGTGCCATCCAGTTAAAGGTATACCCTCCCAGAGGATGTCCACCGGTTGCTGTTGCTGTTAGTGTAGTGCTTTGTCCGATACAAATGGTTACCGGAGCTATTGGGTTTATTAAAATAACGGGTGGTTGCGTAATGGTTGTACTTGCTGTAATAGTACATCCGCTTGCATCAGTGATGGTGCAAGTGTATGAGCCCG
This sequence comes from Bacteroidota bacterium, assembly GCA_016722565.1. NCBI lineage: Bacteria > Pseudomonadati > Bacteroidota > Bacteroidota bacterium. The sequence goes on from JADKIU010000002.1 coordinate 140,921, forward strand.
GACATAATCCTGTGATTCCCGGAGTTGTTTGTCCGCTATTCCATAAATAGGAATAAGGTGTTACTCCTAAACTTGCTGTAACAGTAGCTGTACCATCACATAATCCGTTGCATGTAACAACTGTTGACGCTATTGTTGCTGAAACACCTGGTGTGTTTGGAACCGTTAAGCAGATACTATCAAAACAGCCATTTGCATCTGTCACAGTAACGCAATATAATCCTGGGATTAAGTTAGATGCTGTAGCTGTAGTTTGACCATCTGACCATAAATAAGTATAACCACCAACTCCGCCTGCTGCCACAACAGTTGCCGAACCATCGGGCTGATTACAGTTTGAAGTTATTGTTGAACCGGTTAGTGTGAGTAATGTGGGTTCAATTACTTGTATTGTATCTTGAACGGTACAGCCAAATAAGTCGGTTACAATTACCGTATAGGTATTTGCACATAAACTACTAACAGAAGTTGTTGTGGCTCCTGTTGACCAATTATAAACGTATCCACCAAAACTACCTGCAGCAGAAACCGTTCCGGTTCCATCACATGCTCCGAAACAATTAGCTGGTGATCCGGATGCTGTAATTGTTAGAGGTGTTCCTACAGTGATGGTTACGACATCAGTTCCTGTACAACCTAAAGCATCTGATACAGTTACTGTATAAGTGGTGGTTGTTGCAGGTGTTACGTTTGGAGTGGCACTTGCAGAAAATCCAGGTGTTCCCGGTGCATCCCATGAATAGGTATATCCTGCTCCGGAAGGTGTTACTCCCAATGTATAATTCCCTCCTGCACAAATACTGTCATTTAATCCTGCGTTTACAACCAAACTTGGTGCAACTGTTACTGTAACAGTAGACATTGGACCTATACATCCCAATGTATTACTTTGAACATAATAAGAAGTTGTTGTTGTTAATGGAGGAGTAGTAAATGTTGCACCTGTACCGAGCAATGTTCCTGCTACAGGCGCATTGTACCACATGTATATCGCTCCGGAACCGCTTGCAGTTAATGTTGCTGTTAAGCCATTACAAATTGTAACATTAGCAACGGTTGGCGCAACGGGTGTAGGATTCACCACAATATTTACTGTTCCTGGCAAGCTAGTGCATCCGGCGGCAGAAGTAGCCGTTACAGAATATGTTCCTGTAGCGCCAACTGTAGCGGAAGCAATTGTTGGGTTTTGCAAGGTGGATGTGAATCCTCCTGGGCCAGTCCAACTCCAGGATGGGCCAGTTGAAGTGGTTGATAAGTTTAAAGCTGTTCCAGAACAAACCGGAGTTGTTCCAGCTGCTACCGGAGTTGCAGGAGTGGGATTAACCGTAACAGTTGTGGAGGAAGCAATTCCAAGGCAACCTGCTAATGTAGGAGTTACAGTATAAACACCCGAATTGGCTGGTGTAGCACCTCCTATTGTTGGATTTTGTAATGTTGAGGTAAAACCACCCGGTCCCGTCCATGCATAAGTAGCACCCGGAATAGCCGGAGTTGCTGTTAAATTTAAGGCTGTTCCTGCACAAATAGGACCGTTATTCCCCGCTGTAATGGTCGGTACAATTGTTTGAAGAACAACAACCGTGTCTGTGCTAGCCAAAGTAGCACCACAGCCGGAAGTTCCTGTAATTTGAGCATAATAAGATGTGCTCGGCTGTCCGGCAGGAGGTGTAACCGTTATTGGTGAGCCAGTTCCTACTAATGTATTGGAAGGCAATACATACCAGTTAATCGTGTACGTTGCCACTCCATTTGGAGTATAGCGCCATGCTTCGTTTGTTGCAGTCCATGCGGTACTGTTTCTTCCAGGAACGGTATACGCAATGGTTCCATGAGCGTTGTGTATTCCTTGCACAGCAGTCCCACCTGCCCAAGCTAAACAAGCCGGTTTTGTTGCAATGTGATTTTCAATAATATTTGTTGATTCATAAATAATGATTTGGAATCGGCCTAAGGTTGTGGTGCAAGAAAACATTGGGCAGTTATTCCATGACACAACCAATCTTCTGTTTGGTGCTGTTCCCAATGTTTGGTAGTTGATGTATGGTCCACCAGCAATTCCTGGATGCCAATCTTGCCAAGGTCCCATGATACAATTTTTTGGAACAGTCGCTGCAACAGAAGGGATCGGAGCGGATGTAAATGTTGTGGATGTAGGAGCAAAGGCAATCCAGCCATTTGACCCGATATAAAAATTGGTATAACTATTCCCGAAGAAGCAAAAGGTAAATCCTATTGGCAATATTCCACTTTGTGAGTCATCCGTTAGTGTTACAAAAGTGCCACCAGTATAAGGCCCCGGAGCATAACCGATGCTACTTACAGCATAACTTGTTGTAGGTAAGCTACCTGGACCACCAGGTGTTACCACCGCAGTTAGATTCGCGCTACCACCCGAACAAATGGTTTGTGTTTCCGGTGAAGCATCTACTATCTGAGCGAGAGAAACACTCGAAATTGCTAGGAGTGCTGCAGTCGATATGGATTTTATATAGTTCATTGTTTGGTGTAGTAAGTAAGTAAAAAACAAGAGAGTAACTTATAATGTTTAATCCAATCAAATTAGATACAAAATAGATACAAAAAGATAAGGAAAGGTTGCATCCGTATCTGATTTTGTTAAAAATATGGAGATAATATTGAAGTCTGCGCTATTATTGGATTAACAGGGCGAAAGAAGAGGTGAAAATTTAGATTTTTGAGATAAATTTGGACTTAATCCAACCAACATTTCCATTGGCAATTTTTATCTCTGTCCATTCGGATTGCTCCTCGGTAATTTCAACTTTTGTCCCTTCATGTAATATGAAGAGTTTTGTCCCTTTTTCATCAGGTGAACCTGTAATGGTAGCTGTTCCTGATATGACAATCGCGTTTGAACTGTTTTTTGTAAGTTCGTATTTGTCTTGCGCAACGAAATACAAGAAAATGCTCAATATAAAAAGAAGAAGTCCTACGAAAAAACCCAGCTTTTTTAATCCACTTCGGTGTGAAGTGATGTAAATTCCAATGAAAATCAATGCTGCAACAAAAAATAAAATACAGCTAATTGACCAGGCTTTTTCACTGAAAATATTCACAATCCCATTTTTCCATTCGGATAAAAAGAGCTGTGGTGCCGCATCAATCTTATCCTCCGTTTTTTGATTGGCTAATTTTAAATTCATCACCAAGTCTTCATCATCGGGATTAAGTAATTTGGCTTTCTCATAATTTAAAATGGCTAAGCCGATGTTGTTGGCTTTATAATGTGCATTGCCGAGGTTAAAATAAAGTTCCGAAGATGCTTGGTTGGAATCGATGATGCGATTGTATAAATCAATAGCTTTTTGATAATCGCCTTTTGCATAAGCAGAATTGGCGCTATCAAATGTCATTTCATTTGTATTCGCAAAAGAGGAATTGCAAATGAAAAGAGCAATAAAAATTATATGCAAGAATTTGTGATTAAACAATTTCATCTTCAATTTTTGTAATGAGTTCAACAGTATTGTCGTAAATTCCTTTTAAATCACCGGATGCAGCACTTGGAGCATATCTTGCAAACTCACAATTATCAAGGGTTGTCATCAGTTTTTCAATAGTTGGTGCGGAAACACTTCTGCTTTTTAACGTTTCTGAAATATGCTCTTTGTTTAATTCGGCAACAGGTAAATTCAACTTATCGCTGATATAGCCATAGAGTGATTTGAATATTTCAATGTAAAACAGTTCTTTGTTGTTTGAATTTAAATGCCCTTCGGCAACTGTTAGTCGTTTGCGAGCCATTTTGGTCGCTTTTCTGCTTTTTACGGCAACACCATCTTTATTATCTGCGATGTTTTTACGTCTAATAAAAACAAATGCAATGAAACAAAGTAGGGGACTGATTAAAAGTGAATAGAAGAGCGCAGAACCAAAGAAAAAATGCTCTTTATCTTTTAAGTTCGTTGTTGTTTTGATGTAACGGATATCGTTACCCAACACTTTAATATCTTCTTTTGCATTTGTTCCGCCAATCACTGTTGCAACAGTCCCATCTCCTTTGTCTACATGTAAATTAAACGTAGGGGAAGGGAGTGTAATGTATTCTTTTTTTATAGGATCGAAATAACTGAAGCTAAGCGGTTCAATGGAGTATTCGCCCTCGTGACGAGGTATAAAAAGATAGTCGAAGGTTTTTGAACCACTGATTCCACTATTTGTTACAGCAATGTTTTCACTGGTTTTTGCATCGTACGTCTCAAAATCTTCAGGAAAATTTACTTTTGTCGGCTCAACTAATTTAATGTTTCCTTTACCGGTGAGCGTTAGTGTAAGGTTAACAGCATCATTTGCTTTTACTTTGTCTTTTGACATTACTGCTTTATACGTATAGCTACCAACTGCTCCTGAAAAACCTTCCGGTTTTCCTTCTTCAGGTAATGCCATCACATCTATTGTAACAGGTGAGCTTTTTAACGGATACAAAACCTCTTCGTAGCCACCACCTATAATTTGTTCAAAAATATCTCTTGGTTTGCGTTTTGATTTTTGACGAACAATGCACTCGATTTCAAAAGGGTCGATGGTTAATTTACCTGCATGTTGCGGAATCAAATACGTTTTGTGAATTTCACCCACAACATACGTAATGCCATTTATGGTTTCATTGGTTTGTTTGGTAGCTTCTTTGTTTTTGATTTCTTGAACAAAAAAACCATCATAGGCAGGGAGTTTAGATAAGCCTCTGATCTGCATTTCTAAGCGCGTATATACTTTAAAAGTAACTTCAATTACCTCTCCCATATATACTTTTGATTTGCTTACACTTGTTTTTGCAAAATATTATCTCCAATATCAGAGCTGGTTGGTTTTGTTACATTCTGATTGCCGGAATTGTTATTTGAATTTCCTGAATTTCCTGCTCCTTTTGTAACTTCAATTGAAACGGGATTTGATTGAATAACTTTGCCACCGGAACTTACCGAGGCGGCACCAATCGTAAATTTTCCTTCTTTTTTTGCTCCGATAACATACGTTAATGAAGAAGATTGTGTTACCGTTCCATTCACAATGGATGTGCTGGAAGATTGATAAGGGCCTTCATAAATTTCGAAATCATTCATTGCAGGTAATTTGAAATTGTTACCTGGTCCACTTAATGAAAATTGTATTTGAAATGCTTCGCCTACTGCAACTCTGTTTGAGCTAACAGAGGTCGTCAGCTTTTGAGCCAACAAATAATTGGTCAGAAGTAAAAATAAAAATGCTATGTAAACGATTCTTTTCAATTGCTTTTTTGCCAATTGTGACTTTTTCTTTTTAGTTTAAAACAATCACCATTTTAGTTTTGTTTTCTACCAATCTTTTTCAATTTCTACTTTAACACCTTTTGTTTTCCCTTTCTTCATTTTATCTTGAAGGTTCTTCTCGTCATTTTGTAAGGCGTCTAATAAGCGTTGAGCATCTTCTTTCGAAATTTTATTCTTTTGTTCTTCTTGTTTGTCTTTATTTTTATCCTGTTCTTTTTCTTTCTCTTCTTTTTCTTTCTTTTCCTTCTCTTTGTCCTTGTTCTCTTTTTTATCCTCTTTCTTTTCTTTGTCCTTTTTTTCTTCTTCTTTCTTTTGTTGTTGCTGTTGTTGTTTTAAATATTGCTGTGCATAAGCTAAATTATATCTAGTGTCTGCATCATTCGGATTGTTTTTTAAAGCATTTTTATAAGCATCAACACTTTCTTGATATTTTTTAGATTTCAATAAGGCATTTCCCAAATTATGAAATGCTTTGGCAAGTGTGTCTTTTGACGTAGCTCTATGGGTTAATAATTGAAATTGGTTGGCAGCTTCCTCATATTTCCCTTGTTTGTAGTAGGCATTTCCTAAGTTAAATGATCCTTTATAGGAATCTTTATTCTTTGCTAAAGCCTTGTTGTATTCTTTTTCTGCTGTCACATAATCCGATTTCTGATACGCTTCGTTTCCGTTCTTGATATGTTTTTTTTCTGATTGGGCAGAGGTGAACAAAGGAAATGCAAGCATTAGAATAAACAATGCGTTTATCCAATATAAATTAACCGGTATGTATGGGCTACTTCTTTTCATTTCCAAATAAATTCAAGCGTTGATACAATTTGCTTTTTCGCTCTGTAAGAAGGGTTTCAACAAGAAGAAGCAAAAATGCTCCCGCAATAAACCACTGAAATCGATCTTCGTAATCACTATACATCTTGCTTTCAAATTGTTTCTTTTCCAATTTGTCAATGGCATCCAGAATGTTGTTTAATCCAGCATCCGAATTGGTTGCGCGAACATAAATTCCATTGCCGGCTGCGGATAGTTCTTGTAACATTTGTTCATTCAATTTTGTCACAACCGTATTGCCTTCTTTGTCTTTTTTGAATCCCTCACGGACATTGTTTTTATAGATAGGGATAGGAGCACCTTCGGCTGAGCCCATTCCAATTGTATGAATGGTAATGCCTTTTTCAACAGCTGATTCAGCCGCATTAATTGCATTTTGGTCATGGTTTTCTCCATCGGTAATAATAACGATGGCTTTGTTTTTTCCTTCGTCTTTACCAAATGAATTCATCGCCATGTCAATTGCCTTTCCAATATCTGTTCCTTGGGTAGGAATAAGGTCGGTGCTGATGCTTTCTAAGAATAGTTTTGCAGCAGAGTAATCCGTTGTAATGGGAAGTTGAACATACGCTTCCCCTCCAAATACAATAATTCCGATACGGTCACCTTCTAGTTTATCAATTAACTTTGAGAGTGCTTGTTTGGATTTTTCTAATCGATTGGGCTGCAAATCTTCCGCCTTCATACTGTTAGAAACATCTAAGCAAATCATTAAATCCGCTCCTTTACGTTTCACTTCTTCTAATTTACTTCCTACTTGTGGGTTGATTAAACCAACAATCAGAAGCGCAAATGCAAGTAAATACAATACATTTTTCCAGATTCGTTTTGTTTTAGAAACATCCGGGAATAATTGCTGTACAATGTGAATGTCTCCAAAAGATTTTATTGCTTTAGTTCGCCATCTGCTAACCAACCATAAAGCAATCACCAGAATTGGGAGAATTCCGAAGGCATAAATGAAATATGTATTTTCTAATTGAAACACGTTAGGATATGCTTTTTAGTATGGTGTTTTTTAATAAAAATTCAATCAATAATAAAATTACTGCGGCAATTGCAAAGGGTAAAAAATGTTCTGATTTATTTGTAAAGTTCTTTTCTTCAAAGATTGTTTTTTCCAAACGATCAATCTCTTTGTATACCTCTTTCAATTTATCGTTGTCTGTTGCTCTGAAATATTTTGCACCGGTCATGTCCGCAATTTCTGTCAATGTTTTTTCATCAATTACAACGTCCGCATATTCATAGGCGTAACTTCCATCCGGATAAATCCCCGCAAAAGATAACGCCTTACCCATTGTTCCTAAGCCAATGGTATACACTCGAATTCCAAATGCTTTTGCAATTTCTGCAGCAGTGATTGGTGCCACTGAGCCTTGGTTATTAACCCCATCAGTTAATAAAATCACCACTTTGCTTTTTGCTTTACTGTCTTTAATCCGACTTACAGACGTTGCTAATCCATTTCCGATTGCTGTTCCATCGGCAAGCATACCTAACTTTATCCCGGTAAATAAATTCTTAATCACATCGTGATCGGAGGTGAGCGGACATTGAGTAAAACTTTCTCCACTAAAAATAACTAAGCCTATTCGGTCATTTGGACGGCTATCGATGAATTTAACGGCTAATTCTTCGGCTGCTTCCAATCTGTTGGGTTTAAAATCTTTCGCGAGCATACTGGACGAAATATCCAGTGCAATCACAATATCAATTCCTTCTGTTTTTACATCTTTGAAACTTGAACGGGATTGAGGGCGCATCAACACAAGAATTAAAGCAGAAAGCGCAGCCAAACGAATTACGATTATCAAGTGACGTAAATATTGCTTGAACGAAGGTTTGATTTTTTCGAAACCACTAAATGAAGAAGTCTTTATTTCTGCTTGTATTGATTTATTTTTGAATAGATACCAAACGAGAATCATCGGAATTACGAGAAATAACCATCGTAATTCTTTGTTTGCAAATGTGATATCGTTAAAAAAATCAAACATTAGTGGTATATGCTATTAATTAATTTTTTTCTTATCAGTTATTTCTTCGTCTTTTTTTGTACCATTGATAAAGGCATAACTATTACTCATGCTTAAATCATTTTCGGTTGGTAACGGTTGCTCTTTGGCAAATTTTACTAAGTCCGCCAAAAGCAATACTTGTTTTAGTTTCGACTTGCTGTCTTCATCAATTGCTACGTTTCTAAAACCGAATAAAATTTCATCTGTTGTTTGCTCCATCGCCTGAATTTTATAACGATTTTCAATGTATTCACGGATAATGTCGGTAAGCTGACTATGATATAATTTCAACTTGCCTTCTTGCCAAAGGTTTTGTGTTTTAAGGTCATCTAATTTTTCAAACGCAATGATATGTGCTGGGATTTTCGGTATTTCTACTTCAACCATTACCGGTTTTACTTTTCGAGTATATTTGAAAATCAATAAAAGAATAACGATAACCAAAATTGCGCCCAGTATTACCCAAACTACAAGCATATTGTCTTTTATCCAATCCATCCAGTTGTAGGTTTGCTCGTAGGGCTCTTTAATATCTTTTATTGCTTGGGTAGTATCGACAGTCATGGTACTTACTTGCAGTAACAAAGGATCTGTGTATACACCATTGGTATCTCCGGCTAAAAATTTAAATGGAGGAATTGCCCAATATCCCGAATCAAAAGATGTGATGCTTAGGATTTGTGTTTGTGTAAATAAAAACGGATCATTTTTGTCAACGATGGTATCAATTTTACTCTGACTCACCACTTCAACTTCTTTTCGAATGGTATCCGCTATTTCGGGCCACAATACTTGAATGCGTTTTCCATTGTCTACTCTGTATTGGATACTTAATTCTAATTTTACTTGTTGTCCAATTTGAATCTCATTGCTGTCAAGTTTAGCTGTAGCTTTTATTTTTTGTGCAAAGGAAGCAACAGGAATAGCAAGCACAACCAGCATCAGTAATGCAGGAACGATAATTTTAAAGTTTAACTTAATATTCATTTTTATTCGCTATTCTTCTTTTTTTGTCAACTTAATCTGCTATTCGGGAGGCCGGTTTAATACCTTATCTGCGTTTAAATAAATTTGTCAAAGGAGGAATGTATGATTCTTCTGTATTAATATTTGCTGCATCCACACCACTTTTGTTAAATGTGTCTTTTAAAAATGCTTCGTGTTTTTTTGCATTTACAACGTATTGCGTTCTTACTTTTTTGTCAGATGTGTCTATCCATTTCAATTGACCGCTTTCTGCATCCACTAATTTTAATAATCCAACATTCGGTAGTTCTAATTCTCGTTTGTCATAGATGCGCAAAGCAATTAAATCGTGTTTTTTGTTGGCAATTTTCAGTGCATCACTAAATTTCGAGTCCATAAAATCAGAAATGACAAATGCAATGCTTCTTTTTTTAATGACACTTGTCAAATACTTTAGTGCCAGTTCAATATTTGTTTTTTTATGCTCCGGTTTGAATTCGATTAAGTCACGAATAATTCTTAGAACATGTGTCTTTCCTTTTTTGGGAGGAATGAATTTTTCTATTTTATCAGTAAAAAAGATCACACCAATTTTATCATTGTTTTGAATGGAGGAGAAAGCAAGAACAGCACATAACTCGGTTATTAAATCCTGTTTTAGTTGTTTTCTTGTTCCAAATTCACCCGAGGCACTTACATCAACTAAAATCATAACGGTCATTTCACGCTCTTCTTCAAACACTTTTACAAATGGAGAATTAAAGCGGGCGGTTACATTCCAATCGATGGAACGAATGTCGTCTCCGGGCTGGTATTCACGTACTTCAGAAAATGTCATTCCACGCCCTTTAAAAGCACTATGATACTCTCCGGAAAATACTTGGTTGGAGAGACCACGTGTTTTTATTTCAATCTTTCTTACTTTTTTTAAAAGCTCACTTGTTTCCATATAACGAATAACGAATCTTTACGAATATTACGAATAACGAATCTTTACTAAATTCTAAAACCTGTTTTTAAACACCTAGATTTGAAAATTAGTTTTGATTGGTTATCTGTAAATTATGGCACTTCAACTGTGTTTAGAATCTCGTTAATGATCATTTCTGAAGTGATGTTTTCAGCTTCTGCCTCATAAGTTAAACCAATACGGTGGCGCAATACATCATTACAGATAGCGCGTACATCTTCAGGTATCACATACCCTCTTCGTTTGATAAATGCATAGGCTTTGGCAGCCATCGCTAAATTGATGCTCGCACGTGGAGAGCCTCCGAAACTGATTAATCCGGCAAACTTGTTTAATTTGTATTCTTCAGGGAATCGGGTAGCAAAAACAATGTCAACAATGTATTTTTCAATTTTTTCGTCCATATAAACATCCTTCACAACTTTTCGCGCACTGAGGATGTCTTCCGGTTTTAAAATCGGATTTACGGTAGGGTATTGGCTTGCTAAATTTTGACGAATGATTTTTCGTTCATCCTCTTTGCTCGGATAACCAATCACTACTTTTAGCATAAATCGATCTACTTGTGCTTCAGGCAATGGGTAAGTTCCTTCCTGCTCAACTGGGTTTTGTGTTGCTAATACTAAAAATGGGTTTGGTAACTGAAAGGTTTGTTCACCAATGGTTACTTGCTTTTCTTGCATTGCTTCAAGTAAGGCACTTTGAACCTTTGCCGGAGCACGGTTAATCTCATCAGCTAAAATAAAATTCGCGAAAATTGGACCTTTCTTTACAGAAAATTCTTCCTTTTTCTGACTGTATATCATTGTTCCTACTAAATCGGCAGGAAGTAAATCGGGTGTAAACTGAATACGGTTAAAGTCAGCATGAATACAGCTGGCCAACGATTTTATGGCTAATGTCTTTGCCAATCCTGGAACCCCTTCGAGAAGAATATGTCCGTTGGATAATAACCCAATCAGCAAACGTTCAACCATGTGTTTTTGACCCACAATTACTTTATCCATTTCCATGGATAGCAAGTCAACAAAGGCACTTTCCTTTTGAATGCGCTCGTTCAATTCTTTGATATCAGTCATTTGTTTGATTTTTTTGTTCTGCAGGAGCAGAATCGTTTAGCATTTTTAGTTTGTGCAAAATTAATACAAACCTACGCGAATAGGGTATTGGCGCTGTTAAAAATTGTTAAAGTAAATAAGTGAATTGGTGTAATTCAGATGGTTAGATAAACAATTTCGAGCATTAATTTCCTTACATTTGTCCTTCCTCTTCTCGATTGCTTTCGGGATTGCTTTGGACGACTCTCACTATGTTAATGAAACGTTATTTTATTCAGCTTTCATATAATGGAACTGCTTACCATGGTTGGCAAGTTCAGATAAATACGTTTTTGACAATTCAACAAGTTATAAATGAAATGCTCTCTAAACTGTTGAATGAAGAGATTTCGGTGATGGGTTGTGGGCGAACGGATACAGGGGTACATGCATCGGATTATTTTGCGCATTTTGACACCTCCGTGGATTTACTTGCGGATGAAGCGAAATGGGTTTTTAAATTCAACCACGCCTTGCCTCCGGACATCGCAATTCATAAAATTTTAAAAGTGAAGGAGAATGCAAATGCGCGCTTTGATGCCATTGCAAGAACTTATCAATATGTTATTAATAGAAAAAAAGATCCTTTTCGAATCAGCAGTTCATGCTTTATTTACGGTGATTTGAATGTTCTTGAAATGAACAAAGCTTGTAAGATATTGTTTGATTATAGTGATTTCTCAGCTTTTGCTAAAAGCAATACACAAACCGGTTCAAATATTTGCAAACTCTATAAAGCAGAATGGAGAGAAGAAAATGATTTATTGATTTTTACAGTTTCCGCGGATCGTTTTTTAAGAAACATGGTGCGGGCAATTGTTGGAACCATGTTGGAGGTTGGAAAAGGAAAAACTACGTTGGCAGAATTTAAAGAAATCATTGAAAGTAAGAAACGTTCAAATGCTGGATTGTCAGCTCATGCATGTGGATTGTATTTAATAAAAGTAGATTATCCGAAAGATTATTTTAATGTCTAAAGAGAAGAAAAAAACAATTATTGGAAAAGCAGTTGATGTAGCGATTCTGAAAAGGATATTTACCTATGTAAAACCCTATCGCAAAAATTTTGCGTTAGCTGTTTGTACGACTATCTTTCTAGCATTTCTTTCTCCGGTTCGACCAATCTTAATTCAATATACGTTTGATCATTATGTAGCGACACCCAATCCTTCCATGTTGTTGATCATGACAATGGTATTGGTTGCATTGCTTGTTTCTGAAGCTTTGATGCAGTTTGTGGATTCCTATTTAACCAATAGCTTGGGACAAAAAGTAATTAAAGATATTCGCGTTCAATTGTATAAACACATTCTGAATCTTCGATTGAAGTATTACGATAACAATCCCATTGGAATGATGGTGACACGTGCCGTTTCTGATATAGAAGTAATTGCTGATATTTTTTCTAACGGTTTGATTGTTATTATCGGTGATATTTTAAAAATTGTAGTGATTGTTTTTGTGATGTTCTTCATCAATTTTAAATTAACCATCATTGCACTTACAACAATTCCTTTGCTACTGATTGCTACTTATATTTTTAAAAAGTCCGTTCAAAAGTCCTTTCAGGACGTTCGCACACAGGTAGCACGTTTAAATACGTTTGTTCAAGAACATATTACCGGAATGAGTATTATTCAAATTTTTAATCGCGAAAAAGCGGAATACAAAAAATTTGATAAAATCAATAGACTGCATCGCGATGCAAACATTGATTCGATAATGGCGTATTCCATTTTTTTTCCGGTGGTTGAGATTCTTTCTTCTTTGGCATTGGCATTAATTGTATGGTGGGGTGGAAAAGGTGTATTGGAAGGACAAACAACTATTGGGCAATTGATGTCCTTCATTATGTTTTTAAACATGATGTTTCGCCCCATTCGTCAACTTGCGGATCGATTTAATACCTTACAGATGGGGATGGTTTCGTCAGAGCGTGTTTTGAAAGTATTGGATACAGTTGAAATTATTCAAGACAATGGAACGAAGCAAGCTGCCGGATTCAAGGCAATGTTGACTTTCAAGATGTATGGTTTGCTTACAATGATGAAAATTGGATTATAAAAAACATATCGTTTTCTGTGAAAAGCGGGGAAACAATTGCCCTTGTTGGTGCAACTGGAGCCGGGAAGTCGTCTATTATTAATCTACTCAATCGTTTTTATGAGTACAACAAAGGACGTATTTCCATCGATGGCATCGATGTTAGAGATTATGAATTAACTTCCTTGCGACAAAATATTGGTGTGGTTTTGCAAGATGTATTTTTGTTTTCAGATTCCATCGCGAATAACATTTCTTTGAATAATCCTGAAATTACTCGGGAAGAGATTGTTGCTGCAGCTAAAATGGTAGGAGCCCATGAGTTCATTAGCAAATTGCCGAATGGTTATGATTACAATGCGATGGAACGTGGCGGTATGTTATCTGTTGGACAACGCCAATTGATTTCATTCATTAGAGCTTACGTTTATGATCCAAAAATTTTAGTACTGGATGAAGCTACCTCCTCCATTGATACCGAGTCGGAGAAATTGATTCAAAATGCAATTGAAATCCTTACAAAAGGAAGAACATCCATTGTCATTGCTCACCGGTTGGCAACCATTCAGAAAGCAGACAAAATTATTGTGATGGACAAAGGCGAAATTATTGAAATAGGAAATCATCAGGAATTACTGAAACAAAATGGACAATACAAACGATTGTTCGAATTGCAATTTAAAGAAGAGCTAGCCTAACGACTTCCAAACTGTATGTTTAACTCCGCTTTTACAGCCCTCACAAATTGAGGATCCGGTTTAAATCCCATCCTCATCGCCATTTGTAAATCATACGAACAAGCTTTGATGTTTTTCATGTAATAGTAGGTTAATGCTCTGTTGTAATAGATACTTGCATCCTTTTCATTCAGTTTTAAAGCTGTTGAATAATCCGTAATCGCTTCCTCATATCGGTTTAGCATTCCATATGCATTCGCACGGTTGGTGAGTGTCTTTGAATCATTTGGTTTGTAGCGTAACGCAATTGTGTAGTCTTCTATGGCCTCACTTGATTTTCCAACTTTCGTATAATAAACCCCTCGGTTGTATGCAGCATTCCATTGGTTTGGATTTTGTTTCATTGCATTGTCCCATAAGGTAAATTCGTTTTTCCATGTATCCAAGTGGTAAAAACCGGAGAAGGAAATAATAACTAAAAAAACTCCTAGAGCATATTTTAGATAATCGTTATTGAATTTTTTATTCCAGAAATGAGCAATAAGAAGTGCAATTCCGAACATTCCGAAGTACATATAACGGTCAGCAACATTCGAATAGCGTTGGTAATAAAATGTGACCAATCCAATAACCGGTAATAACGAAAAAACAATAATGGAGTAGGAGGTAAAAAGTGTTTTGTAGTTTGAGCGTTTAAGAAACAAAAACAGAAATATTCCTGCTGTTAGGATAAGTGCGGCATACATCTCCCAACCTTTTACAATTGTCTCCGGTGTTATTCCATAACAAGCAGAAAGATTGAATGGCAAAATGATTTTGTAAAAATAAAAGGCAATCGAGTAGCTGGCAACGAGTGGACGTTGCGCTATCGGAACAATAACGTTCATGATCTCGTTTGTTTGGCTGTTGCTTGTTAAAAGCAAAATGGGGATGAATAATATAAACCAAATGATAATGGCTTTTAATGCTGTTTTAAAATGATTCGTGTAAAATGCCCAGATTAGTATCAATGCAACAAAGGGCAAAGCAACGGCAGACGGCTTGCTTAATAATGCCAAAACATAAAAAAGTGTTGCAAGTATAAAGGAGCGTGAACGTAATACGGTTTTGAAAGAATCAAAAAAATCGATATTTTTTAATAAAACATAAATGGAGAGCAAACTAAAAAATACGGCCAAAATACCTCTGAACTCAGATACCCAGGCGACACTTTCAACCTGAAGCGGGTGGAGTAGAAAAAACAAAGTTCCTGCAAATGCTGCCGGACTGTTTTTAAACAACAGCATTAAAATCAAGAAAACAAGAATGGAATTGGAAGTATGAAAGAGGATATTGGTGAAATGAAAAAGTTTAGGATTCAACTCTTTCTTAAATTTGTTATAAGATAACTTTTTTACACCTGTCCAGATGGTATACGTCACTGGAATGTACATTCCATCGTAGGGTTTTGCCCAAATGTTGGCAAGATTGCCTTTCATTACATCCTCATGCCGTGTGAGATGCGAAAGCTCATCGTCCCATACAAATTCATGATTTAATGTTTTTCCAAAAAATAGAAACGATATTAAAATGATTAAAACAACAAATGTTTTTGTAGGGATTGTTTTAGGCATGTATCTGTTTTAAATTTTATCTTTTAGATATTGGCCAGTGTAGGATGCCTTGCAATTCACTAAATTTTCAGGAAGACCTTCAAATACAATTGTTCCTCCTGCATTTCCCCCTTCCGGTCCTAAATCAATAATCCAATCAGCACATTTAATGATTTCTGAATTATGCTCAATAATGATTAAAGAATGCCCTTGTTTGATCAATGCATTGAAGGCATAAAGCAATTTAGAAATATCATGAAAATGCAATCCTGTTGTAGGTTCGTCAAAAATAAACAAAGTTGGAGTACTGCTATTTTGCCCAATTCCCAAAAATGAAGCGAGTTTGATACGTTGCGCTTCACCACCGCTCAAGGTGCTGGAGGGCTGCCCTAGGTGCACATATCCTAATCCTACATCTGAAAGTGGCTGTAGTTTCTGAATGATTTTCTTTTCAGTATTAGATGGTCGTTGAGGCAAGTTAAAAAAGTCGATGGCATCATCCACCGTCATATTTAAAATGTCAGAAATGTTTTTATCCTGATATGTGATTTCCAGAATATCTTGTTTGAATCTCTTGCCATTGCAGGCCTCGCAAACCAGATGAATATCCGCCATAAATTGCATTTCAACTGTCACTTCGCCTTCCCCTTCGCACACTTCACATCTTCCTCCATCGACATTGAACGAAAAATGGGAAGGTTTGTAGCCTCTGTTTTTGCCAACGTTTGATCCGCAAATAAGGTACGAATTTCATCGTATGCTTTTACATACGTTACAGGATTCGAACGAGATGATTTTCCAATCGGATTTTGGTCAATCATTTCAACGGCACCTATGCTTTTGTAATCCCCATTTAATTTTTCAAAACTTCCGGTGGCTTCTCCAAAACCTCCATGAATCTTTTTTAATGCAGGATACAAAACACGTTTTACCAAAGATGTTTTTCCTGAACCACTAACACCGGTTACCACGCACATAACATTTAAAGGAAATTTTACATTCACTCCTTTTAAATTGTTTTCTCTTACTCCCAATAGTTCAATAAAGTGATTCCAATTTCTTCTGGAGGAAGGTACCGGAATACTTTCTCTGCCGGTCAGATACAATGCGGTTAAACTTTTTTCTTCCTTTGCCAATTCTTTATGAGTGCCTTGGAATACCAATTCTCCTCCATGGGTACCAGCAAGCGGACCGATGTCAATCAGTTGATCGGCAGCACGCATGATTTCTTCATCATGTTCAACAACAATTACAGTATTGCCAATATCGCGTAACGAGTTAAGGACTTTTATTAATCGTGTGGTATCACGTGAATGTAGCCCGATACTGGGTTCATCTAAAATGTACATGGAGCCCACCAAGCTGCTTCCCAAGGATGTAGCCAAATTAATTCGTTGTGATTCACCACCGGACAAGGTGTTGGACAAACGATTGAGGGTTAAATACCCCAACCCGACATCATCTAAAAATTGCAAACGATTTTTTATTTCAACTAAAATTCGTTTGGCAACTTCTGTTTCGTAGTCGGTCAATTTTATTTTTGAGAAAAAGCTTAAAGACTCCTTAATGGGCATTAATACCACATCATTAATCGAGTGTTCAGCAACTTTTACATAGGTCGCATCTTTCCGAAGGCGGGTACCTTGGCAATCGGGGCAAGTTGTTTTTCCTCTGTAGCGAGACAACATCACTCGGTATTGAATTTTATAGGCTTGTGATTCCAAATGCTCAAAGAAGGCCGTTAATCCTTGGAAATATTTGTTTCCGGTCCACAGTAACTTTTTTTCTTTTGCAGTTAAATCGTAAATGGAACGGTGAATTGGGAAGTCAAATTTATGCGAATTGGTAACTAAAACATTCTTCCATTCACTCATCTTTTCACCTTTCCAACAAACAATGGCATCTTCGAAAACAGAAAGGTTTTTGTTGGGAATCACTAAATCCTCATCAATACCGATAACGGTACCAAATCCTTCACAATGTTTACATGCACCAATAGGGTTATTGAAACTAAAAAATTAGTGGATGGTTCTTCGAACGTCATTCCGTCCAGCTCAAATTTATTTGAAAAAACTCTAAGTTTTTCGCTAGTATGAGCTTTCTTTTCTTCTTTTGACTTTTGACTTATAACTTTTGATTTGCTCTTTTTGTCAGTATCTGAAATTTTACTCGTTACTTCTTCGTTCAGTATCATCTCAATTGCACATTCACCGTCACCTTCATAAAAAGCAGTCTGAACAGAATCGGAAATTCGATTTTCATTATCTTCATCATCTGGACGAACTGTCAACCGATCAACCACAATATAAATTTGATCTTTTTCAGAAAATTTTGCTGCAACAAAGTCTTCTATCTTCGAAACAATCCCGTTTTGCTGAACGCGATTAAATCCTTGTTGCGCGAGTAATTCTAATTGCTTTTTGAACGTTTTATCCGCTTGCTTTTTGACTGGTGCAAGAACCAGAATTTTTGTTTCAGGAGCTAAAGCTTGAATGTATTTAGAAACATCATTAACAGTGTCACGTTTAACTTGATTACCGGAAATGGGTGACATTGTTTTGCCGATGCGTGCATACAACAGTTTGAGGTAGTCGTAAATTTCCGTTGAAGTCCCAACAGTAGAACGCGGATTTCTTGAATTAACCTTTTGCTCGATGGCAATCGCAGGTGAAATACCTTTAATATAATCTACTTCCGGTTTATCAATTCGTCCAAGAAACTGGCGAGCGTAGGAGGAAAGACTTTCTACATAACGTCTTTGGCCTTCTGCATATAAAGTATCAAAAGCAAGGGACGATTTTCCAGAACCAGAAAGTCCGGTTATTACTACTAACTTATTTCGAGGAATAGCAACATCAATATTTTTCAAATTATGCACTCGGGCACCTTTAATGATGATGTATTCTTTTGAATTGAGGTCTTCTATATTTTTAGGCTTAGCCATTAATTGTGTAAAATGTATGATGAAAAATGTGAAAATTTGAGAAAGTGACCGCTATATTTCACTCATTTGTCTCAAAGGCTCGCAAAATTAATCAATTTCGTTTTGTTTTTAGGGATATGTAATGTATATTTGTTAAAGCAAAAGAAATTATTTTCATTTCAACGCAACATTTGAACAATTTCTTCGTTAAACAATTCATATTTCAATTTATTATTCACCCGAGGCGATTTAACAAAATTTGTAAAAAGCCTTTAAAAACTGAAGAACCATAAGGAAAACCTTTACTTTTTTATAATTAATCATTACATAAAAAAGGAGGTCCTATGCCTATTCAACAGTTTGTTGACGATCAAGAACTCGTTAATCAGTACATCAAGGGTGATGAATCAGCACTATCTTTATTGATTACACGCCACAAACGTAGAATTTTCAGCTACATCATGCTTACTGTTAAGGACAGAGCATTAGCAGAAGATGTTTTTCAAGACACCTTTATTAAAGTGATTAATACCTTGAAAAAAGGGCATTATAACGAAGAAGGTAAATTTTTGCCTTGGGTATTGCGTATTTCCCACAATTTAATCATTGATACCTTCAGAAGGGATAAACGTATGCCAACTATCAGCGGAGGAACGAATGATGAAGGAGAAGAATTTGATATTTTTAGCGTATTGGGCGTGTATGATAAAACGGCTGAAGAAGAGATTATTCAATCTCAAGTGCGCAAAGATATCCGTAAGCTTGTAGAGGCCTTACCTGCAGAACAAAGAGAAGTTTTGATGATGCGTCATTATTATGATATGAGTTTTAAAGAAATTTCGGAACAAACCAATGTGAGTATTAATACTGCTCTCGGTCGTATGCGGTATGCTTTGATCAATCTCCGCAAGATGATTGAGGAGAAAGAGTTGGTTATTAGTCTTTAAATTAGAAATCATTTTGGTTGAATGGGTTAATTAAGTTATAAAAAAGGGCTGTTTCTTTGGGAGCAGCCCTCTTTTTTATTGAAAGTCTTTGTAGTAATGTCTTTTCGACTACCCTTTTTTTGTCATTTCGACCGCAGCGGAGAAATCTTTTATGTTTTTTTACCCTTTATACAATATTCCAGAATTGGCTTCGTTATCCTATCATAAACCTCTAAACAAACTGAATGAATAAAACATCTACTAAAAAAATTATTGAACCAACGAGTACCGAAATGAATGAAAAAAATGATGATAGCAAAGAGTTTCCTTATGAACCAGGAAAAAACGTCATCAACAACATTCTGAACTATTCAAAAGCGCTCTCCATCCGCAAATCTAAAAACGGTGAACAGTTCGAAATGGTACTAAACTAAGGTCAAAAGAATTTGAAAAAGCCCCTCCGAGATATTCGGAGGGGCTTTTTTTTGGTTATATTTGAATGGAATCTATTATTTTTAGAGTGTTTATATGACACAAAGAACATACTCCTTCTTAATTGTTTTCACTTTTCTATTTTGCATCTCTTCCGATGCACAAATAAGTTACTACGATTCTATTCTTCAGCTCTCGAAAACCACCAAGGTTGATACTCTAAAAGTTCGCTTATTAAATATATTAAGTGAAGAGTTGTGGCAAATTGGCGATTATAAACAATCCAACGCATTTGCTGAAGAAGCACTTACAATGTCAGATAAAAACATTATTAAGGCCAAAGACAGTTCTTACCGTATTTTCTTAAAAGAAAAAGCAAACGCGTGTAACAATCTAGCCATTATTAATCGATTTTTAGGAGATTATTCCGATGCTATCAAAAATCATTTAGCTGCACTAAAAATACGTGAAGAAATTGGTGATAAAAAAGGAGTAGCACGTTCCTACCTTGGTATTGGATCTATTTACAATTTTATGGGTAAAAACACTGAAGCTTTAGACTATAAGTTTAAATCTAAAAAAATATTTGAAGAAATTAATGATTCTGCGGGAATGGCTAAGGTTTATAATCATATTGCATATATTTTTTATGACTTAAACAAATACGATTCAGTTGACAAATACAATAACAAATCCTTAATGATATATTTGAAAAATTTGAATATCCGTGGGATGGCTGATGTGTATGATTTGTTTGGGTTAACTTATCTTAAGAAGAAAGAGTATAATACTGCAATAGAAAATTTTAATACTTGTTTACAATACCGAACAATGTTGTTTTCTCAAAATGAAATTGCAGAATCCAACATTTTTTTAGGCTTGGCACATAAAGAAATCAAAGACTATGGTAGGTCCTATAAATATTATAAAACAGCTTTGTCACTTGCCAAACTTATTGGAAGTAAGGAGCATCAGAAAAATGCGTATAAAGGGTTGTATGAGTTGGATAGTATAAAAGGAGACTTTACTTCAGCTTTTGCAAATCATAAGTTATATGTTACTTATCGTGATAGCTTGGTAGGACTGAAAACTTCTGAAACAATTACCCAGCTTCAAGGTCAATTTGAGAATGAAAAGAAAGAACAGATTCGTGCAATGGAAGAAAAACAAACTGAAATGAAACGGATGGCAGAAGAAAAGGAACAGAAAGTGATTTTATACGCTGTATGTGGCGGTTTAATATTAATGGTTGTTTTGGCGATTGTTATTTATAGAGGTTCCAAACAAAAACAAAAAGCGAATATAGAACTACTCGCTAAAAATGAGATTATTGAACAACAAAAGAATACAGTTGAAGATAAACAAAAAGAAATTATTGATAGTATTCGATATGCAAAGCGCATACAAAATTCATTGTTGCCCACCGAAAAATATATTGATAAATCATTTAAACGATTAAAAGACAAATGAAAAAGGTTTTTATAATTCACGCACACCCTGAGCAAAAATCTTTTTGTTCTAGTCTAAGAATGCACGCAAAACAGCATTTTACTTCTAAAGGGTATGAGGTGAAAGAAAGCGATTTATATAAAATGGGGTTTAATCCTGTTGGTGGTGCAACTGATTTTACATCCGTTAACAATCCTGACTTTTTTAAATATCAAATGGAACAGGTAAATGCTCATACCAATAATTTGTTTGTCCCCGACTTAAAAATGGAGATGGAGAAGCTGGAGTGGTGCGATATACTTATTTTTAATTTTCCTTTGTGGTGGTTTGGTTTGCCGGCAATTTTAAAAGGCTGGGTTGATCGCGTATTTGCAATGGGGGTGGTTTATGGAAATGGAAAAGGGGTTTATGAAAATGGTACCTATAAAAATAAGTTGGCATTTATCACCATGACGACCGGTGGTCCGGAAATAGCTTACAATGGTGGTAAAAATGGGGAATTAGATACGATACTTTTCCCAATTCAGCATGGTATGTTCTATTTTGTGGGAATGACTGTTTTGCCCCCATTTATTAGCTTTAGTCCAGCTCGTAAATCAGACCCGGAATTGAAGGCCGAATTAGATAGATATTCGGACTATTTAAATAGCTTGGACATACTATCTCCCATTTACAAAGCTTCTTAAAAATAAAAATGCGTCATTTAACTATTATTCTTACCTTGTAAAAGAATATAAATCTATAATTGAATAACTCTTTAAAAAACTGCTTTATGAAACGAATTTTAGTCGTTGCTTTTTTATTCTTTTCTGTTAATACAATTTTCGCTCAAGATTTTATGGATAAAATTGTAAAAAAGACATGTGAGTGTTTGGATAATATTTCAGATACCTTACCGGAAGATCGATTTAACATGGAATTAGGATTGTGTATGTTAGATGCAGCAAATCCATATAAAAAACAAATCAAAAAGGAATATGGTATTGACTTAGAAAATATCGACACAGAAGGAGAACGATTAGGTCGGATCATTGGTCTCAAAATGGCCGGTGCTTGTCCGAATTCATTGGTGAAAATTACAAATCGGGTAAAAGTGGATGAACCGCCTCCTGTTGATGAATTGTCTGTTGTGGGCACTGTAACTAAAATCGAAGATGATTTATTTGTTGTCATTTCATTAAAAGATGAGCTTGGAAAAATTACGAAATATTATTGGTTGGGCTTTATTGAAACCGCCAATGATTTAACGGGTTCATACTCCTCTCTTCAAGGGAAATCTATTCGTATTACCTACATCAATCAGGAGTATTTTGAGCCTAAATTGAAGGAGTATCGACAATTTCCGGTTATCAAAAAAATTACGATTTACTAAACAGCAGAAGCATTACTATTCACTAAATTTATTTTAAGGTCAAATGAAAAAACTACTCCTTGTAATTGTGTTGTTCATTCCTACAGCCTTGTCCTTTGGGCAAACAGCCGAAGAGTTTGATGCGATGGCTGATAAAAAAATAGAAGCAAAAGATTTTCAATATGCAATGGTTATGATTGATAAAGCCATTGCTTTGGACTCAAAAAATCAATGGTATTTGCTAAAAAAAGCTGAAATTCAATTTGCTTTATCAGGACCTAAAGACGCCTTAAAAATTGTTGGAAGAGCAATTAAATTAGACGAAAAAAATGCGGAAGCATATAGCAGGGCAGGGGTGTATTATGATTCAAGTGGAATGACGGATTCAGCTTTATATATGTATAACCAAGCAATCAGCCATGCTACAAACGACACCTCGAAACATTCCTACATTATGAACAGAGGTACCGCTCGATTAGGTAACAGAGATTTTAAAGGTGCTGTGAAAGACTTTGAGACAGTTTTGGCTTTCGATCCAGTTAATATTGCTGCCCTAAACAATGTATCTGCCTGTTATGGTGATTTAGGTATGATGGATAAAAGTATCCAGAGTTTAAAAAAGATCATTGTTCTTGATCCATCATTTATTGGTCCATATGTCAATTTGGGATTTATTTATGCAGACACGGATAGTTTGGATTTAGCGCTCAGTTATTTTAATAAAGCACTTGCAATTGATTCCCAAGATGCCTTAATTTATAATAATCGTGGATATGTGTTTTATAAGAAAGGCGATTATACAAATGCTTTGAAAGATATTAATCTCTCTATTAAATTGTATCCAACCAATAGTTATGCCTATCGAAATCTAGCGCTTGTTTATCTTGCACAAGGCAAAAAAAAGGAAGCTTGCTCAGTTCTCGAGTACGCCAGAGATTATGGCTTTGAGCAGCGCTATGGCCCGGAAGTAAATGAATTAATGAAAAAAAATTGTAAGAAATAGTTCTCGGGTTGAAGATTCGGATAGGCATATGTCTTTTGTTTATTACTGCTTGGGTAAATTGTTCTGTTGCCCAAAATGATTCAATTCGTTTTCTTGAATTATTAAATAAATATCCTCTAAACGCCAGTATTGAAAAAAAACGTGATTTTGTCAGGGAACTTTATGATAGCATCAAAGAGAATGGCAACCATCAACGAACCTATTATTTTTTAAAAACAGCGTCTCGTTTTTTTAAAGAGAAAAATGAGGTGCTAACCTCTGGAGCCACACTTAATTATTTAGGCCTTTTTTATAATAATATTGGGAAGTATAATGATGCTATCCAATCTTTTTCATCCGGAATTTCTTTGTTGGAAGAGTATAAAAAGAAAAATGAGAACATCAATGAAACTCATTTGGTATTATACTTAATTTACCTTAATTATGGGAATACATTTTATTTTTTGGATGAGCCAAACAAGGCACTCGTCTATTACAAAAAAGCATTGTTTGAATTAAAAAACAAAACGAATTTAGATCATTCCGATAGTCTGAAAATAGCTCAAGTATTTAATAATTTCGGAATTACTTATAGTTTAAAAAAGGATAATGAAACGGGGAGGTATTATTTTAAAAAAGCCCTGGAAATGAATACGCAGTTGCGGGATTCGATTCGTATTGCGAATGTGTTAAGTAATTTGGCAAGTTTGCATTCGAATGAGAATGAGATGGATAGTGCATTAAGTAAATATTTTGTTGTAAAGCAGATTTATGAAAAAACGCAGAACAAAACGGATATCGGTTTTATTAACGGACAAATTGCTTCTGTTTATCTGGATATGAACAATCCTAAAACGGCTTTGTCATATGCACTTGTTGCTTTACAGTATTGTGATACAACGGCCTATTCACATGAACTTGTAAGCACATATGATGTGCTCAATAAGATCTATGGCAAATTGCTCGACTACAAAAATGAAGTGAGATTTTTACGTCTCTATACTGCTGTTTCAGATTCTGTCAACAGAGAAGAAACCATTAATGAAATTAATAGGAAGGAATTGTTACTGCAATTTAATACCTTGCATGTAACTGACAGCATTAAAGCTGCAGAAGAATTAAAGCGCAAAGATTTAAGTGTACAAGCTAACAAACGGCAGAATTATTTTTTAATTATCGTTTTGCTCCTCACATTCGTAGCTTTGGGCTTGATTTATTCTCGATTTAAAATAACGAAAAAACAGAAGGGTATTATTGAGATTCAAAAGGGGATTGTAGATGATAAGAATAAAGAAATAACGGATAGTATCAATTATGCGAAACGGATACAAAATTCGTTGTTACCTACCGAAAAATATATTGATAAAACCATTAAACGATTAAATAAGAAGTCCACTTAATCGAGCAGTTAACTATTTATAAAATACGTGTTTATTTTTCGAGAATATTCAATCGCTACACCTTGGTGTTTCATCTGGTTGACGAGCCGAAATAATGTACGTTCCGAAACGCCAATTTTATTTGCTAATTCCTTTGGTGTTCCCGTTGCATTTCGTTTTGCTAAGTTGCGGATACGATGAAGCCGTTCTTGATATTCGTAAATTTTCATAACGATGGATTTACGACACAGGAGCGAGTGTCAGGTGTAATTTAAATTAAACTGAATAAGCTTGATTAGGTTTAACTATGAAATCAAGACTCTGAATAACCACTATTGGTTTTTTCTTTCGGTGATAAAAGTATATTCTTTTGTGATAGCCTAGAAAAAATAAGTACTTATTTTTTTTGCTGGATATTTTTAAACTCATTCTTCCACCTAAATAGGCAAACGGAAGAAATACTAAAACAGAGCAAATAATAACCCAAGTGGGATGTGCCAATGAAATTAAGCTAAACATACCAACACCCATAAAAATGCCTCCCAGCGACATGGCTTTATTCATTTTGTTATCAATTGCAATAGAGGAGGCGATAAGTCCGCCAACAAAACATGCCAAGGCATAATTCAGCAGTATAATTAAGTGCAAGGAAACGGGGGCGTTTGTGACGAAGGATTTAAATGCTTCCGGGTCGTTCATGTTTATTCCTTCCGGCAATGGATTTAGGATATGAGCCAATGCCTCACCAATAACAATGATGATGATACTAACGACCACACCGACAACAACTGCAATTAAGTTTCTAAATTTCATAACTGAACTATTTATTTCAAAGATAAAAAAAAGCCCCGAGGAAACCTCGAGGCTTTAAAATTTTAATCAAACAAAAACTATTTCACAATTAGCTTTTGGCTGTATGTTTTTCCTTCAACAACAGTACTTACAAAATAAATACCAGTGTTGTAAGCTGTAATATCTAATTGAATAGTATTGTTACCAGCAATTAAATTTTTATTCATTGTGGTAACCGCTTGTCCAACTGTATTGTAAACAGTAACACTTGCTTTAGAAGATTTTGCTGAATTAAATACTAAGTTTACATTGTTGGATGCAGGGTTAGGATACAAGCTGATTTCAGAAAGTAATTCGTTTTCAGAAACCGATGCTCCACATGCTAAATCAGCAACTGGGATTTTGTAGTAAATAATGTTAGCTGGACCTGCTTGTGGATCCGGAGTTGTGGTTGTAGAAACACCATGTCCTGCAGCTTGGTCATCTTGTACAATTACATGCACAAAACCATCAACATCTTTTGCCATTGCTCCGTAAGAACCTTCATGATAATCAAACGATGCGCTTGTGTAGTCTGGTTGAGTAATATCAATTGGATCACACCATGTAGCACCATTGTCATCAGAACGCATTACGTATTGGTGACGGAAGCTTTTTCCTGGATTAACAGGGTCAGTTAAAGTAGCATTTGCAATGTCGTATCCTTCTCCGATATCATTGATTCCTTCGAAAACTGAACTATATGTTACAAATAATTTACCTGATGCATCGATACCGGCACTTGGGAAAGAGGTTAAAGATGTTTGGAATGTCCCAACACCTAATACCGCACCGGTAGGATCGTTGTATACGTTTAATAAACCATCGCTGTTGTAATCTTTACAAGCAGCAATCATAACAGGAGCAGAAGTACCCATTGTTTCGTTCCAGTACATTAAGCCATCAGTATAAGGGAAATAAGATAATGCTGAACCATCACCCAAAACGCGCATTCTTCCGAAGAATACATGTGCATTGTTTGAAGCGTCTAATATCACATTTACAGATGCATCATTAGATTCAACTGTATCAGGATTTCCATCCGCAGGATTTGTATCTCCTGTTGTCATTGTTGTAGCATCAAATAAAGGAATAGGGAATTGGTGAACAATTGTTTTTGTCCATGTATTTCCATCGTCTGTTGATTTGATTAATACAACATCCACATCAAAACCACCAGCAACAATAGCAATGGTTGATCCGTTAGCATCAATTGAATAAGAATCTCCACCAAAACCAAGGTAAGATGCAGCATCAATTTGAGGGATTACTGTTCTGATTTTATCCCAGGTAACACCACCATCCAATGAACGTGTGTATGCAATTGCACCATCTTGTCCCATGTATGGAGTCGTTCCTGTTCCAGATGTTTGAGAGATAACATGCATCGATTGACCAGCAGGTCCACCAACTACAATACGAGCCCAAACATCAGGTACACCTAATGTTGTTTGTGTCCAAGCTCCTGTTCCTTTTACTGGACGTTTTAAGAATGCTAAATCTGTAGTAGCTGTAGTGTGCGCCACAACAACTTCTCCACCCGAACCAGTTGTTCCAAGGTTTGTAAATCCTGTTCTAACAGTTTCGATACGTACAGTTGGACTTGGCATCCATGCTGTACCATCAAAATAGTTGTAGCCTGTTCCTCTGTCTGCCCAAGCAGGGTCAGCAGCGAATGTCCAAGTTGCACCAACTGTACCATCAGCATTTTTTACAATACGATTACAGATTGAAGCATTTGTTTGGTTTTGATATTCAGTTGTTCCGATAACAGCAGATGTAAAAGCTCTGTTTGTTGGTTCTACTTGCGGTCTACCGCTTAAGTTGTATACCATCGATTCAAAAGAATCAGTTGGTCCGCCTAGTGGTGCTTGAACCGCAGCTGATTGTTTTGCAGCAAATGGCTTCACTTTTTGTAGGGAAACTATTGAAGGACCGGTATACGTGCCTTGAGCAATAGCAGCACTTCCAACTCCAAAAGCTAACCCAATTAGTAAGGATTTTTTCATAGCATTTAAATTTTAAGATTAATTGAGGGTTAAATTGTAATACAAATATAATATAATGAGAATAGTATGCAAATATTTTGCTAAGAACTTGTAAGGATTGTTAATAAATGGTGAAGAGAGGCTAAGATGGCTGATTTTTGTTCAAAATTCGATGGTATAAATCCTGGTATTTCTCACCAACTTTTTTATAACTGAAATGTTCTTGAGCATATTTACTTAACACATTTTTTTGATAATATCCATGTTTACATTTGTCAATTACCTTATTTAATGTTTGCAAGAGTGCCTTTTCATCACCTGGTTTCACCAATGATCCCAATTGTTCTTTAATGTGCTCCGGTATTCCCCCTACATCCGATGAAACTATCGTAATGCCACTTGCTAAAGCTTCTACTATAACACAGGGTAGATTTTCATAGTTGGAAAAAAGAATAAAGCAATCAGACGTTCGCATAATGGATGCTACTTCTGAGGTTGTTTTTGTTCCATCAAAAAAAGCAACGGTGTTATAAATGTTTAATTTTTTTGCTGTTTCAATGTGTGGAGTGGTATCACCATCCCCAATAAACCAAATTTCAAAATCGGTACGTTTTTCCGACAAATCCTTTGCTACTCGAAGCATACCGGAAATGTTTTTATGCAAATTGTCTAATGTTGAGATGTGAATAATTTTTATTTTATCGTGTGTTTTGGCTGTTTCTAAAGGATGAAATAATTGTGTGTCGGTTACATTGTAAATTACTTCATAATCATTTTTTAATCCCAATTGCTGCATTGCTTCTCCTAAGTTTTTAGAAACAGGCGTAATGCAATTGGCATTTTTTGCAATAATTTTTGAAAGCACTCTTTCTACTATGCTGCGGTGTGCCTTTTTTGAAGGCAAATAGCCGGTCCAATGTTCCGTAATAATATAAGGGATATGCTTCGTTTTTTTTAGATACCAAGCAACTATACCTGCGGGATAGAGTTTATTGTGATGAATCAAGTCAATTGTCACAAATTGTTGTCTTACTTTTTCTAATCCAATTCGGTGTGCCTTGATGTAGCGTATAACTTTTTGTAAATGTGATACAATCGGAATAGAATGATTTATTTTTTTATAATACACGTTAATGGTGAGCACATTGTTTATTTCTTCCGTTACTAGTTCGTATGTTTCTTTGTTTGTTTCGTCCGAACAAACGTATAAGGCAATAACATTCGATTGCAATGCAACTGCTTCTGCATGTTTTTGAACAAAATTTCCAAGAGTTGGAAAAACTCGGCTGGGGTACCAACTTGAAAGAAAAAGGATATTTAATTTTTTATTCATTTCAATTTCTTTTTCTTCAAACGGATGGAATTGCCAATAACAATCACATCGGAAAATGCCATGGAGAGTGCACCCAGCATTGGATTTAATAAGCCTGCAGCAGCAATTGGAATCGCGATTACATTGTAAAAAAATGCCCAAAATAAATTTTGTTTGATGGTAATCAAGGTATGCTTACTAATAAGTTGTGCTTCTACTAATGTTGTTAAATCGTTATGTTTTAATAGAACAATCTGTGCTTGCTGAATAGCAACTTGAGTGGCATTGCTTAAAGATATGCCTACATTTGCTTTGGCCAAAGCTGGTGCATCATTAATTCCGTCACCCACCATTGCAGTAGGTGTTTCTGAATTTAATTTTTCAATTAGAACTAATTTCTGAGCTGGAGATTGTTCACTATAAACAGTAGAAATGCCTACTTCTTTTGAAAAAGCATCACATTTTGTTTTGCTATCCCCGCTTAATAAAACACTGTTGATTCCATTTGCTTTGAGTGTTGCGATGGTTTCTTTTACATTTGCCTTTAAAGCATCAGTAATATCAATCATGGCAATAAGGGCATTGTTTTTTGTAAGGTAAATGTTGTGTGAGGAATCACTTGTAAGCGTTTCTGCTATTTTATAGGATCCTACTTTGTATTCATTCTTATTGGAATCAATCGCGAATATTCCTAGTCCTTTTTCTTCTCGGATAGTATCAAATGTTATCAAGGCTTCAGTCGTACTCAATTCTTTTACAATCGACTTTGCAATCGGATGGGAGGAATGTTGTTCCAGCTGGAAAAGAATTGCTTTTACTTCCTCTTCTTTACTATTAAAGCATTGAATTTTCTGAATTTTAAATTCTCCAGTGGTTAATGTTCCGGTTTTGTCAAATACAATCGTTTTGATTTTAGCAAATTCTTCTAATGTATTTCCACCTTTAATAAGAATCCCTCGTTTTGCGGCTCTCCCAATTCCTACCATTACTGCGGTTGGTGTAGCTAATCCCATTGCGCATGGACAAGAAATAACAAGAACAGCAATACTGCGCATCATTGCTTCGCGGAGTGTTAGCTCCAATAAAAACGGTGATACAAAGAAGGTGAGTAACGAAATGCCCAATACAATTGGGACAAAAATGGCACTTATTTTATCACCTAATTTCTGGATATCCGGTTTTGCTTGTTGCGCTTTTTTTACGAGCTCAATGATTTTAGAAAGTGTGGTGTCATTTCCAACTCTTTCTGCACGCATACGGAAGTTCCCATTCAAAACGATAGTGCCGCCCGTTACTTTTTGACCCGTTGTTTTTTCTGCAGGAATACTTTCTCCTGTAAGCATTGCTTCATCAATGCTAGCTTCACCTGAAATTAGTTCCCCATCTACCGGGACTTTGTCGCCTGAATTCACTTGCAATAATGCACCAACGGGAATATCCTTGTAATTAATCTCAGTAATAACTTCTTTTCCAAATTGCAATCCCACAATCTTAGCTGTACTCACATTTAAAGACGTTAGTTCTTTAATTGCAGAGGTAGTCTGTTTTACAGAACGTTGCTCTAAGACATTGCCCAATAATACCAGGGTGATGATGGTAGCTGTTGTTTCGAAAAATAGATAATTGTGAGCCTGGTGGGAATCGAATAAATACATTCCGATAACACTATATATGAAAGCCGCAGAAGATCCAATAAATATAAGGACATCCATGTTAGGAACTCCTATTTTAACAGAGCCGAATGCACTTTTCCCGAATTGAATCAATCCAATCACAAATACCGGGATACATATCAATAATTGGACGATTGGCTGATTTAATAGAAAGTCGTGTGGAAGGAGCATATGACTAAAAAAAAGCACAGCTGTAAAAGGAATGGTTGCAAAAAAACGCTTTTCGATGGTCGAGCGTTTGCCTTCATTTGCTTCCTTTATTTTACTGTCAATTACTTTGTATCCAAGACTTTGTATCTCTTTTATGGCTGGTGGAAGGATGTGTTTGTTTTGTAAGTAAAAACTAGCCTCTCCGGTAGCAAAATCAACATGAACATTCTCCATACCACTTTTTTGGAGGCTTTTCGTGATTCCGGCAGCGCAGTTGGCGCAATCCATTCCTTCTATGTGAAGAATAGTGTTTTGTGGTTGTTGCTCCATAGTAGCTACGAAATTACTAATAAATGACGGGGAGTGGAAGTAAAATAGCGCAAATTATTTGTAGTAATATTTCGTACAATTATAAAAAATTCTATCTTTGCACCCTCAAAACACTATGGTGGCCATAGTTCAGTTGGTTAGAATATCGGTTTGTGGTACCGAGGGTCGTGGGTTCGAGCCCCATTGGCCACCCTTAATTCAAAAGCTCCTAATTTTAGGGGCTTTTGTCATTTTTAGATTTCTCCCGTTAAAAACAGAGAAAAACTTTCTAGGTAAATCAACCCTTTTATGAATATTTAGGTTGTTCGAGCCCCAGTCCGGGGTGATAGGTTTTTATTAAGTTTGAGGAATAACTTTAAATTTTAATAAATATGTCGAAGAACAAAAATCCACTTGAAGGCTTATCAGTAGAAGAAATTAAATTTCTTGATATGTTGGCTAGAATATTTGTAAAGTCAATTATTAAAAAGGTCGAGGAACATAATCAGTTAGCGTTGATTTTTGAGTCAAAAAAATTAAATAAAAAGTAATCATTAACTAAAAATATGATGCTGTAAAATATAGGTAAAAGCACCAGCAAAATATCCAAGCAACGCTAACCATGAAATTTTTTTCATATACCAAAAGAAATCAATCTTTTCCATTCCCATAGCTGCAACACCAGCTGCTGAACCAATAATTAGTGCGCTTCCTCCTGTTCCAGCACAATATGCAAGAAACTCCCAAAAGTAATGATCTGTAGGGTATGTTTGTAAATCATGCATTCCCATAGATGCAGCAACAAGTGGAACATTGTCTACAATTGCAGAAAGCAATCCAACAGACATCACCACAATATTGATGTTGCCTATTTTTTCATCCATTAGAGTTGCAAGTTGTTCTAGCTGTCCTGTTGATTGAAGGGCAGAAATAGAAATAAGAATTCCAAGA
This sequence comes from Bacteroidota bacterium, assembly GCA_016722565.1. Taxonomy (NCBI): domain Bacteria; kingdom Pseudomonadati; phylum Bacteroidota; species Bacteroidota bacterium. The sequence continues at coordinate 173,041 of JADKIU010000002.1, forward strand.
AAAAACAGGACGCTCGGCATATCAATTTTACGAAGAGCATGAAGAACGGAGTATGTATTCTTATCAGATTCATCTTTGTCTTTGTGAATAAGTTCTGAGATTATCCATAGTATTCCCAAGCCGAAAAGCATTCCCATAAATGGTGGGAGATGAGTAATGGTTTTGAAAACAGGAACAAAAAGAAGAATTCCTAATCCTGAAAAAAAGATGGTGTTTCTTTCAAAACGAGATGCAATAGATTTATGGTCATCACCAGACAAAACAGGTCTTTTTATGCTTCCTTTCATATTAAAAGAAATGGCTAGAAGCGGAACGACTAAACAAACCAGACTTGGAATAAACAGATTTAAGATTATATTTTTTGTTGTTACTTGACCCCCTATCCAAAGCATAGTTGTTGTAACATCTCCAATTGGAGACCAAGCACCACCAGCATTAGCTGAAATTACCACCATCCCGATAAACAACATTCTGTCATTCTTACTATCAATAAGCTTTCTTAAAAGAGAAACCAAAACGATAGTTGTTGTAAGATTGTCAAGAACAGCAGACAGAAAAAATGCGAGAAAGCAAATTATCCAAAGAAGTTTTCTTTTACTTAGTGTGGTAATAGCATTGGTAATTACTTCAAACCCATCGTGCGCATCAATAAGCTCAACAATAGTCATTGCTCCCATAAGAAAGAAAAGAATTCCAGAGATTTCACCTAAATGCTCAGTTAATTGTTCATTAATAAGATGGCTGTCTGTCGAAAATAATATATATATAGTCCAGCAAAGAACACCAGTAAGAAGAGCAATTGCAGCTTTGTTTATGCTAATCGAATGTTCAAGAGTAATGAATAAATAACCAAGAATAAAGAGTGTAATAATGGCAATCCCCATAAGTATCTATATTTCAATTAAAAAATCATTGTCAAAAAAACGAAAGAAGGCGAAGTATTGAATCAGCAAAACAATACTTACACCTTCAATCGTAAAATCACAATAAAATTAAAATTCACAAACAAAAAAGTAAATTTATTATTGCGTATCATTAAAATCAATTATAAAATATTTGCTCTAGCTCCAGTTCAATCTGCACTTTAACTATAACTAGCGATTCTGTAGTCATCTTTTCCAAATCCTCTCTCACAGCAATCTTACTATACTCTAATATATATTTTATCAAATATTCTCTATCCATATAATTAAAGCAAAATCATTAAAATTTGTTACAAATTAATCTTTTTCTTTATATAATTCATGGCAAACAACTCAATTTCTTCTTCGATTAAGAATATTTTTGGCTTTCTATCTCCATCCATAATAAGCTCTCCTTGAGTGAAATTAACTATCTCTCCTTCATGAAAATCATAAGGACTAGAGAATTTAAAATAGCAAAGAAATCCACCATCTTGAATAGGCTCTGGCTGCTCTTTTTGAAAACAATATAAAGGCTGTATGATTAACCATACAGTAATGTTATTAATATTAAAATTGGACACTATTATGTTCATTTCTGTTTTTTTGCAACGAAAAAAATATATTTAAAACTACTAGCGATGAAAAATTAAAAAAGCTAATTAGACGCTTTGTAATTTTTTTTCATTATTTCTATTTCTATATTCACCTGAATCATTTTAAGAGCCTCAATACTAAGTTTTTCCAATTCTGTTTTTTCAGCGTTGACATTAAAAACTAAAATAAAATTTATTAAATCTTCCTTTTCCATAACATTCTAAATTCTTTGGTTTCGAAAACCAACTAGCAATGATTCAAACCGTCAAGAAGACACTTCTCGAATACTAATAATTTTACCACCTGGATAAGCAATCAAAACTTCGACATAAACATCCGAATAACGCTCTCCTGTGAAGATTTCTTCCTTTATTTCATTATTATACTCAAAAATCACCATCCATTGTTTCATATTACTCTTAGACAATTAAATTGAATTATCTCTTTTAGGAAAAATAATTTTAGGCTTAAATGTTTTCGCTTTTGTTAAAGTCATTCCAGCATAAGCAATAATAATTACCTTATCTGTTTTACAGATTTTTAGGGCAGCAGGACCATTCATGCAAATTTCACCGCTTCCTCTTTTACCTTTGATTACATAGGTTATTAATCGTTCACTGTTTCTGTGATTCACCACATGAACTTGCTCACCTTCAATAATATCAACAGCTTCCATTAAATTTTCGTCAATTGTAATGCTCCCTATATAATCTACATTTGCTTCCGTAATAAAAGCATTATGAATTTTTGACTTTAAAACTTGTAATTGCATACTCTTATAATTCTGAAACAAGGTTCAATAAAGCACGAGGTTTAAGAATAATTATTTTAGTGCCTTTAGATGTAATAATTTTGTCATCTTTAAATATTCTAAGCATTCTAACCAATGTTTCTTTGGCTGTCCCAACAAAACCTGCAAAGTCATCCCTGTTAATTGAAATTGCTATCGACTTTGATTTATCTTCATCGCGCTGATATACTTTATTAAGTATGAGCAAACTTAATGCAACTCGTTCTTTCACTCCATATTGAGAGAAAACAGTCATTTTGTTTATCCAAACAGAAAATTCTTTTGAAAGAGTGAGTAGTAATTCATTTGCCAACGTAGAAGACTTGTCTAATAAACTTAAAAACAACTCTCTTGAAATAAATGAAACAACTGTATTGTCCATTGCAACAGCAGAAACAGGATGAGGCTCATTCGCTAATATTGGCCTGTACCCAAAATAGTCTCCTTTCTTGTATATGTATACAATGCTTTGCTTTCCTTCATTGTTCATTTGAAAAATTTTCACTTTCCCTTTTCTAACAATATAAACTCCGCGAGAAAAACTTTTTTCTTTAAAAATATATTCTCCTTGTGAATACTCTTTCCTAGCTAACCTTCCTTTTACAAGCCTAGATTCTTCCTCTGTAAGATAGTCAAACAGAGAAGACGATTTCAAATGATAGTTATCAATATTCAGCTCCATGATGTAAGTTTAAGAATCTTTATATAAATGAAAATTGACAAATGTCAATTTATACTTCAAAAGTAGGATGTATATTTGTGTCGTTAATAATTTTACAACCCCCATATGACCTGTTAATGCGCTACGGCATTAACAGGTTTTTTTCTTTGATGAGCAATTTTCAAACTAAAATATTACAAAAGGTGCTGAATGCCATTGATTCTGATGACATTCTTACAATTGCTTTGCATGTAGAATCTAATTTATCAAAAGAACAGATTGATAAATTACAAAAAATGTTAAAAACAGAACTTCAACAAAAAAATGAATCTTCCGATAACATTCATTGCATAAAACAATTTCTAAATTTTATAGAGTAATCAATTTTCGTAATTGACAATTATCAATGCATTTAAAAAGTTGTATGCTTTTCTTTGCAATATAATTAATTTAATTCCAATGAAACTACAATCCTATTCACTTCACAATTATAAAAACATTCCACAGATTAAAAATCTTTCAGCTGAACAGATTGAGGCAATAGAAATTGTAGGTAATGTTCTGCCATTTAAAACGAATAATTACGTAGTAAATGAATTGATTGATTGGAACAACTTAGAAAATGACCCAATGTTCAAACTTACATTTCCTCAAAAAGGAATGTTAAGTAAGGAACATTACAAAGCAATGAAAATTGTTTTAGACCACACTACTAATAAAGATGAAATAAAAAAAGTGGCAATGGCAATTCGGAATGAATTGAATCCACACCCAGCTGGACAAATTGAACACAATACCCCTGAAGTAAATGGCGAAAAACTCATGGGTATGCAACACAAGTATAAAGAAACCGTATTATTTTTTCCAAGTCAAGGGCAAACATGTCACGCCTACTGCACGTTTTGTTTTAGGTGGCCTCAGTTTGTAGGTATGGAAGAATTAAAATTTGCTACAAAAGAGGCTTCATTACTGAAGCAGTATGTAATAGAAAATCCACAAGTAACAGATGTTTTATTTACTGGTGGAGACCCGATGATAATGAAAGCAAAAATATTTGCAACATATATTAACCCACTATTGGAAAGCAACATCCCCAACTTGCAAACCATTCGAATAGGAACAAAATCATTGTCCTATTGGCCTTATAAATTTACAAATGATGATGATGCCGATGAAATGTTAAATCTTTTTGAAGCAATCATAAAAAAAGGAATTAACTTATCTATCATGGCACATTTCTCTCATCCTGTGGAACTGGAGACAGAAGCCGTAAAACAAGCAATTAAAAGATTGAGAAGTATTGGAGTACAAATCAGAACGCAGTCTCCGGTTTTAAAACACATTAATGATTCGCCTGAAGTATGGGCTGATATGTGGAGAAAACAAGTCAATTTAAATTGCATTCCATATTATATGTTTATTCCGAGAGACACAGGTGCGCAAGATTATTTTGCTATCACACTTGAAGATGCTTGGAATATTTTCAGAAACGCATATCAAAAAGTAAGTGGCGTTTGCAGAACTGTTAGAGGGCCTAGCATGTCATGTACGCCTGGCAAAGTACAAGTTCTTGGGATTTCAGAAGTAAATGGAGAAAAGATTTTTGTTTTACGCATGTTACAAGGAAGAAATCCAGATTGGGTAGCCAAGCCATTTTTTGCAAAGTTTGATAAAGATGCAATATGGATGGATGAGTTAAAACCTGCTTTCGGGGAAAATAAATTCTTTTTTGAGGATGAACTCGAATGGCTTTTCAATGAACATGTTTATGATGATGAAAAAAATCGATTTGAATAAATGAACTATTTGCACATAACAGGATTTATCTTTTTAACAGCACTTGGGATAACAATTTTTCTCGGGATTGTATCGTATTGGTATTTAAAAGGTAAGAATAAAAAAAATAAAAACAAAAACGTTGATGCAGAATCCGATGATCCTCATTTTGGAATATAAACTAAATAAGATTATCCAACTTTTCATCATACACCGTTTTAGTTGACATAATTCCAATCATCATCATTACACTAGAAGCTATAATTACAAAAAAGAGAATTCCTTCATTAAAATAGCTTGTTTGAAAGTGTGATGGAATACTGTAGAAAAGAACAATTGTAATAAGGCCTCTCGGAGCAATAAAAATTTCTGGGAAGACATTTGATTTAGAAATAAAACGAAGGAAGATAAATCGTGTTAAAAGAATGCAAATTGTTATTAAGCCTCCAATCAAAATAACGTTTATATCATTCAGCAAAATCAAGTTGATAGAAAATCCAAATAAAATAAAGAAGAACGTTCGAACTATAAATGCGGTTTCTGCTGTTATCTGACTTAGTTCTTTTGTTACAGATTGTAACCTTTCTAAATGCAAATAATTAGCCAATTTACCTTTGATAAATTTGTCGACATTATTAAGCATTAATCCGAAAATGAGAATGAACAGCAAAGAAGGCAAATGAAACATTTTACTAATTGAATAGATTAAAATGAGTATCGCAAAAATTAAATAAAATTTTATGTGTGTTCGTGTATAATTTAAAAGAAACAACAGAATGATTGTGCTCACAGCCGAAATTGATAGAATTAGTAATAGATTAATAAAAAAGGACAAGATGGAACTTCCGCTTGTTACGTTACCAATTATTATATAATTAAAAAGCATAATCCCAATAATGTCTGAGAAGGTGCTTTCATACACAATAAACTCCTTTTTTCTTCGGACAATTTGTTTACGCTGGGTATTGCTATTGCACTACTAATAACACCTAATGGAACAGCATACACAACTGCAATTTGTAAAGTTAGTCCAACAAATTCAATCAATATCAATGCGATAAGGCTCGAAGTAGCCAACAATATAAGCAAAGCAGAAAGGAATGATTTTCCTATCAAGGGGAGTTTTTTACGAGTAATTTTTAAATCTAAAGAACCTTCAAGCACTATAAAAATTAGCCCAATAATTCCTAAAAGCTCTAGAGGAAGCTTTGTACCTACAAAATCAAATCCTGATTCTTTTGCAAGAAATTGCAATCCAACACCCGTTAACAATAATAAAATAACAGAAGGGACTTTAATTTTAGCAGATACCAGATTAAAAAGGTATGACAAAATAATTAAAACACTAACAATAATAAGGATATGATATGGATTACTCATTTTGTAAAATTAAGCATTTTATATCACTAAAGTGCCTATATTTGCTATCATTTAAGCACTATTATAAAATAATGATTAATATTATTTAATCGAAAAATAGAATTTCAAGATCAAATCGTTAATATGAATTTAAATAAGATTAATTATATTGAAAAAAGCATTAATTGGATTCATGAAAAAACGAATGAAAAACAATTTTTAATATTTTCTAGTGTTTTAGTTGGATTAAGCGCAGGACTTGCAGCAGTTATTTTAAAATCATTTGTATTTATTATCCGACAATATTTTTTGGAGGATTATTTATTAAAATTTGATTACAAATATTTATACCTCATTTTGCCATTAATAGGAATTGGTATAACGGTATTAATTGTAAAATATTTTTTTAAAAATCAATTTGAACGTGGTACATCTTCCATTTTATATACAATTGCAAAGAAAAGTAGTTTTCTTCCTTTTCATCAGATGTATTCTCATATTATCACAAGCGGTTTAACGGTTGGATTTGGTGGGTCAGCTGGACTTGAGTCTCCAATTGTAAGTACAGGTTCAGCCATAGGTTCAAATTTTGCAAAAACATATAAGTTAAGTTACAAAGACCGTACGCTATTATTAGCAGCTGGTGCAGCTGGAGGTATAGCAGGAGCATTTAACGCACCCATTGCAGGTGTTCTCTTTGCTTTAGAAGTTATTTTGGTAGACATTAGTATTTCAGCATTCATTCCCTTGCTAATTGCAGCTGCATCGGGAGCCTTATTATCAAAAATAATTTTAAATGAAAGCAATTTATTGTTTTTCAAATTGAAACAGCCATTTGATTATCACAACGTTTTACTATATATCATATTAGGATTATTAGCAGGTTTAGTTTCTTTGTATTACGTAAACTTCTTTGATAAAGTAGAATCAAAGTTTTCTAAAATTAATTCTAAATTTTCAAAATGGATAATTGGAGGAATTAGTTTGGCCTTTTTATTCGCTCTCTTTCCTTCATTGTTTGGGGAAGGTTATCAAAGTATTAAAGCCCTTTCAGAATCAAGAGCAATTGATTTATTTAAAGATAGCTTGCTAATAAGTTTTATTAATGATAAATGGATTTTATTAATCTTTATCACAATTACATTACTGCTTAAAGCTGTAGCAACAGGACTGACATTAGGAAGTGGAGGAAACGGAGGGAATTTTGCGCCCTCATTATTTGTTGGTGCATATTTAGGATTTGTATTTGCTTTTTTCCTATCATTAATTGGTTTTGATGATGTTCCTATCAGCAATTTTACAATTGTTGCAATGGCTGGTATATTGAGTGGGGTATTTCATGCGCCACTAACAGGAATATTTCTTATTGCTGAGATTACGGGTGGATATGAGTTAATTATTCCTTTAATGATTGTTTCTTCTATTAGTTATGTAGTTGTGAAATATTTTCATCCAGAATCGTTAGATGTTAAAAGATTAAAAGAAAAAGGTGCTGTTGTATCTGACAATAAAGACACAAACATTTTGAGTAAGATAGATGTAAAGGAAATGATAGAAACAGATTTTGCTACGATTCATTTTAAGGCCACTTTACGTGATATTGTAGAAACGATTAAACATTCTAAAAGAAACACATTCCCGATAGTTAAAAAGAACAATAAGCTGATTGGTATACTATTTCTTGATCATATAAGGGAAGAAATGTTTAATACAGAGCATTATGATACTGTAACGGCAAAAGAACTGATGAGAAAACCATCAACAGTTATTGATTCAAAAGAAGATATTTTTTCTATCATGAAGAAATTTGAAGAATCAGGTCAATGGAATTTGCCTGTAGTTGAAAATGAGATATACATTGGATTTTTATCTAAATCGACCATTCTTGATAAGTATAGACATGAATTATTGACAACGATATAATCCATCTATTCTATAGATGTCGTTGTTTTAATATTTCTCTATTTGGTGCTTCTTATTTTTTCAATTAACCTTAAAAAGTGTTCAATTTCATTCCCATTGGCCACCCTTAAAAATCTCAGCGAAAGCTGAGATTTTTTTTATTTAAATGAATGAGACTTTCTCTGTTACTTCTTACCCTCTAACCATTCATGAAAAGGAATTAATTCTGGACTATAATGCTCCCAAGAGGTAGGTTTATCTTTTTGGGAAAGAATTTTAATCATTTTTGTTACCTCTTTGTTTTTGATATCATAATTAAATCCATCCTTTTCCAATTCTCGTAGGGTTCTTACAATTAGTAAATCTCGTTGTTTGATTTCGGACGTTTTTTCATGACGTTCTACATATTTCCTCAATGATTCCAATAATCGGGAGGCTTCATTGATCTTATTGAGTTCAATGCAAAGCATAATGTTCGTGATTCTCAACGAAATGTTCCAACGAGATTTATCTTTTTCAATTTCTAGCGATTTATTTAGTAGAGCGTATGACTGTTTATATTGCTTTTGTGCAAATAGTAATGCAGATTGATAATAGATATATTTAGCTCGATTGAACTGACCGCTATCTATAAGTTTGTGGGTTAAAAGCTCTTTCATGCACTCGGTTGCTTTTTCATATTTTTTATGATAAAAGTAGATTGTAAATTCCTGGTCTTTAGAGGTAAGGTAATTATTACTGTTTTCTAGATAATGTTTTTGAGATTCTTTTGCATATTTAACAGCTTCATTATAGTTTTCTGTAAACGTCCTGTATTGGCTTAAGTTGATAAGAATATTTCCCAATCGCTCTTCTCTGTATACAATTGGTGAGTTTTTGACAATATTCAATAATAACTTACAATATTTTGCGGATAATACATATTTCTTCTGCTTTTCGAAATAGTACATTAAGATAATATGCAGGTAGTAATTAATTTGTTGGGACTTATATTTCTGATAGTCTAGCTTTAATTGGCGGATGGATCGGAGAATATAGTTATGGAAAAGTCGATCATTTTTTATTTTTAGTAGATTGTTGTTAAAAATGATTTTGAAATAACAATCATTAGCAAAATAGGCCCTTTTTTGGCACATTTCGTAGTATGAAATTTTTTCATCTAACTTTTGAAATTGATGCACCCCTTCCTTTAAAGCGAAGTAATATTTTTTTAATAAAAGGGCTTCTATTAAAACCTCATAAACTTCATTTTTTTCAGCTTCAGTAATAATTGAGTTTAAAATTGTTTTAAACGGAGCAGTTTTACCTTGATTTAGGTTTTTGGAAAGGATCCTTGCTAAAAGTATTTTTTTCTTTAACCTCAGTAATATTTGATCATGCGAAGCGAAGTTTTCCTTGTTTTGGATGTGATAGTTAGATGTTAAAATATCTGTTATGCTTTCAAAGGCTCTGGATTTTAATGTATAGTTTATTTTTTTATTTATAGGTTCTGAGTTAGGTATGGTAGACACTTCAATATATTTTCTAACCAATAGTTCATCGGAATTACCTTTGTTAGAAAAAAAGTGGGAGATTGATTTTTTCTCTGATAAGTTAAGATTACTAAGTAAATCTTCAATGTAAGGAGATGGCATAGATTCGTTTTTTAATTTCGTTCGATGTAAAAAAAATGTATGTTATTTTTAAAATGCTAATAAAATCAATTGTTTCATAGATGTTGGATGGATAGTTGATTTGTCCATTGAAAGCAATGATTAATGTCTAATCTTTGTAAAAGCAAAAATAGTTCTTTTAAATATTAAATATTTCTTTGTGATTGCAAATATAAGCAGAACTGATTTCTAATACTGTAAAAAAAAGCCATAATTTTTGACTAAATTCAATAAAATTAGCCTTTTTGAGAATGTTGGATGGATGCTTCATTTGTCCATGGATTATGTACTTCTGTGTTGTTTCTTTGTAGTATAATTATTACTCATACTTAAAATTCTACAACATGAAACGTACAGCAAATTTTTTACTTAAAGGATTATTAGTAATTGTTCTTTTTACAAGCACAACAATTGGATTATCAAGTGTCGGTGTTAATACAGTGTCTGAAGCTAAGGCCGCAGTATCATACCAAGAAGTATATCAATATCTAGTAAACCGAGGATATGAGGTCATTACTTTAAATCCGATTGTTGGTTATAAATCCGAAAATTGGATTGCACATACAATATTAAATGGTAGACATTGTATGACAACCATTTATGTGCAGGGAAATGAAATAATTGGAACAACAGATGTAATAATGTAATTTTTTTAATGCAAATAATACAATTAAGTCAGTCAAATTTGGTTTTTATAATCGCTTTTAGCTTAGCAATATTAAGCTTATTAGCAACCATGATGTATGAACGCTATAAAGGAAATTAAATTAAATAAACAAGAACCTCTTTTTTCAAAAAACATCAAACGTTTTTTGAAATCTAAAGGATACCATGTTTGTAATGTCATTAAAATGACAGATAGTAATAAATGGATGGCAGTTATTACGAAGAATAAAAATTTTATCGTAGCCACAATTAGTGCAAAAGATGAACACATTGCCGGTTATGAACTTTCAATATTGTGACATAATGGGTTAACATTAATTTATTACTCATTATAGGCATTTTGACGATATATCGGCTTCTCTAGGAGTAGGGAGTACCATATTAAGTTGAAATGCCTTTTTTATTTTTCTAAATTTTTTCAATATGGAAATAAATAATCTTCCTCAATCGAATTCTGCTTTTTTGGAAAATCGATTTTCTCCTGAACACAGTAGAAAAAACGGAATTTTTGCCGACTATTTTATTTCTTCAACACAGTTGCTGAATCAAGCGAATAACTTTATTATGATCCTTTCACCGGAAGGGAGAATAAAAAGTGTTTCTAACTCTTTTACAAACCTAGTAGGTTATACCGAACTTGAAATACTTACACTGCAGATGGAAAAATTGTTTGCAGAAGGAGCGTTTTCAGTAGAACTTCTCCCAAGATATTATTATTTCAATAGTTGTATTGTAACGAAAGAGAAGCATTCTAAAAAAATTGTCTGGCGACTGCTTCCCGATGTGCTGATAAATTCTTACGTATTTATTGGGTATTTAGAATAATTGCTAAAGTTTTTGAGATGAAACGAAACTAAATCCGAAAGAAAGAGTAGTTTAGAACTTTAATTATTTATTCTTTTTCACTTTGCTCTTTCTTTAGCATCGTCAATGCAAAATATCCAATAATTACTAATACCACACCCATTGCAATCCAAAGCCAAACTTTGCTTTTGATCAGTGGTTCTGAATTATTGGCCAATGTAACTTTGATTTGCTCTGCCCCATAATCTGCGTTTGAAAGTTCGTTAGGAATTTTATCCTTAAAATGAACTAAATCATACTTAGGCGAATTATCATTTTCCTTGCCGTATACTAAATATAAATTTTTAGAAACAGGGAGTTTAGCGACTAATTGACATTGTTCTGCAAATGCTTTTATTTCATCTATTACTATAGGCTCGTTATCATAGTTGATGATTTCTAGTTTTAGTTTTTTTGTTTTTGAATTATTGCAAAAAATAATATTGTCTTCTAAAGATGAAAAAACAGAGGTAGTAATAATGTACCAGCTTTCTAATTCTCCTTTTTCTGTTTTTATTGTTCCATCCGAACCATAGATATTTATGTTTCTATAAAAGTCGTTTTTTGAACTATTTCTTAATGTAATGTAATTCACTAAATATGGAAAAGAGAAATCAACAATGATTTCAGATGTTTTTTCTTTTTTGTTTTCACTTTGCTTGGTGTCAGTAATTTTTAAATTGTCGTATTTCCCTTCAATTAACTTGTTTTCGAAAGCATAGGCTTCAGTGACATTAATACGTGGACTTCCATCATCGTCAAATTTTATTCGGAAATACGTAAATTCTGAGCGATTAAAGTTTAGAGTGGTGTAGGAGTAGTCTTCAGAAGCATTTCTAAAACGAACAATCCTTAAATGCTCTTTTATTGTAAACCATTGTTTGGTATCATCACTGCCTTCAATTTTTAATTGTTTATCAAAATTTGAATCCGAAACATTCAATTTGATTTGATTGATACTTTGTTTTTTAGGAAATTTTAATGTAACATAAGAACAACACTTCTCATTGTAAGTATCATTTATTAATTCGAAGGGGATAGAAACTTCCTGAATATTGCTTCCCATCCAATTCAATAAATATGGTGCTTCGGTGGTATCTTGCTCAATAATATTGTATATTCGAATGTCAGATAGATTGCTTTGGCAACGAGCAGTTATTTCAGGTGACAAAGAAACTTTGTAATAGTCCTCCTTCTCAATCTTGTTAATAGGTCGTTTAAAAGAATAGCTTTCAATTTGCGCAAATGTGATGGATGCGCTTACCCACATGAATAATGTAATAATTGTTTTTTTGCTCATGGTATTATTTGTTTTCTTCTCCGAATATAAAACCTTTAAATTTTTGATACAAGAATGCTACAACTAAAAGAATAACTCCCAAAAGCATATATGCAATAACCTTATATCCTGTTGATAAATCCCATGTGTCAAACGTTAATAATTTTATTAATGTTATTCCAAAAAGCAAAATTGCTGAAATGCGCATAATTTGATTCTTTTTATACATCCCAATAGCAATCATTGCAAAAGAATATACTCCCCACAATGCCGTAAAACCAAGTTTGTATACTGTATTGTTTGCGTAATAGTGATATACACTATTTCGTGCTTCCTGCAAGAATACAAGCTCGTAGCTCAAAACGACCAATATGAAGAAGTGGACAATTGCTCCGATGTAAATTTTTGAAATTGTAAATCGTTGAAAGGTTTCTGTTTTTAATAATCTATAATTTACATAGAGAAATAGTCCAAATAAAGCATAAGAAACATAACGCAGATAGGTTAAAGATGTATTTAATACGTAATATTCTGTCTCTATATGTAAAGAATGGTCGAGTGCTCCCAGGTTACTCAAGCCTTCTGTAATAAAAGCGATGGCAATAAAGAGGTTGAGAGTTAAGCATGTCCAACGTACTACATCTGTTTTGAATTTTGAAATGACAAGCATGCAAAATCCGGAAAAGAAAAGGAGATTGTACATTCCAAGAACCACTGATTTGATATTAAGTGTCGAATAATCACGGATTTCCATAATTGCACCTGGATCTGCCCATGCTTCAGTGGATGGTACTTTGATGAGCGACTTATTATAAAGCATTTCAAAATATAAAGATAGCTCATTGCTAAAGGTGAAATAAGTAATAAGAAAGAGTGAGATGCCCATTGCATATTCTGTAAACGAATAAATAGAGAATTTTTTAGTTTCTATATCAACTAGCGGCTTCTTTTTGTTCACATAGATCATAGTGCCAAGCATCATAATCACAAATACAGAAGTAAATAATGAAATATTTGCAAAAGGTGTAGATTGAGCATATAGTTCAGGATAATAACGATACGAATCAGCTATCACTGTCCAATCTTGTAATAGACTTAATATGGCTAACAGAATCATCGAATAACCCATCCATTCATAAAAACGAATCCCTTTATATCTTCCGATAGAAAATAATATAACGGCTTCTGTTGCCCAGAATAATGTAACCCAATCACCTTCAAGTTGAACAGGAACCGCAATTGTGATAAAACTTAATACAAGTGCGATTAATAAATAGAATAGTTTTCTATCAAGTAGTTTGTTTTTGAATACGATGAATGCAAAAACGAAATGAACAAGTGCATTGGCAACTGTAAATACGCCTAGGTAATCGTTGGTGTTCTCGTAGTTAAGAGTTGCATATCCTATTCCGAAAAAAATGAAGCTATTCGAAACAATGCGAATCACATCCCACGCACTAAATTTTTCCTGTTTAATAATTTTATAAGCCATATTGCTCATGTAAAAAATTATAAAAAACAAGGAAGAAAAGATGATTGAGATTTTAGAATAATTCTCAAAGCGATAATTGGTTACCATCCATATGAAAAAAATCAACCACGTAAAGCCAAAGGCAAGATGGTTGAGCACTTGCCAATATTTCTTAAAGGATAAAAACAGGATTCCAATATTCACAATCACCATATACGAAAACATCACTTCAACCTTTCCAGATCCATCACTCAAGAGCATCGGAACAGCATAAGCACCAACCAGTCCAATAATACCGATTACTTGTAAATTGTAAACCGTGGCCGCATAAACTGTGAACATGGTAAATACAACCATAATAGCAAATGCCGGAATTTGTCCGAACATGCCATATAAACTATAAGCGATAAAAGTGGTAAAGTAGAGTGAAGCCATCCCGCCACTAAGTAATACTGCACTAAATGCTTTATAATTGGGTTTTAAGCGCAATGCAATAAATAACAAAATTCCTCCTGCTACATAAGCAAGTACAATGCGTGCGAGTGGCCCCAACATGTCGTTGTCAATGGCATATTTAACACCAATCCCTAATCCAATTACCAATATTACGATACCGATGATGGTAATTAGTTTACCACCCACAAATGCTTCAAAATTAAAATCAGATTTTGGTTTGGGTGTAATAGGTGGAATGTATTGTTGCTGAACAGGAGTGACAATTGGTTGTTCTAGTTTCACAACAGGCGTTTCCTCTTTCACTTCTGGTATCACTTCCTTTTTGATTTCAGGAACGATTTCAATTTTAGGTTCCGGGACAATTACAACAGGTGGAATACTGATTTTTTGTTCCGTTGTACCTTTTTGAAGTACTTCTAATTGTTGTTTTAAAGCAGCGAGTTCTTGATGGTATTTATCTAAATTGTTTGATAAAATCAACATCTTCTGCCCGATGAGATTTATCTTTTCTTCGTTTGTCATATTTTATTTTATCCGATATTAGTTTCAAAAAAAATGCTGATTCTAAAGAAAATCAGCATTCAATGGTTGATATTAGGAAATCTATTTTTTTATAATCTGTGCTTCTAAAGCATCAATCAATAAATCTTTTTGACGAACTTCCGCACGCAATTCTTCAATTTCTTGGCGGAGTGCTTTTAATTCAAGTGTAAATTTTGCTTCTTCCTTACTCCAAATATTTACGTTATAGTAAGGCTCTTTTTCAAAATCAAACCCTTCAAAATTTTCACGAAAAAAGCTATATAAAGGGATTCGTAATTCTTTCGAAATTAATTCGAGTGTTCGTATTTCGAGGGTGTTATTTTCAAGGGCATAATCCAATTCCGACTCGGAAATGTTCAGATACGATGCTAAATCAGCATACGTAAACTTCTTCATCTCTAATACTTGAAGTATTTTAGATTTCAAGTTCATCATATTCTCTACAGTTTTCATAAATCAAGCACTAAGTTACAAATTTTAACTTTAATACGGATTTTAGTCTATAAAAGTTATGAATTCAGCGATTTATTTCGATTATTTACCCGGAAAAGTAGCCGGCTCTGGTTCTTTGGTCTCTGCAACAAAGGTGTTTAGAAAGTCCTCCCATTTTGTATCTTTATATTTCCCACTTCCAAAGAATTTCAAATATGGCTCAAATTGATCGGCTTTGTAGTAGCCAACTACTGTATGAAGCTTTTTGATGTCTTCGTTTAAAAAAACAACGGATGGATAGGAGAGTTTGCCTTCAAGTATGGATATAGCAAAGTCGTGAACCGGTCGTGGTGTTCCTTCCGGATTTTTATTCGCAAATACATATCCATTAAATTTAACGCTATCACGCGTTTCTGCATCAAATTTAACAGGATAATAGTGTTCATTCAGATATTTGGCAATAATAGGGTGTCCAAAGGTGTTTTTTGACATCATTTTACAAGGCCCGCACCAGCTGGTATAGATGTCTACCATTATAGGCTTGGGATTTTTCTTTTGAAGGGCTACAGCTTCTTCAAATGTATACCATTTTACTGGTCCGGCTGTTTCATCCTTTTCAATCATGGCTTTGTCAATAAAACTTTGAGCAATAACCACAATTGTTGCAATTCCTAAAGCGAAAAGTATTTTTTTAATCATGACTTTAATTTTAGTTGAGTAAAGGTAGCGTTTTAATGCAAAAAGGTCAAACATTGTACCAATGTTTGACCTTTTTTGTGATTAATTAAGATTCTTATTGTACTCCGTGCATTAGCTTTTTTAATACCGGTTTTAATGAGAATAGTAAAATGGCTGCAATACCTGTTAAAACAACAAATACCATAAAGAATTCGTACAAATTGTGGATTTCAAATCCTACAAATACAGGGTTTTCTGCACTAATGTGGTTCTTAGATAAGATGTCCAATTGTTCTGCAGTAGGAACAACTTTTTTATCCAATACATCTTGTAAGTTAATACCTAGTTCAGTCGCTTTTAAAAATTTATCACCAGTGTTAGGTAAAATGGAACCAAGTGTTCCTGCTAAAGCATATCCGGCAGCATTGGATAGGAAAAACACACCGAATAATAAAGATGCGAATCGTTTTGGAGATAATTTACCCACAAGTGATAAGCCGATAGGTGATAGACAAAGCTCAGCAAAGGTTTGAATCAAATAAAGTAAAATCAACCATTTGATTCCTAATAAACCACTGTTTCCTAAATCTTTTACATTGTTCGCAATAATGAAATAACTCACAGCAATCAATGCTAATCCGATGGCTTGTTTCATTGGAGACATTGGTTCTTTCCCTTTTGCTCTTAGTTTGTCCCATAAAATACTAAATGGCAAAGCAAATGCAAATACGAATACCCCATTGAATACTTGTACCATGGAAGCCGGCATGTCCCATCCAAAGAAATTTAAGTCCGTTTGGTTATCTGCAATAAACGTTAGTGACGATCCTGCTTGCTCAAATGCTGCCCAGAAGAAGATAACAAAGAAGGCAACGATATAAATTACGATGATTCGGTCTCTTTCTACTTTTGTTAATGAGCTATCGGAAATAATCAATCCAGCTAACGTAATACCACTAGCATAGATAATCGGATAAATTAATGTTTTGATAAAGTTATTTCCATCCAGAATGTAACGGAAAAGGAAGAATAAAGCAATAAAAGAAATAACTGCAATGATCAAAGATTTTGTAGAGAAAACAGCTTTTTGTGCTTCTCCTTCTTCATAATCTGAATGATCATTTTTAGAAGGTAATCCTCCTAACGGTTTTCCCTCAGGAGTTACTACATATTTGTTTTTTAAGAAGAAGAAAACCAAGGTTCCAACAATCATTGCAATTGATGCAGCAAGGAAGCCCCATTTGAATGCATGTACATCTCTAATTCCACCAACTTCAACATCACCAATATAAGGACAAATGGTTTGACCTAAAAAAGCTCCTAAGTTGATACCCATATAGAAAATAGTGAAGGCTGTATCTAGTTTACTTTTTTCTTGTTTTGGATATAAACTTCCAACCATACTTGAAATATTCGGCTTAAAGAATCCGTTTCCAAATACAATCACCCCCAATGCTGTCCACATTAATGTATTGGCTAACCCCAAATTTGTAGAAAAAACGCTTGCACTAAAAAATAATAATAACTGTCCGGCAGCCATCATTGCCCCACCCAACATAATACAATTTCTATTTCCGAAAAAACGGTCAGAGATAAATCCACCTAACATCGGAGTTAAATAACATAAACCAAGAAAACCACCATAAAGTAAGGAAGCATCTTCCTCTTTCATCATTAGTGAGTTTACCAAGAATAAAGTAAGAATTGCGCGCATTCCATAAAAGTTGAATCGCTCCCACATTTCTGTTCCAAATAATACCCATAATCCTTTTGGGTGACCCTTTTTAGCTGTTGCTGTAGACATATATTTTATAGTATTTATTAATTGAACCCTGCGAATATATATAAATTAGCATAAAGTACAAACTCTTATGCATTCATATTGCCTTACAGCGGTTTATTGTCGATAGATTAAAGGTTATTCAAGATGAAGTCCGTCATTTTTGTGTACAGGTGGAAAGAAGTGTTTCCTCCATAAATGCTATGATTTTTATCCGGATAAATAAACAAGTCGAATTGCTTATTCGCTTTCACTAAGGCAGTTATCATCTCCATCGTATTCTGATAATGCACATTATCATCTGCACTTCCATGAATTAACAAGTATTTGCCTTTTAATTTATCTACATGATTGATAGGCGAATTATCATCATATCCACTTGCGTTCTCTTGTGGCAAACTCATAAAACGCTCAGTATAGATATTATCGTAATACCTCCAATTCGTAACCGGTGCTACAGCGATTGCTGTTTTAAAATAATCGGCTCCTTTGGTAATACAAAGTGAGCTTAAATAGCCGCCAAAGCTCCAACCCCATGTTCCTATTCTGGATTTATCAACATAAGGTAATGTGGCTAAATATTTAGCTGTTTCAATTTGGTCAGTTACTTCTAATTTTCCAAGTTGTTTGTAGGTACTATGCTTAAATGCTTTTCCACGATACATTGTTCCTCTGTTGTCCACACACATAACAATGTATCCCTTTTGGGTTAACATTTGGTGCCAGAAATAATTTCTTCCTGCAAAGGAGTTGTTTACCTGATTGCTTCCCGGGCCACCATAAAATGTTAAAAATACAGGGTATTTTTTTGTGGGATCAAAATTAGATGGTTTCATCATCCATGCATTTAGCTCAATTCCTTCAGATGTTTTGAACATAAAGAGTTCTTTTTTACTCATGTCAAATTCCGCCATTTTTTTTACCAATGCGTCATTATTTTCAAGCACACGTATTTGTTTTCCTTGTGCGTTGTAAATAGCTATAAAAGTAGGTGTGTTTGCGGTTGAAAAGAAATTGATATAGTACTTCATACCGTTGCTGAAATCAGGGGCATGCGTACCTTTTTCTGTAGATATCTTCTTCTTGCCGGTGCCGTCCAATTTAATAGAGTAGATGTCCTTTTCAGTTGGCGTTGTTTCAGAAGCGGTATAAAAAATGGTTTTTGTTTTTTCGTCAATGCCTTTGAAATTGACAACATCCCAATGCCCTTTGGTGATTTGATTCAATAATTTACCGGTCATATCATACCTGTAAATATGGTTAAACCCATCTTTTTCATGCGTAATGATAAAACTACTTTTGTCTGCCGTAAAATAAACATAATCTCCTTGTGCCTGGTGAATGTCAATATACGTATCACAACTTTCGGTGTATACAACTTTGGATTCACCGGTTGTTGCATTGTTAAATAATAATTCCAATTTATTTTGATAACGAATCATTCTAACAATTGAAAGGGTATTGGATTCCATTGTCCACTTAATTCGAGGAATGTACTGATTTACTTCTTTCCCGATATCCATTATTTTGTCGGAAGCACTGGCTAAATCAAACGTATGAATGGTTACGATTGAATTGTCCTCTCCAGCCTTAGGATATTTGAATTGATAAGCAGAAGGATAAAGTTGGTTGTTAAATTCGTCAAACGAAAATTCTTTTACTTTGCTTTCATCAAATTTATAATAGGCAATTTTTTTGCTATCAGGGCTCCAGAAATAGGCAACTGAAAATGCAAACTCCTCCTCGTGTACCCAATCTGTTGCACCATTGATGATATTGTTGTGCAAACCGTCTTTGGTTACTTGTGTTTCTTTACCAGAAGTTAAGTCTTTGATGTAGATGTTATTTCCTCTCACAAAGCCTACTTTACTACCGTCAGGTGAAAAGGTAGCATACATTTGTTTTTCACCCGTGCTTACCGGAGTTACTACTTTTGTTTTTCTATCATATACATAATAGTTTTTTCGAGTAGAATGACGATAAATTTGTTCCGTTTCAGATGCTAGAAGCATTTTTGTTTCATCCGGACTAAATTGATAACTATCGATACTGATTGATTTGCCATCTATTTTGAGGTCAGCCTCTGAAATTATCACTACCGGATCAGATGCTTTGGCATATTCATATTGCAAAATTTTACCGCCAGCCATTGTCGAATAATGAAGTCCATCCTTCATAGAAACAAGTCCATATACACTGTTTGCTGTAAATGTTCCTGTTTTAAAAATATCCTCTAGTGTAATGTTCTTTTTTTGTGCATTCAGGTTAACTGAAAACAAGAGTGTAAAAGCGATAATAAAAAGTCGTTTCATAATCATTTTATTTATTTAATTTTGATTGGAACGAAAATAGCAAAATTCACTTGAAGAAACAGCAAAAAAGTGATGAGCGGTTGGGTAAATGGATACAATTATTAAAACAGATATGAATTATAATAAAATAACACCATTGATTCTTAAAAAACTAAAGGAAATAGTTGGCGAAAACTATGTTTTAGTTGACACAGATAGTTTAAACAATTATGGACATGATGAGACGGAGTCGCTTGTTTTTTTACCCGAAGTGGTTGTGAAACCCAAAACCGCAAAAGAAATATCTGAAATACTAAGGCTTGCAAATATAGAATTAATACCAGTTACTGCTCGCGGAGCCGGTACCGGTTTGAGTGGGGGAGCTTTACCAATTTATGCAGGAATTATTTTGTCAATGGAACGATTCAACCAAATTTTGAAAATTGACGAACGTAATTTACAAGCAACTGTTGAGCCGGGAGTAATCAATGAAGTTTTTCAAAATGCTGTGAAGGAATTAGGTTTATTTTATCCGCCCGATCCTGCAAGTAAAGGCAGTTGCTTTTTAGGTGGCAATGTTGCAGAAAGTAGTGGAGGTCCTAAGTGTGTGAAATATGGAACAACAAAAGATTATATTTTGAATTTAGAAGTTGTATTGCCTACAGGAGAAATTATTGAAACAGGCGCCAATACGCTTAAAAATTCTACAGGATATAATTTAACACAATTGATGGTGGGGAGTGAAGGAACATTGTGTGTCGTAACAAAAATCATTGTGAAATTATTACCGCTTCCTAAATACGATTTATTAATGCTTGTTCCCTTTAAAAGTTTGGACGAAGCATGTGCAGCAGTGAGTGAAGTTTTTAGAGCCGGATTTACCCTAAGTGCCATGGAATTGATGGAACGTGATGCATTGGATTGGGTGAGCAAGTATGTGCAAAGTAATGTCGTAAAGTTAGAAGATGATATTCAAGCACATTTACTTATTGAAGTGGATGGAAATGATTTGGATGTATTGATGAAAGAAATGGAAGCCATTGCGGAATTAATGAATAAATATCACATTGCGGATATTCTTTTTGCTGAATCTGCTGCTCAAAAAAATGAATTGTGGCGGTTGAGACGTGGTATAAATGAAGCTGTTAAAAATAATGCAATCAGCAAAGAACAAGATACTGTGGTTCCAAGGGCTGAACTTCCCAAATTGGTGAAGGGAGTAAAAGAAGTAGGGGAGCGGTATCATTTTAAAACGGTTTGTTATGGTCATGCAGGAGATGGAAATCTTCATATTCGATTGATAAAAGGTGATTTAACCGATGAACAATGGAATGGTGACTACATTAAAAAAGCGATTGCTGAAATATTTACAATTTGTAAACAACTAGGAGGAACAATTAGTGGTGAACATGGAATCGGTTTGGTACAACAGGAATACATGCATCTTGTTTTTTCGGAAAAGGCATTAGAAATTCAACGAAATATTAAAAAAGTATTTGATCCGAATGGGATATTAAATCCTGGAAAAATGTTTGGATAGTTTCTCTATTCAATAGTTGGCAATGCAACTATTCTAAAAGAGAATGCATCCTGTACATGAACCCGAATTAAAATCTCCATCCTCATGAAAAGATTCTACCTTATAGTTTGTTTTATTTGCTTTTCTAAAATAATTCAAGCGCAATCTCCTTTAATTGATTATTCATTTTTGGCTGTGCCGCCTAACGTAGTTGTTTATAAAATTGTTGAACAAACGGATGGGAAAATTTTGGTAGGTGGAGGGTTTTTCAATTATGCAGGTTCTGGTAAACAAAATCTGGTTCGCCTTAATTATGATGGCACCGTTGACACAACCTTCAATATGGGAGGAGTAGGTCCAGACAATACCGTTCGTGACATTATTCTTATGAATGATGGACGAATTATTGTTTGCGGAAATTTTGTATCTTATAATAGTACAGGATGTTGTTTTGTTATAAGATTACTTCCTGATGGTTCAGTAGATAATACTTTTAATGTACCTCCAGGTGTAATTAATGGAGCTGTTTTAGCTATTGAATTGCACACTGGGGATAAGGTTATTGCGGCAGGTGAGTTTTTTACTTGTTATGGATCAAGTCAACCACACATAACCCAGTTCAATAGTGATGGGTCACTCGATACTACTTTTAATATTGGCACAGGCTTTAATTTAAATGTGTTCGATCTTCTTGTTCTCCCTGATTCTCGAATTCTTGTTGCAGGGAAATTTAATTCGTTTAATGGAACAACATGTGGAAATGTTGCACTGCTTTCGCCTAGCGGGCCTTATGATGTTTCTATGAATAATGCACCTGGTTTCTCGGGAATGGGAATAAGTACAGCTTATGATTTGGAACTTCAAGCAGATGGAAAAGTATTGGTAGCTGGTGATTTTAATTATCATAACGGACAATTAATTACAGGAATAGCAAGGTTAGATATTAATGGTTCTCGTGACTTGACTTTCACTCCACCATTATATCCTTATGCAATTGTAAAAGCGATTGCTGTGCAAACTGATAATCAAATCTTAGTGGGTGGAGAATTCACTTCATCAATGTATAATGTTGGTATTACAGGGCCAAATAGAATAGTCCGTTTAAATACAGATGGAACTATCGATAATACTTTTGCAGCAGGAATTGGAATGCCATCTCCTGCAGCATTTGTAAATGATATTACAATTGAATCTGATAATAAAGTTTTAGTTGGTGGACTCTTTGATAGTTTTGATTCTGAGACATTATATCAACAGATTATTCGACTGAATGAAAATGCAACTTCAATTTCAGAAACTATTGTATCCAATGAGCAATTTAGATTATATCCTAATCCATCTTCTGGTAATTTGTTTGTTGAAAATCCTTTTGTCGGAATAAAAGATGTATCGCTGATTGTGTATTCTGCTAATGGACAAAAATTGATTGAAAAAAATATATCCTTTGAAACAGGAGCATTCTATCTGTTTGAATCAAACCTGCAGTCGGGAATTTACATGCTGAGAATACAAGCAAAAGGAAAAGTTGCATCTAGAAAAATAATTGTAAAATAATAGATTCATAATTAATGAAAAAAGCCACCCTTTTTTAGGGTGGCTTTTTTCTGTTAGAAAAATATTATTTCTTCATTATCACTACTGAATCCTTCTTTACCATTTTATCTTTACAACAATCTTTTTTCATGCCTTCTTCATTCATTTCTTCTCCGTTGATAATGATTCGTTTTTCAATGCACATTTCTTCTGAACCACCTTCGCACTCATTCATCCCACTGCATGCTTTTTTGTGTTTTTTCTTTTTGTGACAATCATTGTCTTTTTTACAATGGCTTTCATGCTGTGCGGCCCCGCGTTTCATAAATTTCTTTGCCATAAAAATTGCTCCTCCTCCGAAAAGGTTCAAGAAGCCTACCAGAATAACAAAGTAAGAAACATACTTAAATAAATTTGAAAGGTTTTCTTTTTGAGTTTTTGCTAATAAAAACATACCCGCAACAATTACGAGTAAAGACATAGAGGCTGCAATTAAGATCATTTGTTTTATGTTTTAGTGAATAGTTACAATTGATTTTTCAAACGAATGTACAAAAATTAGTTGTCAATTTCCACCTCTTTCGAATCATAGCTTAAAATCCATGACGAATACGTTGGTGAAGTTTCATTGGATTGGTTTCTTGTCCTTTTTAAAACACTTTCATGTATGCATAGTTTGCCGTTTGTCTTCTCCTGCCAGTTTCTTTTTTCACGTCTAAATAATTTTCCAACAAATCCGATTTGCTCATTGTGCATCATTCCTTCAGGATTTTTTGCTGCTGCTAAAAAACGTTGATATTCGGGCGACTTTGAATAAATGAGTAATCCTTTGGATGTAGCTTCGTGCATCATCCATTTTAAAGTGATATTTGACAACTCCTCTTCTTTATAACCTCCGCCAACATCGGTGTGAACTCCACAAAACCAAACTTGCTTTAGTCTGTCTTTCGGTTGATCTTCTTTCAATTTATTCCATAAAACAGGATGAAAAGTTTTTCGTTCATCATCTATTGAGAGTGCATGGCGTGCATATTCAACACTATCACTCAATTCAAACGAATGAAACTTATGTGGAAACAATTTATCTAAAAGTGTGCTTATCCATTTGTTCGGTAAGCCTAGAGCTGCTACAGTATCAAAAACACCCAAAAATTTAATTTTGCACCACATGGTATGATGTTTTGCTATAAATTCTTTCGCTTTTTCTTCTCTTCGCTCTTTGTTGTGAATCTTGTATATGTCAAACGCTTCTTCTATAATGTCGGCTCTTGAAATGGGAAGAATGCCGAATAAATGGATGAACCCGGATAAGCTTCTTACGGTTGCAGCCCCGCGACTAAACCCAAACAGGTAGATATGATCGTCTGCTTGAAAATTTTCAAATAAAAAGCGGTAGCAGTCCAACATGTTTCTTGAAAACCCCCTTCCGCCAATCAGTCCTGCAACACCTTCCATGCCTGTCCCCAAACCTGCATCATAATAAGCAATTTGATTTTCCGTTCGGTCTTCAATCATGTTGAAGAGTTTGTAGATGTTTGTATTGTAGCTTTTGCCACCTTTTTGTCCGGTTCCGTCCGAAAAGATAATGATGTTTTTTCCCATGGCGATCTCCCTTTTATGGTGTTTTAGATAACTCGTTTAATTTCAATTTAGGAGTAAACATAAAATATATTTCTGACGAATCATTGGCATACTGATAAAATGTATTTGCAACCTGAACGAAATTTCTTTTTTCAGGGTATGCAGGCACTCCGAGCTCCATCATGCACCAATACTTAATTGTGATTTGATTCTGATTGAGTTCTCCAATCGAATAGGGTTTGATATGTTGCGGAAGTTTTGCTTCGACAGCATCTGAAATATAGATGACTGCTCCGCTCGTATTTCCGGAATATAGATTGTGAGAAAGATAAGAATCCCAAAGATTGAAAAAGTTAAACAAAGGCATTAAAATAAATAACGCGGCTACAATTTTTATGGAATGATAGTGCCACATATTTCTTATGTGCTGAAATGTTATCAGTTCGTTGTTGAAAAACAGTATAAAAGAAAAAGCCATCATTGCAATGTTCCATGGCCAAACAACAGGATTATAGTTGTGTCCCAATGGTCCTAATACAATTAATATAAAAACATGCATAAGGAAGAGCACACCAACGGCCGCTTTTTTTGTAGGTGATAGAAAAAGCGCAATTCCGGTTAACGTTTCGATAAGTGGGAACATGTTTCCCAGCCATTCAAAATGTTTAATAGCGCCTTCTTTCAGATGATTTGTAATAGGTTCCATTAACCATGGAAATGTATCTGTAATAAACTGAGGGTTTAATTTTTGAAGTCCACTCCAAAAATAAATAGCACCCAGCATCAATTGAAAAATAGTGATGATTGCCTGCTGTTTTTTTGTGTCATCACATCTGTAATTGAAAAATGAAACAATAAAAAACATTAAAAAGTATTGGTAAAACCATGGTTGCCATCGATTCTGATCTAAAATGGCTAAGAGTGTCGCGCAAATTAAAAAAACAAAAATCGGCTTTTGTGGATTTCTGAAAAGCACAATTGCAATGAGCGACAAAAGTGTGAGGCAAAACAAAATAATATCAAAAGGGTGATTTATTGGTGGAAGAAAGTCGAAAACCGGACTTAAAGGAAAGTTGCGTTCACCCAGCCAAAGCTTATACGACAATAGCATACTTGCGATGCAAGCAAGTGCGATTATGCGTGTAATGATTCTGATTTGTGAACAAGACCGATCATTCATAAGTTGTTTGTTTTTATAAAAACCAATATTGCTATCCTATTTCAGTCGTCCAGCTTTGTAATAATATTTTTTATAATAGTCTTCATCTAAGTCGTCTATCATAACACCTTTCTTTGTGGTAGCATGAACAAATTTGTTGTTTTGTAAATACACGCCAATGTGCGAAATTTTATTTCCATCAATTTTGAAAAATACCAAGTCGCCTTCTTCTAAATTACTTTTTGAAATCACTTTGCATTGATCGAAAATCGATGCTGAGGAGCCTGAAATGGACTTACCGTAAATTGTTGAGTAAAGTGTTGCTGTAAAGTTGGAGCAATCGATTCCGTTTTTGTTTTTGCCTCCGTATTTGTATGGAACACCATACCATTCGTCTATAAAGGAGTAGAGTTTGATGTTCTCAATTTTGCCTTCACTCACATTGAGAAGTGTAGCGTATTTTTCTGTTATTTTTTTTGATTTGGTAGAGGAGGAGGAGGTATGCGATGAAGTTGCATCTTTACCGGAACGACATGCACCTATCGAAACTGCAAATAGTAAAAGCAGCGGAAGAGCATATTTAAAGGATAAATGATTATTCGGGCGCATCGCAACGTTTTCCCAAATGTACTTTGTAAAAAAGGGGATTAAACGATGAAGAATGAAAGGTTATTAAGTCACTCTTGTTAATAAGCGACTTATTTGAACTCCAGTTTTATCGGTAAGTTCATGGTTGTAGATACCTTTTTACCGTTTTGAACAACTGGTTTCCATTTCGGCATCATTTTTACAACCCGAAGTGCTTCATTGTCCAATACCGTATTAATTCCCTTTAGAATTTTAGGATTTTTCACCGTTCCGTCTTCCCCAACGGTAAATTGGACATATATTTTATTGGATGCAGGAGGATTGGCTTTATACAACGCCTTATCGTAATTGAAATTTTTCGCTAAAAATTTTCGTAACGAATCTTGTCCACCTGGAAATTCGGGCATCATCTCCGTGATAAGAGGTTTTTCTTGCATCGAGATGGAGTCTGTAACTACTTTTTCAATGACTGCACCAATAGTCACTTCTGATTTTAATCCTTCTGCATCTTGACTTACACTTTGTGGTTCATAACCACTAACACCTCCATAATTTGCATCTTCATCAGCGCTTTCTTTTGTTACAACTTTGTCTTTTGCTTTTCCTTCTGATCTGTATTTCCCAACCTTTTCTGATTTTTTTGCCAATTCAACGGGTTCAATATTTTTTGATTTGCGACTATCCGTTGTGCTGGCAGGCTGTTGTTTTTGGTCAGGTATTACGACAGTTGTGGTTGTTGTTGTGGTTGGTGTTGAAAATGTATTGCTGGTAGTAACCACCGTTTTTTGTTCCAAATTTTTTGAATCGTCCAATTGTGCATTTTTTTCGCGTTCAGGGGCATTTGCTTTTGGTAGTGCAATGGACTCTACTGCATCGTCTCTCTTGTTATTAGAAATGGTAACATCATACACGCCTGATGCGCTGCCAACACTTTCAACAGGCGCCACTCCGTTTCCGTTTTGATTCACTTTGTTGGTTTGATTGAACTGTTCTTCTTCAGCTAAAGCCACTTCGCTATCCATTATTTTGGCTGGAGTTGATTTACTGATTTCTGATGAAGATATGCCTGTTCCTGGTGCCGATTCATCCGAAGCTCCAGTGCTATTCTGTTCAGCTTCAAAAGAGGGTGGTGGTGGCGGGGGAGCTGGACTTTCTTCTTTTAGCTCTGCCAAATCACTCATGGATGCCTCTTTTAAATTAATTTTATTAAAAAAGAAAACACCAACAACCAGTAGCGCAATAGCAGCCGCAATAGAAAATACCATTTTGTAATTAAAAGAAACTACAACTGCTTCTTTTTTTGATGTGCCGGCAATGCGTAAATTGATAAGTCCCTTGATATGTGATATGCGAGTTCTGTCTTTTGTGATTTCCAATCCTTCTAAAGCATCAGCACATAATTCACAATCAAGCAAATGTTTTTCAATCACATGTCTTTCCTTTTGACTCAATTTATCATCGATGTAGTCAAATAACTGTTGTTCCGAAAGACAATCGGATTGTGAATGGATGGTATGTTTTAAGTTGTTATTCATTATTTTTTTGCACTCTTATTTTCAATGCAAATTTTTAAATTTCGTTTTCCGTTTTGAATGTAGCTTTTTACATTATTCATACTAAAGCTGGTTAGTTCCGTAACTTCTTGATAACTCTTTTCCTGTAAAAAAAACAATTCAACACATAATTTCTGCTCTTGATTTAAACCTTTAATGCATTCTTCCATGAAGGTTAATTGCATTTCTTTTGTGTTTTCGATTGTAAGATGCAGTTCAGTATCCGATTCCATAAACGATGCCAAATCTTTTTGCATTTCTTTTGTACGCTTTAGTTTGGATGCGCCTGAACGAAGCTGCATCAGGCAGAAATTCTTGCAAACCATATGAAGCCAGGCTTTAAATTGCTGCACCTCATGTTTTTTTAAATCAATTAAAAGTTTCTCGAAAATTTGCATGCATGCATCTTGAGCCTCATCTTCATCTTTAAGGTATTTCATGCATACACCAAATATTAGGTGTGTATATCTGCGGTGTAATTCTCCTACATAAATATTGTTTCCGGTTTGCTTGAATTCAGCAACCAGTTGCAAATCGTCAAGTTTATTTAATTGAGAAGCCTGCATATAGCGTAATTACAAAAATAGGCATTTTATAATTTGTTATGGAATTTTTATTTCTGTTGCATCTTCCTTTCGAATTATAAATGAAATACGTTAAATCTTTAATATCATAATAGTATGAAAACACTAAAATCAACGATTCTTGCAACCGCATTTATAACATTGCTGGCAAGTCATCATTCAGCTGTAGCAAATGGATCTACAGAGAAAAACATCAAATCAAAAATTGAAAATGTAACTGTTTTTACACAAGGTGCACAGATTTATCGAAGCTCTTTGGTAAATATTAATTCGGGAATAACAACATTGGTTTTTGAAGGATTAGAATCAACCATTGATGCAAGAAGTATTCAAGCAAGTGGGTTCGGAAACTTTGTGATTATGGATGTACAACATAGTATCAAGTATCCTGAACCAAAAGAAATCGATGTAACAAAGAATCCAAAAAATTTAAAGCAAATAAAAATGTTGCAAGATTCAATTGTGATGATTGATTTCGATTTAGAAGAAATAGCTACTAAACAAGCAGCTTTAAATATCGAAAAAACCACCTTGTTGAATAATCGAATAATAAAAGGGGAGACAAAAAAAGACACTTTAAATCTGGTGAAAGATGCACTCGCTTTTTTAAGAGAAAAATTAAATAATATTAATTCAGAATTGTTAAAATTAAAAAAGGAAGAGTATCGGGTGAATGTGAAGAAAAAACGAATGCAGTCTGATTTATTAGCATTGCAAACGTATAATGCAAATACCGGAGACGTTGTCATGGACGTTACTAATTATCGAGTTATTATCACCGTTTCTGCGGACGTTGCAACAAACGGAACGATGAACATCAATTATATGTTGCAAAATGCAGGCTGGACACCCTCTTACGATTTACGTGCAAAAGGTGCTGGAGGAAATATGCAATTGACATATAAAGCACAAGTGTATCAGAATACAGGAATCGATTGGAATGACGTTAAACTAACCCTTTCAACTGCAAGTCCGAATCAAAGTAATGTAAAACCTGTTTTAAATACGTGGTGGTTGAATTATTATAATCCGTATGCATACGATTACAAAAGAAAACGTTCGGAAGGACAAAATGAGGATTTATCAAAGGTGGCTTCCGGTTCATATGCACCAACTTCAGTTAATGCAGAAGTAGATGCAATGACTGCGGCAGATTTTACGGTTGCCGAGGAAAATATCACAACCGTTGAGTACGATATCAAATTGGCATATAATATTCCATGTGATGGTAAAACACATTTTGTTGCGGTTCAAACCAAAGAAATTCCTGCAAATTATATTCATTTTGCTGCTCCCAAAATCGATAAAGATGCCTTTTTGGTTGCGAAAATTACAAATTGGGATGAATTAAATCTGGCTGCAGGAAGTGCAAATATCTATTTTGACGGAACGTTTGTTGGTGAATCGTATATCGATCCAACGAACTTGTCAGACACCCTCGATTTGACATTGGGTAGAGATAAAAATATGGTGGTTACGAGAGTGAAACAAAAGGATAAAACGAAAGAAAAATTGATTGGTGAAGATAAAGTGAAAACAGTAACCTATGAAATCACGATTCGAAACACCAAATCTTCTGTATCGGTTTTCAATTTGCAAGATCAAATTCCGGTTTCTCAAACAAAAGAGATTGTTGTAACCTTGGCAGAATCATCTGGAGGAGAGTTGGATGAGACGAGTGGAATTGTAAACTGGAAGTTTAATTTAAAGCCTAAAGAAACAAAAAAGGTAATCATTTCTTATACTGTTAAGTTTCCGAAAGATAAAGCCTTAGCTGGTTTGTAAAAGGTAAATCCGACATACTTAAAAATGCCCCGAAAGTTCTTGAATTCAGGAATTTTTTGGGCATTTTTACTTTTTACTTTTTGCTACGTCTAAATTGTGATTTTTATCACGACAAAAAGGTGGATTTTTAATCAAAAAATCGTATATTTGCACTTTAGCGAAAAAAGATGGCTTATAATTTGATTTGAGCCAAAGTATAAAAATGAGAAAACTACTCTTCATATTTGTTTCGATGGTACTTTTGTCCTCTTGGATGATGGTTCCTGCTGACCAATCTGAAGAGGCGAATGCTAAAATCAAAGCGATTTACATCTATAATTTCACAAAATACATCGAGTGGCCAGGAGCCTACAAAGAAGGTAATTTTGTTGTTGGGGTATTGGGCACAAGCATCCCTTTGGTGAATGAACTCAATAAAATGGCGACTTCCAAGACTGTTGGAACTCAAAAATTTGAGATAAAAACGGTGTCAACTCCTGCCGAGTGTGCAAAATGTCATATTATTTATATACTTTCTGATAACTCTTCGCAGCTTCCTGACGTATTAGGGAAGGTGAAGGGTAAGAGTGCTTTGATTGTAACCGATAAATCCGGTTTGGCAACGAAAGGTTCAGCCATCAACTTTTTTGTTGACGGGAATAAGCAGAAGATAGAATTGAATCGATCAAACATTGAAAAATACAAGCTTAAAGTGGCGTCTACACTCGTGGAGATGTCGGTACAGGTCAAATAAATTTATTTTTTATATATTTACACATTAATGTTGAAAATTAAAAGAACAATTATTTTAGGATTTCTGCTTTTACTGGCAGCAATTTCTAATGCTCAGCAGTCGCGAGTGACTGCTGCGTATACGTTCTTGCAACAAAATCAACTAGATAGCGCAAAAGCAAATATTGATGCAGCTGTGGTTCATCCTGAAACACAAGAAGATGGACAAGCATGGTACATTCGTGGATTTGTTTATAAAACCATTTATAACCAAAAAGAAAAAGGGAACAAGGAATCGACTGCCAGAATTGAAGCGTTGGTGTCGTTTAAAAAGTCGCTTTCGATAGATACCACCAGAGAAAATGTTCAGGAGAATATCAAGAATATTAAGTATTTGGCTACAACGTTATACAATGATGCAGCTGCTAGTTTAGATACAATTGACTACAAAATTGCAGTTAGAAATTTTGATATTTTTAGAGAATATTATTTACTTGTTGATCCTTCTGTTTCAAATTTCAAACAAAAAGAAATTGATTTTGCCAATGCCATTGCTACGGTTTATACACGAATTTATGAAGGTGACCGAAAAGGGAAAGTTGATTTCTTAAATCTTGCTAAAGCAGCTTATAACCGAGCATTGTCATTTGATCCGAACAACATCAATGCGAATTACAATATGGGTATTTTATACTATAACCAAGCTGTTAATTTAATTAATCAATCCGATTATGATTTGGATATCGTAGCCTTAAATGATGTTCAGGATAATTCAATTAACTTATTTAAAGCCTCTCTTCCTTTTATGGAAAAAGCATACTCTCTTGATCCAAACAGGAAAGAAACATTGTTGGGTTTATCGGGGATCTATTTTAGTTTAAATGAAAAAGAGAAATCGAATGAGTTTAAACAAAAATTAGAGCAAATAGGAAAGTAATCGTACGATAAACCAATACCCATCATTATTTTATGAAGTTAAGATTTACAATTGGCAGAAAGATCGGATTAGGCTTTGGCGTAATCATTCTTTTGGTAATTGTAGCATTTTGGCTGACCAATGTTACACTAAATGACAGTCGTAAAAAAACGGATCAGGTAACGGAAATTTATAATCCTTCCGTTGCTTCCCTTAAAGAATTAAACTACCTTTTAATTCGTTCTAAGTTCTTAATCACAAAGTGGTTTTATGTTCAAACCGGTGACGATGCTATTGATAAAAAGAAATTGCGTGTTTTAATCAATGAAGAGTATCCTGCTTTAAAAACAAAAATTAAAAAATATTCGCTAAACTGGGGTAAAGACGAGCAAGAAAGTATTGAAGGAATTCTTGCACTTGTTGAGCAAATGTTTAAAAGCTACGATGAGGATGTAATGCAAACCTTGAATTCATTTGAAACGTATAATGACTTAAATATCAAGTTTTTAGCGCAAATTCCGTTCGAAGATTTAGATTCAAAGTTTAAAGTAATCAATGAAAATTTAAGTATTTTAATTGATAAACAGAATGCAAACGCATCCACTAATTCGGATGAAATGTTGCAGTCGTTTTCTTCCTTACAGCGGATTGTAATTTGGTTGTTTTTTATTCTTCCCTTTGGTGCAATTCTGATTGCAATTTTCACAGTTAGAACCATTGTACGACCAATTCATCAGTTGAAAAAAATATTGGTGATGATGGGTAGAGGAGTGTTACCTACCGAACGAATTAAAGACAGAAATGACGAAATCGGGGAGATGTCACTCGCCTTGAACGACCTTATTGATGGGATGGGACGAACAACCGAGTTTGCCAAACAAGTCGGTTCCGGTAACTTTGATTCCCACTATCGTGCATTAAGTAAAGACGATACGTTAGGTGCTGCCTTGTTAAAAATGCGTGAAGATTTGCGTGAAAATGAACGTGTATTGGAAGCGAAAGTGATTGAACGTACCGAACAAGTTGTTCGTCAAAAAGAAGAAATTGAAACACAAAACCAAGAGTTAGAGGTTTTATACAAACATGTTACAGATAGTATTAAATATGCCAAACGTATTCAAGAGGCTATTTTACCTCCTGAAAGTTTAGTGAAACGGGTGCTGCCCAACTCATTCGTTCTTTATAAACCAAAAGATATTGTATCCGGTGATTTTTATTGGTTCGATGAAAAAAACGGGAAGTCCCTTTATGCTGCAGTTGATTGTACAGGTCATGGTGTTCCCGGTGCTTTCATGTCGATTGTTGGATATAACCTCTTGAAACATGTTGTGAATAGTAACGATAGTACAACTCCATCTGAAATTCTTGATCGATTGAATGAAGGTGTGAGCGAAACTTTGCATCATGGACACGAAGAGTCGCAAGCAAAAGATGGAATGGATATTTCATTTTGTACCGTTGATTTTAAAACCCTTGAATTACAATATGCAGGAGCGTATAACCCTTTATATTTGATTCGTGATGGCCAATTAATTCAAACCAAAGCAGACAAATTTCCAATCGGATTGTTTTTGGGTGAAGAAAAGAAAAAATTTAAAAATCATACGATTCAATTACAAAAAGGAGATTCTGTTTTTATTTTCTCTGATGGTTATGCGGATCAATTTGGTGGGCCGAATGGAAAAAAATTCATGGCAAACCACTTCCGTGATTTATTGATGCAAGTGCACAATGAACCCATTGAGCTTCAAAAAGAGATTTTAAACAAGACCATTGAAGAATGGAGAGGACCTCTTGATCAAGTGGATGATATTCTCGTTATCGGACTTAAAATTCCTTACTAAAATTCGGTTTACCTCTGCATTTTTATCTTTTGTCGACTAAAAGTGTATTTTAATCAAAAAATGCTTATTTTTATTCCGTAGAATACTAAAGCAAGAAATGATTAAAAAGCTACTCTTTTTTACCCTGTTTACTTCTTTTATTTCAACTTCAAAAATTATTGAGGCCCAAGGCAGCGATTTTCAATGCACTCCCACTGATTTAGGGTTATTGCCTTTCGCAACGCCTCCATGCTCTTCAAGTTCAGGTATTGCTTACAGTTCTCCGGTTACTCAAACAGGAACAACCATTGGTGCCACCAACGATTCTTTGAGTGGATATTTAATGTCGTGCTACTCAGGAGCTCCTTTACGTGATGTATGGTATTCTTTCAATGCATCCGAAACACATGTAGAAATACAGGTTCAGGGCTTAACTGTTACACCCTTGCAAGATTCATATGTTGCCATTTATGAAGCGCTTACCGGAGAATGTGTTGGTTTGATTCCTCGTGAATGTTCCATTGGATCGGGTTCCGGCTTGCATACAATGGAATTTGGACCGCTTACATTGGGGGTAAAATACTATTTGCAAATAGCAAGTGGTTTAGCTACCGGTGATGGAAATTTTGCCTTATCAATTAAAAGCAAAAGTATCTGTGCCGATTGCTCAAAAAAATCTGTATTAAATACCTATCCTCTCCCTGTAAATGCAGCATATCCTCCGGATACAACGGTCGGTTTTTGTTATTCAGTGATAGGTTACAATGGCTTATTTGGAAATGGATTTCATGGAATGGTGCCTTTGTTAGGAAGTGGTTGGGATGCATCAACCTTAACCGTTTACGATGCAGCTGATTCGGCTGATTTTGCAGGGCAATGGAAATGGTTCAATAATTTGGATATAGGAAGTGATACCGTTAGCGGTTTCTTTTATGATATTGGAGGGGATAACAATCCAACAAATAATTTAGGTGACCATGGAACTTTCGCAACCATTTGGACATTTTGTTTTACTGTAAGAACCCAAACTGCTGCTAATTGTGCGATGGGTTTAAATGATTTAAGCATTCGATTTTTAAATTATGCTGATGGCGAATCTGGTTCATTGGTTTCTACCTTTGATTGTTCGGGCGATGAAGATTATGTTTTTGATGCACATATGGAATGTTGTCCAAAACCTTTTGGCGTTGCCGGATTAGCTGCAGGATGTAACAGTACCCCTGATGGCTCAATCATTGCTTATGCAGGTTTTTCTATTTTGGACACGATTATTTTTGTATAATAGTGATGGTAATTTAGTAGCAACCTATACTTCACCTGCTTTTTCAACTGCTCCTTATACATTTACCGGTTTATTTGAAGGCAATTATTATTTATATTTTAATGAAAATACTGCGGGAGCTTGTATGACGGGATATAATGTGTATGTGCCGGGGCCTGTGATTTATGATATCCAACAAACTGTTTTTGGTTGTCCTTCTGCAACAACTTGTTCGAATGCAGCTGAGGTTATTATTGAAAGTGGAGGTATCGCCAGTATTACATGGAGTAACGGAGAAACAGGTTTGATTGCGGATTCGTTATGCACCGGTTGGAATTATGTAACCATTGTAGACACTGGAACAGTAGCATGTGTTATCGTGGATTCTGTTTACATTATGAATCTCCCGAATGCAAGTCCATTCTTTGATTATGGTCAATTCAATTATTGTACAGCCGATTCATTTGCACTGGTTACAGATTTCCCTGCCGCTGGCGGTGGAACATTTACAATGATGACACAGCCGGCCGGAATGACCGCTGCAGATGTTGATCCGATTACCGGTGTTGTTGATATTTCCGGAGCTACTTTTGCCGGTTATGTGATTATTCGATATACATCAGCACCTCCTTGTAGTAATATTTTTCAAGATACACTGTATGTTGATGTGAGTCCACCGGCACCTCTTGCTTCCTTGTTTCCTAGTCAGAATATATGCGTAGGTGAGGTTGTATCTCCCTATACGAACTCTTCTGTTTATGATGTTTACTGGTATAATGATACTGCATTATCCTCCAATATCAATGTGCAATTACCCGGCACTACCTACGATTATTTTTCAGGTGCACCCATAACAGTTCCCGGTTCTTATCCTTTCTTTGTCCTTAATCATGGACTAACAGGAAGTTGTAAAAGTGCGCCTTTACCATTGATGATAACAGTAGCTCCTTATCCTACAGTAGATGCGGGAGCACCTATTACTGTTTGTCCGGGGTTTGGGGTGAATCTAAATTTAGCAACAACTGGAACGTCTTTCTTGTGGTCACCCTCTTCCGGTTTGAGTAATCCAACTGCATCAAATCCGATTGTTACCGTTACAAGTACAACCTTATATACCGTTGTTGTTACAGATGCTTCTGGTTGTTCGGCTTCTGATACAGTAACTGTGAATGTTGATCCAAACGGGCAATGTGATATTGTTTATTATTCTGGATTCACTCCTCACGGAGACGGAATAAATGATTATTGGCACATTGATGGTATCTCCATCGATCCGAAAAATGAAGTGTATATCTTCAATCGTTGGGGTGATAAGGTATGGCAAACAGTAGGCTATGATAATGCTTCCAACCGATGGGATGGTAAAGCAAGTAGAGGAAGAAATATTGTACCGGATGGAACTTATTTTTTCATCATTAAATTCCAAGATAGAAACATCAATGGATATATTGAATTAACGAAATAAAAAAAGAATTTTTAATTAGAAGATTATGAAAAAAATTATTTTACTCCTCGTATTTGTTTGTGTAAGTGCATTTTCTTTTGCGCAAGCACCTCCACAGGGAATCAACTATCAAGCAGTAGCGCGTGATAACTCGGGTGCTGCCTTGATAAGTACTCCATTAACGGTGCAATTCAGTATTCATGATCTAACTGCATCAGGTACAATTGTCTACCAGGAAACACAAGCTGTTACAACGAATATCTATGGTTTGTTCACTGCGAAAATAGGGATGGGGACCCCCGTGATAGGAACTTTTTCTACAGTAAACTGGGGAAGTGGGGATAAATACTTAGAAGTAGGTGTAAATGACGGAAGTGGAATGGTATCAATGGGAGCTAGTCAAATGATGAGTGTTCCTTATGCTTTGTATTCATTAGTTTCAGCGAATGGTCCAACCGGAGCAACAGGTCCAACATCAACGATTCCTGGTCCAACAGGTCCAACCGGTGCAACCGGAGAAACCGGACCTACGGGAGCTGCTTCTACAGCAGTAGGTCCAACAGGTCCTATCGGTCCTACCGGAGCTGGTGCAACCGGAGCAACGGGTGCCGATGGTCCTACGGGTCCAACTGGAATTGCAGGTGCAACCGGTGCAACAGGTGCAACGGGTGTGGGTGCAACAGGTGCAACTGGAGTAGCTGGTCCGACCGGAGCAACTGGTGCGAATGGAGCAACCGGTGCCGTTGGTGTTACAGGAGCTACAGGAGCTACGGGTTCAACAGGACCTGTAGGCGATCAATATGCAACAACATCTGTTACTTCGATGACTATTTCAACTGGAACAGTAACCTTTACATGTGCCGATTTAGGACTAGCTTATTCTATCGGTCAAACTGTAATTATTGCCAATTCTGCTGCTAATCAAATGGTTGGAACAATAACTGCATTTAATCCTTTAACTGGAATAATGACTGTGAATGTGACCAGTATTTTAGGAACAGGAAGTTTTACCTCTTGGTCAGTAAACTTAAACGGTGCTCCCGGTCCGGCTGGACCAGCAGGGCCAACAGGTGCAACCGGATTAGCAGGAGCAGCAGGAAGTGTTGGTCCAACAGGAGCAACAGGTGCAACCGGAGTTGGAACAACAGGTGCAACAGGCGCAACCGGAGCTACTGGAACTGCAGGAACTGCAGGAGCCGTTGGTGCAACTGGCGCAACTGGTGCTACTGGGGCGACAGGAGCCACTGGGTTAGCCGGGGCTGTCGGAGCAACAGGATCTGTTGGTGCAACTGGTGCTACAGGAGCAACTGGCATCTTAGCAAATGGAGCTGCAGCTGGTAATACACCTTATTGGAATGGTTCTTCTTGGGTTGTTAACAGCAGCAATATCTTTAATAATGGGGGGAATGTGGGTATCGGAACAACAAGTCCGGCTCAGTTATTTACATTATCACAAGCAACAACAACTCCTTTCCGATTAGAAAGATCCAATGCGACTGCATTCGATTGGGAAATTGTAGCCGATAACTTAGGATTTCATGTGAATGGAGGAGCAGATGGAACAGGTGGTAGTTTGTTTTCTTACTTCAATGTGGATGGATTCGGAAAAGTAGGAGTAGGAACAAATACACCAGTAGCTTCGGCATTGCTTGAAATGGTGTCAACCAATAAAGGGATTTTGATTCCGCGTATGACGACCGCACAAAGAACGGCTATTGCTGCACCTGCAACAGGGTTATTAGTTTATGACAATACACTTAATCAGTTTTATTTTTATAATGGTTCAGCTTGGACAGGACTTTCTTCTGCAACAGCAGTAACAGCAGTAACGGCTTCCGCTCCGATTACGAGTTCAGGAGGAACGACTCCCGTTATTGCATTATCAAATTCAGGAGTAACTGCCGGAACGTATGGAAGTGCATCACAGATTCCAACCTTTACAGTAGATGTATTCGGTCGTTTAACTTCAGCCGGAACGGCAGCAATTGCAGGTTTGTTGCCAGCAGGATTAACGGGCCAAACCTTGTATAACAATGCTGGAATCTGGACCGCAACCAATAATTTGTATAACAATGGAACAAATGTGGGAGTTGGAACAACTGCTCCAACGCAAATTTTCAAGTAAATAGTAATTCAGGTCCAACTTCAATGAGCATAACCTCACCAGCCGCATCAAATTCTCAATTGATGTTGGGTACTCCGGCTTTTCCAAATATGGGTGTTATAAGATATACGAACTCATCAAACACAATGGATTTTTGGACAAACAATACTTCAAGAATGTTCATAGATGGAACTGGTTTGGTAGGGATTGGAGCCCCTTCAACCGGAGCGGGATTATTAGTGTCAGGTTCTGCAGCTTGGGCTTCTTCAATTGGAATTCAGAATTCAGGTGGAGGAACAGAGTGGAGGATATTGTCTGATACAGATGCAGGATTAAAATTTGTGAAGGCATCCGGAGCCACTTTTACTGCTTTAGAAATGAATGGAACTACTGGTGCTGTCACAATTAACAATTTAGCACCAGGAGGTATAGTTACTGCAAATGCTGCTGGAACTTTAACCACATCAGCAGGTTTACCAGCTTCTGTTGGAACAGGTATTACGAATTATACAGCACGTTGGATTACAGCATCAACATTGGGTACTGGTGCATTAACGGATAATGGAACTAAAATCGGTGTTGGTATTGGTGCAACGGCTCCTAATTACGATATCACATTGGCTTGGGGTAATCCTTATATTGGTCCAAATCCTCCTTCTGCAGCGAATTCGGGTAGTGATTTGACAATAAAAGGTGGGGATGGATTGGGATCTAATCGCGCTGCGGGTAGATTGTTTTTAAGAGGCGGTGCTTCTACAGGAACTGGTGGCGGTGCTGGTGCATCTGCTATTAGCTTTCAAACTTCTCCAGGAGGAGCTTCCGGTTCTGTATTAAATCCATTAATGACAATTGCAACATTTACTGATGACGGAAAATTTACAGTTAGTTCAAACTTTTCCGGTTCTAGTAATTATCATATGTGGTCAGAAACAACAACTGAGCAATTTGCTTTGGTTGGTGAAAATAATTCAGGTGCTGCCACTTCTATTAACTATGGTGTTTATGGTAAAACGAACGGAGCCGGTGGTGCAACGAATTATGGTATTTACGGAACAGCAAATGGTGCTACCACTAACTGGGCAGGCTTTTTTGAGCAAGGAAATGTTTTTATTCAAAATAGATTAGGCATAGGAACAACCACTTTTACACCGACAGGTATTTTACATGTTAAGGGCTCCAACTGGAATGCAAATTCAGTATTAATAGAAGGCGACAATACTTCAGCCGGAGCTACAATCAGATTTTCAGCTGGTAGTAATGTTTATGATATTATTGGTAGTACTGGAACAGGTGCTTCTATGGGAGCTGGAGCATTTGGAATTTGGGACAATACAAGTGCTGCTTATCGATTTACAATCACACCTACAGGAAATGTAGGTATTGGTGTTACTGCTCCAACACAAAAATTGGATGTATCGGGTAATATAACAATACCTGCTGCAAATGATTACATGTACGGTGCGGCTAAAACAGATTATTACGGGGTTGCAGCGGCCGGATTTGATTTGGTTTCAAGTTCTGGTACTGCAATCACAACAGGTGGTTTTTCAACCGGAAATTCCAAATGGATAATTGGTGGAACAATCGGAGCAAATTCGATTATGGTGGCACCAATAAATTTGCCAAATGGTGCTGTTGTTACATTGATTGAAGCAACTGTTTGGGATTCAGATGCTGCTTATGAAGTTTCGGTTGACTTCGTGAGAGCGACCTATGGTGCAACTGCGGTAACTGCATTGGCAACTACAACAACTTCGGGTGTTGCTTATTCTGGCGGACTCGCTAATCTAACTGCGAGTCCAGCTGTTATAATTGATAACGCTTCCTATAATTATTTCCTAAGATTTAATACGAAGGAAGCAAATATAAATTTAAGAATTGTGAATGTTAAAATTACATATACCGTTACTAGTGCCGATTAATAGTGTTAAACCCATTTTGAAGTATACCATGAAAAAAATTATTTTTGTAATAATCATTGTGCTTAACTGCTTAATTGGTCATGCGCAATCACCCCCAGAAGGAATTAATTATCAAGCAGTCGCTCGAGATAATTCCGGAAATGCCTTGATAAGTGCTCCATTAACGGTTCAATTCAGTATTCGTGATGGCTCAACATTAGGAACAATTGTTTATCAAGAAACACATTCTGTTACAACGAATATTTATGGTTTGTTTACTGCCAAAATAGGAATGGGGACTCCTGTTTCAGGCACCTTTTCCTCAATCAATTGGGGGAGTGGAGATAAATATTTGGAGGTTGGCGTAAACGATGGAAGTGGTTTGGTTTCAATGGGCGCAAGTCAAATGATGAGCGTTCCTTATGCTTTGTATTCAAAATATGCCTTGAATGGTCCTACAGGAGCAACCGGTCCAACTTCGACCGTTCCTGGGCCAACAGGAGCAACCGGCCCAACGGGTGCAGGATTAACCGGTGCAACCGGTGCTGACGGTCCAACCGGTCCCGCTGGTCCAACGGGTGCAGGTTTAACAGGTGCTACTGGTGCAACCGGTGTTGATGGACCTACTGGTCCTGCAGGTCCAGCTGGTGCTACTGGTTCTGTGGGTGCAACGGGAAGTGTTGGTGCTGTAGGTGCAACCGGAGTAACAGGTGCAACCGGATTAGGAACAACAGGTGCGACAGGTGCAACAGGAACTGCCGGAGCAGCTGGTGCTACAGGCCCAACTGGATTAACCGGTCCAACAGGATTAACGGGTGTAACAGGAGCTACAGGATTAACTGGTGTAACAGGAGCTACAGGCGCTACTGGTATTGCAGGCGCTACAGGCAGTACAGGTGCAACCGGCTCAAACGGAGCAACTGGAGCTGTCGGAGCAACTGGAGCAACTGGTATAGCAGGAGCAACTGGAGCAACAGGATCTACGGGTGTTTTAGCATCAGGTACTGCTGCAGGAAATACCACTTATTGGAATGGTTCAATTTGGGTATTAAACAGTAGTAATATTTTTAATAACGGTGCCAATATTGGAATCGGAACATCTGCACCTGCATGGAAATTGGATGTTGTTGGAGAATTAAATATTTCTTCCGGAAGCTTCTTTCGTATCAATGGGGCTAAAATTTTAGGTGTTGGTGGTGGAACTTCCTTATATGTTGGTGATCAAGCTGGAAATTTAAATACCGCAGCAGGTAATATATTTGTCGGCTATCAAGCTGGTGTGACCAACACAGCCGCATCTGCTCAAACATTTGTTGGATATCAATCCGGACAATCGAATACAACAGGTGCCTCTAATACTTATTTGGGATATCAATCCGGTAACTTAGGAACAACAGGTGGTTCAAATACAAGTGTGGGGTATAATTCCGGACAAGTAAACGTAAGTGGAAATAACAATACTACTTTGGGGTATCAAGCCGGATCAACGAATACAGGAAGCAGCAATACGTATATTGGTTCGAATGCAAGTGGTACAGCAACTTTAACAAATGCCACAGCTATCGGTGCGAATTCAAGTGTAACAAGTTCCAATAGTATGGTATTAGGGTCAACCGGTATTAATGTGGGTATAGGAACTACTACTCCGAATACCTCTTCTGTTTTAGATTTAACATCTACCACCAGAGGAATCTTGGTTCCTCGCATGACAGC
Organism: Bacteroidota bacterium; assembly: GCA_016722565.1. NCBI lineage: Bacteria > Pseudomonadati > Bacteroidota > Bacteroidota bacterium. The sequence goes on from JADKIU010000002.1 coordinate 215,294, forward strand.
CGCCCAAATGAATGCGATTGCAACTCCTGCAACCGGATTGGTAATCTATCAAACAGGAACGAATGATTTCTTTTTTTACAATGGTACAGCATGGGTAGCCGTTGGTGGAGGCGCTTCACCTAGTTGGAGTTTAACCGGAAATGCAGGAACAACTGCTGCTAATTTTATCGGAACAACCGATAACGTTGTTTTGAACTTTAAAGTAAATAATTTACCTGCCGGAAAAATCGATCATACTAATGGAAATGCCTTTTTTGGAAATTCAGCTGGGCAAAGTAATACAACTGGAACCTTGGAATACTTTTCTTGGTAGCAATGCAGGATCTAGTAATACTACCGGTTTTAATAATACCTATATCGGTAGAGATGCTGGTGCAGTTGGTGCTGTAGGTTTCGCAAATGTTTTTATCGGTTATTTTTCCGGTGTTAGTAACACAGCAAATTACAACACATTTGTAGGTGAACAGTCGGGTAGTAGCCATACATCGGGTACTTATAGTGCTTTTTTTGGTCGTAATGCCGGTTTGGATAATTCTACAGGAAGCAATAATACCTTTATTGGAGGAGAATCAGGTTTAAATAATACAACAGGTGCAGGTAATACCGCTTTGGGTTATAACTCCGGTTTTGCAACTGGTGCCTTAACCAACGCTACAGCCATCGGTGCTAATGCTGTAGTAAATACAAGCAACTCAATTGTTTTGGGTAACGCTGCGAATGTGGGTATCGGAACATCTGCTCCTACAAGTTTATTACATGTTGAAGGAAATACTTACATTAATGGAACAGCCTCTATCGGTGGAACAACGGGTTTAGCAGCAACTTTGAAAGTTTTTAGTGGATTTGGTGCAGGTACTGCTTACTTCTTTGATTCTGGTGGTGCTTCTAGTTTGTCTGTTTTGTCGGGTGGTGATGTTACCATTGGTAATTCAACCAGTGTAAGTAAATTGTTTATTCAAGATAATGATGCAAACACAACTGGAGCAACTGGATCTTTTGTGAGTGTGCAGAACTTATCGAATACGACCAATACTACTGCAGGTATTCGATTTAGAACAGGTGGTTTAACTGGAATCAATGGAGATTTCCATTATAAGGGCGCTATCTATTTTCAAGACAATGGTTCTACAAACGGAGAAGGAAATATGATTTTTGCAGTAAATAATGTGGCAAGCAGTGCAAATGTGACAACAGCAAATGCTGTAATGACAATCACCAATACTGCTAGAATTGGTATCGGTACTACTGCTCCTCTTTATCAAATAGAGTTAAGTACAAACTCTGCTGGTAAGCCAACTAGTAATACCTGGACAATCACATCCGATGAACGCTTAAAGAACATAGAAGGAAATTACACCAAAGGATTGAATGAAATACTTTTGCTTCAGCCAATAACCTATCATTATAAAAATGTTGGAGACAGAACATTTGATGAGGCCGTTTTAAAAGAACAAGCCTATGGTTTTAGTGCTCAAGAAGTAAGAAAAATATTCCCAGAAGCAGTTAAAACTGGGGAAGATGGTTATTTGAATTTCGATATTCATCCAATTCTAATTGCCTATGTGAATGCCATTAAGGAACAACAAGAAATGATTAAGAAACAACAAGAGCAGATAGAGTTATTGATTAAAAAAGTTGGCACTCTTGAAGAAACGAACAAAAGTCAGAAATAAAAAATAAAAATTTAATGTATCATAAATTAAAAATAATATGAAAATAAAAAAAGTATTATTTGTTGCTACTATTTTATTGGCAGCAAACTCAATAAAGGGTCAATCAACAATTGTATCAAATACTTTAAGTGGTGCGACATCTACAAGCACCATAGAGTATTTAGGGTCAAGCAATTCATATGATGTATTGTTTAAATCCAGTGGTGCTGAAAGAATGCGAATAGTTTCAACAGGTAACATTGGAATAGGTACAACTCTGCCTCAAAGAAAATTAGTTGTTAGTAATTCAGCCGAAGGAATGGAGTTACAACCTTTTACTGGTTATAATCAAATGATATCATATAATAGAAGTACATTAGCATATATTCCCCTTGTTCTGCAGGATGCATCTGGCGGAAATGTCGGAATTGGTGTGACAGCTCCCTTACAGAAACTGGATGTTAATGGAGATATTAATATTCCTACAAACAAAGGATTCCGAATCAATAACTCTACAATTCTTTATAATTCTGGGTTTCGTAACATTTTTTTAGGAGGAAATATTGTATATGCTGGAGCTGGTTATGACAATAATTCTTTTGTAGGATTTAACTCTGGTGGTGCTGTTAGTAATAGTGTATGTATTGGAGCATATTCTGGTTCAGGTATGACTTCGGGGACTGCAACAGGAAACACATTTGTTGGTTTTCAAACTTGTATATCAGGATTAGCAGGAAATGACAATGTGTTGGTAGGAAAAAATTCAGGTTACTGGGGTTGTGGTGGTAATAATGTTTGTGTTGGTTCGTCTTCTGGGGCAGGAGGAATTGGGAGTAACAATACATATATTGGGTATGGAGCAGGTCCGAATGTGCCAGCAACCTTAAATACATCATGTGCTATAGGTTATAATTCATTTGTTGGTGCAAGTAATTGTATGGCACTTGGAGGAACTGGTGCTAACGCAGTGAATGTTGGAATAGGAGTATCCGCTCCTGCTTATACTTTACAAGTAAATGGTACTGCTGGTAAACCTGGGTCAGGAACGTGGACTGTTGTTTCTGATAAACGATTAAAAAAAGACATATCTGACTTTAAAGATGGCTTAGATGTTTTAAAAAAAATAAATCCAGTTTGGTTTAGCTACAATGGTCAGGCAGGAATAACTGCAAAAGAAAAATTTGTTGGAGTTATCGCACAAGAAATTCAAAAAGTTGCTCCATATACAGTTGGTGCTTTTACATATCAGGATTCTTTAGGAAATAAAACAAACTATTTATCATATGATCCTAATGCTTTAATTTATATAATGGTAAACTCAATTAATGAACAACAAAATTTAATTGAAGATAAAGATAAAAAAATTGAAGAACTAGAGAATCGTCTTGATAAACAGGATGCTGAAATGAATGAAATGAAAAATACGATTAGAGATATTGCTTCCTCTATGGATGAGTGTTGCAAAATTTCACAGCAGGCCGTTTTAATTGATGGTAAAAATGAAACTCCATACTTGGAACAAAATAATCCGAATCCGTTTTCTGAAACAACTGTTATTAAATATTATTTACCGTTTAATGTTGGGACTTCAATAGTTTCTTTAAAGGATATAAATGGTGTAGAATTGAAAAGATTTACAATTGTTGAAAAAGGAAAAGGGCAAATTGTTTTGACAAACGGAACATTAAAATCTGGAACATATATATATGATTTGATTATTGAAGATAAAGTGATCGACTCTAAAAAGATGGTAGTCGTAAAATAAGTTTCATAAAAAAAATATGATGAAAAATAAAGTATTCATAGGTGGTTTTTTGTTTTTTTTGCTATTTTCTTTTTCTAGTAAAGCGCAATTCGATACCATCTCACAACAAGTTATTGGATCGGCTGGAGGAACTGCAGCTGTTGGAGTTTTTTCTTGGGGAACTTTAGATTATACAGTAGGAGAAACTGTTATTTGGACATACGATACAGCAACAACTCCCTTTACCGTGAAAGTGCTTACACAAGGTTTTCAGCAACCAAATACAGCAAACAGTTCATTAGATGTGAATGTATCTTCTACGGATGCAACGTGTATTGGCGGGAACAACGGAAGTGCCATCTTAAATCTATTGTCTGCAACCGGACCTGTTTCGTATTATTGGTTAGCTCCGCTGAATGACAGCACCCCACTTCAAACGAATTTGGCTCCCGGAACCTATTATTTCCATATGGACGATGGTAATTTTACAATTGACGATTCGGTTGTGATTGGCGAAACACAAGTAGATTGTGCCGACTCGCTTGGTTTTTATACCGGTATTACCCCTAATGGCGATGGATTTAATGATACTTGGATTATTGAAGGGATAGAATTAGTAAAAGATAATGTGGTATCCATTTATAATCGATGGGGAGATTTAGTTTGGAAAGCAAAAGATTACGATAACATTACCGATGGTAAAGTATGGAAAGGTACCAATTCAAGAGGAGAATTATTACCGGATGCAACCTATTTTTATTTGATTGAAGTCAGCGGAAAAACCGAAAAAGGCTGGGTAGAATTAACACATTAGAACAGACGATATATAAAATATACAACAATGAAATACGAAGTATTCATGAATGCATTAAAAACTTATTTTCCCATGAGTAAAAAACATTTAGTTTTTGCTTTTATTATTGTGAGCGCAATGCAAACTTTTGCTCAGCAAGACCCACAATACAGTCAGTATATGTTCAATCAGATGGCGATTAATCCAGCGTATGCCGGAAGTAAAGAAGCCATCAGTGCATCGGCTTTTATTAGAAGTCAATGGACAGGTATTGATGGAGCTCCGAAAACGGAAACCTTTTCTATTCATGGTCCTTTGAAAAAGAAGAAGGTTGGATTAGGATTTTCTGTCATTGCAGATCAAATTGGTCCGAAACAAAGTGTTGGTGCAATGGGATCATACGCATATCGTATTCCAATTAAAAATGGCAAGTTGTCTTTTGGATTAAGAGTAGGGGTGTTTAAATACACCTATAATTGGAATGATATTACGTATAAAGATTCGCAAGATCCATACGATAAACTGGACCAAACATCTACGATTGTTCCTACTGCCGATGCAGGAGTTTACTATTATACCAATTCAATGTATGTTGGGTTGAGTGCAACTCATTTATATAGTGGTCGATTAACTACAGTTTCTACATTAAACGGTGATAATGGAAAATTAGCACCACATTTATTTTTCACGTTTGGTAAAGCATGGGCTTTCTCTGAAAACTTAATTTTTAATCCGTCCTGTATGATTAAAGCTGCAAAAGGTTCTCCTTCCACTGCTGATTTAAATTTAAGTTTCTTATTAAAACAGCGTGTTTGGGTTGGTTTATCAATGAGAAGTACGTATGGTTTTGTTGCCTATGCTCAGTTTAATGTAACAGATAAATTTAAGTTGGGATATTCTTATGATTACGGAATTAATAAAATTGGTAAAGTGGGCGGTGGTAGCCACGAAATTATGTTAGGATATGATTTTAATATTACAAGATCTCCTATCACATCGCCACGCTATTTGTAATTATAAAGATATTCATTGTTTAAGTTATATATGAAAAAGATAAAGTCGTTAGGTTTAATAGTGTTGATAGTGATATCAAGTACTTCCTTTGCACAGTTAAAACGTGCAAACAAGTATTATGATAATTACGAATACATCAAGGCAATTCAGCTTTACAAAAGAGCCGTAAAGAAAAAAGATAATAAGGAGGCGCTCGAGAAAATTGCGAACAGTTACCGCCTTACGAAAGATTATAAATCTGCTGAAGGTTACTATGCTCAGTTAGTGAAACTATCCAATGTGGCACCAATTAATAATTTCTATTATGGGATGGTGTTGAAGAATAATGGAAAGATTGATGAGGCGAAAGAACAATTTAAAATTTATGCAAATTCAGCTCCAAGCGATAAAAAGCAGAACTCTCTGTAAAATCTTGTGAGGATATTAAGTTGTGGGTTTCGAGAGTGCAACAATTTGAAGTAAGTAAGATTGAAAATTTAAATTCTTCTCATGCAGATTTTTGTCCAACACTATACAAGAATGAATTAGTGTTTGTTTCTGAGCGTACTCAGGATTTGGTAAATTATGCTACGAATGCATGGAACAGACAACCTTTCTTAAATGTGTATTCTTCTCCAATTTCCGTTGGTAAAGATGGCAAACCTGCCATGTCTAAAAAAGTAAAAACATTCTCCTGGAAAATCAACACGAATTATCACGATGGTCCGGTTTGTTTTAATGCTGAACAAAATACCATGTATCTTACTCGAGTGAGTTATGTCTTGAATAAAAAAGATAAGAACTTCGTAAATCGTCCGAAAATTTATGTGTCAAAATTATCCGGTAACTCCTGGAGCAAAGCGGTACCGTTTGAACACAATATGGAAGGCTATTCTACTGCGCATCCAAGTCTTTCTGCTGATGGACAATGGTTGTATTTTGTTTCAGATATGCCAGGTGGTTACGGAGGTACAGATATTTACGTATGTAGAAAAGAAGGAAATGGATGGAGCAAACCAACAAATTTAGGTGAGATCATCAATACTCCAGGCTCTGAAGTATTTCCTTATATCCGCAAGGATGGTACATTTTACTTTTCTTCTGACGGGCATTCTTCTTTTGGTGGATTGGATATTTTTTCAACAGCAAAAGTGGATGGAAAATTTGTACAAGTAAAAAATCTTGGACTACCTTTAAATTCTACTACCGATGATTTTGGAATTGTATTTACCGAAGATCTAACAAAAGGATATTTTTCTTCCGATAGAGAAGGCGGAAAAGGTTCGGATGATATCTACAGTTTCGTAGCATTGAATAAGTTTTTATCCGTTGCAGGAAAAATCTTATTTAGTAAAAACCTCAACGACCCTGCTAAAGATGCAGAGGTGATGTTGTTGACTGAAGACGGAAAGATTTTGAATGTAACCACTACCGATAAAACTGGATTCTTTAAGTTTGATAAATTGGATCCGGATCAAAAATACATGGTGAAACTGGATGAAAGTGATCCTCGTTTTAAAGACAAAGAAAAATATTATTTGACGGATGAAAAAGATAAAATCATTCGTGTGACTGTTATTAACGAAAAGGGTGGAAAGTTTGTATTTCAGAATTTACCTGCCGATCCGAATGGACTTCCTGAATTGGGTGCGGAAGATGATGTAACCATTGCCGGTAACTTATTGTATGGTGAAAATCCTTCCATGCCGTTTTCTAATACGAAAGTGAATTTAGTAAACGAGAAAGGGGAGATTGTTCAAACAACAACTACCAATGCTTTTGGTGCATTTGTATTTACGGATTTGCCTCCGGATCAAAATTTCTTAGTGAAAGTGGACGAAAGTGATACCAAGCTCGCTCCGAATACAAAAATCATTATCACGAATAAGTCCGGAAAGGAATTGCAAACCACGAAATCTGGTCAAACAGGTGAATTTAAATTCTCCTTCTTAGCGGCAGATAAAGTGACCTTGAAGTTGATGACGGTAGAAGATAGTGAATTGCGTTTCGACTTGAAAGGTAATTTGGTAACAGAAAGTAAATCTCCTTTGGCAAATTCAACAGTGAATTTAGTGAATGCAAAAGGCGAAGTATTGCAATCTGTGAAGACTGACGCAAATGGTAGTTTCCAATTTACCAACTTGCCTGCGGATCAACAAATTTTATTTGCTTTGGATGAAGGAGATGCCAAATTAAAAGCGTTGAATAAAATTTTGTTGACGAATGCAAAAGGGGTTGTTGTAAAAGAGTTTACTCGCACCAATGGTAAATTTAATTTCACCATTTTACCATCCGACCATAATAAGATGGGCGTTTTGTATGTGGATGACCCTTGGTTGAAAGTATTGTTGTTAAAAGATCAAGCGAAAAAGGATAGTTTAACCATTGTTGAAAATGTATATTACAATTACGGTGAATCGAAAATTTTACCTGAAGCCGCTAAAACATTGGATAAAGTAATTAATATTATGAAAAATAATCCGATGTTGGTGATTGATATGGCTGCTCATACCGATTCTCGTTCAACTGTCGAGTTCAACCTGAAATTGTCAGAACAACGTGCAAAAGCAGCTGTGGATTATATCCTAAAAGGTGGTATCTCCAAAGATCGTATTTCCGGTAAAGGATATGGTGAAAGCCGATTGATTAATAAGTGTGCCGATGGGGTAGAATGTACCGAAGATGAACATGCTAAAAACCGGAGAACCGAGTTTAAGATTTTAAGCAAGAAAAAATAATATCTTTACAGTTATAAAGTATTAAAAAAGTCCCTCGTTTTGGGACTTTTTTAGCGAAAACAAACCTGCCAACAGGCTAAAAAGAAATGGCACAATTAATGTAAATGCCATTAAAAATATCCGTTTTATGAAACAAATTCTACCTACGAATTCTCTTAGAAAAAATATCAAAATGAATAGAAAATTACTTTCTTCAATCGCTTTTTTTGCAATCCTCTTTTCATCTATTTCTGCCATTGCACAAACCACGCACCCTGTTGAATTAGGATTTAATGTTGGGGCTTCCTGGCTACAAAGCGATGTTAAAATGAAAAAGCTGGGCGGAGCCGGTGGTTTTACTTTGGGACAAATGTATCTTCAAAACGATAAAAGTGCTTTGGATTGGGGATGGCGATTCCGTTATCTAAATGCTGTAACTTATGGACAGGATACCAAAAAGTCTGGAATTGTAAATAATCCGATTTTAAATGGAACCTATGATTCTTCTTTGAATTACAATTCAAATGGTGGTATTCTCTATCAAAACTATAAAACCAATATTAATGAATTGGGATTAGAGTTGGTAATTGGTGCGAACCGTATGCGTAATAAAACAAAAGTATATCCCTATGTTTTTGGTGGTATTGGAATTACGAAAGCGGTAACAAAAACAAATCAATTAGACGGAAATAGTTTGCGTTACGATTATTTTAGTGTGGATTCCAATGGAACTGCTAATGGTTCTCAAATTACTTCTTCATTAAACAGTATGTATGATGGCAGTTACGAAACTGCTGCAGAAGGAAGCGAATCTCCACGTTGGAAGTTTATGCCTTCCTTAGGTGTTGGTTTAGGCTACCAGTTTACTCCCGGCTTTTCAATGGGCTTGGAACATAAAATGACTTGGGCCATGCACGATGGTTTGGATGGACAACAATGGAACAATGATAATACACTAAGTGCTACAAAAGATAAATACCATTACTCTTCGGTATGGTTAAAATTTAGTTTTGGTAGAACGACACGTCATACCACAACAACTACTACAACAACAAATACTACAACGACTAATATTGTAAATACCACAGGTGATAAACCGGTTGTGAATATTACAACTCCAAGTGTAAATTCATTTACCTCTTCTTCACAAAGTTTCACTGTAAGAGCAACTGTGAAAAATGTATCATCTAAAAGTGATATTGCTTTACTGTACAACGGTGTAAACAATACCAATTTTACTTACGATGCAACCACACATGCATTTGCTTTCCCATTGATGTTGTTACAAGGAAGTAATACATTTAGCATTACAGCTACCAATGCAAATGGAAGCACAACGGATAATGCGACAGTGCTTTACGAAACTCAAGTAGTTGTTCCTCCTTCTCCTGCTCCGATTGTGACCATCACAAGTCCGACCAGCAATCCGCATTCAACCTCAATGAACAATGCAACTGTTGTTGCTACTGTTTTAAATGTGGCTTCACAAAGTCAAATAGGAATTACAATCAATGGCGTTACAACCAGCAGTTTTATTTTTAATCCTTCCACACATGGATTAACAGTAAGCAGTAATTTAAATCCGGGTGCAAATACATTTGTGATTTCAGCAACCAATGCTTCAGGTAGTGATTCGAAATCCATCACCGTAATCTATTCGGTTGCTCAAGCAACACCGCCACCGTTTATTACTTTTGTGAATCCGGGCGTGAATCCGTTTACTTCTTCTGTTCCCGTATTGCCAATCAATGCAATGGTGCAGAATGTAACTTCGGTAGGACAAATTGCTGTTTCAGTAAACGGAGGAACAATGCCAACAAGCATGTTGAGTTTTAATCCGTCTACCAGCCAGTTGAGTTTCAATGCGAATTTAATGGCAGGTGCAAACAGTATTACCATTGCTGCGACCAATGTAGCTGGTGCTGATTCAAAATCAATAACTGTGATGTATTCACAACCGGTAGCCGTAAATCCTCCTCCGGTAGTTACCTTTGTGAACCCTTCTGTGAATCCATACACAAGTGCTGTATCTCCGATAACAGTGAATGCCTTGGTTCAGCATGTAACATCGGTGGGACAAATTTCGGTGACAACTAATGTGTCAACCATTCCAACAAGTATGTTGAGTTTTAATCCGACAACCGGACAATTAAACTTTAATGTGAATTTGGCTCCGGGTGCAAACACCATTACCATTGGTGCAACCAACGTTGCAGGTGCAGATTCGAAATCAACAACAGTGATATACAGTCAGCCTGTGGTAACAACACCAGCTCCGATTGTTACCATTACAGCACCATCGGTTAATCCATTTAATACTACTTCAAATGTTGCTGCGGTAAATGCGATTGTGTTGAACGTGACAGCTCCTTCACAAATTGCAGTAAGTTTAAATGGTGTAACTACCAGTGCATTTACTTATAACATGGCAACAAAACAATTAGTGTTTAATGCAAGTTTAATTGCAGGGGCAAACATTGTTACGATTGCTGCAAGTAATACTGGTGGCAGCGATTCAAAATCGACAACCATTATTTATTCGCAACCGGTTGCAACACCTGCTCCGATTGTTACAATCACTTCACCAACTACGAATCCTTTTAATACAACCATTTCAACTACTTCGATAACCGCGAGTATATTAAATGTGACTACATCATCACAAATTACGGCAACATTAAATGGTGCAAACACACCGTTTACTTACAATATGGCAACCAAGCAATTGTCGATGCCGGTGAGTTTAATTGCAGGTGCGAATATCGTTACCATCACGGCAACAACTCCATCGGGTAGTGATTCAAAATCAACAACCATTATTTATACAGCTCCGGTTGCAACACCAGCTCCGGTTGTTACTATTACATCACCAACCACGAATCCTTTGAATACAGCTGTTGCAACAACAGTTGTAACTGCGACAGTATTAAATGTAACTTCCTCTTCTCAAATCACGGGCACATTAAATGGTGCCAATACACCATTTACTTACAACATGGCAACCAAGCAATTGTCAATGCCAGTGAGTTTAATTGCCGGTGCGAATATCGTTACCATCACGGCAACAACTCCATCGGGTAGTGATTCAAAATCAACAACCATTATTTATACAGCTCCGGTTGCAACACCTGCTCCAGTTGTTACAATTACATCACCGGCTACAAATCCTTTTAATACAAGCGTTGCTACTGCTTCAATAACAGCAACCGTATTAAATGTTACAGCTTCATCGCAAATTACAGTTATGGTAAATGGCACAAATACACCGTTTACCTATAACATGGCAACCAAACAATTAACGATGTCGGTGAGTTTAATTGCCGGTGCTAATATCGTTACCATCACGGCAACAACTCCATCGGGAAGTGATTCAAAATCTGCTACAATTATTTATACGGCTCCTGTTGTGTTGCCTTCACCGATTGTGACATTTATTTATCCTGCAGCTGCATCCAGCACATTTGGAAGTGCTGTTTATAATGTGGAAGCAACAGTATTAAACATTACATCCATCAGTAATGTGGTTGTGAAATTAAATGGAGTAGTTTTATCAACTGCAACTTATAATTCTTCAACGAAAGTTGTAAAGTTTCCTGCAAACTTGGTGGTGGGTGTTAACACGATTACAATTACTGCAACAAATACTTCAGGAACGGATACCAGAACGGTTACAATTAAATACAGCCCAGGACCAGGTACAATTACTCCGATAACTCCTGATTCGACAAACACACCTGCAAATCCAGGTCGACCGAATATTCATTCACCCAATACCACAACGATTAAAGGCGGTGGAACTGCTGCAAGTGGGGTAGGTGCCGGACCAACAATTACTTTTAGTGTTGTAAATCCGTATGCGACTACAACTCCTGTTGTAACTATTTCGGCTGTGGTAGCAGGTGTAACGATGAGAAGTGATATCATCGTTAAATTAAATGGGGTAGAGATTCCTTTCTCACACATCATTAAAACCAATACTGTAAGCGTAACTACTCCTGTAAATGTAGGAGCGAATACGCTGACTATTACTGCAACCAATGCTGGCGGTACCAAAACAGAAACGTTGGTGATTAATAGATAAAATTAATTACGAAATAAAAAAGCCTTCTTGAATTTCAAGAAGGCTTTTTTTATGGATATCACTTTGTTGCTATTTCTCTAGCAAAACAATCTTTTTAACGATTGATTTTTTAGCGGTGCTGATTTTGCAAAAATACGTTCCAGGAGGAAGTTGATTGGCCTCAACGGTATGGCGATAAATTCCAGCTTGCAAATCACCAGTTCGGGTTGTTTGAATTAATTGTCCCATTACATTATACAGCTCAATTATTAATGCTGCATCTTCTTTGAACCAGATTTCAACGGTAGTTGTTGTGCTAAAAGGATTAGGAAAGCAATTTGCCAACAAGCCGTTTTGCATTGGATTTTCTTTCCATGCAACACTTAATGGAGGGAAATACCCGAAGTGAAGAATGATTCCATTATCGTCCCATAACGATTGAATAACTGCGATGGGGGATCCGAATTCATCTTGTGCTTTTATCAATGCTAAATCTTGTCCGTTATCCACAACAAAACTCATCATATTGTTTAGCGGTAATTGGGATGAAGGAACAGTGATTGTTAAGGTATCGTTTGATATTTCTGTTGTGAAACGAATGCTATCTCTTCCTCTCCAGTAGTCTGCAAAGGTTTCTAAATCGGTGGTAAACACATCGGGAGGCAACTGGTCAATTAAATCTTGTTGTGCCCATAATTTATAAATCCGGTTCGGATGAATGAGTAAATTGTTGGGTGCATAATTCGCTCTGTTGCGATTAATCACATCCAACCAGATGGCTTGTTTTGCAGAATAATTGGTGAATGAAATAGGGTCAGAAGCGAATACATCTGAAATGTTCAAAGGAATTTCCCAAACATTGCTAATTGCACCGGATGAACTTCTGTCCTTGTGATTCGGGTAAGGAAAGCTGGTTAATACATCTCCGGCTGCATAGTTGGTACAATATTCATATCCTAATGTATCCAATGCATTCACCAAGTATTTGTTATAACATAAATGTCCAGCTCGAAACGAGCGAATAGGAACTCCGAAATCCGTTTCTAAAATATTTTTTGATACTTCTGTTTCGCCCAGAACAGTTCCTCCTGTTGTTGGACCCATACCGCTGTTAAACGGAATATAGCTGGATGCTGTATTTCCCAAAACTCCGAGTGGAAAGATAACATCATCATAGAAGTCGGTAAAATGCCCCACCGAATGACTTGCTAATTTATGGCCTTTATTGATTAAATATTGTACTTGAGGAATGCTGGAAACGTTGTAAAAATCAGAGAGTACTCCATCATTAATATAATGTGTGGTTATGGTATAGGTGCTAGAAAGATTAATTGCATTTTCATAATCCGCATAATAGCTCATGGTGTCGTAAGCTGTGGTGGCATCCACATCATGTGTAACCATCAAGGTGGTTTTACTTTCAAACGGACTCGTATGCAACCAAACGGTGTTGGGAGTGTGTTTGGTGCAGATGGCTTTCAGAAACAAAATCAAGGCATCGGTAGTGGGTTCAAATCCATTGGAATAAATTCGTTGTGCATCGGCATCTTTATTTACCTGGTTGAGTAATACTAAATTTTTAAAAGAAAATCCTAATCCGTAAGCGATCCCCGCTCCGTAATTGTTTCTGGTAATTGCAGTTGAATTATCATCATAATGTGCCATTTCAATTCCTGATCCGAGCGCATACTGTCGCACAGTAATGGTTGTTGGATAGCTGAGTTTTCCGATGCTGATAGTTTGTTCCATTGTATCGTTTAACCAACGCATGGATTGATCAGCCAAAGCCATATTAAAAATAATACGGTGATGTGATGAAGAGGAGGTTGCTGTATTGATACCAAATAACGGCAAAAATGCTGAGTCGCGCACACCGGCAGAAATTAAAATACCTCCATGGTTTACATAGCTGTAAATGGAATCGTATTCGGGAGATGTAAAAACTGAATCTGTTAATCGCGATGACGGAATGACAATTCCGTATTTCATTGCTGTATTTACGCTTGTTGTAACAATGTAAGGCAATCCGGCTACCTTTAAAATATGTTTAGCTGAAAACAGTTCACCATCATTGGCTTGCATGTTTCGTGCTGTTAAATCAAGGATTGCGATGGTGCGTTTTTTTATGGATGTGCTGTCTGTCGCAAATCCGGTAGCAATAGAAAAAATAAAAAAGAAGGTGAGTAGGTTTCTTTTCATGGTAAAACAAAGGTAAGAAAAAAGTTGATAGGCCTGTTAGCAGCAATCGATGAATTAAATTTGAGTGCCAGACTCAATCGGTTTTTTCTTCGTCTTTGGGAAAATATTAAACTGCATCCCATAGGATGGTACAATGCTGATGCCTTTTAACAATACATCAGAGCCACCTAACATGGGATAACGACCATAGTTTTGATAGTACGCAGCGAGTGAGAAGTTGAAGAATACATATTTTTTTCCCACTTTCACATTGATAAAAGTTCCATACGCATCAAAACTAGCTTTACCGGAAACCGGTGCCAGTAATTCTCTCGGGACATTGTCGATAATTTGTTCGGAATAAATATTTTTGGGTGTGATTTTATAGTTGATAAAACTATGGGAATAAACCAAACCGAATGAAAAGCAACCCACACGTTCTTCGGGTCCGAAGGATTTGCTAAAAACAAGTGGAATTGTAATGTCTTTTCTATTCATATCCAATCCGAATAGTTTTTGCACCTTATCGAATTTATAAAAATTCACAAAGCGGTAATTTTGCCAAGAATATTGAACACCTACACTTCCATAAAATCCGCCTTTATCGGATTCGTTGCAATTTTGTTGGAACCTAAAAATTGATACATCACATCAAATGCATTGGCTCCTCCGGTGTTGCGATAACCCATATCAAAACGATGGCCGATACCATAACGGAAATAAGTTTCGGTATTGTAACCGATAGGATCCAAGCAATACGCCATAAAAGCAGAATTGAGATTAGCGATTTGCTGGGTATAAATAACGGTATCTTTATCGGCTGCCGTTTCCACTAAATCCATCGAACCTTTTATGGACCGTTCAATAGGAGCGGATGAAATATTTACGGTGGTGTTGCGTCCGATGCGTACTTGACCTTTTGGTAATACCTTACCTGATGTTAGCATGGAACGCGGAGAGCTGCAAGAACTTATTGCAACTGCAATGAGAATAAAAAAGGGAATGAATCCTGTGTGTTTTATCTGCATACTATAAAGTTAACGATTATATTTGATACAAAATTGATACCATGCTTCAACGTTTGTTTTTTAACATTTTTTGTTTGTTTTTAATATTAAACTCCGCATCTGCGCAAACCATTCAGATGTTGAATACTGATGGTGAGCTGTCGTTTCGTGGGTTAAGTGTGGTGGATGATGATGTTGTGTGGGTGAGTGGAAGTAAAGGAACTGTTGGTAAATCGATTGATGGTGGAAAAACATTTCAATGGATGAAGGTGAAAGGATATGAGCAATGCGATTTTAGAGATATTGAGGCATTTAGCAAAGATGTAGCGATTATTATGTCGATTGCTGAGCCGGCTTATATTTTAAAAACCACAAACGGAGGCAGGAGTTGGAAAAAGGTCTATGAAAATGCCACCAAAGGAATGTTTTTAGATGCGATGGATTTTTTTGATGAAAAGCATGGAGTTGTGATTGGTGATCCCATCAATGGATTTTTCTTTATCGCCCAAACCAAGGATGGAGGGAAAACGTGGAAAGAAACCTTTCATGGATATTATTTGACTGCAGATAGTTCTGAAGCTTGTTTTGCCAGTAGTGGAACCAATATTCGACTATTTTCACAACAACGGTTTGGATTTGTATCCGGTGGAATGTTTTCAAGGTTTTGTAAAGGCAATGAAATGATGAGTATTCCCATTTTACAAGGTGGTAAAACAACAGGTGCGAACTCGTTTGCTTTTAAAGATTCACTTACCATAATGGTGGTCGGAGGTGATTTTTCTGATTTACAAGCCAGTCCAACCTGTGTATTTACTAATGATGGCGGTAAAACCTGGACAACCTCCACAGTTCCGCCTTCCGGTTATAAGAGTTGTGTGGAGTTTTTAGAGGGAAATACATGGATTTGTTGTGGATTATCAGGAGTAGATATTAGTAATGATAATGGTAAAACATGGACAAAAGTATCCACTGATTCCTTTCATGCTTGCCGAAAAGCCAAGAAAGGTAATGGCGTATATTTTAGTGGTGCTAAGAGTAGAATAGGAAAGATGATTAAAATCAATTAGTCGCCCAACCTTCCGATTCCTCTTTTTCAAGAAAAACCATTATCTTTGCCCTCCAAATAAAGAAAATCATTAATATTTTATTGTATGAAAAAACTAGTTCTCTCTGCTTCCCTTTTTCTATTTGGTTATGTTTCTGTTGCGCAACAAAACCTTACTCCTGAAATGTTAATTCAAATGAGTAAAGTGGGTGTATCCGGACTGACCAAGGATGGAAAATCGGTTGTGTATTCGGTTCGTACCTATAACATTGCTGCGGATAAAAAAACGACACAAGTATTTGTTCAACCAATTGTCGGTGGTAAAGCTGTTGAAAATCCAAATGGTAATGATCTTGTTCCCAACAACCGCATTTCTCCGGATGGCACAATGAGCATTTCTGCTTCGGATGTTCCAGTTTATAAAATGTTTGGTAAAGATGTTTATAGCGACCTTCCAAAATCAGATGTAAATATTTATGATGACTTAAATTACCGTCACTGGGATACTTGGGAAGATGGTTCATTCAGTCACATATTTATCAATACACTTAAAGGGAAAGAAGAAGTGGGAACATTGGACATTATGCCAAATGAACCACACGACTGTCCGCAAAAACCTTCCGGTGGTGACGAAGATTTTATCTGGAGTCCGGATGGTAAACAAGTTATTTATGTAACGAAAAAGAAATTCGGTAAGGCGTATGCAATTAGCACAAATACCGATATTTATGCTTACGATTTAGCAACCAAAGAAACCAAAAACTTGTCGGAAGGCATGATGGGATATGATGTGAACCCAGCATTTTCTGCTTCCGGTAAATTGGCTTGGTTGAGTATGGCAAGAGATGGTTATGAATCAGATAAAAACGATATCATCATTAATGAGTCAACAGGAAAATTAAACATTACCAAAGATTGGGATGGAACAGTAAATGAATTCCGTTGGAGCAACGATGGTAAATTAATTTATTTCTTAGCACCTATTGACGGAACGGTTCAATTGTTTTCAGTAACCGATCCAGCTGTAACAAAAAAGCCAGCTTTGATTAAACAAATCACCAAAGGGAATTTTGATATTCAATCGATGGTAGGACAATCTGGTAACAAGATGGTTGTAACACGTACTGATTGGAACCATGCCGCTGAAGTATTTACGGTTGATTTAATGTCGGGAGTGGTGACACAACTTTCACATGTGAATGATGAAACGTATAAAAAAATCAACATGAGTAAAGTAGAGAAACGTTACGTTACCACAACCGATGGACAAAAAATGTTGGAGTGGGTGATTTATCCTCCCAACTTTGATCCAAAGAAAAAATATCCGACTATTTTGTATTGTCAAGGTGGACCACAATCCGGATTGACCCAATTTTATTCTTTCCGTTGGAACTTTCAATTGATGGCAGCAAACGGTTATATTGTGGTTGCTCCAAACAGAAGAGGAATGCCGGGCCATGGTGTAAAATGGAACGAACAAATTTCAACCGATTATGGTGGACAAAATATGCAAGATTATTTAACTGCGATTGATGCCTTTACGAAAGAGCCATATTGCGATAAAGACCGTTTAGGTTGTATTGGCGCAAGTTATGGCGGTTATTCCGTTTATTATTTAGCAGGTATCCACAATAAACGTTTTAAATCATTCATTTCGCACGATGGTATTTTCGATTGGAGAGCAATGTATGGAACAACAGAAGAAATGTGGTTTGTAAATTGGGATTTGGGTGGAAACTATTGGGATAAGAGCAATGCAAAAGCGCAAAAAACATACAGCGAATTTAATCCTGTGAATTTGGTGGATAAATGGGATACCCCAATTTTAATTATTCAAGGAGGAA
This sequence comes from Bacteroidota bacterium, assembly GCA_016722565.1. Taxonomy (NCBI): domain Bacteria; kingdom Pseudomonadati; phylum Bacteroidota; species Bacteroidota bacterium. The sequence continues at coordinate 233,327 of JADKIU010000002.1, forward strand.
CAGATTACCGTGTGCCAATTGAACAAGGATTGGGTGCATTTCAAGCTGCACAATTGAGAGGAATAAAAAGTAAGATGTTGTACTTCCCGAACGAAAATCATTGGGTGTTGAAAGAACAAAATGGTGTGGTATGGCAACGAGAGTTTTACAAATGGTTAGGTGAAACAATGAAATAACAAACAAAGGGCTTAAAGAAATTTAAGCCCTTTTTGTTTGATAGAATGGTGGCTTTGTTTGGAGTATGAGGAATATCATAAAATAAAAGTGCAAAAGCGTGTTTGCATCCTAAATTTATTCAAAATATTGGTTTATTTTAGCTGTATAAAATCTAAGAAAATGAAAAGAAAATTGACGACACTGAGTTTATTGGTTTTAGTTGGTTATACTGTCTTCGCACAAACGGCTGCTGATATGGTAAAACCTGATGAATCAAAAATTATAGGGACAGCTACAAAATCTGCAATGCATACTGCTACTGGTATTTCGATCCAACCGGTGACCACTGATTTGAAATGGCGTCCAATCTTAACCAATAAATGTATTTTCCGCGAACCGAAAGTGCCGTTTGAAGATTATATCGAATCGTTAAAAAATTCAAAAACTAAAATCACCAATTCCCAAGCTACGGAAGCAACCAACAAATCGGTGGCAACGGTTGTTCCGGTGGTGGGTGTAAATTATTTAGGAAACGAAAACAATGGTAGCAGTCCGATGGATAACAACGTAGCCATCTCGAATGGCGGTTGGATTGTATCGGTAGCGAACAATACCATTGAATATGATAACATGAGTGGTTCAACAATTTATTATAACGATATTGTAAGTTTTATAGGTGATGCATCTATTACCAATGTTTGTGATCCGGTGGTATTGTATGATAAGTTGGCAGATCGTTTTATCTTTTTTGCTCAAGAATGTTCAGGAAGCTCTTCCAACTCTCATTTGTTGATTTTCTTTTCGAAAACAAACGATCCCAATGCAGGTTGGTGGTATTATAAAATAAACGGAAATCCATTGTCGGATGGAAGTTGGTTTGATTATCCGAAGATTGCGATTTCAAACAATGAATTGTATATCTCCGGAAATTTATTTTACGATTCAGGAACATTTAACCAAGCCGTATTGTATCAAATTCAAAAATCGGCAGCCTATTCCGGTGGTTCTATCAATTGGCAATATTGGACCGGTATTTCGGGCAATCCGTTTACTTTGTTGCCTGTATCCAATGGTCATGGCTTAAGTTACGGTCCAGGTTGTTACATGGTGGCTACTGATAACTTTGGAAGCTCGAATATTAAACTCTATCACCTAACAGATGATATGAGTGGTTCTCCCGCATTCAATCAATACAATGTTCCTACCACAGCGTATTCACCAACCGGCTATAATGCTGCTCAATTGGGTACATCCACCGAGTTGAAATTTTTTGATTCAAGAGCAATGAGTGGATTTTTTCTGAACGGATTAATTCATTTTGTATTTCATTCGGACATCGGTGGTGCTTGGTATGGTATTAATTACAACCGTTTGAATGTTGCTGCACTCACCAACCAGTCGAGTATGTATGGTGCATCTGGTGCGTATGATTATGGCTATCCTTCCGTTGTTGCTTTTGGAACATCCGTTACTGATAAATCTGTGATGATAGGATATGGTAGAAGTGGTTCCAGTATTTATCCGGAGGTTCGCGTAGTGAATTGTGATAACATGATGAATTGGTCAACTTCAACACTTGTGAAATCGAGCGCAAGTTTTGTATCCTATACAGGTAATCCGGAACGCTGGGGTGATTATACCGGAACTACCAGAAAACATAATAGTCCAACGGCTTCTATTTGGATGAATGGAATGTATGGTACCAGTTTAAATGTTTGGAGTACATGGGTGGCTGAAATACATGCCGGTGCTGCAAGTGGTGTTGCTGAAACAACAACCGACAACCAAGTAAATGTGTTTCCGAATCCTGTGACTGAAAGTTTTACGGTAGCGTTTACATTGGAAGAAAGCACCATGGTGGATATTTCGGTTATGGATTTGAATGGCAAGCTGGTACAATCCTTGTATAACGGCAAAGCAACAGCAGGAAGCAATACGTTCTCTTTCAATAAAGCAAACTTAGCAAAAGGAACTTATTTTTTAATGATTAAGAACAACACTAAAATTATAAAAAATGAAAAAATTATTATTGCCAATTAGTTTTTGTTTAATTGTTTTTGCGTTGATCGTAGCTTGTCAGAATTCAAAAAAAACAAATGATAGCGTTGCTGTAGAATCGAAACCTGCGGGCACAACAGCGGTTGCGAAGGACAGTACAGCAGTATCCGGAACAGCAGGAGGAGGGAAGGGAATTAATAAGGATTCGTTAGCACCTTCAGGAACCGGAACAGCGATTATTCATCCCGTTCCCAATCAAGAAAAAATTGATTCGATAAAAAAGGCAAAAACCAAGAAAGAAAATTAATAAGTAGTATCTGAATGTTTGTGAACGTCCCTTGCAGCAATGTAAGGGACGTTTTTTATTTATTGTTCTCCTTGTTCGCAAATACAGATTCTTTCTAAATAGCCACTTGTTTATCATCATTTCATAAATAATCCTACTTTTGCGCAACTATTAAAACTCATACTCATGTCTATCAGCGCATCCTTAAAAGAAAGAAACTCGGGATTATGTGAATTGTGTAATGCAGAAAATGCAACCCACGAATATACAGTTACTCCCCAAAATGACGATTCAATCGATAACCAAGTGGCTTTGTGTTCAACCTGTTTGGAATCCCTTGATAAAACGGATGCTGGTTTTCATTGGCGTTGTTTGGAAGGTAGTATTTGGAATCCGCAAGCGAGTGTTCAAGCATTGAGCTACCGCATTTTACAAAATTATAAAAACGAAGATTGGGCAAGTAATTTAATGGCATCCGTGGATTTGGATGAAAGTACCATTCAATGGGCCATGACTGCCTTTGAAGTGCCGGATGTACATATGGATGCTTTTGGAAACAAATTGGAAAATGGTGATACGGTTGTATTAACTCAACAATTGAATGTGAAAGGAACGAGCTTTTCTGCTTCCAAAGGAACGGTAGTAAAGAAAATTAAATTGGTACATGACAATAGCGAACAAATTGAAGGTAAAATCAATGATCAAACCATTGTGATTTTAACCAAGTTTGTAAAGAAATCGTTATAGACTAGTCCTTATTATTAAATGAAGAGGCAACAAAATGTCATTTCTCCGGTTGGGGGAATGACATTTTTTTTGTTCTTTATGAATGTTTTAAGCTATTTTCAACGAAATGGGTAGGATGAGTATATTTATTCTTTAAAAGCATGCAACCATTTTTAATTTTAGCGTTTTTAGTTTAGAACAAAACAAAAATGACATTCGATACAGAAAAAATATTGCAAGGTTGCAAAAATGGAGAAAGTAAATCCTTTAAGGAACTTTACAATCTTTATGCAAAGGCAATGTTTAACATCAGTGTTCGAATATTGAATAATAAAAATGAGGCAGAAGATGTACTGCAGGAATCTTTTCTAAAAGCTTTTCAAAATATACACGTGTTTGATAAACAAGCTGCATTCGGTGGCTGGTTAAAAAGAGTCGTTATTAATAAATCCATTGATGTTATCCGAAAACAGAAAGAGACGATTATTTCGTTGGATGAATTGGTGGATGTTGGTTCGGATGACGCAGATACTACACAGGAAGAGGATGCAATGGATTATGATGTGGAAATGATAAAGGAATCTATTCAAAAATTGTCGGATGGATACCGCATTGTGCTGACTCTTTATTTGTTTGAGGAATTTACTCACAAGGAAATTGCTGCCACATTAAATATTTCCGAAGGGACATCAAAATCGCAGTATAACCGCGCTAAGAAAAAGTTAATCGAATTCATTCAGCTAAAAAGCAAGAGTCATGTTATCTAATCTCGAAAAATATATAAAAATGAACAGAAACCAGTTTGACACACTTCGTCCATCAGATGCACTGTGGAATAAAATTGACATGAGCTTTACTCAATCCGTTGTTGTGAAAAGCAACTACTCATGGTTAAAGTATTTTGTCTTTGGGGCATCCATGATTGCTATCGTTGTATATCTCAAAATGTCTTCGACTTCAACTCAAGTAACTTCGGAACTTCCGAAACAAGAAACGTTGATTTCAAGTGCGGTGCCAAAAGATACGTTAGAAACAAGTCCGGCATCGGAAGTAAATCCGATTGTAAAAGGAATGCTTTTCCAGCAAAGCTCCTTGCCAGCAGAGCAGATTGCAACCGAAGAAGTAACTTGCGGAGAAGTCGGCTACATGGAGTATACAGAAAGCAATGAATTGGAAGAAGGTTCAGAAGAATTGAACGGAGATGGAAGCGGGTCAGAATTTACACCGACAAACGTTATAAACGCGTCTTCAAAGCAAAATTCTAACTTCACAGTGGATACAATGTTTCAAGGAGTAAAAACGTTGGAAATTATTAGTAATACTTTTGATGTTGATATTAAAACCAATCAAGGCAATCAAGTTTTCTTTAAAGCCAATGTAATCACTGTTAATAAAGGTATTGTAAAAGGAAAAACAATATATAATACCATTTATGAGCGCAAAGATTCAACCCTAATTATTAACATTAACTCAAGTTGTAATACCATTGTTATTGGGAGCAGCAAGGTCAAAAATCCGAATCTATACTTTGATGTACCTGAGCATACGAATGTTATTGTTACAAATGCTTATGGCAATGTATCTGCGAATGGTCTGAAAGGAGCAGTTTGTAATTTACAAGCAAAATCTGGCAACATGAACGTTGAGAATATTGAAGCGAACACCAAACTGATTGCAAATTATGGAGATGTTACAGTTGCAAATATCAAAGGGAATTTAACAGCGCTTGTAAAATCCGGTGATTTATCCGTAACCACTGTTTTAGGAAATCTGGATATCAAATCAACATACGGAAGTCAGGTATTAGCGGATATTCATGGGAATATCAATATATCCAGCACTTCAGGAAATGTGAAGATTCGGAAATTACAAGGGAATATTGAATTATATGCTGTTTATGGAGATGTACATTTGGAAGATTGTATTGGAAATTTGAATATTCAAGCTACATCAGGTGATGTAAAGGGGGAAAATATAGAATTGATCGAACGGATGAATACCACCAGTATCTATGGCAGCGTTGATATTCAATTGGTAAATGAACTGAATAGTTTAAGTTTTGATTTAAAAACGACTTATGGTGACATTACCATTGATAAAAATGGGCAACATTTGCGTGAGGCGAATAGTTTGGTACTAAATAATGGAAAAATTACAGTAAAAGGAATTACTACATCCGGTGACCAGTACTATAAATAAAGTTGATTGATTGCATGGGAAGGGGAGCATTTTATTGGAGTTATTATTCGTAGCATTTTGATTATTCCGGCTCCCTTTCTTTTTCTAATTTATTGAGAATGATGATTCCTCTTTCAGGATTGTTTTGTATTGCTCAACAATATGTTACTCCAACCGTATTTATCTTTTTTGATTTTCCAGATAAAACCATCAATAAAATAATGTAGCACTTGTGGTAACGCGAGCAAAGGGATTATTAAACTCATAATGCTTTTGTCGGCAGTTAAATCGGGAAGAAAATTGGATGTAGGAAACACGAGTGCATGTTCTTTCCAAACAAATCCATCCCATAAAAGTTCTTCTGCATAGGCCAGGGCAAAAATAAATCCAAGAAAAAGTAGAATGTTACGTGGTTTAAAAAACAATGCAATACGATTTTGTTTTTCTTCCAATTCCGTTTTCTGTTTGTTGCCAAATGCCCAAACTAAAGCAAAGTAAGGAATGCCATGACTCACCACATTCAATAATGTAAATGTTAAATCTCCTTTAAAATACACAATGCCCATGTACCAAGAAACAATAGTTCCTAGTATCAATGCATTTTTAGGAAGGTTGAATGTCTTGCTTTTAATTGAAAAATAAATTTCTTTTACGGTATACGTTATAAGGATGATTATATACAGCACCGCGAATATCGGAATCCACTCAGGGCGATTTAGGTATAAAAAATCATTTTCGATAAACCAATTGAATTGCTGTGGTCCTTGCAAATGCCAATGGATAATCGGATACAAGGTGGATGCATAAATGGTGACAGTATCGATGCGTTTGGAAAATAAAGAGGCTGTTTCGTTTCTGGAATACAAGCGCATAAAGCCGTATTGCTGACGAATGAAATGAAATACTGCCAAATAAGCCATGGCTCTCCAGAAAATTACAGGATGGATGGAATGTAAAAAAACTCCGAGGATGTATAATAAAAGCGGACTCCCATAAAAAAGCAGTTTGTTTTTTGCAATTGTTTCTTTGTCCATGTACGTTCGGTAAATGGTGCTGTACACATGTCCCACATCAATTAAGACCACGAGTAAAAACCAAACCCATTCGTTGTTTTCATTCGCTTCATTAAAAAAGCTTTTGAAAAAGTAGATGAAACAAAGGCATAAAAAAGGGGGAAGCAGTATAAATACTGTATCGTACCAAGGTGATTTAATCCATGTAAGTTTAGCTGTTAGCTGCATGTGATTGTTTCAATAGCTGGTTGGCAGCAGTGATGCCCCGGTGAAAAGCTTGTTCGAAGATAGAAATACCACTGATGTCGGAGTGTGCAAAAAATAAAGTATCGAATCCTTTTTCAAGCAGAAGGCGTGAAGGATTGGTCTTAAAGTTTTTAGCCGGACTAATCATTCCGTGCCCGAGTAAATTTACTTCAATGTCGAGAATGTTTTTTTCAATAGTAGGATGAACTTGTTTTAAGTCGTCTACGATAAATTTTTTCCAATACTGTTCATCTTTTTGATATAGCGTTTCACGCTCTACCTTGGGTAATTGTTCAGAAAAATTATAATAGTAGGTAATCACTGTTTTGTCCGAATGTTGATCAAAGTTTTGATGGCAAGCATTTACATAGCCTAACGACTTGGAGTTGTATAGCACATTATCCCATGCCAGGTCATGTGTGGCATTTAAATCCTGTTTCTTACTTAGACTGATGTTGGCGGCTATCCAAGGGTAATAGGCAAAATCGTTGTAGTTGATGCCTGTTTCAAAAGCTAGGATGCGTTTGTTTACAAATTGTGGGGTGGCCATAATTACATTGTCGCAAACATATTTGGTGCTCGTATTTTTTACAACATCGAATACATAACAGTTCCATTTATTGTTTTCTTTCTCAACTTTATAGGTCAGTTGTTGGGTAAACAGATGGTTTTGTAAATTCGTTTCCAGCTTTTTTGTTAGAAAGTTATTTCCTTCGGGCCAGGTTAAAACATCGGGTGAAGCGGCATTTGCGGCTTTCCCATTTCTACATGCAAAATAGTGAAAGGCTGCCCAAGCAGAAGTGGTTTCGATGGACGAACCGAAATCATCTTTACAACAATAGTTAATATACCATTTTAGAAAGTCGGAGGAATATTGTTCGCGTTTCAGATACTCGGCAATGGTGATGGAATCCAATTCCATAAAATGAGGATCTTTGCTGCTGTATTCCAATGGAATGGTAAATGCAGGAAGTTGATCGCTACCAATGGCATTTTTAAAGTTTTCGGTTGTTTTTAAGAAGCGTATTAATTCCGCTTCTTCCTGTTGTGACAAACCTGCTTTCGGAGGAAGTGCATCGTGCCATAATCCTCGAAACCAAAAGCGTTCGTGCGGTTCAAAACAAATGTAATATTCGTTGTAAATGGGTAAACCATTTTCATCAAGGCCAGTAATGATTTGATGTTCGTGTAAAAAATCAATAAGCTCTTTATAGTTTTGGTTTGGGATTGGTAAGTAATGAGCTGCAAAAGGGTAAGCCGTGATTTCGTTTTTACCACCTTTGGAATTGCCACCAATTTGTGTATCCAGTTCAAACAACTTAAAGGTGTGATAGTTGTTTTTTTTCAACCAACGCGCGGCACTCAATCCGGATATGCCACCACCAATAATCATGGTCGGGAGATGTTCGGTATGCGTAGGAGCTGGGAATTTGTTTTCGCGAAGCAAGTGACCGGTTTTAGAATTAGCTCCGGCAATGCGGGTGGAATAAGAATAATTATCCGCAAATGGGTTGCAGGCATTTAAATAAGCGGCTGATAAGGTTAGTCCGCTCAGTTTTATAAATGTTCTACGATTCATCATTTATTGCACTTTTCCCCATTCCTCTTCAAAGTAATGAATCAGAATCTGATTATTTAATTTGTTGACATCAGTGGGTTCATAGGCCATGTCTTTCGGGAAGGTGGTCATTTCGGTAAAACGAAACTCATCGTAATATTTTAAGCTATCGGGTAAAAAATACGGACGAGTTGCTAAATCGTTAAAGCCCATCACATAGCCCCATTCGCCAAAAGATGGTACATACAAATGATAGGGCAATGTTTTAAATCCAACCGATTGAATGGTATTGTTTACACACCAAAAAGATTTTCGAGCAACATAAGGAGAAGTGCTTTGCACCACAAAAGCACCTTGTGGCGCCAACGCATTTTTAATTTCTTTATAAAAGGAAGTGGTATATAATTTACCTACCGAAAAGTTCGATGGGTCAGGAAAATCAATGATGATAAAATCGAAGCGGGTGGTGTTTTCTTTGAGCCAACGAAAAGCATCGGTATTGATGACGGATAATTTTTTGCTCATCAGCGCATCGTTGTTTAATGTGCGCAATAATTCCGAACTTTTAAAAATAGCGGTCACGGATGAATCTAAGTCCACCAAGGTAATGTCCTGCACGTTAGGATATTTTAATACTTCGCGCACGGCTAATCCATCACCACCACCTAAAATTAAAACATGTTTCGGTTCTGCAATACGCGATAATCCGGGATGAACAAGTGCTTCGTGGTAGCGGTATTCATCGGCTGAGCTAAACTGGAGGTTGTTGTTTAGATACAATTTAGTTACGCCTTTATTGCTGGTTAAAACAATGCGTTGGTAGGGCGATGATTTGCTGAAAATAATGTTTTCGTTATAAGTTAACGATTCGGTATACGATTGAATTTGTTCGGCAAAAACGAAACCGACTACTAAAAAGAGTGCCGCAAGAATGGCTTGTGTGCGCAAAAAACGCAGGTAGGCCACTGCGGTTTCGAAGGTGAAGCATAAAATAATGGCTACTGCTACATTCAGGATTCCGAAAAGAAACGATGTTTTTAATAACCCTAGATACGGCACCATAAACAACGGAAAAAGAATAGAGGCGAAGAGGGCACCAATGTAATCGAAGGTGAATACTTTGGATACGAGTTCGCTGAAATCAAATTCATCTTTGAGGATACGCATCAACAGTGGAATTTCAATTCCAACGAGTGTGCCGGTCATGACAATTAAACTGTATAAAATGACATGAAAGCCGCTGGCGTGTTCAAAGGCAATAAACAAAATTGTAGAGCTGATGCCGCCAATAACACCTACAAGTATTTCAATTTGTATGAACCAGCTCAGTAAATTTGTTTTAATGAATTTGGAAAGATAGGAACCAATTCCCATCGAAAAAAGATAGATACCAATGATGATAGAAAACTGCGTAACGGAATCGCCCAGTAGGTAGCTGGCAAGGGTGCCGGCAATCAACTCATAAATTAATCCGCAGGTAGCAATAACAAAAACTGAAACCAACAGTAATAATTGGTTCTTCTTTTTCTTTAGTTGGGTCATTGGTGTTTAGCCGTGTATAGCCGATGAAATAATAATGGCAATGGCAATCATAAACGATGCTGCCATAATCGCCAAGGCTACGTTTTTATTTTCAATGATTTCTTTCCAAAGATTTTCCGGGGTAATTTTTTCTACAATCCAGAAGCAGATAAATAAAATAAGGATACCGATAATTGAATAAACAATAGCGGGAACAAGATACTGTAGGTGTAATGATTCCATTTTTTTTAAGTTTTTAGTTCGTAATTATTTATGAAAATAGGTTCGGGTACGTATTCCTTTTGCATCCTTTGTATGGCTCGATTCATTGAAGCTCAAAAACCTCCAGCCAGTGATCATCGAATACATATAAATGCCCAAAACAATTACCACAAAGGAGAGGTAATATTTTAAGCCTTTTAAGTCTGCTTTATCTATAATATTAATCTTCATCGTACGGAGAATAGTTACTGTTATACCAACGTTTCTTTTCAAAACTGTCTTTTCTGTAAAAATAAAATGCAGGGAACAAGCCCAATACCAAAACCATAAGCAATCCGTTTGAAATCACAAATACATCACGGGTAACAGATATGCCTAGGTTTACAAACGACATGTTGGTTGGTTTATCCGGATAAATGATTAAATAATATTTTCCTTCCGGCACTTGTGATACAATTTTCGAAATCCAGCTTTTGCCTTCGCTCCAACTTTCGCCACCTTCGTAACCATGGTAATATTCTGCTTCTAAATCCACATCGTATAAATCGCCTGTTGCTTCGTTCACCAATGTTACAGCTGTATACATCCAGTTGTTGTCGATGTTGGTGGTGATTTTTATTTCTGCATTTGCGGTGCCATGTTTTAATTCAAAGGGCTTTGAATAAATTTCCTTTTTATTAAGCGAATCAGTGATTTGATACGTTTGACTAAATACTAATTCTTCATGTGCAGCCGATGAAAAATAAAATTGCATGATTCCCCAAATCAATGTTAAAATCACCAGGAGGTTACGCAAACCTTCTGTTTTAAATTTCCCGACATAGGGCTGAAGCATGCCAACACCTTCAGTATCCGGAATTTCTTTTAAAGAAAAAGCATCTTTAATACTGCTTGGTGATAGATATTCTCCTTTGTACCAAGTAATATTGGTGGTGGTATATTCTTTCGAAACCATAAAGGGTGGCTGAATATACTCTTCCACACTTATTGTTTCGGTAGGAGAAAATGCAAATGGAAATTCGCCAACAGCTTCATGTACTTTTGCCTGGTAACGCGAATACAAATCATAGTCTTGTTTTTCGAATGATACTTTTAAACCGGCTGGAGGTGCAAAACCCGAAATTTCTGTTAAGTAAGTCCAATGTCCATCGTATTGCGATAAATATGCAATACCATAAATGGGATTAAACAATGTATATTCATCCCAATAGTAGATCGTGCGGTATTCAAATTTTTTAACATAGGCAATTACCTGATAGCGAATGCCCTGAATTGTACCGATAGTTCCCAAAGGAATATCCAGTGATTTTACAGGGAGTTTGGCAGCAAAGGTAGTTTTGTTTAACGGACCATCGTATTGGGTATATACCAACCCGCACTTACCGTAAATGATGGAGTAGGTATTTGAGTTCAGGTACGACTGAAACGTTGCGTTACATTTAAAACACGTTTTTGTTGTTGATGGTATGTTGCTTGTTGGTTCCAAATAAATTTACATCCATTGTTCGAATTCCTTTAAGGTAGAAAGTTCCAGCTCAGCAAGCGCAATCTTTTTTCCCATAAAGCCTTCAATTAATTCTTTACTATATATATTCACCGATAATAAATTACCGCTTTCCCAGTTGATGGTTTCGTATTTAAAATAGGCTTCATCATTAAAACAATTTTCAGGAATTTGTCCGTCCATTTGAAACTCTACTTGCTTTGTTAAATCATAAATTACATAAGCTTTTGATTTAACATGGATGGACGAACCCATTTTATTCACTTTTGTTTGTGCATGCGTGAGTGCAATGGCATCTGTATCGTATACAAAATAGCTGAATACATTTTCTATCAACCATTTTTCTGTACCATCCGAAAACTTCATCAACCATTCATTATTGATGGAGCTGGTGTTGATGCTGCGTATATGACCGATGATTGTAAATGATTTGTTTTGATATTTTCCGGTAGCACCCAATGCAATGGTTTTGATGGGCTGTAAATCGCGTTTACGCAATCCGGTGGCAACAGCTGTTTTGTCAGCATTTACTTGATAGTTGTTGCCGCAGTAAGGGCAGATGATAAAAAGTGGTAATGCAAGCAATAGTTCGGTTTGAGCCGAACAGCCGGGACAAGTAAAACGGTTGAGGTTCACAGCGTGCATGGTTACTTATCTTTTTAATCGCGAAGTGTTTACTTCGGTTGCATCCAACAATAAAAGCAATTCATCATGAATTTGTTCGGCAATATCATCGTTGTATTTCATGAAGTTGCTCAAAAACACATCAAACGTTACTCGGTTAAATTCGGGCCATGTATGAATAGAGATGTGTGATTCGGTAAGACAAATGATACCGGTGAATCCGGAATCTGGAAACTGATGAAATACTTCACCCACCTTTGTAAGTCCTGTTTTAGTGACTACTGCATTTAAAAACGTTTCTGTTTTTTTGCAGTCCTTTAAAACCTCGGGATCTTTCACCGAAAATTCTGAAATAAGATGTAGGCCTTTTTTGTACAAAAAATGAATGGAGTTTGCGTTTTGGTAAATATATGGAAAAAAGTGATTGAGTGACTTATATGTAACTAAGTGACTAGGTGACTAGGTAACTAAGTGACTAGGTAACTAAGTGACTAGGTAACTAAGTAACTAGGTAACAGGGTGATTTTTTATTGTTTCTATTCGTTTTTTATTTCTATCTTCGTGTCGCCCTACTCCTGGTAAGACATATATCGTTATAACTGCCTCATGAAAATATCAAATTTTTCGGGAGGCTTTTTTTTACCCGTAATTTCCGAAAGGTTTGATATTTATAGTTTGTGTTTCCACGTAATCTCAAAAACTATGAATACAACCGACATTCACTCTCACATGTTCAATCTGAAGTATTTGCCAGTTGCAGGTATCATCAGACGTTACTCCAATAACAAAGTTTCGTTACGCATGGCCAGAGGGGTGGAACGGTTTCTTCTCAATAAAACAAAATCATCGTTTGAATCCGAAAAAGGATTAAAAGCGGTTTTTAAAAACATGCTCAACAAATTTTTGGGACTGTTTAATTCAAAAGATGCTGAAAAAATTCAAACACTTTTGCTCAATCCTGCTTTTAAACTGTTGGAGTTGAACCAACATCAAATCATTAGTAACCTGAGCAAACAATTGAATCTGGACGATTTAAAAGATCCACTCATTGCTGATGCCTTGTTGGAATTTCAGGAAACACTTTCATTATCTGCCGATAAAAAAATAATGTTCGGTGATGTTGCTTTAGGAAAAAATTCGGCTGATGCATTAAAGTCAGGTAATTTACTAATGGATAAACTCCTCAAAGAGGTGTTTGAAAAGATGGACGAAGCGATGGGCGGTCTTGAAAAAGCAGGCAACATGGCACGTTGGTTTGCTTTTATGCTTAATAGTGAAGAAGAAATTTTTAAGCGCATACAAGGCAGCGACTCGCAAGGAGTGAGTCGATTTGTGCACCAGATGATGGATGTCGATTATTTTTTCACGGAAGAAGATGGCACCACTCATAAATCGTATTTTGATTTTGTGACCCAACAAATTCCAAACATGGAAAAGTTGGATAAAAAGTATCCGGGTAAGTTGCATGCTTTGGTGGCATTTAATCCTTCGCGCGAAAATAGTTTGGAGGTAGTAAAGTTGGCCATCTCCAAAGGTTTTAAAGGGGTTAAGTTTTATCCTCCATTAGGTTATCGTGCGCATGGAGATCCTAACCCGATATTTCAGAAACGCATAGCCGAACTGTTTCGATATTGCAGTCGCCCCGAAAATGACATTCCTATTTTCGCACATTGCAACAACCAAGGATTTGAAGCCTATCCGAAAGGCGATTTTCATTATCCTGCCCCACGTTATCCTTCCGGTTATAATTCCAGTCCGGTATACTGGTACCATGCCTTGCGTAATTTTCCTGATTTGCGTTTGTGTTTAGCACATGGTGGAGGCACTGAAGGTTGGTTTTGTCATGTTAGAAATACCGATCATATTAAGGCGTATGAAATTTTTCCTGAAAATATTAAGGATGATACAAGTATTCAAACCAACTGGAACAATTCGTATGCGGCCATGGTATTTAAATTATGTGTAGAGCGTCCCAATGTTTATTGTGATGCAGCCTATCTAGATGATATGGTATTACCCGATGGCAGTTTTGATGAAACAGCCAAAGAGAATTTTAAAAAGCGTTTGTTGCGTTTGTTTATGTCAGAGCCTAAGTTTGCAACCCGTATTATTTATGGCAGCGACTGGCACATGCTGTTTCAGGAAGGCAAAAATCAGGTGTATTATTCTACTTATCTTAAGTTTTACAGCGAACCCAAATTTATTCCGTATAAAAACGATTTTTTTGAAACGAATGCAAAACGGTATTTGAAGTTTTGATGGTTTAATTTTTTTACTATTTTAGCTATGATTCTGAACAATACAAAGGGGTCGTAAATAGATTAGTAATGAAATACCTCCTCGTCCTTGTCACCTTTTTCTTTACGATTCAATCTTTTGCCCAGCGCGATACCATTTTCTTTAATAAGGAATGGAAAGTCTGTAAGAAACGGTATGCGGTGTATTACCGCATAGCAGACCCTCAAACGGATGGTGGCTATATCATTACCGATTATTTCCTGAACACCAATATTCCTCAAATGACGGCTTTTAGCCGAACCATTGAACCTGTTTACCTGGAAGGGAAATGCACCTATTATTTCCCCAGTGGAAAAAAAGAAAGTGAAGGATTTTATGAAAAAAATTTAAAAACAGATGTTTGGATTCGCTGGACAGAAACCGGAAATGATTCAACCCTTGAAAATTATACCACTAAGGGTAAAAAGGAAAATATTACTACCAACATGCCTTTTTTATACGATACCCTTCACCCGTTTTCAATAGCCGCACGTGGTAAAGTCGCTTCTTTTTTTATTATTGAGGATGTATTTTTTTAACGTATTCGATAGGAACAGAACTTGCCTTTAAACGTCACAGTTTGGGTGTCGACTATTCCTGGTTTAGATGGCGTTATGAGGAAGATGACAATGAAGATGTTGGGATGTATTCGCAATACGAACTCCGAAAGTATTTCCATGTCGATTATAAATTAACGTTTCTTTCCTTTAGCCGACCGGAGATGGATGTTTATTTTAACCTCTATGATAAGATTGGGGAATATACGATGTGGTACGATAAGTACGAGGAATATGATTTTGGTACCAGGCCAATGGCGTTTTTGCAATCATCGGCAAAAGGCACATTCAATGAGCCGGGTATAGGTTTTGGGTTTCGAAAATATGCAGAGAAAACCGGTTTTGGGTTTGATTGTTCGGTGAATTATGGGTATCGGATGTCGGATACGAATGAGAAAAATTATATTACGACTACTCAAACAGATTTCAGAGATCATGTAAAGGTTGATCGGGATGTGTTTTATATGCGGATGAATTGCTTTTATATTTTTGGGAAGTAATGGTTCAGCGTTGAGTGTTTTCCCAATAGCTTATTATTAAATTTCAATTTTATTTCATAATAATGTGTTGTGAAAGTTATTACTGGGGCGCAAATAAATTTTCTTTAGTATCTCACCTCCATAAAACTTATCTTTGAATAAATAAGCGATTATGAAAAAGTTCTTATTCCTGATTTTGTTATTCAGTACTTCCATTTTAAATGCGCAAACAGATACTTTGTATTATAACAACGGAGTAAAGTGTGATAAAGCCTCTTCATTTTATTATCGTGTTGCAGAATTGCAAGGGGAAGTATATTTGGTTAAAGATTTTTATTCTAAAACTCATACACCTAAAATGAAAGCCTCTTGCAGGCGGGTTGAACCGGAATTAAAATTTGAAGGAAAATGTACACGGTATTTTGAATCGGGGCAAAAATCGATGGAGGGGTTGTATGTAAAAGATATCATGTGGGGGAAATGGACGATTTGGGAGGAAGGAGAAACAGATTCGTTAGTAATTAATTTTGTTTTTCCGGGTGGTTATGAAAATGTATATGTTCCTGTTTCCCAAACCTTAAACAGAGATACCACACTTTCATACAGAGCAGAGCTCATGCCTGAATTTCCTGGAGGTGATCAGGGCATGTATATGTACATTGCAAAAAGTATTGTATATCCCCAGGAAGCAAAAGAAACAGGAATTAGCGGAACCAGTTTTGTAACCTTTGTTATTGAAAAGGATGGAAGTATTTCGGATGTGAAACTACTAAGAGAATTTGTAAAATGTCCGGATTGTGATAAAGAAGCAATGCGGGTGGTTCAAGCAATGCCGAAATGGAGTCCGGGAATTCAATATGGCAGAACAGTGCGCGTGCAGTTTAATATGCCTATTAAGTTTCAGTTACGTTAATTGTTGATGAAGGTAATTTATATTTTTCTTTATAGTATTCTCTACTCATGCTCCCTCATGGGTCAAACTGCTTCGCAGGAAATTCCGCTTTCCAATATTAACTATGCTCAGATAGAGTCACTTTTTTATCAAAAAATTAATGCTTTACGAGCAGAAAAGGGATTCGGTAAACTCTTTTCGGATGATGTTTTAAAATTGGCTGCCAAAGACCAAGCTGCTTACATGCATGCAACACTTAAGGTAGGGCACGACCAAAAAATAAAAGGGAAAGAAACACCTCATAAGCGTGTTGAATTTTACAAAGGGACACATGATATGGTGGGAGAAAATTGCATTCAGATTTTTCTGAAAAAGCCAATGAAAACAAAATATGCTCGTGAACTCGTTATTGCAAAAACCTATGAGGAAGCAGCACAAGCTTTGTTTTTAGGGTGGAAAAACTCTCCAAGACATTATAAAAACATGATCGCTCCAGGTTATGATGTATCAGGTTTGGGATTTTATTTTTCAGCAGACAGTAGCTCTTTGTATTGTGCTCAAGTTTTTTCTGCAAAACCATACATTCAACACAAAGGATTGGAAAGCCCGCTCGACTCGTATGGTATAAAACCTACCAATCAAAAAGTATGTGATTGTTTTAATAGCGATGAATATGCTAAGTTGGTGGGGAACCTACATTTAATTTATGGGGGTGATTCATTGTACATTTCTTCAGAAGATTTCCCGGCCCTAAAACGCTTTTTTAGCAAACCTACCGATGGTATTTATTTTGATGTGGTGTTGCGTGAACAGTTTGTTTGTGCTAATAATAACTTATTGCACGGATCAGAAGTTTATGATGGAACAATGCTCAAGCCGGTTTATTTTAAAGACATCTTTAAAAAGAATCAAGCCTTTGGTGATAAAAATTTTTATGCAACATTGTGTGCTATTCCTAAAATATTTGATGCCTATACACATGAAATTAATTATGGGTTTGTAAAAGAAAATTTTTCATGCACCTATGTTTGGCCCATCAATGTGCCCGGAGAAAATTTGAAAGTATTGCAATTGTATCCCAAATGGATGGAATTGGAGAATGAAAAGATTCCGGTAGATACGTTCAATGGGGAATTGACATTCAATATTCAATTTGAACGAGGCAAAACGCAATTGAGTGAAAAGCAACAGCAACAATTGAATAAGAAACTGCAAATATATAAACCATTTATTAAAGAAGTAAGTATTAAAACGTTTAGTTCGGTAGAAGGAAGCACACAAATAAACATGAAACTGCAGGCACAGCGAGCAGAAATCATCAAGAATGAAATTATTAAAACTACAGGAAAGCTGTCAGGTGTAGAAATTGAATCGAAGGAAAATTGGGAAGAATTTTATAAACAGATTGAGAATGGAAAGTTTGCGTATATGAAAACACTTTCGCAAGAACAAATAAAGGAAGCACTCAAGAATAGGATTGTTTTGGATTCAATAGATTATCTGCTTCGTAAAACACGGATTGCAAAAATCACCATTCAATTAGAAGCCATTGTAAATGACCAATCCGACCCACAATTAGTTTTAGGAGCATATAAAAAAGCGGTTGCTTCAGGAGATTCACTTCGTTCATTTAAATACCAGAACAAATTGTTGCAATCGGTTTTCCGAAATCAAATTTCGAATGCTGATATTACTCAAGTTAGTTTGCCTTTTGATAAAAAATTTCTGCCTCATTGGACCAATTTTATTGCTCTAGCTACTTTTGATCCGGAATTGATATATACACATGAAACACGACAAATGGCTTTGAAAGCAATGAACGTTGATACCACTTTTGCGCCCTTGCAATTTAATATGTGTATTATGACCTTAAAATTTATGAGTGATTATATGGATACATTGATGCCGGTGAAACAGTTGGAAAAGAAAATGAGTGCATCCTATCTGATGAAAAATAAAGCGGATTCAAGTTTAGTTCGTAAAATGTGGCTGAATTATCATATCATTTCAGCCTATCACCATTGGCTTCGACACGAATATGATAAAATCAACCCGAGCTTAACCTATATCAAAAACTATTTTGAGAAGCAACAGATAACAGAAACCGAAGCATTAAAACTCGGATTGTTATTCAATTTTTATGGCCGTTATTCATGGACATTGGATATGTTACATCCGTTTGTGAATGAAACCAAGAATGAAGATCTTCTGTTTTTATATGTAAAAACCTATGCCGGCAATCGAAATGAAACAGGAGGGAATGCCGAGTGGCAAAAATATTTGACTAAAGCCAAGAACATGAATATTCAACGTTTTTATAACTGGATTGATAAAGATAATTTTCAGTTGATGCGTTTGCCGGAGATTAAAAAGGAGTTTTGTACGATTAATAAAAATGATGTGAGGTAGGTGAGAATAGGATAAAAACAAAAAAGTCCTTCATATTGCTATGAAGGACTTTTGCATTTTGAGCGGTCTGGACGGCTAACAGAGAAGCTTTTTTAAAAACTTCTGGTTTCGCTGTGACTCAATAATAATAGTCGTTTTGAAGCTTTTTAATTTTTTTGATAATCGTAGTTTAATCATGGTTTTATCGAAAACCGTCCACCAAACCGTCCACGGGAAAATGTGAATAAATTGATTTGGTAAATCACTCTTTCTCGTCCTACTTTCGAAGTAAATATAAAAAAATTAACCATGAATATTAATTTTCATCTTCGAAATTTAAAGGAAAACACACCTCAAAAAGTGATTGCAAATTTTTTCCTGAAGAACAAAAGGTATAAAATAGATACTGGATTGAAAATAGAGCCAAAGTATTGGTCAAAACCCAATCAAAAGGCAAATCCCTCACATCCAAAGCAGGCAGACTTCAATAAGCGATTAAAATCGCTTTCGGAGGCTATTGTTGCCACCGTTTATAATACAAAGATGTCTAACAAGTGGCTGTATGCCGATGAAATCCAAAGAGAGATTAATAAACAGTTTAAAATAGGCGAATGCGTTCCAGATGAAATAGACGTTACTAACAACTTTATTGCATTTATTGATTATCATATCACAACCAAGGGAGATCGTTCACCAGAAACTATAAGTGCGCTTTTACAGACTAAGAGAAATATCATTATAGCTTTCGGTTTGTGTTCTGAGACAACAATTAAGAAATACTTCAGCCTAGGAAGAAACGAGAGAAGGAAGAGCGACTTGCTTGTCCCTACTAAGGTTATTGAGTTTGACGAAATAAACGCAAGATTTGTGGAGCGTTTTAAATCTTACCTGCTTAATGCTACATATTTACTTAATGGCGAATACGTTCATTATAAAAAGAATTCTATTGCGAAAAATATAAAAATCTTAAAGCAATTCATAAATGCTGCTTTAAATGAAGGCTATATTAAAAATATGAACTACAAGACTGTAAAAGCTGAATGGGAAGAGGCAGATATGGTTTATACAACTT
This sequence comes from Bacteroidota bacterium, assembly GCA_016722565.1. Classification (NCBI taxonomy): domain Bacteria; kingdom Pseudomonadati; phylum Bacteroidota; species Bacteroidota bacterium. The sequence continues at coordinate 253,024 of JADKIU010000002.1, forward strand.
GGGAGGAAATTGAAGCAATTAAAAATGCTCAACTGGAAGAAGGAAGTATGGAAGATAAAGTAAGAGATATTTATGTTTTTAATTGCTATTGCGGTTTGCGGTTTTCGGATTTATGCCGATTAAGCAAATTCAGCTTTTTTAGAGAGAATGGACAATTGATGATAAAAATTAGGCAAAAGAAAACGGACAATTTTATTTATTGATAACTGCGAAGAAGCTGAAAAACGTTCAGTCGAAAATTCGAACCAGTCAACTTCTGAAGATAAACCTTACAAATTATTTCCTAATCCTAATAATGGAAGTATGATCTTGGAATATGCAATTGCTCCAACTGATAAAGCAGTTCTGCTGGTCTATGATATTACAGGCAAAACAATCAGCAATTATTATTTAAATGCTTCCGAAAATAAGATTAACATAAATGAAAACAGACTAGATAACGGAGTTTATTTATATGAAATTAAAGTGAATGGCAAAACTGTTCAAAGCGATAAATTAATTATCATAAAATAAATGCGTAACTTAGTGTCAGTCAAATACCAATGAAAATACTAAGTTTCATATTTATATCAATTGTTTTGGGCATAACTGCAAGTTGTAGTTATGCCCAAAATTTAGTACCCAATTACAGTTTTGAAGTATATGATACTTGTCCATTTAGCGCGGGTCAAATATATTATTCACCCCCATGGACTGATCCATCTAATTCATCTTCGGATTATTTTAATTCATGTGCATCCCCAGGGGCTGATGGAGTTCCGATCAATGGATTTGGGAAAGAGAATGCTAAAGATGGCAATGCTTATGCAGGTTTCGTTATGTTTGCAGGACCTTCTGGTTTAAATGCTCGAGAATATATTCAGGTGCCATTAACAAGTCCTCTAGTTGCTGATACATGTTATTCTTTAATTTGCTATGTTTCTATTGCGGATAATTATAAATATAGTATTACAAACATAGGAGCGTATTTTTCTTCTTCTGCGGTTTCTACTTGTTATACTTGCTTAATGCCTTATACGCCACAAATCAATTATTATGATGCTTCTGGAATAGCTGATACTAGTGGTTGGTATAAAGTGGAAGCCATTTTTCGAGCTCAAGGTGGCGAACAATATATAACAATTGGTAATTATAAAAGTGATGCTGCTGCAACGCCTATAATAGTAAATTCTGGAGGTGGTGATTTTGCATATTATTATATAGATAGTGTATCTTTGGTTAAGGTCAGTTGTCCTATAGACATTGGGATTGGAGAGAATCAAAAAGAAAAGCCGTTTAAACTTTTTCCAAATCCTAATAATGGAAATATGTCATTTGAATACCAACTTAAGGCAAATGATAATGCTGAAATGCAGATTTATGACATTACTGGAAAATTAATTAAAAGCTACCAATTAAATAGTATAGCTACTCAAACGAATATAGATACTGAACTGCTCAATTGTGGTATTTATTTTTATACGATTATTTTAAATAATCAACTTGTTCAAAGTGATAAGCTTGTCATTATTAAAGACTAGCTCCTTCCTTACAAAATTATTTTAGTAAAATATCATTTTAAACACGAGAGTCTTTGTCGGTAGACATGTATAAAATTGAGAAATCATTTATTTTTGTGTCTTCCCATTATGACTAACTTTGTAGTAATAATGTTTTTAAAACTAAATACTATGAAAAATTCTCTGTTTTTATTCTTCATCATTATGAACTTGTCAATAAAGGGTCAGATTTTTCCATCTGATTCATGTAATCAGGGAACTTACACCATGAATACCATTTTCTATCCTTATACTACATCTGTCCTTGATTCTACACAAAGTACAGAAGGTATCTATTTATGTGGACCTAATACAATTGTCTATGACACTCTAAAATTTGCGGGATGTCGTTTTGTATACATTAACCCTGGGTGTACATATATTACCAATTCTCCTTCCTGTGCTATATTTGACATGTACTTTATAAAAGATAATGGTACGCTTATTATTTTGCCTGATGCAAACAATAGCGAATTTAATATTTATCATGAACCCTTAGCAACAATATTACCATCTACTACAGGATGTCAAACTGTAACTCCTTGTTCGGCACTTATTTTTCCACCAATTAATTGTTCAGTTGGTATTGTAGAGTCTACAATTCAAGAAATACTTTTCAAAACTAAGCCGAATCCTGCATCAGACAATTTAACAATAGAGTTTAATACCAATTTTCAGAAAGGAGAAATTGAGATATATAATATGCTTGGTGAAACAATGCTTTCAACTGAAACCAACGGACAGAATACGATACTGAATATTTCAGATTTGTCGATAGGTTTGTATATCGTTCAGGTAAAATCAGAAAATAAAATCAGTCGACAGAGGTTTATTAAACACTAATTAATGCTTTAATAAAAGCAGGAGCATCTTCCTTTTGTTTTAATGCTTCTAAAAATTGAAATTCGTTAATTAGTTTATACTTTCCTGAAATCAGTCTTTCCACTTTGTGTTTTTTGCATTTTTTGCAAATTGTCGCTTTGCTAATATGATATTTTTTCTGAATTTGCTCCATTGATAGAAAGCCAGTTGCTGAACCAAAGAGATTTCCTCTTTTATAAGGACATCCTTTATTGCAGTTCGTATTTCTGTCCATAAATATGCTCGCATTTCGTCCTTTACCTCACGGCTGACCTCATTTGCGAGTTCTTTTGAAAGTTCTCTTAAGATTTTATTTAGTTTAGTGCTTACCAATTGTATATCTCTTGAATTGAGAATACAATTTTAACTATATAAAAAAACGCCTCCTATACCTTAAACATACTTCTAAAAATGTTTTGCGTAAGGGTTTCCAAAAAGCTTTATGGGAAGGCTATTGGAAGATTTGTTCAATAATTGATTTTAATTCCTTAGAACGTTTGGTCTTGCCTTCATATTTAAATTTAGTCTTTGTTCTAAGGTTAGGAATTGGGTTTCCCTTTGAATCAGAAAAGCAGACTTCCATTTTACGGTATAGATTGTTGGTGTTTTTTCCAGTATAATTAAAATCACTTTTAGGAAGTAGATCATTTGATTTTAAGAGATAAAGAAAATCAAATAATGTAGATGCATTAGTGGATGCGTTTTTTTTAGGAGGAAGATCAATCCATTTTATTGATTCTTTTATAACACGAGCACTAATCCCTTTAAATATATCCTCAAAACTTTCGTAGGAGCCAGAAATAAAATTGCCATTTAAGGTTTTATATAATTTCTTGAATTTACTTGCGTCTCCTGAAAAATTGAATGCCGTAGTAGTTGTTGCTGCTTTTCCTGATTTTATTTTTTCTTCTAAAGTGCTTTCAAAAGCAATGCTTTCAGACTTTAGCACCTCTTTGTATAGTCGGTTCGCTTTTGCCGAAAACATAAAACCAAAAAGCACATTGTTCTGAGCTGATAGTAATCTTATAATTAACTCATTTTTAGTATTACTGATGGCGTTTGTTGATTTTTTTTGCTCAGACCTCAATTTGATATCATAAGAGTTTTGCTCCATTTGCTCATCAATCTTATGTATTCTGTCTAATAAATAAATGGAGGCAATTTTATCTCGTTTGAATTCTAAAAAATTCAATTCCAATTCCTTTTCAAATTCAATGATAATTCCTTCCACCCATTTGCCATATAAATAAACACGATTTTCCTGATTGATGTCTGAAAAATCTATGTACTCACCATTGAAATCGGTGTGCTCGAAACTATTTCTAAAAACATGTTGAAGTAAATCCCAGGCGTCTTGTTTCATTATATCAAAAATAAGACAATTCGATTGAATTCTCCCAATTCTGGTTGTAGCTGTAAAAACTTATTAACAGGGTATTTGAGAGATAATCAATAGAAATATAGAAGGATTTGTTTTCTGTAGGTCAATAAAATCAGCTTCTTTAGGAAACCGTCCACCAAACCGTCCACGGAAGAAACAAAAAATCCCGCTATCGTAATGATAACGGGATTCTTATTGCATTTTGAGCGGTCTGGACGGGACTCGAACCCGCGACCTCCTGCGTGACAGGCAGGCATTCTAACCAGCTGAACTACCAAACCTCAAAATAGTACAATTCTGAACGATATTCCTCAGAATTGGACTGCAAAAATAGCTGAATTTTTCATTCAACCAAAGAAATACTTCAAAAAATGGCAAATTTCCTCAGCTCCCTTGATAATCAAAGGTTTATTTTAACCTTTTAACGGCTTTTTTCCCTCTTTATAGTGAAACTCTTTTCTTTTTATTCGAGTCATTACTGATAACCACTACGTTTCAAAATGGAAATAATGATGTATTTTTGGTGAAAATTATAAAAGAATGAACATCACACTATTAATCATCGGACTTGTAATTGGCGGTATAGCTACGCTTGTAACCGTTATATTTACTATTATTTCATTGGCAACAGGTAAAAACAAAAACGCAGGTGCTTGGGGTGCCGGTTTTGTTTTGGCTTTAACCATCTTAATATTATCCATCTTTAGCCTTATCCGCAAAGTGGGTGAAAAAGTGAAAACCGGTGTGGAATGGTTGGAAGAACATAAAAATGACGGTTTAACTGTGGACTCCGACAATGATGCATACAGCAAACAAGAACGTGCTTACTTTTTAGATAGCCTTATTAAATACACCAACCCAGCTTACGAAGGAAAAGTGCCTGCTGATTTTTACGAAAATAAAGTTGCTGAAAAGCAAGCAGACGGCAAAATTATTGTTCCGTTTTTATATCCTTTGTCTATCCGCTATTCACCCAATGAATTTACTGGTGAAATCATCAGTGATGTGAACGATACGGTTTACCTGAAAAATATTTCTACAATGGCATTTGATGAAAATTTTGCAATTGCAAAAGTCGACAATGCCGGTGATACTCAATTATTAAAAGAAGGGCGTGGCGAAATCGAATACATCTTGTTTGACTTACGTACCCGCGAATTTTTACAATTTACAAGCGAACAACAATTGCTTGAAAAAGCAGGGAAAATTGGATATACAGGCTCTCAAACCCTTATCTATTTGACGGATTTATACAGAGGTTGGATTGATACGCTGAACTTTGATTTCTAATTTATTTTCAACCGCTTTTCATTCGGCTGAAAAAGCAATCAAGAAAGATTCCAAGCCCGATTACAAAGTAATGCTGATTTGCATTACTGTTGCTTTTTCACTTTCCATGATTAAATACTTGGGCGATCCCAAGTTTTTGGTCACCTTTTTAAAGAATGTCGGTTCCGATTCACTCGCCAATTCGTTCGAAAATTTAACAACCATCAATCCCAACGCTGAGTTGTATCGATTGGTGTATTGGGCATCCAATGTTATTTTCTTTTATGTGGTGCCACCTTTTCTGTTGATCAAATTTGCGTTTAAAGAAAGCTTTGCTGAATATGGTTTGAGTTTTAAAGGTGCATTCAAAGACAATAAAATTTATCTCATCATGCTACTGGTGATGATTCCATTGGTCTTGTTTTTCTCCCGCACCGAAAGCTTTCAGGCGCGTTATCCCTTTTATAATCTTCAACCCGGAGAATCGGTATATCCGAATTTAATTATCTGGGAAATCGTTTACTTTATTCAGTTTTTTGCCTTGGAGTTTTTCTTCCGTGGCTTTATGGTGCATGGAACAAAACAACGTTTTGGATTTTACTCTGTTTTTGTGATGACGATTCCGTATTGTATGATTCATTTTGGAAAGCCATTTCCCGAAACCATTGCTGCAATTATTGCCGGAGTGGTACTTGGAACATTGAGTTTAAAGAGCAGAAGCATTTGGTTGGGTGTTGCGATTCATTATAGCGTTGCAATAACGATGGATGTATGTGCGCTTTGGCAGAAGGGTCTTTTGTGATGTAATGTGGATGGTGTGCACTTGTCATTCCGACCATAGTGGAGGAATCTTGCACAATTTTAATTCTAGTTTCCATCGGGAAAGATTTCTCCACTATGGTCGAAATGACAAACAAAAAACATTGCAGTAAGGATTTTACTCAACCTCCGCAATAGCAATCAGCAGCTTCTCCAATTTCAATTTCATTTCAGTAGGAGTACAGTCGTAATTATTTGCTATTAACGAAAAACAAAGCATCTCCCCATTTTTGTTCTTTACATAACCGGTGTAACCTCTGGCACGCGTAATGTAACCGGTTTTAGCGCGCATGTTGTTTTCGCAAAAGGTACCTTGGCATAAACTACTCATAGAACCCGATTTTCCGGCAATAGGTAATGAATTATAAAAAGAAGTAAAGTTCTTATCGGTAGCCATCAACCGCAAAATTTGTGTTTCTGTTTTGGTGGTGATTGCATTTGCTCTCGCTAATCCACAGCCATCATTCATGAAAAATCCACTTACATCCACACCTTTTGCTTTCCAGAAATTGGTGATAATCATGGTCCCTTCTGATTCTCTTCCGAAGCCTGTTTTTTTGTAGCAGATGTATTTTAATAAATGTTCGGCATATAAATTCAAACTTTTTAGATTGGTCCAGTAAACAATTTTTTCAAGAGTAGGAGAGAAGGTGCTGAAAAGTGTGGTTCGCTTTTTTGCATCATACTCAACGGTTTTAAAACCATCTACTTTTTTTTCTGTTAAATCGCTGTCCTTTTCTGCTCGGATGGTAGTAGTAGGTTTTGAAATTTTAATTCCTGCTTTGCGCAATGCAATTTCCAATTGACGTGCGCAAAATAAAGCAGGATCCGGAATCGAACCATCCACTTCATAATTTGTTTTGTTGGCTGGAATGGTACCTTGAACCGTTCTGTAATTGGAATAGGACGAACCAAAAATAAACGCATTGTCGTCACTCCCGCCCGAGGTAACACGATTTACCAAAACCATATTGTCGATTGTAGGTTCTACAGACGTAATGAGGGTTTCAGATCCAGCTGCACCTGATTTAAATTTTGCGGTGTATTTATTATCGTGATAGGTTAATCCGCAAGCGCCTGCTCCGAAATAGTTACCCATGTCACCCCAAATCCATTGAGTGGGTGTCATGTTATCTTCAAAGATACTGGCATCACCAACAATTGCACCTTCAATACTTTTAATGCCTTTTGCTTTTAGCAGAGCCGCCCATTTTTGAACGATGGTAGTGCTGTCTTTTTTATCTTTAAAAAATTCAGATTCCAATGTTGGATCGCCACCGCCAAGAATATAAAGGTTGCCTTTTAAGGTTCCGGAAACAGTATCAAGTGTACCGTCATATTGAATTTTTGTTTCAAATTTAAAATCACTGCCAAGGATAGAAAGTGCAGCTGCAGTGGTTACAATTTTGAGGGTACTGGCAGGTACTAGACTTAAATGTGAATTGTATTCAACAATGGCGGAGTCTTTCTTTGTGTTCATCACACAAATGCTCCAAGTAGCATGTTGTAATGCTTTGTCTCTTTTGAGCGTTTCTATTTCAGCAGTCAGCTTTGATTTTTGTGCAAAGGAGAAGCCTGAAAGGAAAATGAATAAAAGTAAATAAAAGTACTTCATTATAAATGTTTGTTGCGAAGCGTCATAGCGAGGAAGAATGACGAAGCAATCTCATTTGAGCTTTCTTGAGATTGCCACGTTCGAGAAAAGCTTACTCGCAATGACGTTCTAAATAGTGTATTTAAATTTTCTTAACGTTTTTATCTATCAAACTTAGAACCACCATCAAAAAGGGCATCAATCTTTTTAGCCAATTTATAATCTTTATCGGTAACGGTATTACCTTCATCGTGTGTGTTTAAAGAGATGGTTACTTTATTATACACGTTGCTCCAGTTTGGATGATGGTTCATTTTCTCTGCCTCAAAAGCTACTTTCGTCATAAAACCAAAAGCATCCACAAAGTTTTTGAATCCAAATGTTCTTGTTAGTGTATTGTTTTCTTCGTTCCACATAATGTTAGTTTTTAAATATATTTTACTTTAGCACATCATCACCTAGTCACTTAGTCACCTAGTCACCTAGTCACTTTATGTCCCAATCTGCACCACCGCCATCGTCAATCGGCTTACACATATCAACTTCTCTTTTTCATCTTTAATTTCAATTGCCCAAACATGTGTTTTTTTTCCAATATGAATGGGTTTTGCTTCCGCATAAACAAAACCATTGGTGCCTGGACGTAAATGGTTGGCATTAATATCCAAACCCACACAAAAGTATTTACTGTTGTCTACAATCAGATTGGAACCGATGCTTCCCAATGTTTCAGCCAAAGCAACAGATGCTCCACCGTGTAAGATTTTCATTGGTTGAACGGTACGGTGATCAATTGGCATACGCCCTTTTATGGAGTCTTCCGTAATCTCAGTAATCTCTATTCCAATAGCTTCTGCCATTGTGCCTTTTTCCATCCATGCTATATCAGCAATCGTATAGGGTTTAAACCAAATGCTCATCGTAATTATAATTTAGATAAAGTTAGGAAGAATTTATTTATGGAATCCGTTTATCTTTTGCACCTAAGAGATGTAATTTTTTAAAACTATATTCGTTGTACCTAAAAAAAATCAGCCATGACCCCAAAACTAATTTTAGCAGCATTTGTCTCCTTATTGATCTTACCATCTTGCGGAGGACGCGGTTCCAACTTTGATGCGGAAGCAATACTAAACGGAGGTTTCGAATCCTCAATGGCCGAATCGGCACCACCACCACCGCCTCCACCACCTCCTGGAGTGGTTGAAACAGTTAAGTTTACACCTCCAGTTACTTCAGAAGAATATGATAAATCTGAAGCGGGTTCTGCAAATGCTTCCGGCTTAACATCCACAACTACCGTTGCCTCAGCTCCAATTAAGATGGCTGAGAAAATCAAAAAAACAGCTGATGTCGACATTTCTGTTGAGGATTATAAAGTTGCTCGTGCAGCCATCGATAAAATTGTAAAAACAGGGAATGGCTATATCAGTGGAGAGAATGAACAAAATTCTACGTATAGTATTTCCAACGCGATGACCATTCGTGTGGCAAACAAAGATTTTGATGCCATGGTCTCCAACCTTGCTGGTGTTGCTAGTCATGTGAATTCAAAAAATGTATACATGGAAGATGTAACGGCTGAGTTTGTTGATATTACTGCTCGTTTAAAAACAAAGAAAGAAGTTGAAAAGCGTTATTTAGAATTGTTGCAAAAAGCAGTGAAAGTAACGGATATCTTAGAAGTAGAAGAACATTTAAGAGGAATTCGTGAAGAGATTGAGGCGAAAGAAGGTCAGTTAAAATTGTTGAACGACCAAGTTGCTTTTAGTACCATCAACTTAAATTTTACACAAAGTTTTGAATACACACCACAAGATGAACCGGGCTTTTTTGGTAGAATGGGGAAAGCATTTGGAAACGGTTGGAAAGGTTTTCTATCCTTTGTAATCGGATTGGTTTACGTTTGGCCGTTATGGTTAATTCTGGGATTAACCACCTATTTTGTTGTGAAGTTCATCAAGAAGAAGTTGAAGAAGTAAACGGCTTCTATTTGAGTCTGTCATTTCAAGGAACGAAGCAATCACCTGCAAAGGAACATTACGCAGGTGATTGCTTCGTTCTTCGAACTGACGTTATGTTAAAACCTAGTCACCTAGTCACCCAGTCACCTAGTCACCTAGTCACCCAGTCACCTAGTCACCTAGTTACCCAGTCACCTTTTGATATTCTTCCTTCGCCTTATCAAACTCTGCTATCAACAATTCTCTTTCAGAGATAAGATTCGAAATGTAGACACTCTTTTTATAAAACAACATGAGCAATAACCATTTGTTTTTTATTTTGGTGACCGCATAATAATACCAATAAGTAAATACTCCAAACAGTGGGAGTGTAGTTGCATAAACAATGGTAATGATGTTGTTGTCGAAATACTTATTCACGAGGAAAATCTGAATCGTATAGAAGATGATAAATGTAAACATACCGGTTACCATGGCAATCGGGCCGCGAAACTCTTTTGATTTGATGGCATTTTCGGCAATCAATGCCGGAATTTGAAATGGTAAATAGTTATTGATTAACCCATAAAGATAAAATGGAAAACCAACAACAATGGTAAACAACGCTAAGATATTGCTCCCGAAAAAGCCTTTGTTCTTCATGTTTCTGGCAATGTCAATGTCTTCGATACCCAAATAATGAAGCTTGCTAAAATAGTCGTCAATACGCAATCGCAAGGATTCAACCATTTCCGGTTTATGTACGGAGAAATATTTTACCGACTCAAATATATTTTTTGTTATAGTGAAGTCGGCTACCTGATCATTTTTTGAAAAACCACTGTCCTTCGTAAGTTTGTATTTGTAGAGTGTTTCTACATTTTTTACCAACTCATCCGTTTTATCATCTTCAATTGCAATCACCAAACCTTCCAGCTTCATTCTGATTTTTTCGGTGAGCATTTCTACAGCTCTGAAATTGTCTTTTTCGTATTCTGCTTTGTAATCAGCTACTTTGATGGGTTCGTCAATATTCACAAACACATCTTTATTGAAGCGGTGAGGGTTTACATAATTTAATCCGATAGTAACGATGTTGGAGCCCAATTGAAAATTATTGTTGGCTTCAGCACCCATAACAATTCTCGCAGCACCGGTTTTGATTGGTCGTAGCTTTCGTTCTGTTATACTAATACCTTCGGGAAACATTAAAATGGCGCCTCCTTTTTCCAGATGCTCATAACATTTTTTGAACGTTTCTTGATTTTTACTCATCTGTGAGGGATCGTCCTGCTTGCGATACACCGGTATCATATTGAGTTTGGGAAGAAACCATTTTGCAAAAGGAGATTTAAATAATTCACCTTTTGCTAAAAAGAAAACTTTTCGATCCAGCAAGGTTGCAATCACAATAGGGTCTAAAAATGTACTAGGGTGATTGGCTAAAACCAATAAAGGTCCTTTTTCAGGAATCAGCTTTTTGTTTTGTAAGGTAATTGAACGGAAGAAAATTCGTACCGTTGTGCGCATTAATATTTTTAGGAGAGCGTAGAGCATGGTTGAAGAATATCACCGCAAGTTAAACAAAATAAATTCTTGCCGAAACCTTAAGTATTAGTGCTTTGATAAGTTTTAATATTTTGATTGTCAGTGTTTTAATGCGAATTGTTTGTAGTGGTTCTATCCCGAAACCTAATTTATCAAGGCTGTAAAATTGCTTTTCACTTATATATGTTATAGGTTTGGTATTCACAACAATAAAACACTGCTACTATGAAATGCGAAGCATTCATGAATTAAACTAAAACTACAAAAACTATGAGTAAAAACTACTATTCTTTTCTAAAACTCAAATCTCATTTTTCTAAACTAATCTTGTCTTGCGTCTTGATACTTGCGTCTTGTGTCTCATACGCACAACCAACATCATTCATCTCAAGAGGAGTTGGAGGAGGAGGAGCACTCTTTTCGCTTTCAATCAATCCTTCCAATAACAACGAGTATTTTGTTTCCTGTGATATGGGCGAGTTGTTTCATACCACCGATTTTGGTGTAAGCTATACGCAAGTTCATTTTACGGAACTAATTGGCGGGCACAATTCGAAAGTATGTTTTACGTCAACCACCGGATTGTTGTATAGTATCAACTATGCAAACAATGAAGTTGTACCCATGAAAAGCACGGATGGTGGTACTACCTGGTCGCCTTTAGCGGGCAACCCCGATAATACAGAAGAAACATTTACGATTGATGCCGATTTTAATAATCCCAATCGGGTGATTATTTCCTATTATGGAGAGATCTTTTTTTCGAGCAATGGTGGAACAACGTTTACAAGTATTCATACTGCAGCAACAGGGTCCGGAAATGTAGTAGGCGGTGTATTCTTTGATGGAAGCAATATTTATATTGGTACAAATGATGGTGTGTTGGTTTCAACCAATGCTGGTGTTACCTGGACAACTGCCACGATTACGGGAATTCCTGCAGGACAACAAATATGGTCGTTTGCGGGAGCAAAAGCAGGAGCAACCACTCGCTTCTTTTGTATCACCGGCAATGCAGCTGATATTTATGTGGGTTTGGTGGGCTCTGATTATTATGATTTTATGCAAGGGGTTTATTCTGTTGATTATGGTGCAGGCAACTGGGTGCCCCGCATGACAGGCATTGCAGCCGGTACAGATTTTCCAATGTTTGTGGGAATGGCAACCAACGACATTACTACCGCATATCTTGCAGGAAGTAACACGAGTTCGGAACCAATTGTTTTAAAAACAACCACTGGTGGAACTTCTTGGAGCCATGTGTTTAATACTGCAAATAATTTAAATATTAATACTGGTTGGAGTGGACAAGGTGGCGATAGAGGCTGGAGCTATGGTGAATGTCCGTTTGGATTAGCTGTTGCGCCTAACAATCCGAATACTGTTATTTTTGGCGATTTTGGTTTTGTGCATAAAACATCGAATGGCGGAACCAACTGGCAACAAGCATATTTAAATGCCAGCGGTCAACATCCTGTAAATACATTAACTCCTCCATACATGAGTTATGAAAGTGTGGGTATTGAAAATACAACTTGTTGGCAAGTACATTGGGCAGACGCGAATAATATGTGGGCTTGTTTTTCAGATATCAGAGGATTACGAAGTACCGATTCGGGAAATTCATGGTCGTTTAATTATACCGGAAATTCTGCTAATTCAACCTATCGTGTGGTAGAACATCCTACTACAGGAACTTTATTTGCCGGTTGCTCCAATATTCATGACATGTATCAAAGCACGCGTTTAGGAGATGCTATTTTAGACGCAGCGGATGCGAATGGAAAAATAATTTATTCAACCAATAACGGTTTGACCTGGCAAAATCTACACATCTTCAATCATCCTGTTTTTTGGATTGCCTTGGATCCCAATAATCCGAATATTGCATATGCTTCTGTTATACATTACGCAGGTGGAGCAGGTGTTGGTGGAATTTATAAAACAACCAACTTGAATTTATTGGCAGGCTCTACTTGGACACTTCTTCCGAATCCGCCACGCACGGAAAAACATCCGGCAAGTATTGTGGTTTTGAACGATGGAAATGTAGTTGCCACTTATTCCGGTAGAAGAACATCTGTATTTACAGCAAGTTCAGGAACATTTGTTTATAACGGAACTTCATGGACAGATGTATCAGATGCAGGAATGTATTATTGGACAAAAGATATTATTGTTGACCCGAATGATGCGACTCAAAATACATGGTATGTATGTGTGTTTAGTGGTTGGGGCGGACCACCAAACGGTTTAGGTGGAATTTATAAAACAACAAATAGGGGAACTAGTTGGACAAAATTAACAGGAACAACCATTGATAGAGTAACCTCTCTAACATTTAATCCGAGCAATGCGAATCAGGTTTTTATAACTACAGAAGGTCAAGGTTTGTGGATGTCAAATAATATTAATTCCGCATTGCCTACTTTTTCAATGGTCACAAGCTATCCGTTTCAACAACCGGAACGTGTATTCTTTAATCCATATACTCCAAGTGAAATGTGGGTAACCAGTTTTGGAAACGGGATGAAATTGGGGATTTATTTAACAACTGGTGTTGTTGATTTTAAAGATCAAGCAGGTTTGCAGGTTTTTCCAAATCCAACCACTGGTTTGATAACGATTGTAAACGCGGATGCAGAACAAGTGCAAGTATTTAGTGGTATCGGACAACTTGTTTATTCAAAAGACTTGCAACAAAATGAAACGCAACTGGATGTATCGCATTTAGAAGCAGGAATTTATTTTGTGGTATGTGGGGAAAAGAAAGTAAAAGTGGTTTTGACGAAGTAGGATTATTGCAAGCGGTGATGTAATTTATTGCGTCATTGCGAGGAACGAAGCAATCTTGTAAAATGCACTCTCTTTTCATCATTGTCTGAGATTGCTTCGTTCCTCGCAATGACGGTTTATTAGAACTATTCTTCTATTCATGAAAAATTGTTTCCGTTTCTACTTAAAGCCAAAACTTGCAATGATGATGATAACAGGGCGCCATTGCAAACAAAGTGAAGCGATCTCATAAAATAATCCCTATTTTTGTTGAATGCTTTCGCAACGACAATTATTTTTAAATCATATTGCACAAACAAGTGAAACACCTTTGGCCTTGGAAATTGAAAAGGCTGAAGGTGTTTATTTATTTGATACTTCTGGCAAACGTTACCTCGATTTGATTTCCGGAATTTCTGTTAGCAATGTTGGACATCGTCATCCGAAAGTGGTGGAAGCAATCAAAGAGCAGGTGGATAAATACATGCACACAATGGTGTATGGTGAATACATTCAAAATCCACAAGTGAGGCTTGCTACAGAATTATCAAAGAACCTTCCTGCTAACTTAAGTTCCATTTATTTTGTGAATTCAGGGAGCGAAGCTATTGAAGGAGCCATGAAATTGGCCAAACGTTTTACGGGAAGAACAGAGATCATTTCTTTCAAAAACGCTTACCACGGGAGTACGCACGGCAGTTTAAGCATTATGGGAAGCGAAGAGTTTAAAAATGCCTTTCGGCCGTTATTACCCGATACCCGTCAGATAGAATTTAACAACGCAGCAGTGTTCTCACTCATCACAGAGCGCACGGCTTGTGTGGTGGTGGAAACCATCCAAGGTGAAGCAGGAGCAATTGTTCCTCAAAATGATTTTCTGAAAAAATTAAGTGCACATTGCAAATCTGTTGGCGCTTTGTTGGTGGCTGATGAAATACAATGTGGGTTTGGCCGCACCGGAAAATTGTTTGCATTTGAGCATTATCATTTTGTACCGGATATTCTTTGTATTGCAAAAGGTATGGGAGGCGGTATGCCAATTGGTGCATTTATTTCTTCAAAAGAAATAATGAATTCGTTAACGAACAATCCGATACTTGGACACATCACTACTTTTGGTGGACATCCAGTGTCTTGTGCTGCAGCTATTGCAACATTGAATGTGTTGTTGGAAGAAAAGTTAATTGATGGGGTAGAAGAAAAAGAACAATTATTCAGAGATTTATTAAAACATCCGAAAATAAAATCAGTTAACGGAAAAGGATTACTATTATCGGTTGAATTTGATAGTTATGAGGAAAACAAATCGATCATCGACCGATGCATTGCAAAGGGAGTGATTACGGATTGGTTTTTATTTAATTCCCACTCCATGCGAATCGCTCCCCCTTTAACAATTACAACCGAAGAAATAAGAGATGCTTGCGCAACCATTATCAAATCGATAAAATAGTCGCTTTAACGTTCTTTAACTTTGTTATCTAAAATTTTGGCACTAACCTTGCGTTATCCTATTCAAATCTTAAAAAATACTAAGAAAATGAAATACGAAGCATTCACGAATTCCTTAACAGGAATGTTCAAAATGAGTAAAAAGACAAGTTTATTGTTTGCATGTATCGGATTATTCGCTTTTACAGCAACTGCACAGGAACCGGTTAAAACGGTAAAACAAACAAAAGAACCTGTAAAGGTTACTCCAATGGAACGGCCGATAAAGGTTGCTCCAACCACTGATAAACAAGTTCCACAAGAAGCTGCGAAAACAGCTCCGGCTCCAACATCAGAGGTAAAACGTACCACCAATGTTAAAAAATACCCTGTGAAGCCAGCAAAGGCAAAAGCAGCAGCTGTTCCGGTTGTAAAGGCCGGTGAAGCAAAATAAAGAGTGTTTGTTTGTGATTAAAATTTTCAAAAATCCCCCCGATATTCGGGGGGATTTTTTGATATTAGAAGTTGCCAATCGAAAGCATCACCAAGGTGCATGCTTCAATGGGTTCAATATTGTTCTTTTAGAGTAAACTTTCAAACTCAGGATTTTCGGTGCCAGGGTTAAAAATAACACGTTTCGGTTTTAAACCAACAACATAGTCCATCCACTCCGGTTGATTTTGCGGACCGACATACAATGTGACGGTATCTACATCAGTGATTTCCGGTTTCCCCAACAAAATTTGTTCGCCATTGATTTCACCCGCTCTGATTCCAACAGGAACAACCAGATGGTTGTGTTTTTGCAAGGCAACAGTGGCTTTATATCCATAGCGTTCTGGATTTGTACTCGCACCAATAACAACCGTTTTTTTTGACATCGTTTATTTTTTAATCACTCTTCTTCTCAAAGGAGAGGAGTTGGGTTTAGTATTCTTCAACATAATCTAAATTCTTACCATGACTTTCTTCAAGCATAAGAGTAGCACCCATTCCAAGGGGTATCACAATCATTGCAATTATTGCAGCTGCGTATAAAATTCCCATTGTTGTGGACATATCTCTCCACCATGGTAGCATTAAGGCAGTTGCTCCTCGCACAAAATTTGGAACTGTTGTGGTAACTGTAGAACGTATATTGGTGCCAAATTGTTCAGAGGCAACGGTAATAAATACAGCCCAGTATCCCATTGCAACTCCAAGAGCAAATGTTATAAAATAAAAAACAGTGGTAGATGATCCATTCGAAAGGAAATACCAGGCACAACATCCACCTAAACCTGAAAGAGAAATTAATAATGCTTTCTTTCTAGATTTTAATTTTTGTCCGATATAACTTGTTATAATACTTCCAACTGCAGCACCCGTATAGTGGAACATAATCGATTTCCCTGGACTGATTGGCCCATCTATACCTAAAGCAACAGCAAATTCGTTCGAAAAGAAAATTAAAATTCCTACAACGAACCAAACAGGAATTCCTACAAGGATACAGGAAATATATTTGATAAATCTTCTGCCATTTGTGAACAGGCTGAGAAAATTTCCTCGTTTTGCGCTCGACTCTTTTACTTTATCAAACATGCCGGATTCGTGCACATAAACACGTAAGCCTAATAATGCTAAGCCTAAACCACCACCAATCCAATACGCCTGTTTCCAGCCCCATTCGGCAATAAGAAAAGCCAAAACGGCTCCAGCAATACCAATTCCAGAAACAAGAGCTGTACCCCAAGCGCGAGTTTCTTTTGTCATTACTTCTGAAACTAAAGTGATTCCTATTCCAAGTTCCCCAGCTAGTCCGAAGCCTGCAATAATTCGTAGAATAGCATATTGATCAAGTGTTTGTACAAATCCATTAGCAATATTAGCAAGTGAATAAAGCAATATGGTAAGAAATAAAGTGGATAATCGTCCTTTTTTATCACCAAGCACGCCCCAAACAACTCCTCCGATTAACATGCCTATCATTTGCATATTTACAAGATAAGTACCTGCACTTCCCATCTGATCATCCGGTATTCCAATTGCTTTTAAGCTAGGGACACGCACAATTCCGAAAAGTGTAAGGTCGTAAATATCTACAAAGTAGCCCAACGCAGCTACAATTACCACAATATTGAATGGATTAGCATTTCCTGATTTAGTACTCATACAGATAATTTTAGATGCTAAAAATAAGAAAGAAAATGGATATTCCAGAAAAATGAAAAACCCCGCTAATAGCGGGGTTTCACCTGAAATATTCAGCGGAGAAAGAGGGATTCGAACCCCCGGACCTGTTACAGTCAACAGTTTTTCCCGATGGGACCGCAATCTCCCACAATCAAGTAATATTATTTTCTTTCAACCAATTATAACCATCAATTGATTTAAAGAACTTCTCTCTTTTAATAGCCTCTGTTTTAGAATTAAACATCTCAGTGTAATGAATGACGAATGGTGCTCTGGCTTTTGTGCTTTTTACCAACAAGGAATTATGTCTTTCTAATCTTTTGGGTAAATCAGAGGTGTATCCATAATAATACCCATTGTCCTTTAAACTTTTAAGTATGTATACGTAATAGTGCATCGGCTTAGAAAAATGAAAAACCCCGCTATTAGCGGGGTTTCACCTGAAATGTTCAGCGGAGAAAGAGGGATTCGAACCCCCGGACCTGTTACAGTCAACAGTTTTTCCCGATGGGACCGCAATCTCCCACAATCAAGTAATATTATTTTCTTTCAACCAATTATAACCATCAATTGATTTAAAGAACTTCTCTCTTTTAATAGCCTCTGTTTTAGAATTAAACATCTCAGTGTAATGAATGACGAATGGTGCTCTGGCTTTTGTGCTTTTTACCAACAAGGAATTATGTCTTTCTAATCTTTTGGGTAAATCAGAGGTGTATCCATAATAATACCCATTGTCCTTTAAACTTTTAAGTATGTATACGTAATAGTGCATCGGCTTAGAAAAATGAAAAACCCCGCTATTAGCGGGGTTTCACCTGAAATGTTCAGCGGAGAAAGAGGGATTCGAACCCCCGGACCTGTTACAGTCAACAGTTTTCAAGACTGCCGCAATCGACCACTCTGCCATTTCTCCGGGGGCAAAAGTAATATTTTTTTCTAACCCGGAATAAAAAAATGAAAAAAATACTTTAATTCACTAACTTTGTTGGAATCCCCGTCATGTGCGCATGCACAAAAAACGATTGATTATGAAAAAGTACTTGATTATCTTGTGTTTACCTATTGTGTGCATGGTAAATACGCTTAACGCATCCAATGTTACTGCTTATTTAACGTATGGCGTTTTCTCAACTCCTGCAAAAGGCTCATTTGTAGAAACCTACCTGTCTGTCATCGGACATTCTTTGAAATTTGTTAAGAATGCAAATGGTAAATATCAAGGTGCTGTTGATATTTCTGTTGCTTTTAAACAAAATGGAGAGATAAAAAATGCTCAGAAATATTCATTGAACAGTCCGGAAACTGCAGATACCACGAAAGGGTTTCCTAATTTTATAGATCAACAGCGCTATACATTGGCAAGCGGAACCTACGAGATGGAATTATCTATTGCCGATAAAAATAAACCCGGTGAAAAAGCATTTGTAGCCATTGTGCCGGTGACGGTTGATTTCCCGGATGCAATGATAGGAATTTCATCCATCCAATTGTTAGAATCTTATGTGAAAGCCACAACACCATCAATACTTACAAAAAGCGGTTATGATTTAACACCTTATGTTTCTAATTTTTACCCTGAAAACACGAGTCGATTGAAGTTTTATGCAGAAATGTATAATGCTAAAAAGATATTGGGTGACGGTGAAAAGTTAATTGTTTCTTATTTTATTGAATCTTTTGATAGTAAAGAACGCTTGAGCAACTTTAATGGTTTTATGAAACAATCTGCAAATGGCGTAAATATTCTGTTGTCGGAGTTTAACATCGAGTCGTTGCCTTCTGGAAACTACAATTTAGTAGTTGAAGTGAGAGATAAGGAGAATAAAATTCAAGCCAAACAAACGTCCTTTTTTCAACGAACGAACAAATTAGCAGCATTAAACTTTGACGATTTAAAAACAATCACTGTCAGCAATACGTTTGTGAGTTATTATAAAAATGCAGATTCGATGCGCTATTATATTAAGTGCTTGCGCCCCATCTCTAATCCTACTGAAATTCAATTTGCAGAAAATCAGTTGAAAGCCAAAGACCTTGAATTGATGCAACAATATTTTTACAACTTTTGGAAATCAAGAAATGCTTTGCAACCTGAAAGTGCTTGGCTGGACTACTATAAAGAAGTTCAAAAAGTGAATAAGGAATACGGAACCTACGGCTTAAAAGGATTTGATACGGATAGAGGGAGAGTATATTTGCAATACGGTCCGCCCGACCAACGAACAAAGTTCGATACCGAGCCGAGTGCATACCCTTATGAGATTTGGGAATATTATACTTTGTTTGATAAAACGCAAGCACTTACCAATCCTAATAATAAGCAATCCAGCAAAAACTTTGTTTTTTATAACCCTGATTTGGTAACCAATAAATACACCTTGATTCATTCGGAAGCACGCGGTGAAATTTACAATACCCGCTGGAGATTACTTCTTCACAAACGAGATACCGCTGCACCGGATTTAGATCAGGAAAGTACGCCCGACCGCTTTGGTGAAAAGGTGGATGATAGTTTTAATAACCCACGATAATTAGTCTTGCTCATTTATGAAGGTTGCTGTTGTTATTTTAAATTGGAATGGGAAAGGTTTTCTAGAAAAATTTTTGCCGTCTGTTTGGGCTAACAATGCAACGAATGCCGAAATTATTGTTGCGGATAATGCTTCAACAGATGATTCTGTTACATTTTTAAAATCCACTTATCCACAAGTTCGTATTATTCAAAACTCCGACAATGGCGGGTTTGCAAAAGGATACAATGATGCGTTGAAATTAGTAACCGCTGAATACTATGTGCTTCTAAATTCAGACGTGGAAGTTTCACCCCTTTGGATTGATTCAGTAATTCAATTGATGGATACAGATACTTCTATTGCTGCGTGCCAACCGAAAATAAAATCGTATGAAAACAAAGCTTTGTTTGAATATGCCGGAGCTGCCGGAGGCTTTATTGATAAATACGGTTATCCTTTTTGCAGAGGACGAATTTTAGATACTCTGGAAGAAGACAAAGGGCAGTACAATGATGTGCGTGAAGTGTTTTGGGCAACAGGTGCTTGTTTGTTTGTGCGCTCGGAATGTTATCATAAAGTAAATGGATTTGATGAAGACTTTTTCGCCCACATGGAAGAAATTGACTTATGTTGGCGATTAAAAAATTTAGGATATAAAGTCATGTATTGTCCGGATTCCACTGTTTATCATGTTGGCGGTGGCACCTTAAATAAAACAAGTCCTAAAAAAACCTATTTGAATTTTAGAAACAACTTAATTTTAATTTGCAAAAATCACCCTCCTCAATATTTTTTTCTGAAACTGATGTGGAGAATGAATTTGGATGGAGTAGCAGGTGTAAAGTTTTTAGTATCGGGACAGTTTTCTCATTTTGTAGCAGTATTAAAAGCACACAAGAGTTTCTATTTTACATTAAAGTCAACGCTTAGAAAGCGAAAAGCACTTAAGAAAAATATTACAACCTATACCACTACCGCGGTGTATTTGCACAGCATCATTGCTGATTATTACATCAGAGGAAAGAAAACCTTTACAGCGATTGATTTAAAAAATAGATTTCTGTAAATCTATTTTAAAAGGAAAAAATCCAACGAAAGTTTATTATAGGAATTCGGTGTCAGCATCAATGCGCACCAAAGTATAATTCTAGGGAAAACAATTTTCATATCCCATACCGGGTTAATCAAGCTGAAAGCAGCTGTAACCAATACTAAATCAAAACCGATTAAATAAAGTGAATACTTTGTGAATATTCCCAAGATAAGTGTTAATCCGCAGATTAATTCAATAAAAGATGATAAGTAAGCGCCAAAAGCAAGAACACCCTGAGGCATGTTTACTTTCCCAAACTCATATTTAAACGACTCGATTACTCCGGGCATTTTAACGCGGATGACTTTATCGTAGCCTTGCATAAAGAATAAGATACCTAGAATTAATCTAAGTGTAAAAGTCATAATCGATTCATTCGTTACTAATTCCATGTGTTAAAGGTCTTTTTTTATAATGAAATGCTGTATGATAAAGGTCATTTAATAAAACTTTCGATGGCTAATCGATACGAATACATTCCAAATCCGGAGATAGAACCCTTGCATTTTGGAGCAATCAGCGAAACGTGACGAAATTCTTCCCGAGCAAATATATTTGAAATATGTACTTCAATGGTTGGTGCTTTGATAGAAGAGATGGCATCGCGCAATGCAACGGATGTATGTGTATAACCGCCCGCATTGAAGATAATGCCATCAAATGAAAAGCCTACTTCGTGCAATTTATTAATGAGTTCCCCTTCAATATTACTTTGGAAATAGAACAAGCCGATGTTGTCATATTTCTTTTTTAGTTCATTGAAATAGGTTTCAAAGGTCTGACTTCCGTAAACATCTGTTTCACGTGTTCCTAATAAATTCAGGTTGGGACCGTTTATTATAATCAGTTTCACGATACTTGTTAGTTAGTGGTTGTTAGTTATTTGTTGCGATAACAAAGATAAGTGAAAATTCTCTTTCTTATTTTTACTAAAGGTAAATTACTCGTTAAACTTAATTGCTGAACAACCTCAATTGAACTGGAATGTATATATAAAAGGGTTTAAATCCTTTCTTTCGTTGGAGAAGTCCCTGTCGGAAAACTCCATTGAAGCCTATTTGCACGATGTGAATAAGCTCATTCAGTTTTTTGAATACAAGAAATACGACCTTTCTCCTAAGGATGTTCAGTTGAAGCACCTGCAAGAGTTCTTGGAATGGGTGAACGAATTGGGCATGACAGCCTCCTCTCAAGCTCGATTGATAAGTGGTATCAAAGGGTTTTACAAATACTTATTACTAGAGAATATGCTGAATATCGATCCAACTGCCTTGTTGGAAGCCCCCCGTTTAGCTCGTAAATTGCCCGATACCTTAAGTTTGAATGATATCAATAAATTAATCGAAACAATCGATTTAAGTCGGCCGGGTGGACAAAGGAATAAAGCAATGCTGGAAACATTGTACAGCTGTGGGTTACGGGTGAGTGAGTTGGTAAATATGAAGTTGTCCAACCTCTTTTTTAACGAAGATTATATCAAAGTAACTGGAAAAGGAGATAAAGAACGGTTGGTGCCAATAGGAAGTGTTGCAATCCAACAAATTGAAATTTATAAAAATGAAGTGCGTTGTCACCTTCCGATTAAAAAGGACAATGAGGATTATTTGTTTTTAAACAACCGAGGAAGTAAAATATCGAGGATATACGTTTTTACGACCATCAAAGAGTTGGCTTTTAAGGCAAAAATTAAAAAGAAAATCAGTCCGCATACCTTTCGTCATTCCTTTGCAACCCATTTAATCGAAGGTGGAGCTGATTTGCGAGCGGTTCAGGAAATGCTAGGACACCAATCGATTACAACTACAGAAATTTATACACACCTGGATCGAGATTATCTCAGAGAAGCCATTATTCGGTTTCATCCCCGATCTTAGTTGTTTTTCACCGGAGCTGTTTTTCGTTCTTCCTTCAATTTATCAATCAATACACGTTTGAATTGTTCTTCTGCTTGGTAGAGCTTTGCTACTTTCTTAATCGGAAGCACCGCCTTGAATTTTGAATTGTATTCTGTTTGTAAATCCAGTTCTTTTTGTCGGAATGCAAAATCATTATCCATGGCTTGCTCCATTTCTTTATCAGTCATTTCTTCTTGATTCTTTTTTGCTTCTCGAACATCCATTTTTCGCTTTTTCCGCAGTTCGGCCAGTTTATCGTTATATTGATTATAAACGGGCCAGAATTTTTGAGCTTCTTCCGGTGTTAGTTCCAGTTTGCTAGTTAAATAAGCAATTTTCATGGCTTCGATGTTGTCTTTCTTTTCCTTTTGTCGGTCCACTTTTCCTTTGGGTGGAGGCCCCATGGGTTGTGAATAGATAATACCTGCTAAAGAGATGAAGGCAAGGACAAGGATTGTTTTTAATGCGTTTGTTTTCATAATCTATGAGTGTTTGTTTTTGATTCGTTCCGATTGTTAATGGAATCCGAATCTATAGCTCGTTACTTAATTTCGATTCTTCAATATTGTTTTCAATCAAATAATCTTCAATGCTGTTTTCCTCTTCAGGGGATGTTTCCACATCCAAAGAAGCATCAGCAGTGAGTTGTTCAATAATGTCTGTTTCATTGATGTAATAGAGTTGGTCTTCCAGAGACAGTTCCTCCAACATCGTGGTATTTATCACCTCAGCTTTTTTATTCATGTAATTGATGCCCACAATGGTTAAAAAAACAATTGCAAACATGGGCACTGCAAAATTGGGACGGAATAGTAATCGCAACCACTCAAAACGAAAAGTGGGAGTATTGTTTGTAATTACTTTCTCTTGGATGATGGTTGGTAATTCATCAAAGTAATTGGCAGGAACTTCAAACGGACTGTATTTATCAATACTTAAAGAGTAGGGGCAATTGAGCGAATATCTTCCTCGTCCTCAATACGGCTTTGCAATTTTGAAGTAAAGGCATTGAAATAATCATCCGAAGGATTAAACGGATGCTTGGCACCAAGTTTTGATAACTTAGGAGCCATTCCGTTTAAGTTGTTGTCTTCGTCTGCTATGTTGTGATCGTTATTCATTACTGCTTTGATTCAATTCTATTAAAAAGGTTTAATGGGTTGTCAGGTATTCTTCAATTTTCTTTACAGCATGATGGTAGGATGCTTTGAGTGCACCAACCGATGTTTCAAGTATTTTGCTCATTTCTTCGTATTTCATTTCTTCAAAATACTTCATATTGAAAACAATACGTTGTTTGTCGGGTAAGGTTAAGATGGCTTTCTGGAGTTTCGTTTGAATCTCATCTCCTTTGTAATAACTATCGCTTTCGAGGTTGTTTGCGAGGAAAGCGGAAACATCGTCCAGTGGAATACCGGCACGTTTTTTCTTCGCATTTAAAAAGTTGATGGATTCATTGGTTGCAATGCGGTACATCCAGGTAAAAAGTTGAGCTTCTTCTTTGAAATTTGAGAGGTGCCTCCAAACTTTGATGAATACATTTTGGAGCACATCATCCGTATCATCATGGTCGATGATGATTTTACGGATGTGCCAATAGAGTCGTTTTTGATATTCGCGAACCAATAAGTTAAACGCATAGTTACGCGTTTCTTCATTTCGAAACTGTTCGATGATTTCCCGGTCGTGCGGAGAAATTTTTGACGTGCTATGTTCTACTTGGTTATCCATCGTATCAAGCCGTCAGGTATGTGAACGTCTTGCTAGTTTATTTTCGTTTTAAAACCTTTTTAGCTGCTTCAACAATATTGACAGCGTCCAAGCCATATTTTGTCATTAATTGATCTGGAGTACCACTTTCGCCAAAGCTATCATTTACGGCAACCATTTCAATTGGTGTGGGTAACTCACGAGCCAAAAGCTGTGCAATGCTGTCTCCTAATCCACCATTCATCTGGTGTTCTTCAGCAGTAACCACACAACGTGTTTTTTTAGCTGAGTTTAAGACAGCGGTATTGTCTAAAGGTTTAATGGTATGAATATTTATTATTTCGGCACTAATACCCTGTGCGGCTAATTGTTCTCCCGCTTCAATCGCTTTCCATACCAAATGTCCAGTTGCAAAGATGGTTACATCGGTGCCTTCGTTCAGCATGACTGCTTTGCCGATTTCAAATTTTTGGTCGGCTGGGGTGAAGTTGGGAACAGTAGGGCGACCGAATCGGAGGTAAACAGGACCTTCATAATTTGCAATGGCAATGGTTGCGGCTTTGGTTTGGTTAAAATCGCAAGGATTTATTACCACCATTCCTGGAAGCATTTTCATTAATCCAAGGTCTTCCAATATTTGGTGGGTAGCACCATCTTCTCCAAGTGTTAATCCAGCATGAGAAGCACAGATTTTTACATTTTTACCGGAGTAGGCTACCGATTGTCGAATTTGATCGTACACCCGACCCGTTGAGAAGTTAGCAAACGTACCTGTGAAAGGTATTTTACCACCGATGGTTAAACCTGCAGCAATTCCAATCATGTTTGCTTCGGCAATACCTACTTGAAAGAAACGTTCCGGATGATCTTTTGCAAAGGCATCCATTTTAAGAGAACCAGTTAAGTCGGCACACAATGCCACCACATTCGGATTCGATTTTCCTAATTCGGATAACCCAGCTCCAAATCCGGAGCGAGTGTCTTTCTTTTCTGTAAAGGTGTATTTTTTCATTTAATTAATTTGTATAGATAATTCTTTTAATTTATTCTTTATCAGTTTAATATAGTTTCAATTGTGTTGATATTCCTGATTCTACTTTAAAACGTCTTTCGATGGTGTAAATCGCCTCTTTTGCGTTTTTTGGTCGGTACTCAATGCGGTATTTTCCGGGTTGAAGATTAATGGTTTCCTGAACCAAGGAGCTATTCAAATTACATACCCACACCAATTTATTGTTTTCTTGGAACAAACTTCCCGGGCCTTCACTTGGCTTAGAAATAGAAACACTACCCGATTGTGGGATTTCAATATAGGTGGTTTTACTTTGAGCAACATCTACCTTGTCCAACTTGATTCGAGGGAGGGTTAATATCTCCAAATCGTATTTTCCAACAATGAATTTTTCAGTAGTGTTAAAGTTTTGAATATGAAGTGTTTGCATCTCTCCATTTTTACGAACAATACAACTGATATTTCGAGTGTAATCTGTTCCTCCTGCCATTTTTAAATTGATATATCCTTGCGGTGCATCTACTGCAATCGTATTGTGTTTACCGGGAATCAATTCGATGCCTTTTTTCTCAACCGGTGGGATGGTATATACCACCATTTTATAGGTTCCGATAGGGTCAATTACCAAGGTGTCGGGTACGCCTTTGTTGTTTATCGTATGTACATAATTGTAACGAATGATGCCGGTTTGTTCATCATAGAAAGTCATGTTCACATCCGTTTCAGATGGGCGCCCAATCTGATCGTTTAAGTTTACTTGAACAGTGGTATTGTTTAAAGCTTGAGAGATGACAATGTTTAAGATGTTTTTGAAGCTGGTTTCGCTGGAAGCATCATAAAATTTACCAATACAGCCAAAGGAGTTAATATAGCTTTGGTCGAGTCCGATACCAATTACAAAGGGTTTTAAAACAATGCCTTTCTTTTGCAGCGCTAATGAAACAGCACAAGGGTCGCCATCACATTCTTCAATTCCATCGGTTATTAAAATAATGATGTTGCGCACATTGGCATTGGAGGCTGAAGGGAAATCACCTCCACATTGTTCTAAGGTATAGGCAATAGGGGTTGTTCCTTTCGGAACAAGCATTTTAAGTTTGTTTTTGATTGCTTGAGCGTTATTCTTTCCAAATGGCACTTCTAGTTTGGTATCGGTGCAACTGCGTTCCGGACGAAGTGGAACTTGGTGACCGTAACAACGGAAAGCCAATTCTAAGTTTGGGTTATTTACCTTCTGAATGCTATCTAAAAACTCTGTCAGCATTTTCTTGGCCATATCCATCTTCATCCCGTTTTGCCATTGGCCGAACATACTGAAAGAGGCATCAAATACAAATTCGATTCGGGTTAAGGGTTTGGCTTGTTGTGCTTTTGCAGAGATACAAGATGCCATCCCGATAGCTATCGGGATCAAGAAACAAGACATAATAAGTCTTGAAAATTGAGCTTTTTGTAATCGAAAAGAAGGATTATTTTTCATGTTTACAGGTCTTGAGTCTTGGATCTAATGTCTGAATTCTAGTAATCTCCAAGTGTTTCAGCATTCTGATTCAAAGCCTGTGCCAATTGTTCATCATTTGGAGCAACGCCATGCCATTTGTGACTACCCATCATAAAGTCAACCCCATTGCCCATTTCTGTTTTCATTAAAATCATTACCGGTTTTCCTTTACCAGTTTTTTCTTTCGCTTGTTTTAGTGTAGTAACTACGGATGCGATGTCGTTTCCTTTTTCAAGGTCCAGTACTTCCCAGCCAAATGCTTCAAACTTTGCACGTAAGCTTCCCATCGGTAATACTTGATCGGTAGAACCGTCAATCTGCTGTCCGTTCATGTCCACCGTGCAAATAAGATTATCTACTTTTTTAGCAGCCGCATACATGGCTGCTTCCCAAATTTGGCCTTCTTGTAATTCACCATCCCCATGAAGTGTATAAACAATGGATGCATCTGTATTCAATTTTTTAGCCAAAGCAGCACCAATAGCAACCGACATGCCTTGTCCGAGTGAGCCGGATGCAATACGAACGCCCGGTAAATGTTCGTGCGTAGTTGGATGTCCTTGCAAACGGGTATTCAGCTTGCGGAAGGTCGCCAATTCTTTTACAGGGAAATAACCGGAACGAGCTAAAACGCTATAAAAAACTGGAGAAATATGTCCGTTTGACAGGAAGAAAATATCTTCATTGATGCCATCCATAGAGAATTTAGCAGCATTGTGTTTCATGATCTCGAAATAGAGGGAAACAAGGTATTCGGCACAGCCCAATGAGCCACCCGGGTGGCCAGAATTAACTGCGTGTACTTGTCGAACGATATCTCTGCGGACTTGAGAAACAATTTTTTCTAATTCTGCTGTGGTAGCCATAAATATGTTGATTAAAAGGTGGTTTTTAAGATTGAGGATTCAAAAGTATCAATTTTTACAAGGCTTTTGGTATTGTTGAAAAATCGCATTATTGTTGAAAACTCACGTAAATAAAGCTAAATAAGGGTTTTTATAACTTTTGGATATCGTTATATGTGCAGGCTTAAAATAACTCAAGGGTTCCTTGTTTCAATTGAAACGTTGAACTTTTTAACTTTAAACTTTGAACTAAAAAATATGGCATTACAGTGTGGAATTGTGGGATTACCAAATGTTGGAAAATCAACATTATTTAATTGTTTATCAAACGCAAAAGCACAAGCGGCAAATTTCCCGTTTTGTACCATCGAGCCCAATGTGGGTGTTATTACTGTTCCGGATGAGCGTTTAGCCGTTTTGGAAAAAATTGTGAACCCGGAGCGAGTAGTACCAACCGTAGTGGAGATTGTGGATATTGCCGGATTGGTAAAGGGAGCAAGTAAAGGCGAAGGTCTGGGGAATAAATTCTTAGCAAACATTCGCGAAACGAATGCTATCATTCACGTTCTGCGTTGCTTTGATGACGACAATATTATTCACGTGGATGGTTCTGTAAACCCGGTGAGAGATAAAGAAATCATTGATACAGAGCTTCAGTTGAAAGATTTGGAATCGGTAGAATCGAAGATGAAGAAGGTGGAGAAAATGGCAAAAACCGGTAACGACAAGGATGCTAAAAAAGCATTTGAGGTATTGTCTGGTTTAAAGGAGCTTTTAGAACAAGGAAAATCAGCACGCTCTGCGAATTTGTCGGAACAAGATATGGTTCATGTTGCAGATTGTTGCTTATTGACCATCAAACCCGTATTGTACGTTTGTAATGTGGATGAAAAGTCGGTAAAAACCGGAAACAAATATGTGGATGCTGTTAGAGAAGCCGTGAAGGACGAAAATGCTGAGGTGTTAATCATCACCGCTGCAATGGAAGCTGAAATTGCCAGTTTGGAAACTTACGAAGAGCGTCAGATGTTTTTAGGTGAAATGGGATTGACGGAGCCGGGGGTGAATTACCTAATTAAAGCGGCTTACCGTATTTTGAATTTACAAACGTATTTCACCGCAGGCGTGAAAGAAGTGAGAGCTTGGACCATCAGTAAAGGAATGACCGCTCCCCAAGCTGCTGGGGTTATCCATACCGATTTCGAAAAAGGATTTATCAGAGCTGAGGTGATCAAGTATAATGATTTTGTTACTTTAGGCTCGGAAGCTGCTTGTAAAGAAGCCGGCAAAATGGGTGTTGAAGGTAAAGAATATGTGGTAAATGATGGGGATTTGATGCACTTTCGTTTTAACGTATAATGTATGATGTATAATGGAAGATGTAAGGAAATTTTGCAATTCCAGTTTTATAAATTTGTAATAATTTGTAATGGCTAAATATACCGAAGACAGTATAAAAACGCTGGAGTGGAACGAGCACATTCGTTTACGCCCAGGGATGTACATTGGTAAATTGGGAGATGGTTCTTCTCCGGACGATGGAATTTACATCTTATTGAAAGAAACTCTTGATAACTGTATTGATGAGTTTGTGATGGGGAATGGTAAAACCATCGAAGTGACCATTAAAGACAAAACAGTTCGTGTTCGAGATTATGGTCGCGGTATCCCATTAGGGAAATTAGTAGATGTTGTTTCCAAAATCAACACAGGAGCGAAATATGATTCGGAAGCATTTAAGAAGTCGGTTGGATTGAATGGGGTTGGTACAAAAGCTGTTAATGCATTGTCGAGTTACTTTAATGTACAAGCATTCCGTGAAGGGAAAACCAAATCAGCAGATTTTGCGACCGGTGTATTGACCAAAGAAACAAAAATTGTGGATTCGGATCAACGCATGGGAACACTTGTATCCTTTACTCCGGATGAAACGATTTTTGGAAAGTACCACTTCATCAATGAATACATTGAAAAAATGTTGTGGAACTATGCATACCTAAATACCGGTTTGACAATTATCTACAACGGACAAAAATTTTATTCCGAAAATGGATTGTTGGATTTGTTAACACAAAACATCAGCGGTCCGATTTTGTATCCTACTATCCATTTGAGAGGATATGATATTGAAGTGGCGATGACCCACAGTAACCAACAATACGGTGAAGAATATTATTCCTTTGTAAACGGACAACATACCACACAAGGTGGAACGCATCAAGGAGCATTCAGAGAGGCATTGGTAAAAACTATCCGCGACTTCTTCAAAAAAGATTTTGAAGCCGTGGATGTGCGTACGTCCATTATTGCTGCTGTGAGTATCAAAGTGCAAGAGCCGGTTTTTGAATCTCAAACAAAAACAAAGTTAGGTTCCACCGATGTGGGACCGAAAGGGCCATCTGTAAAATCCTTTATTGGTGATTTCTTAAAAACCGAATTGGATAATTTCTTGCACAAGAATCCGGAAACGGCTCAGGCCATTTTACAAAAGATTCAGCAAAGTGAACGTGAACGGAAGGATTTACAAGGAATTCAGAAATTAGCACGTGAGCGTGCAAAAAAATCAAATCTTCACAATAAGAAATTACGCGATTGCCGCATTCACATGCAATCAAATGATGAACGAAAGTTGGATACCACCTTGTTTATTTGTGAGGGAGATTCGGCAAGTGGTTCCATCACCAAAACACGTGATGTGAATGTGCAAGCTGTTTTCAGTTTGAAAGGGAAGCCATTAAACGCTTATGGTTTAACGAAGAAGATTGTTTACGAAAATGAAGAGTTCAACTTGCTTCAAGCAGCATTAAACATTGAAGACGGAATCGAGAATTTACGTTACAACAACATTGTGGTTGCTACCGATGCAGACGTGGATGGTATGCACATCCGTTTGTTGTTGATGACCTTCTTCTTACAGTTCTTTCCGGATTTAGTGAAAAACGGACATGTATACATTCTACAAACACCTTTGTTCCGCGTTCGGAATAAAAAAGAAACCATCTATTGCTATAGCGAAGATGAACGCAGAGCTGCTATTGAAAAATTGGGCTCTAAACCGGAGATTACACGATTTAAGGGATTGGGTGAAATTTCACCGGACGAATTTAAATTGTTCATTGGAAAAGACATGCGAAAAGACCCTGTGATTATTGGTAAAGACAGAACGATTGTAGACATGTTGGGGTATTATATGGGTAAAAACACACAGGAGCGCCAAGATTTCATTATTGATAATTTGGTGGTGGAGAAAGATTTGGTTGAGGGAGTATAGGAAAACAGAAAAAAGTTAATCGTTAATTGGGATTTATAATTAACCATTAACAATTAAAAAATTAACGATTGTATGAGTAACGAAGAAAATACAAATGAAGAATTAGCAGGTGGAGGTGAAGAACTTCACAATGTGATTCATGTGTCGGGGATGTACCAAAACTGGTTTTTGGATTATGCTTCCTATGTAATTTTGGAACGTGCTGTTCCCTATGTTGAAGATGGACTAAAGCCGGTTCAGCGTAGAATTTTACATTCGATGAATGATTTGGATGATGGACGTTACAACAAAGTGGCGAACATTATCGGTCATACCATGAAGTATCACCCGCACGGGGATATGAGTATTGGGGATGCTTTGGTGGCGTTGGGACAAAAAGATTTATTGATTGATACACAAGGAAACTGGGGAAATATTTTAACCGGAGATAGAGCAGCAGCTCCCCGTTACATTGAGGCACGGTTATCCAAATTTGCTTTGGAGGTAGTTTTTAATCCAAAGACAACAAAATGGTTATCGAGTTACGATGGAAGAAATAAAGAGCCGGAAACCTTACCTGTGAAATTTCCATTGTTATTGGCGCAAGGTGTTGAAGGGATTGCGGTTGGATTGGCCTGTAAAATGTTACCACATAACTTTAACGAATTGTGTGATGCATCCATCGCTTCTTTAAAAGGAAAACGCACAGATATTATGCCTGACTTCGCTACAGCAGGGATGGCTGATTTTAGCAATTATAATGATGGATTGCGCGGGGGTAAAGTGCGTGTGCGTGCAAAAATATCGCAGCTTGATAAAAAGACCTTAGTGATTTCTGAAATTCCTTTTGGTACAACAACCGGTTCGTTGATTGATATCATTGTAGCTGCAAACGACAAAGGGAAAATCAAAATCAGAAAAGTAGAAGACAATACCTCCGAAAATGTGGAGATTGTGATTCATTTGGTTCCAGGTATTTCACCTGATAAAACCATTGATGCTTTGTATGCTTTCACCGATTGTGAAGTATCCATTTCTCCAAATGCTTGTATCATTGAAAACGACAAGCCAAAGTTTATTGGTGTCAACGAAATTTTAAAAATCTCCACCCGTCAAACATTGGAATTGTTAAAGCGTGAGTTGGAGATTGAAAAAGGGGAATTGCAAGAATCATATTTGTTTGCGTCTTTGGAGAAAATTTTCATCAAGGATGAAATGTATATTGATTTCAAAAACTATTCGGATAAAGAAACCTTGTTTGCTTATTTGGATGAGCGTTTTAAGAAGTATAAAAAGCAATTCATTCGTGTGATTACGAACGATGATTATGAGAAGTTGACACAGATTCCAATGATTCGCATCACTCGTTTCGATTCGAAGAAAGCGGATGAAAAGATGAAAGCATTGGATGCGCGTATTGCTGAAATCGATCATCACTTAGCCAACATGATTGATTTTGCTGTGGAGTATTTCAAGAATTTAAAGAAGAAATACGGTGTTGGAAAAGAGCGCAAAACAGAAATAAAATCGTTTGAGAACATTGTTGCAACAAGTGTGGTGGTGGCAAACGAAAAATTGTATGTGAATCGTGAAGAAGGTTTTGCCGGCTATGGTTTGAAAAAAGATGAATTTGTTGCAGAATGCTCGGATATTGATGACATCATCGTGTTCTTAAAGGATGGAACAATGAAAGTGTCAAAGGTGGCGGATAAAGCATTTGTAGGGAAAGACCTGATACACATTGCTGTATTTAAGAAAAACGATGAGCGGACGATTTACAATGTGATTTATCGAGATGGAAAATCCGGAAGTGTATTTATGAAACGATTCCCGGTTACCGGTGTGACACGTGACAAAGTATACGATTTAACAAAAGGAACAAAAGAGTCGCAGATATTATATTTTAGCGCCAATCCAAACGGAGAAGCAGAGGTGGTGGAAGTGCAGTTGAAACCAATGCCGGGATTACGAAAAGTGCAGTGGGACTTAAACTTTGCAGAGTTGGCTGTTAAAGGCAGAAACTCGATGGGGAATGTGGTTACAAAATATTCGGTGAAGAAAATTGTGAAGTTGAAGGAAGGTGTTTCCACACTGGGTGCACGTGATATTTGGTTTGACGATACAGTACAGCGCATCAACACCGATAAGCGTGGTGAATTTTTAGGAAGTTTTGGTCCGGAAGATAAGATCTTGACCATCACTCAAAGTGGACATTATAAATTGTCGAGTTTTGATGTTTCCACCCATTTTGATCAAGACATGATTTTGATTGAGAAATTCAAACCGAATAATCCTGTTTCCGCAATTTATTTGGATGGTGAAAGTAAGACCTATTTCGTAAAACGATTTATGATTGAACTAACGGATAAAAAGGTATTATTTATTTCGGAGTCGGAAGGTTCCCGTGTTGAAATTGTTACAACGGATGTGTTGCCGGTAGTAGAAGTGAAATACAGTAAAGTAAAAGACAAAGAAGTGCCTTCTGAAAAAATTGACCTGACACAGTTTATCGAGGTGAAGGGGATGAAGGCGAAAGGAAATAAGTTATCGTACTCGAAAGTAAAAGACATAACATTATTACCTCCGGTAGAGATACCAATTGATGAAGATGTGCAAGATGAATTTGAAGAGAGTGGTATGTCTCCATTGGAAGCCATTAAAAAGGCACAAGAACCTGCAAAGGATAAAAACCTGATTTCTATTGATCAGATGATTAATGCGGAAATCAAATTGCCTTCTCAAGAGAAAAAGAAAAAGCCTAAAAAAGGCAAAGATGGCGGGAAAGATTTGAAGCTAGATTTTTAAAGGTTAGTTCTCGTGTGGTATAAAATAGCCACAGATTCACAGATTGATGATCTATGAATTTGTGGCTATTTATTTTATTGAAAATTAAGTGAATTTTGGATAGACCATAAGGTTTGTATTTTGTGAATAAAGTTCAAAAGGAAAGGTTTGGCTGTCAAGGTGCATGAAGGACTGAGGTTGTTTTAGAAGGTGATGTTTCGAATCTTAATTTGATTATACAATTTTAATAACGAACTTAGGAGCGGATAAAATTGAATTTTTGCTTTTTTTATGAAGAATGCGCTTAAGAAGCTTATTGATTTAGGAGTACAACCTCATTATCAGCCTTGGGAAATTTACCTCACCCGTAAACTCAATTCCATTACACTAATAGCAATTGTAAATATGCTATTGGGCATTCTGTTTTTTGAAATCACAGGATATACTCAATTTATTTTTGAATGTATTTGTTCGTTGATTGTGTTGCCATTTGTTATTGTTTTGAATGTGTATAGAAATTACATTTGGGCGGCATATTGGTTTTATATTTTTGGCTATATCTTCTTTATTCCCATGAATCTAAAAATGGGGTTGCAATCCTACATTATCCTATTTTATTTTCCTGTTTTGATTAGTATGGTGCAGCTTTTAGGAAAAAAAGAAACGTTAAAGCACTTGATTATACTAAGTGTTTTTTGTCTGCTTTCGGTTATATTTATAACAATAGGTTATAAGTATGATATTTATAAGGTTGTGTTGAGTGCGGACGTCATAAATAACATGTTTATTTTTAATATTATTCTAAGTTTTCTGACCACTTTATCGTTTATGATTATTATGGTTTATGAATCGATTACTCAGGAAAATCATATCAAAAGTATCTTGAAGGAGAAAGAGATTTTATTAGCAGAAGTATTTCATCGGGTGAAGAATAATATGAACATCGTGACCAGTCTTTTGAATTTGAAAAAAGGCATGTCGGATTCGAAAGAAGTTCAAGATGCATTGGAAGATTGTCGGAATCGTGTTTTTTCAATGGCATTGGTTCATCAGAACATTTTCAACTCAAAGAATATTGTTGGTTTGAATTTTAAAGATTATGTAAAAAATCTAACAAGTGAAATTGCCAAGTCTTTGGGGGAAGAAGAAAAATTTGAGATTGTTTTAGAAACGGAGGATGTGAGTTTGGACCTTTCAAACGCAATTCCTTGTGGTTTGATTTTAAATGAATTAATTACCAATTCGTTTAAGTATGCTCAGCAAGCTGACAAAAAGTTGATGGTTGGGGTAAAATTAAAAAAAGTGAACGGTCGTGTTGAGTTAGAAGTGCGAGACAATGGCTTAGGTATCCCCGAAAATTCAACTAAAAATCACAATTCGTTAGGTCTGGAACTCATTAAGTCTTTATCAGAACAGATTAATGGTGCGTATTCGTTTTCAAATGAGAATGGATTGGTGTTTAAACTTTCGTTTGTTTCACAATAGGCCATTTATAGGGTCTGTTTTTTTCTTTGCTTTTTTCGAATAAATACCCGTAATTAGTGGTACAAAATCATCCCATTAATTAAATAATCACTCTAAATGAAATTTAAAAAATTACTAGCAGGAGCTGTTGCCGTTTTTGCATTTGCATCCATTGCATCCGCTCAATTAAATGTGACTTTTCAGGCACAAAAAACGTATCCAGGACAAACGTGTGCTAACATCTGCGGATATGTAGATTCAACAGGACGAGAGTATGCATTAGTTGGAGCATCGCAAGGAATGTCGATTGTAGACGTAACTGTTCCGAATACACCAATTGAAGTGTTGGTGATTCCCGGAATTGACAATTTATGGAAAGAAATAAAAGTAAGAGGGAAATATGCATACGTTACAACCGAAGGTGGTGGCGGATTACAAATTGTTAATTTAAGAAGTTTGCCAAATACAGCAGGTGTTGTTTATCATAATTGGGCGCCAACCATTCCCGGAGCAGGAGGAGGAACATTAAGTTCCATCCATGCATTGCACATTGATAATCAATATGTGTATTTGTATGGAAGTAATTTATTTAACGGTGGCGCTTTGGTTGCTGATTTAACCGATCCTTGGAATCCGGTTTATGTTGGAAATTATCAAAATTCGGTTTCACCTTATGTACACGATGGGTATGTTAGAAACGACACATTGTATGCAGGTCATATTTATGATGGGTTTTATTCAGTTGTAGACTTTACAAATAAAACGGCTCCGGTTGAATTGGCGAACCAATCAACACCAACCAACTTTACCCACAATACTTGGTTGTCGCAAAATAGCAAGGTGTTATTTACAACAGATGAAACGAATGATTCTTATTTAACTGCTTATGATATTTCCAATTTGGGAAGTATTAGTGAGTTGGATCGT
Source organism: Bacteroidota bacterium (assembly GCA_016722565.1). Lineage (NCBI taxonomy): Bacteria > Pseudomonadati > Bacteroidota > Bacteroidota bacterium. Next base: position 289,355 of record JADKIU010000002.1, read on the forward strand.
ATTCAATCCAATCCAGGTTCAAACTCAATTGTTCACAATACACATATCATCAACGTAGGCGGAAATGATTATGCGGTTACTTCATGGTATAGAGATGGATTTGTAATTACGGATGTTGGTCGCCCTATCAATATGGTTCACGTTGGAAATTACGATACATATGTTGGAACAGGTGGCGGTTTTGATGGTGATTGGGGTGTTTATCCGTATTTGCCTTCCGGAACCATTGTGGTATCAAACATTGATGAAGGATTGTTTGTTTTTTCTCCAAACTATGTTCGTGCATGTTATTTAGAAGGAATTGTTTCGGATAGTGCATGTGGTGCTTTGTTGAACAATGCAAACATTACTATTTCAACGGTGGGAGTTACGGATGTGACGGATATTGTTGGACAATATAGAACAGGTACTGCAATTCCGGGAACGTATACTGTTACGATTTCTGCTCCTGGGTATACAACAAAAGTTTTTACAGGTGTTGTTTTATCACCGGGTGTTGTTACAAATTTGAATGCACAATTAGCTCCATTAACTACGGTTGCAATCAGTGGAACCGTGCAGGATGCAGTATCATCAGCACCTATTGTAGCAGCAGGAGTATTAATTACGGATCCATCAAATACGTATAATTTTGTTACGAACGGAACCGGAAATTTTTCAAGTTGTAATGTGGTTGGTGGTACCAATTATGATGTGTTTGCTGGGCATTGGGGATACACGACTTATTGCGCTTCCGGTCAAACAATTAATTCGGGATCTAGTGCATTGTTGTATCCTTTGAATGAAGGCTACTATGATGATTTTACATTTAATTTCGGTTGGACAGTAAATACAACAGCCAGTACAGGTGCTTGGGAGCGTGGTGTTCCATTAGGAACAACCAATGGGACAGATTTAGCAAATCCTGGAGTGGACGATGCTTCTGATTGTTATACGATGGCGTATGTTACAGGAAACACTGGGACAACAGGATCAGATCAAGATGTGGATGGAGGAGCTACGATTCTTACGTCTCCTGTATTTGATTTAACCGGCTATGTATTGCCTAATTTAAATTATTCACGTTGGTTTTACAATGCAGGTGGTACAGGTACTCCAAATGATTCATTGAATATTTATTTGTCAAATGGTTTAACTACGGTGTTGATAGAAACTGTAACACAAGCATCTCCATTAAATTCTACTTGGGTTCAAAAATCGTATGACATTGCAACATTTATTGCTCCAACAGCAAACATGCAAGTAATTGTGAGAACAGCAGATGCTGCACCAGGACATATTACGGAGGCTGGTTTCGATAAATTTTTCATCACGAGCTTTGTTGGTGTTAATGAGCATACCGCAGCAAACAGCACGGTGTCGGTTTATCCGAATCCATTTACAAACGAAACAGCTGTTTCATATGAGTTGAAAAAATCATTGGCCCCAAATGCACAATTGATTTTAACTGATGTAACAGGTAAGCAAGTGGCTACTTATCAATTGACTCAAACAAAAGGAAGTATCTTGGTAAGTCCGGATTTAACAGCAGGTATCTATTTTGTTAAAATTGTGAATGCTGAGGAAATCACCAAGCCTGTGAAAATTGTGAAATTGAAATAATACTTCAACTGTGTTGAGGATGACAATAGTCCCGTTAGGAGTGATCTTAGCGGGACTTTTTTTGTTTTTTTTTTAGAACGCCTCTCGATAGATATTTGGAGCGGCTAATCTGTTTTCAAACAAAAATGGATGAGTTGGAGAGTGCTAACTAGTTTCTTCTAAAGCACTGGGATCGTAATGATGATTCGCAAAAGTACTTCAATATAAATAAGAAATCTGTGTGAGGAAAGACCTATAATGAATATCCTAAGCTGATGTCAAACATTAAATGCATGTGACCATTGTAATAGGAACCAAAATCGGAGGTATCGTATTTGGTAATTCGGTATGCAGACGAATGGTAATAAACGGTGTTTGTCTTATAACCGGCACCACCACATACATCCATGGTCAAACGGCCAAGTTTTCCTACTTGAACACCAATAAGTAAGTTCGCATTGAGATGACGCACATCAAAATAAACATCGCGGTAATAACGGTTTAAACCAAGTGAAATATGTGCGTTTGTATAGGAAACGTGTGGTGCGACATAAAACCCATAAGGTGAATGATGCCTGCGGTTGACTAAATAAATTTTATGAGCATATTGAATGCGCCAACCGTTTACTTTTAGAATATCACCAGTAGATTGGTTGGATGCTTTTTCAAAAATGGACCAAAAAACATTCTTCCCAAGGTAGCCGATACTAACTTGTTCAGATTGCGTTCGCCCTGTTGTAATTTCAGCTGCCAATCGATATTCGGATGTAAAAGGGAATACGCCACCATACATAAACCCTGTAACGCTGGTTTTTAATACCAGTGGTTGTGAAGGATATGGCTTTTTCTTTTTTTTGGGAATGGAAACTTTGATGGTATCGCCTAAAGTAATTGATTTTACATAGGGAATAGCCAGTAGGAAACAACACAGGAATAAAAGGAGTACTCTTTTATTTTTCATTTGGTGTACTGTTTAAATCGTACCTCGCAACAGGAACAGCAGCCTGGTTGCTAAAGTCATTTTTCAGAAATTTATAATATCCTGTAATGGCAATCATGGCTGCATTGTCTGTGCAATATTCAAATTTAGGGATAAATACGTCCCAATCCAACTCTTCCTTCAAGGCAGTTAATTGTTTACGTAGTTCCGAATTAGCAGAAACACCTCCTGCAATTGCTATTTGGCGAATGTTGGTCTGTTTGGCAGCCGCTTTTAATTTCGTTAATAGAATATCAATAATAGTAGATTGAATAGAGGCGCAAATATCATTTCTGTTTTCTGAAATAAAGTTTTCGTTGCGGGCAGTTTCATTATTTATGAAGTTCATGAATCCGGTTTTTAGTCCGCTAAAGCTGAAATTAAAATCAGGAATCTGAGGTTTTGTAAACTTGAATGCTTTGGGATTTCCTTCTTTAGCATACTTATCGATTAGTGGTCCACCAGGATAGGGCAAGCCCATAATTTTAGCCGCCTTGTCGAATGCTTCTCCGGCAGCATCATCAATGGTTTCACCAAGAACTTGCATGTCGAAAAAATCCTTTACGAGCACAATTTGAGTATGGCCTCCGGAAACGGTCAGGCATAAAAAAGGAAAAGAAGGCTTTGAGCTACCGGCATCATCAATGAAATGAGCAAGAATATGCCCTTGCATATGATTTACTTCAATTAATGGAATGTTTAGTCCCAATGCAAATGCTTTGGAAAAGGAGGTTCCAACAAGTAACGACCCCATAAGTCCTGGCCCACGTGTAAAAGCAATGGCTTCAATATCTTTTTTGCTGATTCCGGCTTGTTTGATTGCTTGATCAACAACTGGGATGATGTTTTGCTGGTGCGCACGGGAAGCCAACTCCGGCACAACACCTCCATATAGCTTGTGGATGTTTTGATTGGCCACAATATTGGCAAGTATTTTGCCGTCTTTGATAACAGCAGCAGATGTATCGTCACAAGACGATTCGATTCCTAATATGATGGTTGATTTGCTCATATTTATTAACTTCGCACGGCAATGTAGTCGAACGTTTTAACGATTCAAAGGTATTAAAAAACTCGCAAACATATTATTCCGATTTCTTTCCCTGATAATATTTATTCTGTTATTGGTTTTTCTGCTTATTCAAGTGAGGAGTGTACAGGTATTTGCAGGCCATAAAGCGGCTGAATATCTCTCCTCCAAGTTAAATACGCGTGTTGAAATTGGGAGTGTGGACATCGAATTTTTCAAGAAAGTGGTACTGGAAGATATCTACATTGAAGATTTGCATGCAGATACCTTATTGTATTCTAAAAAGTTAAAAATTGATATCGGGAAGCTTGATTTTGAAAAACATCAATTGTTTGTAAGTAGTGTGATGCTCTTAAATACAAAATCGAAATTGATTAAATACGCAGAAGACGATGATCTGAATCTTCAATTTATCATTGATTTGTTTGTAGATAGTGATACAACAAAAAAAGTGCCTTCTCAACGATGGGAAATTCGATTTGATGAAGTAACCATGGTGAATACCGATTTTACCTATCGGAGTGAACACGATACACTGGAAACAACCGGTGTAAACTATTTTGATTTAAATGCTAAAAAGATAAATGGTCGTATTACGGATATTCAATTTGAGCAGGATACCATTCATGCAACCATCGACTATTTATCAGCTGTTGAAAAGAGTGGTTTTGTACTTCAAAATTTTAGTAGTTATGTAAATGTGAGCCCAGCCGGAATACAATTGGATGAACTGAAAATCAAAACTCCTGAAAGTACCATCTCTACGGATTTAAGTTTTAAGTATAAAAGTTACCGTGCTTTTAAAGATTTTATTAATCAAGTAAAAATCAAAGCAGCGTTTGATCAATCGAAAGTCGAAATGAGCGATATTGCTTATTTCGTTCCACAGCTAAAAGGAATCTACAGAAACATCACAATTTCAGGAAAGGTTAGTGGAAAAATAAGTGATCTTAAAGGCAAGGATATGGACTTGAAACTTGCTGAACATACCGAATTTGTGGGTGATTTTACACTAACAGGCTTGCCGAAAATAGATGAAACACTTATATATCTAAATGTAGAAAGACTGACAACCACTTATGCGGACATCAAAGAAATTCCTGTTCCTCCATTTGAAAGTCGTAAAACTTTAAATGTTCCATCAAACATTGCCAAATTAGGTAAGATGAAGTTTAAAGGAACCTTTACCGGATTGTACAACGATTTTTATGCCTATGGTGATTTTTCTTCAGCACTTGGATCTCTTTCATCCGACTTAGCGGTTAGTCACAATGAAAAGAAAAACAAAGAAGTGTATAAAGGAAAATTAAAATCGACTGCATTTGATTTTGGAGCATTTTTAGATGCGAAGATGCTTGGAAGAGCTACAATGGACGTAAATATTGATGGGGAAGGACTTACATTAGAAGAGGTTGCAGCGAAATTAACGGGAACAGTTAATTCGGTGGAGTTTAATAATTATACCTATAAAAATGTTGCCGTAGAAGGCACTATTGCAAAACAAATTTTTAAAGGAAAACTAAATGTTAAAGATGATAACATTGATTTTGATTTTATCGGGGATGTAGATTTTACTGGTAAGTTGCCGAAATTGGATTTTATTACCACACTGAATAAAGCAGATTTGGGTGCTTTGCAATTTGTGAAATCTGAGAAAAAAATGGATTTGTCGACTCAGCTCATCATTAATGTTACGGGCAATAACATTGACAACCTGGTAGGATTTATAAATTTCGATAATACGATTTATAAAGAAAATGATCAAACGTATAAATTGAGTGTATTTGATTTGACCCTCGAAAATGAAAGTGGTATTAAATCAATAAAATTAAATTCCGATTTTGTTGATGCAAAAATAAATGGGCAGTTTGAAATTTTGGAAATGCAAAACTCCTTTAAAAAGGTTTTGAGTAAATATATTCCAGCTTATTTTGATAATGTAGTTATTCCTAAAAGCTCCATTGAGAAGTTTGATTATTCCTTTGTATTTAAAAAAACAGAAACCATTTTGCGTTTGTTTGCACCAGCATTGAGCATTGCTCCTAAAACGCAATTAAAAGGAAATTTTAACTCCATTACCAATCAGTTTAGCTTGTCTGGCAGCTCAGATAAGATTAGTATTTCGGATGTTGTTTTTAAAAATTGGTCAACCTTGGCTGCAACCACCAACGATCGATTGGATTTCAGCGTAAGTAGTGAACGATTGTTGTTGACGGATAGTTTGGGTTTAACAGATTTTGGTATATATAGCTCCACTCGTTCTGATAGTGTTAATCTTCAATTGCTTTGGAATAGTAGAACAGAAAGGGAGTATAGAGGGGATGTGAAATCGTTTTTAAGTTTTAAACCACATAATCAAATTGATTTCAAAATTTTACCATCCACAATTATTATTTCGGATTCTGTATGGAATGTGGATGAAGGAAATTATGTGATGGTCGATACTTCCTGGATCAATGTGAAGAACCTCGTTTTTTCTCATGAAAAGCAGTTAGTCGGACTTAATGGTATCATTTCAGATAACAAGGCAGATCAAATTAAATTGAATCTTCAGGAGTTTAATCTTGCCAATATTAACTTGTTTACAAGTCAAATTGGATTAAACTTTAAAGGTGTAATAAATGGTGAAACGGTTATTAATAATGTTTATAAAGATATTGTTTTAACAAGCTTACTGGATTTTAGGGCTTTCTTTTTAAATGATAATGAAATAGGAAAAGGAAATGTTTCAAGTGTTTGGGATCAAACAAAGGATGCACTGTATTTACATGGCAACTTTACTCAAAATGAAATTCCCAACATTACATTTGCCGGTTATTATTATCCGAAAAAGGAGGAGAATAATATTGATATGGAGTTGAATTTGCAAGCGGTGCGTATGCAATTACTAAAACCTTATGTAGAAGAGTTTTGCTCTGAATTTGATGGTTTGATTTCTGGGAATGTTACAATCAAAGGTGATGTAAAGAAACCGGATATCAATGGATTGTTAAATGTGAATGCCCAAAGAATTCGAGTGAATTATCTGAATACCTATTATAAGTTTAATCATGATATAGTAATTGAGAATGGTTCATTTGGTATTGAAGGAATGACAATTTACGACATTCCCAACAACAACAAAGCCATTGTAAATGGGAAGATATACCACGATAATTTTAAAAATTTCCAGCTCGATTTCGATATCAATGCTACTAAATTTATGTGTTTGAACACCACAGAATCTGATAATAGTTTGTATTACGGACAAGCGTATGTTACAGGTATAATTAACATTTTTGGATTTGTAAACAATGAGTTGTTGATTGATGCGAACGTAAAAACCGAGAAAGTCACTTCCAATGATAAGTCGGATAAAGTCAATTTCTTGTCTAAAACGGAGCTGACTAAAATATTTATACCATTGGGCGGAACATCTGAGGTCGCTCAAAATAATTTCATCACGTTTATTAAAAAGGACAGTGCTTTAAATGCAAAAGATAATTATACGGTATCACTTGGTGGTTTGGTCTTAAACTTTGATTTAGATGTTACGCCTGATGCGGAAGTCCAGTTGATATTTGATCAGAAGGTAGGGGATATCATTAAAGCCAGAGGAAATGGTAATTTGAATTTAAAGATTGAAAAGGGGGTTTTCAAAATGTATGGCGATTACTTGATTGAAAATGGAGATTATTTATTTACACTTCAAAACATTATCAATAAGAAGTTTGACATTAAAAAAGGTGGAACGATTAAGTGGAGCGGTATTCCGTATAAAGCGGATTTAGATATCAGTGCAATTTACAAAGCAAGAGCAAGTATAAAAACGTTCTTCCCGGAGGATTCTACAAATACTGCATATAAAAAGCGTTATCCGGTAGATGTGGTGATGAACATGACCGGTGATTTATTATCACCTGAAATTGATTTTGAAATTGGTTTGCCAACTGTGGATGCATCTACACGTCAAACGGTAATGAGCTACATTAATAATGATGCGGAGGAAAACCGACAAGTGTTCTCTTTGTTAATTTTAAATAGTTTCGTTACACCTTATCAGTTGAGTAATTCGGGCAGTGGAGGACCCACTGTTGCCGATGGTGTAGGTTCCAATACCAGTGAAATGTTGTCAAATCAGTTGAGTAATATGTTGAGTAAAATCAGCAATGATTTTGATATTGGAGTGAATTATCGACCTGGAGATGCAATTACAAAAGATGAATTGGAAGTTGCGCTATCGACTCAGTTATTCAATGATAAACTTTCTGTGGAAGGAAATATTGGTAATAATTCGAATTCACAAAATCCAAATAGTTTGGTAGGAGATGTGAACGTGGATTATAAATTAACGGAAGATGGGAAGGTAAGAATCAAAGCATTTAACAAAGCGAATGATAATAGTCAAACTGCTGTAAATGGTGCGTATACGCAAGGTGTTGGTATCTTTTACCGTGAGGAGTTTAATACCATTGGTCAGTTATTTGAACAATATTTACAAACCGTAAAAGGGTGGAGAGGAAGTGCGAAAAAAGAAGAAGAAGTGACTACTCCGTAAAATTAAGTGTGGTGATCACTGAATCGATCTTCTTTTTATCACAATTTTAGTTAGCAAATGACTCCCAAAGAAAGCTTAATCAATCTTTAAGGAGTGGCCCATTTTATCTCTTTTTGTTTGAAGATAAAACTTGTTATGTTCGTTGGATTCTATTTCGATTGATACATTATCTACAATTTCTAATCCGTAACCGATCAAGCCAGCACGTTTTTTCGGATTGTTACTCATTAATTTGATTTTTGATACTCCCAGGTCTCTTAATATTTGTGCACCTACACCATAATCACGTTCATCCGATTTGAAACCAAGGTCTTCATTTGCTTCAACAGTATCTCTACCTTCTTCCTGTAATTTGTAAGCTTTTAATTTATTCATTAAGCCAATTCCACGGCCTTCCTGATTCATATAAACAATTACACCTTTTCCTTCTTTTTCAATCATCTCCATCGACTTATGCAATTGTGGACCACAATCGCAACGACAAGATCCGAAGATGTCTCCTGTTAAGCAAGAAGAGTGCACACGAACTAAAATAGGTTCGTCCTTATCCCATTGCCCTTTGATTAATGCGAGGTGTTCTTGGTCGTTGGTTGTTTGGCGATACGCTACTAAATCAAAATTACCCCATTGAGTGGGCATTTTAACTTGTACATTTTTAGTAATGATACTTTCGTTTTTAACGCGATAGGCAATTAAATCTTCAATAGAAATAATTTTCAGATTGTGTTTTTTAGAAATTTCAATTAGTTCGGGCAAACGCGCCATGGTTCCATCTTCATTCATAATTTCAACCAAAGCACCAGCAGGCTCAAATCCGGCCAAACGCGCCAAATCAACGGTCGCTTCTGTATGTCCAGCTCTTCTAAGAACACCTCCATTTTTTGCTTTTAACGGAAAAATATGTCCGGGTTTACCAAATTCTTCCGGCTTGATGTTGGGATTAATTAATGCTTGAATTGTTTTTGAGCGGTCAGCAGCAGAGATGCCGGTGGTGCATCCGTATCCCAATAAATCAACAGAAACAGTAAAGGCGGTGGCGTGTTCTGCAGTATTATTGGTTACCATCATTTCCAAGCCCAATTCAGTGCAACGTTCTTCTGTAATGGCCGCACAGATAAGTCCGCGACCATGCGTTGCCATGAAATTAATAACTTCCGGAGTTACATTTTGAGCAGCGGTTAAGAAATCACCTTCATTTTCGCGACTTTCATCATCTACAACGATAATCACTTTCCCTGCTTTAAGGTCTAAAATCGCCTCTTCAATGGTATTTAAAATAGAATTCATATTTATGCTAATTGGGTTGCAAAGATAACAAAAAAGAGGCTTAGATGTTCTAGATTAGTTGAAATCGGACGCAGAAACCTACTCTAAGTTAGTCAATAATATTGATGAACCGATAAAAATAACTGTTTTGAGTAGTTTTGATAAGACAATGGCATTCGGAATTGATATTTAGTTTATTAAGCTGATTTTTTGAATCCAGTTTATTTATATCTTTATAGAATGCATAAAGTTTCAGCTGTTTTTTTGTTTTTTATTTTAATTAGTAATTCTGTTTATGGTCAAAAACGGACCAAGGCAGAGCAAAATTCCTTAGATAGCTTAAACGCAATTACCTCCAATTCTTCCAATCACGATACGATTATTGCAAATGCCTTGCTTGCTAAAGTAGACTACTATTATTTAACTTATCCTGATTCTGCGATTTTATTTTGTGAAATGGGGAAAAATATTTTCGAAAAACACAATCATACTAACGGCAAAAGTGGTAGTTATGCCTGGATGGGATATTTGTTGGAGTCGCAAGGTGATATTGAAGGAGCTTTAGAATATATGTACAGAAGTCTTAAAATCTTTGAGGAAACTAACAATAAAGAAGAGCAAGCAAGTGTCTTAAATAATATTGGTTTTGTTTTTTATAATCAACACGATTGGGAAAAAAGCTTGGAATATTTTGAAAGCAGTTTACGCATTAAAGAGAAGTTAGGCAATAAGCAGGCTATTGCAATGAGCTATAACAATTTGGCTGTTGTATATGTCGATATGGGGAATATGGAGAAATCTTTTTATTATTTATCCAATAGTTTGAAACTGTATAAAGAGATGAATGACAAGCCAGGAATATCGATGGTTTTGAATAATATAGCAGATAATTATCGGATAAAAGGTGAGTTTGATATTGCTTTAGGTTATCTTCAAAATAGTTTAAAGATAGAATTAGAGTTGGGTGATTTGCAAGGTGAAGCTATCAGTTACGAGAATATGGGAAAAATTTATTTTAAGCAAGGTAAAATAGATTTGGCAGAAAAGTTTGCATTGCAAAGTCTTAATCTTTCAAAAAAATTAGGATATCCTGACGATATAAAACAAGCAGCTTTATTATTAAGTTCAATATACGAAAAACAAAATAAAGGAATAGATGCATTGCAGATGTATCGCCTGTATATAACTATGCGTGATAGTTTGAATAATGGGGAGACTCAAAAAAATGTAGCAAAACAACAAGCAAAATATAAGTATGAAAAGCTAAAAGCCATTGATGATATAGAAAATGATAAACGATTGGGCATCGAGAAGGAAGCAAAAGAAAAACAACAAGTTATTACAATGGCTATTTCCATTGGCTTGGCATTCGTATTGGCTTTTTTATTTTTCGTTTTTAATCGCTTAAAAGTTGCACGCAGACAAAAGAAGTTAATCGAACAGCAAAATAGTATTGTTGAGTCAGCTAAAAATATGTTGGAATTAAAAAACAAGGAAATAACAGATTCAATTTCATATGCAAAAAGAATTCAAACTGCAATTCTTCCTTCTGAAAAATTGGTCAAGCAGTATTTGAAAAAATCATTTATTTTATATAAACCTAAAGATATTGTTGCTGGTGATTTTTATTGGTTGGAACATAAAAATGAGTCTATTCTATTTGCAGCTGCAGATTGCACTGGTCATGGTGTTCCGGGGGCAATGGTAAGTGTAGTATGCAACAATGCTTTAAACCGTTCGGTGAGAGAACAAGGCTTAACAGATCCAGGAATGATACTCGATAAAACGAGAGAGCTTGTATTGGAAGAGTTTGAAAAAAGTGATGAAGATGTGAATGACGGAATGGATATAGCACTATGTTCTATAATCGGAAATAAACTTTCATACGCTGGAGCTTATAATCCCTTGTGGATAATTCGAAATAACGAATGTATGGAGTGGGGAGCAAACAAGCAGCCAATTGGAAAATTTGAGAATCAGGAGAAGTTCACAACACACAATGTAGATCTATTACAGGGCGATACAATTTACATCTTTACAGATGGTTTTATTGATCAGTTTGGTGGGGAAAAAGGGAAAAAATTTAAGGCAAAGGCATTAAAAGAATTATTGCTTAATGTTCAACACAAGACCATGGAAGAGCAACAAATACTTATTCAAAATGCATTTGAAAAATGGAAAGAAAATGTAGAACAAATTGATGATGTCTGTTTAATAGGAGTGAGGTTTTAGAAATTTTAAACCAATTATTCTAGGTAGATATTCCAGCCAATTTATCGCCCTTCACAATTATTTAGAATTTGAATACAAAAGAAATTATTGATAATCAAGGGTTTATGTGTGGCGAGATCGGGAGTTGAACCCGAGTCCGCCTAGTCGGATATGAATCTTTCATTCACATTGAAGTGCGCTTTAAACCAGTCTCTTCCTTTCCCAGATTTAAAATAATTTTCCATATTGATTGCCTGTTCTTTGGTTTCAAAAAACTCAACATGAACAACTTTCCACGGTCTAAATCTAGTAGTAAATCCTTTTTTTCCATTGTTATGCCAATGAATTCTAAGTATGAGGTTAGTAGAATAACCAATATAAAAACGTTGCGAACCGAAAGAATATAATATATAGGTTACAAATTCCATTTTCTACTAAAATGTAAAAAGCCCCTAGATGGGGCTTTTCCTGTGTAGCGAGATCGGGAGTTGAACCCGAGACCTCAGGGTTATGAATATCGACAATGCATTCAAACCCTTTAATAGCAATCATTCCACAAGAAAAACATATCGTTTTTGAGCCTTTAAAAGCGATTTCCTCACTTTGTTTCCTCACTTATTAGGATTTGTATGAAACCGTAAATGTTAGCGTAAGAAAAAAAAATCCAAGATGTAGAATATCTTAGTTTAAGGATTGACCCTAGCAAGGATTATTTTAATTGCTAACACCTAATTTCTTGGGTAAACACTTGAGAAAGTAGCTTGTATAAGCTGGTTATCAGCATGTGATAACTTTTCACCAACCATTGAGATTATACTTACGTATCTCCCAGTAGTGTGCGTTACATGATAAGTAACGCTTGCAGAAATTCGGTTAAATAATTCCTTATTTCTTTCAGTTACGATTTTTAGATTCTTTTGAATCTGGGAAAGATAAGTATCTGAACTATTGTTCCGATTAGTTACATCAACCCCGTTAATCTCAATTTTTACTGTTATCATTTGATTTTTATTTAATATATATGCTAAGTTAAGCATCAACTAGATGGGAAAAGAATTTTTTCGACAAAAATCAATCAACAATAACATGTTAATTAAATACCTTGATTGCTATTTTTCCTAATAGGGTTAATAAACTTAAAGCTATACAGGAGTAATGTAAATCTCGTTACAATTTATGATTCAGCCTTTTTATGGTTTATCTTTGTATTACAAATTAAAAAATAAAAAAAATGTCGGAAATTTTATTTAGCAGAGGTACCATAATGGATTGGACCCAATCAAGAAAAAACCAAATTATTAAAGCAATAGCAGATGATGGTGATAGTATAGCAGATTTAAAGAACCCTGTACAGTACAAAAAATCTATTATTGACAAATACAGCTTAAGCACCATAGCTGTTGACTTTGATAATGTTGTTGTGAGACCACATTTCAGAGATAACCCAAACCATCAATCAGTATGGATTGAATACAAAGTGCCATTTACTGGAGAACAACAACTTCTTTCTGTTAATTCTGGAGCTAGAGTTGCACAAAGGGTTGATATAGATGCTACGATTGATAATAATGCTTTTTCTTTTGAAACATTTACAGGCTATCACCAGAATTTAACACTACCAGCTGATATAGTACGTAGGATGAACGCTAATTTAGTTGGAGCTAGGCAATATGTAGAAGCAGAAGTAGCACATGTTAACATTAAAATAGCTGACTTTAATGAAGCTTTAACCGATTTTGTTACAGAAACATTTGATGCTAAAGTAACTGCAATTAATGCAAAACGTAAATCTGGTGATGACCTAAATCCATTCAAAAAGTAAGATGGTAAACAGAAGAAGTAAAAGTGCCTCATTCATTGGTGCAGTATTAAAACCGCGTCCTAAAACAGAAAAGCAAATATTTGTTGAAGAACGTGCTAAGAAGATTTCTGCACTTAAAATAAAGAAAAATAAAAAAGCACTTGAAAAATTTCTTCAGCAAGAAATAGACAGGGTAAATCTTGAATCAGTTGGTCCACCGCCAAAGCAAAAAAATAAAAAAGCTAAAAAAGGAGAAATTGCTACACCTATGTCGGTTAATGATTTGAATGATTTAAAAATTTACTTTGAAACTGGCAAGCGACCAGATAATAGAAAGGGATGGGTATCTAGGTCTGGATGGTCTCCTAAGAAAAAGAAAAAAGACCTGTAACAATTAGAGAATGGATATATCAAGTTTTTTATTTAATACTGTATTGTTGGTGTTTAAGGCTAACAGGGATTTTTTTATTCTTTTAGATGAATTTCACAATAAGTTACCACCACAGCATAAGAAAGCTGAAAAATTAAAGACTGACATGCCATTCACGGTTGTTAATACAGGTACTATGGAAATAAATATTAGCCAAGCAGAGGTAGATTTATTCCATAAGAAGCTGGAAAACTTCAAGTATCAAAGAATTTTTTTTAAAAAGAAAGCAATAAAAAGCTATTCCCAAAATCTGCAACGTCATTTATCAACTGCTGGATGGTTGAAGTTTGGACTATCAAATATACAGGCACTCTTAGAAGAAGATACCTTTAAAGGGTCTAAGCCTTATGTATTTGGATATAAAGCGGGGCAATGGCTAGGATTTTAATATTTCGTTTAAATACTATTATTTTATTATATGTATGTACGTCTTGTATTTGAAAAGGAACTGGTAATACTAAGGGAAACAAGGGAACTGAAAGGATTTAACAAATGGGACCCATACAAAGTGGGAGAAGTAATTTGCATGTTTGAGACAACCGATGTAGAATCGATTCTTCGAAGATATGGTAGTGCCTGTGCGACTGGAAGGTTTGAAGAAAGAACTAATGGAATATTGAACTGTTCAATTCTCTTAATAGAACCTCCTTCACTTGAACTTCTGGAAGTAGATAAATCACAGGTCGGCTGGTCAGAGTCTAGAGCTTATTTGGGAATTATTCCTATTGAGAATATACGAATATTGGGTACTGCAAATTTTAACGCTTCATCCATAGCAATGACAACTTTCCAAAACAATTCATTTATTGTATTTAATGAACCGCTTGAAATAGATTAGCTTTATGGATGACATATCAGACTTAGTAAAAAGTTGGTTTAAAGACCGTTTAAAGAGCCCATCAACACAAGTATATCAACTAATTAATTCTTAAAACATGCCAATCATTGTTAAGTTCGCCAAGCCTAGTATACAAGGGAAAGACCCTCTTTCTAATGCCATTGTAAAACATTTTAAATTTGTTAGTCAACAATATTTTGACGGAATCTATATGTTAATAAAAGAAATCTCTCAGCATACTTCTTCTGATTGCGAGAATATTGAAAGCATTACTGGTATTAGATTTAAAATAGGTGAAATATTATTTTATCCGAAAAACGGAAACGTTCATATAATCACTCCAGATGGACAACTAGATGGAATCAGACAAATAGCTGAGACGTATTTTCATTATGTAGATTGTTATAAAGAGTGGGAAGATGATGAGGAAAGTATATTAGTAATTAATCTTGCTTAGTTAAATCGAATACATTTTACTTTTAAAGCCCTATTTTGTCTGCCTACTCTCAGACAGCCCTAGCATTTTTCGCTAGGGTTTTTATTTTCTATAGGAGAAATTAAACTCATTAAGGTCTCAGTATTACTGATATCAAAATACTTTTCCTTCAATAATTCAACTTGAAATTTAAAGGGTAAATAAACTCCCCATTTTGAAAAGTCTAACAATGCTGGATTTCCTTGAAGTAGTTCGTGAATGTGTAAATCTATATTTGATATTGGTAGGGTAAGAGTGTTCCATTTTGATATTAATTCTTGCTTTGTGACTTCGATGTCAAACGCACTGGAATCATCATCTAAGACATTTTTTATCCCAGCTATATTAAAAAGTAATTGAATCGTTCTGTTTGTCTTTGTCCCTGTAAAGGTGAAGAATGATAAGTGTTTTTCAGATACTAGCAATGGTCTTTCTGCTTGTAAATTTTGAATATTAAAGACTGAAAAGTCTTTTCTCATTTTTTCTATTTCTTCAAAACTTACTTGGTTCAAAACCTCATAATCATTTTTAGAGAAAAGGATTTCGAACATTTTCTCTCGTATTTTTTGATGTATAACTGATTTTCCACCATAAAACATAGGCTTTTTACCATCTTTGGTTGCAGAAACTTCAATCTTTTTAGATTTAAAATCTACAAACTTTATTTTCCAAATTTTAGCTGACAATAGAATGTTCGCATCTTCTACAATTTGCGGTGAAAAGGGAATTTCGCCAATTGTATTACCAGCATTCACAACTTTAAAATTTTCTTCTGCTTTAAATAAGCTGTAGAACTCCCGACTATTTACAATTTTCTCTCCTTCAACTCCTATAATAACTTCATGCTGGAGTTTTTCAAGGAAGTCAATTCCTATTAAATGATTAAGTATTTCTTCGATTTCTGAAATACTAATCTGGTTAAAAGCAAAATTCTCTTTTAGTTGTTTAGTTAAGTCAGTTAATGGGATACCCGAATGACCTTTTGCAATAGAAAGTGCTTGATGTAGTAGAATGTCATAAGGCTTTTGCATTGATTGTGGAGGTTCTATAAACCCCTCTTTATACAAAAGCCAACAGGCTAAGGATTGCAATAAACTCCATTGATTTGTTGCGTACAAGAATAGATTACTACTTTCTCCGTCCTTACGCCCACTTCTGCCAACTCTCTGGATTAACGATGCTATACTATGTGTTGCATCAATTTGAACTACTTCATCTACAGTACCAATATCAATTCCTAATTCTAATGTAGAGGTACAAGTGATACAAAAATTCTGTCGATTATTATTTTTCGCAAAATATTCTACGTATTCTCTAACTTCTCTATCCACTGATGAATGATGGGAAAAGTAATTCGGATGACCTTTGACTTTATCAGAAATTTTTCGAAGCTTTACCGCCACTTCCTCTGCTCGCCCTCTGCTGTTCGGGAAAATTAAAACTTTGTTGTCTTTAGTCTCAAGATATAAATCCTTTAATAGTTCTAATGGCAATTCTTCTGTTTCATTTTTGAAATATCTAAATTGAGCATTGATGTCTTTTGCTGTCCTATCAAGCAATACTGTAGTCTTCAACTCATTTCCTGTAAACTTCTTTGCTTCATTATAATCGCCAATTGTAGCTGATAAGCCAACAATATTGAAAGGTTTGACATTTACATTTTGAATTCTAGACAAAATTGATTTTAGCTGAACGCCTCTGTCTGTGCCAATAAAGGAATGAATCTCATCAATCACTACATATTTTAAATTTGAAAAGAGATGCTTAATGTTAAACGGCTTATTGACAAACATAGCCTCCAAAGATTCTGGAGTAATCAGAACAATCCCATGAGGCTCCTTTAATATTTTGTCTTTAAGGGTCTTATTAGCCTCACCATGCCACTTTGTGACTGTAACGTCTAAATACTTGCAAAGCTCTTCAATACGATAAAATTGGTCGTTAATTAAGGCTATAAGGGGAGAGATGTACAATACTTGTATTCCCCTCTCACTAAAATCAACTTTTGACAGAATCGGAAGAAATGCAGCTTCGGTTTTACCAGATGCTGTTCTGGAGGCTAAAATGTAGTTATCATCGGTTGTAAGAATTTTTGAAATAGCGACAGTTTGAATTGGTCGCAACTGCTCCCAACGCTTATCACGAATATATTTTCGTATTGGTTCTGAAAGTAAATCAAATGACATTATAATTCCTCAATACTATCTAATGAAACTTCATTTGGTGGTCTCTCATCAGAAACTTCTAGCTCTCCAAACAACTTATTCTTATCTACTGTAGGATTTTGACGAATGATGTTTAGAATATTTAAAAAATCTCTGATTACCTCTCTCGGTGTTAAAAATTCAGATGCTCCTGGCTTATTGAATAGTTCTTCCATAAACTGATGTATTTCACCATCTGAAATGCTAATCTCTGTTTTATAATTGTAATCGAAAATAGCTTTCAGTTTTTTAAGCAATACAAATATTTCATTATGGTCAAGTGGTACTAATTTAATTACAGGTTGAGCAAAATCTCTTATCTCAGTTGTTTCAAATTTATTTGTCTCTAATCTTGATTTTAAGGCTTGGTAGCTAAAAAGCCCTCTTCTTTCATTTTCCAAAAATTCTTTAGTCCCAGCAAAATTGAAAAAAGATTAGCTATCTTACCTTGGAAACAATCATTATAAATGGTTAGTATTTTTTCGTAATTCTTTTCCCTCATTACTGAGGTTGAGATTTTATATAGATTAATTGCTTCATCCAAGTTTATCATAAACCCACTGTACCCCATACTTACAAATAACTTGCAAAAATTTTTGAGCATGTCATAATAATTTAAATCATTAATAACTTCTCGCACTCCTAAATCTTGTTTGGCTTCTGTTTTTGTTCTGTATTCACCTTTTAACCATTTTAAGGCATTTCTCCTTAGTTGCTCATCATCTTTAATATAGCCTTCGTAATACTTCATTACTACCATTCCAAAATCAAAACCACCAACATCTGTAATTCCATTGATGGTCTTCATGATATTAGTTTGAATAAGACTCAAATATTGTTCTCCACGAATATCAGCTAATGAAACTTTATTTTCTTCAGCAGTTTTCAGAACGACCTGTTCAATCCATTTTTCCATTAAAGTTGGCAATGCTCCTCCTTCTGGTTTCGTTTGAATGGCAATGTTGTCCATAATTGCAGAATACAAAGCGACTCCTTTTCCATTATTTGAATAGAGTCGATTGTCTGGAGTAAAGTCAGCATTAGTAACTACAAATTTCTGTTTTAATGCCACGGTATTTAACAAGTGAAGCATGAAAGATTTTCCAGAACCAAAATCTCCAATCCAGAATTTAACCATGCTATGTCCATTTTTGACATCATCTAAAGCAGACACAAAGGCTGTTATTTCTTCTGAACGTCCAACAGTAATGTGCTGAACGCCAACTTTAGGAACTACGCCTCCAATGAGCGAGTTGATAATTGATGTTGCTTCTTTTGGCTTTATGTTGTCTATCATATCGATAATAATTTTTGATAATAATCTTTATTTATAATGTAAAAGTCATCCTCTTCTTCAATTAAAACATCATCTAATGTTTCATAACAAGCTTCGTTCAAACTTTCAATTAATTGATTTTTAAATACACCATTTCCTTTAGCAAACAGTTCTATCTCGGATTGTAAAACAGAAAAATTGCTTTTACAGAAAATGTCTAAAACAGAAACTTGCAAAGGATTGAGTGAAATATTATTTGAATATACTGATTTATGCACTAATTCTTCTTTTGCTATTATCTCTACGACTACATCATCATTAATTACTTCCGAAGACTTATATTCTTCCTCATCTTTCAAATACTCATTTAATAGCTCCACCGTCCCAGAGTGTTGTTGTTGTACTTCTTTAATTGATTCTTTGTTTAGTTGTATTTTTTTTCTTTTTATTTTAAATATATTTGAAACACCGACTAATGCATTTTCTAGGTTTTTGTCTTTAATAAGTTGACTTACAACAGATTTAAAGTCTTCAAGTTGCTCATTTGTTTTGAATAAATTTTTCTGGATTGTTTTGGTTAACTCTTTATTATTAAATGTATCAGATTTGAGGTCATAATAAATGTAATGGATATATAAGTTTAACGCAGATTCTTTATCGTACTTAGAAATAAATTTGGATGCCTCATAAAAGATATTTTCAACAGAAGGATTGTTTTTATTAAGATTGCCAATTTCAATTATTTTTTTAACAAAATTTTCTGAATCATCTTTATAATTAATGGTAAGCTCTTCAAATTTTACTTTCCATCTTGTTGTGCTTTGTGAGTTCAGTTCAATTTCTGTTGCTTCGTCTGGTGGAGGCATTTTAGATACTAAAACAGGCAGAATCCAAACAACTTTAGCTAATATTTTTGCTTCAAAAGACTCCTTCACATCCTTTCTAGAAAGATAAAAAGTGTCCGTATTTAACTTTCTTTTATAGCTATAGTGGTCTCGAAGACTGTTTTCACAGCGTTTAAAGATATTTGAATAGAATTCATTAGTTGTTGTTTCAATGAAAAATTTATAATTCATGCTCCCAATCTTATAATTATATTCTTTTTTAGCAATAATGTCTGCAACAGCTATGAATTGTTCATCTATGGTAGTTCCTTCTTCAATATACTTTTTCTTTAACTCAGCAATACAATCAAGGAATAATTTTAGTGTTTCCAAACAGCAATATTCAATGTTACAAAAAACGTTTGATGGACACCAAAGTCTATTGAGTAGTTTTACATTTTCGTTATTTAGCTTAAGCTTAGTCTTGTATTTATCCCCCAACTTCCAAAAATTGTCTTCGGTAGAATAACCAGAATAAGTATTTTGTGCTTGATGAACTTCTTTTTTATCGAGATGTCTTCGAGCATTAATATTGTCTCCGACTTCTTGCAATCTTTCAACAATCGTAGGGGTTATATACGGTTGTGTTTTAGGATAGGCTTTTCCAAGGTTTTCTAGCTGGTTCTCCAAAATAAGAAGATTATGTCCATCCTCATAATTGTCAATTAAATCAAATAGTAGGATGAAGGCATAATTATTATTCTCCCCGATATCAATAAACTCTCCTTTTAAAAAACTATCCTTAAATGATTGATAAAAGGTTTTTTGCTCATCTGTAGCATTATTAATTTCAGAAAAAGAATATACATATTGATGAGCCCAATAGGGCACTAGCTTGGTTGTTTTGGGTAAATTTTGTTGTGGAATATTATAAGTTGCCCCTGTAACATCAATAATGGAATTATCTTTCTTGCTACTATTCGTTGAAGTCACTGTTATTTTAATATTTTTAAGTAAGTGTTGCTTTAGTTCTTCTTTTAATTCTTCTTGTGACTTTTGCTTTACTTGAACAGGAGGTGTTTGTATTTGTCCTTTTTTCTTGCTAGAAAGCATAACTGCCATAAAAACAACAACAATAATTATCCCGATGATATAATATACCAAATAACTCGGCTCCTCTTTTTTCGGCTCAACCTTTTGAGGAATAGCTTTGGGCTTTTCTGTTTCAACAAATTTCAAATATTTACTAGACAAATATCCTTCTGTTCCATTATAGCTGATTTTAAACCATGATTGATTTGATTTATCAAGTATGATTACCTTTTCTCCATTACTTACAATTCCAATCGAATTAAATTTTGAACCAGCTCCGCTTCTTAGATTAAGGTCACCTGTTGTTTGGTATATATATGACGCATTCAAATTGATACCAACTGAAAAGAAAAGTAGAAAGATTAGTGTTTTAAAAAAATATGTTTTATTTAGATTCAAAGTATTTAAATTAAAAAGAATTATCAAAATTGTTACAATGGAAACAATTGAAATATCGAAAGAAATTTACGGTTAATTTTGATACAAATTCTTTATCAAGCAAGTTTAATGAAATTGAATTGGGCAAATAATAGTTTGTTATTAAGAAAAATTGATTAATTTAGCTGTACTACTCCAATAATTACATTTTTAAATAATTATCAAAGAACCATGCATTTATATGGGTAGTATTCCATTTCCCTCCTTATTTGTTATTTCTCGCTGATTTTCTCTTATCTATAAAAATATGAAAAACAATCTAATACTAACGGACATTGAAAAATATGTAATATTTACTGATGTCAATAACAAAGAAAGCATTTATGCTGTCACAAAAGAAGAACAGTTAAAAAAAGAAGATGCTGTTGAAAAATATGGTTCAGTTGATAAGGTTCCAGATGAGTTAACTATAAAAGCAAGTCGCTTAAGGTTAGTTGACAACACAGACCTTTACTATAATAAATATGATATTATTGATAACGAACTTATTGATTTTCCAATAAATCGTTATTACTGGATTTTTATTCAAATGATTAAAACAAAATAACCAATCATGCGAGGAACATCAATAAACAAATATCTATTGTTTTTATTCGCTTATATACCATTGTATATAATTGGTGCTTTAAAATCAATCAATGTCGATGTTTTTGATTCTTGTGGAAAGCTCAAATCCATAAGTGCAATTCTGAATCTTAACATACTTCCTTGTTTAATGATTTGTTTAGTTCTGTTTTTATTAATCTATTTTCGTATACATGAATTTCTATTTTTAAGAGCAAAAGGGAACCCACTGTTTAAAATCAAGTCTATTTCAAGCCAGAACAAGGAGTATATAACATATTTAGGGACTTATGTCTTGCCTTTCATTGCATTAGAAACAAAAACTATTTTTGATGTATTGGCTTATGTGTTTCTATTCTTGACTATGGGCTTTATCTATTGCCGTACTAATTTAATTTATACTAATCCAATGTTATTGTTTTTCGGATATGAAATTTTTGAGATTACAACCGATTCTGACGAAAAGCTAATCTGCATTACAAAGGATGAATTCTTTGATAACGAAAACCCTATTGGTAGAAAACTAGACAAACAAACATATATAATTTCAAAATGGAGGAAAGAGAATTAGTTAGAACATTCATTGAAAAGGATGGACATAGCATGGACTTTTATTTTATTTATAAAGATGGAAATAAAATTACACAATACAAAGTTGACTGCTCTACTGAGTTAAGAACTGAAATAATTGATGGATATCTGAATGAATTAAAAAGGCACTTTTCTATTGATAGCTCTTACAAGCTATATAGTGTTTATGATGATAATGAAAGGGCTGGAGCGGTTATTTATCATGACGATATTGATACTAATGTTGTTGCACAAAACATTTTCTTATTCAACAAAGGAAGCGTTGAAGCATATAAAAAAGAAGGTGGCGATTTTAGTGCGATATATGGCTATCTGATAAATTTATCTGATGGAGAATTTGAAATTAGCTTGTTTAAGAAAAGTATGCCAACACAAGCTTTAAAAAAGAGTCGATTTTATAATTTAGTTGCTGGAACTGACGACAAATTTAATATTATTAATTCCGACATATTAGTTTTCCCAAGGAGCTATGATGTTATTTCTATAAATAAAAGATTGATTATAATTAATTACAGCATTTATGAAAAATATTTTGGATTCAAGGAAGTGCTAAAACGAAGGGCAATGGTAAGTTTTGCTCAACTTGCAAAAATTAGTGGCTTTTTCTTCACGCAAAATGCAATACTAAAATTCCCTTCCCTTTCCTCAACTATGCAGAAGAAGTTGGTGAATTGTTTAGTTAACAACCCAATTTTGAACAAAGAAAATTATGACGGAATCAAAACTCAAGCTAGAAGGTATTTAAAACAAGAGTTTGCTATTAATGCAGAAAGCAAAATCGTTATTAATTCTAAAAAGGAACTTCAAAATTTAATCATTATATTAAACAGAGATATTAATTATAATGCCCCAGCGAAAGAAGTGTATCTTACAAGAAACAAAAAATTACTAAAGAGATATAAATCAAAAAAATAAAACTACTTTTCAAAAAGCAAATAATTAACGAGGATACTATTTTAATATCTACACCATATAAAGCCCTGTATTCAATTGATATGGTGCTTTATTTTTTCTTCTTTAATTTCTTCCCTTCAATAATCTTAAAGGCATCAGCTCCAATCATTGAGATACTTGAACCAACAGGCAAGTGTTTTAGAAGGTATAAAGCTTGTTTTCTTGTAATGATTAATTTCATAAAATTGTTTAATAATAAGTATCCGTTGATAGTGGCTAAAATCGAATTATTTCTAGAATTCACGCCAAATAAGACATTGAAAGTGAATCATATCATTATTTATAGGCAACGATGGTCTAAACACTAATAGAATAAGGCATAATGTCTCTATAGCATGTCAGTTTAACTTGCTAATGTATGTTCTAATACAAGCGTATAGGAACAAAAAGGAACAATAGAATGACATTTTAGGAACACACTTAGCTCAAGATTATTTGTCAAAAAAAATATAAAAATAATTTTTCGGAAAACCCAAAAGCCTAACAATTTTGTCTGATTTTACTGGAAATATTTCGAAGCATATTATCCAATAAAAAAATTATGTACTCAAAATTTCTATACAGAGCGAGGTCACAAATGATGTAATGCAAATGAACTAAATCACCTCTACCATAGGAAAGGCTTTGGTAGCCCCTCCTATGTAGTAGATGATTTCTCTATTCCATGTATTGTTTGATTTTTGTTAGTACGTCCTTAGAAACTCGACCTTGTTCTGGTAGACTCATTCTATTCCACATAATAGGTAAAAGTTTTTCGTCAAACACGTCAGTGCTGTTTACGCCTTTTGCAAATTCTACAAAATCGCTTGGTGTCGGGTTTTGTTTTTCTGAAAGGATAGCCATGTCTGAATAATATTTTCTTCTGTTAGTGTAAACTTCGTCTGACTCATCCTTGTTTCTATCAAGCTCCTTTTTAAAACCTACAGGCAAATCATTTTTCTTTGATTTAACAGCTTTGGTTTGTTGGTTGGCATCTTTGCTTACAATCTGCTCATTCGTTGAATATGGTTGTTCTATGGGGCTTTCTGCAATGGTTGTGACTACCATGATTTCTTTTGTACTTCCACTTTCATTGATAGCAATTAGTTCAGCCATTTTTTTCGCCAATCTTTTCTTCGATGCTGAGATTATCTTTTTAACTACGGGTATAGTGTCACCTTTCAGCCATTTGTTTATATCCACCACCTTAACGTATCTAACAGGTATTGGTCTGCCACCATTGGGGTTTTCCTCAAATTCCATCTTTGTACTAATCTCACCACGTTCTTTCAATCGGTTGCTGTACTTACTTATTTGTGCTGAGCTTAATCCAAGTTCTCTTCCTTGATATGAATCCGTTTGATAGAACTCGTTGCCCTTTACTAAATATGATATGTAATTGCTCAAGATTACTCTTTCTTCCCAATCAAGGTCTTTACAGCGTTTTACGTTGAAAGGAATTTTTAGAAATGTTTCTTGGTCTGGAATTTTGCTTTTGTTTTGTTCATTTTCTTTGTTTTTCATTGTTTACTTTTTTACTTCTATCGTTATTTTCCCATTGAAGAGAATTGATGTAGACTGAATCGGTTAGGATTTTTTACTAGTTTACATATACAACAATAACGATTTTAAAAAATTAGTCAATAGCATTTGATATAATTCTAATGAATTAAAACAAATAAACCTTGAATGACCTACTAATAAAGGGAAGAAAATTTAATTATTTTTTAAAATAGTTCAAGAAATGTTTGAAAAAGTTATCATTGAAGTGATTTTATACTCTTTTTTCACTTGTTCTATTTCATTTGCATTACATCAAGGATAGGGAATATATAAGATACTAATTAATAAGATTCTATATATAAGAATATATAAATATTAATTATATATATAAATTATACATCTCTTACAAATGAACTATATCAAATGAAACAAAGAGTAATTCAATTATTTTTTAATTGATTAATTTTTGTTTAGACCGCCTAATTAACTTAATTTATATCTCTTTTAAACCACCTTTCAGTTGATTTAAGAATGAAATTCATTCTATACAACAAATACTTTTACCATATTTTTGCCTTCGGCAAATCACTTCTAAATCCCTTTATATAAACCTATCATCAATGAAAAGAATTGAGGTAGTCAATTACTTAATTCATATTATATAAAAACCACAGCGAAGCAAACCATCTCAACGAAAACCTTTTTTCAATCCACTCAATCTATTCATAAGATAAGTAAGAATGTTTGATGTAGTTCAAACGAAGTATTTCACTTAATTTATTAACAAATAACCCTTAAAATCCAGGAAAGACGGGCTTTTCCTTGCATACCTCCCAAAAGCCTGGTACTATTGCAATGTAATAATCAATAACACATAAAACATGAGCCACACGCAATACATCAAAACATTTCTAGAAGAAAAGGTGATACCATATAAGACATTTGAAATTCAAGATAAAAATGGATTAACTCATTTTGTCGATACCGAAGTAATCAAAGAATGCATATTAACAACTGGTGTTTCTGAACAAATAGCAATAGCTAATGCGTTTAAGAAGATTGATTATGCGAATGCTGACATTTTGAACTATTTTCAATTCCTAGCTAAAATCCTTGTAAAAAAATTTGACTAAGGTGGTCGAATAACATCTGTATTCTGTACACATAAATAAAAAAAATGACCCATTGAAAACAGGGCGATTTCAAGGGTCAAAATAAATAGGTTATTCGTCCACTAAAAAACAAAACTATGAGAACAGTAATTTATGCTAGGATATCAACTTCAACTAAAGGTCAATCCAACGACAACCAATTGGAGGTACTAAGAGAATATTGTAAACGGATGAACATTGAGGTCGTTGGTGAATACACCGATGAAGTGTCTGGTGGGACAAGTGATCGCCCAGCGTTTAAAAAATTATTTCAAGATGCTTCCAAAAGAAAATTTGATTTGGTTCTTTTTTGGAGTCTAGACCGCTGGACTAGAGAGGGTACTAGAGCCACTATCAAATATTTTGAACAATTAGAATCTTATGGAGTAGCCTTTAAAAGCTATACCGAACTTTATATTGACAGTTGTGGTATCTTCAAAGATGTAGTCATATCGCTACTTTCCACGCTTGCCAAACAGGAAAAAATAAGAATATCAGAAAGGGTAAGAGCTGGTTTAGCTCGTAGCACTAAAAAAGGAGGTCGTCCCCAGCTTCAAAATGATATGATTGAGAAAATAAAGTCACTAAAAAAACAAGGACTTTCAAATCGTACCATTGGAAAAGATTTAAAGATTTCACATTCAACGGTTGCGATTTATGTTTGATAAAAATAAATATTGTCAAAAACTGGATTCATAAAGAATTTAGGTGTAGCTTTGTAAGAGCTAGTAAAATAGCCACTTTCATCTTGTTTTTCTAAAGATGGATTCCGCAAACTTCACGGCAAAAGTAGTAACTGGTTGATTCTTTTTACTACTTCTAGACAATTTTTTTCAATGCAAAACATTGACTGGAATTCCATTGTCTAAAAATAATATCTCGACCCGATTAAAAAAAATGAGATTACACGGGTTGTAATGAAAGTGAAAAAAATAACAATAATAAAATACGGTAACACCTTATGATTTCATACGGTCATTTACCAATTATTACAGTTCAAACTGTTGCAACTATGTTAGGTGTCCCTAGGGAATCAGCGTCTAAATGGCTAAAGCAGAATGATATTCCAATCCATAAAATAAGCAAAAAAGGTAATGTCTTTCAAATTGATGTGGCTGTTGCGATTGATAAAATTCATGCAAGAGACTTAAAAATAAAATATCCAAGCACTTGGGAAGAGCGTTATCAGATAGAAGCAAATGACCCCAAAGTATGTCAATTGGTAATTCAAGAATTAAAAGGCGAAACTTGGACAAGACCTTCTACCATTGTAAAACCAATCAATGAATCGGATAACAAAATATTAAAAAGATTACTATGATGAACAAATTAAGAATGCCAAAAAATCCTCACACGGGTTTAAAAATATTTTGCAATACGTGCAAAAAAGACAATTCAAATTGTAGCCACTACGATATGCACCAATATCGAGTAAGGATACACGTACCTAATACAAAACATAAGGTAAAAATTAAAACCTTAGAAACTAGAGATTATGATGAAGCGGTAAAACAAGCAATTGATTTTAAAAAGGAATTAATTGTTAATGGATTTGAGCATTTCAAGCCAACGGTTGAAGGAAACGATTATTCATTATTGGATGCAATAATTAAATATAACCAATACTTAGGCGGAAATCACCCTTTGGAACAAAAGAAGAAAATTGTAACGAAAGAACATCAAGCAGAATGTATTAGATTTTGTTCTTTATTTGCAGAGGTGGTTAAGGGAAGAGCTGATATTTCAAGATTAAGAATTGTTGACATAACTAAGCATGATGTTTCGGACTTTTACAAATGGGCTAAAGAGCATTATAGCCCTAAAACATTTAACAAATGCCTCGTTTCGTTAAAAGCATTCTTTAAATTTTTGATTGATGATGAGGAAGTAAAGATGAAAAACCCTTTTGAATCCTATGTTTCTAGAAAATCTGCACCAAAGGATATTTTAATTTTGACAAAAGCAGAGTTTGAATTGATACTTAACGGGCTAAACACGGCTAATCCGATTAAACAACTAGGTGGTCGAGGAGAGAGAAAAAATATGTTCAGACCCTATTTGGAAGCTGGTTTTAAGCTAATGCTGTTTACTGGTGGTAGGCGTGAAGAAGTTGTAGAATTGAGATGGAGTGACATTTTTATTACTATTAAAGGGGCAAAATGCTTTAGAATTAGGAATAGAAAGGTTGAGAGGGGGCAAAATGTTCAAGGTATCTATAAATACATACCCATAAACGCTGATTTGCTCTATCTATTAGAGGATTTAGGATATTCCGATAAGGCAAATTCCAACGACTATATTTTTTACCCAGAAAGAGCTGAGAAGACGAAAACCATTATGGATTTCCTTTCTAAGAGCTTTTCTCACTATAAAGAAGCTGTTGGGATAGAAAAAACTATAAGCATGAAGAATCTTAGAAAAACCTATATTTCTTGGGTACATGATGTTATGGGTGAAAAAACAGGTCTATTAACCTCACATTCAAGCTATAAGGTGCTTACCAGCCATTATCTTGACCCAAGCTTAATAACAGCAATAGATAGAGGGGCACAGGAAATTAGGATATTCGGAACTTAATGTAATGATACATTATTTTCAAAAGCAATTAATTCTAGAAAATCCCTATATGGTGCAATGAATAGAGAAGGGAAATATTGCTTCCCTCCAGACATCATTTCTTGTTGAATATCTTTTTGAGAATTAAGCCATTCATTTAATTGATTAACACAAGTGTTGTAGTTTTTCAGTTCTTTAGTTGAATTTAAAATTGTTTCGCCAACAATTTTCCAATGTCTATTATGAGAGTAGCTTTTACCACTAAAGAAAGAAGTTCCAAAATCACACAGTTTTATTTCGAAATACGTTTCATATTTATCTTCTTTATTTTCATAAATTAATACATTTTCCCAATGTGCATCACCATGAAAGGTTTCGCCATGTGAG
Organism: Bacteroidota bacterium; assembly: GCA_016722565.1. Taxonomy (NCBI): domain Bacteria; kingdom Pseudomonadati; phylum Bacteroidota; species Bacteroidota bacterium. The sequence continues at coordinate 318,022 of JADKIU010000002.1, forward strand.
GTTTCTTGTATTGCTTCTAAATATTGATAAAGGATATAAATGATATTTGTTGGTGAGTTATCTTTCAAAAACTTTTTTAAAGTAACACCATTAATATATTCCATAGTGGCAACAACATGACTTTGATGAATATTGGCAGAATATATTTGAACAGAAAATTTACCATTGACTTTAGCAAGTTTTAAAGCCTCATTTAGACCTTGACGAACTTTATCTCTTTTATCAGTAGGATTAAATGCATTCCAAATCTTGATAGCCTCTTCTCTGTCAAGATTAATATTTCTTCCTCTATAAACGATGCCATTCACTCCTTTACCCACAACCTCAATAATTTCATGAGAAGTGAACTCTTCATCATTTATGTATAGTTTTGTTTCTACTAGATTAAACGACATTATTTTTATACAATTGATTGATTTGCACTAATTTATGATTAATTACTCCAAAGAAACAAAAAAGAATGTAATTTTCAGTAAAGAGGCTAATTTTAAAGAAACCTCACTACGTTTCCTCACTCTAAGAAATAAAAAAGCCCCAAAATTGGGGCTTTCCTTTGTAGCGAGAAGGGGAGTTGAACCCCTGACCTCAGGGTTATGAATCCTGCGCTCTAACCATCTGAGCTACCTCGCCATATGGTTTTTGAGGGCGCAAATATAGTATTAATCTTTTTATTTCTTAATATTTTCACAAATATTCAATTTAAAAGAAATACTGCCCTTTTCTTTTAATAATTTATTTTCTACTTAGGTATAAATGTCTGTAAAAGACCTTGATAATCAGTATGCTATTTTTTAATTCATTGATAAATAGGGGGTTACTGTTTACCGCAGTTTTCAAACGAATAGTCGTTTTAAACATTTTTAACAAAACATCAATATTGGAAGATTGATATTTTTTTATATATTGCGTGAGATTTGTTTAATTTACAATTCAGATGGCTAAGAAGAAAGATTCGCCTAAGAAAGCGAAAAAAAATATAAAATCGGCTAAAACAAAGCCAGTGAAGAAGGCAAAGGTTACTAAACCTGCTAAAAAATCGCCCCCTAAAAAGGTTTCTAAACCCGTAAAATCGTCTAAGAAGTTCTCAAAACCTACTAAATCAGCACCTAAAAAAGTTGTTAAAGTAGTCAAGAAAGTTTCTAAGCCTGTTGTTAAAAAGATAGCCAAACCTATCGCTAAACCAGCAAAAGTAGTTAAAAAGCCAATCGCAAAAGTTGAGATTGTTAAAACGAAAGACCCTAAAAAGTCCTTGAAAGAAGAGAAAAGTGTGAAATTGGCAGTAAAAAAAGTTGAAAAGGAAGTTGTAAAACCCGCGAAAGAGAAAAAGCCACGTGGAAAAGGCGGTAGAAAACCTAAGAAAAAAGATGGGGAAGATGATGGGGAACCGGAAATTGTGCACGATGAGTTAATTGAACAATTGATTCAAAGCACCAAAAAGAAAAAAGCAGGACCGAAAGTTCCTAAAATTCTTAAAACGTTTGTGAATCCGATGACTTCCCTTACTGTTGCTCCTGATAGCAATGGTAAAAAAGGTGGATCCATTCCTAAAAAAGAACCTAAAGGGAAATTCGAGTTGGAGTACGTTATCCGTACTTCTGCCGGTATTTTATATGAATTTATTACCACACCTAGTGGTTTGTCGGAATGGTTTGCAGACGATGTAAACATTCGTGATGGTATCTTTACCTTTTTCTGGGACGGCAGTGAGCAAAAAGCAAAATTGATTGGTTTCAAAGAGGAAAAATTTATTCGATTGAGCTGGATCGACAAACCGGATGGTATGTATTTCGAATTCCGAATCGAAAAAGATGAATTGACAGGTGATGTATCGCTAATCATTATTGATTTTGCTGATGAAGCTGCCGATATGCAAACGTCCAAATTACTTTGGGACAGTCAAGTGAATAAGTTGTTGGGCGTTTTAGGCTCTAATTAATCATCTTATTGCTTTGATGTGAAGGCCATTTTTAAAAATAATCTTTCATTTTTAGTTCCTTATTTTGTTTTTCTCCTCATCGGAGCCGGAATTATTATTGTCAACTCCAAAGCTGAAACTCACCTTTCTTTTAATTCGTTTCACAACTCGTTTTTGGATGCGATTAACACCTATACCACTTACTTAGGAGACGGATTTACTGCTGCATTATTAATACTCATGATGCTTGCTGTTAAGTATCGCTACTTTCTGATTCTGGCAATTGCAAATGTAACATCAGCGCTTATCGCTCAAGCGCTTAAACATTTTGTTTTTGATGAAGTTGTTCGTCCGAAAAATTTTTCGAAGGACTCCAAGAATTGTATTTTGTTCCCGGTATCGAAAATCATTTGTACAACAGCTTTCCATCCGGACATACCACCTGTGCCTTTGCATTGTATTGCTCCTTTGCTTTGATTGTTGAGAATCGACTGTATAAAATGCTCTTCCTTGTTTTAGGATTGTTAACCGGTTATTCTCGAATTTATTTATCGCAACACTTTTTTGAAGATGTGTATGCCGGTTCAATCATAGGCGTTACTTGTTCAATCATTGTATATTATTTTGTGCAGCGGAAAAAACATCCATGGATGGATCGCTCCATCACTAATTTCTTTAAAAATGAACGCTAGCGCGCTGCGATATATCATCATTATAGTTCTTGGAGGCACACTCTTGTTTGTTCCTTTCCTAGGAGCTGTGCATTTATTTGATTGGGATGAAATTAATTTTGCTGAATGTGCCCGCGAAATGCTGGTTACTCAGGATTATTTTTCAGTAAAAATAAACTACCAAGCATTCTGGGAAAAACCACCCATCTTTATTTGGATGCAAGCATTATCAATGAGCGTGTTTGGTGTCAACGAATTTGCAGCTCGTTTGCCCAATGCCATTTGCGGAGTGGTAACATTGCTTGTATTGTTCAATATCGGCAGAAAGTTAGTGGATGAACGTTTTGGATTGATATGGGTTTTGGCCTATGCCGGCTCCTTTTTACCACATTTTTATTTTAAATCTGGAATCATCGATCCTTGGTTCAACTTGTTTATTTTTTTAGGTATCTATTATTTTATTGTATTTACAAATAACAAAAGCAATCGCTTATTAATTCTTTCAGCGCTATTTATTGGATTGGGGATTTTAACAAAAGGACCTGTTGCCGGATTGGTATTTGGATTATGTGTGGGCGTATTTTGGGTGATGAAACGGTTTCAACCGATTATGCGTTTTAAGCACATTGTCATTTATGGAGTGGGTGTTGCATGTGTAGGCGGCTTATGGTTTTTAATGCTGATTTTAACCGGTCATGCTGAAATTATCAAAGAGTTTTTTGTCTACCAAATTCGATTATTGAATACACAGGATGCCGGACATGGTGGTCCGTTTTTCTATCACTGGATTGTTTTGTTGATTGGCTGTTTCCCTTTATCCATATTTGCTTTAAGAAGTTTTAGACGAAGTTCTTACGACACACCGTATCAAAAACATTTTAAACTGTGGATGTTAATTCTGTTTTGGGTGGTATTGATTTTATTCAGTTTAGTAAAAACAAAAATTGTTCATTATTCTTCATTATGTTATTTTCCATTAAGTTTTTTAGGAGCCTATGTCGTTTATAAACTGATTACAGGAGAGCTGAAATGGAAAAAAAGCACAGGCATTTTATTGCTCACAATTGCCGGATTAATTGGCATTGCTATTTCTGCACTTCCTATCATTGATAACTACAAACAAAAAATTATTGATGCCGATTTGATCAAAGATAAATTTGCAGTTGAAAATTTAAAAGCTACCGTTTCTTGGAGTGGAGTGGAGTGGTTGATTGGAATCATTTTAATCGTTGGAGTAGGAGCAATGCTGGTGTTAATTAAACGAGGAAATATAAAAGGTGGCGTTATCGGAATTTTTATGTTTAGTTTGTTTGCGGTAAACATGGCTTCTGTATTGGTTGTTCCAAGGATTGAAAAATATTCACAAGGTGCGGCCATTGAATTTTATGAATACTTGCAAGGAAAAGATTGTTATGTAGAAACAATCAGTTTTAAGAGTTATGCACATTTGTTTTATTCGCACAAACAGCCACAAACAAATCTAAACAGCTACAACAGCGACTGGCTGCATCATGGAGAGATTGACAAGCCTGCTTATTTTGTAAGTAAGATTACCGCATTGGAGGATGTTGCGAAATACTACCCCGAACTAAAAGAAATCTATCGTAAAAATGGATTTGTGTTTTGGATGAGGAGTGTGAAATAAGTTTATCGCCTTTTGAATGGTTTCTTCTTCACTAGGCAGTAAATAAATATTGGCAACCATATTATCCAAACCCAGAGCATTTATTTCTTTTTCTCGTATCTCCTACATTTATTCAATCCTAAGTTGTAAAAGAAGTGTGTGAAAGAAACACGCAAAACACCCATTCCATATTTCGCACTTCTGCTGAAGTTAATGGATGATGCTTCCGGGAAGTATTTAGTTGGACAAGTAATTTCAGCGATTTCGAATCCAGCCATAAAAATTTGAGAAATCATTTCGTTATCAAAAACAAAATCATCGTTGTTGGCTTCGTAATTCACTGTTTCCAATACTTCGCGTGAAAAAGCACGGTAGCCGGTATGATATTCTGATAGTTTTTGATTAATCAGAATGTTTTGGGTTAAGGTTAAACAACGGTTGAAAATGTATTTATACATCGGCATTCCACCCTTTAATGCACCTTTTCCTAAAATACGGGAACCGAAGACTACCGGATATAAATCGTTGGCGATGATGTGCGCCATGGATTGAATTAATAGTGGAGTGTATTGGTAATCAGGGTGTAACATAATCACAATGTCGCCACCCAACTCTAAGGCCTTGTCGTAACAAGATTTTTGATTACCGCCATATCCTCTGTTCTTTTGATGTTTGATAACATGTTTAATGCCAATGCGTGTTGCCACTTCAACAGTATCATCCTTGCTCACATCATCTACCAAAACCACTTCATCCACAATGTCAAACGGAATTTCTTTATATGTCTTTTCAAGTGTAAGTGCTGCATTGTATGCAGGCAAAACCACCACTACTTTTTTGTTGTTTATCATTTTAAAGCATAATCTTTCAACAAAAATAGTAAAATTAATGACTATGCTTTATGGCAAATAGATAGGAACGCAGATTTTTTATGATGGTTATGATTTACATAGATTTTTTTGGTATAAAACTTACGATAATATAGAACTTAATAAGACATCTAAGTTGTCTATAAACCTTTATATACTATTGGTTTAAGCAGTGTCTTGTTGTATTTAAAGAAACATTTTTCATCATAAAAATCGGAAAAAATCTGCGTTCCCATTTTTTCTAACCTAACGGAGCTCCGTATACCATTTCTAGCACACTTATTGCTATATTTGTAAACAATAGAATAAATGAAAACACTCTATAAATTCATCTTAAAATCCTACATCGGACCGTTTATCATGACGTTCTTCATTGCGATGTTTGTGTTTTTTATGATGTTTATCTTCAAATACATTGACGACTTTGTTGGAAAAGGCATTGACGCGGGCATTTTAGCGGAATTGTTCTTCTATTTTTCTTTAACAACTATTCCCATGGCATTGCCATTGGCCATTTTGCTTTCTTCGTTAATGACCTTCGGAAATCTGGGTGAGCATTTTGAACTAACGGCCATGAAAAGCTCAGGTTTATCGTTACAAAGGGTGATGTCACCGCTAGTGGTTACTACTGTTTGTTTAGCGATTGGAGCATTTTATTTTTCCAATAACATTTTGCCTTATACCAACTTAAAAGCAGGCTCGCTGCTATACGATGTACGGGAATCGAAACCGGCTTTGTTGTTTAAAGAAGGGGTGTTTAATAACAGCATCCAAGGTTTCAGTATTCGGGTAGATAAAAAAGAAAAAGACGGTCGCACCTTAGGCGACATCATGATTTATGATCACCGAGATATGAAAGGCAATACAACGGTACTTTCTGCCAAATGGGGAAGAATGGAAGAAACGCATGATAAAATGTTTTTGGTGTTGTCGTTAAAAGATGGGGTGAGTTATAAAGAAATGAACGACCATCCGAAAGATGCTATCACTCATCCGATGGTGCGTGATAAGTTTGAAGAAAGAGTAATTCGTTTTGATTTGTCCGAGTTTAAAATGAACAGAACGAATGAAGATTTATTTAAAAGTAACTATCAAATGATGACATTGTCACAGTTGAATACGGTTGCAGATTCATTACGAGCGAAAAATGATAAACGTAAAAATGAATATGGAAAATATTTAACCAATTCCTACTATGGCAAATCATCTGCTTATTTTGGAAAGTTAGATTCGAATAAAATTGTAGCAAAATCCAAAAACTATTTTGATGCATTGTCTAAACCGCAAAAATTAAGTGTGATTGAGGCCGCCACCAACATGGTACGAAACGCAAAAGCTTCTGCGGAAGGAATGAATGCTGATATTCTGTCTGAAGAGTATTCTATTTTCAGATGCAATGTGGAATGGCATCGTAAGTTTACCCTTTCAATTGCCTGCATTGTCTTGTTTTTTATTGGCGCTCCATTAGGTGCAATTATTCGAAAAGGCGGATTAGGAATGCCGGTTGTTGTTTCTGTAATCTTTTTTATCACCTTTCATATTTTGTCAATTACCGGAGAAAAATTAGCCCGACAAGGGGAAGTTCCTCCTTACATCGGAATGTGGATGGCAACCGCCATTCTTTTGCCAATTGGTATTTTTCTTACTATCAAAGCAACATCAGATAGTTCATTGTTTGATGTCAATGCTTACATCGATCCAATTAAGAAAATATTCCTTCGTAAAAAATCTGTTTGATACGCATGAACATATTACAGATTTGCAATAAAATACCTTATGCTCCCCAAGATGGTGGAAGCATTGCAATGAATATGCTCACCGAAGGTTTGATTGCGCAAGGTACTACTGTGCATGTATTAGCAATGTCCACACCCAAGCAATCGGTGAAAGAAACAGATATTGATGCAACTTATAAATCGAAAACTGCATTTCAATCTGTTTTTATTGATACTTCTGTTCGTCCATTGGCTGCATTTATAAATCTATTTACAGGAACTTCATATAATATTTCCCGTTTTTATTCCAAAGCATTTGAAGTCGCATTAATAGAGAAATTAAAGTCCTATCCATACGATGTAATTCAATTGGAATCGTTATGGGTAACAATGTATTTGGACGTTATAAGAAAACATTCAAAAGCAAAAGTGGTATTGCGGTCACACAATGTGGAATATTTGATTTGGGAACGTTTAGCAAATGCTTGTTCGAATCCAATAAAAAAAGTGTATCTCAACATGCTCGCATCCCGATTAAAATCTTATGAGCTTTCTATGTTGAACAATTACGATGCAATTGCAAGTATAACGGATGTGGATGCTGCCATTTATGAAAAAGTTGGTTGTCAACTTCCCATGATTACAATTCCTTTTGGAATAGAAATTGAAAAGTATCAGGTTAATAAGTCTGGAATAGAACGCCCTTCGTTGTTTCATATTGGAGCAATGGATTGGCAACCCAATATGGAGGCAATTCAATGGTTTTTGAAAGCGATTTGGCCAGAAGTGAGCCGCAATCTCCCTGATCTAAAATTGTATTTGGCTGGGCGAAATATGTCGCCAGATTTAAAAAGTTTACAATTGAAAAATGTAGTTGTTGTTGGTGAAGTGGAAAATGCAACTTCCTTTATGAATTCAAAATCCATGATGATTGTGCCATTGCTTTCGGGTGGAGGTATGCGAGTAAAAATTGTGGAAGGATTGGCATTGGGAAAAACCATCATTTCTACTTCCATTGGTGCAGAGGGTATTGCTTATGAAAACAAAAAAAATATCCTTATTGCAAATACTATTTCTGAGTTTACTGCGGCAATCGCATCGTGTATTGAGGATGAGGCCTATTGTGACGGAATAGGAACAAATGGAAGAACATTAGCGGAAACAACTTACAACAACTCGTATATTTGTTCGAAGTTATCTGAGTTTTATAAAACACTTTTGAGAAAATGAAATTATTTGTATTGTTATCACGTGTGCCATATCCGCTTGAAAAAGGGGACAAACTCCGTGCTTTCAATCAGATAAAAGAACTTTCTAAAAAACATCAAATTGTTCTGTTTGCTTTAAACGACACGAAGCTGGATGAACGTGCATTAACGGAATTGAAAAAGTATTGTGTCGCGATTTCGATTGTTAAGTTTTCAAAATTCACAGTATTCTTTAATTTGCTACGTGCCTTTTTTAATGGAAAACCTTTGCAAGTCGGTTATTTTTATTTTGATAAAGCACAGAAAAAAGTAGATGAACTGATCGCCAAGCACAAACCGGATCATATCTATTGTCAGCTGATTCGTACAACCGAATACATTAAAAAATATCCGCACATTCCTAAAACATTGGATTATATGGATGTGTTTTCCAAAGGAATGGAACGCAGGAAATCAACGGAATTGTTTTATATGAAACCTTTTTTGGCTATGGAGTATCGTAGATTGAAAAGGTATGAAAACAAAGTGTTTTCCTATTTCAACAACAAAACGATTATTTCGGAGCAGGATAAAAATTTTATTCCTCATCCTCAAAAACAAACAATCGTTGTTGTTCCCAATGGTGTGGATACGTCATATTTTAAACCCATTGTGCATAAAAAAGAATTCGAGTTGTTGTTCAACGGCAACATGAACTATCCACCGAACATTGAAAGTGTTGAATACCTTGTTGAAAAAGTGATGCCGTATGTTTGGAACAAAATGCCACAGGTCCGCTTGTTAATTTCTGGAGCTTCTCCTAATGCCACGGTTTTGGATTTAGCCTCAGATAAAGTAATCGTATCCGGTTGGGTAGATGATATTCGGATGAATTTTGCAAAATCGAAAATTTTGGTTGCTCCCATGCAGATAAGTATTGGCTTGCAGAATAAATTGTTGGAAGCAATGGCCATGCAACTGCCTTGTATTACATCTACCTTAGCAAACAATGCACTGGGTGCAAAACCGAATGAACAAATTTTGGTAGCAGATACTCCTGAACAATATGCACGACACATTATTGATCTCTTACAAAATGAAACCAAAGCCAAACAAATTGCGATGAATGGATATCAGTTTGTTGTCAACGGTTTTAACTGGCAAAGTACCACCTCGATTTTGGAGAAATTAATCTCTAAAAAATAAAAATTGAAAATAAATTTGCTTTTTAATTTTAAACTGCTGTATATTTGTCGCAGAAATGAAAACTCAATTATTAAATAACATGTGGTGGTGGTCGTACTCAATGAGGACGGCATAAGCTATTATTTAATACGATAAGATATCTAAAAGCGCCTGTTCTCTATGTGAACAAGCGCTTTTTTTATTGTCTAAACTCAACCACAATGACCTTTAAAATTAATACTACATCAAAAAAAATACTGGCAGATACATTTACCCCGGTGAGTATCTACTTAAAGCTTCGTGATAAATTTGCGAATACCATTCTGTTGGAGAGCTCCGATTATCATGGAAGTGAAAACAACTATTCCTATATCTGTTGTAAACCCATTGCCGGAATAAAAGTAGAGCATGAAACTATTGTTTGCAACTTTCCGGATGGAACTCGTACGATAAAAAAATTGGAACCAACTGTTTCTGTTCCTGATGAAATAACATCTTTTTGTGATTTTTTTGAAACAGAAACTTCGAATGGAATCCTGAATGGTTTGTTTGGTTATATTGCCTATGATACTGTGCGATATTTTGAAGACATTGATATACAAGTGATAAAGAAAGAAGAGAAAAGCATTCCGGATTGTATTTACAACCTTTATCAATTTGTAATTGCGATTGATCACTATAAAGATGAAATTACAATTTCACAGCATTGTTCTGAAGCTGATGCAAAGGGAATAGAACAATTAGAAGAAATAATAAGCAATAAAAATTTTGCATCCTATTCGTTTACTACAATAGAAGAGGAGCAATCAAACTTTTCTGATGCAAGTTTTCTAGATGTTATTAAAAAAGGGAAAGCGCATTGCAAAAGAGGAGATGTTTTTCAACTAGTGCTATCACGTGAGTTTTCGAGAAAATTTAAAGGAGATGATTTTAATGTTTATAGGGCTTTACGTTCAGTTAACCCATCACCCTATCTTTTTTATTTTGATTATGGCAATTTTAAACTCTTTGGTTCTTCTCCTGAGGCGCAATTGGTTGTAAAGAACAATATAGCCAGGATTAATCCGATTGCAGGTACATTCAAACGGACAGGAGCCAATGATACGGAATTAGCAGAAAAATTAAAAGCAGATGCAAAAGAAAATGCTGAGCATGTGATGCTGGTGGATTTGGCAAGAAATGATTTGAGTCGAAACTGCAAGAATGTGAATGTGGAGAAATTTAAAGACATTCAATATTATTCTCATGTGATTCATTTGGTTTCAAATGTGTCCGGTGAATTGAAGCCGGGTGTTTCGATACTTAAAATGGTGGGTGATACTTTTCCTGCGGGCACTTTGAGCGGAGCTCCCAAACATAAAGCAATGCAATTAATTGATGAATATGAGCGAGGGAATAGAAGTTTTTATGGTGGATGTATTGGATTTTTAGGATTTGATGGTACTTTTAATAGCGCAATCATGATTCGTTCCTTTTTGAGTAAAAACAATACCTTGTTTTATCAAGCCGGAGCAGGGATTGTTGAATCATCCGATGAGCAAAAGGAATTAAATGAAGTGAATAACAAATTAGCAGCTTTGAAAAAAGCCATTGATATAGCAAAGGAGATTTAAGAAATGAAAATATTGGTTTTAGACAACTATGACAGCTTTACGTATAACCTTGTTCATTACTTGGAAAAAGTAAGTGATGCTTCTGTAGAAGTTCATCGTAATGATAAAATTACCTTGAAGGAAATTGACAGGTTTGATAAGATTTTGCTTTCACCCGGACCTGGGATTCCTTCTGAAGCTGGAATTTTAATTGATGTGATCAAAACATATGCTTCATCAAAAAGTATTTTGGGTGTTTGCCTTGGACAACAAGCCATTGCAGAAGCATTTGGTGGAACATTGACGAATATGCCAGAGGTATTTCATGGTGTATCCACACCAATTGAGATTATCGCAGAAGATATTTTATTTCAAAATATTCCTAAACAACTACTTGTGGGTCGTTACCATTCCTGGTGTGTAAACAAAGATACATTGCCGGAGGAATTAGAAATTACCGCTTTGGATGAAACAGGAAACATAATGGCATTGAGACATAAAACATTGGATGTTAGAGGCGTCCAGTTTCATCCGGAGAGTGTTTTAACAGAGCATGGATTGCAAATGATAAAAAATTGGGTTGAATCAGAACAGAAATGAAACAGGTATTAAATAATTTATTTGAACATCAGACACTTTCCAAAATGGAAGCAAAAAATGTCTTATTCAATATTGCTACAGAGAAGTATCCTTCTTCCCAAGTGGCTGCTTTTTTATCGGTCTACCTGATGCGCTCGGTCACGGTTGAGGAATTAGCCGGATTTAGAGAAGCCATGCTGGATATGTGTTTGAAAGTTAAATTTGATACCGATCAAACAATTGATATTGTTGGAACAGGAGGAGATGGGAAGGATACATTTAATATTTCTACCCTCGCTTGCTTTGTGGTTGCCGGTGCCGGTGTTACCGTTACAAAACATGGAAATTATGGTGTTTCTTCTGTTAGCGGATCATCCAATGTTTTGGAAGCCATCGGTTACCGTTTTACGAACGATAGAGCAACATTGCAAAAACAATTGGACAAAGCCGGAATTTGTTTTTTACACGCTCCTTTGTTTCATCCTGCGATGAAAAGTGTAGCCCCTGTTCGCAAAGAATTAGGTGTACGGACATTTTTTAATTTACTTGGACCGATTGTGAATCCAAGTTTGCCTACCTATCAATTATTGGGTGTATATAATTTAGAAATGGCTCGCTTATATCATTACATGCTTCAACAAACTGAAGCAAAATACACAATAGTTCACTCGCTGGATGGATTCGATGAAGTATCATTGACATCTGATTTTAAAATCTATTCTTCTAAAAAAGAACAACTCATCGAATTGTCATCCATTGGTTTTGATAAGGTAGAACAACAAGCGCTTTATGGTGGAGCAACGATTGACGCGGCTGCAAAACTATTCTTGTCAGTTTTAAATGGAGAAGGTACAATTGCTCAAAATAATGCAGTTATAGTAAATGCAGCACTTGCACTTCAGACGGTACAGTCTGAGCAATCTTTTTCTGACTGTTTGCTTCAAGCGAAGGAATCATTGGAATCAAAAAAAGCATTGAAGGCCTATCAATCCTTAATAAATAATTGAAATGAATACATTGGAACAAATTATTGCTCAAAAGAAAAAGGAAGTTGCTGAACGGAAAAGTTTATATCCCGAAAAGCTACTTGAACGCTCCACATTTTTTGAATCGCCCACTGTTTCGTTTAAAAAATATTTGTTACGTACAGATAAACTTGGAATCATTGCCGAGTTCAAACGGAAATCGCCATCCAAGGGAATGATTAACAAATATGCAGATGTCGAGCGAACTTCTATTGGCTATATGCAGGCAGGTGCAAGTGCACTCAGCATACTTACTGATACTGAATTTTTTGGTGGAAAAAATGAGGATTTAACAACTGCTCGCAAATTTAATTATTGTCCTATTCTACGCAAAGATTTTATCATCGATGAATATCAGATTGTAGAAGCAAAATCTATTGGAGCAGATGCAATTTTATTGTTGGCAAATGTATTGAATGCAGATCAGATACATCAATTTGCCCGGTTTGCAAAATCATTTGGTCTGGAAGTGTTATTAGAAGTAAGAGATAAAGATGAGTTGCAATCGGTCAATGAGTTTGTAGATGCAGTAGGAGTTAATAATAGAAATTTAAAAGACTTCACAGTTAATATTTCTCAATCATTTGAATTTGCGAATTTAATTCCTTCTGAATTTGTAAAAATATCAGAAAGTGGAATTGACTCAGTCCAAACAATCATTGAGTTAAAAGATGTAGGTTTTAATGGCTTTTTGATAGGAGAAACATTTATGAAAAACAGCCGCCCAGAAATTGCATGTGCCAATTTTATTAAAGAAGTAAGCGCATTAAAAAATAATTTAATACTCGCATAACATGGAATTGAAATTTAAAAAAGCAACAGAACAAGATGTAACATTAATAGCTCAATTAGCTGATAATATTTGGCGTAGGCATTATATTACAATCATAACCCTCGAACAAATTGAATTTATGCTGAAAACAATGTACTCATCAGAAAGTTTGTTAAAACAAATGAAAGATGGACATCAATTCACTTTAGTTTATGACGGAGCAAAAGCTATTGGATATATAGCCTTGAGTACGAAAGATGCTAAAAACTATTTCTTGCATAAGTTTTATGTTGAGGTAGATGATCAACGAAAGGGCGTTGGCTCAGATTTATTTAAATATGTTTTAAGTCAAATGCCAACTGCTGAAACAATTGAATTAACAGTGAATAGACAAAATTTTAAAGCCATTAATTTTTATTTTAAAAAGGGATTTGTTATTAAAGAAATAGCAGATTTTGATATCGGTAATGGCTATTTTATGAATGATTTTATTATGATTAATAAACTAAAATGAAACTGAAAATATGTGGATTAAAAGATCCCGAAAATATAAAACAAGTAGCGCTTCTCAAACCCGATTATATGGGTTTTATCTTTTATCCCTCCTCCAAACGGTTTGTTGGCGATAATTTCGTAATGCCTTCTATTTCGCCTGAAATAAAAAAAGTAGGTGTCTTCGTAAATGCCAATTCCTCTTATATTATTGATAAAATGGATGAATACAAGCTTGACTTTATTCAATTGCATGGAAACGAAACCGCTGATTTATGCGAAGTATTTAATCATTTTATACCTGTAATTAAAGCATTCGGGATAAATGAAGAGTTTGATTGGAATGTCTTAAATGAGTATAAAGATAAATGTTCTTATTTTTTGTTTGATACCAAAAGCGAACAGTATGGTGGGAGTGGAAAACAATTTGATTGGAATCTATTAGGAAAGTATGAACATCAACTTCCGTTCTTTTTAAGTGGTGGGATTGGGTTGGAGGAAATTGAAATCTCGACAGCTACCGGGATAAAAAATTTAAATTCCAGTAGCTTTCAGGGCGAGAAGTTAAATATTCATTCTATTGATGTAAACAGCAAATTTGAGAATGAATTTGGATTAAAAGACGTTGAAAAATTAAAGAAATTAAAAAATGAATTATCAAGTTAACGAAAAAGGTTATTACGGCAATTTCGGTGGTGCTTTTATCCCTGAAATGCTTTATCCAAATGTGGAAGAGCTTCGCAAAAATTACCTTACTATTATTCAGGAGGAAAGTTTTCAAGCGGAGTTGAATGTGTTGTTGCGCGATTATGTTGGACGACCATCTCCATTGTATTTTGCAAAACGACTTTCTGACCATTATCAAACGAAAGTTTATTTAAAACGTGAAGATTTGAATCATACTGGAGCGCATAAGATCAATAATACTTTAGGGCAGATTTTACTGGCAAAGCGCTTAGGGAAATCTAGGATTATTGCGGAGACAGGTGCTGGACAACATGGTGTAGCAACTGCAACCGTTTGTGCATTAATGGGATTAAAGTGTATTGTATATATGGGCGAAGTGGATATAAAACGGCAAGCACCCAATGTTGCACGCATGAAATTGTTAGGTGCGGAAGTCATTCCTGCCACGAGTGGAAGTAAAACATTAAAAGATGCTACCAATGAGGCAATTCGTGATTGGATCAATAACCCGCTGGATACTTATTATATTATTGGTTCTGTCGTTGGTCCACACCCTTATCCCGATATGGTCGCTCGTTTTCAAAGTGTTATCAGTGAAGAACTGAAAAAACAATTGTTTGAAAAAACCGGCAATGAAAATCCCGATTATGTGATTGCTTGTGTTGGTGGTGGAAGCAATGCAGCAGGAGCTTTTTATCATTTTTTAGAGACTGAAAATGTTCAGTTGATTGCCGTTGAAGCGGCAGGAAAAGGAATTGAATCTGGTCATTCAGCTGCAACAAGTGTACTTGGTAAACCAGGAATTATTCATGGAAGCAAAACATTGTTGATGCAAACAGTAGATGGTCAGATTACTGAGCCATACAGTATTTCAGCGGGATTGGATTACCCAGGAGTTGGTCCAATTCATGCGCATTTGTTTGAAACTGGACGCGCTAGATTCGTCTCAGCAACAGATGATGAAGCATTAAAAGCAGCGTTTTTACTTTGTGAATTAGAAGGAATAATTCCTGCTTTGGAAAGTGGGCATGCATTAGCTTACCTTGAAAAGTTAAATGCGGATTCAAAGGATGTGGTTGTTGTGAATCTTTCCGGTAGAGGAGACAAAGACTTGGCAACGTATTTGGACAAATTAAAGATTGAAAAATAATGAACAAGATTGATCAACTGTTTCAAGCTAAGAAAGAGAATATTCTTTCTGTTTATTTCACAGCAGGTTTTCCAAAGTTGAATGATACTGCTACAACCATTCATGAATTAGAAAGAACCGAAGTGGATATGATTGAAATAGGAATGCCCTTTTCTGACCCTTTGGCAGATGGTCCCACCATACAAAGAAGTAGTGAAATTGCTTTGGAAAATGGAATGACGATAAAATTGCTTTTTGAGCAATTGAAAAGTGTGAATTCAAGAATTCCACTTATTCTGATGGGTTATTTGAATCCTATTTTACAATATGGGGTTGAACCATTTTGTGAAAATGCATCGCTACTTGGTATTTCTGGTATAATTATTCCAGATTTACCCCTTCAGGAATATTTAGAAAATTACAAAGTGATTTTTGAAAAATACAATTTGAAAAACATCTTTTTAATAACACCACAAACCACAGAAGAACGAATTCGTTTGATTGATAAGCATTCTAATGGATTTATTTACATGGTTTCTTCCGCAAGTACAACAGGAGGAAAGAATGAAATTGATATCGAACAAGAACAATACTTCAAAAGAATAAAGGAAATGAATTTAAACAGTCCTACCGTTATTGGTTTTGGAATTCATAATCAACAAACATTTTTAAAGGCTTGTGATTACGCCAATGGCGCAATTATCGGAAGTGCCTTTATTAAATCCATTGAGAAGAGTGAGGATTTGAAAAAGGACATTGCAGGTTTCGTCAACTCTATTTTAAAAGAACAATTAGCAAACGCAGATTCGTTATCCCGATAGCTATCGGGATCTTATTAATTCATTATCCATACCATGATTATTCAATTAGAACAAAACATTTCGCCAAGCGTAAAAGAGAAGATACTTTTTTCAATCAATCGCATTGGCTATAAAATAACAGAAGTAAAAACACAAAAAGGAATTTACTTGGTCTGTATCGGTAAAAACGAATTTGATATTCGTTTGATTGGAAGTCTAGATGGTGTAATGGACGTTCATCGAGTATCCGATAGTTATAAGCTTGTTTCACGCAAATGGAAAGTGAACGCTACGGAAATTGATTTGGGAGATGATGTATTGATTGGTGAAAATAACTTTTCCATCATGGCCGGACCGTGCAGCATTGAAAGTGAAGAGCAAGTTGAAAAAATTGTGAAGCATTTGGTCGCAAACAATATAAAAGTGATGCGTGGTGGTGTTTTTAAGCCACGAAGTTCGCCTTATGCTTTTCGTGGTATGGGGATGGATGGATTAAAAATGTTTCACAGCATTTGCAGGGCCAACGGAATTAAAATCATAACGGAAGTGATGCAAGTCTCGCAAATCGAAGAAATGATTGACTATGTGGATGTTTTTCAAGTCGGAGCTAGAAACTCACAAAATTTTAATTTATTAGATGAACTCGGACGGGTGGATAAACCTGTTTTAATCAAGCGGGGAATGAGCGGTACAATTGATGAATTGTTGCAATCTGCTGAATACATCTTTTCGAATGGAAATGAGCGACTGATGCTTTGTGAACGAGGAATTCGTTCGTATGAGACAGCATACCGAAATACGTTTGATATTAATGCCATTCCAATCTTAAAGGAAAAAACACATTTACCGGTGATTGCTGACCCTTCACACGGAATAGGGATTCGTGAACATGTTCCGATGATTGCCCTTGCAGCCATGATGGCCGGTGCTGATGGCGTGATTTATGAAGTGCACGAAAAACCGGAAGAAGCTGCCAGTGATGGTGCTCAAACCTTAAATTTTGATGAGTCGGAACGTTTGGTCGGTCGATTGAATGCTAATTATAGTCTTAATTTAGTTTGATTAAAATGCATTTAGTCGTATCTTGTTTCTTCAAATTTCTCTAAAATATGCTACGTAAATCGATTGCCTTTATTGCTTGCTTTTCTTTTTTATCAACCACTTCTTTTTCTCAGGATTGGGTTAATAAACTTCAAGATCCTACTGTGAATTTTTATGACGTCCAAAAATCATTTAATGATTATTGGAAAAAGGAGGAAAAGAAAGAAAAATTCAAATCCTTTTTTAATTTTAAAAACAAAACAGAAAAAGAAAGTGAAGGTTATGTGTTATACAAACGTTGGGAACATTTCATTGAACCTCGAGTGTATCCCAGTGGAGATAGAACTTTATTATCGAAAGGCCATGAAGAGCTAGAGAAATTAATTGTGAATCCTGCACAGCGAAGCTCGATGATGACAGGAGGCAACTGGACACCCTTAGGCGCTTTTACAGTACCTACAAACGGTGGAGGAGCCGGACGTTTAAATTGTGTTGCTTTTCATCCTACAAATCCAAATATCATATGGGTAGGTTCACCTGCAGGTGGATTATGGAAATCAATAAATGCAGGATTAAGTTGGACCACTGCGACAGATAATCTTCCAACTTTAGGAGTGAATGATATTGCCATTGACCCGACTAACCCGAACGTCATGTATATTGGAACTGGTGATCAAGATGCCAGCGATACCTATGGGGTTGGCGTTTTGAAATCCATTGATGGTGGTATTTCCTGGGCTATCACTGGATTAAATTGGACAACGAATCAAGGAAGAAGCGTTGGCAGACTTTTAATTAATCCAAATGATCACAATATGATTTTTGCTGCAACTTCTACTGGTGTCTTCAAATCACCTGATGCCGGTATTACTTGGACAAAGGTGCTAGGAACAGGAAATATTAAAGATTTGGAATTTAAACCCGGTGATCCTACCGTAATTTATGCGGCTTCTACTGCAGGTTTTTACAAATCGGTAAATACAGGATTAAGCTTTACAATTGTTTCTACTACTGCAGGTTTACCTTTCAGTTCTTCTATTAATAGAATTGCCATCGGAGTTTCTGCTGCAAACTCTTCATACGTTTACTTATTATATTCGGCTTCTAGAAGTAGTTCATACAAAGGACTGTATTTATCAACCAACTCCGGAACATCTTTTAATTTACAAAGCAGTACACCAAACTTATTTGGATGGGAATATGATGGAAGCGATGGAGGGGGGCAAGGTTGGTATACATTGTCACTAGATGTTTCTCCCGTTGATGCATCGGAAGTAGTTGTGGGCGGTGTTAATATTTGGAAATCCTATAACGCAGGATTAGATTGGAACTGCGTTGCACACTGGTGGGGTGACGGTGGTTTACCTTACGTTCACGCAGATATCCATAGTTTGGCCTATCGACCTGATGGATCTGAGCTTTATGCAACAACTGATGGCGGATTATACGTGACCAATGATGGCGCAAGTAGTTGGCAAGATAAAAGTAATGGATTACAAATTGGACAGATGTATCGTTTGGGAAATTCGGTTACAAATGCAAATCTAGTAATGCAAGGTTGGCAAGACAATGGCTCTAGTTTATATGATGCTGGTGCTTTTAATAGGGTTCTCGGGGGTGATGGAATGGAATGCTTTATTGATTGGAGTGATCCGAATTATGTGTATGGTGAATATCAAAATGGTGGATTACAAGGCTCTGATGATGGTGGAAATAATTTTGATAATCTTGTAAATAATATTGATGAACCTGGACAATGGGTGACACCTTGGATGCAAGATCCGGTTGATCCGCAAACCATTTATGCGGGATTTGAAAATGTTTGGAAGTCAACTAACAGAGGGCTTTTTTGGACGAAGATATCAACCTTCAATTCGAGCGGATTAATTGTATTGGAAGTTGCAAAATCGAATCCGCTTTATATCTATGCTGCAACATCTAGCACAATTTATAAAACAACAGATGGTGGAACGACATGGTCAATTGTCCCTTATCCTTCTTCCAGTGGTTCTGCCTCTATAACTGCAATCGAAGTTTCTACAACTAATCCGAATATTATTTGGCTCACACGTTCAGGATATACTGCCGGAACAAAAGTGTTTAAATCAATTGATGGTGGAACTAATTGGACCAACTTGTCAGGAAGCTTACCTAATATTCCAGTGAATTGTGTGGTTAATCAAACGGGTACGAATGACGGTGTTTATGTTGGAACTGAATTAGGAGTTTATTATATTGATAATGATTTAACGTCTTGGATGCCGTATTCAAACGGATTGCCAAATGTTATTGTGGATGAATTGGAAATTCATTATGGCACAAATAAATTGCGAGCTGCAACCTATGGAAGAGGTTTGTGGGAGTCTACTATTTTTGATCCATTATCCAATTTGCCATTTGCGAATTTTGCTGGTGATACCTTGAGTGGTTGCCCGGGCTTTAATGTGCAATTTTATGATAGCACAATGAATGCCCCAACTGCTTGGAGTTGGTCGTTCCCTGGAGGAACGCCTTCTACCTCAAACTTGCAAAATCCGGTTGTTACTTATAATACCCCGGGACTTTATAACAATGTAACCTTGGTTGTTACAAATGCTTTTGGAACCGATTCGGTAACAAAATACAGCTATATCGCTGTGAGTCCTGCTGTAAAACCTACCATTACGTTATCGAAAAATGATACGATATGTTTTGGTCAAACAATTTTGCTATTAGCAAGTAATGGTAGCAGTCACTTATGGAATCCTACTGGACAAATAACCTATTTAATAAATGTTAGTTCTACAAGTTCTCATTGTGTTACAGTAACAGATGTTTTTGGATGTAAATTGTCATCGGATACAGTTGATATTTATGAAGCTGCTTTGCCTCCGATTCCATCAATTACAATAAGCAACGACACATTGTTTTCAAATTTTCCAACTG
Organism: Bacteroidota bacterium; assembly: GCA_016722565.1. Lineage (NCBI taxonomy): Bacteria > Pseudomonadati > Bacteroidota > Bacteroidota bacterium. The sequence continues at coordinate 338,230 of JADKIU010000002.1, forward strand.
GGAATCAATGGTTGAATGGGGGAGTAATTATTCCAGGAGCAACAGATTCCTTTTATGTTTTGCCTTGGTTTGGCTTAACCATCACCTTACAGCAAATTGATAGCGTGACTGGTTGTTTTTCAACTTCAACACCTTTTGTAGGAATTGATGAAATGGGAGAGAATGGTATTTCTTATTCTGTGTACCCGAACCCATCGAATGGAATTGTAAATCTTATTTTTCAGTCGAGTTTTACCAGCGATGTGGTTGTTGAACTTACAGATGTAATGGGACGATTGATTTATACTAAAAAGTACGATTCCTTTAATGGACGCGAGGAAAGTCTCTTGGATGTTTCAACTTACGAAAAAGGGGTTTACCTCTTAGCCATAAAAAACAGTAAAGGTTCAGTTAGCAAAAAGGTGGTGGTGTATTGAGTTTACTCAATCACCAACTTCCCTTTACTAATAAGTGTTCCATTCTGCATAATTTGATAAAAATAAATTCCTTCGGATAGTTTATCTCTTTCGATTAGAAATTCATTGGTATGAATGGAATGAATGGTTTTTACAGTTTTCCCCATAACATCCATCACTCTGCATTCAGCATTTTTTAGTTGAATAAATTCAGCAACATGTATAGTCGCTTTTCCATTCATTGGATTTGGAAAAACAACACTACTCGCATTAACATCATATTCGGTTATTCCCACTGGTGTAGAAACAACAAAACTGGTTGATTCATTATCATCTGGAGCAAATCCAGGAGTGCAAGGCGGTCCACCCAATCCGCTTGTTAGTGTTAACGAAAAGGTGTGGGTACCTGCTGATAACGTTCCTAAATTAAATGTATCAACGGTTGTGCAAATGGCAGACAACATACCTAGGCAATGGTGAGCATAGCCGGTTGTTGAACTTCCAGTAGTGGAATGTCCTTGATTGTCAACTCCACAACCCATTGTGGGAAACATCACATCTACATACACTTTCACTATATCTGTGGTTGTTGGTGCCGCAGGGTCAATCGTGAAACCTTGTATCATTCCTTGTGAAAAAGAAAGGGTAGATAGAGCGCTGGCGAATAGCAATGTGTATATTCTTTTCATTGTTTTTTTATCTAAGTTAATAAAAATAAAATTCCGTGTCAACTATTTTCCCTTCATCCATTTTTCAACTTTTTTTACAAAGTCGGCAATTTGCTGTGCTGGCCATAAGGGCAATTGTTTTCCATCGCTAATTTGACAATACAATGTCATTTGAAACAAGGCGCGCAATGTGCTGAAATAAGGTAAAAGTTTCAACTCTGATTCTGAAAGTTTACGTTGTGTCTGATATCCTCTTAAAAAAGCATCAACTATTTCTTTCGGTTTGTTTTTATGATCATACCATATAAAAACACCGATGTCGTAAATTAAATATCCATCTCCGAAAAAATCAAAATCAAAAAAAGTGATTTGATTGGCTGGTGTTATATGGAAATTTTCTGCTTGTAAATCGCCATGACAAATCCCTCTCGCTAATTGAGTTGTATCAATAGTCGAAAAATGTTCCGTAAAATGATTTTTTAGTTCTACCAGATAATTGTATTCATTTAAATGGTTTACAAGTATCGGTTTTAATACGAATAGTGTTTTCTCAAATTGGTATTCAATTCCATAGTTGTGTGCAGTAACTCCCAATTGTTTGTTAAGAGTGAGTAGATGTATTTTGCCGGTTTGAATGCCAAGTAATTCAGCTTGTTCAAGATTTAATTTTCTAATTTGCTCACCTTCTGCATAGGAAAACAGAACGGCATACCGAACACCTTCCGGAGCTTCCAGGCGCTGTATGAATTGTGAATGAATATCAGTAATTGGAAACGAAACAGAGATGTCATTTTCTTTTAAAAAGTTCAAAAGTTTTAGTTCGGTTTCAATACTATCTTCTGCACGCCAGTTATGTTTATAAACGCGTAAAATATATTTCTTCGTTTTATTTTGAATGAGGTATGTATCATTAAAACCTCTTTTCAAAAAAGTGATAGAAGTGGTGCCGGGAAATGAATAGTTTTTGCAAATGAGTTCCTGCAATGCTTGGGTGGATAAGGAAGAATATTCTACAGGAAAAGCCATATACAAATGTACTATTTTACTGCTTACATACTAAACTGGTTTGTCTTCACGTTCTTGATTAATTTTCAAAAAAATGGATACTCTAAAAACTTCGCTCCGTTATAGCTTTCGTTTCCTTCTCGGACTTATTTTTTTTGTTTTGCTTTATTTGCTATTTGCTTGGCTCTTGCCATTTTGGAAAGTTAATTCTTCCTTTGCGCATGCACAGGATGGAATTGAGATTTATGTTCAATCCAATGGTGTGCATACAGATATTATTATGCCGATTCATTCCAAACAAATGCATTGGGATGAACCACTCCCTTTTTCTGATTTTAAAAATGTGAATTCAAATTATAACTATGTAGCAATGGGTTGGGGAGATAAAGGATTTTATTTGGATACACCTACATGGAACGATTTAACATTTTCTACTGCATTTAAAGCCGCTTTTGGATTGGGAACAACTGCTATGCATGTGACATATAAATATAGGACACCACAACTGAATGAGTCATGTAAAAAGATTGTTGTTACTGAAAAACAATATCAAAAGTTGGTGACAGTTATTCTTGAATCATTTGAGTTAAAAGATGGAAAACCGATTTGTATAAAACACCCCGGCTACACGCAACAAGATTGTTTTTACGAAGCCAACGGAAGTTACAGTATGTTTAAAACCTGCAATGTTTGGACAGGCAATTGTTTGTCTGCTGCAGAAGTTAAAATTGGAATTTGGACTCCATTAGAAAGTGGAGTGGTGCGGCATTTAGAATAACAGAACCCTGAGTTAGTTATTCAGGGTTCCGTCATAGAGTTCTTCTATTGCAGAATTATTTTTCCTGTGGCCAATAAATAATCATCACCTACAATTTTGTATATGTATATTCCATTGCCTAAATAATCTCTGGATAGCTGTGTTTCAGCATTTGTCAGTTCTTCGATGTGTTTTACTTCTCTGCCATTCACATCATACATTGTAAATGAAATTTTAGCGAAGGCATTTAAACTTTCAGGGCTAAAAGCAATTGTTGCATTTTCAACGATGGGATTCGGATATATTTTTAAGCTGGATTTAAATGCATCGATTACTTCAATTCCATTGAAGTTTGGATCATACATCCATAAATCTTTTGTTGTAAGTGAATCATACCCAGTCGCCACATAACCAAAGCTTCCGATTGTAAATCCAACAGCATTGGAACGAGCTGTTCCGGCAAAATTGACAATGCTTGACCATGTGTTGGTTAATGAATTGTATTTCCAAAAATCTTTTCTATTTGATAATGTATTGTCATATCCCGTTCCTACATAAGCATCTGTGCCGAGAACAAAACAGGTTGCTCCATAACGCGGTGTTCCTGCAAATGGGGCAATCGCAGTCCAGCTATTTGTAGTTGCTGAGTATTTAAAAAAATCACCCTTGAAAACACCGTCATCACCTGTTCCAACGTAGGCATTCGACCCAATTGTAAAAGCAACAGGCAATCTTCTTGCTGTTCCGGGAAAAGGAGCTTGAACAATCCAGCTATTGGTTGCAACATTGTACATCCATAAGTCATTTTTGAATCCTGTCGCATCTTGCCCACAAGCAATGTATCCGTTTCCGCCCAGTTCAAATCCGACAGCAGATCTTCTAGCAGTTCCACCAAAATTGGCTTTTTGTGTCCACGTATCTGTTCCCGCATCATATTCCCAACAATCTAAATTAAAAGGATTGGAACCTTGCCCGCAACATACATATCCCTTTGTTCCAATTACGAAAGAGGAAGCCGCATCGCGTGATAATCCCGAGCCAGAAACACCACCAATACTTGTGGTCGCAGTCCATGTATCGGATGTTGGAATGTAAACGCTGAAATTTCTTTTGTATGTTGAACTATCATATCCGGTTCCAAGGTAAGCTCCGGTACCAATTGTAAAAGCCACAGCAGCTGTTCTTGGTGATTGGTTATAGTCTGCTTTTCGGAACCACCATCCTTGGGCAAACGTTAAGGATGGAAGTAGTGTGAAAAGAATAAAGCTAAAAAGGAGATTAGACAATTTCATATGTATAAGAATTATTGTACAATTATTTTTTTAGAGGCAAGGATTCCATTTTTATTTTTAATGTTCAATGAATAGATTCCTTGATTCATCGTGTTTTTATAAATGGTAAATGAAGTTGTTTCAATGTCCGCTGTCGAAATTAACTTTCCTTGTATGTCAGTCAGTTCCCACGAAAGCGATTGCAATGAAATTTTATCAGATAAAATAACAGTTGCTTGTTCCGTCATTGGATTAGGATAAACAGTTGAAAAAACAATGTCGTTATATTCATCTATGCCAACAGGAATAGAAGGGAGGTACTCCCAAAAATCTCTTCTCGTGCCCGTTAAACCCTTACCGGTTCCTGCATACCCTTTTCCACTGATTGCAAATGCTCCAGCTGATCGTCTGGCACCACCGGGAAGTGAAGCTTTCGGAAACCAGTAGTCCAATGCAGCATCGTATTGCCATAATTCATCTTTATATCCTCCATCTGTTCCAAGTAACATATACCCTTTTCCACCAATTGTAAATGAACTGCATGAAAATCTTCCTGTACCCGGAAAGTTGTTTAGTGTCAGCCAGGTGTTTGTTGCTGGATCATATCTGTAAAAATCATTTACCAATATGTTTTCATCTGTTCCCGTTCCGCAATAAGCATAATTTCCAATCACAAATGCGATGGCACCATATCGTTTTGGACCGGGTAGGTCTGCTTTTTGCAACCAGGAGTTGGTGATGGGATCGTATTCCCATAAATTATCAGAGTAATTGGATGGACCATCTTTACCACAAAAGAAATAGCCTTTGCCTAACATTGAAAATCCTGTAGAATAATAGGTTCCCGTTCCTGAATTACCGGGAAAGGGTGCTTTGCTGGTCCATGAGTTTGTTCCCGGATTGTATTCCCAAAAATCGGATTGACGTGTGCCTAAAAATGCATCTGCATTATTTATTCCTGTTCCAACGTACGCTTTTGTTCCAATAACAAAACTTGCAGCATCTCTTCGAGCAACACCAGGGAAATTTGCTTTTTGTGTCCACGAATTTGTTCCCGGATCATATTCCCATAAATCATTCAACATTAAATTTAAGGTGTCTTGTCCCAAACCGATATAGCCTCTGCTGGCAATAGAGAAGCTAACACCACGTTCTCTTTTCGAACCTCCGCAAGATGAACGTTTACTCCAAATATTTTGGGATGACATTTCAAAACTCAAGAGTAGGAGCAATGAAAATAAAAGATATTTCCTTTTTATCATAAGGCAATAAATTTTCCGGTTGAAACACTTGTGTTATTTTGGAATTCAAAAAAGTACATTCCTTTTTTCAAATCACCGCGTTCTATTTTTATTTCATATTCTGAAATATTGGTTATTGTGCGAACGGTCTTTCCAGTGATATCCATGATTTTAATGGATGCTCCTTTTTCGAAAACAATCTCTTGTGAAATAGAAAATGTAATTTCATTTAGAAATGGATTTGGAAATGTTTTTACAGAATGATCGAATACATTTTCTGCAACGTCAGCTGCAATGAAATTACCATATTCCCATAAGTCGTTGTAGTTGGTTCCACTCGTTCCAAACACACCATATCCTCTTGTTCCGATGGCAAAGCAATTCATGTAACGTCTGGCAGAGCCACTGAAATCAGTAATTTGAAGCCATGTGTTCCCAATTGGGTCATACTCCCAAAAATCCTGATAGTTGGTTCCACTCTGAAAATCGCAACCCGTTCCAACATACCCTTTACCATTGATGCTAAATGCACCAGCTTCCATTCTTGGCAGACCCGGCATTGATGCTTTGGCGGTCCACGCATTGGTAGCAGGGTTATATTCATACAAGTCACCATTCGGTCCTCCGTCATCGCCTGTAGCAACATATCCTTTGGAGCCAATTGTGAATGCAACTGCAGAAATCCTTGGTGTGCATGGAATAGGGGCAATGGCTAACCATGAATTTGAAACAGGATTGTATTCCCAAAAATCGGTAGAATAGGATCCTGTTCCGATATATCCTTTCCCGCTTACAGCAAAGGCTACAGCGCCTCTTCTTGCCATCGCTGGCATGGATGCCATAGGAGTCCAGCTGTTGGTAGCCGGACTGTATCGCCATAAATCAGTTTGTTCTACATAGGAATTATTTCTGCCTGTGCCAACATATCCATAATTTCCAATTGTAAATCCGGTTGGATGCATACGCGGTCCGGGAGGGAAACTTGCTTTTTGTGTCCATGAGTTTGTTCCTGGATCATATTCCCACCAATCGTCATAAATAATATCGGTTATAGCATTGATATGTCCCATACCTGCATACGCTCTACTACCAATAGTGATGGCAACACCTCTATGTCTTCCAATTGCCGGTACACTTGCACGTTGTGTCCAACCATACGCTAAATTTGGCGGTGGTGGTGGTGGTGGGCAAGTAACGCACGACAAGGTACCAATCCAGCCGGCATCAGTAATGGAGATGTCGGAAGTAAAAGCAAAGGTCATACAACCCGAAGAGCAAGTGAGTGTTCCGGGATTGGTGGTTCCTGTAAACGGACTGCCTGCAATTTGAGGTGAACTTGTGGAAGGGCCATCGTAGACAGCTAAATAATCAAATCCTGATTCAAGGGCAAATGAGCTGAATGTGATACTCACACAATTGGTTGTACCGGAACAAATGGTTTGTACAAAATTCGAGTTGTCAACATAAAATCCTGTTCCACCCGGATCCATATAGGTTCCACTGCAAGTTGTAATAGGTGTACTACTCATTATGTATGTTTGAGCATATATAGGAATTGTAAGTACGAACAAAAGTGGGGAGAGTAGTTTTGTTACCATGTATTAGTTTTTAGTGATACCTAGGCTGTCGAGTTCTTGCAATGTGATGGTTGGTAATCCACCGGTTTGTTTCATTTTTGAATGGCAAATGTTCCGGTAATTTTAGCCGCTTCTTCCGATGAAAATGCATTATTTCCCGCAATTCCCGGAATAATCGGTTGATGTATGTTTCGTTTACCATCCACATAAATATCGTATCCCCATCCAACAGATTTGCCGGATGTTATATCGATTACTTCAAATGTTTTTAGTTCGAGCGATTGTGATTGAATAGTAGGAGGAGTTGGAGTATTCTCTTGTATTTCTTCAGCAGGAAGAGCAAGTGTTTGAGTAGGGGAATTCCCTTTCTCTTGTGGATTAGAGCATGAAGACAGACATGCAACCAAAAATAATCCACGAATGGAATAGATTGAAATTCTGAAATTCATAGCGATTGAGTAGAGTAATTTACTATAAAGCTAATGTAAAATTTAGGTTAATCAAATATTTTTTGTGTTTTTATTTTGCACATGAACAGGGGTGAATTGATATGAACACCTGTTTATAACCATTTGAATATAAATGGGGTAAGAATTTGACTTTTACCTAAATTCTTTTTACTTTTATGATATCAATTCATCACTTCGTGACTTCAAAACGATTTAAATATTGTTTGTCAGTTGTATTCTGTTTTCCTGCTTTTGCTGTTTTTTCTCAAACAAATGCAGCCGGAAATCAGTCGGTGGTAACTATTGTGGGAGATGCACCTCAATCAAACACAGAGAATGATCCACACGATTTTATTAATTCCAATCCTTATTCAGAACCGAACGAACCTCAAATTCAACAGCAAGTATCTGCTCAATACATTGAACCTACGCTGGAAAATGGTTTTCATATTCGTTTTGAACTAAATCAAGCTTCCCAAGAGTACACGATTAAAAAGCCGGATACATCTGCATTATCGTCAGGTTTTACTACCTCTTCTTCTTCTGGTGGCGGAGCTTCGGTTGGCAAATCTAAAAAGCATAATCCTTCTCTTGAAGAACGGGCTTTTAATACCAAAAAACGTTTCAGAACATGGTTCCCAAAACGTAAAAAACGTTACCGCCCTCATCTATGTGGTAGATTTTAACCAGCCAGTTGGCAGACACCTCTGATACCTTTTATAGTTTTCATTATTATATGAAGTAGTTTGGCTTTATATATGTATTGCTATATTTGTAACACATGAGATGGATTTTAAAAGTATTTTTTAGTTTATATTTTAGTTCTATGTTTTTCTGCATGAGCAGTCAAACAATCGGAAAAGAATACCCTGCCGGCAATGGCGGTAAAATTTTTCTTCCCCAAGGGGATATTTCTTTTGCGGATGAAGTTGTAGACTTTAAAAGAGGAGAGCCGGATGCCGTTACTGAAGCTTGTGATTCCATGTTATCTATTGGTATTGCCGATTTTGCAGGTGTAGCATCTAATTTCACCTCTTTAGGTTGTGGTGGAACACTTACTTTAAGGTTTACCGACAATGCCCTCATCAATATTGAAGGTCCCGATTTATACGTTTTTGAAGTTGGAAAATACATTGAAACGACACAACTTTATGTATCGAAAGATGCTAAAAACTGGATTTCGGTTGGAGCAATCAGCGGTGGCGTTTCTTTGGTGGATATTGGAGATTCGGTAAAACAATTTGATGTATTCCATTATGTAAAATTGGAAGATTTAAAAACGGATTGCAAAGGCTCATGGCCCGGTGCCGATATTGATGCCGTTGCAGCAATTGGTTCTGGACCACAAATTACACTTAGCAGTGCCGTCCTTTTCGATTTTGATAAATATGAGTTGTTGGCGAATTCCAAACTAGAATTGGATAACCTCATCGAACAAATAAAAAAGCAAAACCCTTCAAAAATTATTATTGAAGGACATACCGATAATATTGGTCAGGAAAACTATAATCAAACACTATCTGAAAAACGAGCAGGGGCGGTAAAAGACTATATTCTTTCAAAAGTCGTGATGAGTAAATCGAAGGCAAAATCCATCGGTTATGGCAGCTCTTTGCCAGTCGCCCTTAATGAAACAAAGGAAGGACAAGACAAAAACCGCAGGGTGAGCATTATCTTGATACCATAACTTTGGTGTGCGGCACTTCTGTTTTTAATAAAAACGGTGTTACAAATCTATTCGTCTATAAAAAGCGTTCATTCGTTGCTTTTTTTTATCTTTGCATTCCAAAATAAAAAACATTCGTTCACAATGAAAAAATTAGGTTCACTTACTTTACTTATCGCTTCCCTTGTTTGTGCAAACATCGCTGTGGCTCAATCAGATAAAAAAGTAGATCCATATGTTGCGGATCAAAATTTCATCAATGGGAATTATGAAGCGGCACTCGAAGATTATTTGCTGCTGCTGGATGATACAAAAACCGATAAGTACAATTATAACATTTCGATTTGTTATTTGAATACCAATATTAACAAAACCAAAGCGATTCCTTATTTGGAAATCCTTACCCGCAAGCCGAAGTACGACCCTAATTCCATGTATTTGTTGGGAAGAGCATATCATTATGCCTACCGTTTTGACGATGCAATTAAAGCATTTAACACCTTCAAACAAACCGGAAGAGGGAATGCTGATAACCTGAAAGATGTGGATCGTCAGATTCAATTTTGTATCAATGCAAAAGAGTTGATGAAGTTTCCAGTAGATGTGAAATTTGAAAACCTTGGCCCAAATGTGAATTCACCTTATACAGATTATTATCCATTCGTTCCAAGTGATGAATCGTTTATTATGTTTAATACACGTAGACCGGACGAAGGTGCTGAGCGTGTAAAAGAGGATGGTACGCATCCTGCAGCCATTTATGTATCTAAAGTGGTAGATGGTGCTTTCGTAAAATCAAAAAACATCGGTCCACCTATCGCTAAAAAAGACGGGGAACAAGAAATTATTGGTTTGTCAGCCACCGGAGAAATCATGTTGCTGTACTACACGAATTTAAAAGGAGTAGGTGATATTTATAGTACCACCACCGATAAAAACAAGAGCTTTAAACCTGCTGATAAATTGGATGAAAACATTAATTCATCAAAAGCAGAAGAAATTGCAGCATGTATTAGTACCGATGGTTTGATTTTATATTTTGCAAGCAACCGTGAAGGTGGCAAAGGTGGAACGGATTTATATTTCAGTCGCAAATTACCTAACGGAATGTGGGGGCCGGCACAAAACATGGGTGATGAAATCAATACACCTTTTGATGAAGATTTTCCGAACGTTTCTGCTGATGGGAAAGTGATCTATTTCAGCTCAAACGGTCACACCACAATGGGTGGTTATGATATTTTTAAGGCAGAATGGAATGCCGAAACAAAACAGTTTTCGAATCCTAAAAACGTTGGATATCCAATCAATACTCCTGAAGATAATTACAATTTCCGAATCTCCAGCAATGGTCGCTTTGGTTATATTTCAGCTTTACGCGAAGGCGGTTTAGGTGATTTGGATATTTATCGTGTTACGTTGAACGAAGTGGAGCCACAATATTCAGTTATTAATGGTGACATTACTTCCGCAGACTCAACTCAAAAATTAAATTTCCCGGATGTGTTCATTACCGTTTCTGACAGTAAAACACAAGAAGTAGTTGGGACATACATTCCCAATCCGAATTCCGGACGTTATGTAATGGTTTTAGCACCGGGTAACTATGAGATGAATGTGGAAGCGAACGGATTCCAAACCATCACGGAGAAGATTACTGTCTTAGATAAAAGTTCCTTTAAATTTGAAATTTCAAAACATATACAACTCAAACCCGAAGGATTTCAAACAAAATAATTCACAAAAAGCATCGCAAATAAAAGCGGTGCTTTTTTATTTTAGACTGGTTTTATTCGGTAATTTTGTATTCTAAATTTTTTGTATGAAAGCCAACATTGTTGAAACTTCTCAAAAACGAATCGTTATTGTAGGAGGCGGATTTGGCGGACTTCAATTAGCCCGTAAATTATTAAAATCAGATTATCAAATTGTGCTGATTGATAAAAACAATTATCATCAATTTCAACCTTTGTTTTATCAAGTAGCTACTGCCGGATTAGAACCCAGCACGATTGCCTTTCCTTTTCGTAAAATTTTTCAAAACAGCAAAAATATTCACGGTCGAATCGCTGCAGTTAATAGTGTTCGTACAGCAGATAATCAATTGGATACATCAATTGGTGTAGTGGATTACGATTATTTAGTAATCGCAATTGGAGCCGACACCAATTTTTTTGGAAACAAAAAGATGATGGAACTGGCCTATCCAATGAAATCGGTAGGGGAAGCTTTAACATTGCGGAATACCATTTTGCAAAATTATGAAGATGCATTATCCGAATCCGATAAAGAAGAAAGAAAACGATTGATGAATGTGGTTGTGGTTGGTGGTGGAGCAACGGGAGTGGAGGTTGCAGGAACATTAGCCGAGATGCGTAAAAGCATTTTACCCAAAGATTATCCGGAATTGGATTTTAAAATGATGCAAGTGTATCTTTTGGAAGGTTCGCCAAAAGTATTAAATGTGATGTCGGAAAATGCTTCTTCAAAAGCTGAAGAATATTTAAAAGGTTTAGGTGTGAATGTATTTTTAAATTCAAGGGTGAAAGATTACGATGGGAAAAACGTGTTTTTGGAAAATGGAAAAGAGATTCCTACAAAAACATTGGTATGGGCTGCAGGTGTTATCGGAAACAAAATACAAGGTTTAAATCCTGAAGTTGTTGCACCGAATAATCGAATTAAAGTGAATCGAAACAATCTAGTGGAAGGATATTCAAATATTTATGCAATTGGTGATATTGCGTTGATGACAGAAGATAAATTTCCGAAAGGACATCCGCAAGTTGCTCAAGTTGCCATACAACAAGCGGTTGCATTGTCACTGCATTTTAACAACTTACTTAATAATAAAATATCCAAAGAATTTTCTTACAAAGATTTAGGCTCCATGGCAACCATTGGAAGAAATAAAGCTGTAGCTGATTTTCCAAAATTTAAGTTTGCCGGCTTTTTTGCTTGGCTGATATGGATGTTTATACATCTTATGTCCTTAGTAGGCTTCAAAAACAGGCTGTTTGCTTTTATTAACTGGGCATGGAGTTATATCACATTTGATCAATCTTTACGTTTAATAATGAAACCATCCTCCAATAAAATGAAGGATGATGAAAAAACAAAAACAACATGAGTTTTGAAAAACATTTTTTAGAAAACACCGTTGGCGTATTTACAAATTACAGAACATTAGCCGAAAAGTCGTTTGCTCAATTGAGTGAAGATCAATATTTTCATTATTCACCGGATGCAGAGTCGAATAGCATAGCGATTATTATGAAACACATGGCTGGAAATATGATTTCTCGTTGGACTGATTTTTTAACGACTGATGGAGAAAAACCAACAAGAAACAGAGATGGCGAATTTATTGAAGGAAAGGAAACAAAAGAAGAATTACTAGCTTATTGGAATAAAGGGTGGGACGTGTTTATGAATACATTAACATTTCTAAGGGAAGAAGATGTATTAAAAACGATTACCATCAGAGGAGAAGCGTTAACAGTAACACAAGCATTAAACCGACAAACAGCGCATTATGCATACCACATCGGGCAAATTGTTTATCTGGCAAAACATATAAAAAGCAGTGACTGGAATTCGTTGTCTATTCCTAAAAATAAATCTGCCGAACACATGAAAGGTAGCTATCTTGATAACATAAAGTAATGTTTTTGGGTTGTCATTCCGATCGAAGTGGAGGAATCTTTATAATTTAATGAATTAATACGAATAGAAAGATCTCTCCACTTCGGTCGAGATGACATTTGAGTAAAAATTAAAGTATTTCGTTATCTTTACCTATATGATTACTTACATAATTTTAGCGATAACCGTTTTTACTTCCATTACAGCGATGGACAATCATACGTTGAAAAATAAACTGATGTTCAACGCTTATATGATTAAAGAACGAAAGGAATGGTATCGCTTTTTTTCGCATGGCATCATACATGCCGATTGGATGCATTTGGGATTCAACATGCTTTCATTATACATGTTTGGTAAAGCTGTAGAAGATGCTTACGCTGCTATTTTTGATGGGAAGGGGATGTTGTTTTTTATTATCCTTTATGTTGGCGGTTTGGTGATGTCATCTTTGTATTCCTACGAACGTAACAAAACGAATATTTATTACAACTCTTTAGGCGCTTCGGGAGCTGTTTCGGCTGTCATTTATGCGTATATCATGTTGGCACCAACTGCTCAATTGGGAATTATGTTTATCCCGGTTCCAATTCCAGCATACATTTTTGGTTTCATTTATTTAGGAATTGAGTACTATTTAAGCAAACGTGGAAACACCGGAATTGCTCATGATGCACATTTTTGGGGTGCAATTTATGGAATTGTGCTCACCATCATTTTAAGACCACATGCAGTATCTATCTTTTTAGATCAAATTTTAGGACGATGAAAAAAGCAGTTTTTTTGGATAGAGATGGAGTAATTAATGTAGAACGTGGTTATACGCACCGTTTAGAAGATTTTGTAATCCTCCCTGATTTATTAGAAGTACTTCAGTTAGTTCAAAAAAAAGGATATTTATTGATTGTTGTCTCCAACCAAAGTGGAATTGCAAAAGGTTTGTACAAACAATCGGATGTCGAAGTTTTGCATAAATACATGATGGGGGAGTTTGTGAAAAATAATATTAAGATTTCTGAAATCTATTACTGTGTGCACCATCCGGATGTAAGTAAATGCATTTGTCGTAAACCTGACTCATTATTTGTAGAAAAAGCGTTGGCGCGTTTTGAAATAGATCCCAAACAATCCTATTTTATAGGTGATAAAGAGCGGGATACTGAAGCTGCTGAGAAAGCAGGCGTAAAAGGAATTTTAATTGAAGCAAACATCTCATTGAAAACGATTTTAAATCAAATTAATTAATTTTATTTTTCATCCCGCTAGCTTTCGGGATTCCAGTTTTTAAATTGGGAATACTACAATGGAAAACTATATCAATCATAACGGTAATTTTGTTTTGTCGGATGCACCCATCGTAACCGCCAACAACCGTTCATTCAGATATGGTGATGCATTGTTTGAAACCATCCGCTTGGCAAATTACAACCCTCAATTTTTAAAAGAGCATTTGCAACGCTTAACTGCCGGTATGGAGGTGTTGAAGATGGAAAAACATCCTAATTTGAATACTGTGTTCATTGAACATGCCATTTTAGAATTGGCGCAAAAAAATAATGTCACTTCCGATGGACGAGTAAGGTTAACGATTTATCGTAATGAAGGTGGTTTATATGCACCGAGCGACAATAAAGTATCGTTTGTTGTGGAAGTCTACCCGATTGAAGAGAAAGGGTATGTGCTGAATCAAAAAGGATTTACCGTTGACTTGTTTACCGAATTTAAAAAGGCACAAAATGCATTGTCATCTATTAAATCAGCAAATAGCGCGATTTATGTGATGGCGGGAATTAATAAAATCAATAATAAACTGGATGAATGTCTGCTGTTAAATGACAAACATCATATTATTGAAGGGATAAGTTCCAATATCTTTGCTGTGAAAAATGGAGTGCTGTATACACCTCCCGTGAGTGATGGTTGTGTAGATGGCGTGATGAGAAGGAAGATTATTGAAATTGCTCAAGCAAATAAAATTGCAGTATATGAAATTTCTGTGATGCAAAATGTTTTGCTCGGTGCAGACGAATTGTTCTTAACCAATACCATCAATGGTATACGTTGGGTAGTTGCATACAAACAAAAAAGATATTTTAACGATACATCACAAAGATTAACACAAAAATTAAATGAATTGATTTCAACTTCTTCTTAACCTAATGTTGGGTTCATTCGAACTTTCATTTCATCCCGATAGCTATCGGGAGAAGTCGAGAAATCTGTATTTAAATTAGACTTATTATGGAAGACCTCAGATTATACATTAATACATTGCGTCACGATTTTGCTAAACAAACATTAGGAAAAAAGGATGTCCACGTAAACCCTATATTGCAATTTGAAAAATGGTTTAAAGAAGCAGTCGAGTCAAAGGTGAATGAACCCAATGCAATGACTGTTGCTACCGCTACATCCGATGGTAAACCAAGTGCCCGCATTTTATTACTTCGAAATTTTGATGAAAAAGGTTTTGTATTTTATACCAATTATACCAGCAGAAAAGGTGGAGAGATTTTAAAAAATCCGTATGCCTCGCTATTGTTTTTTTGGCCGGAATTGGAACGACAAGTTCGAATAGAAGGAAGGTTGACAAAACAAAGTGCCGAAGAGTCGGATGCTTATTTTCAAACACGCCCGCGAACAAGTAAGCTAGGTGCATGGACATCAGAGCAAAGTAGAGTAGTAGCAAGTAGGAGCGTATTGGATGAAGAATACAAAAAGCTTTCAGAAAAATATCCCGGTGAAGTCGTTCCACGTCCTATCTATTGGGGTGGCTATGTTTTAGAACCCACCAGTATAGAATTTTGGCAAGGCCGACCGAGTCGTTTGCATGATCGTCTCTTATATACAAAAGAAAAAAGTAGTTGGAAGTTGGAACGATTAGCTCCTTAGATAAAGTGTGATATTGTATATTTCATCCCTACGGGGTTGATAATTCAAAAAAAATCCCTTCGTTTTCATTTCGACAAGTGTCGAGAAAACAAAGGGATTTTTATTTGAAAAGAATTGAATCTTATTCTGCTTTTTTAGCTGCTTTTTTAGGGGCTGCTGCCTTTTTAGGTGGCTGCCTTTTTAGGTGCTGCTGCCTTTTTTGGAGCTGCTGCTTTTTTCGCTGGACCAGCTGCTCTTTTCGCTTTCGCTCTTGCAGATTTATTTTTTCTACGAACTCCAAATGAGCCCATTGCTAATTTGCCTTTTTTACTTTTTTTATCACCTTTTCCCATAATAGTTTTATTGTGTTTTGGTTAATTTCTGATACAAACGTACGTTAATTTTATAAAAAATCAAATTCTTATTCGTCTTAATACGTGTTACTTACTAAAGAGCACTTTTCTTAGCGATGTAATCTTTTTCAATCAATTCAACTTTCGGAATTGAATTGCGCAACCATCTTAATAATAATTCTTCTTTCTCTATATCACTCAAATGCCAATGAATATTCGATTTGTGAAGTTTCTCTTTTAGCGTATGCAAGCATAAAGCTGCACTTACTGAGATGTTAAAACTTTCAGTAAATCCATACATCGGAATTTTTACAAATTCATCAGCATGTTCACGAACTGTATCCGATATTCCGGTTAATTCTGTTCCAAAAAATAATGCAATTGGTTTGTCAACAGATAAGTCTTCTAAATTACAATCTTTCTCATGTGGAGTGGTTGCTACAATCCGATAGCCTTGTGCTTTTAGTTTTTGAATGCAATCCAATGAATTGTTTTCTGCTTTGCGATATCTGTGCAAGTTTAACCACTTAGGGGCACCCAAGGCAATGTCTTTGTTAACCGTGTAGGCATTTTTGTTTTCAATGATGTGAATATCTTGAATCCCAAAAATATCGCAAGAGCGTAAAACAGCACTTGCATTGTGTGGTTGATACAAATCCTCCAATGCAATGGTGATGTGTCGTGTTCTGTATTCCAGTACATTGTCAAATTTCCCTCTGCGCGTTTCGGAAATGAATTGCGATAAGTATGTGATTAATTCTTTTGTCATTATGCTCTGCCATTCGATTTTGCAACCATGTTTGCGATACGATACAACAATCGAGCTCCAACATTTGCGTCCCATTCGTCACCACCCGGAGCAACTTCATTGATATCAAATGCAATGATCCGTTTGCCGGAGTCAACAATTTTTTCTATTAACATTAAAATCTGTTCAAACTCAAATCCTCCTGCAACAGGTGTTCCTGTACTCGGACAAAGTTTTGGGTCTAACCCGTCAATATCAAAACTTAGATACACTTCATTGGGTAACTGTGCAATGATATCATTACAAATCGTTGTCCAGGTTGCTCCATCCAATTGTCTGTGTTTGATATCTCTGTCGAAAAAAGTATGTATTCTCCCGTTCGAATTTTTGATGATGTCAAATTCAGCTTGACAATAATCACGAATTCCAACTTGAACCAGTTTGGATACTTGCGGTATTTTAAGTGCATTAAACATGATAGAAGCATGGGAGAATTCAAATCCTTCGTATGCATCGCGTAAATCAGCATGCGCGTCAATTTGTAAAATTGCAAAAGAGTTATTCTTTTCAGCTAACGCTTGCATTAATCCAAGTGGAGTAGAGTGGTCACCACCCAACAAGGCAACTATTTTGTTTTTATCCATAAAGGAAAGTGATTTTTCCTTCACCCAATTATTCATTTTTACACATTCGGCATTGATGAGTTGACGGATGTTTTCCATTTCGTCATTCGACTCAGGGGAATCTCCTTCTTGTAACAATTCAATGTAGGTCTCTGCTTTCCTTCTAAGACTTTCACTTTTGCTAGCGATATCATCAGAGATGGTATCCATGGCTAATCCAATTTTCCATGCATCTGGAATTTTAGGGTCAAATAAATCTACTTGGTAGGAAGCGTTGTATACTACTTGAGGACCTAACGCAGTTCCACCACTGTAAGATACGGTTACTTCCCAAGGTACAGGAAGAATGACAACCTCAGCTTCGTCCACCGTAAACGGTAAACCATAAATATTGTTATTTGCATCCCCCAAACTGTTGGGATC
Source organism: Bacteroidota bacterium (assembly GCA_016722565.1). NCBI lineage: Bacteria > Pseudomonadati > Bacteroidota > Bacteroidota bacterium. The sequence goes on from JADKIU010000002.1 coordinate 355,922, forward strand.
GAAATTGTTTATTTTATCTTGCTTGCTCATATTTTATTTTTGAGGAACGAAAATACATAAAATAAAAAAGTCCCGCATTTCTGCGGGACTTTTTTATTTGATTTAGTCAACGACTATTTGTTAACTGTTTTAGCTAAATCAGCGCCAGCTTTAAACTTAGCAACTTTTTTAGCAGCAATTTTAATTGCTTTTCCAGTTTGTGGGTTGCGACCAACTCTAGCAGCTCTTTTAGAGATAGAGAAAGATCCGAAACCAACTAATGCAACTCTGTCACCTTTTTTAAGTGCTTTTGTTGTAGCGTTTACGAATGCATCTAATGCTCTTTGAGCATCTGCTTTTGTTAATTTCGCTTCTGCTGAGATAGCGTCAACCAATTCTGCTTTGTTCATTTGATTAGTTTTTAAAGGGTTTAACATTTAATTATATAACAAAATTACTAAGATTCACTATCTGTGCAATATTTGGAGCTAAAAAAATGAGAATTTGTTGATAAGTCGCCTTTTTGTTAATAACTGTGTCTGTAAGGCTATATATAGTTATAGTTCAGGATAAGTAAATTTTGAACAAACTTTTATTGTTATTGCGTAGGGAGTTTGTAGTCTACTCCTGAACGACAGTAGAGATGACACATATTGAAAATCAATTAATTATTAAATTGCTTTCCAGCCTTGATTCATCGGAAACCCTCTTAAAAACTCAGTTGTAGCCATTTTCTTTTTCCCGGCTAATTGTAATTCTTTAAGATGAATATAGCCTGCTTTAGTAGCAATCTTTAAATAGGTTTTGGAATCCGTAATAATGCTACCAACAACATCGGTATGTTGGATAATTTCTTTTTCTGTTAAAAATACTTTTACAGAAAAACTTTTACCGTCAGGAGAAAGAAAGCTTGAAAATGCAGTTGGGTAAGGACTAAGACCTCTTATAAAATTATGTACTTCCATTACATTTTTTGACCAATCGATTTTGCAGTCGTCTTTAAATATTTTAGGAGCATGTTTTACAACTTCTCCATTTGCAATAAATTCTGCTTGATTTATTTGTGGATAGGTGTTTTCTTCAATTGCTTTTACTGTTTTTAAAACTAAATTCGCTCCAATAACCATTAAACGATCATGGATATTCCCTGCGGTTTCATTTTCAGCGATAGGTGTTTTTTCTCTGAAAATAATTTTTCCCGTATCGATCTCATGTTGCAGAAAAAAAGTTGAAACACCCGTTTCTTGTTCGCCATTTATAACGGCCCAGTTAATCGGTGCAGCACCTCTGTATTGAGGCAATAGTGAGCCATGTAGGTTGAATGTTCCTAGTCGTGGCATATTCCAAACAACCTCTGGTAACATTCGAAAAGCAACTACAATTTGTAAGTCTGCTTTTAAGTTACGCAATTGTTCTAAAAAAGATTCATCCTTTAATTTTTCAGGTTGAAGAATATTTAATCCTTTTTCTAACGCATATTTCTTTACTGCTGACTGTTGTATTTCTTGTCCACGCCCTGCCGGTTTATCCGGAACAGTAACGACTCCTATAATGTTGTAGTTTTTTTTAACGAGTATGTCTAACGACTCCACTGCAAATTCAGGAGTGCCCATAAATAGTATTCGAAGTTGGCTCATTCTTATTTTTTGAATATGAATAGATAATAAAAACAATATGCTTAAGTTTGTTTTGTTATCTGATGGTAAAACTAAAAATAATTTCAGCGCAAAAAACGGAATATGATTTCTGCTAAGCAAATAAAATTAATACTCGGACCTTTGTTGGCTGGAGTTATTTATTTCGGCTTCGACTTAATGCCAAGTAATCCATTGGTGACAAAAATGGCTGCAGTAGCTGTTTGGATGGCTGTCTGGTGGTTAACAGAAGCTGTTCATTTGGCAGTTACTGCTTTGTTACCGGTTGTTTTGCTTCCGGTTTTAGGAATAGCAGATTCCAAAACAACTGCATTTCAATACATGGATCCCATTATTTTTCTTTTTATAGGTGGCTTCATCATTGCGTTTGCAATCGAGCGCTGGAATTTGCACCAACGAATTGCATTGAAAATTTTAATGCTTGTTGGCACTAGTCCTTCTCGGATTCTATTTGGGGTGATGCTAACTTCCTTTTTAATTTCCATGTGGATTTCAAATACGGCCACCGTAATGATGCTGTTATCTGCCGTTTTAGCAGTCATTGTTCAAATCGAACAGCATTTTAAAGAAGAACATCATTCTCATAAAATGGCTTCGGCTTTATTAATCGGATTGGCTTATTCTGCAACAATTGGTGGTATGTCGACATTGGTTGGTACACCTACGAATATGATTTTTTTGCGAGAATACAACGAGAAGTTTTCAGGCAATCATGATATGAATTTTTTTGTGTGGTTTAAAATTTGTTTTCCAATCGCTTTGGCATTTTTATTTATTGCCTTTTTTGTTCTAAAAAAAATGTTCATTAAAAAAGATGTGATTTTAGCAATTGATAAATCTTATTTTTCTGATGCTTACAAACGATTAGGAAAAATGAGTTTCGAAGAAAAAATGGTATCCACTATTTTTGTTCTAACAGCTGTACTTTGGTTTACACGTGCAGACATTGACTTTGGCGTATTTTTATTCAAAGGTTGGAGTAATGTTTTTCCCAACAAAGAGTTTTTACAAGATAGTACCATTGCTGTTTTTATGGCGATTCTTTTGTTTTTAATTCCTTCTCAAACAGAAAAGGGTAGAGCATTAATGACATGGGCCGAAGTTACAAAACTGCCCTACGATATTATTTTACTTTTTGGTGGCGGATTCGCTCTTGCAAAAGGATTTGAATTATCAGGCTTGAGTACGTGGCTGGCAACTCAATTAAAATTTACTCCCGATACCAATATCTATGTACTCATTTTTTTAATGTGTGTGTTGGTTTGTATTATTAGCGAATTTGCTTCCAATGTAGCATGCATTCAATTGATGCTACCGGTGCTAATTGCCATTCAGCATTCTATGAATATTCATCCGTTATTGTTGATGGTGCCGGCAACACTGGCTGCATCATTGGGTTTTATGTTACCTGTTGCAACCGGTGCGAACACGATTGTTTTTGGTAGCAAACGCGTTAGGGTAAATGATATGTTGAAGTCGGGTTTTTTACTTGATATTATCGGTATTTTGTTGATAACCTTTTCAATATACTTTATGAAACAGATGTTTTGACCAAAAAATGTTTTAATTTTATAATATAGATAAACGAAACACAAATTATTAAACCTATGAAAAAAATTACTCTTTTCCTTTTGGCAAGTTGTTTTGCCATCAGTACTATTAATGCGCAAGACGATAAAGCCTTTCATAAAGGTGTCATTAATGCCGATCTTGGAATTGGATTTGCCATTTATGGTACGAAGATTCATTCTGAAATTGACCAACAAGTTTGGAATGGATCAGCCATCGTTACCCAACGTGAAGTGAAGGATACAACGGATGGTGCAGCATCTACCATTTATGTTTTAAATGGAGAATATGGTGTTACCGATTGGTTAGGTGTGGGTGTTCGTTTTGGATATTCCAATTATTTTGAACAGACAGAGCATGATACCATTTTAGGAACAGCTTATGCTTATAAGCCAAAGGTACGGTCAATTGATTTTGGAGTAAACGTTAATTTCCATTTAGTAAAAACAAAACGTTTTGACATGCCGATTTGCCTTACAATGGGCTATTCAAATTTCAAATACTGGCAAAACAATCCAAATTCAAATCCTCCCGGTTTAGCTGACAATGGAAATGCGATGGGAAAAGATAATGGATTGAATTATGGTATTATGTTGGTGCCAAGAATCTATTTTGGTGACCATGTCGGCATGTTCTTTAATATCGGTTATATGGGCTATAATTATCCTAGTATTGCTTTTTCTAATAATTCCGATTCCGATTTAAATAATGATGATAATTGGGAGTATAAGTTAAAAGGAAACGGTTTTAATCTTGGAATAGGAATAACCGCTAAATTTTAAAAAAATCATTTTTTAGATATTTTTAGGCATCGATCATTCGATGCCTTTTTTTGTTTCATTAAATTGTATAATCTTTTGAAAACCAATATAAAAATTGTAAATTAGTGGTGTTAATTTATTTACTTAAAATCCATTTTTCATGAATTTGAAAAATTACCCCCAACGATTCGCATTACTTCTAGTGATTTTCTGTTTTGCAAACAAAGCTAAAAGTCAAGTAATGATCAATGAATTTTCTTGTTCCAATACGAGTTCTGTCGATAATTTTGGCGAAACGCCCGATTGGATCGAACTGTATAATTCCGGTGGCTCTTCTATTTCCCTAGCAGGATATTTCCTAAGTGATAAAATAAGTAATCCTACAAAATGGCCCATTCCTTCTGGTGTTTCAATTCCAGCGGGTGGATTTATTAAGATATGGGCATCAGGAAAAAATACAGTTGTTGGTCCAAACATTCATGCCGGAATTAAATTCACACAAACTAAACCGGAAGACATTGTTTTTGCAGATCCTGCCGGAGTTATCATTGATGGGTTTGCATTAAACCCTACTCAGGTGAATCATTCGAGAGGAAGAACAACAAATGGAGCTGCTACATGGTCCGTATTTGCAACACCTACACCGGCTGCAAATAATACAGGCGCTATGCTTGAATATGCAAGTCGGCCGGTAATGAGTGTTGCTTCCGGATTTTATTCCGGTGCTCAAACGGTTTCTATTACTACCTCCGGAGTCGGATTAACCATCCGTTATACAACTGATGGTTCTATTCCAACAACAACATCTACTTTGTATTCTGCTCCAGTGAATGTTTCTGTAACAACTGTTTTAAGGGCTCGAGCATTTAGTGCAAATCCATTAGAACCGGCTAGTTTTATTGAAAGTAATACCTATTTTATAAATCAAACGCATACCATTCCAGTTGTTTCTGTTTTTGGAGATTTGACAGACGATTTATTAGGAGGTTCCTCTATTACAGCTGAGACAGGATTAGAGTATTACAATGCAGCCAAAGTTTTAATTGCTGAAACAAACGGTGAAACCAATGAGCATGGAAACGATTCATGGGCTTACAATCAAAGAGGGTTCGATTATATTTCGAAAGATGAAATGGGTTATAATTATGCAGTGAACTCTCCAATATTTGTGAATACAAGTCGTGCTTCCTTTCAACGATTAATTTTTAAAGCAGCTGCAAATGATAATTATCCATTTGCTCCTGGTGCTCCTGCTCACATTCGCGATTCATACGCACATACGCTTTCACAACGCGCTGATTTATACATGGACGAACGCTCATGGGCACCTGCAATTGTTTATTTGAATGGTCAATATTGGGGCGTTTACGATGTGCGTGAAAAAATAGATGATTTAGATTTTACCGATTTTTATGCCAAGCAAGATGATCCGTATGTTCAGTTTTTGCAAACATGGGGTGGAACTTGGAGTGCATATGGTGGAGCACAAGCTCAAACAGATTGGAATTTTATCAGAAATTACATTACTTCCAACAGCATGGCTGTTCCTGCAAACTATGCATACGTTGATAGTATTTTTAATATCAAAAGTTTTGTAGATTATTTTGTTTTTAATTCTTGGTTGGCTACTTCCGACTGGCTCGACTGGAATACCGCATGGTGGAGAGGATTGGATCCTGCAGGAGATAAAAAGAAGTGGCGTTATACCCTTTGGGATATGGATGCTATTTTAGGACATTATATTAATTATACAGGTATTCCTGATCCTTCACCAAATGCTGATCCATGCAATGTGGAAGGTCTTCCTGATCCCGGTGGACAAGGACATACGCAAATTTTAAATGCTTTAATGGCAAATCCGGATTTTAAGCAATATTATCAATCGCGCTATATTGATTTGATGAACACAAAGTTGAATTGCTCTTTTGCACTTCCGCTTTTGGATAGTATGGTTGCTGTTATTGATCCTGAAATGACAGCTCAGTGTGCGAAATGGGGTGGTTCGTATTCCACCTGGAAAGCAAATGCAAATACGTTCCGCTCAGAAATTGATCAACGTTGTACGTCATTAACACAAGGGTTAATCGATTGTTATTCGCTTACCGGTCCTTACGCTATTACATTTGATGTATCACCTGCAGGTGCAGGAAATATTGAAATCAATAGTATTATTCCTTCATCTTACATTTATAGTGGAAATTATTTTGGTGGCATCGTAACGAAACTGAAAGCGATTCCTAATGGAGTATATGTATTTGATCATTGGGAAATGCCAAGTCATACACCTACACCAAGTTCTGTGAGCGACACCGCTGAAGTAACTTTTACAACAAGTGAAAATGTGATTGCCGTATTTCGAATGACAGATGAACCTCAAGGTGGATCAGAAGTTGGAATTCCAAATGTGTTTTCACCAAATGGTGACAATAACAATGATGTTTTATTTGTATTAGGAAGTATTGATAAATTGGATTTTCATATTTATAACCGTTGGGGACAAGAGGTGTTTAAAACAAATGATCGAGCAGAAGGTTGGGATGGTACATTTATGGGACAGCCTTGTAATCCTGGTGTTTTTGCGTATCGTGTTTCAGGAATTATGCCTGGTGGTGAAAAAATTGAGAAAAAGGGAAACATTACATTGGTACGCTAGTTTATGAAGATTAGAAAATCGATACTATTTATTTTTTCAATTTGTGCAAGTTTCTCTTTTGCACAGGACGTTCATTTTTCACAATACAATGAAACGCCACAGTTACTTAATCCCGGTGCTACAGGAGTGTATAGTGGTTATGTTCGTGCAATCGTAAATTATAAAAATCAATGGGCTGCAATGGGCAATGCATTTAATACGGTTGCTGCTTCTGTGGATATGCCCTTGTTTGATAAGAAAGAAAAGAATGCGCATTTGGGTGCAGGAATAAATTTCTTTTCCGATAAAGCCGGTGACTCTCAATTCGGATTAACTCAAGCTAATTTATGTTTGGCAGCTATCTTGCCCGTAAGCAGGGAAAGTAAATTCTCTATGGGTTTGTCTGTTGGTGGTGCTCAGCATAAAGTAAATCTTGCGGATATGAATTGGGGAAATCAATATGATGGACAAGGATTTAATACCGCTGTCGCGAATTACGAAACGACTCCTACCAACTCGTTTTTTTATTTGGATTTAGCTGCAGGGTTATATTATGAATACTCAAATGGAAAAGTAAAATTTGAAAGAAACGAAAAACGCAAATTAAATGTGGGTGTATCGTATTTTCATTTGAACCGACCAACACAAAAGTATTTTTCTGTTTCTGAAAAATTGTACGGAAAACTCGTTGTAAATATGAGTGGGCATTTTGATAAGCCCGGTACCAAAGTCGCTTTTCTTCCATCAGCAATTTTTTTCCAACAAGGGAGGGCAATGGAAATTACAGCAGGTTGTGCTGTGCGATATCGTTTTAAAAACGATACAAAAATCACAGGATTGATTTCTGAAACAGCTTTAGGAGTTGGATTGTATTATCGTCATGGTGATGCAATTATTCCTTCAGTTTTCTTAACCATGTCTGATTTTTCTTTTGGACTGTCCTACGACATTAATATTTCCTCATATAGCCAAGTATCCAAATACAATGGAGGAGTGGAAATTTCATTAAAATATCACATTTTGAAAGGCGCCTTGTTCAAACAAAAAAATATGATTTAAAAAAAAGCCCCGATGAAATGAATCATCGGGGCTTTTTTTTTGAGTTGTATTTATTTCTTTTTACCCATTGATAAATTATAGATAGGCATCGCAAAGAGTGTTGTTAAAATAGCAATCAACACCAAAATAGAATACAAGTCTTTTGAAATAACAGCATACGATAAACCGATGTTTGCAACAATTAACTCCATTAATCCTCTTGCATTTGTAAGTCCTCCAATTGCGGATGATTCTCTCCAGCTATAACCGGTTAATTTCATGGCAATAGTACTCGAACCATATTTGCTCAGGAAGGCAAATGCTACACTGATGACCATTGGAATAAAATTGGTGATATTGCCGAGTACCAACATGTTTGCATTTAATCCTGAAAATGTAAAAAATAACGGAAGTAAAATAGCTACAGTAATGTCTTTTAGTTTGGTTTCCAATCCTTTTGAAAACACTGGATCACGTGGAACGGCTAAACCTAAAATAAATCCTCCAAATACCGAATACAATCCTAATTTGTCGGTAATGAGCGCAGCAGCGAGTAAAGAAATAACGATGATGGCAAAGTCTTGTTGACTCAATAGTCCGTTTTTTTGTGAGCGTTTTCCAATTATTTTTAAAAGCGGTTTGGCAATTAAGAATACGATGGCAACAAATGCAATGCCTCCAAATAAAGTAATGTATCCTGCTTCCATGCCTTTGCTTGCAGCGGCAGCCGTAACAAAGGATAAAAGAATCCACGAAACCACATCTTGAATGGAAGCGGAGATTAACGTGAGAATACCAATGGGGGAGTTCAGAATATTTTTCTCATGTAAAATTCGCGCTAGCATTGGAAACGCTGTTATGGCAAATGCAGTTCCTAAAAAGATAGAGAAGGAGGTAAGCGAAATACCTGGCATTGCAAAAAGTTCGAAATACCATGCTGCGGCAATACCTCCAAAAATAAAAGGAAAAATAACAGCGACAGATGAAAGTAATGAGGATTGCTTCATTACCTTTTTAGTAAAATTGTTGAAATCGATTTCAGATCCCACCAAAAACATGTAAAAAGATAAACCTAGGTTACTAATTACAAATAGAAAAGGCATAACCTCTTTGCTGAAAATACTGGCGCTAAGTTCCGGACAGAAGTATCCAAAGCAAGTAGGTCCTAACAATACACCGGAAATCATCTCGCCAACAACCTTCGGCTGCATGAGGTATTGGAAAAGCCTTCCGCAAAGATGTGAAATGATTAAAATGAAAACGACAGCAGTAACAACATGGATGAATAAATCTAAATTCGACATGTTTTTCTGTTTAAATGGAGTTGCACTATAGCATTAACAAATATAGAATATTATTAAAAAAATGCAATGATTCAACTACAGTTCTTTCATAAGAACACTGTATAATTTATGCATGGCCTCAATGTCTTTTTATAGACTTTTTCATCCGGTGTATGAACGTTATCTTCCGGTGCGCCAATAAAACACCAATCCCAAGGATATTCAGCCATTTGAAGTTCTTTTGCATCACTGCCTCCCGAACCTTCCACTTCTAATTGAAATGGAATTTTACTTTTTTTAGCAATCGCGATGATGCGATCGACATAACTTTTTCTTGGAATCAAACTATCTCTTAATGAAATGGCAACACCTTTGCCGTGTGGAACACCTTCAGTTACCCATGTGATATCAGAAATGATGGCCTGTTTTACTTTGTATTTTTCTGAAATAAATTTTTGAATAAAGGAAACGGTTCCTCCACCATGCTCTTCATAGCAAGAAAAAACAATGATACCATCTTTTAATGTTTCCGCTACTTTTAAAGCATTCCAAACACCCAGACGATTGTCCATATAACAACATTGAACATATTCTTTTGTTTCTCTCCAATTTGGTTTGAATGTAAGTTCTGTTCCGCGTTCAATCTCTCTTTTGTATTTATAGGAGATAACGCCTTCTTTATTCGCAATCAATTTGCACTCGATTTTTCCTTTCGAATCCTCACCAACCAAGTCCATTCCGTTGATTAACCTCGGACCTCCAATTTTTACAAGTTGATTTCCATATCTAACTGTAAAGCCAATACTATCAAGATGTGCAAAAATTGCGGTCTTCGGTTTTCCGAAAACCAATACAATACAATCCTGAAATCCTTCTCCAGAATATATTTTCGGTTGAACTTTCCAGTTCTTTTTTTGTTTGCTAATATGCTTCAACAGAAATTTTGTCATTCCTGCTTCATTGCCTGAAGGTGCATGAATTGCACACATTTCTTTTAATAATTTCATAGTGCGAATGTACTATATTGTTTTAATGTATTTAATCTCTAATCCTTCAATTTTGCTCATTCGGTCGTAAATAGCTGTCGAATTGCTTTTTCTAACCGAAAAAGTAATCGAGCACGTGAGTTCGGAGTTCTGTGATTCAATTTTTAACTCTTGGTCTTTGATAATTTTCATTACCTCGTTCATGTGCACATAATCAAATCGGATAGAATAATAATCATTGACCGTTTTTTCAGTAATTTGAGCATTGTTGATTGCATCCAATGCTGCTAATTTATAGGCATTAATCAATCCACTAACACCTAACAGGGTGCCTCCAAAATAGCGAACAACAACGATTAGAATGTTGGTGAGGTCTTTGGATTGAATTTGGCCTAAAATAGGTTTGCCGGCTGTGTTCGAAGGTTCACCATCATCATTTGCACGGTAGGCCTGTTTATCAGCTCCCAATCGAAATGCATAACAATGGTGATTAGCACCGGGATGCAGTTTTTTGAGATCGGCTAGATGTTTCTTGATTTCTTCTTCTGAAGAGACAGGAAAGGCAAGTCCTAAAAACTTACTTCCTCGATCCTTGAATAATCCTTCGGATGGCTCTTTAATAGTAAAATAGGTGTCTTCAAATAGCATATTGAGGCTCTAAAGATAAAGTCTTTTTCCTGTATAAAATCAGTTTAAAAACATTTGTTTTTTAATTAGAATATTTTATTTTAGCTAAAAATTAGAATGGATGATACTTGGATACATTGATATTGAATCCATTTCACAAAAAATGGTACTAGAATCAAATTTAGAAAGTGTGCACACCGTTGAAAAGCTTATTTCAAGGGTAAAGGATGAGTATGCCATTTCCGATGATAATTATAATGATATCTGGATTGCTTTAAATGAAGCTGTTTCAAATGCCATTAAGCATGGCAATAAGTTTAATCCTGCTAAAAAAGTTCGTTTGACAATTGAAACGAAAGAGGATCGTTATCTTTGTTTTACCATTAAAGATGAAGGCGATGGTTTTAATCCTGCTGACGTTCCTAACCCAACGAGTCCGGATAGAATTGGTGAACCTAATGGAAGAGGCGTTTTTTTAATACATAAATTAGCAGACACAGTTACCTATTCCGAGAATGGAACCTGTGTCGAAATCGGTTTCGATCTCTACAAAAATTAAGATTCGTTTACGTAGAAAAGTAATTTATCCCCACTAACATTTTCTTTTACAACAGGCTTTTGATTTAAAATTGGAGCTTTTACACCCTTTCCCAATTCCTTTTCAGAAATAAATACGCGAGCCGAATCCCACAATCCTTCATCTATAAAACTGTTGAGTAATAATTCGCCTCCTTCCACTAAAAGTGAATGAATGTTACGTTTGTATAATTCTTCTAAAACTTGCGGAATAACAGCCTGCTCAAAATTAATTTTCACAAATTCCAAATTGCTTTGTGATGGCTCGTCCACAGAAGTAAAAATGAGTGTAGGAGTCGTTTTGTCAAACAAATTGAATTGTTTAGGAATCCGTAACCATTTATCAATTGTGATGCGCAATGGATTTTTACCTTTTACTTCTCTTACAGTTAGTTGTGGGTTATCCAAAAGGGCCGTATTGGTTCCAATCATAATGGCTTGCTCTTGGCTGCGCCATAAATGCAATAATTTTTTAGAATCAGAATTACTGATTTGAATTGGCTTAGAGGTATTCTCTTCATTTCGTTTGGCATCAATAAAACCATCTGCTGTTTGTGCCCATTTTAAAATAATGTATGGACGCTTTTTTTCATGATACGTAAAGAAGCGTTTGTTTAATTTTTTACAATCCTCTTCTAAAACACCAACCTTCACATCGATTCCAGCTTTTGCTAATTTTTCAATACCTTTTCCCGAAACAAGAGAATTGGTATCGATACTTCCGATAACAACATAAGGGATTTTATGCTCCACAATCAAATCAGCACAAGGAGGTGTTTTACCAAAATGGGAGCAAGGTTCTAAATTTACGTAGAGCGTAGATTTTTTTAAAAGCGTTTTGTCTTTTACAGCATTTATCGCATTTACTTCGGCATGGGCTTGTCCATACTGCTCATGATACCCTTCACCAATAATTTCACCATCACAAACAATCACTGATCCAACCATCGGATTGGGAGCAACCTGTCCTAATCCTTTCACGGCCAAATCTAGGCAGCGCTTCATATACGTTTCGTTCGTGCTCATATAATTCTTCTCAGTGTTTTAACTATTCTTACCTTTGCTAAGGTATGAAAATTGCTTCAAATAAAATTAAAGACATTCTCCGCTATTTTCGAGAGGAGTTACAAGATGTTTATCCCAAAGAAGAACTCGAATCCATTATTGCTTATTGTTTTGAGTACTATTTAAAATTAAATCGCGCGGAATTGATTTCAAAAGCGGAACAAACAATTAGCGAATCGGAATTACTTAAATTGAATTTTGCAATTAAGGATTTAAAGATTCAGAAGCCGATTCAATACATACTGGGTGAAGCGGATTTTTATCGATTGAAATTTAAAGTAAATGAACATGTGTTGATTCCGCGCCCGGAAACGGAAGAGTTGGTGCATCTGATTATTAATGATACTGAAAATAATGCAGAATCACTGTCGATACTGGATATAGGAACAGGTAGTGGTTGTATTCCGATTGCCCTAAAAAAAAATATGCTAGCTGCAAATATAGCCGCAATGGATGTTTCTGCAGACGCACTTGAAGTTGCAAAACAGAATGCCAATCAAAATGGAGTCGAAATAGAGTTTGTTTGCGACTCCATTCTAAATCCCACATCTCATATCTCACACCTTACATCTCACTTCGATATCATTGTAAGTAATCCTCCGTATATCTGTGTTTCTGAAATGGAAGGAATGGATAAAAATGTGGTTGCTTTTGAACCTCATTTAGCGTTGTTTGTAGAAAACGATAATCCCTTATTGTTTTATGAAGCCATTTGTAATTTTGCTTTAAAAGCACTAAAAAAAAACGGAGTCATTTATTTTGAAATTAATCAACGTTTGGGTCCTGAAACAAAGAATCTGCTTGAAAATAAAGGTTTTAAGAATGTGGAATTAATCAAGGATTTAAGCAATAATTATCGTATCTTGCGAGGTAATATCTAAGCATTATTTCAATGAAAAAAATAACTTTTATTTGTGTTATAAACCTTTTCTGTATAACCTCAATGTTCTCACAAGGTGGTTTTACAGTGGATGTTTTTCCAACAAATGTTGGTGGCAAAACGGAATTTAAAAGGGTGTTTGAACAGGAGATGGTTTTTCCTGAAAAAGCCTTGAAAAATAAGTATTACGAAAAGGTGACAATTAATTTTGTAATCAAAAAGGATAGTTCGGTTTCTGATGTTAAATTAGCGATGAGAGGCGATAAAGAAACGAATGCGGAAGCACTTAGAGTGTTTGGTTTGTATCAATGGGTGCCTGCAATTAAAGAAGGACAGTATGTTGATGCAAATTGGTCGGTTTCATTTGAGTTTGATCCTGCTAAATATGCTAAAATTTGTAAAAAAAGAGGCTACGAAAAATTTAAATATCTCGCTAACGAAAAAATAGATTCCACCGGAAAAATATATTCGACAGGTGTTCAAATGCCTACCTATGAAAAGGGAAATTTTGCTTTGCAAGATTTTATAAAAGAAAACCTCGAATACCCTCGCCAAGCGCAATTATCCAATTTGCAAGGCACAGTTTTACTCAGCTTTATTGTTGAACCAAGCGGTTTGATGACCAATATTGGTGTTGTAAAATCCGTTGGTGGAGGATGCGACCTAGAAGCAATTCGTGTTTTGGAACAAATTAAATGGTATCCTGGTAAACACGATGATAAATTGGCTCGGATAAAAATGACGTTCCCATTTTATTTTATTTTAAACGAAGACTTTAAAGACAATGCTGCCGGGGAGCAGAAATAAATGATATGAGTGACAGCATAAAAAATAAGATTGAGAAAATTTCAAAAGAACTCGAAGAACATAATTACAATTATTATGTCCTTTCAAATCCAACAATTAGTGATTTTGAGTTCGATAAATTATTGGAAGAGTTGATTACTCTTGAAAAAGAACACCCTCAATATTTATCACCTGATTCCCCTTCTCAAAGAGTGGGTGGAACAATCACCAAAGAATTTAAGAATGTAAAGCATAAGTATCCCATGCTTTCATTAGGGAATACTTACAATGAAGAAGAGCTTCGCGACTTTGACGAACGTATTAAAAAGCCGGCATCAGTGATTTTGAATATGTTTGCGAATTGAAATACGATGGTGTTTCGATTTCGTTAACCTATGTGAATGGACAATTAACTCAAGCAGTTACGAGAGGTGATGGTGAAAAGGGAGATGATATTACAGCAAATGTAAAAACGATTGGAAGCATTCCGCTCAAATTAAGAGGCAATAATTTTCCAGCTGAATTTGAAATACGGGGTGAAATTTTTATGCCCAAGCGTGAATTTTTAAGAATCAATGATGAAATTCGTAAAGACCTGATAGAAGAAGAATATAACGAAGAAGAGATTTTTGAAAAACAATTAAAAAATCCGCGAAATGCTACTTCAGGGACACTGAAACAACAAGATTCAAAAGGCGTAGCAGAACGTAAATTGGATTGTTATTTATATTCTATACTTGGTGAAAACTTGCCATTTACTTCTCATTACGAGAGTTTGCTGGAAGCAAAAAAATGGGGATTCAAAGTTTCAGCCGACATGGAAAAATGTTCATCCGTGAGCGATGTCGTTAGCTACTTGAATAAATGGGATAAAAAACGTCACGATTTAAATGTTGAGACAGATGGTGTAGTGATTAAAGTAAATTCCTATGAACATCAAAAATTTCTCGGATTTACTGCAAAATCTCCACGTTGGGCGATCGCATATAAATTTAAAGCTGCGAGAGTTTCAACGATTTTAGAAAGCATTTCTTATCAGGTTGGACGAACAGGAGCAATTACTCCTGTGGCGAATTTAAAACCCATTCAACTTGCAGGAACAACTGTTAAACGGGCCTCACTTCATAATGCAGATATCATTGAAAAACTGGACATCCGAGTAGGAGATACCGTTTTTGTTGAAAAAGGTGGTGAAATCATTCCCAAAATTATTGCTGTTGACCTCTCAAAAAGAAACAATGATTTATTTTCAGATGCTGCTCAACCAACTCAATACATCACTCATTGTCCGGAGTGCAACACTGCATTAATTCGCAGCGATGGCGAAGCAAATCATTATTGCCCGAATGAATTAGGTTGCCCGCCACAAGTGAAAGGTAAAATGGAACATTTTGTTTCACGTAAGGCAATGGATATTGATAGTTTAGGCGCGGAAACAATCGCTCAACTTTATGATGCAGGATTAATAAAAACGATAGCAGATATTTATGAGTTGAAAAAGGAGGATTTGCTAAAGATTGATCGAATGGCAGAGAAAAGCGCCACTAATTTATTGGCAGGTGTTGAAGCGTCCAAGAAAGTGCCTTTTGAAAGAGTACTTTTTGCTTTGGGTATCCGTCATATTGGAGAAACCACCGCTAAAAAATTAGCTTTCTATTACAAAAATATCGAGTCATTAAAAAATGCTACCTTAGAACAATTGCTGGAAGTTGGTGATATAGGTGAACGCACGGCACAAACCATTATTGACTATTTTGCTGATGTAAGGATTGCAGAAATTTTAGGTAAGCTAAAAATGACTGGACTTCAGTTTGAATTATCAGAAGAACAGTTAACAAATACAAGTGAAAAACTGAAAGACTTGTCTTTTGTTGTTTCTGGGGTGTTTACCAAATTTTCCAGAGATGAAATAAAAAAGACGATCGAGAAAAATGGTGGAAAAAATGTCGGTTCTATTTCTGGGAAAACGAATTTTGTTTTAGCAGGTGAAAACATGGGGCCAGAAAAATTGAAAAAAGCAGAAAAACTAGGTGTTTCAATAATCTCAGAAGATGATTTTATTAAAATGCTTGAAGATTAAAAAAAATGTTATTTCGACCAATCCCAAGAGTTGCCGGGAGGAGAAATCTTTTTTGTAAACAAATAATTAGAACAAATTCTCATAAAAAGAGGGGAAGAGGATTAAATGAGCATCTTTAAAAATATAAAACTATCAATAGCCAATCGAGCATTAAAGCAAGAGCTGAAAACTGCTGCGATTGTTCGTAAACCGAGCCAATTTAGCTTTGATAATGTAAAAACAGTGGGAATTATTTTTGATGCAACCAATGCCGAAGATTTTGATATCGTGAAACGATATGTGGTTTATTTGCGAGAGCATCAGAAAAAAGTAAAGGTGATGGGCTTTTTTAGTAAAAAGGAAATCCCCGCATTAACCTATTCTAAATTAGAATATGATTTTTTTACGATTAAAGAATTGAATTGGATGGGAACACCTAATTCAGTCGTGATTCGTAATTTTATTCATGAAGAATATGATTTGTTAATAGATTTAAATATTCATGATCATTTTCCTTTAAAGTATATTGCCGCTTTATCTAAAGCTGCATTTAAAGTTGGGAAGTTTAATGAAAATGACATCGAAATTTATGATATGATGATTGATGCGGATAATACAAAAACTGTAAAATACTTTTTGCGTCAGATTGATACATATATTACAATGCTTAATAAAACAGAAGTAAATAAGGAAATGAGCTAAATGGGTTCATTGGGGGGAAGAAGGAATCGTATTTTAAAACTCCCTCAATAACTAAATTAACTTAATCAACTTAATCAACTAAACTATGAATTACATCCTCTTTGACGATACTGCAAGAATCAATCTTCTTCCACTCACATTTACCAGACCGGTTGCGGAAATTCGGATTGGTATTTTAACCATTCGTGAGAAATGGGAGAAAGTTTTGGATATAAAAGTTTCTTTTCAAACGGAAGAATACTTAAACAAAAAATTTCCAACTGAATTTGCAATCGATACAGACAATATATGGATCAACGGCTCTGTTTGTCCGAATGCAAAATTGCTGGAAGAACTAAAATCCTTACAACCCAAACAAGCCTTATTATCACTAGGAACGGTATTGGCTGTTAATTCTGGTGATGTAAAAGCTTTTGATTTTAGAAATATAGAAGGGTTTACGAAATTCGAATCCGCTGCTCAAGCCATCCGAATTGAAAACCCTTGGGATATTTTTTCAAAAAATGGCGAAGCTATCAAAGATGATTTTGAATTGATCACCAAAGGCAGAAAGTCGCTCGCCCTGAGTAAAACCAATCAAATTATCGCAGTAGAAAACATTTTTGTAGAAGAGGGTGCTAAGGTAGAATGTGCGATATTGAATGCTTCTACTGGTCCGATTTATATTGGAAAAGATGCTGAAATAATGGAAGGCTCGATCATTCGTGGCCCATTCGCATTGTGCGAACATTCGGCATTAAAATTAGGTGCCAAAATATACGGACCAACCACCGTTGGGCCGCACAGCAAAGTAGGAGGAGAGGTCAACAATTCTGTTATCTTTGGTTATTCAAACAAAGGGCATGATGGCTTTTTGGGAAATTCGGTTTTAGGCGAATGGTGCAACATTGGCGCAGATAGCAATAACTCCAATTTAAAAAACAATTATGCGGAAGTAAAATTGTGGAATTATGAGAAAGAACGATTTGTAAATACAGGTTTAACATTTTGTGGATTAATTATGGGAGACCATAGTAAATGTGGAATTAATACAATGTTCAATACAGGAACAGTAGTTGGAGTTAATGCCAATATTTTTGGTTCAGGATTCCCACGTAATTTTGTTCCTTCTTTTTCATGGGGTGGGGCAGCAGGATTTACTACCTATAAAACAAAAGATGCCTTTGAAGTTGCAAGTCGTGTGATGGAAAGAAGAGGCATGACTTTCAACGAAATAGAACAGAATATTTTAACTCATGTTTTTGAGTTAACAGAAAAATATAGAAAATAAATTTATATGGATTTTTCATCAACTGAAATTGTAGGCTATTTAGCATCTTTAATTGTATTGATTTCATTTTTGATGAAGAATATAAAAACACTCCGAATCATTAATTCTATTGGATGTGTGCTTTTTGTCGCTTATGGAATATTACTTAATTTCTCTATTCCGATAGTGATCACCAATGTGGCAATTGTTGCCATCAATATTTATTATTTGGTAAAAGTGAATAAAACGGAAAACTAATCCAGTTATTACTTGTTACAATTGTTATCGCTGAGATTTGAATGGGTTTTCCCAATAATTCACGCTCAATACACTGTGCCATTTTGTCCCAAATCTCCCCATGGCATAGCAATTGAAAAAAGGGATACATAATAGTATTAAAACGACTTAATTTACTCACAATATGACTGATAATTTTGACTTGAATGGCTTGGTACCAATGCTCCGCGACAATCTGATGGACGAAGACACTGAGTTTATTCCTTTGCTTTCATCGGAAGATGAAGATCAAATGAATTCCGAAAAAGTACCCGATGAGCTGTCAATTTTACCTCTTCGAAATACGGTTTTATTTCCTGGTGTGGTGATTCCTATAACCGTTGGAAGAGATAAATCCATTAATTTGATTAAAGATGCCTATAAAGGCGATAAAATAATTGGTGTTGTTGCGCAAAAGAACGATTCCGTGGAAGATCCTTCCGTTGAAGATTTGAATAAAATCGGAACCGTTGCACAGATCATTAAAATGTTGCGTATGCCGGATGGGAACACGACTGTGATTATTCAGGGCAAAAAACGTTTCGAATTAAAAGAAATCAAACAAACCCAGCCTTATATCAAAGCGGCTATCACCGCATTTGCTGAAACTCGCCCCAAAAAGGATGATAAAGAATTTGATGCGCTTGTATCTTCTTTAAAAGATTTAGCACTTCAGATTGTAAAACAAAGTCCGCATATTCCTAGCGAAGCCGGTTTTGCTTTAAAAAATATCGAAAGCCCATCGTTTTTAATCAATTTTATTTCTTCCAATATGAATGCTCCTGTTGAAGAGAAGCAAAAAATGTTGGAAGTAATTGACTTGAAAGAACGCGCCACGATGGTGTTGTCAAACCTGACGAAGGAGTTACAAATGCTTGAATTGAAAAATCAAATTCAATCCAAAGTAAAAGTAGATTTGGATAAGCAGCAACGTGATTATTTCTTACACCAACAAATGAAAACCATTCAGGAAGAGTTGGGGGAGAATAACAATACACAGGATATTCAGGAAATGAAAATCCGTGCAACAAAAAAGATTTGGAACAAAGAAGTGGCGCAAGCATTTGATAAAGCGATCGGGAAACTGGAACGCATGAACCCAAATGCTGCTGAATATTCGATTCAAACAAATTATTTAGAAGTGTTATTGGATTTGCCTTGGGATGAAAAAACACAAGATAATTTTGATTTAAAACGTGCTGAAAAGGTCTTGAATAAAGACCATTTCGGAATGGAAAAAGTGAAAGAACGCATTTTGGAACACTTGGCTGTTTTGAAATTGAAGGGGAATATGAAATCACCAATTTTATGTTTGTACGGCCCTCCGGGTGTTGGTAAAACATCCTTAGGGAAAAGTATTGCTGAAAGCTTGGGGAGAAAATACATCCGTATGAGTTTGGGTGGTTTACGCGATGAAGCCGAAATTCGTGGTCACCGCAAGACCTATATTGGTGCTATGCCTGGAAGAGTTTTGCAAAGCATCAAAAAATCAGGCTCCTCAAACCCTGTGTTTATTTTAGATGAAATTGATAAAGTAGGAAATGATTTTCATGGCGACCCTTCCTCTGCTTTATTGGAAGTGTTGGATCCTGAACAAAACAATGCTTTTTACGATAACTATGTGGAGTTGGATTATGATTTATCAAATGTGATGTTTATTGCAACGGCAAATTCATTAAGTACTATTCAGCCTGCGTTGCGCGACCGGATGGAAATTATTGAAATTACCGGTTATACCATTGAGGAAAAAATGGAAATTGCAAAACGCCATTTAATTCCGAAACAATTGGAAGAGCAAGGGTTAAAGAAAGACCAACTCACGTTAAATAAAGATGTGATAGAATACATCATTGAAAATTATACACGTGAAAGTGGTGTGCGTGGAATGGAAAAAGTAATTGCCAAAGTTGTACGAAATGCAGCAAAATCAATTGCGATGGATCAAAAATACAATGTGAATGTTTCTGAAAAAGATTTAGTAAAAATTCTTGGACCGGCTCATGCAAAAGACCGTTACCAAGGAAATGATGTTGCAGGTGTAGTAACTGGATTGGCTTGGACGAGTGTGGGTGGTGATATTTTATTTATTGAAACCAGCATTACAAAAGGTACAGGTAAGTTAACACTTACCGGAAATTTAGGTGACGTCATGAAAGAGTCGGCTGTCATTGCATTGGAATATCTTAAATCACATAGTACTATTTTGGGATTAAAACCGGAAGTCTTTGACAAATGGAATGTTCACATCCATGTGCCAGAAGGAGCAACACCGAAAGACGGGCCAAGTGCAGGAATTACCATGTTAACAGCGATTGCATCTGCTTTCACACAACGTAAAGTAAAAGATAAATTAGCCATGACAGGAGAGATAACATTGCGTGGAAGGGTATTGGCAGTAGGTGGAATCAAAGAAAAGATATTGGCAGCAAAACGTGC
The DNA here is from genome assembly GCA_016722565.1 of Bacteroidota bacterium. Lineage (NCBI taxonomy): Bacteria > Pseudomonadati > Bacteroidota > Bacteroidota bacterium. The sequence continues at coordinate 376,481 of JADKIU010000002.1, forward strand.
AGGTATCAAAGAAATTATTTTAAGTGCCGACAATAAAAAAGATATTGATGACATCAAAAAGGAATACATCAAGGATTTGAAATTCCATTATGTAGAAAAAATGATTGATGTTGTTAAATACGCTTTATTGAAAGAAAAGGTGGACAATCCGCTTGATTTAACAATCAAAGAAGAATAGAAGAAAAAATAGCTTTTAAAAACCGCGGCTTGTGCCGCGGTTTTTTTTGTAATGAGCTTAGAGTCAGTTACCTGTATTTTTGCAATTGCGCTTGCAATAAACCCCATTGTTTCTCGTTTAAAACACGGATATTTTTATTTATATTTGTGTTAATGAATTTTAGAGCTCTACTTTTTCTTTTATCAACAGTGGTTATTTCTGCACCTGCATTTGCTCAAGTTGGAGGAAACAATACCTACGAATTTCTGAATTTGCCTATTTCGGCAAGGGTTTCTGCACTTGGTGGAAATTTAATTCCTGTTAAGGATAACGACTTAAATGTTTCCTTAATCAATCCTTCTTTGCTTTCCGATTCAATGAGCAATAATGTTGCTTTGAGCTATATCAATTATTTTTCGGATGTGAACTATGGGTATGTAGCGTATGCGAAACACTTCGATAAAATCGGGAATTTTAGTGCCGGCATTCATTATTTAGATTACGGAAAATTTACGCGTGCGGATGAAATAGGTAATACGGATGGAACATTCGGAGCCAGTGAAATGAGTTTTAATTTGGCCTATGCAAAGTCTATTTTAGATACCAACCTAACTGTTGGGGTCACTTTAAAAACAATCTACTCTCAATTAGAATCCTATACTTCCTGGGGCTCCGCAATCGACTTAGGGGCAACCTATGTTCGCCCTTCACATGGATTTGCTGCTGCTGTGGTTGTAAAAAACATAGGTCGCCAATGGAAACCTTATGTGGAAGGAAACAGAGAGAAATTACCTTTTGAAATTCAAATCGGAATTTCTAAAAAACCGAAACACGTTCCTTTCCGCTTTTCATTGGTGTATGAAAATCTAGAAAAATGGGATTTAACCTACATTGATCCAGCCAATCCACCGCTTACGGAAGATCCACTAACTGGTGAACCAATCAAACAAAATAAAGCGAAAATATTTGGGGATAAATTTATGCGTCACATGGTGATAGGTGGAGAGTTTATCATCACTAAAAACTTTTTCTTGCGAGCTGGTTATAATTATCAGCGCAGAAAAGAATTAAAAATCCCTGAAAAAAGAGGGGCAACAGGATTCTCTTTCGGGTTTGGATTCAGAATTTATAAATTTCATATCAGCTATGGTCGTGCAGTGTATCATCTTGCCGGTCCATCAAATAATTTCTCCATAAGCATGGATTTGAACAGTTTTTATTCTAAAAAGTTTAAATCTCCTGCTACTCCATAATTTTTATTCAAAGAAATTATCTGTAATTTTGTTCCTAGCATTCTATTCTTATGACCAAAATTACCATTGCAATTGACGGATATTCTTCGTGTGGAAAAAGCACACTGGCAAAGGCATTGGCTTCAAAGCTTGGTTATGCCTACGTAGATTCAGGTGCAATGTATCGCTGTGTTACACTTTACGCGCTCAGAAAAGGCGTTATTAAAGATCATAGTTTTCAAGAAAGTGATATCGTTCGATTATTAGATGAAATCAACTTAACCTTTCAGTTTAATCCCAATACAAAATCATCAGAAACCTTTTTAAACGGAGAAAATGTTGAGAAAGAAATTCGGCAAATGGTTGTTTCTGAGAATGTTAGTAAGGTAAGCGCAATACACGATGTGCGTGTAAAAATGATTGCTATTCAGCGCAAATTAGGGAAAAACAAAGGGATTGTTATGGATGGTAGAGACATTGGTACGAATGTTTTTCCAAATGCTGAACTAAAATTGTTTATGACCGCTGATACCGATATCCGCACGCAACGTAGATTTGATGAACTTTCCTCAAAAGGTCAACACATTTCTTTTAGTGATGTGAAATCCAATTTGATTTATCGCGATCATGAAGATACTCACCGAAAAGAAAATCCGTTAACACAAGCCCAAGATGCTATTGTTCTTGATAATTCCGACTTAACGCGTGAGCAACAGCTTGAATTTGTTATCAAATTAATCTACGACCTAACCTTAAATACGGATTAAGATTGCGTTATCAGCGTATTTCTTTTTTTTGAATTTCCTTTCAAAGTTTGTCTTTTCCTATTAATTCTTTATATTAGTGTTCTATTTTAGTTATGAATACTTAATTCCAGGCACACAAGTTTATGAAACATGTTAATTATTATGGTTTTACATTTAAATTCACCAGTGTAAAGCTGTTCGTTTTTCTGTTTTTTTCGTTTGCTTCCTTTGCTGGAAATGCGCAGGTTTTTTGGACAGAATCGTTTAATAACGGTTGTTCTGCTAATTGCGGTGCATCTACCTATGTTGGTCCGAATGGTCCATGGACAGTTACATCTACAGGTCCGGAAGGTGCAGAACCCAATAATTGGTATGTCAGCTGTGCGGAAAATGGACATACTGCCGGTATTTGTGGGACAGGTTGTGTTCCAGCCAGTGCAACAGCAACCTTGGCTACGCTTCATGTGGGTGCCGACCCTTCTTTTATTGGCGATATTGGTGCGGCCTATGATGCCGGTGGATTATGTGGAATATTAACTTGTCCACAAACGGATAGAAGAGCTGAATCTCCTGTTATTAGTACTGTTGGAAAGACAGGAATCACACTTGCATTTAACTACATAGCAAATGGTAATCCTGGGACTGATTTTGCTACAATAATGTTTTCTACAAATAGTGGTGCAACCTGGTCGTTATTAACTACACCAGCTGTTACGCCTTTTGGTGGTTGTGCCCCTCAAGGTCAGTGGACGGCCTTTTCAATGCTTTTGCCTGCCACTTGTGATAACATTGCAACCTTAAAAATTGGTTTCAGATGGGTAAACAATGATGATGGAGTAGGAACCGACCCTTCTTTTGCTGTTGATGAAGTTACTTTATCCGTGCCAAGCGTAAATTCAATTACCACAGGAACAATTACGGGTAGTCCTTTTTGTGCATGCAGTGCAATGAACGTTCCTTTCACAAGTACAGGAACATATACTGCAGGAAATACATATACGGCTCAATTATCAAATGCAGTAGGCAGCTTTGCTGCACCTGTTAATATTGGATCGCTTGTAAGTGTTGCAAATGCAGGGGTAATTGCTTGTACGATTCCATGTGGTACACCAACCGGGTCAGGATATAGAATAAGAGTGATTAGTTCAACACCCGCTGTTACCGGAACCGATAATGGCGTAAACATTACCATCAATACGGAAGTGGTACCCTCTGTTTCGATCTCTGCAACCAGTACATCGATTTGTACAGGTGGCTCTGTAACATTTACAGCAACACCAACAAATGGTGGAGCAGGTCCAACTTATCAATGGCAAGTGAATGGGGTGGATGTATTAGGGGCAACAGCTACTACTTTTACTACTACTACGTTAGTGAATGGGGATGTCGTTTCAGTAACCATGGTTTCAAACGCCTTGTGCGCAACACCTACAACGGTTGTATCGAATACCATACTTATTACTGTGACAGCTATTCTACCTGCATCCGTTAGTATTACTTCTACCGGAGCAACTATTTGTGCTGGTGATCCTGTTGTTTTTACTGCTACACCTACCAATGGTGGAACCACACCAACATACCAATGGCAAATTAATGGAACAAATGTAGGTGGGGCAACCTCTTCGACATTTACTTCTTCCACATTGGTGAATGGAGATGTGGTTACAGTTATCATGACATCTTCATTGGCTTGCGTTTCCGGTTCTCCAGCTACTTCCAATAGCATTACCATAACCGTAGCGGCCGTTGTTCCTGCTTCTGTTAGTATAGCCGCTAGTCCGGGTATCGTTGTTTGTGTTGGTGATTTAGTAACATTTACCGCCACACCAACTAATGGTGGCGCCACTCCAACGTATCAATGGCAATTGAATGGAACCAATATCGGTGGTGCAACATCATCCACATTTTCTTCTTCTACTTTGGTTACAGGTGATGTAATCACCGTAATCATGACTTCCTCATTGAGTTGTGCAACCGGTTCTCCGGCTACATCCAATACACTTACAATGACGGTTACTCCAACTGTAGCTGCTTCGGTTTCGATAGTAGGAGCACCATTAACAATTTGTATTGGTGATCCTGTAACATTTACCGCAACACCAACCAATGGCGGTACAACCCCAAGTTATCAGTGGCAAATAAATGGTGTAAATGCAGGAACAAATTCACCAACATTCACATCAACCGGACTTGCAAATGGAGATGTGATAACAGTTATCATGACATCTTCATTTACTTGTGCAACAGGGTCTCCTGCCACGTCTAATTCACTTTCTGTTGTTGTAAATTCATGTACACCTCCGGTTGCTAATTTTACAGCCAATCAAACCGTATTCTGTGCAACACCAGCTTGTGTTAATTTTACCGATTTAAGTACAAATACTCCGACAAGTTGGAGCTGGTCATTCCCGGGTGGTTCTCCTTCAAGTTCTACTTCTCAAAATCCTACAAACATTTGCTATTCAGCCAATGGTTCGTATGATGTTGTTTTAATTGCAACCAATGCAGATGGCTCGGATACCTTAACCCAAATCGGATACATCACCGTTGGCGCACCTGTTACTGTAACTGTTTCAGGTAATTTAGTTATCAATGCCTGCGAATCCACAACCTTGTATGCGAGTCCAAGTGATGGAACATATTCTTGGTCACCGGGAATCAGCACAACAGGTCCTGAAGCCACTGTTTCCCCAACCGTAACAACGGATTATACAGTTGAATATACCAGTCCGCAAGGTTGTACCGATACAGAAACGGTGACCGTTGTGGTGGAAAATATTTTCACCTACTACATGCCAACCGGATTATCTCCGAATGGTGATGGTGTAAATGATGTGATACAAGTGCATGGAAGAGGTATTGATTATATCAGTCTGAAAATATTCGATCGAATTGGAGAGAAAGTTTTTGAAACTACCGATCCTTCAAAAGCATGGGATGGTAAATTGTTGGGACTACGCATGAATGATAATGTTTTTGTTTACGATTTGGTAGTAGTTTTTTGTGATGGTAGTGAAGCCAAAGAACATGGCGCAATTATGTTGGCGCGATAAATAAAATGATTTATGATTAAAAAAATTATATATACCGTATTTGCTTTGGTTTCCTGTGTGACTTCTCTGTCTGCACAAGATTATCATTTCTCTCAGTTTTACTTAGCACCATTGAATGCAAATCCGGGAAATACCGGAGCAATTAATTCGGATATTAGAGCATACACATTGTATCGGATGCAATGGTTTACGGTTACCAATCCATATAAAACATTTAATGTGGCAGTGGATGGTCCGATTTTTAAAAAGCGCATGTTGAGTGATGATTTTTTTGCAGCTGGGTTAAACATTGTGAATGATAATCAAGGACCGATGCGATTAAAAACACAATCCTACAATGCATTGGTTTCGTTTACCAAATTTATTGGTGGTCGCCAAAAACACAACATTACGTTAGGCTATACCATTGGTTACAATATCAAATCGGTTTCATTGGGTGGTGTGAAATGGGACAGTCAATACAATCCTGTTTCAGGAACCTATGATCCAAGTTTTGGAGTGGCTGAAGGTGGAGGAGGAACTGGGTATTTAGACATGTCTACCGGAATTGTTTGGAATTTTAGAACGAACCATTTATTCAGAAGCGCACTCGGTTTTTCATTTCACCATTTTACCGCACCACGTGTAAGTGTTATTGGTGGCCCGGAACGATTGATTCCTAAATTCGGAGTACAATGGAATATTGGTTATAAATTGAGTGAAACAAGTAATACTACCTTAATGCCAAGTATTATTGCTTATCAGCAAGGTTCATCCTTATTATTAAATGGTGGTTTGAACGTAAAATACGTGTTGGAGGAAGCATCTCGTTATACGAGCAATCAAACGGATAAAGCAGTTTATTTTGGAGTGTTTTACCGTTTCAGAGATGCTGTATATGTTACCTTCCGATATGAATTTAAAGAGTTTGCTTTTGGTGCAGCCTATGAAGTAACGGCTTCTAAATTAACTCCTACATCTAAGTCGGTTGGAGGATTTGAATTGTTCCTTCAGTACAACGGAATCTTTAAAAACAAACAAGCGAAAAAAGCAAGAGCAAGATTCTTATAAACTGTTCTGAAAGATAAAAAATCCCTTCGGTATATTCCGAAGGGATTTTTTATTATTAATTGACCTCGTAAGCTCCAAGATCTGAAAGTCCGCCCATAGGCCGTAGAACAGTATTAATATCATAAAGAATAATAGAACCCGGAGCAGGATTGCCTTTATTTACAACATTTGCAGTCGTTAACGGTTTGTAATTGTTAGCTCCAATATCCGTAAAGCCTGGATCAAAATTTTTATATGCACTATTGTAATGAATTCCGTTTGGAATAGCTCTTTCTGTTTTTAATAAGGTGTATTCAAATTCATAAGAAAAAGCACCGCTGGTTAATGCTGTATCCATTCCAATTTCTTCAGCGATATCGCCATAAATAATACAGTTTCCAAAGTAACAGCTGTCCATCGGTCGGAGAATTTGTGAACCGCCTGCCGAATAATAGTAATTACTCATTGCAAGAATGGGTGTTGTGCGACTATCGTAGCTCCAGTAATTGGCAAACGTGCAATGTTCAAATCGGTATTTCCCGCCAATGGTAAGTGCTGCGACATATTGTCCGCAGTTTGCAAATACACAATTTACAGCTCTAATATGAGCACCTTGTCCGTATAAAGCGGCAGCCGACATGTTTTTTACAATGGTGTTCGATAGGCGAAGCGTGGGAGTGGTAAGCGATGCAACAGTATCAACCTGTATTCCAATCTGTCCGTTTTTAATAATTGCGTAATTGATAATATTGTTTTTGCTCAAGGCGGAGAGCCATATTTTCCCCCATTGCCCCGGAACATCTTTGTATTCAGCTTCCAAGCGGTCACCTTGAAAAGTTACTTCGTTATTATAAGTACCCGCAATTTCTAACGTCCCATCTCTATATACCCAAAGCACAGCGTTATTATGCATGTATATTTTAGTGTTTTGCTGAATAATTACTTTTTTTGCAGAATCAACAACAACATATCCAAACATTAAATGTGGTTTATCGTTGGGTAAGGTTGTATCCGTTCCTGAAAAAGCAGATGTAATGGAGTAAAATTTTCCCGGCAATGGTTTATGTAAATACACATCTTGCCCAATTGCAATCAACTTTACATCTTGTATATTTCCGTTGGTTTCAAAAATGATTGAATCTTTAATAATTACGGGCATACTTCCGGAAGGATTCACATACACTTGAACAAATACATACATACTATCTCCGCCCAAAATTTCAATATCCGTTAATACCGGCATGCTGGCTGTTGTGGAAATTCCATCAATGTTTAATTTGAATGCAGAACTTGAACCACCTGCTAAATATGCTTTTGAAATGTTTATAGGTTGGTCATGTTGATTGTAAATACGAAATACTTTCGTAGTAGAACCGGCATAATGGAAAACCGTATCAAACAATACGGTATCCGCTGAAAATTCAAGTTTAGCACTAGAATCGGTAATCAATTCATCCTTCCTGCAGGAAGATAAAACAACAATAAATAAGAGGCAAAAAGGCAGAATCTGTTTCAATTTCATAATACAAAGATAGGAGAAGCGCTAAACTAACGGAATTTGAGCTCAAATATTTTAATGGGATGAAAATTGCCCCCAATCTATGGAATTTGCTAAGAAATAGCATCAATCAATAAAAAAACTTAAATTTGTATGTTAAGGTGGTCACAAATATCGTTTTGTATATGGCAACGTGTTGTAAATCACTATTTTGTTAATTATCAATTAAAGCACAATTCTTCCTGTAAAACAGGAATTCTGTATATGAAGCATGTAAGGTTTGTTTACTTATTGCTAATCACGTTTGCATTCTGCACGCGCATTGCTTCGGCTCAAACCACTTTTGGTTCGGAGGAAGAATTAAAAGCTCAAGCTCTCAAGCTATTTGATGAAGATGAGTTTGAAGAAGCCTATCCCTTATATTCCCAATTAACGAGTATTTATCCAAAGGACCCTGATTTCAATTATCGCTTGGGTGTATGTATGCTCTACGCCAGCGATGATAAAGAAAAACCGATTGCTTTTTTAGAATTCGCTTCTAATAAACCGGAAGTGGAGAAAGAAGTATTCTTTTATCTGGCCAAAGCCTACCATTTGAATTATCGTTTTGATGATGCCATCAAAGAATACACGAAATATAAAGATGTGGCATCTTCTGCTAAAGCGGAAAAATTAATGGTGGATCGACAAATTGAAATGTGCAGAAGCGGTAAAAAATTACTCCGCAACTTAACCGATTTGGTGGTGATTGAAAAGAAAGAAATGAGTCGTACCGACTTTTATCGCTCTTATGATATTTCCGGCATTGGCGGTAAACTCCTTGCCAAACCAGATGAAGAAGCTTTTAAAACAGCGCTCGATAAAAAGAAAAAAGAGAAATCAATTATTTATCTCGCATCCAATAACAATCAGGTGTTTTTTTCCAGCTATGGTGATAACATGGATCAGGGAAAAGATATTTACATTATTCGTAAACTCCCTACAGGCGAATGGAGTAAGCCACAAACATTAGGTTATCCTGTAAATACAGAATACGATGAAGATTTTCCTTTCTTACATCCCAATGGAAAAGTATTGTATTTCTGTTCGAAAGGGCATAATTCAATGGGTGGTTACGATATTTACAAAACGACTTTAAACGAGGAAACCAATACCTGGAACAAACCGGTGAACCTTGATTTTCCTATCAATACTCCCGATGATGATGTTTTGTATGTAACCAATGAGGATGAAAAAGAAGCCTATTTCTCGTCCGCAAGGGCAAGTAAGAGTGGTAAAACTGCTGTTTATCATATCAATGTAGAGCGCAAGCCAATCGATATAGCAATCATTAAAGGAGCGGTGATTAAGAATCGCGACAACCAAGCAATTGATGTGAAGATTACTGTAAAGGATTTAGCTGATAATGTCATTCTCGGTATTTTTAATTCAAAAGCTTCCAATGGAGTTTATTTGATTAATGTTCCGAATGGTGGAAAGTTTTTGTTTACGGTGGAAGCAACTGGATTTGCGACACAATCCGATGTAGTGGAAGTGCCTGTCCAATATGTATTTCGCCCGATGAAACAAGAGATTAGTTATGAGTTGGGGACAGATAAGTTAATTATCAAAAATTTGTTTGATGAAGTATTGGATGATGCAAGTTATTTATTGGCATTAAACTTTATTAAGGAAAAATCGAAGATGGATGTGAATGTGAATGATGCAAGTGCATCGAATACATCCACTACAAAAGATGCTGATAATGCAACAGATGTTGCTGCAACAACCAAAGACAATACAACAACAAATACGACCAAATTAACAAACGATGATATTGTTAAAATTGGATACTCGGATGCAGAAGAAGTGGCGAAAGAAGCCAAAGATCTAAAAGAACAAGCGGATGTTGCTTTGGTTTTGGCAAATCAAAAGAATGAATTGGCAATCAATAAAGCAAAAGAGGCGGAGCAATTGATAGCGGATGCCTCTAAAATGTCGGATAATGTTACAAAACAAGCCACCATTGAAGAAGCGAATGCCGCCACAAAAGAAGCTGAAGAATTGAATCAGGAAACGGTTGCTGCATTTAATTTGGCAAAGAAAATTGAATTCAGGGCAGCAGCAAAAGAACAAGAGGCAGAACTATCGATGCAATATGCAAAAGATTTGGAAGCTGCTGTTAAATCCAAAAATACAGATCCAGCCTTGTTTGCGAAGTTGGAAGAGCAACAAAAAAAGTTAGATGCTTTAGCCGAACAAAATAACAATCCTACTTTAGCGAATAGCCTAAAGATGGATGTGGATAACAAGAAGAGGGATTGGGAAAAAGCAATTCAAACTTCTGCCGATATCAAACAAGAAATTGCTGACAATGAAGCATTGATTGTTACCACCCAGGCTGAAGCAGACAAAGAAAGGAATGCCAAAGTAAAACAAGGTTTGTTGGATCAAGTGGAAGGTTTGAAAATGGACACCGAAGACAGCAAAAAAGATTTAGCATTAAACGAACAAAAAGTAGCACAGCTGCAAAAAGAATACAATGGTGCCTTGAATGAAACGGCATTGGTGTCGAATATTTTTGATAAAGCAAAAACAACAACCAACGAAAAAGTTGCTGCGGATGTGGCAATGGTTGATAAGGCAAAATTGGAAGCCCAAGTAAACACAATTAAAAACACTCCCGTTTCTGATAATGCCGTTGCTTTGAATACCACGAATGCAAAATCAAATCCTGTAACGGATTCTAAAACTACTGATACGAAAACAACTGATAATTCAGTAGCTGATTCGAAAACAACCGAAGCAAAAACAACAGAGAATGCTGTTGCTGATAACAAGACAAGTGATTCTAAGACAACTGACGTTGCAGTAACAGATTCAAAAACAACTGAAACAAAAACAACTGACAATGCTGTTGCAGATAACAAGACGACAGACGTTGCGGTAACAGATTCGAAAACAACTGAAACAAAAACAACGGATACTGCTGTTGCGGATTCAAAAACAACGGAAAACCAAACAACCGATAATGCTGTTGCTGATAATACGACTGAAACAAAAGTTGATTATACTCAAAAATTCAACGTAGAACTTTCCGCTGCCAATAATATTCAAAATGATTTAGAACGTGAGAATAAAAAAGCTGAATTGTTAAAAGAATGGTCGGATTCCATCAGTGAAGACATTGCCGCTAAAAAAACAGAAGCGAAAACTGAAAAAGATAAAACAAAGAAGAAAGAGTTGAATTCAGACATTGCAGCGCTTGAAAAAGAATTGAAAGAAAAACAAAAATCCACTTCCGAAGCACTTGCAACCGTTGAGAAGTTGAAAAAGGAAGATGCTGTTGTTGCTGATAATTCTACAAAAACAACAGATAATGTTGTTGCAGAAAATGGTTCAACTACCTCAGAAAATAATACTTCTGATAATGCTGTTTCAACCACTACCAATATCAATACGAAATATAGTAATGAAGTTGCTGCAACCAATTCAATTCCAAATGAGGTTGATCGAGAAAAGGCAAAAGCGGATGCGTTGATGAATTGGAGCAAAGCAATTGATGCAGATGTTGAGAAGAAAAAACAAGAGTTAAATGCCAGTTCAGATCCTGAAATGAAAGCATTGTTGGCGATGAAAATCAAACAAGGGGAAGATTTATCAAAGGAAAAACAAAAAGAAGCTGAGCAAAGTTTAGCGAAAGTAGAACGTATTAATAATCCAACGATTGCTGCAACAACTGAAACAAAAACAACCGATAATGCAGTTGCTGATACCAAAACAACAGATACAAAAACTACAGATGCTGCCGTAACGGATGTAAAAGCAATAGAGACGAAAACAACTGACAATTCAGTTGCTGATTCTAAAACAACCGAAACAAAAACATCAGATAATGCTACGGTTGATACAAAAACATCAGAAACAAAGACATCTGACAATGCAATCGTTGATACAAAAACGACAGACAATGCTGTGACGGATGCTAAATCTGCACAAACAGAAGAAAAAGGTTTTGCATATTCTTCCCCAACAGCCAATGAGCAATCGGTAAAAGCAACAACCTTAAACAAGGAAGCAGATGGATTAATGTCGCAATCCAACGATTTAAAAGCGAAAGCTACCGCAGAAAGCAATACAACAACAAGAAATGCAATTTATGCAGAAGCTGAGGAGTTCGCTAAATTGTCGGAAACGAAACAATTAGAAGCTGCTCAGATAATTGGTGTAGCCAATACAAAAGAATATGGTGATAATAAAAGTAAATTAGATCAATTTGTAAAAGCTACCAAAGGGAATACTTCAGATGATTTGTCGATGGCTGAAATGATGAATGATGAGGCGGATATATTTTTCAATCGAGCGCAAAAATCGCGTGAACTAGCATCCACAGCAAGCACATTTTATGAAAAAGAATCTGCCTTAGAAGATGCATATAAAAATGAAATGATTGCATTGGAAAAGCAACAAAAAGCAACTTCAATCTATTTAAAATATACTCCAGATGTTGCAGCTAAAACCGCTGAAACAAAAACACCTGATAATGCAATTGTCGATGCAAAAACTTCCGAAACCAAAACACCGGACAATTCAATAGCTGATGTTAAAACGACAGAAACCAAAACCCCGGATAACACAGTAGTTGATGTTAAAACGACAGATACCAAAACCCCGGATAATGCAGTAGCTGATGTTAAAACAACAGAAACCAAAACCCCGGACAATACTGTAGCTGATGTTAAAACGACAGAAACCCAAACCCCGGATAATACAGTAACTGATGTTAAAACAACAGAAACCAAAACCCCGGATAATACAATAGCTGATGTTAAAACAACAGAAACTAAAACACCAGAGAATACGACTGGTTCTTCCGTTTTAGTTACGAATGATTCTGGAGTACAAACCAATGAAGTGTTTGTAAAAACATCCGTTCCTGTTTATTCTGCTGCAAAACCAATTCCGGTAAATGAAAAATTACCGGAAGGCTTAATTTTTAAAGTACAAATTGGTGCATTTAGAAATCCAATTCCTCAGGATTTGTTTAAAGGAATGTCGCCAATAACAGGTGAAACAACTCCTCAAGGATTTACACGATATACCGCAGGTTTATTTACTTCCTTCACAACAGCAGATAAAGTAAAACAAGAAATTAGAGACCTTGGATACAAAGATGCCTTTGTGGTTGCTTTTTTAAATGGAAAACGGATTCCAATATTGGAAGCAATGGCGATGGCCGGTGTTTCTGTTCCACCTTCTTCAACTAATCCAACTAGCACGTCATCTGAAACGACTAATGGTTCAGCTGTTGTGAATAACACAACAACAACAACCGAAACAAATCCAGCTACTTCTGTTGTAACCAATCCGAATATTCCGGTGAATAATTCAAATTCGCAACTGACAACACCGCCAAATACTCAGAACATCGCAACTGTTGGAGGACTTTTCTATACAGTTCAAATCGGAGTGTATTCACAAATAGTTTCTTCTGCAAAATTATACAACATTCAACCGTTGTATACTGAAACGGCTCCTAATGGAAACTTTAGATACAATACAGGTATCTATAATAATGTTCCGCGTGCGATTGAAGCAAAAAACATGATTGTGGATGTTGGAATTAAAGATGCATTTGTAACAGCATATTACAATGGTAAACGTATTTCATTACCGGAAGCAGATAAACTGATTAAAGAAGGTACTGCAGCCTATTCAACAGCTCCCAATATTAATCAGTTGCCAACTTTTACAGCTTCTGCAAACAGAGCAACTACTCCGGTGAGCCCGAGAACGACTACCACACCTGTTGTGACTACACCACCTGCCGCTGAGAGAAGAGAAACAACCAATCCTGTTGCTACAACTCCTGTTGAAACGGTTGTAACTACTCCTTCAACAAATACGAATCCTATACCTGCAAGCGTTATTACTACACTTCCCGTTGTAAGCGATCAGGTGAAGTCAGCTGCTGAAGCAAGTAATGTAATGCAGATTGATTCTGGAATTGTGTTTAAAGTTCAAATTGGTGCATTTAAAGAAGAAGTGCCTTTGGAAATTGCCAACAAGTTTTTAAAGATTGCAAAAAAAGGTGTGAAGAATTATAAAGATCAGAATGGGTTAACCATCTATACGGTTGGAACCTACAAAACATACGCAGAAGCAAGTACAGTAAGAGCAGAAGTTGTTGCGGAGGCTGGAATTACAGATGCATTTATTGTGGCTTATAAAGATGGAGCGAAAATCTCTATTGATGAAGCCAGAGCTTTAATGGGAAATTAACCAGATTGAAAAAATGAAGATTAACGATTTTGATAAGCAACATGAATTTGATACTGAATCGGAGGTATTATTAGCTCCGGATGAAGTGGAAGTTGAAGGAAAACAATTGATTGTTTACAACGATGATTTTAACACCTTTGATCATGTCATAGAGTCGTTGATTAAAGTATGTAAACACGATCCCATACAAGCAGAGCAATGCACATTTTTGATTCATTATAAAGGAAAATGTTCTGTGAAAAAAGGTTCCTATGATGCTTTAGAACCGATGTGTACTGCATTGCTTGAAAGAGGAATTACTGCGGAGATTGAATAAAAAAATAGTTATGAAAAAGAAAATTGTATTAGCGGTTGGCGCATTGGCCATTGTGATTATTGCTTGTCAGAAAGTACCTATTACCGGACGAAAGCAAATGAGTTTGATATCCGAATCGGAAATGATTGGGATGAGTTTGACAAGTTATGCTGAGTTTTTATCAAAAAATCCTGCTGTAGCTGAAACCGATGCGAATGCAAAAATGGTTTCACGCATTGGTGTGAACATGCAAAAGGCAGTCGAGAAATTTATGGCAGATAAAGGTTTATCCAGCCGATTAGAAGGCTATCAATGGGAGTTTCACATGGTAAATGAAAATACAGTGAATGCTTGGTGTATGCCGGGCGGAAAGGTGGTTGTGTATTCTGGGTTACTTCCTGTAACACAAACTGAAGCCGGATTGGCTTGCGTAATGGGACACGAAATTGCACATGCAGTAGCCCGCCATGGGAACGAACGTATGAGCCAAGGTTTATTAGTACAAGCGGGTGGTGCGGCTTTGTCTGTTGCTCTTTCGCAAAAACCACAATTAACTCAAAATTTATTTTTACAATCGTATGGTGTTACTTCTCAGTTGGGAATGTTAAAATATTCCCGCACACATGAAAGTGAAGCGGATAAAATGGGCTTGGTTTTTATGGCGATTGCAGGTTATGACCCTTCGGAAGCGATTGCCTTTTGGGAGCGCATGGAACAAGCAAGCGGAGGAAATAAACCACCGGAAATTTTAAGCACTCATCCGAGTGATGCGACTCGTATAGCAGATATTAAAGCATTTTTGCCGGAGGCAATGAAGTATTATAAAAAGTAGTGGTGGAATATGAATCACATTGCTTTTAGCAGTGTGATTTCGTATTCACTATTGTTACTCTTTCTCAGTCAAAAAGCTTGTCAAGGTATCCACTAAATCATTCAATAGTACTTGTCTTTCAGAAGTAATATTTTTCTTGAAGTCTTTAACTTTTTTTATCGCAGCGTTCACATCCGTCTCTGTAAATGGCCCTTCCATATTTTCAATGGTGGTAATTGCTTCTAATGAGATAAGGTAGTTTTCATCCAATGCCAATAAAATAAAAAAGGGCAAGTATTTACTAAAATTAATTTCCGATTCCCAGCATGCTGCAACAAGGAGGTGGCGAACATCTTTGGCTTTCGGACTGGCAATTGCTAATAGCAAAGTATCACCACCTTTTTCTTTTTTTAATGTAAGCAAAGCCTCTTCTTTTATTTCTTTATTTGCAGGATCGGTCAGTAACGAGATCAGTGCAGAAATTTTATCTTCATTTGTTACAGGCATGGTGACACCATCTTGGGTGTTACCAACAATGGTAGTTGCGTATTCTTTGGAATTGAAATATTTTTTTAAGTCGTTTGTGGCGTCCATATTTATTTTTTTGATAACATAAAGTCCTTGTTATGATAACACAAATATCCGTAAATTTATTGATATGATTCATCAGAAATTTCTTTCAATTAAAGAGCCTTGTAGCCAAGTCTGGGAGACGATGCATTTTTCCGAAAAGGGTCGTTTTTGTAATTCTTGTCAAAAGCAGGTACATGATTTTTCTAATTCTTCTTTTGATCAAATTAGGCAAGCTTATTCTGAAAGTAACGGCAGCTTATGCGGAAGATTAACAGGAATGCAATTACACAAACAATATGTAGATTCACAAATTGAACGAGCTCACGTCTCTTATACTAAGCGATTCTGTCTTGCAGTAATTGTTTGTTTTGGAACAAGTTTATTTTCTATACAATCATCAAAAGCAACAGTTTTTTCTCATTTAAAAAATAATTTTTTCAAAATTGTTTCAGATACCAATATGATTGAAATTTGTGGTGTAGTTGCAGATAAGGAAACAAAGGAAGTAATGCCTTTTGTTACAGTTTCATTATTGGAGGGAGATTCATTAATTGCAATGGTTGAAACGGATAGTTTAGGTGAATACAAGTTTAATGTGGATACTAAAAAAATACGAAGCTCCGTATGGAAGTGAAATCAGTCGATTATACACTTGCTTTGAAAGAATTGATTTTAGAAAACAGCGTTTCAATTAACATTGATTTGGAAGTTATTCCTATCATGTTGGGTGGTATGGGCTTTCAAACAATTTCAATTCCAATTAAACATTTTAGTTATCCCAATATTGTAGACACACCTCCAATAAAAATTGAAGACTGAAAAATTAAAAATGCTCTCTCCAAATCAACACCATCACACCTGCAATCGCAATCAATGCCGCAATAATTGATTTTAGGGTTATTTTTTCTCTGTAAAACAAATAGGAGAGGGGCAATACAAAAACCGGCACTAAAGCAAATATGGTTTGGGCTACGGATGGTTTGTTGTGGAGTAAAGAAACCGCCAACATAGATGTGCTTACTCCAATAACAGGACCGAAGATCGTTCCTCCTAAAGCAAAAACAACTCCGTTGTTTTTATTTTCTAAAACGGGTTGAGTGGTTTCTTTAAACTTGCCTCTTACGATGGTAATCAAATACATAATCGAAGCAGCAATGATCATACGAATCCAAGTGGCTTGAAAAAAAGGTAAATCGTGTCCATTTATCTGTGATTCAAATCCTTTGTTAGCAAGTACTAGTCCGACACCCTGACAAACCGCTGATAAAATCGCAAACAAAATGCCTTTCTTGACAGAGCCAATTGCATGATTCTGCATGGGTTCTTTTCCGCCTCTGTTCAGGATTAACCATACAACTCCGGCAATGGTGATGAGAATGCCAATGATTCCAATAAAGTTGATGCGTTCACCAATTAGGAAAAATGCGGATAACAATGCGGCTGCAGGAGCAAGGGTTGTAAAGATACTTCCGATGCGGGTTCCCAAAATAACAAAAGAGGTAAACCCGAAATAATCACCCAGCGCTAATCCGATTAACCCGGATGCTCCAAACCAGAGCCAATGCTGTGGCAAAGGGCTTGTAAATAAATCGGAGAAGGATATGGGTAAAACAATTAGAGAGATAATAGTTAAAAAGATGACTGCAAATACAAGGCGAATGTGATTGACAGCATTTGGCCCCATCCTGCGGGCCGCTTCGGTAAATGGAAATATACCTATGCTCCAGGAAAGTGTGGTTCCTAATGCTACTAGTTCACCTAAATATTCAAATGTGTGGCTTTCCAACGATTTTCAGATTATGCATTGCAAATGTACCTTTTTGTCGGATCCCCCTCTTTTTTTGCTGTTAATAGTAGCATAAAATGTATTCATCGATAAAAAGTGCTATTTCGTAGTAAAATGTTAGTGTAATCGCACATTCAGGTGTTAATAAGTTCGTCCTCAGTGTTTTGCTTTTGTAAAAAAATTAAACTCTATTTGTTAAACCAATATTAAAAAAGTATACATGAACGCATTCAGAAAAATATCCATTATCGGCTTTTGTATTTCATTTTTTATGATTGCTCAAACTGCTGCTGCACAAAAGAGTCAAATCCCTGCAGAAAGTGCTGACTTTAAAGTTTTTCCTAATCCAAACCAAAGTGATGCTGACACCTATGTAAGTTTACAAGGTTTTAAGGCTGAAAATTTATTGGTGGTAGTTTATGATATGCTAGGTCGTGAAATCTACTCGAAAGTAGAATTAATGGAAAACGATGGTTTCTTATTCACCATTACTTCAGATGGTCATCGTTTAAATTCCGGCATCTATTTGATTTCCGCTTCGGCTAATGATAAAGTATTTCATCAAAAACTCATTGTAAAGTAAAAATTGTCTCTCTAAACAATTTCTAAAACAGCTCTTCATCTTCGGATAAGAGCTGTTTTTATTTTGGTACAATGCAGTTTATAGGATTCTTTAATCCTTCGTATTTAAACAGTCGTACTTTTATTGTTCCTACAACAATTGGGGTTTCTACATAAACTGGCATTTTGTTTTCATCATCGGTCACCCAAACCACCATGCCTTCACCACCTTTAAAAATCGTTCCTTCAATTAACTTCGGACTAAATTTGATGCATCGAACAGTGCCAAGCAATTCCGATTTTATTGTTTCTTTTCCAAGATAGCGAATATAAGAAGGGAACACTTCTCCATCTAAAACAAACGTAATCGGGATGGTATCTTTGGGTTTGTATTTTGAAAAATCCAAACAACGTGCATAAAATATGGCCGTCATCACATCATTGGTGCAAGCATTAACACTAATTGAATCTAATTTTGACGGCTTTCGATTGCGCTTGGAAGAGGTATATACCTTGTTTTTTTTCTGGTTAAACACATAATCATCATAGGTATAACTTCCACCTTCTTTGGCATCGCGAATAAAGCGCAATGGTTTTAATGTTGCAGTATCCGTATACGATTCATATTTATCGCGGACTTTATAAAACCAATCATACTTTGGATAAGTTGCTCCTAACCCTACAAAATGATACACATTTTTGCCGTTCATTTTATTTAGGAAAACACTGAAACTCGCTTCACCGGCTTCCATCCAGATGGCTCCCCAATTGTAGAATATTTTATAATTGAATTGTTCTCCGGCTTTAAAACTGTTGTTTTCTATTGTGCAATTCTTCTGTGCTAAAAGCGACAGTTGAAGGAAAAGAAATAAGAAAAACAGCCGTGTTTTCATCTTTTAAAAGTACGAATTATATTCTTTTAATATGGATGATTATTCTCTTCCATTTTAGCCAAATTTTGATATATTTGTTTAACGAAATTAAAACTCAAAAAATACATCAAAATGAAAAAAATAGCTACACTACTTTTTGCATGCATTTTAGGAATAAACACATTGTCGGCACAAACAATGGGTGGACCAGATGCTTATGGTTACATTTGGCGCGACAGCAATGATACGCTTGGACCGGTTTACAACTGGATTGATATACTTCCTTTGGTTGGTGCTCAAGAAGTACGCTTTTTGGCGGATGATAATACTGTTGGTTCATTCCCAATTGGTTTTCCTTTTCACTACTATTGGTACGATGTTTCTCAATTTTGGGTTGGCTCTAATGGATATATCGGTTTTACAAACGGACAAATTTCCGCTCCTTTTGGTATGATTCCAAATACTGCAGGTACACAAAATTTCTTAGCTGCAATGGCATGTGATTTATTATTTGATATTTCGAATACTGCTGAGTGCTGGCGATACACGAATCCTGCTCAAGACACATTAATTGTTTCTTGGTTGAATGTTCCTTTTTATGATGCGGCAATTCCTGCTGGTTCAGGCAACAATGAGTTTCAAATCATTTTAAGTGCGGTGGATAGTTCAATTACCTACCAATACAAAACACAAACCGGCTTTCCTGCTGCCGGAACGAATGTGGTAATCGGTATCGAAAACAATTCAGGAAACATTGGTTTGCAACATTCGTTGAATGTTTTTCCTCCTGTTAATTATGCAATCAAATACATGTATCCAAGTAATACGACTTATGTGGTTAATGATGCATCTACCACTTATAATGACAATACCGAAACAGGTGGTGTTTTCCGTTCGCGAAATGGATTGCCGTTTACGATGACAACCAGCATCAAAAATACAGGAAATCAAAATTTGCCTTCTTACAATGTGTTCTCTCGTGTGTTAAATTCCGTTGGATCAACCATTGTGTCGGACAATAAAATGAGCTTGGCGTCTACTCCGGGACAAACAGAGAACATGACCATGACGAATTTATTCAATCCGACAACTGCAGGAACATTTCGATTTTTAACAAATACACAATTACCGGGAGATGCAACTCCTAGTAATGATCAGAAAGTTCAGGAAATTGTGGTAATTGATACCACAACCACTGCAATTCGTTTATCATATGATAACAATGTGGAAGCTGGATTGGGCGGCTTAAACTGGACCGGTGGTGAAGGTGGTGCTGCCATCTATTTTGTTCCTCCTTGCTATCCCGTAAAACTTACAGAAATGTATGCATATATTGTTGCCAATCCAATGTCTGTAGGATATTCGATGGTGATTTATGATGATAATGTTGCTTCCGGTGCTGCTGGAACTCAATTGGATTCTATCTATATTCCTTCAACATCTGTATTCACTTCTACATGGAATACAATTCCTTTACCGACTGCATTGACCATTAACTCCGGTGGGGTATATGTGGCATGGGTGATGAATGGTGATGCATTGACCTTAGGACAAAATCAAGTTCCTCCTTTCTCTTTCCGTACGTTTGAAATTATCAGCAATACATGGGCGCCATACCGCTACCGTGAAACAGAGGATTTGATGATCAATATTGGAATCGAAAAGATTATTGTTTCAGGTGCAAGTATCACTGAAAATGCAATGAATAATTATTTCGGTGACTTTTATCCGAATCCTTCATCGACAATGGCGACAATCAATTATGATATTCCATTCAATGTGAAAAATCTATTCTATCAGTTGTATGATGTACAAGGTAAATTGGTAACGGTTACTTCTGCTAATATGCAGTCAAATTCAGGTAAGTTTTCTATTAACGTTGCTTCTTTAGACGCAGGTATCTATACATGCAAAATTGCTGTGGATGGGGAAGTGATTGTGAGAAAATTGGTGATTACCAAATAAAAGTTTTGTAATCAAAAACAAACGGCGTTCTAGAAATGGAACGCCTTTTTTTATTGGTTGTAAATAATCAGTTTAGTTCAAGCCACCAATCACTTCATCTATTTTTTTAGCAGATGGGAAATACGAAATAATCTTCTGTAAAACTTCATCCACAATCGAGTCAGGGCAGGAGGCACCACTCGTAAGGATGATATCAATGACATTCTTCTCCGGAATAAAATCAAGGCTGTGCAAGTGTTTCTGATGTGAAAAATCGAAATGGTGGATTTCATTTATAGAAACGATTTCTTTTGCAGAAGAAATAAAATACGTTGGAAGTTTTTCTTCACATAATTCCACAATGTGTGAAGTGTTGGAGCTGTTGTATCCACCAACAACAATTGCAATGTCGGCCTTATTTTTTAACAAACCATAGGTTGCTTCTTGATTTTCGTTGGTTGCATAACACAGTGTGTCTCGTGTATCCGCAAAATGATTCTTTAAGTCGGCATCTCCAAACTTCTGGACCATAATGCTTTTAAAATAATCGGCAATTTCTTGTGTTTCGGTTGCCAACATGGTTGTTTGATTGATTACACCTACGCGTTCAAGATGTTTTGTTGGGTCAAAATTGTCAGAGTGTTTGCCTTTGAATACCTTATTAAATGCATCGATGTCAATATTTCCTAAAATATATTCTCCAAGCACTCTGGATTCAACGATGTCTTTTACGATGATAGAAGGAGCATTTTGTTCACTTCGTGAATATGTTGCTCTGGTTTCTTCATGGTTAAATTTACCGTGAATAATAATACTGTATTTATCCTCGCCTAATTTCTCCGACTTTTTCCACACACGTTCTACAAATGGACAAGTGGTATCGTATTTTCGGACTTCGATGCCTAATCGGTTTAATTCCTTTTCAATCGTTAATGTGGTTCCAAAGGCAGGAATAATCACAATGTCGCTCGCATTTAACGCATCGAAAGGAATAATTTGATTGCCGGAGGTATCCATCAAAAATTTCACTCCACGGTTTAATAAATCGTTGTTTACATCCGGGTTATGAATCATTTGACTCAATAAGTATATTTTTTTATCGGGATTTTCTTCAATGGCTTTGTAAGAAATTTCAATCGCATTTTCAACACCATAACAAAAACCAAAATGTCGAGCAATGTGAAAACGCACCGGACCAAAATCCAAAAGGGTAGGGGTAAAATCCTTTTTACGTGGATCGTTTATTTTACGAATCTCTTTTACTTTTGAAATAACAGGACTTTTATAAAAATCGGGAATGTTAAAGTTTTTCATTGCGCAACAAAATTACGGATTTCTATTTAATAGAATTAATAATTTGTTTGGCAATATGTTCTGTTTGTATTCGAATATCCGGAATGGCTGTTGTTTCCCAAAATAAGCCACGAAGCATGGAGCCAAGGGCATACAAATCTTTAGAGACTTCTTGGTTGTTTTGTAAAACTTCACCATTGATTGTTGCTTGTATACCCATTTTTAATGGATCTGAAAGAATCATTTTTTTGCTCAATAAATTCATGATTAGCTGATCTTGCAAATCGTTGTAATTCGTTTGCGGACCTGTACAATTCACAACTGTTCCCACATTTAATTCACGAATAACCGACTGCTTTCTCAATTGAATGGTTACTGAAATATTCCCGCTTTGTTCCTGCAGATTGTCAATTCGTCCTCCTATCACCTCCATTTGTCCGGATGTTTGGAGTTGATTCATCTCCTCATATGTTTTAATAGGCAAGCGGTGGCGCACAACACCCCAGATATGTCGCAAGTGTGAAATAAACTGTTGTTTATCTTTCTCTGATAAATGCAGCCAGATCTGCTGAGCATTCGGACGTAAAGAATCGATCACCGCTCTCCAGGTAATATTCTCTTTGGCTGCTTTGCGGATATGTTTTCGAATCGTTTTGTAGATGTCGAGTAATGACTTATTTTCTAACTCCGAATAGAAATCAGGATAGGTTTCAAGAGGGCCATGAGCAACAGGAGTGTAGCCTCTCGGTGAAACAACATAGATTGTTTTTTGGAAATCGATTTTCTTTAAACTTAAAATACAATCAACCATTGTTAATCCTGTGCCAATCAGCAATATATTTTTATCAGTAGCTATGTTATTTAGATAATCGTTTGTCCACGGATTTTGAAAATAACGATTGCTTTTATAAAAAGCAGGCGACTTTAATTTGGGAGAAGCGGGAAGAAAATTTCCCAATGCTAAAACGATTTTATCCGCAAAAACCGAATTGTTGGTGTTTAATAGAATCTCATAGTGATTCTTTGATTTTTGTATGTCGATTGCTCTGGCATCAATCACTTCCAGTTGTTGGTTGCTTTGATATTTTTCAACGAGTTCGAGCAGGTAGTTTCCATATACTTTGCGTGGGACAAATTCATTGGTCGGATTTGTTGAATAGCCTTTTGAGATCAACCAATCAGAAAAGTGGTTGGGCTTATTTTTAAATGCACTCATTCGTCCTGCAGGAACATTTAACAGATGCTCCGATTCGTTGGTGCTGTATGCAATTCCCAAACCGAGTGGAGGCCCTGAATGAATAATTTTCACCCGAACCGTTTTGCTCCTCTCAAGCAATTGTATTGCTGTGAATGTTCCGCTCCAGCCACCGCCAATAACAACAATTGTTTTCATCTGCAAGTAAAATTAGGAACTTACCATCTGATTTCAGATAATTTTTGTCTGTTTTATCAACAATTAATTGTGAATGCATTGTTGTTTGAACCCCAACAAATTTAAGATTACTCAGTAATTTTGTAGGAATGAAAACAAAACGTCCTTTAATACTCGTTACCAACGATGATGGTATTACTGCTCCAGGAATTGCTTCCTTAATTGAAGTGGTGAAGACCATCGGTGATGTGGTGGTGGTGGCACCCGACAAGCCACAATCAGGCATGGGGCATGCAATTACCATCAATGCCACCTTGCGCATTCACAAAGTAAATATTTACGGTGTAAAAGAAGAGTACAGCTGTACCGGTACTCCAGTAGATTGTGTCAAAATTGCCATCAATAAAATTTTAAAACGCAAACCGGATATAGTGGTGTCAGGAATCAACCATGGATCAAATATGTCCATCAACGTTATTTATTCCGGAACAATGTCGGCTGCTGTTGAAGGTGCTATTGAAGGCGTTCCTTCAGTAGGTTTTTCATTGCTGAATGAATCCATTGATGCTGATTTTACAGCCGCAAAAAAGATTGTAAAAACAATCGTAAATCAAGTCCTTGAAAATGGAATGCCTAAAGGTGTTTGTTTAAACGTAAATATTCCGAAAGTAAAATACGATTTGATTAAAGGAATAAAAGTATGCCGACAAGCACGAGCAAACTGGATTGAAGAGCTGGACGAACGAAAAGATCCTAGCGGGAAAACCTATTTTTGGCTCACCGGCCGATTTGATAACTATGATAAAGGGAAAAAAGATACGGACGTATGGGCATTGGAAAATCAATACGTTTCGATTGTTCCTACTCAGTTTGATATGACCGCACACCATTCGATTAAAGAAATTGAAAAGTGGAAACTTTAAATTAAATAAAATGAAAAATTTTAATTGGAATCAAACATGGGTAGGGTTGGTGTTGGGCATCTTAACACCCATCATCGTTTACACGATCTATTATTTTTTCGTGTACGATTCCGGAATCAAAAAAATAAATGTGAGCTTGTGCATCGCTGCGAACTTAATACCTTTTTATGTATATCAACGCAGAGATAAATACAATGGTTTAAAAGGTGTTTTGATTTCTACATTGGCTTGGGCCGGTATTATTTTTTGCTTGACCTTTTTTACCAACTACTTACGCATCGGATAAATGAACTACTACATCATAGCAGGCGAAGCGTCAGGGGATTTACATGCTTCCAATTTAATGAAATCCTTAAAAGTGTTGGATACAGCTGCTCAGTTTCGTTGTTGGGGAGGCGATTTAATGCAAAAGCAAGGTGGCGAAATTGTGAAACATTACCGCGATTTAGCGTTCATGGGATTTACAGAAGTCCTGATGAATATTCGCACCATCTTTAAAAATATTGATTTATGTAAAAAAGATATCTTAGAACATCGTCCGGATGTATTAATCCTTGTGGATTATCCCGGATTCAATCTGCGCATTGCGGAGTTTGCAAAAGCAAACAATATTAAAGTGTTTTATTATATCTCTCCACAAATTTGGGCTTGGAAACAATCACGTGTACATAAAATCAAAAAGATTGTAGACAAAATGTTTGTGATTCTTCCCTTCGAAAAAGAATTTTACAGCCGTTTTGATTACCCTGTTGATTTTGTTGGACATCCTTTGTTGGACGCTGTAGATAATTATTCGAGTGAATCAAGCGAATTGGGAATTGTGACCGATAAACCGATTATTGCGATTTTACCGGGAAGTAGGAAACAAGAAATTTCTACATTATTACCTTTGATGTTATCGATGCGAAAATTTTATCCGAACTACCAATTTGTGGTGGCGGGCGCTCCTTCGCAAACTCCGGAATATTATCAAACCTTTTTTCCGGATAAGGATGTGAAAATTGTTTTTGGAAAAACCTATCAATTGCTTCAAAAATCTGAAGCAGCATTGGTGGCTTCAGGAACAGCAACCCTTGAAACTGCTTTGTTTGGCGTACCTGAAGTGGTGTGTTACATTGCCGGAAAAATCTCATATATAATTGCCAAACAATTGATAAAAGTAAAATACATTTCCTTGGTGAACCTCATTATGGACAAAGAGATTGTTCGAGAGTTGATTCAAGACGATTTGAATGAACAAAATTTGAAATTGGAATTGGATAAACTTCTAATACCCGAAACACGAAACAAACTTCTGGCTGATTATGCCGAACTAAAAACCAAATTAGGCGGTTTGGGTGCATCACAAAAAACAGCGCAGTTGATGATCAATTATTTGAAACAGTAATGCAAATGAAAAAACTACTTTTATTCCTTTCTTGCTTTTCTGTTTTTATCTCTACGCATGCGGCTGTAATTAATGTTCGAATCCTGACCACCAAAGTGATTCAATCCTTTATCTTTTCTCCAATAAACGGTACCTATGATGTTTATGGTGATGGCGTATTGCTTTTAAATAGTGATACTCCTGGAATTTTTCAACTCACCATCGAAAAGGATTCCATTATTTTAAAAACATTTGAACATACCATCGGTAAATATGCTTCCCTCAAAATGCTTTCGAAACAACCTGGTGGTGCATTTAAAATTAAATCCGTTGTTCCGGAGGGAAAAGTACGAACCTATGAAGATGATGTAACCATTCACTTAACGTCTGATAAAAAGCAGTTTTTGCTCATCAACAAAGTAGACATTGAAAAATACATTGGTGGAGTAGTGGAGTCAGAATCCGGAAAACGAACCAGTTTAGAATATTATAAGTTGCAATCGATTTTATGCAGAACCTATTTATTGGCACACATCACTCGCCATGTCCCGGAAGGCTTTCAGGTATGTGACGATGTGCATTGTCAAGCTTATTTGAGCCGTACAACCGATGCAGACATTCAAAAAGGAGTGAACGATACAAAAGGTTTAGTTGTAGTGGACAATGATTTAAATTTAATTACAGCTGCCTTTCATTCCAATTGTGGCGGACAAACCGTGGCTTCACAAGATGTTTGGGCAATGTCAACCTCGTACTTAAAATCGGTGAAGGATACATTTTGTATGTCGCAAACCCATGCGCATTGGAAACGCAGTATTCCCTTGGAAGATTGGAAAGCATACTTACAATTAAAACATAAATATCCGGTAGACGATAGTTTGAAGTTAAACAATGCAACCACTTTTTCGCAACCGAATGGAAGAGCGATTTATTTTACAGATAAAGATTTAAAAATTCCATTGAAAGTAATTCGTGCGGACTTCCAACTGAAATCAACCTACTTTTCCGTAGAACAACAAGGCGAAACGGTTGTGTTTAATGGACGAGGTTATGGGCATGGAGTTGGTTTGTGTCAGGAGGGAGCCATGCGTATGGCCGGTTTAAATTATTCGTATAAAGAGATCTTAAATTTCTATTATAAAGATGTGCACTTGGTGGATTTATCTGCTTTGAGTTATTTTCGACAGGAATAATTTTCTCTCGAGCGGTTCCACTATGCCAACCGTAATTACTTGCCACGACAAGGGGGATCCTAGCTAATAGTCTAAATTATCTTTTGAGTTATGGGTATTATGGAGCGTCATTGCGAGGAACGAAGCAATCTGTGTTTCAAATAGGACTTATCTTCACATCATGATAGATTGCTTCGTTCCTCGCAATGACGAACTGAAAGAAAATCTTTCTTATCTTTATTCGTGCGATTTACTATTAAATATCTTTTATTACTTACTCTTTCAGTTGCTTATCGTAATTCAGTCGGACAAACTGCGCAAGATAGTACGAAGGTACTTCCACCCATTCATGGAGCGAGAACGGTAAATTATGCGGCAGATTCAAATTCGATTCAACCTTTTTCGAAAAAGCGTTTTGTTCTTGTGGCAGGCGCAGAAACAATATTATACACTGGCTCACTCATTGGCTTAAATGAATTATGGTACAAAGACTATCCGCGTTCATCCATGCATTCTTTTGACGATACCAGAGAATGGTTGCAAATGGATAAAGTAGGACATGTAACAACATCTTATTACATCGGAAGAGTTGGAACTCAACTTTATAAATGGAGTGGTGTAAAACGCAAAAAAGCCATTTGGTATGGTGGAATGTTAGGCTCTGTTTATCAAAGTACAATCGAAGTATTGGATGGATATTCTTCCGAGTGGGGATTTTCATGGGGCGATTTTGCTTCAAATACTGCTGGTTCGTTGTTGTGCATTGGACAAGAATTGGCGTGGGATGAACAGCGCATTGTATTGAAATTCTCGTTTATGCAAAGCGAATATTCAAAATTTCGCCCGAATGTGTTGGGCAAGAATTTGCAAGAAAATATTTTAAAAGATTATAACGGACAAACGTATTGGCTTTCGGTGAATCTCGCTTCGTTCATGCGCAAAGAAACGAAATTTCCTAAATGGCTAAATGTGGCAGTTGGTTATGGTGCAAACGGAATGACAGGTGGAGATTTTAATCCTCCGTATACCGATGCCGATGGTTTTCAAATTCGTCACGATCGTTACCGCCAATACTATTTATCGTTGGATGTAGACTTAACTCGAATAAAAACAAAATCGAAATTCCTGAATACGGTATTTTATTCAATCGGTTATTTGAAAATTCCGGCACCCGCTATTGAGTTTTCTGAAAAAGGTGTAAAGGGAAGTTGGTTGGGGTTTTAAGCTATAGCGATTGTATCCTATTATCTATTTTGATTCCATTTCAATATGTTTATTTATGTGTAATATTCTAACAATAGAACACACAGGATGTTCGTAAAAAAAATTAACGTAGAGGTCGTGTTGTGTTTTTTTTACACCTGAAAATTGAAAAAAAAAAGCAGCGGAATGTCGCTGCTTTTTCTGGCAAAGAAAAATTTATTAATTCACCAAAATGCGTTGTGTTATTCGTTCATGATTTGTAATGATAGTAACCAAATAAACACCCTTGGTGTAATGGCTCAAATCAAGTTTTATGGAGTTGGTTGGTACCGTTGTAGAATATACTTCTTCGCCTAACACGTTATATAAATAAATAGCTTGCAGTGCAGTACCAAAGTTTTTGCTAGTTATTTGCAGTTCACCGCTCGTAGGATTTGGATATATGCTGACTAAGGAAGTGAATGAGGTTTCGTTTACTCCAAGGGTGGGTAGAGAAAAAATTCTTGCCTGCCCTGCATTTGCTCCTGGAATATCAAAGTAGGGCGATCCAACAGCCAAAGTATTCGCATCGGGCATGCTCACTGATCGGCCTGCTAAATCACCCGCAGTTAAACCATCAATATCCATCCCGATTTGCACCCAAGCTGTTGAGTTCCATCCATAAATTCGTGCATGGCCTGCAGATGTGCCGATTCCGTCATTTGCATATGCACCAATAGCAATAGTGTTTGCATCGGGCATACTTACGATACGTCCTGATAAATCACCGGGAGCTTCTCCATCAATATCATTTCCTTTTTGAATCCAAGCAGAACCACTCCAGGTGAAGATTCTTGCGTGACCTGCGCTTGCACCTGAACCATCATTATCACTTGCTCCAACAGCTAAAGTATTAGCATCAGGCATGCTAACAGCAACCCCTGAAAAATCACCAGCAGCTTCTCCATCAATGTCAATCCCTTTCTGAATCCAAGAAGAACCACTCCAGGTAAATATTCTTACATGGCCTGCATCTGTTCCTGCGCCATCATTGTACAAAGCACCAATAGCAACGGTATTTGCATCGGGCATGCTCACTGATCGTCCAAAATTATCATCGGAAGCTTCACCATCTATATCAATACCTTTTTGAACCCAGGTTGAACCACTCCAAGAAAAAATTCGCACATGTCCTGCATTGGTACCAGCAGCATCATTTTCTGTAGCACCAATAGCAATTGTATTTGCATCGGGCATGTTTAAAGAATAGCCAAAGCTATCATTGGCCGCTTCCCCATTAATATCACTTCCTTTTTGCACCCAAGCTGTGCCACTCCATGTGAAGATTCTTACATGACCTGCATTGGTTCCCGAACCATCATTACCCGAGGCTCCAATGGCAACTGTATTGGCATCTGGCATGTTAACATAAAAGCCGGAAGCATCGTTGGCAGCCTCTCCATCAATATCACTGCCTTTTTGAACCCACGCAGAGCCATTCCATAAAAAAACTCTTACATGGCCTGCATTAGTTCCTGAACCATCATTGTTCATCGCTCCAATGGCAATAGTATTTGCATCTGGCATGCTGACTGACCATCCTGAATTGTCATCAACAGCTTCGCCATTAATAGCTAATCCTTTTTGTGTTTGCGCATAGGTAGTAAGTGTAAAACCTATAAATGCCGCCAAACTCATGAGATTTTTAATAGTTGTTTTCATCATAAAAAAGATCTTTAGGTTGAGTTTAATATTTTTTAAAGTCGCATATACAAAAATAAACTAAAATGGAAGGAAACAAATGATCGTATCTGACTTTTTAATTGCACATCAAAATATTTGTCAGAATCTTTGGAAAAACGAACGCAAACGAGAAGCAGAACAATTTCAATATTTATGCATGAAGGAGTCTTTTTCTCATTTTCGTTTCACTTTGTTCTTGCTTTATTTCAAAAAATCAAGAGTTAGTAAATCAAGATAGGTAAGCTTTTATCAAATAGACCAAACTTATTTCACCTTCGCCAACTTACTAACCCTCTGAAGCATAAAGATGTTCAGCACAGCAAAAACTACAACAACATAACCTAAAGTGTTATAATGTTCGAGCGGACTGGTTTTCGTTTGTTGCACTACAATCAATCCGCCAATGATAGAAGCAATGCCACCAGCCAATTGTTGCAGAGAAGAATTGATGCTCATAAATGCACCACGGTCGTGCATTTCGGGAAGAGCTGTTACCAATGCCATGGATGGAACCATGCGTCCCATAATACCAATCATCATGGTGATGTTTACGATAATAACAAGCCACAAAGATGTTGGTCCCATGTTGGTATAAATCACAACTACAAGAATCATCCAGATGGATGCAAACGTGAAGATGGTCATCTTGTTGAGTTTATCACTCATTTTTCCAATTATCGGCATAATTAACAAGGTAGCGATACCTGCAACCATAAATAAGATGGGAAGTTGTTCGTTGGTTACTTTTAAATTGTTTATCGCAAATGCACTTCCCCAAGGCATCATCATAAATCCTCCTAAGGAAAGCAGAGCTGTTGTTAAGAAACCAATTCTATAATTTCGGTTTTTGATGGTGTTCCACAAATGTTGAAAGGCATTGTTTTCTGATTTACCATCCAAATGTGCAGTGATCGGTTGTAGTTTTAAAACAAGTATAACTAACACAAGTGTTGCCATTCCAACAATCATAAAAAATGGACTTTCCCAACCCCAATGATTAGAAAGGTACAAACTGATTGGAATACCCAATACCTGACTAGCACCAAATCCCATTTGCATAAAACCCATTACACGTCCACGTTGTTGAATTGGAAAAAGATCTGCAACAATTGCCATAGAGATAGAACCAATCACTCCACCAAATAATCCGGTAATGATGCGTGCTGCCAATAGCATGATATAATTTGATGATAATCCACAAAACAAGGTGCCTAAAATGAATCCCATGTAAAAAAACAAGAGTAGCTTTTTTCTATCGAACCGATCAGCAAATCCTGCGGTTAATATTCCTGAAAGGAAAGCGCTGATAGCATAGGCTCCAACGGAAATACCGAATTGGGTTGTGGTTAAATCCATCTGCTTCATGAGCATATCACCCAAAGGCGACATAACCATAAAATCGAGCACAACAGTAAATTGTGTTAATGCTAAAAGTGTAATTACTAATACTTGGTAGGATGTGAATTTTATGGGTGCTGCTTTTGCTTCTGTCATAGGATTAATTTTCTTCTACCTGCATCTGTTTATTAAATGATGTTTTTAAACAACTAAGTTAAAGTATTGTTCTATCTCAATCGTCTTCACTATTATGAATGCAAATATATGTTAAATTGCTTTACGGAAACTTTGAAATCGAAAAATGTTTCCATAGTTTTACTCACTAATTATTAATAGTATGAATGCAGGGTTACGAATTCTTATTATAGGTATCGCATTGTTTTTATTCGATCTCTATTTCTATCAATCCATAAAAACAATATTGGCAAACAGTTCTGATTTTAAAAGGAACCTGGTTTTTTACATTTACTGGAGCTTTACCATCATCACCTTTTTACTGTTTTCCGTTCCTGCTGTTATTTCATTCAACGACTTGCCTCAATATTTCAGAATTTATGTTTTTGCGTTTGTCGTAATGGTTTTGATTTCGAAGTTGATTGGTACGACCTTTATTTTATTAGATGATATTATCCGCTTGTTCCGTTGGATAGCCAGCTATCTGGTTAAACCTGCAGAAATCGTTTCCAATGAATTAGAAGTAAATCCGCACGCCATTTCCCGTTTACGTTTCCTAAACATCGTTGCTGTTGGGATGGCTGCTCTGCCATTTGCCAGCTTCATTTATGGAATGGTGAAAGGTGCTTTTGATTATAAAATTCACAAAGTAAAAGTAGTGTTGCCGAATTTACCTTCTGAATTTAATGGTTTAAAAATCGTTCAGATTTCTGATATCCATTCGGGTAGTTTTGTATCCGCTTCTCCACTGGAATCAGCTGTAAAACTTATTATGGAGCAAAATGCGGATATCATCTTTTTTACCGGTGATTTAGTCAACAACGAAACGAGTGAGGTCTTACCTTTTGTGGATGTGTTGAAAAAAATTCAAGCACCCATGGGTGTTTTCAGCACTCTCGGCAATCACGATTATGGTGATTATATTACTTGGGAAAGTCAGGCTGCAAAAAATCAGAATTTAGAGAATTTAAAAAAGACGCATGCTGCAATGGGTTGGAATTTATTGATGAATGAACATGTGCCTTTGAAGAAAGGAGATGCCGAAATTGCGTTGATTGGAATTGAAAATTGGGGTGGGAATTTAAACTTCCCGAAATATGGTGACATGAAAAAGCACATACTGGAACAGAAAAATATCCTGTTAAATTGTTGTTATCACACGATCCTTCTCATTGGAACATGCAGGTAACGGAAGAGTTTAAAGACGTGGACATCACGTTCAGCGGGCATACTCACGGTTTTCAATTCGGAATTGAAATTCCGGGATTGATTAAATGGAGCCCTTCACAATTTGTTTACAAGCAATGGGCAGGATTGTACTCGAAAGATAATCAACATTTGTATGTGAATCGTGGGTTAGGATTTTTAGGCTATCCGGGCAGAGTTGGGATTATGCCAGAAATTACCGTGATGGAGTTGTATAACGCTTAAAGGTGACTAGGTAACTATGTAACTAAGTGACTAGGTGTAGCGTATTTTTCTAACTTTGAACTTTCTCCCGAAGGGATTCCTTCGGAACATCGTAAAACCTTCTAACTTTCTTATGGCAGACGCACTCAAAGACATGTTCTCAAAAAAATTCTATGAGCGATTAGCGCATGAATTGAATAAAGCAGACAAAAACATCCATCCTGAAAAATTTGTAAAGGATGTGACAAAAGACATGGACGCTTTGTCTTTAAATCAGCGGATGCGCAACACTTCCGTTGTTTTGAAAAAACATCTTCCGGATGATTATAAAAAATCCATCGATACACTTTATAAAGTTGTTCCTGAATTTCAAAGAAGTTATACTGCTTTGCTTTTTCCTGATTTTGTTGGTCAATATGGTCACCACGACTTTAAAACATCCATGGAAGCCTTAAAATATTTTACCCAATTTGGGTCTTCTGAATTCGCTATTCGTGAATTTTTAAAACGCGACTTAGATAAAACATTAGCCATAATG
The DNA here is from genome assembly GCA_016722565.1 of Bacteroidota bacterium. Lineage (NCBI taxonomy): Bacteria > Pseudomonadati > Bacteroidota > Bacteroidota bacterium. The sequence continues at coordinate 409,810 of JADKIU010000002.1, forward strand.
AAAAAGTGGGCAGGCGACAAAAACCATCATGTAAGACGATTAGCAAGCGAAGGTAGTCGCCCACGATTACCATGGTCGTTCAATCTTGACGCCATTGCTAAAAATCCAAATCATACACTTCCAATTTTGGATATGCTAAAGGCTGATAACGAATTGTATGTAAAAAAATCGGTTGCGAATCATTTAAACGATTTCTCCCGCATCAATCCGGATTGGATGTTAAAGGTGGTGAACTCGTGGGATAGGAAAAATGAGGATACCGCTTGGATTGTAAAGCATGCGAGTCGCTCGTTGATTAAGAAAGGTGATCAACGCTCATTAGCAGTTTTTGATTATGAAAAATCTCCGAAAGTGAAAATTGAAAATTGGAAAATTGGAAAATTGAAGATTAAGATGGGTGAGAGTTTTTCATTTTCATTCGACATAACATCTGAAAAAACTAAATCCCAGAAACTGGTAATTGATTATGCCATTCATTATCAAAAAAAATCCGGGGAGCTGGCTCCGAAAGTATTTAAGTTGAAAGATTTGGATTTAAAAGCAAAGCAGACCGTCTCCATTACTAAATCACATCGTTTTATGGATTTCACCACCCGCAAACATTATCCAGGGAAACATGCCGTTGAAATATTGGTAAATGGGAAGTCGTATGGGAAGAAGGAGTTTGTGTTAGTAAAATAAATGTTTGTTTTGGACGTCATTGCGAGGAACGAAGCAATCTCCTCATAATGTTGATCACCCTAAATGATTGCTTCGTTCCTCGCAATGACGCATCGTAAGATTAGAAATAATTCCTATTTTTACGCACAAATCATCCGCTGTGAAGTCTAAAGCATTTCAAGTTTTCCAATACATTCTCCTTCTTGCAGTCGGTATCTACCTTTGTGTTCTCTTTTTTAATACCCTTGATTTCGAAGGATTAAAAGCGAAAGTTGCGAATGGAAATTTTTCTTGGTTTTATGTCGTTATGTTTGTTTCTGTTATGGTGTATGTTATTCGTACACTTCGTTGGCAAATGTTAATCCGTTCCATCGGTTATGAAACCAAATTCCTGAATGCATTTTCAGCCTTGTCCATTAGCTATTTTGTAAGTTTTGTTGTTCCACGTTTAGGTGAAGTGACACGCTGTTTGTCGGTTAAGAAACAACATGACATCCCTTTTATGCAGCTACTCGGAACTGTTATCATTGAACGCATTATTGATATCTTAAGTTTACTTATTCTTTTAGGACTAACCCTTGTTTTACAATTCGATCAGATAATGGAGTTTGTAAAAACTAATGTTTTTCATCCGATATATGATAAAATTATTCTGAAAATAGTCAACGGAAACATCGTGGCAATAGTTGCTGCTGTTGCTGTTTTGCTTATGGCTGGAGCATTGTTTATTTACTTTCGAAAATACATTCGTGAACGTTCACCAAAATTGATTGTGAAATTTGTAGAAGGATTGAAGGAAGGAGTTGCTAGTGTCGCAAAATTGAAACAGAAAAAGCTATTTATTCTCTATACATTTCTGATTTGGGTTTGTTATTATCTAATGACCTATTTCTGGTTTTTTGTTTTTGAAGAAACGAGTGTTCTTACTTGGGGAGCCTGTTTATCTATTTTAACGATTGGCACCATAGGTCGCTCTGTTCCGATTCAAGGCGGTGGCATGGGCGCCTATCATTTTTTAGTCACAAGTGTCGTAGTGTTGTATGGCTTATCTGAAACTTGGGGCAAAGACTTAGCAACATTGATTCATGCCGGACAAACATTTTTTACATTTGCGATGGGCTTGGTGGGATTGTTGATTTTCTTTGTTTCTTATTGGAGAACAAAATAATCATTTCAATTTTTTTATCACCATCTTCGCTCTGGCAGCAAATGCCGCAGTTGTTTTCGGTAACTGATCTTCAATCGCTGATTTTAATTCCGGAATCAATTCTCGATGTTCTTTTGCAATATTAGCAATGCATTGCATGGCATGGACTTTCATTACTACCTTTTCGGTAGGGGATAGCATTAAATCAAAACAAACAGTGATTAATTTTCCTTGAAGTTTTTTAGGGATTTCGTGACTTGCTAAAACCACAGACATATTTCGTCTAACAGCATCCAATTCAAATTTCTGAATATCGTTAATAAACTTTGAAAGATAGGGTTTTAGTAATTCCGGATGTTTTTATTTACCGTTGCTAATAGCCAAGCGGCACGTTGAGGCAAGGGTGGTTCTGCATGATAAATGATATCAATTATCTTGGCAAACTCTTCGGAGTCATTTCCAATTGCTATTGCAATGCGATCGGTGTTTTGTCGCGAATGTTCTTGTAGTAGTTGTGAGACGTAATTCATTTGGCAAAGAAAAAAACAGTATAATATGAACGTCATTGCGAGTTCTGATCTCAATAGCTATCGGGATTTGGCAATCTCACTGTTTTTGCAGCAAGATTGTTTCGTGTCTCGCAATGACGTTCTAAAAAGGTATGACCTTAATTTTACTTTAACTCCGGCAACGTATATTTTCTTCCTTTATTTACTTCTTGCAAGTATCCCATCAAAGGAGTGAAGTAATCCAACATTGCTTTCGCACTCAATTCACTTCCTGTTTTATCTTTTAACAATTGTCTCCAATCTGCACTTGCACCCGGTTTCATCATTTCTCCGATAAATTTTCCAACTTCTTTGTTGCCATAATAGTTGGTGGCATGTGGATCTTGGTGTAAAATGTTTTTTGAAATATGATCATGCACTTGGAATAATAATACATACGATAATGCATAATCATAATACTGTGCAGCATCATTGTTAATATGCGTTTTTGTTGCTGCATCACAAAATTCTTCTCCGCGGTTTGTTGGAGGAGCAATTCCTTGATACTGTGCTGCTAATTCCCACCAACGTTTGTTAAATTGATCGGCAGGCAAGTTATTTGCGTAAATATCATGTTCGAACATACTCATTGTTCCGGTGCTGAATGGAATAAACACAACGTAGTTCAATGCTTCTTTTAGAAGTGTTTGCATCTCATCTGATTTTGAATTTTTAGGAATCAAATTTAAGTTTTCCATAAATGGTTTTTGCATCGCTGCCATTCCCATTAAACTTCCCAACGCTTCGTGGTAAGCTCGGTTTGCTCCTTCACGCAATAAGTTCGGCACTTCAGGATTGCTATATGATAAATAGTAATAGATATGACCTAATTCGTGATGTGAAGTCTCATACCATTCACTTGTTGGTACAGCACTCATCAAGCAACGAACATCTTTGTCGTAATTCATGTGCCAAGCTGAAGCATGATTGTTCTTCTTGTACGTTGCATCTTTCGGAGCAGGGTAGAGGTCTGATTTTTCCCAGAAGGATTTCGGTAATTCAGGGAAACCTATACTTACATAAAAACGTTCACCTTGTTTCACAATCCATTCAGCGTCTTTTGTTTTTAATGCACTGTCCAAGTTAATTCCTTTTACATCCACTAAACTTCCCCAATCTTGTCCCCAACGATTCGGCAACCATTGTGCAGGCAATAAATCCGGTACTTCTTTTACCCCATATTTTTTAGCGTATTCGTAACGCGCGTAAGTATGTAATTCTCTGTAAAGCGGATACAATTCCTTATTAAATTTTTGCAACATCTCAATCATTTCTTGCGTGGTCATGCCATAGTCTGAAACTTGATATTCGAAATAGTCTTTATACCCTAAGCCTTGAACTGTTTTGTTGCGCAAATCGCGTAAGTTTACCAATCCGGTTTTTAAACCTTTACCAACTTCTTTACTTGCTTCCCAAGCTTTAAGGCGCTTAGTCATGTTGGTTTCATGGGATAAGATAGCATCAATATCATTTGTAGAAACAGATTTTCCATCAATTTTAAAATCAAAGCCAAACATATTTTCATTTTGTTTGGTTTCCGCTTTAATACGTTCTTTCACAATATCCTGAATTGTTTCCGGATTATTAGCCGCTTTGTACATGATGCTTTTCAATTGCTTCACCTGAATAGGGGTTAATTTATCCTTTTGCTCCAGGTATTTGGTAGCCATTTCAATATTGTGCTTACTGCCTGTAAACGATGCATACGCCTCTTGCGCTTTGTTTAAAGCTGTTGCGTTGGTGGTATCACCGTCTACAATATGTGTATTCGCTTTCCAATCGGTTTCATTTGAAATGATGCTCAATTCCTGATATTTCAAGTTGTACTCGTTCAGGAATAATTGAACGCTATCCTGAATGGCTTTGTTGGCAGTTTCATCAGATTTGGACGTGTCACTTCCACAAGAGCAAGTAAGAACAGCAAGGCTTAAAAGGAATATGATTTTTTTCATAGATATGATTTTTAAATGGTGTACAAATGTAGTAAAAACACCTCATTTTAGTGCTCCTTCTTTTTTAACAGCTTGGAGTGTGGCTGGGGTTTTTAATTATCTTTGTAACCAATGTCAACTCAGAAGCAAAAAGCAATCATTGTCGGACCCGCATTTCCATTGCGAGGCGGGATTGCGAATTTTAATGAAGCATTATGTAGGGCAATGAATGCAGATGGGATTGATACCAAAATTGTTTCTTTTTCCTTACAATACCCCAATTTTTTATTTCCAGGGAAAACCCAATTTGATAAAGGAAAAGGACCACAAGACATCAGGATTGTTACAAAAATTAATTCAATCAATCCCTTTAATTGGTTTGCTGTTGCAAAGTATATAAAGCGACAAAAACCGGACTTCGTTGTTTTTAGATTTTGGCTTCCATTTATGGGACCTTGCCTGGGAACTATTGCCGGACTTGTAAAAAGAGGAACTACAATTAAAGTGATCGCAATCACTGACAATGTAATTCCCCATGAAAAACGTTTTGGTGATCGTTTGTTTACAAAGTATTTTATCAAACGATGTGATGGCTTTATTGCGATGTCACAATCTGTATTGAATGACTTAAAGGAATTTACATCTACTGATAAAAAAGCCTTTTTGCCACATCCCATTTATGATATTTTTGGAGAAAAAGTGAGCAAGACGGAGGCTTTGAACAAGTTGCAGTTGAATCCAAAGGATAAGCATTTGTTATTTTTTGGTTTTATCAGAAAATACAAAGGATTGGACTTGTTATTAGAGGCGATGGCGGACGAACGTGTGAAGAAGTTGGATGTTAAACTGATTGTTGCCGGGGAATATTATGAAGACTCGGCTCCTTTCAATGAAATTATTCGTAAAAATAGCTTAGAGCAGAATGTCATTCTGAAAACGGAGTACATCCATTCGGATGATGTACGTTACTATTTTTGTGCTGCTGATATGGTGGCACAACCTTATCGTACCGCTACTCAAAGTGGTGTAACTCAAATTGCATATCATTATGAACGCCCTATGTTGGTTACCAATGTGGGCGGGTTACCAGAAATTGTTCCGCACAATAAAGTCGGTTACATTACCGAAATATCCGCACATTCTATTGCAAATGCCATCGTAGATTTTTATTCTAATAACCGAGAACAAGAATTTACCGAAAATACCGTTATAGAAAAGAAACGTTTCTTGTGGAGCAGTTTTGTGGATGGATTGGTTGATTTATTCAAGACTTTATAGCTCAAACGCTAAACAATTCCCACTTTTTTCAATTCCCTCAATTATGGCTTAATATTTGAAATCCACACCCTAAATTTTAGTACTTTTGTACTTGATTCGTTATCTGAAAAAATGACAAAGTCTTGTATCTTTTGTCAATTTTTACGTTTTATTAAAAACTAATATTGAATACTATGAAAAAATCGTTTTTAATTGTGATAGGGATGCTCTTTTCAACCCTTATCTGGGCTCAAACGGCTCCCAATCTGACGGATGCATCCGGTAAAAAGCAAGGGCATTGGATTAAGTATGATGAAGACAAAAAGAAAATTTACGAAGGAAATTTCGTAAACAATATACCTGTTGGAACGTTTACTTATTATTACGATACTGGAACACCTTGGTCGATTTCAGTTTTTTCTCAGAATGGAAAAGTGGCTCGTGCAAAAATGTTTGACGCAGGAGGAAAGCTTACCGGAGAAGGAAAATATGTAAATGAGAAAAAAGACAGCGTATGGAAGTTTTATGATCAAGATGGAAAATTGTTGTCGGATGAAGTGTATCTCAATGGTGTAAAAAATGGTGTTGCGAAAGTGTATTATACAAACGGTCAAGTTTCAGAAGAACGTTTATGGAAGAATGGTGTTCAGGAAGGACCTTGCAAAAAATACTTTGAAAGTGGCCAATTAAAATATTCTGGTGCATACACCAATAATAAAGTTACAGGAAAAGTAACCTATTACTATGCTTCAGGCAAAATTGACGCGGAAGGGATGTATGTAAATGATTTAAAAAATGGTCCATGGAAATATTATAAAGAGGATGGAACATTGCTTCGTACAGATACCTACCAGTTTGGTAAAATGACTGAAACAACAGACAAAAATAAGAATAGAGATGTGATTACAAAGGAGCAACAAGAGGAAGAGAAAAGAAAATCACAACAGTTTGAATTGAAAGATCCCTATTCAAATGATTATCGAGGGGAATATTAAATGAGTAAAAAAGGAAAAGTATTATTGGCAATGAGCGGTGGAATTGATAGTTCCATCGCTGCTTTGTTATTACACGAACAAGGATACGAAGTGGTTGGGATTACCATGAAAACATGGGATTATGCCTCCTCAGGAGGATCAAGTAAAGAAACAGGTTGTTGTAGTCTGGATTCCATTAACGATGCTCGCATGTTGGCTGTGAATCTGGGTTTTCCACATTTTATATTAGACATTCGTCAAGAATTCGGGAACTACATCATCGACAATTTTGTGGAGGAATATATTGCAGGACGAACACCTAACCCTTGTGTATTGTGCAATACACACATCAAATGGGAAGCCTTGCTAAAACGTGCTGATATGTTAGGTTGCGAGTTTATTGCAACCGGTCATTATGCACGTATCCGTGAAGAAAATAATCGGTTTGTAGTTTCTAGAGGATTGGATACCAATAAAGATCAATCGTATGTTCTTTGGGGATTAACGCAAGAAAGCCTAAAGCGCACTATTTTCCCTTTGCAGGATTTCCGTAAATCAGAAATTAAGCAAATGGCAATCGACAATGGATATGTTGATTTAGCGAATAAAAGTGAAAGTTATGAAATCTGCTTTGTACCGGATAACGACTACCGCGGGTTTCTAAAACGAAAAGTAGATGGTTTAGAAGAACGGGTTGCCGGTGGGAATTTTGTTGACAGAACAGGACGCATTTTAGGGAAACACAAAGGGTATCCATTTTATACAATTGGTCAGCGCAAAGGATTAGAAATTGCTGTAGGAGAGCCATTGCATGTATTGGAAATTGTTCCGGAAACAAATACGGTTATTTTGGGAACAAAGGAAGATCTTGAACAACAACAGATGATTGTTGGGAAATACAATTTGATTAAATACGCAAGTATTCCTGATAGTTCCGAGTTCTTAACTAAAATCAGATACAAAGATGCAGGTTCCATGGCTTCCGTATCTCAAGAAAACGATAAGCTGAAGGTATTGTTCCATAATCCTGTTTCTGCTGTGGCACCTGGACAATCAGCGGTATTTTATGAAGGCGAAGATTTAGTTGGAGGCGGGATTATTGAGCGTCAGAAACCACTGTTTTGATTTTTAATTAGTCACTCAGTCACCCAATCTGTTAGTCACTTTTAATATTTCCTTTTCCCAACAATAATCATTAACTTAGCTGATGATTAAATTGTAACAGATGCAAAAAAGCATTACCCTTTTTTTTGTCCTACTGATAGTCGTTTCGGGAAGTATTTCTTGTAAAAAAGAAAAAGACCCGGATCCTGATATGGGGTATCGGTATTTTCCTGATCAAGTGGGAAAATATGTTGTTTATGATGTGGATTCATTTTATTACAACGATTTTAACGTTCCTCTGACGATTGATACCTTTAAGTTTCAATTGAAAGAAAAGGTTCAATCAACTTATTTGGATGGACAAAATAGAACAACACTTCGGTTGGAAAGGTCTGTTCGTTATTACAATCAATTGATTCCTTATTCTTCTTTGCCTTGGATATTGCGGGATGTGTGGGCGGCAAACAGGACAGCTACCACTGCAGAGAAAGTAGAAGAGAATGTTCGTTTTGTTAAGCTTTCTTTTGCTGTTTCACAAAATAAAACCTGGAATGGGAATGCACAAAATATAAATGGAGAGCAAACCTATTCGTACACATTCATTAATCAGCCGCGTACCATTGGTGGAACCGCCTTTGATTCTGTATTGCAGGTTAATCAAAAAGATGAGTCTTCTATTATTGGGAAACAGTATTCTGTGGAATGGTATGCCAAACGCACAGGATTAATTTATAAACAGGTTATTGATATTGATTCTCAACCTAACCCGGATTGGTATAATTCTACACTCTTTCCATTTGGCAATGATTCAATTACTGCTTTTTTTAGTATCCCCATTTTAAATCGCGTGACGTCCGGTACGCAATTTACTTATACGTATAACTCTTCCGGAATCGAATAATTTTATGAAAAAAATAATTTCAATTTTTTCCTTCTTATTGTTTCTACAATTCGCTGGTGCCCAAACTTCAAAAACGTACGTGGTTGTTTTTAAAGATAAAATGGATTCTCCATTTTCAATTTTTCAACCTGAAAAATACCTGTCGAAAAAGTCCATTTTGCGTAGACAAAAACAACACATTGCTATTACTGAAAAAGATTTACCGGTAAACATGGCTTATATTCTTCAAGTTAAAAACATTGGTGTGAATGTATTAAACGCTTCTAAATGGATGAATGCAGTTACCATTTCAACCAATGACGAAACAAAAATTTCAACCATAAAAGAACTTTCATGTGTTGCAGGAATTGTCTTAACATCTTCTCCCGCTTTAGACAGAAAACCGTCTGCCAAGTTTGATTTTGAGAGCACAACACAGCCTCTTTCAGAAAATCTGTCACAGGAAAAAGCGGTCTCTTCCGTTTTAAACTACGGCCCTTCATTCTTTCAAGCAAATCAAATTGGTGTTGATTGTATGCACGACATGGGATATATGGGGCAGGGGATTACTGTTGCAGTTTTGGATGCAGGATTTTTTGATGCAAATATTTTACCAGCATTTGATAGTTTGAGAATCAATAACCAATTATTGGGTTGTAGAGATTTTGTAACCGGTGACACCTTGGTATTTGAAGATTTTCCTCACGGGATGAATGTGCTTTCGTGTATGGGAGGAAATTTGCCTGGAGAATTGGTAGGAACAGCTCCCAAAGCAAAATACTGGCTATTGAGAACTGAAGATGCATTTACTGAAACATTGCAAGAAGAAGTGAATTGGTTGGTTGGTGCTGAGTTTGCGGATAGTGTAGGAGCAGATGTAATTAATTCGTCTTTAGGTTACAGCACATTTGATGGTGGTATTGGGGATCATACCTATGCAGACATGGATGGGAATACTACTATTATTACAAATGCAGCAGATTGGGCCGCAAGTGTTGGTATATTTGTAACGACTAGTGCCGGTAATGCAGGCGGTCCGCCATGGTTTAAGATTACGGCACCAGCTGATGCAGATAGCGCGTTAACGGTTGGAGCAGTTGATTCGGCTGGATTTATTGCCGGATTCAGTTCACGCGGATTAACATCGGATGGCAGAATAAAACCGAATGTTTGTGCTCGCGGGGTACAAGCGGTAATTGCTGCAAATTCCGGTGGTATTACAGGAGCAAGTGGCACCTCTTTTTCTTCTCCAATTACTGCTGGTGCGGTGGCTTGTTTATGGCAGGCTAATCCTTCTGCTACGAATATGCAGTTGCTTTCAGCAATTGAACAAAGTGCTTCTCAATATACTTCTCCCGATTCAATTTATGGATATGGAATCCCTAATTTCTGTAAAGCAGATTCGATTCTTAGCTTTATCTTGAGTGTAAACGATATTCAGGGAAATCAAAACAGTTTAACTGTTTATCCGAATCCATTCCATTCGAATTTCACAATCGAATATTATGCTTCAAACAAAGAGGTGGTGTTAGTAGAGCTGTTTGATGTTACAGGAAAAAAAGTGATTAGCCAGCAACAATCCGTTTTGGGGAATACAAAAAACAGTTTTACGCTGTCAGGTGTTGCTATACTTTCAAAAGGGATTTACACGTTGCGTATTGTAAGCGCAAATGAAACGCAATATTCAAAAATCATCAAACAATAATTTATAGTTCTGCACAAGTATGAAAAAGTCAATTCTCTTTTTATTAATTTTTAATTTTTCAATTTTTAATTTTTTAAAAGCCGATGAAGGAATGTGGTTACCCATTTTCCTAAAGGCTATGAACGAAGCGGATATGCAAAGCAAGGGCTTAAAGCTCTCTGCAGAGGATATTTATAGTATAAATAAATCCAGTTTAAAAGATGCAATTGTTCATTTTGGTGGGGGATGTACTGCTGAAATTATTTCTGACCAAGGTTTGATGTTTACGAATCACCACTGTGGATACGGACAAATTCAAGCACATAGCACCGTTGAAAACGATATGCTTACAAATGGCTTTTGGGCAAAATCTCAATCAGAGGAGTTGCCAAATCCAGGATTGACGGCTACGCTGATTATTCGTATGGAAGATGTTACTTCCAAAGTTTTAGCGAATGTTACTCCTGGCATGTCCGATGCTGACCGCGAGAAAAAAGTAAATGAAGCGATTGCAAGCATCATCAAAGAAGCAACAGCGAACACACATTATGGCGCTTACATTCGTCCATTCTTTTACGGGAATGAATACTATATGTTTGTTACGGAAACATTTAAAGATGTTCGCCTGGTAGGTGCACCGCCATCTTCCATCGGTAAGTTTGGTGGTGATACTGACAACTGGATGTGGCCGCGACATACCGGTGATTTTTCCATTTTTAGAATCTATGCGAATAAGGATAATAAACCTGCTGAATATTCAAAAGACAATGTTCCTTATAAACCGAAATATGTGATTCCTATTTCGATTAAAGGAATTGAAGAAAATGATTTCACAATGGTATATGGTTTTCCGGGACGAACAACTGAATATTTAAGTTCGTATGCTGTAAATATGATCATGAATGAAAGTGATCCAGCGAAAGTAAAAATACGTGAAACGCGTTTAGAAATTTGGGATGTGGACATGAAAGCGAACGATAAAGTCCGCATTCAGTATTCTGCTAAATATGCAAGTTTGGCGAACTACTGGAAAAAATGGGATGGTGAAATGAAAGGCTTGAAAAAAGCAGATGCCATCAATAAGAAAAAACTCTTTGAACAAGACTTTCTTTTGAAAGTAAATACCGATGATGATGCAAAAGGGAAATATGGAAATCTGTTTTCTGATTTTGAAAAAATGTATGCAGAAATCAGTATTTGGAGTAAACAGCGCGACTACCATTCAGAAGCGATTATGGGAATTGAAATTGTGGGTGTAGCATCTTATTTTTATGATGTAATGGAGATTATGAATAGCGGGAAAAAAGCTGCAGATGTTGAAAAATACATCAATAAGATAAATGGGGAGGTAAATGAATTTTACAAAAACTTTAATGCTGCTACGGATGAAAAAATCTGTGCAGCAATGTTGAAAACCTATATCGATAATATTGAGAAATCGCAACAAGCGACTGTGTTTGCTGAAATACAAAAAAAGTACAAAGGCGATTTTAAAAAGTATGCAAAAGACTTGTATTCCAAATCAATGTTTGTATCAGAAGCAAAAGTAAAAGCAGCATTGCTGGATATGGATAAAAATTATAAAAAAATTGAAAAGGATCCGGCTTACAAACTAATGTTTAGTTGCTTGTCGAAATACAAAAAAGAAGTTTTACCAACCTATACTGAATTGGATGCTAAAATTAATACGCTAAATCGTGCGTATATGAAGGCGATGCGGGAGTTGGTAACTACAAAAAAATATTATTTGGATGCGAACAGCACCTTGCGCGTAACCTATGGAAAAGTAAATGGCTACTATCCGAAAGACGGGGTTCATTACAACTATTATACAACATTAGAAGGTGTTATGGAAAAAGAAAATCCTGCTGTAGATGAGTTTATTGTGTTTCCGAAACTGAAAGAATTGTACAAAAATAAAGATTATGGACAATATGCGAACAAAAAGGGGGAGTTGCCTGTTGCTTTCTGTGCAAGCAATCATACTACCGGTGGAAACTCAGGTAGTCCGGTTTTTAATGCAGAAGGACAATTAATTGGGACCAACTTCGACAGAAACTGGGAAGGTACGATGAGTGATATTATTTACAATCCGGATCAAGTTAGAAATATTGTTTTAGATGTTCGTTTTACGCTTTTTGTGATTGATAAATTTGCCGGAGCAGGATATTTGTTGAATGAAATGAAGATTATTAAATAGTGCGGATCCCGATTTCGATCGAGACGAATACAAAAAAAATACAAATTTACGAGTGTTAAAATAAATGGACGAAGTAGAAATTATAACCATCGGTGACGAAATTTTAATCGGTCAAATTGTTGACACCAATTCAGCATTTATTGCTCAGTTGTTAAACATGAACGGAATGAGTGTCAAACAGATTTCATCTGTTTCGGATGATCGTGAGCACATTTTAAAAGCATTGGATGAAGCAAAGAGTCGTGCGGATATTATTTTGATTACAGGCGGATTGGGGCCTACTAAAGACGATATTACTAAAAAGACCTTATGCGAATATTTTAATACAACCATGCGATTTGATGAAGGTGCTTACCAAGATGTGGTAAATATTTTCGCAACTTATGGTAAAGAAGTGACACCGATTAATCGGTTGCAAGCGGAAGTTCCTGCAATTTGTGAGGTTATTCACAACTACAATGGAACGGCACCGTGCATGTGGTTTGATGTGGATAATAAAATATTCGTTTCAATGCCTGGAGTTCCTTATGAGATGAAAGCTCTTATGAGAGATCAGGTGGTGCCTAAGTTAAAAGAGCGGTTTCAATTTCCATCCATTTATCATAAAACCATTTTAACACAAGGAATAGGGGAGTCGGCATTGTCAGAGTTGATTTCTGATTGGGAGGATAGTTTAGCTGCTGTAAATATTAAATTGGCCTACTTACCATCACCAGGAATGGTACGTTTGCGTTTAAGCACAAAGGGGAAAGATGAGCAGATTTTAGTAAAAAATGTTGATCAAAAAATAGAAGCAGTTAAACCAATTATTTCTGAATACATCTATGGCTATGAAGTGTATGGTGAAGATCGTGAAAGTTTGGAGATGATGGTTGGAAAGTTGCTGCGCGACAAAAAGAAAACAATTTCTACAGCCGAAAGTTGCACGGGTGGGTACATATCTCATTTATTGACAAAAGTAGCGGGCAGTTCCGAATATTACATCGGCTCGGTGATATCATATGCTTACGAGATAAAAGAAACAGAGTTGGGCGTTCCTCATGACATTATTCTAAAACATGGAGCTGTTTCCCAGCCAGTGGTGGAACAAATGGCAAAAGCTATTCGTGAAAAATATCAAACCGATTATGCCATTTCTGCATCTGGCATTGCAGGTCCGGGTGGTGGAACAGAAGAAAAACCCGTTGGTACAGTTTGGGTGGCGATTGCAACTCCAACTAAAATAATTTCAGAAAAGTTTTTGTTCGGAGCAAACCGTGAGCGTAATATTCAAAAAACTGCGAATGCGGCATTGAATTTATTGAAGAAGGAGTTAGAAGGGTAGGTTTTAATTTAGTTTCCAAATCAACAAATTTCCATTTTCATGTACGATTTGATAATACATCTGTTGGCTATTTCATGAGCGATTCGAAAAAAATAAATGAACTCTTAGCGAAAATTGAAAAATTGGAGCAGGAAAATGCTATGCTCAAAAGAGATTTTTCTGCTGTGGCTAAAGGAAATACGGTAAATGTTCCAGAAGGAATTAAGCCCCTGTTTGACGAAGCTCAAAAGATTGTTGGAGACTATTTTCGGAATTTAAAAATGGATCCTACGCATGGAACAATCGAAATTAATGATCAACGTTATGTATTGGTGAGGGCTTCCGCTTTGTCAAATGATTTTTTGCATACGATTCAAAAATTGTACTCTGACAGAGGAGAAAAAGAAGCGATTTCAATTGGGAAAAATTTCCTGTTTGATATTGCCCATGTAATCGGGATGAATGATGCAAGAAACTTTCACCAGAAAATGAATTTGGTGGAGCCTATTGAAAAATTATCTGCTGGACCGGTTCATTTTGCTTATTCCGGTTGGGCATTTGTAGATATTCTTCCTGAAAGTTCCCCTACACCGGATGAAAATTATTATTTAATCTATCAACATCCCTTTTCTTTTGAAGCAGATTCATGGATTCGTTCTGGCAAAAAATCAGAAACACCGGTATGCGTAATGAATTCAGGTTATTCATCCGGTTGGTGTGAAGAAAGTTTTGGAATGCCGCTTACTGCTGTTGAGGTAACTTGTAAAGCAAAAGGAGATGAACATTGCACATTTATTATGTCGCCTCCTCATAAAATTCAGGAGCACGTCAATCGCTTTGCTGCAGATTCAAAATATATTAATAGAAAAATTACGTATGACATTCCTACTTTTTTTGAACGAAAAAAAGTAGAAGAGGAGATGCGAAACGCAAGAAAAAAAGCGGAGGAATCGGATAAAGCGAAAACGGAGTTTTTAGCAAACATGAGCCACGAAATTCGGACTCCCATGAATGCAATTATCGGATATGTTGATTTGATGTTAAAGGATAATGTTTCAGTTGAGCATAGAGATTATCTGGAGACCTTGAAAGATAGCGGAAAGCTATTATTGAATTTAATTAATGATATCTTAGATGTTTCCAAGATTGAAGCAGGACAATTAGTTATTGAACAATCGGCAACTTCCTTGTCTGAAATTCTAGATAATAAAGAATTATTGCTAAAAAACTTAATAATAAAATCCGGTAATGAAATTAAGATTGAAAAAAACATCGATGAATCAATCGCAGATGAGGTATTTCTTGACTCTTCTCGTTTGCAGCAAATTCTAAATAATTTATTGAGTAACGCAGTAAAATTTACAAATAATGGAAGTGTACACTTTGGTGTTGTTTTAAAAGATTCTGAAACCTTAGAATTCTATGTAAAGGATTCCGGAATTGGGATAAACAAAAATGATCACATAAAAATTTTTGAAATGTTCGGACAAGCGGATGCATCTTCAACACGTGAACATGGCGGAAGTGGATTGGGCTTGACGATTTCAAAAAAATTAATTGAGTTGATGGGAGGGAAAATCTGGGTAGAATCAACAAAAGGAAAAGGTTCTAATTTCTATTTTACGCTTCCTTACAGACCTTTAGCAACAACGAATGAGATAAAATCAAAATCAGTAAAGAAACAAATAGTTGTAAAAGATAAATTGTTGTTAGTAGAAGATAATTTGATTAATCAACGATTGACAAAGTTGATTTTAGAAAAGGCAGGATATGAAGTGCTGACAGCAAACAATGGGCAGGAAGCAGTCGACTATTATAGGAAAGATGGCTCCATTAAATTAATTATCATGGATATTCAAATGCCCGTGCTGGATGGTTTGGCAGCAACACAAGTGATCCGTTTTCATGAGGCAGAACAAAAGCTAAAAAAAACACCCATCATTGCACTTACAGCACATGCAATGAAGGGTGATAAAGAAAAGTGTTTGGAAGCTGGTTGTGATAATTATTTATCAAAACCGATTATGTTGGATGTATTGGTAAATACTATTAAGAAGTATATTTAATCCCCAAACTCACAACCACCCATAAAACTATTCGTTTCTTCGTGCCAAGGGAAGTTATTGTTTGACTTTAAATTCTCCCAATAAAATTTACCACGTTTTACATCATAGTTTCCAATTTGATTCATGGTTTCTGCATCAAACAATCGTCCATTTACCATTACATATTTTATGGATTCTGTGTTGCGAATGTTTTCTAATGGGTTTTTATCCATAACAATTAAATCGGCCAACTTTCCGATTTCTAAAGATCCGATTTGATCTCCCATACCAATATAATCAGCTCCATTTTGTGTTGCACATCTGATTGCTTGCAAAGGTGTTAATCATCCCATTTGCAGCATCCAAAGCTCCCAATGAGCACCAATACCTTGTATTTGTCCGTGTGAGCCCATATTTACTTTCACACCTGCATCTGTTAATTTTTTACAGGATTTGGAAACTTGAATGAACCCGGCTTCATATTCTGTGTCAGGAATCATGGTACGGTGACGAGAACGGGAATCAATAATGCTACGCGGGAAGAAATTTAGCAAGCGTTTGTTTTCCCAAACGTTTGTTTTTTGATACCAATAATTTTCTCCATTAATTCCACCGTAAACAACAATTAGAGTAGGAGTGTAGCCGGTTTTACTTGCACTCCAAAGTTTAACAACATCATTGCTTAAATCTGCAACCGGAATGTTGTGTTCGATTCCGGTATGACCATCTAAAATTTCACTCATGTTGTGAAAGAAAGTGGATCCTCCTTCAGGAACAACCATGATGTTTAAATCACGCGCTGCTTGAATCACTTGTTGGCGTTGTTCTCTGCGTGGTTGGTTATAACTTTTCACAGAAAACGCACCAAATGCTTTTGTTCTTGCAATGGCTGAACGTGCATCATCTAAACTATTAATTACGGCTTTAAAATCTCCTTCAGCTCCATATAAAATAGTTCCGGTTGAATAAACTCTCGGTCCAACCATATAACCAGCTTTCACCATTTCTGATTGTGAAAAGCACATTTCGGAAACAGAAGAAGGATCATGAGTTGTTGTAACACCGAATGCAACGTTTGCAAAATAGCTCCATTGCTTTTGTGGGCTAGGTCCTAAACGCCAAGTGCTTAGATGCGAATGCACATCAACCATTCCAGGCATAATTGTTTTTCCTTTGCAGTCGATTGTTTTTGCATCTGCAGGGATTTTTATTTCAGCTGCATTGCCAATCGCTTCAATTTTATTTTCATTAACAATGATGGTTCCGTTTTCAATTATCTCATCTCCTTTCATGGTGATGATGCGTGCATTTGTAAAAACAACCTTGCCTTTTGGTTTGTCCATAGGCAATTCAAGATTGATTTTAATTCCAACAGAATCCATTGGCGCTATTTTTTCTGGCGATCCTTCCATAAAAGTGAAACGATCTTTGAGTGTGTTTGTAAAATATTCATCACTGTATGTCCAATGAATTTTTTTACTGTCTTTACTCCAATGAATATTTAATCCAGCATCTTTTGCAATTTGAGTAACAGGAACTGATCCCATGTTTGCACTTAATTCTAAAGGCTTTCCGGTTTTCGGAAATGCAGCAACGTATGCTTTGAATAGTTCAATAAAAGCTACCCAGTTTCCATCTGGACTCACCGCAATAGAGGTTGCATATTTGGATGTGAAGTGTGTGCGAATATCTTTTCCATCAATAGCAATACTTTTATAGGTTTTATCTTCCCCTTCAAAAGACTGAAATAAAATTCGGTCGCTGCCAATAAATTGCGGATCAAATCCATCTTTTGAAAGCAGCTTAGGAACAGCACCTACTTTGTTTTCAATCAAATAAATTCCAGGATTCACACAAAATGTAAAGCCCATATGATCGTTTCCATCTTCTTTCTGATAGACAATATATTTTCCATCAGCAGAAAAACGGGGAGTTCTATAAATTCCTTTTTCTGAAGTGATTTTAATTGCTTTTTTATCCGCTACATTCATTTTGTAGATCGCTCCCATGTTGTCGTCATTCCATGTGGTGTAGACAATTTCATTTGATATCGAAGAGAATGAAGGTTCAAATTCAAGATCCGTCCCAGAGCTTAATCTGCTGGGTGTTCCAGATGGCAGATCTTTTTTCCATAAAAACCCGACAGAATTGAAAACCAAGATCTTTTCATCAGGTGATGTGGTTGCATTGCGAATAACTTTTACATTAAATTTTTCAGGAGCAACTTCTTGTCGGAATTTCAAAGCATCTATTATTTTATGTTTTGAAATTGCATTGAATGGAATTTCGATTGCTGTAGATTTTGTGATATCTACATTCATAATTTTACCATTTGCCCAAACGATAATGTGTGAAGCATCTAACCAATTAAATCCGGGATAAACACCGAAAATGGCCCAAGCTTCTTGCTGATCTTTACTTAGTTTATCATATACTGGCCATTCTTCACCCGTTTCCAAATTTCTTAGGTATAATACAGATGCTTCATGAACTCTTCTTACAAAGGCTAATGTTTTCCCATCTTTTGAAATTTGTGGACGACAAGCTCCGCCTGGTCCACCGGTAATGACATCCGTTTCTCCGGTTAATCTGTCGAAACGTTTGATGACATAAATTTGGGAGTTGGGGTCTTTGTTATATTGAAAAAATCCACCCGGATACATGTCTTCACTAAAATAGACATACTTACCATCGGCAGAAGTGCATGGCTCACCTGCATCTTGTTGTGCATTTTTCTTTTTTGTCAATTGAATTCCTTCACCACCGGAAACGTGGTACATCCACATTTCACCAGCGCCCATTGAACGAGTAGAAGAGAAGTGTTTTCTGGCAATGAGGTATTGGCCATCCGGAGTCCAAACTGCATTGTTTAATAGTCGGAAGTTCTCAGTAGTTACTTGTTTTGCATTGGTACCATCCAAATTCATTGTCCAGATGTTATCACCTCCACCGGCATCACTGGTAAAGGATATTTTCTTTCCATCCGGACTAAATCTCGGTTGCACCTCATAGGGGAATCCATTTCGGAGTACTTTCGCTTCACCACCTGCTATTGGAAGCAAATAGATATCACCAAGCAAATCAAAAACGATGTTTTTCCCATCCGGACTAACATCTAAGCTCATCCATGTACCTTCAGTGGTAGAAAATTCTAAATCTTTGTAGGTGCCTTTGGGATTAGAAACATCCCATTTCTTCTCCTTTTCTTTATCGTTTTGTGCTGAAATGTTGGTGCAAAAAGATAGTGCAGCAACAATTAATAGGTGCTTTTTCATAGATTTTGTAATTAAGCGACTAATTAAGCAATAAAAAATGAGAAAAAATAGAAAAAAGGATGAACGGTTGTTTTTCTACTTTTTAACCAAATCAATGGTTATAGCGCATTTTTTTTGCCATCTAATTTTTAGTTATTAATGAGGAATAAAAGATGTTTTGGGATTTTAGAGGTAAATAACCATGATTTGTCGGCAAAAATAGATGTTTGGTGTGCTACGGGCATCTGTCGACTCCTAATATTAACAATATATTGCTAAAATCTTCATGCAACCTTTTGTTTGTATTTGTGCGTCATTATACTATATTTATCGAAAACTAATGAATCACTACTCTAAACTCTAAATTTTTATTAATTTTTTTAATTAAAAAATTATGACAAAAACAGCTCTCTCTAAACTAAAACTAACCGTTGCCATGGTGGTGCTCTCGTTGGGCATTTCTTTTACGGCAACTGCATCTCACGTACAAGGTGGTAATATCACCTACAGGTGCTTGGCTGGAAATCAATTTGAAGTAACATTGGCGCTCTATCGAGATTGTGCCGGAGTTGCGGCTCCAACCTCCGTTTCAATTAACAGGCGATCTGTTAGTTGTGGAATCAACGCAAATTTTGTGCTTAATGCGGTACCCGGTACTGGAATTGAAGTAACACCGGTTTGTCCGACTTCAGCGACCCAATGTACTGGTGGATCTTTGCCGGGTGTACAAGAATATATTTATAAAGGTATTGTTACGTTGCCTCCTTGTTCAGACTGGGTTTTATCTTATTCTTTATGTTGCAGAAATGCTTCTATTGGTACCATTGTTTCCCCGTCTGCTCAAAACATGTACATCGAGGCGACATTGAACAATTTAGCATTCCCTTGTAATGATTCACCAACCTTTACAAATCGTCCGGTTCCTTTTGTTTGCGTTGGTCAACCATATTGTTTTAATAATGGTTCTATTGATCCTGATGGCGATTCATTGTCTTATACATTAATTCCACCTCGTCATACTGCAACGGTAAATGTTACTTATTTACCAGGATTTTCTGCTACTCAGCCGTTAACATCTGCACCCCATGTACCTTTAACCCATTAACAGGTGACATGTGTGTAACTCCTACAATGATTCAAGTTTCTGTATTTACAGTTTTAGTAAAAGAGTGGAGAGGTGGTATTTTAGTTGGTAGTGTTATGCGTGATGTTCAAATTAGAACAATTGCTTGTACAAACAATAATCCATACTTAAATGGAATAAATAATACAGGTGTTTATACTTTAAATGCTTGCTTGGGAGCTCCAATCACTTTCAACATCCCTTCTTTTGATGTGAATGCTTCTCAGAATGTTGTATTGACATGGAATGCAGGTATTGCAGGTGCAACCTTTAACCCTGGTACTGGATCTCGTCCTACTGGTGTTTTTACTTGGACACCAACCCTTGCAGATGTAGGAAGTGTTCCACATTGCTTCACGGTAACCGTTACTGACAATAATTGTCCTTTGTTTGGTAGTCAGACGTTCTCTTTTTGTATAACGGTCGGTGGATTTACGGCTACGGGGGCTTCCGTCAATGCGATATGCACTAGTCCAAATGGTTCAGCAACAGTAACACCAACAGGTGGCGTTCTGCCTTTGACCTACAGTTGGGCTCCTTCAGGTGGAACTGCGCCAACAGCAACCGGTTTAACTCCTGGAACCTATACCTGTACAATAACAGATGCTACAGGATGTACACGAACAGTTCCTGTTACAGTTGGTTCGACACCAGGTGGAGTAGCGTCTATCAGTTCATTTGCGAATGTAACTTGTAATGGTGCAGCCAATGGTACTGCAACAGTAACAATGGGCGGTGCAGTGACTCCTGCATTTACGTATGCTTGGACTCCCTCTGGAGGAACAGCAGCAACAGCAACAAATTTAGGACCTGGAACATATACCGTAGTTGTAACCGATGCTAATGGATGTACAGCTACAACAACACAAGCGATTACCCAACCTGCACCTTTAACTGTTACTCCAACATTTATTAATGTGAGTTGTTTTGGTGGAAGTACAGGTACTGCCACAGCTACCCCTGCAGGTGGAACCGGTCCATACACTTATTTATGGATGCCTGGAGCTTTCACAACACCTTCGATTAGTTCGTTATCAGTTGGATCTTACACGGTTACTGTTACTGATTCAAGAGGATGTACTGTAACAGGTACAGCAAATATTACTCAACCACCAGCATTGTCTATAACTGCAACACCTACCAGTGCCAACTGTGGATTGCCAAATGGATCTGCATCAGTTGTTGGAGCGGGTGGTTTTGCACCTTATTCTTGGTCTTGGTCAAATGGACAAACTGGTCCAGCTGCTTCAGGATTACTTGCTGGTACTTATACAGTTACGATTACTGACTTAAACCTTTGCACCACATCGGTTCCTGTTACAATTGGTACCATTGCCGGTCCAACGGCCTCAATCATTTCTTCAACCAATGTTGCTTGTTTCGGAGGAAATACCGGAAATGCAACCATAGGAGTAACCGGAGGAACAGCCCCATTTACTTATTTATGGAGCAATGGACAAACAACCCCAACCGCAAACAATTTAGTGGCAGGTATTTATTCTGTAACGGCTACTGATGCTGCAGGTTGTGTTGCATCAACAAGCATTACTATCACACAGCCGACTGTTTTAGTGGCCAATGCCGTTAGTTCCAATCCAATTTGTTTTGGAAATACAAATGGTACTGCCACAGCAAGTGCTGTGGGTGGAACAACTCCTTACTCTTATGTATGGACAACACCTGGTAGTCCGACTACTTCAACCGTATCTGGACTTGGTGCTGGAACGTACAGTGTTACAGTTACAGATGCCTATGGATGTATTCAAAATGCGTCAGTAACCTTAGTAAATCCACCTGCATTAACAACAGCAATTACTTCAGTAAATGTTACTTGTAATGCTGCATGTAATGGAACGGCTACGGCTACTGTTAGCAGTGGTACTCCTCCATATACTTATTTATGGAACAACCCGGCAGCACAAACAACGGCTACTGCAACAGGATTGTGTGCTGGAAGTTTTACAGTAACCGTTGCTGATGCAAATGGTTGTCCTTCACAAGGAGTAGCTTTAATTACTCAACCAACCCCTTTAACAAATGTACTTTCATCATCAGGCAATTTAACTTGCTTTGGTGTTTGTACTGGATTTGCACAAGTTACTGCAGGAGGTGGAACCGCTCCATACACTTATAGCTGGTCGCCAAGTGGAGGAACAACGGCAACTGCTTCTAGTTTGTGTGCAGGTTCTTATACTTGTACCGTAACTGATGCAAGAGGTTGTACTGCAACTGTTAGCGCAACGATTACACAGCCTGCTCAATTGGTAGCAACAGTAACAGGTACCAATATTAACTGTTTTGGTTCTTGTGATGGAACCGGTGTAATTAATTTTACCGGTGGTACCGCTCCATATTCATTCTTATGGACACCAAGTATGCAAACGATATTCAATCCTAGTAATTTATGTCCTGGTGTTAATTCAGCTACTATTACTGATGCAAATGGATGTGCGGTAACAGGAAGTGTTACATTAACCCAAGCCTTTACTCCGGTAGTTGTAACAACCACACCAACAAATTCAAACTGTGGGCAATCCAACGGTGGTGCTTGCGCTACAGTTAGTGGTGGTTTGCCACCATATTCATATATATGGAATGATTTAGCTGTAACAATGGCTCCATGTATGGATTCCGTTCCAGCCGGCACGTATTTATTAGATGTTACTGATGCAAATGGTTGTTTGGTTACATCAACGGTTAACGTGAATGATATTCTTGCTCCAACTGTTGTGATTACATCACATACAGATTTATTGTGCTATGGATTAACCAATGGAGCAGCTACGACTTCAATTACGGTTGGGGGAACACCTTACGCTGTTTTATGGACACCAGGCGGTCAAGTAAATCCGAATCCAACGAATTTAGCCGGTGGAGTAAACACGATTACTGTTACTGATGCTGCGGGATGTATTTCGTCTCAATCCGTTACAATTTTAGAACCACCTCCAATTAATCATGCGATTTCAAGTATCACGAACGTAAGTTGTTTTGGAGCATGTAATGGAACAGCAACCGTTGTAGCGGCTGGTGGAACAGGGGCTTTGACTTTCCAATGGAATGACCCAGCTTCTCAAACAACTGGAACAGCCTCTGGATTATGTGCTGGAACATATGAAGTGATAACTACGGATGCCAATGGTTGTATGGTTGTCGATTCAGCATTGATCATTTCTCAACCTGGAACCTTAGCGATTACATCAAGTACAGCAACAAATATTACTTGTTTTGGTGATAATGATGGAAGTATTACAACCACAGTAACAGGTGGAACACCATTTTATTTATTTGCTTGGACACCAAGTGGTGGTTCAGCTCCAGTAGCGAATGCATTGGCTCCGGGAACATACACACTTACTGTGACCGATCAAAACGGATGTACTACCAATCAAAACTGGACAATAACTCAACCGACATTATTGACCGATACATCTTCGTTTGTTCCTAGTACTTGTGGACAAGCGAATGCAACTGCATTAGTAACTCCAGCAGGAGGTTCTCCGGGATATGTGTATCAATGGAATGACCCTGCTTTACAAACAACACAAACAGCTACAGGTTTATTGGCTGGTACATATAGTGTAATTGTTACAGATACACATGGTTGTACAACCACGCAAAGTTATACTATCAACGATTTGGCTGGTCCAGTGATTGATACAGTTACTTCAACTCCTGTATTATGTTTTGGTGGCAGTACAGGTACAGCAACTGTAACAACAGTAGCCGGAACAGGCACGTTGCCACTTTCATATGATTGGAATCCGGGTTCTCAGATTAATCCTGTTGCAACCTCTTTAACACAAGGTACATATAGTGTTATTGTTACTGATGATAATGGATGTTCTGCAACAGGTGTAGTTGTTGTAAATGAACCACCTTTATTAGAATTATTTGTTAGCACAACGGATACAATTTGCTATGGTGACACCACTCAAGTGTATGCTACTGCTTCGGGTGGAAGTCCGGCATACAGTTACTTCTGGGTTGGTGCTTCCGGATCAGGTTTTTCTGGTGGTGGACCTCACATGGTAATGCCAACAACAACTACGATGTATACTGCGTTGGTTTTAGATGCAAACGGTTGTAGTGCCGGTCCGCTTGATATGTTTGTTGTTGTTAAACCTCCTTTAACAGTTATAGCAAGCGATACTTCTGTTTGTGATGGAGATGCTGCAACAATTTATGCTACAGGTGGTGGCGGTAATAGTGGTCCTTATACGTATTCTTGGGACAATGGGGCGCTTACACAATCACAAATTGTTACACCACCAAGCGGTTCTGTTACCACAAATTATATTGTAACAGTTTCTGATGGTTGTTCTGCACCTGTGTCAGATACATCAACTGTAACAATTAATCCAGGTTCTATCGGATTATTGCAAGGTTTGCCAACAAGTGGTTGTGAACCATTAACTGTTGCATTTACCGGAGCAAGTAATAATGGTGTTACGTATTTATGGGATTTTGGTGATGGAAACACCGCAACAGGGGCGAATCCAACAAATATCTATATGAATTCGGGTACTTACGATGTTGAATTAACAATTATCACTGCATTTGGATGTGAAACAATCATAGATAGTTTAGCTTATATTAACGTATATCCTGGACCGACTGCTGATTTTATTGCATCTCCAAATCCAGCATCATCCTTATCACCACTCGTAACGTTTACAGATATTTCTACTGTGGCGTCCGAAATAACGAATTGGGCTTGGGATTTTGGTGATTTGCTAAGCACTACTGATGTTTCTTCATTACAACATCCTACTTACACATATCAGGGTGCAGGTTACAATACAGTTACATTGATCGTAACTAACCAATATGGTTGTATTGATACCACTCAGCAAGTAATTCAAATTATTGATGATTTTGTGTTCTTTGCACCAAATGCATTTACACCTGATGAAGATGGTGTGAATGATATCTTCTTACCACAAGGAATCGGTTATGATATTAACACATTCAATATGATGATTTTTGATCGTTGGGGAAATATGATTTATTCAACGGATGATTATAACAAAGGATGGGATGGAAGAGCAAATGGTGGAGCAGAAGTTGCTCAAATCGATGTATATGTTTGGAAAGTGAGTTTAAAAGATAATCAAGGAAAACCACATAAATACATTGGTCATGTTACTATTGTAAAATAATAGCGTACTATAGGAAGAATCCCCTGAGGCAACTCCGGGGATTTTTCTTTTTACAAGAAGTAAAAATACCTTAACTTCGTGCAATTATTATTGACTGCTAAAACGGTATGAAACAAATTACATTTAGCTTTTTATTGATTTCCATTTTTACTTTTTCAACAGCGAAAGTAAATGCTCAATCTGTAGGTGGGACAACCTCCGGAGCGGCTACGTATTGCTCAACAACAAACTCAGGTTTTGTTAGTGTTGCAGGGTATGTTGGAACAATTTTAAATTGGCAATCCTCTACAGATGGCGGTGCAACGTGGAGCTCTATTCCGAATACAACGCCCAATCAAACTTATTTTAATTTAGCACAAACGACCTGTTATCAGGCGGTAGTTCAAAATGGTGTATTTCCCCCTGATACTTCAACAACTGTATGTATTACAATTTATCCCGAATCCGTTGGAGGAACAATCAGTGGTGGCGGAACATATTGTGCTGGATCAGGGCCTGGAACATTAACATTATCCGGCTATAATGGAAATATTCTGTATTGGCAATCTTCAACAGACGGAGGTTCAACTTGGACAACCATACCAAACACAACACCCACCGAAAGTTATTTAAACATTACGACTAGTACTTTGTATTGGGCAGTGGTACAAAACGGAGCAATGTGTCCAATGGATACTTCTTCTCAAGTTTCTTTTGTGATAGATCCAGCTACTGTTGCTGGAAGTGTTTCCGGGGCGGCAAGTGTATGTTCAACAGGGAATAGTGGTACCTTAATTTTGTCAGGATATACTGGAACCATTTTAGGGTGGTCGTATTCTACCACTGGTGGTGCAACCTGGATTCCTATTGCGAATACAACCAATTCACAATCCTACTTAAATTTAACAACAACTACTTGGTATCATGCAATTGTTCAAAGTGGGAGTTGCCCAGCCGATTCAACAGCTGATGTTATTATAACAGTAAGCCCACCAGCCGTTGCTGGAACCATTACTGGAGGTGGTGTGTTTTGCGGTGTCCCAGCAACAGGCACACTTACATTATCAGGTTATTCAGGAACTATTACAGGGTGGATTTCATCCACTACAGGTGGGGCGAGTTGGACACCTATTGCCAATACAACCAACACGGAAAATTATACTGCCTTACCTGTTACAACTTGGTATACGGCTATTGTTCAAAGTGGCGGCTGTCCTGCAGATACAGCGAATATCGAAATCGTGGATGTGGCTCCTAATACTGTTGCAGGTACAATTTCACCGAGCGCTACTGTTTGTTCCGGAACCAATTTAGATTCTGTAATCTTATCAGGAAATATTGGAAGCGTTTTGGGTTGGTTATCTTCAACAGATGGTGGTTTAACTTGGTTGCCTGTCGCAAACACAACAACTACGCTTATTTATAGCGGACTAACTGTAAATACAACCTACACAGCTATTGTGCAAAGTGGTTCATGTTCCATTGATACTGCAGCATCAGCAACAATTTCAATCTTACCTCCATTTCCTGTTTTTGCCGGAAACGATACCAGCATTAACGTGGGACAAACTTTGGTGCTAAGCGGAACAGGAAGCGGAACGCCAATATGGACTCCTGGAGCAACCTTGAGCGGTACGACAGTGTATTCACCAACTGCAACTCCATTAACTACCACAACCTATGTATTGACAGTAACTGACATAAATGGTTGTGTGAATTCGGATGCCATTACCGTAACGGTTATTCAACCATCATTCAATGGAATGGTTTCTAATTTATTCACTCCAAACGGAGATGGTGTAAATGATAATTGGTATGTAGAAGGGATTTTAAATTTCCCGGAGAATGAAGTATTTGTTTACAATATTTACGGAAACCAAGTCTATTCTAAAAAATCGTATACAAACGATTGGCAGGGAACATACAATGGTTCCGAATTACCGGATGGTACCTATTTTTACGTAATTCGTTTGGATAGCCCATCACGCGTTATTAAAGGTTCAGTTGATATTTTAAGAAAATAAAATTAGTGGTAGTAGAGATGAAAAAAATAAATTTAATACTAACGTCCTTCTTGTTTGCTTCGCTTTCTTATGCGCAGCAGATAGGGATGTATAGTCATTATTTTTATAAGCCGATGGTTTATAATCCGGCATATGCGGGAGCCAGTGATGCAACAAATGTAATGTTTGTTAGCCGTGCGCAATGGTCAGATTTTAGTGGAGCTCCACAATTAAATATTGCAACAATGGATGGTAGTTTGATGGATAAAAAAATCGGATTGGGTGCAATGTTGGTGAGTGATAGAAAAGGAATTACAAATAGAATCGGTGGAGACTTATCTTATTCCTACCGTTTGACAATCAACGATGATATGCATCTTCGCTTTGGGATTTCATTGGGAGTAGTTGACCATTCGGTGGATTATTCGAAAGCGTTGGTGGAAACAGCAAATGACCCGACATTATTTACAAATGAACAGCACAAAACTGTTTTTAACGGGAATGCAGGTTTTCTTTTTGTATGGAAAGGGTTGGATTTTGGAGTTGCTGTTCCTCAAATAATTGGCAACAAAGTCAATTATGTCGATACCAGTAATGTTCGCGGTTTTTACACACAAGCCCGTCATTACATGGGTTCTTTAAAATACACCTTTGACATCAATAAAGAAAAAGGTCTATCTGTCACACCGCAAGGATTAGTTCGGTTTGTGCCCAATGCACCATTCCAATACGATGGGAATGTGACATTTGATTGGAAAGACAAATTTTGGGTAGGAGCAACTTATAAAAGTGATTATGCCGTAGGTGCAAATGTTGGTTTTTGTATTCACAAACAATTGTATGTAGGTTATTCCTATGATTTTATTATAGGAGATATCGGAGAATATTCTGGAATGGCGCATGAGTTGATGCTGAATTTTAAGTTTGGAAAAAACAAAAAAGAAGAAGTAAAAGAAGACAAAACACTTGAAAATGCAGCGTATGTTAAACGCATGGATAGTCTTGAAACAGAATTAAGAGAAAGTCAAGCCAAATTGCAAGCATTAAGTGATCGCTTGGATCAACAGTTAAAGCAACAACCGCAACCGCCAGTAAACAATCAAACAGGAACTGACACTCCGAATAATGAGAATCAAAACGCTCAAATGGGGGAGAAAAGTGAAAATAAAGTTGTTGAAAATGGTGTTTTGATTGTGACCAACAAAAAAGATGAATTTAAGGATGAAGACGGATATAAACCAACGATTGGTTTTTATGTGGTAATCGGAACCTATTTTTATAGAGATTTGGCAGAGGCAGAAACAAAACGCTTTATAGCCAAAGGCTATCAAACAGCTGATTGGGTTTACTCTGGACCGAGTAGTTTCAATTATATTTTTATGTTTAAATGTACAACCAAGGAAGAAGCGCTTGAGAAGCTGAAAATTGCACGTGATGCCGGTGTGAAGGATGCTTGGATTCAGAAATTAATTGAATAATTAATCCAACGAATTGCAGGTTACCCAGTATTTGTAACCAACAAGGGCCATTTCCCACTTTTTAAGATTTTTGAGGTCGCGGTTGTAATATTTTGGCAAAACAGCTTTGTTAAAGCGGGCTAAAAGCTTAAAAGTAACTTTTTCATGTCGCCAAAGGTAGTTAATTTAAAATTTCTCAAAAAAAATTGCAGATTTAATACAAATACCTATATTTGCAGTCCGAAATAAAAAAACAATAAAAATGAAAGCAGGAATACACCCAGAAAACTACCGTTTTGTAGTATTTAAGGATTTGAGTAATGATTACTCTTTTTTAACAAAATCATGTGTTGAAACAAAAGAGACCATTAAATGGGAAGACGGAAATGAGTATCCGGTTGTAAAATTGGAGATTTCTCACATGTCACACCCGTTCTATACAGGAAAAGTGAAATTGGTAGATACAGCTGGACGTGTTGATAAATTCAGAACACGTTACAAAAAAGCTGAGAAATAATATTTTCAAGGTTTTGTACCTAAAGATCCCTCATCATGCAAATGATGGGGGATTTTTGTTTTAACTACTTCATAATGCTTGTTCTTAAAAAACAGAAGATTTAAGCGTAAGAATATGTAATAGAATATTAATTTTCGAGAAAAGTGTTCCTAAAATGTGAATAAAACAAATTTGATATTCATCAATAAAAAACATACTTTTGAAGCTATTAAAATCTTAAAACCATTATCGTATGAACATACATGAATATCAAGGAAAAGCTGTTTTAAAAGGCTTTGGAGTTGCAATACAAGAAGGTATTGTGGCAGAAACACCTGAACAAGCGGTTGAAGCTGCAAAAGAACTGCAAAAAACAACCGGTACTGGATGGTGGGTTGTGAAATCTCAAATTCATGCTGGTGGTCGCGGAAAAGGTAAAATTGCAGGAACCGAACAACGTGGTGTGGCTTTAGCGAAATCTTTAGATGACGTAAAAACAATTTCTAAAAATATTTTAGGAAATAACCTTATTACCCTTCAAACAGGTGAAAAAGGTAAAAAAGTAAGCAAGGTTTTGATTGCTCAGGATGTTTATTATCCAGGAGAAACACCTACAAAAGAATTTTATGTGAGTGTGCTTTTAGATCGTTCAAAAGGCAGAAATACAATCATGTATTCCACAGAAGGTGGAATGGATATTGAAACCGTTGCACACGATACTCCTCATTTGATTTTTAAAGAAGAAATTGATCCTAAAGTTGGTTTGCGTGATTTTCAATGCCGCAAAGTTGCTTTTAACCTAGGTTTAAGTGGTGAAGCGTTCAAACAAATGACAAAATTTATTGCTGCGCTTTACAAGGCTTATGAAGCAACAGATTCTTCCATGTTTGAAATCAATCCTGTTTTAAAAACATCTGACAATAAAATTATTGCGGTTGATTCAAAAGTATCATTGGATGGAAATTCACTTTTTCGTCACCCTGATTTACTTGCATTGCGTGATAAAACGGAAGAAGATCCAACCGAAGTAGAAGCAGGTGAGCACGACTTAAACTACGTAAAACTGGATGGTAACGTTGGTTGTATGGTAAATGGTGCTGGCTTAGCAATGGCAACAATGGATATTATCAAATTGTCCGGTGGAGATCCTGCTAACTTCTTAGATGTTGGAGGTACCGCAAACGCAGCACGTGTTGAACAAGCATTCCGTATAATCTTAAAAGATCCGAATGTGAAAGCAATTCTTGTAAATATTTTTGGTGGGATTGTTCGTTGCGACAGAGTTGCTCAAGGAATTGTGGATGCGTATAAAAATATGGGTAACATTAATGTGCCAATCATCATTCGTTTGCAAGGAACAAATGCTGTTGAAGCAAAGAAAATTATTGACGACTCCGGCTTAAAAGTATATTCTGCGATTGCTTTGCAAGAGGCAGCAGACTTAGTAAAAAAAGTATTAAGCTAAGCTCTTATCTATTGAAACCTGTTAAAGGGGATTCCTTTGGAATCCCCTTTTTTATTTATAATTCAAAACAAAAAACATGAAAGCAAAAATTACTTTACTTAAGATCTTTATCCTATTGTCAATAACAGCAACTGCACAAATAGAAAAAAATAAAGAACTGAGCTTTACCTTCGGACCGGCTTCAACGAAAATTAAGAATAAAAACATTTCAGAAGATAAGTACAAAGACATTAATGATAAAAATGGTTTTAACATTAACTTATTGCTTAGTAAATATAAAAGACGAGTTGGAATAGGAATGGGATTAGGGTATTCAACCTATAATCAAGAAATTTATCAAAAAGGATTATTTGAAAGTTTCAGTCAAAAAGATCGCGATGGGAATCTTTATGATAGTTGGATCGCATCAGATATTACGTATACGAATAAGTTAAGTTATTTAGATATTCCAATCACTTTGCACTTACTTTTAGGGAATTCAAATCGCTTTTATGGCTTTTTTGATATTGGAATTGTGAATCAAATTCAAATTGGTGGGAATTACACAATGAAAGGCAGTATTGAAAATATGGGAAGATACGAAACAGGGAATCCCTATTTTTTCACGTTGTCTCAAAATAATCCTTATTACTCCTATAAAGCAGACCTTTATGATGTAAGAAAAGAAGATATGTATGAAACTTATTCGCTGTCCGGTCATATTTCCTTAGGGTTGGCTGCAGCAATGACTGATAATTTAAACCTTAAAATTCAACCATACGCGAATTTTGGTTTCTCTGATATAACAGCGAAGGAATTAAGAGATATACCTTATGAAGATGTTTTTGGTAGAAAAAGCGACTATCAAAAGACAAAATTATTGGCCATCGGAATAAATGTTGGTTTTGCTTATAACATTGGGAATGTAAAGGTGCAAAACTAAAACGGATTGTTCTTTTTATGCAAAAGCCCTGAAATAAAAATTTCAGGGCTTTTACATTTAAGTAGTTTCTTCTTATTAATTCTTGATAATCTTTTTATGTACAATTTGTTTATCAGTAATAATCTCCAATAAATAAATTCCTTGCGGAGCTGTATTTAAATTAATTGATTTCGTGAACTTACCACTGAAACCTGTTGTCTCTTCTAAGTAGATAACTTGTCCAGCCACATTCATTATTCTTAAACTCAACTCACTACTCATTTTGTCTTCAAAAACGATGTTCACACTATTGCTTGTTGGGTTCGGAAATACACCCAATTGGTATTCGTAGTATTCATTGATACTAAAAGGGAATTCAATTGTGTTGATTGCAGTGTTGGTGACAATTGGCGAATTGAAATCAAAATAAATATAAGCAGTGTTTGTAATTTGATCACCTGGACTTAATCCGGACACAGGAGCGATGGAATAACGAACATATCCATGACTTTCTGCTTCATTGCTTGTGCTGTCTGATAAGAAAATATTACTAAAATTAAATTTCAAAACATTTCCTGGCAATAATAGAACAGTCATTGGATGACTACTTGAAATAATTTTCAAGGTTGTAATGTCT
Source organism: Bacteroidota bacterium (assembly GCA_016722565.1). Taxonomy (NCBI): domain Bacteria; kingdom Pseudomonadati; phylum Bacteroidota; species Bacteroidota bacterium. Next base: position 442,020 of record JADKIU010000002.1, read on the forward strand.
ACATCCACATCCAGTGTATCCAAGATATAGATATTGATAGCCGGTGCAGTTCCTGTATTTTGGAAGTTAACAGTATAGTCGAGTTCCGGAGTATTCGCAGGAATATAACCGTTCACACCTGTTCCTTTGGGTGATACTTCTTTGTTGTTAGGATCGTAGGAATTACCGACAATAAAATGCCCATTATAAGTATTGTTGGTTGTATCTGCATCACCAGTAATAGGAAGTACAATTAACGTAATGTCAACAATGTCGCCAATAGTAGCCGTGCTGGATGTCGTATAATTTATTCCATAAGTCATATACGCATAATAAGGTAAAGCAGTGATGTCTGCAATTGACCATTTTAAAGTATCACCTGTTGGTGCAGGGATAACAGTTGTTGGAGGCGTTGCAGACGCAAATGGTCCTGTATAAGTTATTAAAGGGTCTAATATCAGTATCATTTCTCCGGGTATTGGTGCGCCAGAACAATCAGGTCCAATTGAGCTAACAGAGGGGTAGAGATAGTGTGATGCGCCAGGGAAAAATGCAATTCCAGAAACTCCAATCCAAGTGGAGGCGAGGTCAAATACACCACAATCAACAGCAAAGTTCTCAGTAGTAATAATGGATGGGGATACCGTTGTTAAGTGTGCAACACTTGTGGGACAGGTTACCGGCAAACTAGGTGAAGAAACAACTTCTATCGTATATGTTCCAGGAAATACATCAAAATAGTAGTATCCAAAAGGATCAGTCCAAGCATAATCAACAAATGTTCCTCCCGAACTTAGTTTCAATTGAGCGAGCGGAATAAGATTTTCCAATGTATCTAAACTGCAGTTCGAATTCATGTCAGCAAAAACATGACCGGTAAGTGTACCACAGGTATCAATATTTACCCAAATGCTATCTGTTACATTGCAAGTAGAATCGCGAACGTAGTTTAAAGTATACCAACCTTCATTCAGCATAGATACAGATGAAATTGTTGGACTTTCGAGTGAAGAAGCAAAACCGTTTGGTCCGGTCCAATTGTAATTACCTAAACCAAAATGGTTCGTTGCCAATAGTTGTAACGTACCATTTACGCATAATGGAGAATTGTTGTATGCATTTGTAACACAGGTTTCTTCACAAGAAACTGTTCCTGTGCTGGTAGAATCGAAATTAAACGAAACGTTGGCTGGAAGATTCGAAAAATTGGTAATCATTAAAATGTAATAATTGCCAGCGGTACCGGCAACATTTACTTGCTCTGTGTAGGAAGTTGAATAACTACAATCCAGTGCTGTTCCTGTTAAACCTCCTGAACAAGGAGTTGTGGGAGAAGAAAAAGGACCCCAACAAACAAAATCAACGTCAACACCAACGCCTGCTGTATCCAATTGAGAAATATTAATGACAATACTACCGGATGAGTCTACTTTAAAATAAAACCAAGCAGGGTTTAGCTGGGAACCTAAACAGCCATAATTAGGTCCAACTTCTGCTGGAATACTTCCGTAGCTTGAAGGATATGTATTCACAGTTCCATTGCAGATTGGAGTTGAGGTATTACAGGTTGCTGCTGTTTGCGAGTATGAAAGGCTTATTTGGCAAACAAGAAACAGGAGAAGTAGATTTTTTTTCATGTCTAGTTAATTTTCTATTAACTAGGATGTTCAGATTCTGCAATAAGTTGCATCTGTTGGTAAGTTTTAATGGCATATTTTTATAATTACGCTGTTTTTTTCAATTTCATAAAATTATCCTACATTTGTCCCAATCAATACAAAAATGTCAATAGCACTTTACATCACCTCTTTATTATTCATTCCGATGGTCATTACCATGGGAATGCGCTATTGCTTCACTCAAACGCGATTAAATCGCATTCCCGTTAACAGATAATTTCTCTGTCGCTTCCTAGAAGCAAATCTCTTTTTTAGTTTTTAATTCAGGCATTTTGCCTTTTATACTTTTTATTATGTCACTCGTAACTGATGCTATATTAGCAAAGCTCAACAGCTTAATCGTTGTTGTTAACCACCATGGAAAAATTGAATATGTAAGTCCTTCTGCAAAACGAATTTTAGGTTTTGAACCGGAACAGCTCATGGGTGAAGGATGGTGGAACCTAACACGTATTGATGAGTTGGAGCGTGCTGACATCAAAGCGTTAACATTTCAGCAATTAAAACAAGATTCCTTGCAAGAGTCTGTGCCCTACGAGCGATTACTAAAAACAGCCACCGGTGGCGATAAATGGATTTTGTGGAATACTTCTAAAGGTTCGGCTAATACGCTCGTTGGCATTGGTCATGATATAACCGACAGAAAAATAGCGGAACAAAAATTAATAGAGAAACACAAAGAACTCGAGCAACACAATAAAGATATTGTTGATAGTATTCAATATGCCAGTCGCATTCAAGAAGCAATTTTGCCGGATGTTAACAGAATAAAAAATGCGTTTGATGATGCATTTGTTTTGTATCAACCAAAGGATGTGGTAAGTGGCGACTATTATTTTTGTTATCAAAAGGGAAGCAAAACCTTTTTAGCAGTTGTTGATTGCACGGGTCATGGTGTTCCTGGAGCTTTGATGAGCTTTATTGCGAACGGAATTCTTAAAGAAGTAATTATCAAAAAAGGGATAGAAGAACCTTCTGAAATTTTATATGCGTTGGATGATGAATTATTTGCTGCCTTAAACAAACAAAATAGCGAAAGTATTACCAACGATGGGATGGATGTGGCCTTGGCTGTTTTTGATTCTGAAAAGAATACGGTGAATTATTCAGGAGCGTTTCGGCCGATGTTATTGTTGCGTGATAATGAATTAATAGAGTTTGAGCCCAATCGTTATCCAATTGGATTTTATGGTGATGTTGAAAAACTATTTGTATCAAGGAAATTAGAACTACAAAAAGGAGATTTGTTCTATTTTTTTACAGATGGCTATTGTGATCAATTTGGAGGTGAGTTGAAGAAGAAATTCAATCGAAAACGTTTCAAAGAGTTATTGCTTTCTTTACACAGTATGGAAATGGCAGAGCAGCGGTCGTTTTTGCAATATGCGTTGTTGAATTGGCGACAAGACGAACCTCAAATGGATGATGTTTGTATTGTAGGTGTTAAAATATAATAGAATAATGTAACACGTATTGATACAATAAAAATCGTGTGCAAAAAATTGCACACGGTTTTATTTCGCTTTCATTTTGTTTCCTTTGGCTTCGTGTGTTAACTCTGCCATTCCTAATTTTTCCATTAATGGGGGGATGTACATTCCAAAACGACCACGAAGTCCTTTTTTCAAACCATACCATCCTTTTACAGGATTCTTTTCAGATCGTCCCCAGGCTTCAACAGTTCCTTCTTTTGCAGGTTTTTGTTCGTCTGCACTTCCTAATTCCATCCAGTCGCCATGTTTTTTTAACATAATGTGTAGATCATTGAGGCAACGAATATCATAATGCAAAACTGTTTTGCCAACTGTACAGACTAAAATTTCCTTTCCATCCTTTTCATCCACATGCATGGTGTATTCTGAAGATAAAGGTGGTGTTTTTAACTTCATAGGATTTTCTTTCGTTCCGATTTTAGTTTTCATGGGATATAACGTATTAAAAAAATAAGTAGAACTAATTTAATCAAAATAATGGAATAAATCTTATTTCCAATAAAACTGGAAACCGATAGTGGGTGCTATTGAATGAAAATCCTTGTCGTATGGATTAGTAGAAATTTGATTCACATAGATATAAGGGACATTTAATTCTATAGCAAAGTTTTTTGAAACAAAATAACTTGCACCAACACCAAACAACGCAGTAAACACAGCTTTATTTGCATGGCTGTTTTTAATATACGTTAGAGAAGAAGTATAACTAGTTTTTTGCTCAAAATTACCAAAGCCTGCTGAACCTTGCGCATAGGTTAGAAATTTTTCTTTTGAAACAAAGTAATATCTCAAATATGTATTTAAGCCATAAAGTTGAATCTGTTGGTGTTCTTTTACTGGACCACCATACCACGATGAAGAATATGAGTTAGAAACCTTTGAATAATAAGGTTGGATACCGATACCCAATTTATTTATTGTTAAATATCCCATATTTCCAGCAACAGCAAATCCGTAAATTTCATTATCCGGAAAAAATTTAAGAACATCTAAAATAGGAAGAACAGAAATCCCAACTTGTGTGGTTGTCTTTTCTAACTGAGCGAATCCATTTCTAAAAGATAGTGAGAATACGATAATTGCAATAAGTTTTATTTTCATTTATGGATATTAAAACTTCAGCAACTCTTCATACAATTCCTTTACAGGCAATCCCATGACATTAAAATAGGTACCCTCAATTTTTTCTACTGCAACCAGGCCAATCCAATCCTGCGCCCCGTAAGAGCCCGCTTTATCGAAAGGTTTATAGTTGTTGATATAAAACTCAATTTCTTCCAACGTCAAAGGTTTGAAATATACCTTTGTTAACGCATAAAAGGATTTTGTTTTTTTTTTTGATTTTAAACAAACACCTGTATATACTTCATGCATTTTACCGGAAAGGAGTTGTAACATCCGAACTGCATCGTCAAAATTTTCAGGTTTATTGAGTACTTCATTGGTTTGAGGAAGCCAAACGACTGTGTCAGCTGTAATAACAATGGTGTTATCGTTTAATTCCTCATCAAAGGCGTGTGCTTTCTTTTCACAAAGATAAAGTGGAATTTCGTAAGCTTTTAATTCGTCAGGAAAACTTTCGTCAACTTCTTTGGTGCGCACTTCAAAGTCTAATCCAAGCTCTTTTAATAGATATTGTCTGCGTGGCGATTTGGACGCCAGCAGAATTTTATATTTTGAGAGTTGATTAAATGACATGCAGGAAGTCGTGGAGAATAGGGTAAGCAAAAACAAGCAAGTAGATAATACCCATCAGCATTATAAATTTTGAAAGATTACCGGCAAATCGAAATTCCTTTTTATCACCTGCTTTTTTGATTTTGTAAATAAGAAAAAACAATGGCAGTTGGAGCGCAACAATAAAATAAACCAATGAAATATAATCTTCGAGTTTCAAAAATTCCAATTGAATAAAAACAAGGCAACAAATAGTGAGGAAGGCAATAAACATGGCAATGTTCTTTGTTGTTTTTATGCCTAATAAAATCGGCATTGTTTTGCACCCATATTCGTTATCTCCATCCATATCCTCAATATCTTTGATAATTTCACGCAAAAGGGTTGTAATGAATGCAAAAAAGGCAAGTGCAACGGTATATTCCCAAACCGAAATGAAGCTCAAGTTTTCATCCACAGGAAGGTATTCTCTATAAATGGGAATCATTTCGTAGATGACTGCGATTAAGGGCACCAATGCTGTAAATAAGGCAATAACAACATTCCCGATTAAGAATTGGCGTTTGAAAGAAGTAGAGTAGAACCATAATCCACCTGCACAAACAAAATGAATCAATGCTAATCTCCACGACCCAATCGAATGAGCCACATACAGTGCAATTGCAATTGCTAAAAAATTAATAACGGTATGCGCTCCAATAGCAACTCTTCGTTTTACACCTTTTCCAATAACCATTCGCTCAGGTTTATTTACCTTATCGATGCTGATGTCAAAATAGTCGTTGATAATATAACCAGCTGCGGCAATCATCACAGTTGATAGTACTAATAAGAAAAAATTAAGTTCTGAAAGTTGCAATTCATAGAAGGAACTATTTACTTTGATGATTGGGTAAATAATGCACCAACGCACCACATATTGCGTAAAGGCAATGATGAGTAAATTTTGTATTCGTATTAATTTTAGAAATGCAATCATAAACCTTTTGAATTATCCTCTTTTGACTTTCTAATTTGAATTACCAAACAAATCCTTCTTTGTCCAACCATTTATCTTGAACTTTTAATACTTGTTCAATCACATCCCGAACAGCACCTTCACCACCTTTTTTATCGGAAACATAAATTGAAATGTCTTTTATTTCTTGTGCAGAATCGCTCGGACAAGTTGGAACACCTACCTTTTTCATTACCTCATAATCAGGAATATCATCCCCCATGTAAAGTATTTCTTCCGACTGAATATTATAAATTTCAATAAATTCTTTATACGTATCAATTTTGGTGTGACTTCCTAAATAGACATCTGTGATTCCAAGCCCATTTAAACGTGTTCGTACCATTTCTGATTTTCCACCGGAAATTATGGCAATCTTATAACCTTTTTTTACCGCCAATTGCAATGCGTATCCATCTTTGATGTTCATCACACGCACTTGCTCTCCGCTGGGCATTAATGTGACAGACCCGTTCGTAAGCACTCCATCTACATCAAAAATAAATGCTTTTACACGTGTAAGTTTGGTTTTGAAATTTTCCATCGCTACTAAATTACTACATTAATTGTCATTTCTAGCATAGCCGAGAAATCTATTTTACTGTTTTAATAATACTCTTACTTAGCAACTCGTAGATTTTTTTTAAATCCTTTTCGTTTGTCAACAATTTCAAATGTGCATCGATTGTTTTTTTATCGTTTCGGATTGCTGGGCCTGTTTGTGCGCTCGAAGGTTTTGTATTTTTTATTTTATGTGCCGTTTCTTCAATCAAAGGCTTTAGTAAGTCGAGTGATAGCTTATCTTTTGCCAAAAGATGTTCAGCAATTGCATACATATGATTCGTAAAATTGCAAGCAAAAACAGCAGCTACATGAATTTTTTTACGTTGCTCGGAATTTACTTTTTGAACGTTGCCACTGATACTCCTTGCAAAGTATTGCAATGTAGTGGAAGTAGTGTTGTTGTTTGCTTCGATGCAAATGGGAATTGTTTTAAAAGATGCTTGTTTCTCTTTTGAAAATGTCTGTAATGGATAAAAAACTCCGTAATTTTTAGATGTCTTTTTCAGAACATCCATTGAAACACTTCCGGAAGTATGAACAACAATCTGGTCTTTTAATTTTAATTGTTTTGCAACAGATTCAATCGCATCATCTTTCACCGAAATGATATATATGGAAGAATCGGTAGAAAGTTTTTTTAGCTCAACTATTGCTTTTGCCTTTAACTTTTTTGAAAGTACTTCCGCATTCTTTTTGTTACGACTAAATACTTGTGAAATCAAATACCCTTCTTTATGCAAGGCTAAGCCAAGTTGTGTAGCTAAATTTCCTGAACCAATGATGGATATTTTAATTGGTGATTCCATATAGAGCTTATTTTTTTCTAACTCTTTCTAAAATCGCAAGTATTGTCCCGATAGCCATAACAATACATCCAATCCAAAGAATGTTGATGTATGGAAAAATCATAGCTTGCATAACGATAAAATCTCGAACATTTGATTTTTTCTCTTGTAGGGAGATTTGGATTTTTCCGTCTTCCGGATTAATTTGCCAGAACATGAATTTTAATCCCAATTCATCCACTCTTGATTCGATGGGTTGAATACTATTATCACGAATCACATAAATTGGATTGGCTTTGTATTTCTTTTTGATGTCAAGAACTTGAAAATGGGCTTCTACAGCGATATCATTTTCCTTAAGCTGGTATTTTGCTTTGTCGACATTCAATGATAGTGAATCAAAAATAATAATCGCATTGGAAGAGAAAAGTGTATCGCCTTTTTTGATTGTATGGTTTTTGGCTTGTGCATATTCGTCTTTGTTATTTGCCTCTTTCTCTTGAAGCGTTTCCATATCCGCAAACGTAATGTGCGTATATACATCGTATGTTAAAAAGTGACGTGTATCCGGTTCTGCTACATTGCCCATACGTGGGTTCGTTTGAAGCAAGGGAGCCAACGAAAATTCCTTCACCAATTTTCCGTTTTCATCTTTTGTAAAATAATCTACGTCAAAATAGATATTGATTCCTTCATGACGTTTGCCAACATAGGTCACATAGTATTTACCCATTTTTAAGGTATCTCCTTGGGTGAGTAAAATGTTGTCGTTATTGGAATACGACTTACCCAATTGAGAAACATCCTTACCGGAAGTGTTTTGTGAAATAATATCTTTTTTAGAAGTGGAAATTAAGGCACCTAACAAAACCAATGCAAATCCGATATGCGCAATGGATGCACCCGCTTTTTTGACTTTCCCACCCATAACGCGGAAGAGATAATCGATATTGGCAACAGCAGCAAAAATAGAGGAGAAGAGCAGAATTGAAAAATAACGATCATTAAAATTCAAAATGTAAATCATTAAAAACGTCAATGCCAAAGAAACCACAAATGATATCCCGATTTTTTTTAGAAATTGCTTGATATCGGTGTTTTTATATTTAAAAAATTGTCCGACTGCAATTAACATCGTTACAACAAAAGCAAATGGTAGTTGCCAGTTGTTATAGAATTTAATAACTTCCTTTAACGGTGCTTTATTCATTCCGAATAACTTGTTCCATACCGGAATAGATGTATAGAAGATTATCTGGAAGGAAGAAACCAACAAAACAATGGCACCTACAAACATCCAAAACTCACGCGACCAAATGCCTTCTTCTTTTGTTTGTTTTGGGAAATGTTTCCAACGGATTATTAATAGAACCATCCCCATTATCACAAAGCAGAACATATACACGAGCAACTGGCCAGCCATTCCTGCCGTTGGGAAAGAATGCACAGAGGTTTCTCCTAAGATTCCACTGCGGGTTAAATAAGTTGAATACAGAATCAATAAAAAGGAAATAATAGCGAGGAAGAAAGCGGTAAAGAGAGATTGACCGTTGTTTCGGTTAATCAGCATTAAATGAGCAGCACCTACTAAGGTGAGCCAAGGCACTAAAGATGCATTTTCTACCGGATCCCATGCCCAGAAACCACCAAAACTTAATGCTTCGTAAGCCCAAGCACCACCCATTAAAATTCCGATTCCTAAAACGGCTACTCCGGCAAAAGTCCATGGTAAAGCAGGTTTAAGCCACTCGTTAAATTGTTTTTTCCACAAGCCTGCAATCGCATAAGCGAATGGAACAACAGTTAAGGCGAAACCTAAAAAGAGAGTAGGAGGGTGAATCGTCATCCAATAGTTTTGCAATAATGGATTTAATCCTCTTCCATCAAATGCGGGATTGGCTAAATAGTTGGCATCAGTAAAAAGAGGAATTTTTGAATATTCAGGGTGTTCACGTAATAAAACAGTGAACGGATTACTTCCTAAATGATAAACATCTGCAATCGTGATTCCTAGTAACATGGAAGCTAAAAAAACTTGAACCAAAGCAATCACAGCCATTACGGGTGCTTCGAAGTTTTTTGCAGTGCGCTGTAGTATCAATCCTAACACTACATGCCAGAAAGTCCAAAGTAAAAAACTTCCTTCTTGTCCTTCCCAAAAGCAGGAAAGGATATAACGCATGGGCATTTCTTTGTTGCTATGGTGCCATACATATTCATACTCAAAATAGTGATTCATGAGCATGATGAACAGGGTGCTTACAATTCCTAATACAGAAAGACCATGTAAGCGAAAAGCGATACGTGCAATCTTTTTCCAAGAGGCCGCATCTTCGTTTTCTTTAGCAGCGAAAAAATAGGAGATACATGCTAAAAGTGCAAAAACAAAGGAAAGAATAACAAATAGATTTCCAATTTTACCAATTCCTAAATGCTCTCCGATGTATTCCATAAAATTTAATTAATTCAATAAGCAATAGGCAAGGGGCAATGTTTTATCAATTGCACCCTGCCTACTGAAGGATTATTTTACTGCTGTTGGTTGGCCTTCATTATATTTTGAAGGACACTTCATTAAAATATCAGAAGCCTCAAACTGTTGCCCATTCATTTGGCCAATCAACACAATTTGTTCCGAACGTTCAAAGTCTTGCGGTTTGTTTTTGTGCAGCACAACTTTACATTCCATTCCTTTATTATCTACCATATAAAAAGTAAATACGTTTGCATCAACTTTCGGATTGTATATAGCTTCTTTTTCTTTATTTAACTTACCAACCACATGGAATTCACTCTCCGGGTCGCTTGCCGCTTCAGCAAAACTTGCATACGTGCTGGTATTGTTTAATGTTGTGAAGATGGCTCCGATGGCAACTGCAATAATGATAATGCCAAGTATGTGTATTTTTTTCATTCTGTTTATTTTTCTTTTTCCAACTTACTTATCTTTCTGTCTAGTAGAATTAAATATCCTGCAATGCCAACAAAAATTAAAGAGATCACAATTACAACTACGTAAATTTTCCCCGATTGATACAATCCTGTGGCCATTTCAATTGGCGCATTTTCTTGTGCAAAACCAGTAGATACTGATAAAAGCAGAGCAATGAAGAGCATTACTTTTTTTAAAATATTAGTCATTGAATAATTTTTTTCTTTTTAATTTTTCTATTCGAACTCTTAATGTAAATATCCATACGGCAATTAAAATCCAACCTATAACAGCTGGGTAAAATACCATGCGCATATTGCTATCTAAATCATATTTGTTAAATCCAGGATTTCCTCCATTCCCAGGATGAAGTGAATCACTCATACGTGGTAATATCATCAAAAAGACAATTAACAAAACATAAGCAAAAATGTTGTAAACCGCAGCAATACGAGCACGTTTTTGTTCTTCATCCAATGAGCCTCTCAAAACAAAATAAGCAAGATAGATGAGCATCGTGATTGCAGCTCCGTTTAGTTTGGTATCCGCAACCCACCAAGCACCCCAAGTATATTTTGCCCATACCGATCCGGTAACCAAACCAAGTGCACCCACCAACATGCCTACATGTGCCGCTTGCGTTGCAATGATATCTGATACAATATCCGATTTATTAAGATATTTGATGCTATGCCAAACAGAAACAAATAAGATGGTCATCATGGCAAACCACATTGGAACATGAAAATACAGGTTACGAATGGTTTCGTGAAGGATGGCTTGTGCTGGAACAGGAATTAAAAACCCGGCAACGATGGTGTATAGCACAAGTGCAATTGCAATTATTTTCCACCAATTTTTTTCATTTTACTACTCAAATGTTACTTAGATTTCTCCGCGTTGGTCGAAATGACTGTTTACTTGTCATATCGAGCGTAGTCGAGATATCTTGCTTGTTTTGCCCCTTGCGTTTAATCACGCCAAAGATAACGAAATAATAGATAAGATAATGCGATAATTATCAGATTTAGGAGCATAAGAATTGTTAAATAATTCAAGTCCCAGCGTTCCAATCCATCAATCGCATTTTTTGATAGTTTAATCAAAACCATCAATAGAGGAATAATGATTGGGAAACTCAAAATAGCCATCAATGTAAAATTGTTTCCTGCTTTTGAAGCAATGGCTGAAACCATAGTTAATAAAGATGAAAAACCAAAGCTACCCAATAACAACGTAAGTAAAAACAAGGGCATATCTTGAATGATATTGCCAATAAATAGACTGTAAGCCAATAAACACAAGCCTGATAGAACAATTAGTAAAAGTGAATTGTAAGCAATTTTCGACAAAATAACCGCTTGTGGACTCGTTAAGGTATAGATATAAAGCAAACGCCCTTTGGTTTCCGTGATAAAGCTTTTTGCAATTGCATTAATGGAGGCAAAGAGGAGGATTATCCAGAAAAGAGCATTCCAAGTGGCTGGGGTGACAATTTTTTTAAACGATAAATAGCTGATAAAAATGGTAGAAACCACATACAATAAGATTCCCCCAAGCGCATACTTGTTGCGGAGCTCGAGTTTAAGCTCTTTGATAATGAGGTATTGAATATGTTTTAGCAACATTTAATTGATTTCAACAATGTCATTTTGTTCAGGAATGCTAATGTGCTTAAATCCTGCTTCAATGAGTTTTTCTTTGTAATTTAATTGCACCTCGTACTCCCCATGTACCAAAAATAACTTTTTGATTTGCTTTTTATCCTGGCAACCTAGATATTGAATCATTTCATTATAATCTCCATGCGCGCTATACGAATCAATGATAATGACTTCTGCTTTTACTTCGTGCTCTTCGCCAAATATTTTTACCACTTTGTTACCTGCTCTCAGCTTCCCACCCAATGAATGCGGCTCTGCATACCCAACCATCAGTATGGTGTTTTTGGGATTAGAAACATTGTTGGCGATGTGGTGCTTTATTCGACCCGCATCCGCCATTCCTGAAGCTGAAATGATGATGCAAGGCTCTTTTAACTCGTTCAATCGTTTCGAATCTTCCACATCTTGAACATAAATCAAATTGTTAAAACCAAAAGGATTGGGATCGGTTTTCATGTATTCCAAAATATCTGCATTAAAACATTCCGGATGATCCCTCATGATGTTCGTTGCATTCACAGAAAGAGGGCTATCCACATAGACGTTAATGCGTGGTAACATTTTTTTCTTTTCCATTTGGTCCAAAGCAAAAACCAATTCTTGCGTTCTACCCAAACTGAAAGCAGGAATGATTACTTTTCCTTTTTTTGTGATACAGGTATTGTAAATCACATCAAATAGTTGTTGCTCACTGTAGGCGGTATCTGTATGCAATCGATCACCATAAGTGGATTCTGCGATAATATATTCCGCTTGCGGAAATGGCTGTGGATCTTTTAAAATAGAACCATTGTAGCGTCCGATATCACCTGTAAAGCAAATTCTCTTCTTAACACCATTTTCCGTTAGTTCGAGATTCACAGCCCCGCTACCCAAAATATGCCCGGAATCAGTAAAAGAAACCGTCAAGCCATCATAAACGGTATACATTTTATTATAGTCGATGCCAAAAAAAAGTGGCAAACATTTTTCAACATCTGTTACTTTATAGATCGGTTTAAATGGTTCTTCACCGCGTTTAATCCTGCGTTTATTCACATATTTCACATCGTTTTCCTGGATATGGGCACTGTCGGTAAGCATAATTTTGCAAAGATCTTGTGTTGCTGTTGTGCAAACAATCGGACCTTTAAAACCTTGTTTAACCAGGTTTGGGATATTTCCAGAATGGTCGATATGCGCATGAGATAGGATGAGGTAATCAATTTCGCTTGGATTGAAATTAAACTCGCGGTTCATTCCATCCGTTTCAGAGCCTTTGCCTTGAAAGAAGCCACAATCAAGTAATATTTTTTTTCCATCCGCTGTTGTAATCAAGTGTTTACTACCGGTTACAGTGCGAGCGGCCCCTAAAAATTGAATCGTCATATTACTTATTTAAATTTTCATCAAAGATACAATCAAATCAATATGTTGCGATAAATATTTTTCTGAACAAAATCAAGTTCTGTTTGTTTTTCGTACATTTGATAACCCTTAAAACCATAACTTCTATGAAAATGAGAATTTCTATCCTGTTCATTGCAATTATTGCACTTTCAGCATTCAGCATAAAACAAACTACCACTTCCTTTTACGACTTAAAAGCAAAAACAATTGATGGAAAAGAATTTAATTTTTCCGATTTAAAAGGAAAAAAAGTATTGATTGTCAACACCGCCTCCAAATGCGGCTATACTTATCAATATGAAGATTTAGAAAAATTGTACAAAGCCTGCAAAGACAAAAATTTCGTAATTATCGGATTTCCTGCAAATAATTTTGGTCGTCAAGAGCCTGGTACCAACACTGAAATCAAAGAATTTTGTACAAAAAATTATGGTGTTACATTTCAGATGATGGAAAAAATTGATGTAAAAGGAGATGACATGCATGCTGTTTACAAATGGCTTACTTCGAAAATTTTAAATGGAAAAATGGATTCATCTGTAAAATGGAATTTCCAAAAATACATGATTGATGAAAAAGGAAATCTTGTAGATGTTGCCTATTCTGGAGACAAGCCAATGGATGATAAAATTGTAAACTGGATTAACGGAAAATAAAAAATGACTGCTAGTAACGACTCTTCATTATTTGCACCTTTATCTCCATTGCATAAATTAGATATTTTAGCAATTGGTGTTCACCCTGATGATGTAGAATTATCTTGCTCAGGTACTTTGCTAAAGCATATTGCTTTGGGTAAAAAATGTGGAATTTTGGATTTAACGTGTGGCGAGATGGGTACTCGCGGAACAGGTCCGTTGCGTTTGCAAGAAGCGGCCAATGCGGCAAAAATATTGGGCATTACTGTTCGCGATAATTTAAAAATGGCAGACGCCTTTTTCAAAAACGACAAAGAAAGTCAAATTGCAATTGTCAAAAAAATCAGAGAATATCAACCCGAAATTGTATTGTGTAATGCCGTTTCGGATCGTCATCCGGATCATGCAAGAGCATCTCAATTGGTTGTAGAAGCCTGTTTTTATAGCGGTTTAGTAAAATTGGAAACAGCCTACGATGGTTTTAAACAAACTGCATGGCGTCCAAAAGCTGTTTATCATTATATTCAAGATCGTCAGTTAAAACCTGATTTTGTTGTAGATGTAACCGCTTTCGTTGAAAAGAAGATGCAAGCCATTCAAGCATTTAAGTCGCAGTTTTATGATCCCACTTCAAATGAACCGGAATCACCGATTTCGGTTAAAAATTTCTTTGAAGTGGTGAAAGGAAAAATGGCTGTGTTTGGCAGAGATGCAGGGTTTGATTATGCAGAAGGATTTACTGTTGATAGAAGTATTGGTATTACTAATATTTTTGATTTAAAATAGTTACCAAAACTTTGTTACTGTTTTTGCTGAATTATTATCATAATTCAGATAGTAAAAATTGCGCTCCAATCCTTTGATTTCAATTGTTTTTCCAGATCCTTTTCGAACCAGATTGCCATATCGATCATAGAGTTCATACATCGTTTCTTGATTAAACTCAATTACATCTGCAAGTTTTTGTGCATCGCCAATTATTTCTACATTCAAATCGGGAAACTCAAACTCAGCAGTTGCTGATAATCTTGTTTTTCCGGAAGCAACTTGCTTCACTCTAAATTTATTTTGCCTTGAATGTGGCTTCGTTTGGAAGGAATAGGCATTTTCTTCCATTCCACCTTTCCCTTCAACTTCTCCAATTTTCACCCATTTGTTCCAGCGGTATTGTTCAACAGTATAAGGCAAAGGATGGATTTCGTTTTTACTAATCCAGTGCAGAATACCATTGGAATCTATGGAAATCGTAACAATGTCAAAATTGCCTTTGGGAGAATAATTAGGGGTAATCACTTTGGGTTTGCATCCAGCTTTATGCGTGATTTCAATCTTGATGGTATCGTCTAGTTTAAAACCGAGTGAATCAAGTTTGATTTCGTAAGCGTTTGTATTTTGTATGCGAATTTCGCTACCGTTAACAATGACCCTTTCCGTGCAAAAACTACCTTTTTCATCCGCCTCCGGATTTTGAACAAATACATTTTTTCCTTGATAGGTACCTTCTAATACTATTTTTTGAGCAAACCCCGAAAGCGAAATCGCCAAAAAAAACACTATAAACAAGCTTCTATTCATGCCCCTAATTTACTCATATTTATACAAATTTCCGCTTTAGATTTTCTATTTGGAATTCAAATCCTATCTTTGAAAAAAAATAGAAAAACTGAGGTATGGACTTTTTTAAGAAAGAGAAAAAAACAGCGTTAGAAGCAATTGAATATGCGCAGTTTATTGCACATGCTCCAATGGTATTTCAAGCAAGCCGTGTTTTGCGTGATAGTGGGATTTTGCAAGTGATTATGGATGCTCGCAAAGTTGGACTAACGCTTGAAGAAGTGGTTGAAAAAGTGAAACTACCGCATTATGGAGTTCGAGTTTTACTTGAATCAGGCCTAGGCATTGGATTGGTATTGATTGATGATGAAAACAGATATACGATTTCCAAGACAGGTTATTTTATTTTGAATGATCAAATGACCCGTGTGAACATGGATTTTGTTCAAGATGTTTGTTATAAAGGGCTCTATAATTTAGAAGATTCTATAAAAAATGAAAAGCCGGAAGGGTTAAAAGTATTTGGTGAATGGAAAACCGTTTATGAAGCCTTGGCGCATCTTCCAGGTGTTGTTCAAAAATCGTGGTTTGGCTTCGATCATTATTATTCAGATGATGCCTTTCCATTGGTGTTGCCATTGGTATTCAAAAACAAACCAAAAAAGCTATTGGACATTGGCGGTAATACCGGTAAATGGTCGATTGCTTGTGCAAAATATGATAAAGATGTTCAGGTAACAATTGTGGATTTACCCGGACAAGTGAACATGGCAAAAGCCAATATTGAAAAGCATGGTTTGTCGGATCGTTTATCATTTCATGGGACAAACATCATGGACGAATCACAAAAACTTCCCAAAGGCTATGATGCTATTTGGATGAGCCAGTTCTTAGATTGTTTTTCTGAAAAAGAAATTGTGTCGATTTTAAACCGCTGTCACGAAGCCATTAACGATAATGGTTATGTTTATATATTAGAGCCTTTCTGGGACCGTCAGCGATTTGAAGCAGCTGCGTTTTCCTTGCAACAAACTTCTTTATACTTTACCGCAATTGCAAACGGAAACTCACAAATGTATCACTCCGAAGTGTTTTTAAAATGTGTTCGTGAAGCTGGCTTTGAGGTGGTAGAGCAGATTGACCAGATAGGAGTGAGCCAGAGTTTGCTGAAATGTAAAAAGATCCAAAAATAATTTCTTATCTTAACATCATGAATGTTAGGTCGATTCTTTTTTCTATTTCCTTATTGATAGGCTACGTAAGTCAAAGTCAAACTTATAGTTTCGAATGGGTAGCACCTGCTGGTGCTACTGGAAGCGAAACCTCCTCATTCCGAAGTGCAGTTGATGCATCGGGAAACGTTTATAATATAGGCGTTTTTGACAGTATAACTGATGTCGATCCCGGTCCAGGAACATATCTGTTGTACTCCGGGCACGACAACACCAGCGATATTTATATAAGAAAGCTCGATGCTGCAGGTAATTTGGTCTGGGCTTTTCAGCTAGGTGATCCTGAATATCAGGATAATATTACTACCATAAATGTCGATCCGTCCGGAAACATAATAATTTCAGGATTCTTCACGGATACACTTGATCTCGATCCCACTGCAGGAGTTACCAATGTTATAGCCAGTCCTGTCAACGCTGATATTTATATTGCAAAATACACTCCTTCGGGCACTTTGCTTTGGGCGAAACAAACCGAAGGTTCGGTCGCTTCTGGGATAATACCTTTGACAAGTAAGCTGGATCCAATGGGGAATATTTATTTGACTGGGCAATTTGCTGATACAATTGATGTAGACACAGGTCCTGGAATTTCAACTATAAATTCTGTAAATCAGTCAGTATTTGTTATCAAATTTGACAATTCCGGAAACCTTATTTGGGCAAAAGCTGTGGGAGTGAGCAGTTGTTCGTTTTGTGACTCCTGGGCAACAGCATTGTGTTTAGATCAGTCGGGCAGTATATTGTTGACAGGCTTGTACAGAGGGACATGTGACTTTGATCCCGGAGTTGGTATCAGCAATTTGTCTTGGCCTGGTACTGACTACCAGATCTTCATTTGTAAATTGGATCCGCTCGGAAACTTAATTTGGGCAGAAGCAATCGGAAACAGGGTATCCATTTATGACCTGACTGCAGACATTATAGCCGATGCTTCCGGAAATTTTTATATCACAGGATGCTATGATACCATTGCGGACATGGATCCGGGTCCAGGCGTTACCAATTTAGCCTTTTCTGGAACGATCCATAACGACATCTTTATATGTAAATTTAAGCCTTCAGGAGATTTGATCTGGGCAAGGGGAATAGGTGGTACAGGAATTGATATTCCAGGTACTTTGGTGCTTGATCATAGCCGCATAATTCTAAGCGGATTTTTTCAATATACCATGGATTTTGATCCAGGACCGGGTAGCACTTTTATTTCGCCTGGTGGCTTTTACGATTCATTTATTCTTTCCTTGGACACTTCAAGTGCTTTCATAAATGCACTTCACTTGAAATCTGACCCTGTAGCCTATAATTATGGACGTACGTTGATTCGGGACATTTCGGGAAATTTATATTTTACAGGAGGTTTTGATGATGGCTTTGTAGATTTTGATCCGGGACCATTGACTCACAACATTTATGCACAAGGCATACTAGAAAATGTATTTGTTCTGAAGTTGCATGCAAGTTTTATGGATATAGTCGAAAATGAAATTGGAGCCATTTCTGTGTTTCCTAATCCCGGAAATACAGGTTTTTCGTTTACTGCCTTTACTAAGATTGACAAGATTGAAATCCGAAATGTCTTGGGTCAAATTGTTTATTCTGAATCAAATCCTTCAATGGATTTTGTGAATATGACTTCATTCTCTGACGGTCTTTATACACTTTTTGTTTTCGTCTGAAGGTCGCACAATGGCTACCAGATGGCTGAAATCAAATTGATGTTTCTCAAGAGAGTTTTTTTGCTAAATTTGCCTTCCTAGAAAATATATGACATGTTTGACAATTTAAGTGATAAGCTAGATAGAGCCTTTAAAGTTTTAAAAGGTCATGGTAAAATTACAGAGATAAATGTATCGGAAACGGTTAAGGAAATTCGTAAGGCCTTATTGGATGCCGATGTAAACTATAAAGTTGCAAAACAATTTACGGATACCGTAAAAGAAAAAGCACTTGGGCAAAATGTATTAACGTCTATTTCACCTGGACAATTACTCACCAAAATTACGCACGATGAGTTGAGTAAGTTGATGGGCGAAACCAGCACCGACATCAAATTGGGTGGCAATCCAACGATTGTATTGATGAGCGGTTTGCAAGGTTCTGGTAAAACTACTTTTTCAGGAAAATTAGCAAATCACCTAAAAACAAAACGTGGTAAAAAACCTTTGTTGGTTGCCTGTGATATTTATCGTCCTGCTGCGATTGACCAATTGCATGTATTGGGTGAACAAATTGGTGTGGATGTATTTTCAGATAGAGAAAACAAAGATGCTGTTTCCATTGCTCAAAAAGGAATTGCACATGCAAAATTAAATGGCAACTCTGTTGTTATTATCGATACTGCCGGTCGATTGGCTGTTGATGAGCAAATGATGAATGAGATTGCAGCTGTAAAAGATGCAATCAAGCCGGATGAGATTTTGTTTGTGGTGGATTCCATGACTGGTCAAGATGCTGTTAACACGGCCAAAACATTTAACGATCGATTGAATTTTGACGGAGTAGTTCTTACAAAATTAGATGGTGATACCCGCGGGGGAGCTGCATTGTCAATTCTATCTGTTGTAAATAAGCCCATCAAATTTGTTGGTACAGGCGAAAAGATGGATGCCATTGATGTATTCCATCCGAAACGTATGGCTGATCGGATTTTGGGCATGGGTGACGTTGTTACATTGGTGGAGCGTGCGCAAGAACAGTACAATGTTGAAGAAGCCAGAAAACTTCAAAAGAAAATCGCAAAAAATCAATTTACATTCAATGATTTCTTATCGCAATTAAATCAAATCAAAAAGATGGGTAACATCAAAGATTTGGTTGGAATGATTCCAGGTGTTGGAAAAGCATTGAAGAATGTGGATATTGATGACAAAGCATTTGTGAGCATCGAAGCCATTATTTACTCAATGACACCCTATGAAAGAGAAAATCCTGATTCACTTACCGGCAAACGAAGAGATCGCATTGCTAAAGGAAGTGGAACAACGATACAAGATGTAAACCGGTTGGTAAAACAATTTGAAGATACGCGCAAGATGATGAAGATGATGGGCAATAAAGAGAACATGGCGAAGATGATGCAACAAATGAAGAATATGCCAGGAATGGGGCGATAGTTTCTCTGCTCTAAATGACAAAAACGAATTAGCATAAAAATGTATGGCAACAATAATTGACGGTAAATTAATCTCTTTGCAAATTCAAGACGAGATTGCAGCAGAAGTAAAAACAATTAAAGCAAACAATGGGAAAATCCCTCATTTGGCTGCGATTCTTGTTGGTAATGATGGTGCTTCTGAAACGTATGTTGGTGCAAAAGTAAAAGCCTGCGAAAAGATTGGTTTTAAATCTACCTTAGTTCGTTTGTCGGCTGAAACAACCGAACAAGAATTGTTATACATTGTTGAAGGTTTGAATAACGATGCGGATATTGACGGATACATTGTTCAGTTGCCACTTCCGAAACATATCAATGAACATAAAATTGTTGAAGCGATTTCCCCTCAGAAAGATGTAGATGGATTTCATCCACAAAACATCGGCAGGATGGCGCTGGATTGGCCCACTTACCTTCCGGCAACACCTTATGGGATTATGCAGTTGTTAGAGCGCTACAAAATCGATACAGCAGGAAAACACTGTGTGGTGATTGGCAGAAGCCATATTGTAGGTTCGCCAATGAGTATTTTAATGGCTCGAAACACGAATCCAGGAAACTGTACTGTAACAATGTGTCATAGTCGCACTGCCAACTTAAAGGAATTCACATTAAAGGCTGATATTTTAATTGTTGCTTTAGGAAAAGCAGAGTTTGTAACAGCAGATATGGTGAAAGATGGAGTAGTGGTAATCGATGTTGGAATAACGCGTGTGGCATCCTCCGAAACCAAAAGCGGTTTTAAATTATTAGGAGATGTAAAATACGATGAAGTTGCTGCAAAATCCTCTTTTATAACTCCAGTTCCAGATGGAGTAGGTCCGATGACTATTGCTTCCTTATTGATGAATACGTTAAAAGCCTGTAAAAAAGAAGTGTATAAATAATTATACTCTCACTCCAAACACCAAAACATCATCTACCTGTTCTCTATTTGCTTTCCATGAATGGAAATGGGTTTCAAGGTTAAGTTGTTGCTCTTTCATCGAAGAAGATTGTAAGGTTGATAGTAACTTCTTCATGTTTTTTGTCATCATTTTCTTTCCATCACTTCCTCCGAATTGATCAGCATAGCCATCAGAGCTTAAATAAATGGTATCTCCTTTTGTTAATGCAATTTCATGCAATGTAAATGTTCTGCTTTGATCGGAATATGCACCACCAATAGAATGCTTGTCGCCTTTGTATTCAATGATTTCAGTTGTATTACTTTTAACAAACCACAAAGGACGCAATGCACCTGAAAAATAAAGCTTTGAAAAATCATTCTTAGGGAACATGATCACAGAAATATCCATACCATCTTTTGTATTCCCAGTCAAGTTATCTTGCTTCAAAGATTTCTTTACACCTTCGTGGAGCAGGGTTAATATGGTATGAGGTTCGATAATACCCTTTTCAATAACAATTTGTGTTAGAATGTCATTTCCAATCATACTCATAAAAGCTCCGGGTACACCATGTCCGGTGCAATCTGCAATTGCAAGAATCAAGCACTCGTTTTTTTCCGCAAACCAGTAAAAATCACCACTAACAATATCTTTGGGCTGATACAGAATAAATGATTGAGGTAAATAGTTTTGAATATATTCCTTTGAAGGCAATATAGCGGTTTGAATACGCTTCGCATAATTGATACTATCCGTAATGTCTTTGTTTTTTTCGTCTACAATTGCTTTTTGAATTTCGATCTCAAGCTTTTGTGCTTCCAATTGTTTGTTCGCTTTTCTTTTATTGTAAAATCCGATTAACAATACAAAAGCGAGCACAACAATTAAAGCAGAGAATGCCATTAAATTATATCTGAAACTTTTTTGTTTATTAATTTCCAGCTCCGATAAGGCTTTATCTTTTTCGAGTGAAGTAATTTGCAATTCCTTTTTTTCTGTTTCGTATTTCGTATTCATTTCAGCCATCATTTTTGTTGACTCCTCTGTGAAAATGGAATCTTTGATTGCAATATAAAGTCCTTGATAATACAATGCCTGTTCGAAATTTCTTTGTTTTTGAAATAGGTTAGTGAGGTTAAGGTATGATTCTTTGAGTAAATCTTTTGCACCAACCTCTTTTGCTAATATTAACGATTCATTCAAATAGTTCTGGGCTTTACTTAAATCACCCTCAACTAGACTAATGTTTCCAAGGTTATTTAGTGTGGTGGCAACACCAAATTTGTCTTTGCTTTTTTCTTGAATTGGCAAGGCTTCTTGATAGCAAAGACGAGCTTCATTGTATTTATTCTGCAATAAAAAATTACCCGCTCTGCTGTTGAGTGATTGCGTGTAATTCGACATATCCCCAACTTCCTTTTGAATCGTCAATGCTTTCTGAAAATAGTCGTCCGCCTCCTGGTATTTTTTTTTATCTTTTAAAATACCTCCGATATTGTTGTAAGTCATTCCTAAGCCAATGGCATCGCCTACTTCCTCCTTTATTTTTGTGGATTTTAAATAGAACTCCATTGCTTTATCTAAATTTCCTTGCAAGTAATAGATACCTGCAATGCCGTTCAAACTTGTTCCAATCCCCTTTTTATCATCAATCTCTTCTTTTATTTTTAAGGATTTAAAATGAATATCTAACGCTTTTGCAAAATCGCTTTGGAGATAATAGATATTTGCGATGTTGTTTAGACTGGCAGCGATGCTCTTTTTGTCTTTGTCTTCAGTGCTAATTTGTAACGCTTTGTTGTGATATTCAAGCGACTTTGGGTAGTCCGCCATGTTTTTATAAATAACCCCATAATTTCGATAAGCAGTAGCCATTCCTTTTCTATTGCCTATTTTCTCCGCATTTTCTAAAGCTTGTTGTGAATGCTTTAGTGCATTTTCAAAATCTCCTAACTTTCCATATCTGAAAGCAATATCATTCAAGGCATTAACAAGGGTTGTATCTTTTGCAGTTGCAATGACTTTTACAAGTGAATCAATCTTTGCTTGTTGCGCAAATGTTAATGAAATGAATAGGAGGAACAAGAAAGTTAGTTTCGTGCGCATAGATTTAGCAGAGTTTAGATTTTAATACCAAAAACAAGTTTATCATCCACTGGTTTTCTGTTTTCTTTCAGTGTTTGGTAATATGTTTGGAGATTGTCACCGGTGCTCAGATAAAATGAGTAAGTGCAAGATGACTTTAATTCATGATTTGTAATAAGGTATGCATCATTCGAGTAGATACCACAGATAGTCAAAGCAAAGCAAAAATGAAGGATAATAAAATAGAATAAATATTTTTTCATTTTCGATGATACAAGGAGTATATCGTAAATGTATGAAAATTATTTATTTTTTCTTCTTCGTGGTCTTTTTCTTTTTGGAAGTCTTCTTTTTCTTATCTAATCCTAAGTTTTCACGAATTTCTTTCCAGTATTCAGCGCCATAAGCAACGAGGATTTCAGCACCTTTTGGGATGTTCTTTTCGGCTTTAATCCAGCCTGAATTTTTATAAACTACATAACAGCAGTTGTTTGTAATACCTTTTATTTTGGTTAAGCCTTTTGCATCATTGGCATAACGAGCAATTTCTTTTGGAGTATAATAAGCATCTACGCATTTCTTTTGCTGATATAAAAAGCGTAACCATAAATATCATTTTCAGCTCTGCGGTCTAGTTCCGCTTCAGTAACAATTTCACCCAGGTATTCAACAATTCGTTCACCCTTTTTAATATCTTTTTTAGTGAAAAGTCCTTTTCCGGCTCCTGGAATGGTTGATTTTTTAATGATAAAGTCTGGATGCATATCGTTTGTTATATTTTTGTGAGGGCGCAAAAATAACAAAAGCTTTGGATGACAGCGTATTTATACCGAACAAAATGAAATTATTGTTTGAATCGCTGATGGAGAAGTAATTAATAAGCTTGTGCTAAAATTTCTAAAAACACAAATACAATTTGAAGGGTAACTTCTACAGCAAATTGAATATTTTCAGAGCGATTGATTCTTTTTTGCCTTTCTTCCTCTTCTGTTTTGTCGAATACATAATCATCGGCACTTTTTTGGAACGGTTTTATTTTTTCTATGGTAGCATAAATCGCATCTAATTCCTGACGGTCGGTAGTTTTTTCAAACGATTGACCGGTAGTTGTTTTAATTAAAATAGAATATGAATCGGAGGGGTGTTTTACTAATTGAGCTGACTCAAACAATGAATCATTGTATTCTTTAAATAAATTATATTCCTTTTTTTCACCAATGGTAATAGCATTTCCTACGGATGGATGAAAAGCTACAATTTTGCCGGAATCGTTTGTTTGTGACCAACTTGGCAAAGAAAGCAAAAAGGAAAAGAAAAGAACCAAAATGTACCGATTCTTTGATTGTTTTTTGAATATCATACCCAAAGCTATGACTAAATTCAATAAAAACAAAATATTTTATAACTCACTATAAATCATAAAGTTGAATGCCATTAACTAAAGCGACACAATCGGCTTTTTAGCGGTAGCAAAAAAAAATAAAAATTATTCTTGGAGCAAGGATAGAATTTCTTATCTTTGTGTCCCTTTTTAAAAGTAGTAAAGAAAAAGTAGTACTAACCTCTTCAATTAAATTGATAATCAATTAATTGAATACAAAAAAAGCCTCCGGAGAATGTATAACCGGAAAAAGTAAAATGGCAGAAACAGTAGAAGCACCAGTATCATTAGAAGCATTTGATTGGAATGCAGTAGGAAACAAAGGGGAAACCTATTCGAAAGCAGATCGTGAAAAATACGATTCACTTTACGAAAAAACCCTAAAATCAGTTGCAGCAAACGAAATCATTGATGGAAAAGTTGTAGCTAAAAACAGCAAAGAAGTTGTTGTAAACATTGGTTACAAATCAGATGGTGTTGTTCAATTAACAGAATTTCGTTACAATCCTGATTTAAAAATCGGTGATATTGTTGAAGTGTATGTTGAATCACAAGAAGATAAAAGCGGACAGTTAATCCTATCTCATAAAACGGCTCGCGCCATGAAATCATGGGATCGTGTTAACCAAGCGCTTAATAACGATGAAATTATCAAAGGTTATGTTAAATGCCGTACAAAAGGTGGTCTAATCGTTGATGTATTTGGTATTGAAGCTTTCTTACCAGGTTCTCAAATTGATGTGAAACCAATCCGTGATTACGATGTTTATGTTGGAAAAACAATGGAATTTAAAGTTGTGAAAATCAACAACGAATTCAAAAACGTTGTAGTTTCTCACAAAGCATTAATTGAAGCGGAATTAGAACAACAGAAAAAAGAAATCATCTCTAAATTAGAAAAAGGACAAGTATTAGAAGGTACTGTGAAAAACATTACTTCTTATGGTGTGTTCATCGATTTAGGTGGTGTTGATGGTTTAATTCACATTACCGATTTATCTTGGGGTCGTATTAACCACCCAGAAGAAATCGTGAAATTAGACGAGAAAATTAACGTTGTAATTTTAGATTTTGATGATGATAAAAAACGTATTGCTTTAGGTTTAAAACAATTATCTGCTCATCCTTGGGAAGCTTAAAAGCTGATTTAAAATTGGTGATAAAGTAAAAGGAAAAGTAGTTGTAATCGCTGATTACGGTGCTTTTGTTGAAATCGCACAAGGTGTTGAAGGTTTAATCCACGTTTCTGAAATGAGCTGGAGTCAACATTTACGCACTGCTCACGATTTCTTAAAAGTGGGTGATGAAGTAGAAGCTGTTGTATTAACACTTGATCGCGAAGAACGCAAAATGAGATTAGGTATGAAACAATTAACTCCTGATCCTTGGAATATGATTATTACAAAATATACGAAAGGATCTCAACACACAGCAACAGTTCGCAACTTTACCAACTTCGGTATTTTTGTTGAATTAGAAGAAGGTGTTGATGGTTTAATCCACATCTCTGACTTATCATGGTCTAAAAAAATCAAACATCCTTCAGAATTCACTAAAATCGGTGATAAAATCGAAGTTGTTGTTTTAGAAATAGATGGTGAAAATCGTAGATTGAGCTTAGGACACAAACAATTGGAAGAAAATCCATGGGATGTGTTTGAAACCATCTTCACTGAGAATTCAGTTCACCAAGGAACTATTACAAGTGTAATGGAAAAAGGTGCAATCGTTTCTATGCCTTACGGTGTTGAAGCATTCTGCCCAACTCGTCACTTGTTGAAACCGGATGGTTCATCTGCGAAAGTAGAAGAAGTATTGGATTTCAAAGTTCTTGAATTCAACAAAGACGGTAAAAAAATCATCGTTTCTCATAGCAAAATCAATGAAGAAGTAACTGCTGCTGAAAAAGCTGCTGTTGCAACTGAAAAGAAAGCAGCTGGAGACGAAGAGAAAAAAGCTGTTAAAAAAGTAAAAGACAGTGTTGAAAAAACAACACTAGGCGATATGGATGTTCTTTCAAATCTGAAAGCAGATATGGAAGAGTCTGAAAAAAAATCGACTAAAAAGTCTGAATAATATTTTCCCCCGCTTACGCGCGGGGGAGAATCTAAAAACCCACGCCATGGTTTTTTAGAAAAAAGCGCTCCCGTACTGTGGAGCGCTTTTTTATTTTAATTCCCCTCAATTCATTTTTTTTATTAAATTTGTGCTCTAGATGAAGCCAAGAATTATTTTAGACAGTAAACTTCTAGAAATCACCGTTACCCGGCTTTGTTATCAATTAATTGAAATTCACAACGACTTCTCGAATACAGTAATCATCGGCCTGCAGCCGCGTGGAACTCTTTTAGCATCCCGAATTCATAAAAAACTTCAGGAAATTTTAAAGCGAAAAGACATCAAATACGGCACATTGGATATTACCTTTTACCGTGACGACTTTCGCCAAAAGGAATTGGTACCCAATGCGACCAACATCGATTTTATTATTGAAGGCAAAAATGTAATCATGGTAGATGATGTGTTGTTCACCGGAAGAACCATTCGTGCCGGGTTAGATGCAATGCTAGCTTTTGGCAGACCAAACGATGTTGAATTACTCGTTTTGATTGACAGACGCCTCAGCAGACATTTACCAATACAAGCTAAGTACATCGGAAAAACAATTGATTCTATCGCTTCAGAGAAAGTAAAAGTAGAGTGGAAAGAAACAGATGGAATAGATAGAGTAACACTTTTATCTAATGATTAAAGAAAACAACTAATGACCAAATTAAGTACAAAACATTTACTTGGAATCAAAGATTTAACGGCAGAAGACATTCATTTGATTTTGCAAACTGCCGAAAATTTTAAAGAAGTCATTAATCGTCCCATTAAAAAAGTTCCTTCCCTCAGAGATATTACCATTGCCAATTTATTTTTTGAAAATTCTACTCGCACCAAACTATCCTTCGAACTTGCTGAAAAACGGCTAAGTGCAGATGTTGTGAATTTTGCTTCCGCATCTTCATCCGTAAAAAAAGGCGAAACGTTGATTGATACAGTAAACAACATCCTCGCAATGAAAGTCGATATGGTGGTGATGCGCCATCCGAATCCGGGGGCGGCAGTATTCTTATCCAAACACATCGATGCAAAAATCATTAATGCAGGTGACGGAGCGCATGAACATCCTACACAAGCTTTGCTAGATGCATTTTCAATAAAAGAAAAATTAGGTTCTGTAAAGGGTAAGAAAATTGCCATCATTGGCGATATTCTACACTCCAGAGTTGCCTTGTCGAATATCTTTTGTTTACAGAAACTCGGGGCAGAAGTAATGGTCTGCGGACCAACCACCTTAATGCCGAAGTATATTCATAGCTTAGGTGTGAAAGTAGAACATAACCTCAAAAAAGCACTTGAATGGTGTGATGTGGCAAACATGTTACGCATTCAATTGGAACGACAAGACATCAAATATTTCCCTTCTTTGCGCGAATACACCATGTTGTTTGGATTAAACAAAGAAATACTCGATTCCCTTTCTAAAAAAATTGTGGTGATGCATCCAGGTCCCATCAACAGAGGTGTTGAAATTACCAGCGATGTAGCCGATAGCTCTCAAAGTATTATCCTTGAGCAGGTAGAAAACGGTGTAGCTGTTAGGATGGCGGTATTGTTCCTTTTAGCAGGCAGAGCTTAGAAACGGTAATTTAAACCGATATTGATTAAGCTAAAACTTCTGTTTTTATAATCTTCTTGGATGTTTTTATTTTGATGGATTGCTTGCATTTCTAAGCGTGCTCCGTAATAAAAAGACATCCTTTCCAAAACTATTTCATGTCCAATGCAGATGGATGGACAAATTTTATGCAATCGTAATTGATTCGAATGAGCCTCTGATATCGTCTGAGGAGAGGTAGGGGTACCTCCTGGAGGTCCAGGAAATCTTGGGTCTGAAAATCCACTTGAAGATGTATAGATGTTTTCTGATGTTACGACATCTAAATTTCCATTTGCTTGAAGAAAAAAACCTCCAACTGCATCTTCCGAAGAGATATGCCCCGGATAAAATCGTATTCCCAAAGGAATCTTCAGATACGTTAATGTATAATCAATGTATAAATGTGTTTCACCTACATTCTCATTATAAAGAAAATGTTCTTTGTTTAAATATCCGCTTACGTTTAGTTTAAACAGATAATTAATTTGATATTGATAATTTATTCCGATGGGATAGAACGGTTGAATGTATAAGCGTTGAGGGCCGTTTGACCTTAATTCGCTATAAGGCATTTTGTTCCAGTACACAAATTCGATTGGTGAAATAAAAAGTCCAATCGAATGTCTTTTTTCGCCATAGCCATTTTTAAAATAATCTTGTGAAAAAGACGAAATTGAACAAAAAAGAATAAATAGGGTTAGAAACCGCTTCATAATTGACCTTTTATAGAGTAAATATAATTAAAAAAATGTTGCAAATCAATATTGCTTTGTACCGCAAAAATTTCATACATTTGTTACAAATAATTTTAATCGTATGAGTTTTCAAATAGATAAGGCAGAAAAATACACCATCATTAAATTGTTGGCTGAGAAGTTGGATAGCAATTTGGCTCCGTCTTTAAAATCAGAATTGGTTGTGATTAGCACGGATGGTGCTAAAAACATCATTATTGACTTGTCGGATACACGCTACTGTGATTCATCCGGATTGAGCGCTATTTTAGTCGCAAATCGCCTTTGCAAAAACAGTCAAGGTGTGTTTATTTTAACCGGCTTGCAGGATTCTGTAAAAAAGTTGATTTCAATCTCTCAACTGGATACCATTTTAAACATTACATCATCAGTAAACGAAGCAAAAGAAATGCTTGCTGTTACTGCTTAAATAGATTAATTAACTAAATTTCTACTCGCATGATTAAAAAATTACTATTCTCTTTTGCATTTGCAGTAGCTTTTGGATTATCATCCAATGCTCAAATTTGCACACCGGATATTTCTTGTATCCCCGTTTCTGAGCCTTATGGTCTTTGTCCGGACAGCACAACAGGGATTGCAATCGGAACAGTTGGAGTTGCTTATTCTCAATTGATGAGCATTAAAGTACCAGCAGATCCTTCAAGCTTTGGAGCGCCTCCGGGAACCGGATTAGTATCTATCGAAATTGGTAGCGTAGATAGTTTAGCACCAGGTTTATCTTATGCGTGTGTACCTTCTTCTTGTGACTTTCCTGCCAGCACAAATGGTTGTATCTTAATTACCGGAACACCTACTGTTGCTTGGAATAAGCAAGTAATTGTGCATGGTATCGGACATTTAACATTCCCGATTATCGGAACACCATTTACGCAAGGCATTGACAACAAACAATACAGAAGCATTGTTGTGGATCCATTAAGTGTTGAAACATTGGATTTAAACAAATTTGATGTCTCTCAAAACAGTCCGAACCCATTTAGCGAAAACTCTGAAATTCGTTTTTCTACTACCGATAATTCGAATGTAGATTTCAAAGTATTCAATATGTTAGGCGCTGTTATTTATAGCAAAAATTTCAAAACGGCTAAAGGCGTAAATGTGATTAAAATCGAAGCAAACTCTTTTGCTCCGGGTGTTTACATTTATTCAATTACAAATGGAGAGAAAACAATCACAAAACGTATGATTGTTGCCGGAAAATAATGCAAAATTTTGAATTAACTATTCTTGGTTGCAGCAGTGCAACACCAACATCAAAACGTAATCCAACCGCTCAGCTACTCAATATAGCTGAGCGTTTTTTTTTAATTGACTGTGGTGAAGCAACCCAAATTCAGTTGCGTAGATTTAAGCTGAAGTTTCAGCGTATCAATCATATTTTTATCAGCCATTTGCATGGTGATCATTATCTCGGACTAATGGGATTAATTTCCAGTATGCATTTGTTGGGAAGAACCATTGAATTGCATTTGTATTGTCCTGCAGAATTGCAAGAAATTATTGAAGTACAGTTTAAGCATTCCCAATCCTATATCAAATTTCAGATTGTTTATCATCCCCATCAATATGTTGATAATGCCATCATATTTGAAGATGATCGGGTAGAAGTAAGGACGCTTGTACTTAACCATCGCATCCCTTGCTGTGGTTTTATTTTTAAAGAAAAACCACTTCCACCAACCATTTCAAAAGAAACAATCTATCAGCATCATTTAACGGTGGAGGAGATTGTTGCCATAAAAGAAGGTTCGGATTTAACAAAAAACAATGGAGAGGTGATTAAAAATAGTGACTTGCTTAATCCACCCTTGGTTCCAAGAAGTTATGCCTATTGCTCTGATACCTGCTATGATGAAAGAATTATCGATTACATAAAAGGAGTGAACCTATTGTATCATGAAGCAACCTTTTTGCAAGAAATGGAAGCCCGGGCGAAAGAAACCTTTCATACCACAGCTTTACAGGCAGGAATGATTGCCAAACAAGCGAATGTGAAGCAATTGATGATTGGACATTATTCTGCACGCTACAAAGACCTCGAACCATTATTAGTTGAAGCGAAATCAGTTTTTGACAATACAATTTTGGCTATTGAAGGTGAAAACACAGTTATTCAACATTGACCTTCCATGTTTTCCTCGCTTATTGGATTGAATTTTTAATAGGGATAAGTTTATAAGTTTCATCAAAAAAATCACTCAAAAGTTTGCAGGAACCATTTCAATTTGTACTTTTGACCATTATTTAAAATCAATCTAAATAAAGAAACGTGTCAAAAATCAAGATTATTATAGCCGATAGCCATTTTTTAAGCCGTAAAGGTTTGGCCATCTTACTTGAAGAAAACACTGATTTCGCTTTAGTTTCTGAAGCATTAAGTGCTTCTGATTTGATTAATCAGGCAAAATTTTATCAGCCGGATCTTATTATCATCGATTATACGTCTGCGAATTATAGCATCGACAATATTCAGCAAATTGTAAAAAAATATCCGAATACACATTTATTAGCGATTACTGACTTACAAAGTAATATATCCGTTGCTAAAGCCTTAAATTTAGGCATTATGAGTCATTTGCTGAAAGATTGCGACCAAGATGAGATTGTGGAGGCGATTTACAAAACAGCAAAAGGGGAGAAGTTTATGTGTGGTAAAATAGCAAGCGCTGTTTTAATTGATAAAACTGCTGTAAATGAATATACCTGCGAGGGATTAAACATCAGCGACCGTGAAATGGAAATCATCAAATTGATTGCAGAAGGGTTGTCGAATAAAGAGGTGGCTGATAAATTATTCCTAAGTACACACACCGTTACAACTCATCGTAAAAACATTATGAACAAGCTTGGGGTAAACAATACTGCAGGATTAGTTCTATTTGCTGTTCGTGAGAATATCATTTCTCCAAACCACTTCTTGTTTTCTGCTACAGCTTAATTTTTTTCTTTTTTCTTTTCCCTTTCCACATCAAGAAGCCTGTTACTGGTAAACTTGCGCTTATTAGTGCAGCAAAAAATACAATAAACTGCCCGGTTAACCCAAACACTTTTCCTGTATGAATCGCGTAGTTGGTGCCTTTTAGTTTATCACCTTGCGAAGACGTTTCAAACAAATGGGCTTTCAATAATTCCCCGGAATATTGATCAAAAAATAATTGATCACTTTTTTTATAAAATCCACCATCATCGTATCGGAATGTAATTCGATAAACTCCAATTGAATCTTCTGGTACATTTATAAAACATTCGTTGCTCTGCTTATAAAGTGAAGTGGAATTTTCTAGCACCTGATCTATGGAAATCCGGTTTGAATCCGCGATATATTCCGAATGATATTTTCGCTCCTCTTTTTTAGAATGATTGATCCAATACATGGTGTTTTCAGCCCATTTAAACGACCAAACAATTCCTGTTAATGCGGTAAAAATAATAATCCAGGATGCATAAAATCCGAATACACTGTGCAAATCATACGTTCTCTTTTTGGATGGAGCATTTCGTTTGATGGTTAATTTTTGTTTTAACAATGCTTTGTTTTGTGGCCACCAGAGAATGATTCCACTCATCAACATGAAAATGAAAATGGTTGCAGAGGTACCTGTGATGATTTTTCCGGTATCGCCTAAACAAAGTGAGCGATGCAATTGAAGCACAATTCCGAAAAAATCATTCTCTTTATTAAAGCTTCCTAGTACTTTCCCTGTGTAGGGGTTCACTAAAACAGATTGTTTGTTCTTTAATATGATTTCAACACTGCTTTCGGGATTGGATTGTATTCGTATGTTTTTAACACCAGGTTTAGGGAACTCCGCTTTTGCACTTTTGATTAGTTCGGCAATCGGTTTTCGATTACCTTCTTGTTTTACAAATAAAACATCCTGATATAGTATTGCCCGAAATTCTTCTTCAAAAGCATAAATTGCACCGGTTGTAGAAACAACAAAAACAACAGCACCACTGGTCAAACCCAATAATAAATGCAGTTGAAAAAATATTCGTTTAAAAAACATAAGAAGTGAATAAAAACGAGCTGAGGCAATCATGCGCTCAACTCGTTGCTGAAATTAAAATTTAAAGCCAATGGTGGTGGAAAACTGACGGGGTGCAATTGGATTAACACTGTTGTCGTCATGCACATTATAACTCAATACATCCGTTATATTGGATACTTTAAAGCGAATAGAGAATTTTTCTTTTACATAACCTAAACTTGCATCCAGCTGAAAGTATTCCGGTAAACGAATAAGTTTGTAGGTGTCATTTGGAACAGCTATTCGAGTGGATCGTCCCGCATATCGTTCACCAAAATACAATGAACTCAAGCCAATACTTAATCCATTTAAAACCGTTTGTTGGCTAAAGTTGTAGTGAATGCTAAGATTAGCTGTATGTTTTGGATTATAGCGCAATAAACTTCCTTCAATAAATGTATTACTCTTGGTGTATTTTGTTTCATTAAAACTATAACCAGCCAAAAGAGATAAACCTTTTAACGGTTTTGAGCTTAAGTCTACTTCTAAACCTTGACTGGTAACTTCACCTGCTAAAATTTTTATGGATGAATTTGTATTTCCTGCAGATAAATCTGTTTGTGCCAAATTGCTGTTTACAATTTGATACGCTGTAATATTTCCTGAAAACAGCCCTCTGAATAAATCGGTTTTTATTCCGGCCTCATATTGATCGATCAAGGATGGTGGCAATGCATTGTTATTTATATCAACCCCAGTATTGGGTGTAAAGGAGTTTGAATAGCTTCCAAAAAGTGATAGAAATGGTTTTGGTTGGATAACCAATCCCAAACGAGGTGAAAAGGCATTGTCAAATTGCACTGATTTTACAGTAACTCCCGTGCTATGTGTCAATACATTACTATACGTTTCGAGATACGAAAAGCGAACACCTGCCAACAATTTTACATAGCGTGTAATTTCTATCAAATCTTGGACATAAATACCCAAACGATTAATCGGAGAACCGGTTGTTGTTTTTACGGTTAAATAAGGGACATCAGCTCGTGGTTTATATAAATCTAAATTAAATACATTTACAGAATCGTATTTCGTAACTCCATTAAAGGAATGATTGTCTGTATCGTATTGATCTGCATCTGCACCTAATAAAAAGGTATGTTTTAATATCCAAGTCTTGAATTTTCCTGTTAAATCAAACTGTGTAATACCATAGGTTTCATCAATTTTGGTCCGTTGCAAACCTCTAATCCATTTACCATCGGTTTTTACAAACTGACTGGAAGAGTTAGGTCGCACATTCGAAAAAAGATCACTGTTAAATTGTTGATAGGCTGTTACACTTTTAATATCCCAATTTTTGTTGATATGGTGAGTGATGGAGGCTGTTGCTCCTTTTTGCTCTGTTTTAATATATGACCAATTAACGCCTATAAATCGTTCCCGAGGAACATCTATTAATTGGTAATCAATGGCACCAACCCCAAAGTCGGCAGTGCGATTATCTTTTAAATAATCCCCTTCAATTAATAATTCTGTTTTTTTACCTAGTTTAAATAAGAAGGATGGATTGATGTAGGTACGTTCTGCGTTCACAACATCTCTAAAACTTCTCGCTTTTTCGTACGAAGTATTTACACGATAAGCAATGTGTTTGTTTTTATCGATTGTACCATAAACGTCAACCATGGGTTTATAAAAGTCATAGCTACCAGCAGTCATTGTAATTTCTCCTCCGGTAGTATAATTAGGCTTTTTCGTAATTAAATTGATTACTCCACCTGCGGCTACATTTCCAAATAAGATGGCGCTGCTTCCTTTCATTACTTCAACTCGTTCCAATGCGCTTAGCTCAGGCATTGCAGCGTTATTAAAACGAATTCCATTTTTAAACGTATTGTTACTGTTAAATGCAAATCCTCTTCCTGCTATTTCTTCCTGATAACCACCTGTTGCGCCCATAATGTAAACGCCATTGAAGTTTTTCAAAACATCGCTCAAACGCATGGTTTGCTGTTGTTCCATCACTTCTCTATCGATGGAAGCAACACTTTGAGGCAAATCCATTGGTTTTATTGCTATTTTCCCTAATGATACTGGTTTTTCATTTTCAGATTTGGCAGAAGAAATTTCTACCTCTTTTAAAGTTCCTGTTTTTATAGAATCAGGAGTTTGCGCAATCATTGTTGTAATTGTTCCCAAAAATACTAGGACGGACATATATTTGTTCATAAAGAATAATTTAGACAGATTTTAAATAACGACACAAAAGTCAATATTCAGTAGCAATCTGACAATACCTAAATGATGGTATTTGCCAATTTTTTTAAAATATACCTAAAAATGGGTATCGAAGTCGTTTACGAAAGAATTGTTACTTTTGAAGCTCTAAATACTTGAAAATTTGATACTAATAGCAGATAGTGGTTCAACAAAAACCGATTGGCGGTTAATAGACAGTAAAAAACAAATTCATCAATTTGCCGGCAAAGGCATTAACCCTTATTTTCAAACTACAGACCAGATTATTGTTGCACTCGAAAATGAATTAATCCCTCATTTGAAAACGCAACTTTCTGAAGAAGAACTGGAAATTTTCTTTTATGGAGCAGGGTGTGGGGCTATAGATAAAAAGGAAATTGTTAAAACAGCATTATCTGCTTGTTTCCCGAAAGCTAAAATTTATGTAGAAACCGATATGTTGGGTGCAGCTCGCTCTTTATGCGGAAGAAATGCGGGTATTGCAGCCATACTTGGCACGGGCGCTAATACCTGTTATTATGATGGTGAAAATATTATAGAAAACAGGGCTTCTTTAGGTTATCTTTTGGGTGATGAAGGAAGTGGAGCACATATCGGCAAAACGTTTATTCAGGCGTATTTAAATCAAGAAATGCCGAAAGAACTATCCAATCGCTTTTATGAGCGCTTTAAGCTCGGGAAGGATGAGATTTTAGATGCTGTCTATAAAAAGCCGATGCCGAATACCTTTTTAGCGTCATTCAGTAAATTCATCTACCAAAATTTAAAGGAACAGTTTATTATTGATTTGGTAGCGGGCTGTTTTAATGCATTTTTCGACAAACACATTTGCAAGTATCCCAAATACAAAGAAGTTAAGCTGAGTTGCACCGGCTCGGTTGCTTTTTATTACAGCAATATCTTAAGAGCGGTTGCATTAGAAAAAGGAGTTTCTATAGATACAATTACAGAGACACCCATCGCTGGATTGACTTTGTACCATTTAGAAGAGTAGTTTGTTTGCCACAAAGGCGCGAAGTCGCCAAGTTGTTATTGCAAAGCAATAAAATTAATTAAACAGCATTTCGCTAAATTAAAATCGCTAAAAGTGTAAAACAAAAAACGCAAAGAAAAAACATTCCTTTGCGTCTTAGCGCCTTAGCGGCAAACCTATTGTGAGACTACTTCATATTATGATAAACAGTCTGCACATCATCGTCCTCCTCCAATTTACCAACAAGAATCATCACTTCTTCCACTTGAGCATCGGTTAACTCAACAGTAGAAGTAGGAATACGCTCCAGTTCTGAGCTGATGATATTAATATTTTTTGCTTCCAACGCTTTTTGCATTTTGCCGAAATCAGTAAAAGCTGTATAGATTACAATTTCCTCTTCATCGCTTTCAATTTCATCGGCACCAAAATCAATCAATTCAAACTCTAATTCTTCAAGATTTACGTTTTCGTTTTTAATGCGAAACACACCTTTTCTTTCAAAGAGATAATCTAAAGATCCCGTTTTACCGAGCTCTCCGCCATATCGGTTGAAGTTCATGCGCACGTTTGCAACAGTACGGGTAGGATTGTCGGTTGCACATTCAATTAAAATACCGATTCCAAAAGGTCCTTTCCCTTCGTATACAACCTCTTCCAAGTTGGACGAATCTTTTGATGTTGCACGTTTGATTGCAGCATCAATATTCGCCTTTGGCATATTCAAGCCCTTCGCATTTTGAATGGCAACTCTTAAACGAGCGTTTCCATTTGGATCTCCTCCACCAAGTTTAATTGCAATGGCAATCTCTTTCCCAATTCTAGTGAAGCCTTTCGCCATCTTATCATAGCGGGCAAACATTTTATACTTACGCTTTTCAAATACACGTCCCATAGTAAATTCTGGTGATTATAAGTTATTTTCTAGTTTTCTAATTGCAAATTTAAAAATTTGTTTTAATGCACAATTATTATTTTCTGCGTTTCAACCCTTGATTTATCAGAAACCTTTAAAAGGTAAATTCCATTTGAATATAAATCTAATGGGAGAGAATAGGTGGTTTCAGATCCCTTCTTTACACATTCAAGATGTATTGTTTCACCCATAACATTTGTGACTTCGATTGTAAATGAATCCTCAAAAAAAGACACATCAATAGTGGCCGTTTGATTTGCGGGATTTGGAAATACATTCAATTTTCCGTTAAGTGAATTATCAACATCCTCAATTTCGGTTAAAATCGTATTCTCTGCTATGGTTGCCAAACAAAGGGTATCTGTTTTTATTAGATAAATATCCTCAATGCTAGTTGTACTAAAACTTTTCGTTGTACCACAAATAATAAAAGCGTTATCAAAAGTAGGAGCAACCGAGAACCCTTCATCTTTTTTCAGTCCGCCAAAAGTTGTTAATCCATAATACGACCAATCGCTTTTGAGTGTATAGAAAATCAAATCACCATTGCCACCGCTATCACCAAATGATTTTGAAGTGCCAAGCATGGCTACTTTCCCATCAGCATCTTCCACTACTGAATAAAAGCTGTCATCAAGGGTGCCTCCAAGTGTTTTCATGGAATCCGTAATGCCGAGCGAAGAAATTTTCACCAAAACACCATATGCATTTCCTGCACCAAAACTTTTCGTTTCACCTGTTAATAGATACCCACCAAACATGCTTTCAATAACATCATTACCAAAATCTGCGGAAGCTCCTCCAAACCGATTTGACCATAAACTATCACCGCTTGTATTCAGTTTGATGGTAAAAAAATCACCGTCAATATCACCTAAACTTTTGCTTGTTCCAGTTACTAAGTAATTCCCATCGCTCGTCTGAATAATGGATTTAGCAACATCTTGATAAAGGCCTCCATACGTTTTTGTCCAAACGGTATCTCCCAATGAATTTGTTTTTACAATATAATAATCTTCATCCCCATTTCCATAGCTGTATGTTTCTCCGCATACTATATATCCACCATCATTCGTTTGCTCAACACAGTTTGCAAAATCCCAATTAGTTCCACCATACGTTTTTGTCCAGGTAACGTTGTACGTTGAATCAACTTTTATAAGGTAGAAATCATACCCCCCAGCACCAAAGCTATTTGTATAACCTGAAATAATGAACCCTTTATCCGTTGTTTGTTTTACACAGGTACCTCTGTCGATATTAATTCCACCAATCATTTGATGTCCTTGTGGAATTCCTAACGAGTCTGTTTTTACTAAATAAATGTCTGTGTTTCCTCCGCCAAAGCTACTCGTAGAACCTAAAACAATATAGCCGCTGTCAAGTGTCTGTTGTGCACATACACCATAATCATAGCCCGAACTTCCAATTACCTTTCTGAATTTTATTTGAGCAGTAGACACATTTTCAAATAATAAAATTGCGAGAAGTAGTACTAAAAAGTTTTTTGTTTTCATTTTTTTAGAGTATTGCTTTTCTAATCTTAATCAAATCATTCATCAGCTTTTCAAAATGATCGAGGTGAAGCATGTTTGCACCATCTGACTTTGCTTTTGCAGGGTTGGGATGAGTTTCTAAGAAGATTCCGTCAGCACCTACGGCAATGGCTGCTTTTGCTATCGTGCCGATTAAATCCGGGCGACCACCAGTTACGCCACTCGTTTGATTCGGCTGTTGAAGGGAGTGGGTAATGTCCATCACAACAGGAACATTATTTTTTTGCATTTCAGGTATACCTCTGAAATCTACCACCAAATCTTGATATCCTAAGAAGGTTCCTCTCTCTGTTAACATGATATTCGTGTTTCCTGACTCCCTCACTTTATCTACAGCAAATTTCATGGACTCCGGTGAAAGAAATTGCCCCTTTTTTATGTTTACATGTTTGCCTGTTTTTGCAGCTGCAACTAACAAATCTGTTTGTCGACATAAAAATGCAGGAATCTGCAATACATCAACATACTTTGCAGCTAAAGCAGCATCTTCATTTGTGTGAATATCAGTTAGCGTAGGCAGGTTAAAATGCTTTCCGACTTTTGCAATAATGTCCAATCCTTTTTCATCCCCAATGCCGGTGAAGGAATCCAAGCGAGAGCGGTTGGCTTTCTTAAACGAGGCTTTAAATATGTAAGGAATTCCTAATTGATCGGTTACAGATTTTACTTTCTCAGCAATCTCAAAACAAATTTCTTCTGTTTCTACGGCACATGGACCGGCAATTAAAAAGAAATTACCTGAATCTAAGTGTTTAATGTTTTTAATGTTGTTCAACGACATACTTTTATCTAAAATTTTTAACAAGTGAAATGTAAGCGGATTGTCCCGCTGCTTTTTTAGGAGTAACAAATCCTTCTAAATTGGTACTTCCAGCATAAATAATAAAACCTTTTCCAAGATTAGCAAATACGCCTAATCCATAATTAAATTTACCATAACCGCCATAGCCGAATGTGCCAGAAATTGCGCACTTCGGATTGATTATAAAATTACCTTTTACGTATGCTAATAAATGATAGTTTCCATTAAACACATACCGAATGCCTTCAGTCATTTCAAAGTGTTCACCGAATCGGGTTTCATACGTAAGGTTTAATACCGAAGGCAATGTCACGGAGAAAGATTGATTTTTAAATGGTGCAACAGAACTGATGATACTATCCTGAGATGTATTTGCGAATGTAGAATCTTGCAAATCATATACACTTGAAACATGAAATCCGGTATAATGAAACGTAGAATCTTGATTCAAGAAAAGTGATTTGTCGTTAAATTTTATTGCTCCAATATCAGCAACCGAAACGCGTAATTTTGAATTCCCAAAACGCGTTTTAAACGGTGCTTCAAAGTAGATATCAATAACAGCACCAACCCCATTAAATGCACCAATCCCTTTTTTAGCTGTATCTGATTGTGCCACCTGCATTGTGGTCGCAAAATCGATG
Source organism: Bacteroidota bacterium (assembly GCA_016722565.1). Classification (NCBI taxonomy): domain Bacteria; kingdom Pseudomonadati; phylum Bacteroidota; species Bacteroidota bacterium. The sequence continues at coordinate 481,707 of JADKIU010000002.1, forward strand.
TAAGTGCCATCTTCGCTCGTAAATAATTCTGCTTTTTGAGCGTAAATAGACGCGTATTGTTCTCCTTTTAAGAGTGAAAGAGCGATTCCCCATCGAGCGGCACTATCATATTTGGAAGAAAACAAACCGACTTGCAATTGCTGATAACGCAAAAAATTTAAATTAAAATCATTAAAATTTGCAACTTTCCCGGCATAAGGCGCATTCCCATAAAATCCAACCTTGTAAAAATCTTTAGAATAGCGAGCATCAAAATGTGCTTTATCACGTAAACTGAAAAATAAGCTTACATTCTTTTTGTGAAAGAACGAATCTAATTTTACACCAACATACACACCATAGTTTAAATCCGCCCCAATGGTATTCATATTTTTTGTGCGTTTTAATACCTGATCTTTCAAGTCAGCATCAATATATCCACCATTATAAAATTTCGAAATAAATTGAGTCGTAAAGGCCGTTGCATTCAATCCGTAATCAGCTACTAAGCCAATACGCGTTTTTGTTGAATCCGGAAATTCATCAGAAAAGATGGCAGCAATTTGCGCATTCAATTGAAACTGAAAACTAATTGCTGCAACTATTAAAAAATAAAACTTTTTCAAACGTAATAATTATTGAAGTTGAATGGTGTAATTGAAATCGCCTACTACTTTAATATCGATAGCATATTCACTATAAATTTTGATGTATTGGAGCTGAGCACTTGTGTTGAATTTTACTTTCATCACCACTTTCTTAGTGTCGTAAAGCAAATTCATTTTACTTTCACTAACAGGTACTGTTATTTTTGTCAATTTTTTTCCGGTTACTCTTAACGCAGCATTGATTGGAGCTTCCACAATGGTGTTGGCATAACCAAAGATGGAGTCGGTGACAATATTGCTTTCATTCAATAGATACATTTGGATTTTTGCATCAAACGGAAATCCATTATTTGCAAACAATGTAAGATTTCCTTCATGAATTCCTTGTGTGCCATTAGCAGGAGAAATATTCAGATCCAGTGTGTCAGACAAGGTAAGATTGTTGGCAACCAACGAAAGAGGTATTTCCATATTTAATGAAGCTTTCAACAATCTATCAGAATAAATGAAATCATTCGATCCGGAAATGTTTCCAAGCGGATTGGTGATGATTTGCATCGAGTACCCAAATTTATTGGGAAGATTTTCAATCATCGGCTTGATGTTTGAATTGGTTGTGTTTAAAGGAAAATTTGCATAAGTAGGATAAATAATTCCTCCGCTTTCGGCTGCACGATTGATGTTGATGGTGCTACCAATCATGCTGTTGGTTAGGTTAATTGTAGAGCCTGTTCGAGTGTTAATAGAACTAATGTTATTCACATACAAACGAGCATCCATCCCAATCGGATTTTCGATTTTAAAATCAAAATCAACATCTTCTAATTGTAAAGTCCCATCTACAATTCTATCAAACAAGGTAAAATTACTGGAACTTGGACCAACGTAATACGTATTGTTACCAAAATATCCTTTGGCATAATAAGGAATCATATCGTAAAACGTATTGTCAATAATCAAACTATCCGCAGGATATACACGAACTGTATCAGAAGCAGAGGAGCTGATTTCTCCTAAAAGGGATGTGTAAATGGTGTTGATTTGTGTTCCGGCAGGGCCGGTTAAATCAATTTTATAGCCGGCTAAATTAAATGTTTGACTATATACTCCTGGGGTTGTACCAACCTTTGCTGGAACATTCGCCACAAATGTAAATGGGTCTCCATCTGCATCTGTTGCACAAGGCATAGTATAGGTAAATTTAGTGGCTTCACGAATTTTGCTTTTTACTTTAAACGTTACAAACCCTGATTTTACAATAATGGTTCTCAATTCAATACCAGGCAGTGTATAGGTAGTGGAAGAAGTTGAAGGAAAAGGAATGACTTGTCCCGGATTTAAATCAGAAGTAAATGGCAATGCATATCCATTGTGAACGGTGGTATCTCCAATATTAAAAAGTGTATCGATGTCAATTTTGTATAAATCATTGTTAAAAACAATTTTCATTGAACTATCCGGATTGGCTTGTAAAATAGAATCCGGCAGGATGTTATTGATACTCATACTTGCATCAATCAACGGAGCCAAAACATCCATATCCCATGATGCTTTTTCCATTTCCTTTCTACAGGAAGAAAAAAGCAAAGCTGTGCTTAGAAAAATAAAAAGAAAGTATTTTCTCATGGCTATTGTTATTACGATTGATTTGACAGCTAAAATTACTAAAAATTATTCAAAAAAAGGTAAAAAGCCTTACCTCATCGGTAAAAACAAGTATAGATTTTTGTAGTAATTAAATAATAGAATACCTTTGTGTTATCGTATTTGCGATAAACGTATGTTAACCAAACGATTTTTTATTTCCTGGATTGCTTCATCTATTGTGATGTTCGCCCTTTCTTACTTATGGCATGGGGTGTTCTTAACCGATTTTTCTCGTCTTTCATATCCAATTAGCATCTTTTTAGTTTTCGCAGCGTTTGTTTATCTTATTATTGGCTTTATAACTGCAAAAGCAATTGACATTAAATTGTTAGAAAACAAATTCAAGAGAAAACCCCTGCTAAAAGGATTGGTAACAGGAGCCGCATTCGGATTTACACTCTTTGTCATAACGTATGTTGTAGGCGTTTCATTCAGCACAGGCTCTAAATTGGAGAATTTGCTGTTAGATGGTTGCTGGCAAACGATAGAGCAGGGGATTGGTGGGATTGTGGTTGGGATTACCCACTTTTTTGTATTTGATGCTTCGGCAATCGTTGAAGATTAATATCCGTATTTACTGCCCCACAACTTTTTCAAATACTCCTTTAATTCATTTTCGCGCGCATTGTTTCCCGGATCATACAATTTTGTTCCACTTAATTCAGCCGGAAAGTACTCCTGGGCAGAAAAATTATTTTTATAACCATGGGAATATTCATAGTTTTCACCATAGCCAATATCTTTCATCAATTTTGTTGGGGCATTGCGAAGATGAAGCGGAACAGGCAAGTTGCCAGTTTTTTTAACAAGGTCTGAAGCCAAACCAATGGCTGCATAAGCAGCATTGCTTTTTGCAGATGATGCCAAATAAGTGACTGTTTGTGATAAAATAATTCGCGATTCGGGGTAGCCAATCACATTCACCGCTTGAAAACAATTGTTAGCAATCACTAAGGCTGTTGGATTCGCATTTCCAATATCTTCAGAAGCCAAAATCAATAAACGTCTGGCAATAAACAATGGGTCTTCTCCACCTTCAATCATCCGAGCTAACCAATATACCGCAGCATTGGGGTCACTGCCTCTGATGGATTTTATAAATGCTGAAATGATATCATAATGGTTTTCACCCGCTTTATCATAGATTGCAATGTTCTGCTGAACAATGTTATTTACTTTCTCATTCGTTATTTCAATGTTGTCGCCACCGATGGAATTGATAACAAGCTCAAAAACATTTAATAATTTCCTGCCATCTCCTCCTGATAATCGAAGTAAGGCTTCGCTTTCCTGAATGTCAATTTTTTTTGTTTTTAAAACAACATCTGTTTGCATCGCTAAATCGAGCATGGCTAACAAATCTTCTTTTTCTAAATGTTTTAGGATGTAAACCTGACAACGAGATAAAAGGGCTGATATGACTTCAAAAGAAGGATTCTCAGTGGTTGCACCAATCAATGTAATTGTCCCTTTTTCTACGGCCCCTAACAATGAATCCTGCTGTGATTTACTAAAACGATGAATCTCATCGATAAAAAGAATGGGATTGCTTTGACTAAACAAACCACTCGATTTCGATTTATCAATTACCTCACGAATGTCTTTTACCCCTGAATTAATAGCACTCAATGCATAAAAAGGCCGTTTTAGCTGATGTGCTATGATATTTGCCAAAGTAGTTTTTCCAACACCTGGAGGTCCCCATAAAATGATGGAAGGGAGTAAATTCGACTGAATGGCATTTCTTAGAATAGCTCCTTCACCCACAATGTGCTTTTGGCCAATGTAGTTGTCCAAACTAGTTGGACGCATGCGTTCTGCGAGAGGAGTCGAATTCATTATTGTTTCATTCCATTTTTTATCCAGCATTCAATCAAATCAATGGATGCTTGGTCTAATTGAGCTTCATTTGCAGGCATTCGAGGAAACCCTCGTTCGTGTTTAATTGTTCCCAATAGTTCGCCATTCGCTCCGGCTTTTGTCACATATTCAAAAACTGTAAAATCATACCCTCCGGCACCGCCATCGCTGTGGCAACTATTGCAATGTTTCTCTATAATTGGCTTGATAGAAGCGTACGTCAATGCTGAGGCACTGCAATCCAATACCGGTTTTACAACGGCAACTGTTTCTGTTTTTGTGGCTTCCTGTGTGCTTTTGCATGCTGTAAATCCTAAGATAATGCTAAAAGCAAAAAATAGTTTCTGTTTCATAGTTAATATTTATTTTCCTTCCGGACGTTTATGTTTCCAACGCTTATGGCTCCAAAGCCAAAATTGTGGTGCAGCAATAATATCTTTCTCCAACATGCGTGTCACCAATTCTGTAATTTCACCTTCCTTTGTGTCTTTCGGTTGATCAAAGGTTTCAAAAAATTCAAAACTATAATGTCCACGTTTTTCTTTATTAATGCGACCATATAATACCGGCTGATTATATTCTTTTGCAAATTTTTCCGTTCCGAATAATACACCCGTATCCTGATTTAAAAACGTCATCCAATGACAACTTCTAGGGTTAGATGGGGATTGGTCAATTGCAAAAATTGTAGCAGTATAGTTGTTCTTTTCTTGTTCAAATACTTGCTTTACAATTTTTGTAGAAATCATGTATAAGCCATATTTACTGCGTGTTTTACGCATTTTTTCATCAAAATATTTGTTTGATAAGGGTTTGTAAATACCTATCGTTTTGTGTTTAATTAGTGCGTCCACACCAACTGCAAAAATCTCCCAATTTGCTAAATGCCCTCCGGCTATGATGACACTTCTTTTCTGATCGTAATATTTGTTGATTAATTCCGGATTCTTGCAAATCACTCTTTTTAATACTTGCTTTTCTGAAATTGTAAATGTTTTTAAACTTTCGAGAATTAAATCACAGAAATGGCTGTAAAATTTATCGCAAATTTCTTGATGTTCATTGGCCGTTTTTTCAGGAAAAGACCGTTGAATATTACCCAAAACGACCTTCTTTCGGTACCCGATTATCTTATATAGAACAAGATACGTGAAATTGGATAAGGCATACAATAGAGGAAAAGGGAGCAAAGATATGGGGATAATAACACCGAAATAAAGAAACCTGTTCATTAGATTCATCAGAAAAATTTTTATAAAACAAAGATAAAGTATAGTTTTACACCACGTATTTAATTTTTTGGCAAAATAATTGCCTTAACGAATACAAATGAGCCAAATAAATATCTTTAATATCTTGAAAATGAAAAACACATCCAAATTAAAAATAACATTCTTGTCTGTTTTAACTGCCGTATTATTCAGCATTCCGGCAATGGCACAAAAAGCAAAACCCAATAAATTTTTAGAAAACAAAAAGTTCAATGTGCAGTTTTATGAAGTAAAACCTACAGGGAGAGGAAAAGCACAGCCGAGTTTATTGTTTTTAAAGGGTGGTAAAATAGAAGCTGATTTAATGTATGAAAAGCTTTCATTGCCTCCGATTGCCATTCGGGTTACGTTGGATTCAACGTATACCGAAGATGAAGTGGAGATGCACATGGTAACATTTGAAGCCGATCACTCAGAAGAAAAAAACGATTACCACTGGGAGGTTACATTAATCAATTACGACATCGAAGGAACAATTGTTCAAATGAAATCGGGTGTTGAGAAAAAGAAATTTGAATTTGCCGGATCCGAAAAAACCAAGAAATAAGCAGATTTATAATTTTAAGCACCGACTCCGCTCTCTTTATTCAAAGGAGCGGAGTCGGTGTTTTATTTTAATAGCTTTTCGTTATTTTAATCTCCTACTGGTTTCCCGTTCAATGTCTTTTTTCTTGATATCAGCACGTTTATCAAATAGTTTTTTACCTTTTGCCAACGCAATTTCCAGCTTCGCCATTCCTTTTTCATTAATGAATAAGCGCAATGGGACAATCGTTAATCCTTGATCTTTTAATTTGCCTTGAAGTTTGTTAAGTTCTTGCCGGTTTAACAACAATTTTCGATCGCGTTTTTCCGGCACATTGTTATATGTTCCATTAAAATAAGGGGAAACATTCATATTTCGAACGAATAATTCATTTTTCAAAAACACACAAAATGCATCTGTAATGTTGGCTTTTCCTTCTCGAATAGATTTGATTTCTGTGCCGGTAAGCTGTATTCCCGCAAGGTATTTATCAATAAAAGCATACTCGAAGGACGCTTGACGATTCTTTATATTGATAGTATTCTCTGAACTCATAAGGAGTGCAAATATACAGAAATAGGAGTGAAATTCCTCGTTTTAATCTGAAAGAGAATGTCAGGTGAAAGGGTGCAAGAGGTGGAATCGAAGATTACTTCACAATTAAAACAGGCACTTTTACATTGTGTCGAACCTCATCCAAAGTTGTTCCGAAGAGGATATCTTTAAACGCTTTATGACCGTGCGCTCCCATTACCAATAAATCACAATCGCAGTTGTTCACAATCTCAGGAATACTTTTTTTAGGGTTTCCGAAACCAAGTCTCGTATCAACAATAAACCCTTTTGCTTCTAAATCAGTTTTGTATTTATCTAAGTTCAATTTATCCGACACGGTTTCCAAATCGTCAATTTCGTGCCCCATCATTCGTGCACCAGCCGTTTCAACAATATGAATCAGGATATACGAAGCATTTTTTCCACCTTGTGCAAATGCACTGCTAATGGCTTTGCTATCACTCGTGCTAAAATCAACTGTAATGGCAATACGATTATATTTTTTAGAGTCGGTTATTTCTAAATCACGAGGAAGTCCGTCTGGTGAAACAGTTGCTTTGTGTTTTACACTTTTAATAATCGGTGTAAATGTGATGTAAAGCAACAATACTCCGGCTCCGATAACAATCGGAACGATTGTAAAGTAATAAACTGTTGGATTTGATGCAGAACGAATCCATTCTGAAAGTGTTTCTACCACCAATTTAGCGTTTAATGTAACGATTGTAAGTGCAATTAACCAAGCCAGAACTTTCACCCATAACTTGTTTGCAAACTCACCCATTTGTCGCTTATTGCTTGTTAAATGGATTAAAGGAATAACAGCAAATCCAAGTTGTAAACTTAAAATAACCTGACTAAGTATCAATAATTCCCCTGTAGCACCTTCGCCCAAAAAATAAATTACTAAAAATGCAGGAATGATGGCAATCAATCGGGTGATTAAACGTCTTAACCAAGGTTGTATCCTGAGGTTTAAATATCCTTCCATCACAATTTGTCCGGATAATGTTCCCGTCAATGTGGAACTTTGCCCAGCTGCAATTAAAGCAATCGCGAAAAGGGTGGGAGCTGTACTGCCTAAAATATTATCCAGCAACTTATGCGCATCTTGAATCTCAGATACCTGCGTATTTCCAGTTGTAAAAAAGGCTGCAGCGGCAAGTATTAAGATGGCTGCATTTACAAACAAGGCCATGTTCAATGCAATAAACGTATCTATAAAATTAAACTTGATGGCTTCTTTGATTCCTTTGATAGAACGGTCGATTTTTCGGGTTTGAACGAGCGAGGAATGCAAATATAAATTATGCGGCATTACTGTTGCGCCAATAATACCAATTGCAATATAAAGCGCAGTATTGTTTGGCATGGATGGAATAAATCCTTTTAGTAATTCAACACCATCTGGCTTTGCAAATATTAATTCTGCAATAAATGCCAAACCAATTGTTGCGACTAAAGCCAAAATAAATGCTTCCATCTTACGCATTCCGTAGCGTTGCAATACTAACAGTAAAATGGTGTCTGCCACACTAATACTTACACCTGCAAGTAAAGGAAGGTCAAAAAGCAATTGTAAACCGATAGCCATCCCGATTACTTCCGCTAAATCGCAAGCAGCAATTGCAATTTCAGCCAAAAACCAATTAAAAAAATTTACTACTTTCGGATAGGCTTGTCGCGATGCTTGAGCTAAATCCAACCCTCTTACCAGTCCTAATTTCGCACTTAAGCTTTGCAAAAGCAGCGCCATTAAATTACTCATCAACAACACCCAAAGAAGTTTATAGCCAAACTGGCTTCCACCAGCAATATCAGTCGCCCAATTTCCGGGATCCATATAGCCGACACTCACCAAGTATGCAGGGCCTAAGAAAGAAAATAGTTTTTTCCAAAAGCCTGTTTTGTTGGTATCTACGCTGGAATGTACTTCTGATAAAGACTTATGTGAATTGTCGGTCATGTTATTTTTTTATAGCCAAAATATTTTTTGCTACATCATTACTAATGAAAATAGTCGATTTTTTATTGACAACGATTTGCAGTGATCGATCAAAAAACACGACTTCTTTAATTTTTATTTCATCTCCCAATGCAAGTCCTGTTTTATCAAGATATTGTAAGAAAGCTGCGCTATGATCAACAACACCCGTCATTACAATCACATCATTCTTGATGTAGTGTGCAATTGATTTGGATTTTTGGGCTTGAATTTTTCCGTTGGCATCTGGAATAGGATCGCCATGCGGATCAAATTTGGGGTAGTTCAGAAATTTATCAATTTGTTCGATGAGCTTATCTGAGTTGATGTGTTCGAGTTGTTCGGCTACATCGTGAACTTCGTCCCATTTAAAATCCAGTTTTTCCAATAAAAACATCTCCCACAATCGATGCTTTCGAATGACGCTTAATGCTACTTTTTCGCCTTTGGAAGTAAGCGTAACTCCTTGGTATTTTTGGTAATTTATAAGTTTCTTGTCTGAAAGCTTCTTTAACATATCTGTTACAGATGCTGCTTTTGTACTCATTTTTTCAGCAATAGCATTAGTCGAAACCTCTGAATCAACTTGTTCTATTAGTTTGTAGATTGCTTTTAGATAATTTTCCTCTGTAAAAGAATTCATATGAATCTAATTATTTTCATCACAAAGATATAAAATATTTACAATATTCTCAAAATAATTTTAGACTAGTCTAAAATTATTTCATAGATTTGTCGAAAATAATTTCGTGCGAAGCCTCGTTTTCTTATCCCTCTTTTTCTTCACAAATGCCTCCGCTCAAAGCGGAAGCATCAAGGGAATTGTGTCTTCTGAAGGCAAATTACTCGAATTTGTTTCCGTAGGAATCATAGGCACACCTTTTACTGCAACCACAAACAAGCAAGGCGCCTATGAAATCAGTAATATCCCTTTTGGCTCTTATGAGTTTATTATAACGCAATCTGGTTATAAAACTGAAAAGAAGAACATCGAAATTCATTCGACAGAAGCACTCATTATTAATCAAGAATTGTTTTCACTGACAGGTAGTTTAAATGAAGTGGTAATAACCGGAACCATGAAAGAGATGTCGCGATTGGATTCGCCAATCCCAGTTGAAGTACTTACCCCTAAACTATTTCAAAAAAATCCTAGCCCCAGCTTGTTTGAATCCATGCAAATGGTAAATGGTGTTCAGCCTCAACTAAATTGTAATGTTTGTAATACCGGTGATATTCATATCAATGGGATGGAAGGCCCCTATACAATGATTACAATTGATGGAATGCCAATCGTTAGTGCACTTTCAACCGTGTATGGCTTAAGCGGCATCCCGAATAGTTTAGTGAATCGGATTGAAGTTGTGAAAGGTCCTGCCAGCACATTATATGGATCGGAAGCAGTTGGAGGTTTAATCAATGTTATTACCAAGGATCCGAAAGATGCACCGCGAATAAGCGCAGATGTTTTTTTAACTACTGACCAAGAATACAATGTTGATATTGGTCTAAAAAAGAGTTTTAAAAACATGCATTCGTTGCTTGGAATCAATTACTTCAACTTCCAAAATCCAATGGATAAAAATGGAGATAACTTTACGGATATCACACTGCAAAATAGAATTTCAATTTTCAATAAATGGAATTTTATACGAAAAGAAAACAGAGTAGCTAACATCGCTGCCCGTTTTGTATATGAGGATCGATGGGGAGGGGAGATGCAATATGAAAATAAATTCAGAGGCACAGATAGTATTTATGGGGAATCCATTTATACTTCAAGATATGAGTTGATTGGGGTGTATCAATTACCAATAAAAAAGGAAAATGTTTTTTTACAATATTCCTTTAACAATCATCATCAAAACTCCTATTATGGCACAACCTCTTATCAAGCATCCCAAAATATTGCTTTTGCCCAATTGTATTGGAATAAAAAAATAAGTGAAAAAGCAGATGTTTTAGTCGGGCTTCCTTTCCGATATACGTATTACGATGATAATACCCCTGGGACAATGTTGCCGGACACCATCTATCCTCAAAATAAGCCACATCAAACCTACCTACCCGGACTATTTGTGCAAACAGAATTAAAGCGAAAGAAACTAACAACATTAGCAGGCTTAAGATACGATTACAATACAGAACATGGGAACATCTTCTCTCCTCGGTTGGCATTTAAATATGCTGCAAACAAAAATAATATTTTGCGATTGAGCATAGGAAATGGGTATCGTGTGGTGAACTTATTTACGGAGGATCATGCTGCACTTTCGGGTGCACGCGAGGTGGTTATAAAAACAAATTTAAAACCTGAAAAATCATGGAATGTGAATTTAAATTTTCAGAAAAGTATTGTATTAGAAAATTCATTTATCAGTATTGATGCCAGTGTGTTTTACACCTATTTTACCAACAAAATAATTGGAGATTTTAATACGGATGCCACAAAAATTATTTTTGATAATCTAAACGGGCACGCTATTTCGCAAGGTGCAGCTTTAAGCGTTGATATTATGCACACAGGTGGTTTAAAAGCAATACTTGGATGCACATACATGGATGTTTTTAGCATTGAAAGAGATTCGGTCGGTAACGATAAAAAAACACATCAATTGCATGCCCCAAAGCTTTCATGCAATTTTAGTATTAGTTATTCATTTGCAAAAAAAGGATGGAGCATTGATTATACAGGAAATATAAAAAGTCCGATGTTTTTGCCTGTTGTACCCAATGATTACAGACCAGAAGAATCACCATGGTTTACGATTCAAAATCTGCAAATCACAAAAAAATTCAAAAAAGGGCTTGAAATTTACGGAGGTGTAAAAAATATTTTTGATTTCAAACCAAGTGATCCTATTCTAAGAGCCTTTGATCCATTTGATAAATACATTCATGAAAACAACCCGAATGGATACACATTTGACCCTTCTTACAATTATGCGCCCATGCAGGGAAGGAGATTCTTTATTGGTGTGCGCTTTGTATTCTTTTAAAGCGCATAAAACGTATACACGCGACTCACCGTTTTTTTCGTTGCAGCATCTGTCAACTTGATATCTATTGAATTGTCCAAAACACTTCCTTTGTATTTTTGCTCTCCTGTCATACCGGCTACTTCAAATTTGATAGAACATTTTTTTACGGAGTAAGTACCTTTCAGCACCATGTCCTTGTTTTCTTTGTGAAACCAAGAAAAAACATCCATATAATCGTTTACAGAAGTTGACGCCAAAACAGTACCATCTTCATAAAAACGGATAATTGCGGAGTTTTCATTATCGAGTTGACACGCATAAATGCCATTGTATTTTACAGGACAAGCGGCATTTTTTTTAGGGGTAAATGAATATGCAAACAAAATGCAAACAAGAAGGAGTAGGTTGTTTTTCATGTTGCAAATGTATAAAAACAAAAACAGTCCCGAAATACGAGACTGCTTTTGTTATCATTTTGTTTCTATTATTTATTTCTTAATAAATGAACAAATCCTTTGTTTTCGACTGGCTGTGCATTCTCAACACAAGCGGAAGTATACCTTGCTAACCAAAAGTAAACTCCTTCATCAGCATCATTCCCTTTAATTTTACCATCCCATTGATCTGATAAGTTGCTTGATTCAAATACTTTTTTACCCCAACGATTATAAATTTCGATGTGGAAATCTTTCACGTAAGCAAATTTATTTAAATCAAAGGTTTCATTTTTGTTATCACCATCCGGTGTAAATACGTTTGTTTTTACAATATAATCTGGTAAAACTGGAGGTGGAGTATAATTTAAAATAGTTGTTAAATAAGTAGGGCAACCAGCGGCTGGATACATCACTACTGTAAATTGAGTGCCGGCAACAGGACTAAGGACGAACAAAGAATCACCCGTACCTAAAAGCGTTCCAGTACCATCCGGAGTCAAATACCACTCATAAGTAACATATCCTGGAGGGGCGTATAAGTTGATAGAAGGATCTCCTGGACAAAAAATAGTTCCAATTCCAAGTGTATCACCAGGAGCTGGTGGGTTAGCAATTGTCAATGTATCAAGTGTAGAACAACCACCAAGAGAAGAAACGGTAATATAATAAGTACCTGGAGGCATGCCGGCCAAAGTATCGTTATTCGTACCCACTGTAGCTCCTGTTGCGGCATCTACCCATACAAATGTAAAAGGAGGTATCGCTCCAGTAGGCTGGACGTAGGCAAATCCATCGGTATAATCATGGCAACTTGCAGGAATCACATTGGTGTTCACATTGATTTCAGAGTAAGCCAACGTTACAGTTAATGAAGTTCCACAACCAGATGCAGACAACATACTAACGCTGTATACTTGTCCTAAAATCGGATTGATAATGGCAAGTGTATCGTTGGTCGCACCAGGAATAATTGCAGAAGAAGCATCATACCATTGGTAAGTGTTAAATCCCGGAGGCGCTGTTAATAATAACAAGGTATCGTCTGGGCAAAATGCAACTTGCGCTGCTAATTGCGAACAACTTGCATCAATATATGCATAACCGAAATGACCAGTTAATGTACAATCGCTTGTTTGAAACTGAATTGTAACGGTTGTTCCAATGTATGGCGTTAAATCGATACTAACCGTTGTCCATTTCTTATAATATCCTTGCAAAGCACCAAAGGAGTCATTGAAAGGATGAAAGGAGGTATCAGAGGCTGCAGCCAAACCTTCTACTGAATATACACCGCATGGTCCGGAAACCGGAGCTCCTGATGCATCAAAAACGGTGATATCAAAACGAGGTTGCTCAGCAGCAGTATGTCCTGTTGGATTTTCTAAAACAACCGCATATTGGTAAGTAAATGAAGTATTTGAAGCGGTAACAGTAATCGGGTAGCGCAAATATTCGGTCTCAGCCCCAATTTGATCATTCCCTAAACGAGAGGAGAAGGATAAGCCTCCTGGCGCAACCAATGGAATTTCCGGTAAGCCGGACACCGTATTGATTGCCAAAGGATCAAATCCCGCACCAGTAACAATTGTATGACGTGTTGCAACAAAACCTGGCGTCCAAGTTGTTGGTAAAATATCGCAAAAACCGGTAGCTCCGCTCCAGTTTAGAAATGTTCCATCCTCAAAACCTGCATTATCACAAGGTCCTAATGATTTACGTTGTTCGGAAAAGAAACGCTCTGTATTCGGCTGAATTCCTTTTTTTGCATTGATATAGTCTTTCTTCTTATGTTTAATAATGGATCGAAACTCAATTTCTTTGATTCCTTTTGCCTTTAAATCAGCAATAATTGCCGCTTCATCAAACCCAACCAAAAGAGCAGCCTCTTCTTCGTGATTATGAGAAATAGCAACATTATTAAGAATTTCCTGAGCAAACAACGCGTTGGATGAAAGCAAACCGGCAACCCCTAATAGTTTTAAATAATTTATTTTTTTCATAGTAATTCTTTATTTTAAAGCACTAAATATACACTGTTTAAGTGAATATGACTCATTTAAAAGTAAAAAAGTTGCATCTGTTTAAAATTAATCAGATATTGTTAAAATAATAAGTAAAATTTAAGCAAACATGACGTTTCAGCCCTTAAATTTGAGAATTAATTTAAACTCCGTTTTTATAATGAATCTAAAATCTGCTCTTATCATTACATTCGTTGCTGTGAGTCACTTTTTATCTGCTCAAAGCTTATCTGTTATTGTTCAAAATGGCAACTCCAAGCTTGCATCAGGCAATTATGAGGCTGCTGAAGTAGATTTTGCGAATGCCATACGACTTAATGATGCAGCAACCACGACCTACCTTGATAAACTAAAAAAATACGGCACTCTGAATGAGTATCAAAAATCCACGTCAGACATGCCGGACGGATTTGTGTACAATCATGACTTGGCAGTTCCTTATTATGGACATGGCATGTCGTTGGCTGGATTGGGTAAAAAAGAAGAAGCGTTGTTGGATTTTGAAAAGGCTGTTACAATCGATCCTAAATATGCTGAGGCACTTTGTGAAAGAGGTATCTTACTTATTTCGAAAGGGATCAAAGACAAAGGCTGTATGGATTTGCGCAAAGCAAAAATGATGAAAAATGAAAAAGCGAAAGGGCTTTATGATTCAAATGCCTGCTCCCAAATGAGTACAACATTTATTACCAATGGTGATTCGAAAATGAATGCAAAAGATTATGTTGGAGCTATTGCCGACTATACATCTGCGATTCAATTGAACAGTGATTCTGTGCAGCCGTATTTAAAACGTGCGGAATGCCAAGTTTTGCTTAAAAAATATGATAAAGCAATCACCGATTACAATAAAGCTTTGAAAATAAAACCCGATACAATCGCTATTATGTATCAACGCGGATTGGCTTATAATGCTGCATCAAACTATAAATTGGCTTTTGCGGACTTTTCATCTGTTATTAAACTGAGCCCGAATTATTACGAAGCATATATGCAAAGAGGTGCGGCCTGTGAAGGAATGGAAAATTTCAAGTCGGCCATGTATGACTATTCGGAAGCAATTAGAATTAAACCGAAAGATGGAACAGCTTATTATAAAAGAGGTTTAGCGAATCAAGATGCAAAAGATTATAGTTTCTGTAAAGATTTTAAAATAGCAGCTTCACTAGGTATTGAAGAAGCAAAATCATTGGCTGAAAATTGCGGACCGCCTCCTCCAAAAAAATAATTCATGTATGTACAAAAGCATCATTAAACCCATTTTTTTTCTTTTTGAACCAGAAAACATTCATCATATTGTTTTCAAAACCATTAAAATTCTTTGCAAAATTCCTGGTGTTCCTTCACTTATTCGGAGCATGTATGTTGTGGATGATAAACGCCTGGAACGAAAACTTTTTGGATTAACATTCCCCAATCCTGTTGGCTTAGCAGCGGGATTTGATAAAGATGCTAAATTGTTTGATGAACTCGGCTACTATGGATTTGGATTTATTGAAATAGGAACATTAACTCCAAAAGCTCAACCCGGCAATGAAAAACCGCGTATGTTTCGCTTGCCAGAAGATGAAGGCTTAATCAATCGTATGGGATTTAATAACGGTGGAGTAGAAGAAGCTGTTATTCGATTAAAAGAGAGAAAAACGTCCATTATCGTTGGTGGAAATATTGGAAAAAATAAAGTCACTCCGAATGAAGAAGCTGTGAGTGACTATGAAAAATGTTTTGAAGCCCTTTTTGATTATGTGGATTATTTTGTAGTAAATGTTAGCTCACCCAATACTCCGGGTTTACGTGAATTGCAAGATAAAGAACCATTGACAAAATTACTGCTCCGTGTTAAAGAATTAAATGCACAGAAAAAAAATCCAAAGGCCATTCTCTTAAAGATTGCACCGGACTTAACCAATGAACAACTGGATGATATTATTGTTATTGTTAAAGAAACAAAAATAGATGGTGTGATAGCTACGAATACGACCATTGATAGAAGTAATTTAATAACCGCCAAATCAAAAATTGACGCTATCGGAGCCGGTGGGTTAAGCGGAAAACCCTTAACAAAAAGAGCAACAGAAGTAATCAAATACCTCAGCCAAAAGTCGAATAAATCATTCCCAATTATTGCGGTTGGTGGTATTCACACCGGAGAAGATGCGATTGAAAAATTAAAAGCAGGAGCCAGTTTGGTTCAAATTTATACCGGATTTATTTATGAAGGTCCGGGCATTGTGAAAAAAATCAATAAAGAACTTTTAAAACAAGGAGTATGAAACTAATCGAATGTCCACGTGATGCTATGCAAGGCATCCATGATTTCATTCCTACTGAAAAAAAGTCGCCTATATCAATTCGATTTTAAAGTGCGGATTTGATACGGTTGATTTTGGAAGTTTCGTTTCTCCGAAAGCCATCCCTCAGATGAAGGATACAGCTCAAGTATTAGAACAACTCGATTTATCATCTACTCAATCGAAACTACTGGCCATTGTTGCCAATACAAGAGGCGCTGAAGATGCGGTTGAGTTTGAAGAAATTTCATATTTAGGCTTTCCATTTTCAATATCAGAAACATTTCAACAACGCAATACTAATTCATCGATTGCCGAATCGCTTACACGTGTTGAAGAAATAAATGATTTATGTGTACGAAATAAAAAAGAGCTGGTCGTTTATATTTCCATGGCTTTCGGTAATCCTTATGGAGACGAATGGAGCAGTGATGTTGCAATTGCCTGGACAAAACGTTTAGCGCAAATGGGAATTAAAATTATTGCACTGAGTGATACCATTGGTGTTTCAAATCCGGAGAACATTAAAACGCTTTTTTCTAAATTGATTCCGGAGTTTCCTGGTGTGGAAATTGGCGCACACCTGCACACAACACCAACCACCTGGGAAGAAAAAATTCATGCTGCATACGCTTCCGGCTGTCGAAGATTTGACAGTGCAATAAAAGGATTTGGTGGCTGCCCGATGGCAACCGATAAACTAACAGGCAATATGCCAACGGAAAACTTGCTTAGCTATTTTAAGAATAACAATATTAAAACAGGAATAGATGATGTCGCATTTGATCATGCGATGCTTATATCCGGTAGCACCTTTCCATTATAAGAATGAAAATCTAAAATGGCCAATACTAAATTCCAGAGCTTAGTCAACAACTCATTTTTATTTCGCATTTATTTGCTAAAATCCTTACCGATGGCATTCATTGCAGGAGTTCGTGTAAAAGAATTATCGGAAGCAAAAGCGATCACAACCGTGAAGTTTGGTTGGTTAACCCAAAATCCATTTCGGTCGATGTATTTTGCTTGCCAAGCCATGGCAGCAGAAATGAGTACAGGTTTATTAGTAATGAATGCCATTTATAATTCCACTCCAGCCGTTTCCATGTTAATTGTGAAAAATCAAACAACCTATCTCAAAAAAGCAGTGGGAAAAATTACATTTACCTGTAATGACGGAAATCATATTGCTGAAATAATCACCAAAGTTAAGCTAGGAGGAGAGGGCATAACTACCGACCTAAAATCAATTGGCATAGACGAACAAGGAGATACAGTTGCTGAATTTATTTTTACATGGTCGTTGAAAGCTAAAGTTAAATAGTTTTTAACAGCCGGTTTTTGATTATTTAACAAACCAACTTGTCTTTTTATGATTATCTTTGAGGTATATCAATAAATAATTGCGCATGCAAAGAGTTAGTTTCAACAACAAGAACAGTGTTTTTTTTAACGCACTAAAAGAAAAAGTAGATTCCTATTTCAAATCAAACAACATCAAAGAAACCGGAAACTTCAAATTATACCTAAAAACGATTATCCTTTCTATAACAGCCATTTCCTTTTATGTTGTTTTAGTGTTTTTTACGCCCAATGTCTGGATATCTTTAGCATTATGTGCTTTGCTAGGCTTTAACTTAGCCGCCATCGGATTTAACACCATGCACGATGGAGCTCATGGAAGTTTCTCCACAAAAACTTGGGTAAATGAATTAATGGGATATTCATTAAATGCAATGGGTGGAAGTGTTTATTTATGGAAATACAAACACAATGTCAACCATCACTCTTTCACGAATATTGAAGGAATGGACGATGATATTGATATCAAACCATGGATTCGAGTTCACAGTGATCAAAAGAAACATTGGTATCATCGTTTTCAGCACATTTATTGGGTTGGATTGTATGGTGTAACGTATTTACTTTGGATTTTTGTTCAAGACTTTAAGAAGTACTTTACCGGTAAAGTAGGCGATCTTCCTTTCCGTAAAATGGATGTAAAAGAACATTTCATTTTCTGGATCAGTAAATTGCTTTATATCGCAGCATTTATTGTATTGCCCATCTTTATGGTTGGCGTATTGGAAACCATCATTGGCTACTTGGTGACATCATTCGTTTGTGGCTTTGTGATAGCAGTTGTATTTCAGTTGGCGCATATTGTTGAAGATGCTGCTTTTGAAACACCAACTTCTGAGAATCATAAAGTAGAAGCAGAGTGGGCGGTACACCAAATTCAAACCACAGCAAATTTTGCTACAAAAAGTAAAATCGTTTCTTGGTTTACAGGAGGATTAAACTTTCAAGTAGAACACCACTTATTTCCGCGTATTAGTCATGTTCATTATCCGAAAATTTCTCAGTTGGTTCGTGAAACCTGTGAGCAGTTCAATGTTACGTACTTGGAGTTCCCAACGGTGATGAGTGCTGTGCGTTCACATGTGGTGCATTTGAAACATGTAGGACAGAATTAATTTGAAAATACAAATCAATATTAAAAAGAAAGGAGCTCGATTGGGCTCCTTTTTTTATTTTATTTTGTCGAATTTGGAGAGATGTAATCTTTTCTTAAAACTGAAATTGAAACACTTCTATTGTCATCATTTTCTTTATTCACTTTAGCGAGATTATATATTTCGTCTTTATAAACATTTAACACCAATCTATCTTGTTCAATTCCTTTTGAAATTAACATTTGGTATATCTTCTTGGCTCTTTCCTTTGACAATTCAACCTTTAACTCTTCGTCTGAAGAAACATTTGCAGACAACTCAATTACCCAATTCTTTCTCAACATTAAAAGTCCCACAAAGCAGTCAATTATTGAATCTACATTTTTTAGTCCTAGCCATTCTGTAGCAAATAAATCGCTACTATTCTTCTTAAAATTAAACTCAGGAAAGTTAATATGCTGGTAATACGAAACTAAGCAATCATCAAAATGATGATTAAGTGTGCTGTCAGAAAAGACAAATTCATATCTTCTGCTGCTATTAAAAAAACAATAGTCATCACACCAACCATAAGTGCAACTGCCATATTTAAGTCCTTTATGCTCACCAACAATATTATCTACTTTGGTACCCAGCAGATATTTTGTTTCTTTTCTAAAACAATTCGTAAACAAATAATTTCCAGAAGAATCTGTTGTTACTTCGATTATTGATTGATCGCTGCCAACTACCCTCATTAAAACTCCTTGAACTCCTTGGTTTGTTTTGCAGTCCGATATCTTCCCAACAATAGTCAACCCATTATCCTGCCCAATTAGAGCTCCAGTAAATAACAAAAACACAACGATTAATCTCATCTTTTAAAATAAAAAAGAGGAACCCAATTGGATTCCTCTTCTTATCAATAATATTAAACTATTTCGTTAAAGTCAACTTGCTCACCAATTTATTGTTTTCATTCCTGATTGCAATAAAGTAAGTTCCTGCATTCAATTCATTTACATCCAACTGAATGGTTTGTCCTTGCATTGGATCTTGAACAGAAGCTGTTTTCACCAATCGTCCCATTACATCTGTAATTTCAATAACAGTGGTTGAATTCATTCCGTAATTAAACGTAACGTTTACTTCCGAACTAGCAGGGTTAGGGTAAATAACCACACCATTGTTTTCATCAATTGCTGAAATTCCGGTTGTTCCGGTAATGGTTGCTACAACAGGAACACGTGGTGAACTGCTACAATTAATCGGTGCACCTTCAATTTTCCAATCGTAGAAATAATAATAATACAATGGTCCTTGGTTAGACCCTGTTAATGAAACAAAACCAGCCAATGTGTATGGATAAGCAACAGCTGAAGCACTACGTTGCATTTTCGGATTGGTACTTCCAAAACTAGTTGTGTTTGTTGCTCCATCAGTCGTCAAATGATAACCTGTTCCCGGTGTCAAAGCAAAATTTAAGGTGATGATCGTTGTATCAGCCGGTAAATTGATTGTCAAACTATTAATCGTAGTTAACGAAGCATCTTGCAATAAGATTTGTCTAACACCAGCAGTGTTGGTATATACTTTTACGGTTTGAAGTGTACATGCACCAATTACATCAAAGTCAACAGAACCATTGGTTGTTGCTCCGGTTGAATACAAACTTGAACCAGTATGATCTGGTTGTCCGGTATATCCAATTGCTCCTGGATATACATTTGTTTCATCAATATAATACGTAGTTGTTGTGCTAATAACCGGTGTGCTATAACTTGTTCCTGTTCCTACAGATGTTCCTCCGGTAGATGCAGTATACCAATTAATTGTTCCACCTGCGCCTGCAGCCGATAAATTTAAAGATATAGGTCCAATTCCTGCGGTACCTGTTCCAGTTGGAGAAGCGGGAGAAGCAAAAACAGTAACACTTGTTGGAGGAGCTGTCCACGTTTGACACAATCCAGTTGTTGTTAAATTATAGGTTCCTGAAATAAGAGGATTGATTGTTTGAGTTGTTGCCGTAAATCCACTTGGGCCTGTCCAGCTATACGCAGTTGCAGAAGTACTGGTTAATGCCAATGTTCCTCCGCAAGAATTTGAACCGGAAGTAACAACGGATGGTGTTTCATCCGGATTCATGGTTACCGTAATTAATGGAGAAAGGTTGGTGCAACCTGCAGCATTGGTAACAACTACATAATAGTTACCAGTTGCAGCAACCGAAATGGATGGAGTAGTAGCTCCATTTGACCATAAGTAAGAGGTATAACCTGCCGGAGCATTTAAGCTAACAGAACCTCCTGTACAAAATGAATGTGGTCCGGGAATAACATTATTTGTAATGGAGCACCCACCTTCAATAACTGTTACAAATTGTCCGGCACTTAACGTTCCAAACGTATTGGTTAATCCAGATGGCCATTCAATTGTTGCAGATGTAATAGAAGCATCAGAGCCCAATCCGAAATGTAAATCAAATGAATTTTCTGTTCCGTATGATTCGCCAGCTCTTACTTCACGCACTTGCGTTCCAAAAGAACCTGTGATTATTACTTTTGCACCAATTGCACCATCATTGCTTGTCGTTCCAGTCAAATGGAACGTGATAAAATTATTTGAATTTCCATCGTTCATCCACAATACATCATCCGTTGCTGTTGGAGTATTGTAAACGTTACCGTAAGAAGATACCAAGTCGATAAATCCATCGTGGTTCAAATCCCCTGCAGCAAAAGATAAGAAGGTTGTCATTGCTCCACCAAAAGCATTCGTTGCTTGTGTATAGGTTCCATCGTGATTGTTTTTGTATAAACGTAAACCCGGACCTGAAATTAAAATATCCAACCATCCGTCATTATCAAAATCTTCAACAAATGATTCGATTGCATCAAAGGAAGTTGAGAACCCTGAACCGGCCGTTACATCCGTGAATACACCGGAACCGTTGTTCGAAAAAATCTGGCTGTTTTCACCGTGATTGGTTAATACAACATCTTGATCACCATCATTATCTAAATCACCAAAACTGGATGTCCAAGTTTGTTTGTAATTTCCAACTGCCTCTAAGCCTGTTGCAGCAGCATCTTCTACGAATCCGCCAGCACCGTTGTTTCTAAATAAACGATCTCTTCTTCTTTGGTCATTCGAGCTGGAAGCACTTTGACGGCAATGTGCGATGTATAAATCCAAATCGCCATCATTATCAATGTCTAACCAAACACTGCCATAATTCCCTGAATCGTAGGGATCGCCACCATAGGTCATCCCTGGATTGATTTCTGTATCAATTAATGCAGTTGTTAAAGTCATTGTCCCTGCATTGTTTTTATAAATTTTCATGTAATCATTGTCATCACATACAGCTAAATCTACCCAACCATCATTATCAATGTCTCCAAAGGTGATGTTTTGAACGAAATACGAACCACTTAAAACAGTAGTCGTAGTAGTGATGGTACTTCCCGACCAAAATAATTTAACTAAAGACGTTGATCCAGCTCCGGTTGCAACATCTTTCCAACCATTGTGATCCACATCAGCTACTGCCATTCCCCAAACATTTCCTGCACCAACATCTCCTAAGTTGTAATGGGTAAATGTACCATTGATGTTTTGCAATTGAACAACTAAGTCGCTTGCCTGATCCATTTTAACAATGTCATCCAGACCGTCATTATTGACATCCACAACAGTAATTGAGTTACCACTGTGCGTTGCAGTTGGTGTTAAACTATTCTTGTTGGTGAAAGAGAACTGTGCATTCATTCCAAGCACACCTATAAGGCAAGTGGAAGTAAGCAGCATTGATTTTCGTAATGTAGATTTTACCATGATCGTTTTTATTAGTTGAAAGGTGTATTTATAATTGATGAAAATACAATTTATTTTGTTGATTTACAAAGAAATCCTGTTAAATTTCTGTGAACAAAAAAAGGAACCTCAATTGAGATTCCTTTTTTTTAACTAGTCAGATTTCTCCGCTTCGGTCGAAATGACAACAATGCTTATTCAACCCCCAACTTAGTCATTACATCCATGCTAACTCCAGTAGTGGAATATCCACCATCATGGAATAAGTTCTGCATGGTTACCATTCGAGTTAAGTCAGAGAAAAGGGTGATACAATAGTTTGCACAATCTTCTGCACTTGCATTTCCTAATGGAGCGATTGCATTGGCATAATCATAAAAATCACCAAATCCTTTAATTCCTGTTCCAGCAGTTGTTTTTGTTGGAGATTGAGAAACGGTATTGATACGTACCTTTTTATCTAATCCGTAATGGTATCCGAAACTACGAGCAATTGATTCCAACATCGCTTTGATGTCAGCCATATCGGTATAAAATGGATACGTGCGTTGGGCAGCCATATACGTAAGTGCAACAACACTTCCCCATTCATTGATGGCATCCATTTTTTTAGCCACAGCTAACATTTTATGCAATGACATTGCAGAAACATCAATTCCTTTTGCAAAGTAGTCGTAATTCGATTCAGTATAAGGAATGTTTTTACGAATGTTTACGCTCATTCCGATCGAGTGAAGTACAAAATCAATTTTGCCACCTAAAACCTCTTGAGATTGGGTAAAAAGGTTGGTTAATTCTTCAACACTGGTTGCGTCAGCTGGAATAATTTGAGAATTGGTTTTTTCTGCCAATTTTTTAATTTCACCCATGCGCATTGCGATTGGTGCATTGGTAAGGACAAATGTAGCACCTTGTTCGTGCGCTTTTTCAGCTACTTTCCAAGCAATTGAATTTTCATCCAAAGCCCCTGTAATGATTCCGCGTTTTCCTTTTAATAAGTTGTATGACATATATTTTTAGTTAGAAATTTGTTGAATTTTGAATGTTTGTTAAAGACAAATATAACAATAAGTTTAAGTTTTTAATAACTCTTTTGCATTGTTGATTGCAGCTGCGGTTGGAGCTCCTGTACTTAGCATTTTTGCAACTTCTTGTATCCGCTCTTCTGCGGTCAATTTTTTAATATTACTATATGTTTTATTGTTTTTATCTTCTTTATAAACAAATAAATGGGATTGTCCTTTGCTTGCTATTTGTGGCAAATGCGTGATGGTAATCACTTGCATTTTTGTTGCCATTTTATCCATGATACTGCCTACTTTATCGGCTACATCACCGGAAACACCAGTATCAATCTCATCAAATATTATGGTTGGCAAGGCTGTTAATTGAGCAATCAAGGATTTAATACTAAGCATCAAACGAGACAACTCACCACCGGATGCAACTTTATTCAATTCTTTAAAATCACTTCCTTTATTGGCAGAAAATAAAAAATTTACTTTATCTAAACCATTGGCTGACAATACATCTAAGACTAAATGTTCAACCTTTAATTGAGCATTGGGCATCGATAGTGAAGATAGGAGCGAGGCGATTTCTTTTTCAATTTTCGGAATTGACTTTTTTCGATTAGCCGACATTGTTTTGGCAAGCGCTATTAATGATTTTTGCAAAACGCTCAACTCTTTATTCAATTTTTCAATTTCCGCCTCCAAGGAGCTGAAGTCAACTAATTTATTACTCAAATCATCTTTAATCGCAATCAACTCTTCTATTGTTTTAACCTGATGTTTTTGCTGTAAGCGATATACAGCATCTAATTTTTCAGTTAAAATCTCTATTTGTTTCGGATCGTAAACAATATCTTGCTCCAATGCTTCTAACTCGTTGGTAATATCTTTTAATTCGATATAAGCAATTGATAAGCGTGTACTCAATTCATTGATTTCAGGCTTAAATTTTGCCATTCCTGAAAGAATGATTTTTAATTCATTTAAAGAAGAAAGTAAATTCTGCTCACCACCAGCTAATCCATGAGCAGCTTTTGATAAATTGGATTTTATTTCTTCCGCATTGTTCAAGGTTTCCAATTCCTGCTCCATTGCCAATTGCTGATCAGCTTGCAAATTCGCATCTTCCAATTCATTGAATTGAAATTGGAAATAATCCAAATCCTTTTTTGCCTGCAATTCTCTTTCTGTTAAATCGTTCAGTTGTTTTTCTAAGATTTTATATTTTTTAAATCCTGCGGCATATTCTTCCATGGTGGACGAATGATCCGCAAAAGCATCTATAACAGAAAGTTGAAAAGCACTTCCATTCAATGTTAATGTTTGGTGTTGCGAATGAATGTCAATGAGGTATTCTGCTAGTTCTTTAAGTTGCGAAAGGGTGACAGGTGTATCATTAATAAAAGCGCGGGATTTTCCTTCTGTCCCGATAGCTATCGGGATAATTTCTCTACGAACAGTAGTTATTTCATCGTAATCCAACTCGTGTAAAGAAAAAAAATCTTTTAATGCATATCCTTTGATATTAAAACTAGCTTCCACCACACATTTTTTTGTTTTGTCTTGCAATGCTTGTGTATCGGCTCTACTACCGGCAATCAAGCCCAAGGCTCCAAGCAAAATGGATTTACCAGCACCGGTTTCACCCGTAATAATGGTTAATCCATCAGTAAACTCTACTTCGAGTTTATCAATCAAGGCATAATTTTGAACAGAGATGTGCTTTAACATAGTGGTGCTAAATTAAAGTTTTTTGATGTGTATTTCGGAAGGAATAAAGAAAAGAAATTAACAGGTGAAGATAACGAACAGGAACGATACTGATAGCTATCGGGATCGGTTTTATTTCGCTACCTGTATTACTGGCAATTGGTAATCTTTGTATACTTATTACTATTGGTAGGATCTATCTCATTCAGCAAACTAACCACCTTTGCTTTTTCATCGGCAAAACCGCCACAAAAAACATTTACAATTTCGTCTGCCTTTGCGATAAAAAAGACTTGTAAACTAAACGAAAGTGGTTTTACTTGGTGTACTTTTTTTAACTCCATCAAACTTTCTAAGATGACAGCTCTGCCAGCATCTTTATTATCGGCCATCACGTCTAATCCTTTGCGGTGATAATTGTACAACCCTTCACGAATACTCACATACGTTGCATCCAACATGTTATTAATCAACCAATAGCGATTGTTGTTGCTATCAAACGCTTTCCAGCCTAGGTATCCTGAATTTTGTGCATTGTTCACTACAGCCAATGCCTTTTGTAAATAAGCAGTTCCGCCATTCAATGCAAACGAATCATAATCCATTCCAATAACAAAATAGGCATAAAAGGCTAGGATGGAAGTTAAATTAGAGGAGTAGGTATTCTCAACAAATTCTAGAGGTTGAGCTTCCGTATATTTAAACGCAATATCATTATCGTTAAAATTTAACAGAGCGGAATTGTAAGCAGTTTTAAACACCGGTCTGCTTGCCTGAATCTGCAAGGTTCCTTTGAATTCATCCGAACCTATGCGTTCAGTGATGTTAATCAGGATGCTGCAATCAATACGTTCTTCTATTTTAAAATTTTCATTGGTCCATTTGCGAGTCAACATAAACTCCCTAATAGCAGTTTCCATCGCATCAAACACACGTTTATCGGTACCGGCTATTTGGGTAGAATTGACGGTTACTTTACAATTTAATTCTTGTGAAAACACCGAATGGAATGCACCAACAAAAAACAGAAGTAGAATTAATTTACGCACTTATTTTGTTTTAATAGTTTGAATTGCTTTTAAAATATCTTTCGCCACTTCCTCCTTTGTCTTTAACTCAAATTTAGTGATTTTATTGTTTTTATCAATAAGGGTAATCTTATTCGTATCGCTCTTAAATCCGGCACCTTTATCTTTTAAGGAATTCAGTACAATTAAATCCAGGTTTTTCTTTTTGATTTTTTCTTTTGCATTCGCAACTTCATTTTCTGTTTCTAATGCAAAGCCAACCAACACTTGTTTCTTGGTTTTCAACTTCGCTAATTCGGCCAATGTATCTTTTGTCGGAATTAAATCAATCGACTTTGTTCCGGTAGATTTTTTTATTTTTTGATTGGCTGTTTTTGCAGGCTTATAATCTGCTACGGCAGCAGAAAGGATTGCAATGTCTGCATTTTTAAATGCCTTTACAGATGCTTGAAAAAGCTCTTCTGCGGAAGTCACATCCACACGATTAATACTACTATTGGATAGCTTCAGGCTATTGGGACCACAAACCAATGTGACGCTTGCACCTTGAGCCGCCAACGCTTCTGCAATGGCAAAACCCATTTTTCCGGAAGAATGATTCCCAATAAATCGAACAGGATCAATCGATTCATAGGTTGGTCCGGCAGTTACCAATACTTGTTTCTTAGAGAATGGTAGATTTTTTGAAAGTTCTTTTTCAAGAAAAGCAATAATTTCTTCCGGCTCTGCCATTCTACCTTCACCATGCAATCCACTTGCAAGTTCACCCGTTCCAGGCTGAATAATTTTATTACCAAACGATTCTAGTCGCTTGAGGTTGTCTTTTGTACTTTTATGTTTAAACATATCCAAATCCATTGCAGGAGCAATGTAAACCGGACATTTTGCTGAAAGATAAGCAGCCAGCAATAAATTATCACAAATGCCATTTGCCATTTTAGCAATGGTATTTGCTGATGCGGGAGCAATCACAAAAACATCTGCCCATAAACCTAATTCTACATGGTTGTTCCATTCACCTTGTTTGTTTTTAGTAAACTCAATCAATACAGGATTTTTGGAAAGGGTAGAAAGTGTAAGTGGGGTAATAAATTCGGTAGAGGAGTTGGTCATAATTACTTTGACATTGGCTCCGGCTTTTACAAGTAAACGCACTAAAAATGCTGATTTATAAGCAGCAATGCTAGCAGTTACACCAAGTAATATGTTTTTGTTTTTGAGCATCTAATAAAAAAGCAGTTCGCGATTATGACACATTTCAATAAAAAATCGAATGAGAATAACGCGAACTGCTAACTATAGTTTTACTATTACTTATTTTCTACAACAGTAACTGGGTTACGGTGGTAAATTTTATTGTCAAAAAACTCTTGAATCGCAATCAAAGAAGGTTTTGGCAAACGCTCGTAATATTTAGAAATTTCGATTTGTTCACGATTTTCAAAAATCTCTTCCAAATTATCAGTATTTGATGCAAACTCAGCAAGTTTGTTTGTCAACTCTTCTTTCATTTCAGCGCTGATTTGGTTAGCACGTTTAGAGATGATTGCAATACTTTCGTAGATATTACCAGTTTTACCATCTAAACTTCTTAAATCGCGAGTGGTAGTTGTTAAATCTGCATTTGTTTTTTTGTAGTCCATTTTGCTATTGATTTATGATTGTGGTTTGTTATACTTTTCTAAATTCTTTAATGCGCTGGAATAAACCATTTCGGCTTGTTTCAAGTATTCGCTCTTTGGAAAATTATCCAAAAATTTAATGTAATGATCCGTAGCAGCTTTAAAACGTTCTTGCTTTTTTGATTCAATACTATTCAAAGCCAATAAATAATAAGAGCGGATAATCAAATAATTCAATTCTTCTTCATGTTTATTACCCGGAAACTCTTTTAAATGATTTCCAAAAGCCACAATCGAAGCTTTATAATCACTCATGTTGTAATACAGCATTGAATTCTCATACGACTTCAATTCCAATTTCCCTCTTAATCGATCCAATATCTCGTTGCATTCAGGGATGTGTTGACTTTGAGGATATTGATTGGTAAAACGCTGAAACTCCTTAATGGCTAACTTTGTATCAATTTGATCCAAACTGTATTGAGGCGAATTCAAATAGAAACAATATGCATTCATATATGCACATTCTTCAGCATGTTTACTGGTTGGGAAGTTGCGAACAAAGTTTCTGAATTGATAGCCAGCAACAATGTAATCACTCAAATTATAACTACAATATGCATAGTAATAATGAACTTCTTCACCACGGGCAGTACCTCTGTAAACGCCCATCAATTCTTCAAATAACGTTAATGCACGCGTATATTCCTCGGCATCAAAATACTTTACGGCTGCCGTAAACTTCGCATCCATATCACTGCTCTTTACCAGCTTGTTAAACTTTCCGATGGTCACATCAAAACGTTTCTTTTTTTCGCCACCCGATGTATCATAAACGCGTTCCTTGTTGTTACAAGAAAAAAGCGCTAAAGCGGTTACGACTAAAAATGTGATATAAAATTGTTTATTCAGCATAAAAGGACTGCAAATATAAGATTTTTGAATGAAACTAGTGCAATAAATCTGATTAATTCAGTGAACCGAATTTGTTAATTAAAATCCCTTTGAAAATAGGCCTTAAACCATTAATTTCGCTTCTCTAAATTTTAAAAACTATACACTAACGATAATATGAAGGATTTATTTGAAAAAATAAAAGCAAATCGCGGACCGATTGGTATGCACGCGAAAGAGTCACATGGCTATTTTACTTTCCCGAAATTGGAAGGGGATATCAAACCTCGCATGATTTTCCGCGGAAAAGAACGCTTAAACTGGAGTTTAAATAACTATTTAGGATTGGCAAACCATCCGGAAGTTCGTAAAGCTGATGCGGATGCAGCTGCGGCATACGGTTTTGCAATGCCAATGGGTGCTCGTATGATGAGCGGAAATTCCAACTTGCACGAACAACTAGAATCAGAGTTGTCTACCTTTTTTAGTAAAGAATCAACCATCCTTTGTAACTTCGGTTACCAGGCAATGGTATCGGCAATCGACTGTTTAGTGGATCGCCACGATGTGATTGTTTACGATGCAGAATCACATGCATGTATCTTAGATGGTGTGCGCTTGCACATGGGAAAACGTTATGTTTTTAAGCACAACGACATCGAGGATTTTGAAAAACAAATGGTAAGAGCAACAAAATTAGCAGAAGCTCAAAATGGTTCTATTCTTGTTATCACGGAAGGTGTATTCGGAATGAGCGGTCGCCAAGGCAGATTAAGTGAAATTGTTGCGTTGAAGAGTAAATACAAATTCCGTTTATTCGTTGATGATGCGCATGGTTGCGGAACGATGGGTAAAACAGGTGGTGGAACAGGGCAGGAGCAAGGTTGTCAAGATGGAATTGATATCTATTTCGGAACATTTGCAAAATCGTTTGCATTAATTGGTGGATTTATTTCCAGCGAAGAACAAATTGTTGAATACTTACGTTACAACATGCGTTCTCAAATTTTCGCTAAATCATTACCATTACCTCTCGTTGTAGGTGCTTTAAAACGCCTAGAGTTGATGAGAAATCACCCGGAATACAAAGATAAATTATGGGAAATTACTCATGCATTGCAAAGCGGATTAAAAACTGCTGGTTTCGAAATCGGTTTAACCAATTCACCAGTAACGCCTGTATTCATGAATGGTTCCATCCCTGAAGCAACCAACTTGATTTTGGACTTACGTGAAAACTTCAATATTTTCTGCTCGATGGTGGTTTATCCAGTTGTTCCAAAAGGTGTGATTATTCTTCGATTAATCCCAACGGCAGTTCATTCAATGGACGATGTAAACTACACCATTGATGCGTTCTCTAAAATTGTAGGAAAATTAAAATCCGGACAATACATATCTGATAAAATTGCGGCTCACTAAAAAACACTCATGATGAAGAAAATCGCATTATTACTATTCGTTAGTTCTATTAGTCTTGCTGGTTTTGCTCAGGCTAAAAAGAAAAGTCCGATTGATGGTCGTATTTATGCCATCACACTTACTGAAGAAGGTAAGAAAAAGGCGGAGCCGATCAAAGATGATATGACCTTTGTTGCTGCGGGTAAGTTTAAATCCAACTACTTAGTGCAAGCACAATTTCCGCAATCGGATTATGAATATGAAGTGGATTCAACAACCACTCCGGTTTCTATTAAATTTACAGTAGAAGCAAAAAATACGGATGAGGGTCGTTTTTCATGGGAAGGTACGATTGAAGGAGATAATATTTCCGGAACAGCAATCATCCGTAAAAAAGGAAAAATTATTCATTCGTATACGTTTACCGGAACACATAAAAACAAAAAGAAAGTGAAACCGGCTCCGAAACCTGCAGCTCCTGCTGTTGCTCCAGATTCAACAAAAACCGAATAACATTTTATTCGACTCAGCTAATACTGAACAGAAATAAAAAAGCCTCTCGAAATCTCGAGAGGCTTTTTTATTAAAGCAAAATATATTAAGCTTTTTTTACGTTTACCGCATTTAAACCTTTTTTGCCTTCAGCAACATCAAACGTTACTGTGTCGTTTTCTTTGATTTTGTCTTCCAAACCTGTTGCGTGAACAAAAATTTCTTGACCTGAATCGTCTTTAATAAAACCAAAACCTTTTGCTTCGTTAAAGAATTTTACTGTACCTGTTTTCATTGTAATGTAATTTGATTGTTTTTAATTAATTAGGCAAATATATAGCATAATTCATTAAAAGTCAATTTTTTTCAATTTATATCGCTTTTTTACCTCCGAATATCGATAAATTAACCTTGCTAAGCGAAACTTGTTAGCCTCAAAAACGACTAATTATCAGCCTCTTTGCCCGAAAATAGAGCTTCCTACGCGGATTAACGTACTTCCTTGTTCAATTGCCAATTGATAGTCGGAACTCATGCCCATACTCACGTTGGAAAGTTGAAAGTTGAAGGTTGAAAAATTGGAAAGTTTGTCGTAAAACTGCTTCAACGACTTGAATTCATTGGAGATAAGTTCCTTTTTGTCCGTATTTGTGGCCATTCCCATAAAACCGGTAATTTTTATGTTTTTTAAGTCCTTTAGTTCCGCTGAATGAATGAGTTGTTCCGCTTCTTCAAAACTCAAACCGAATTTTGTTTCCTCTTTTGCGATGTAAATTTGTAGTAAACAATTGATGATTCTGTTGTTCTTTTCTGCTTGTTTGTTGATTTCCTGAAGTAATTTCAAACTATCCACCGAATGTATTAATGAAACAAACGGAGCAATGTATTTTACTTTATTACTCTGTAAATGTCCAATCAAATGCCATTCTATATCTTTCGGCATCACTTCATATTTATCCACCATCTCCTGAACCTTATTCTCACCGAAGATCTTGTGACCAGCATCGTATACTTCCTGAAGTTTATTGACAGGATGTGTTTTTGTAACCGCAATCAGCGTTACTTGGGGAGGAAGAGAGGATTTTATTCTATGGAGGTTATCTGCAATGCTCATTCACTCAAACTATAAATCACCAAACCACTTCTCATCTTTGGTTCTACCCAAGTGGTTTTCGGTGGCATAATGTTATTTGTATCCGCAATGTGTTTCAATTGCTCCATTTCCACAGGATATAGGCCAAATGCTACTTTGAAATTCCATTTATCTACCTGGTGTTTCAATTCCTTCATTCCTTTTATTCCAGAAACAAATCCAATTCGTTTATCTGTTTTTAAATCGTGAACATCCAGAATAGGAGAGAGGATGTGTTCGGTTAAGATGGATGCATCCAAGCTTCCAACAGGTTCTTCGTTGTGAATGATTTCTTTTTTTGCATCTAAGGAATACCATTTCCCTTCCAGATACATACTGAAATTATGCTTTTTCGAAGGTTTGTACAATTCTTCTTTTTCTACAATGATAAACTTTTCGGAAAGTTTTTTCAAAAAATCGGCAACCGATAAATCATTGATATCACGCACAACACGATTAAAATCAAAAATCTTCAATTGTGTTTCTGGAAAGAAAACTCCTAAATAATAATTATAGGGTTCTTTGCCCGTATATCCTGGATTTTTTGCTCTACGGGATTTTCCTAGCAATCCGGAGGAAGCCGAACGATGATGACCATCTGCAATATATACTGCAGGTATTTTAGAAAAACGCTCTTGAATCGTTGAAACAGTCGCTGCATCATTTACCAACCACAATTTATGTCTTACTCTATCGGTTGTTGTAAAATCATAAACTGGTTCTGCCTGAATTGATTTAGCTGTTATTTCGTCAATCACTTGATCATTGGGGTAGCTGAACAAAACAGGTTCTGCATTAAAATCACACACTTCCAAATAATGCATGAGTTTTTCTTCTCTATCTGTTAATGTTTGTTCGTGTATTTTAATCACTCCGTTAAAATAATCATCGATGCTGGAACAACCGATGATTCCGGTATATACATTGCCATCCTTCAGTTGTTGATAGATGTAATACGTTGGTTTATCATCCGTCACAAAAACTTCTTCTTCAACAAATTTTAGGTATTTTGCTTTTGCTTTTTGCAAACGTTCAATCGAACCCGGCTTTGATTTTTTACCATCGCTGTAATCCGGACTAATCACATGTAAAAATGAGAAAGGATTACTTGCCAGTTTGTCGTGCAATTCAGCCGTATTGTAGCCGTCTACAGAACGGGATGCAACTAAATGAACTTTATCTCGAGAAGGACGGATGCCTTTAAAAGGAATGATATTCGCCATTTCTATTTATTAACTTGGAATTTTGTGATACCGTTCTTGAAAAAATCAACTATTTGATTTGCAGCAGCCAATCCAGCATTAATATTGGCTTCAGATGTTTCTGCTCCTTGTTTTTTAGGAGTGCAATAGTATCTATTCTCAAACTTCAAAAGCTCTTCATGATTTCCCGGCATAATGTCGGAGATGTATTTAAAATCAGGTCTTTTTTCAAATACTTGTACTAATTCTGCTTCATTGATTACTTCTTTTCTTGCAGTATTAATTACTGTTGCACCTACAGGCATTTTCGACAATAATTCTAAATTAATTGAATTCTTTGTTTTTTCAGTTGCCGGAATGTTTAACGAGATGTAATGACAAGTACTATACAATTCTTCAACAGAGTTCACACCTTTGATTCCGTCCTTTTCAATAACTTCTTTTGGAACAAAAGGATCGAATGCATACACGTCCATATCAAAACCTTTTGCAATGCGGGCTACGTTCTTTCCAACATTTCCATACGCATGAATACCAATTTTCTTTCCTTTTAATTCGGTTCCTGAAACGCCTTTAAAGTTTCCACGAGCCATAAACACAAGCATACCAAAGGTTAACTCAGCAACAGCATTTGAATTTTGTCCGGGTGTATTCATTGCCACAATTCCTTTTTCAGTAGCTGCAGCTAAGTCAATGTTATCGTACCCTGCTCCAGCACGCACAATCAGTTTTAATTTTTTACCTGCATCAATCACTTGTTTAGTCGCTTTATCACTTCTGATAATCATTGCATCAGCGTCTGCAACTGCTTTAAGAAGATCATCTGGATTTGTATAATTCTCTAACAGGCTAATTTCATAACCAGCGTCTGTAATTATTTTTTTTATTCCTTCAACAGCTGTTTTCGCAAAAGCCTTTTCTGTAGCAACTAATATTTTGGTCATAATTGGATGTTTAATTCAGTGTAAAAATAAGTTTTTATCGATTAACTACCACATGAAATTTTAAGTCGTATCCCAAGCGTAATTCTTTATTTGTAAAATGACTCGTATCTGTTCCTATTTCGGTTGAATAAAGCATTCCGGGAGGAGGAAGCAGTGGTAATACAATCAATGTATCTGTATCGATCGTTTTATTCAAGGCTGTTATGTATTCTATTCTAGTGTCATTGGCTTTTGCATAATTGGATGCAATGAAATATTGCGTGATTAAATGAAAACACATCAATGCAATTCCAAAAATCACAGTACCATTTTTTATAAAACCAAGTTGTTTTAGGTTGAATAGGCTTTTATAACCGGCATAAAAGAACAAAAGCGAACAATAAATAGCAAAAAGGAATGATACCAAAAACCAAATTCTTGGCGGTCCGGTTTCGACCATCACATACGCTACAAGAAAAAAGAAAATGAATAATGTTACGGCAAAGAGTAAAGAGATTTTATAAAAAAACGATTTAAATGAAACATCCAAGTTCTTTATTTTAAAAGTGTTTAGAGCATCTCCTAAAAACAAAAAAGGAGTAGAGAACACAACGATATACATCAATTTGGATGGCAGATACAATGCTCCGAATTTCACAATCGATTTGGCTGTGATGTAAAATGAATTCCAAAACTGATGTTCGGGAAAAAGTCCGTCACGCAAATAATTACCTGGAGCTACTAAAAATAACAGAAAGGAGATGGCAAAAGCGACATACACAATCAACGTTCTTTGATGAATAACTAGAAACGATTTTATCGCTTTTAACTTCCGATATTGAAGCACAAGATAAGCCGTAAAAAACAATCCAAAAATTGCCGAATATACTTCTGATGAACCACCAACATAGATAAAGCAAAGAATTGAAAAAAGAGTTGATAAAACTGATTTTTTAGAATTTGTTAGAAAAACCATTCCCCAAATAAAAGCAATAATGCTCCACATGTAGGAGCTTTGAGCGCAAAACCAAAACCACGATTCACCGATATCGACACTCAAAAAAAACAGTAGGGCCGTAAAAGTAGCAGCAGCCATTATTTTATGAGAAATTGAAATTACAATCGATAGATGTATTGCGACATTTCGAATCAAATAATAAACGCCTACAAAAACAAGCAGGGCAGAAGCAAAAGGAAAAAAAGCATAGAAAGCGTAATTGACATCAAATGCTTTATAAAAAATATCCATGGCAAAGGTAGCCGCAAATCGACCGCACCATTCCATGTATTGAGATGTAACACCGGTAATAATTCCATGATTTCGAACATCCCAAATAAAATAAAAGTCATCGGTTGCTAATCGGTTATAATAGCAGAGCATGAGCAACAAGCATCCGAATAGAGCAAGAAGAGAAGAGAGGAGAACCGTGTACTGTTTACTCATGAAGTAAAGCTAATAAAAAAAGCTCCGCCCAGAATAATCTGGGCGGAGCTTTTTACAATTTATTAATTTACTTTTGAGCGACTATCAGTTTTTTTGTAAAGGTATGTTCTCCTATCTGAAGTTGAATTAAATACATACCATTACTAATTCCTTCGGTATTCCATCGAAGCTCATTCTGTCCAGAAATCATATTTTTTTCGTCCACAATGGCTATTTTGTTGCCTAAAAGATCTACGACAGATACTTTGACCATCTCATCCTTCATTAACGAAAAACGAATGGTTGTTAAATCATTCACAGGGTTCGGAAAAATATCGAATGAATTGTTTTCTAATGATTCGGATATGTCGGTATTGGAAGGATTGCACGAACAATCGATATAGGCATAACCAAAGTGTCCAGTTAATGTACAATCGCTCGTTTGAAACTGAATTGTCACTGTAGTTCCAACAAAAGAAGTTAGGTCAATAGTATCTGTTGTCCATTTCTTATAATAACCAACACTAAAACCAAACGAATCATTAAAAGGTTTATAGGAAGTATCGCTTAATGCTGCTAAAGGAACGATTGAGTCAGAATAAATAAGAACATTAGAAGCATCGAATACTTTTATATCAAATCTTGGCTGTTCCGCTGGTGTATGTCCCGGTGGACTTTCTAGTACAACCGCATATTTATAAATGAAAGAAGTGTCTGCAGGAGAAACAATATATTGGTATCTCAAATACTCTGTTTCAGCTCCAATTTGGCTATTCCCCAGACAGGTAGAATATACTCCGCTACCCGGAGCTACCAAAGGGATTTCAGGTAATCCGCTAACAATACTAATTGCATAAGGATCAAAACCAGTACCTGATGTAATTGTATGACGACTAGTAACAAATCCAGGAATCCATGTAGGTGGTGTCAAAGGCATTAAATCACACATTCCAGTTGCAGCCATCCAATTTGTAAAATCGCCAGATTCAAAACCTGCATTATCACAAGGACCGGAAGAAACGTTTAGTGGGGCAAAAAAAAATGTATTTGCATCAACTAAGCCTTTCTTCCTATTAATATAGTCTAATTTTTTATGTCGAATAATCGAATTGAATTCTGATTCAGGGATTCCTTTTTGTTTAAGTTCAAATAAGATGGCTTTTTCATTAAATCCACTGAGTAAAATTTCATCTTCATTCGTCAAGGTGTTAGTGTAGTTGGAATTAATTCTCTCTTGTCCGAGCAAGGTATTTGTAGAATTTAATAAAATGGTGAACACACCAACTAATGCTAATACTTTTTTCATCCGTTAATTGATTAATAGTTGCAATAATGCATTTTTATAAAGTTAGCAATAAAACGGGCATTTGTGAACTTAAAATCATAATAATTGAATCATAAACGATGCAGATATCGATATTCCCGATTATGCTGTTCTAAAACAAAAAAGGTCTCACATTTCTGTGAAACCTTTTCTGTCGTAGCATTAAATATTAATTCTATTTTACTGATTCAACCACCGCTTTAAAAGCTTCTGGGTTGTTCATTGCTAAATCAGCTAAGACCTTACGGTTTAGGTCGATATTTTTAGCGTGTACTTTACCCATAAATTGTGAGTAAGACATTCCGTATGGACGAACACCAGCGTTGATACGTTGGATCCAGATTGCGCGGAAGTTACGTTTCTTTTGTTTTCTATCGCGGTAAGCGTAAGTTAAACCTTTTTCTAAAACGTTTTTAGCAATTGTAAGAACGTTTTTTCTAGCTCCCCAATAACCTTTTGTTTGTTTTAATACTTTTTTTCTTCTGGCTCTTGAAGCCACCGAGTTAACCGATCTAGGCATGTTTTTTTGTTTTTTGGTTACAGCGTCCTGTTAAGGCACTTTTTGCTGGTTTCCTGGTTTATACTAATTGAACTGTGTTTCTTTTTAAAGTTTTCTAATGGAAAACTATTTTCCAATAGTCAACATTGCTTTTACGCGTGGCATATCTGTTTTATCAACGATAGTAGTTCCAGTTAAGGCACGTTTCGCTTTCGTTGTTTTTTTAGTCAAGATATGGCTTTTAAAAGCATGTTTTCTCTTCACTTTTCCTGTTCCAGTCATCGAAAATCTTTTTTTCGCTCCGGAATGCGTTTTCATTTTTGGCATCGTACTGATTATTTATTTTAATTTATTGTTTGTTCTTTTTAATTTCCTTTTGTCTACTTTTTCTTAGGCGCAATCACCATAATCATTTTCTTTCCTTCTAACACAGGCATTTGCTCTGGTTTTCCGTACTCATCCAATTCGTTCACAAAGCGTAACAATAAAATTTCACCTTGTTCTTTAAATAAGATAGAGCGACCTTTGAAAAATACAAATGCTTTTACTTTTGAACCTTCTTGTAAAAACTTAATGGCATGATTCTTTTTAAAATTAAAATCGTGCTCATCTGTTTGAGGACCGAAGCGAATTTCTTTGATAACTGTTTTAGCAGCTTTCGCTTTTAGTTCCTTTTGTTTTTTCTTTTGATCGTATAAAAATTTCTTATAATCTACTACTTTACAAACCGGTGGAACTGCTGTTGGAGAAATCTCAACTAAGTCTAATCCCGCTTCTCTCGCTATTTCTAACGCTTTTTCAATAGGATAAACGCCAGGCTCAATTCCTTCAAATACAACACGTACTTCTTTAGCTCTAATGCGTTCGTTGATCGCATGAAGCTCTTCTTTTCTTCTTTGTCCGCCTCTTCCAAAGCGTCTGTCAACGTTTGCCGCAGGAGCTGTTCCTGTTGCCGAAGTTCCCGGCTTTACAAATTTTCCTGGTGCAGGCTTATTAAATTTATTGCCTGAATTGTTGTTAAATGGAGCTGCTATAGCTTGTTCCTCCTAATTTTATTAATACTCTATTTATTAAATCTGTTTTCAATTTCGGTGTTGATAATCTTCGCAAACGCTTCTAAATCAAAGGTTCCTAAATCACCATCGCCTTGTTTTCGAACTGCAACTTTGTTCTCCGCTTCTTCCTTTTCCCCTACAATCAGCATGTACGGCACTTTTTGCAATTCGGTATCTCGTATTTTCTTCCCTATTTTTTCGTTCCTGTCGTCTACGAGCCCGCGAATATCGTAATTTTTTAACAATTCTAAAACTTTTTTTGCGTAATCGTTGTATTTTTCACTGATTGGAAGCACAGCAACCTGGTCGGGAGTCAACCACAATGGGAATTTCCCGGCACAATGCTCTATCAAAACAGCGATAAAACGCTCTAAAGACCCAAAAGGAGCACGGTGAATCATTACCGGACGGTGTTTTAGGTTATCACTACCGGTATATTCCAGCTCAAAACGCTCCGGAAGGTTATAATCTACCTGAATTGTACCTAATTGCCATTTTACGACCGATAGCATCTTTGACCATAAAATCGAGTTTCGGGCCATAAAAAGCCGCTTCACCCAATTCAACAACTGTTTTTAAGCCTTTTTCAGCTGCCGATTCAATGATAGCCGCTTCTGCCAACGCCCAATTTTCATCTGAACCGATGTATTTGGTTTTGTTTTCCGGATCACGCAACGAAATCTGTGCAGTATAATCCTTAAAATCTAAAGCGTTGAATACATACAACACCAAGTCAATTACTTTGCAAAACTCTTCTTTTACTTGGTCAGGGCGACAAAACAAATGGGCGTCATCTTGTGTAAATCCACGCACACGAGTTAAACCGTGTAATTCTCCGGCTTGCTCATAACGATAAACTGTTCCAAATTCGGCAAAACGAATAGGTAAGTCTTTGTAGGAGCGGGGAGAAGTTTTATAAATTTCGCAGTGATGCGGACAGTTCATTGGTTTTAAGAAAAACTCTTCTCCTTCGTGTGGAGTGCGGATGGGCTGAAATGAATCTGCTCCATATTTTTCGTAGTGACCGGATGTAATGTACAAATTTTTATTTCCAATGTGCGGAGTTGCAACAGGGAGATAACCGCTCTTCAATTGTTGCTTTTGCAAGAATTGAATCAAACGTTCGCGCAATGCAGCACCTTTTGGAAGCCACAATGGTAAACCCATTCCAACTTTTTCAGAAAAAGCAAACAGCTCTAATTCTTTTCCTAGCTTCCGATGATCACGTTTTTTTGCTTCTTCTAACAGCACTAAATAATCTGCTAAATCCTTTTGTTTCGTAAATGTTATGGCATAAACGCGGGTTAACATTTTATTTTTTTCATCACCTCTCCAGTATGCTCCTGCAACATTCATCAGCTTTGCAGCTTTGATGAAGCTGGTGTTTGGAATATGTGGACCGCGACATAAATCGGTAAAATTTCCTTGCTGATAAAAAGTGATTTGTCCATCCTCCAAACCTTCTAACAGGTCGAGTTTATACTCATCATTTTTCTCTTTGAAGTATTTAATAGCATCCGCTTTTGACACTTCGGTACGCTTGAATTCATTCCCTAAACGGGCCAATTCAAGCATTTTATCTTCGATTTTTTTGAAATCTTCTTGTGAAATGGTTTTTCCGCCAAGATCAATATCATAATAGAATCCATTGTCGATTGGAGGTCCAATTCCGAATTTCGTTCCAGGATAGATTGCTTCCAATGCTTCCGCCATCAAATGGGCAGAGGAGTGCCAAAGTGTTGATTTACCTTCCGCATCGTTCATGGTGAGTAACACCAATTTGGAATCCTGATGAATTGGTCGGGTAGCATCCCATACTTCGCCATTTACTTTGGCTGCTAAAACGTTTCTCGCTAAACCTTCGGAGATGGATAACGCAACTTGGTGCGCTGTAGTTCCTTTTTCGTATTCACGAATAGAACCATCGGGTAGTGTAATTTTAATCATTTTTTTTAGTTTGCCAAACATCCAAACAAACGGACGCAGGAATTAATAAGGCTGCAAAGATAATTGATTCTATGATTAAACAATGGAAAAATTTCAGATTGAAACAATATTCTTATCGACAACCATTTAACAGTCACGAGCGTCATTGCGAGGAACGAAGCAATCTCGAAATAGGCGATTATTTTCCCGTAAAGCCAATAAGCATCACCAAACAGGCTTTGTGTTCGACATCGGTATTGCTGGGAGGAATTTCATACACGATAGAGTAGGTGCCCGATTTTTCGAGCTCGATTGTCCAGTTTTTAACTGTACCACCCACTATTTTTTCTCCGATTTTTTCGGAAGGATTGTTTTTATTGTAGATGGTGATTTTCACTTCTTCCTCGAATGTTGATGCACAAAAAAGCAACTGATATTTCTGATTCTTAAATGCAACAAACTCAATATTCATATCTTTATTAATGAGTTCAAAGGCAAATTCTTTCATAATAAAGCCATCGTATTTGTATGGCGGAAGAATTTGAATTTTGTTCTCATCAATCAGCTGAGAAATTTTATATTGAGCAGAAACTGCATTGCTGGTGCAGGAAAAAATCAATAAAAAGAAAAAAACACGGATTGATTTCATACGATTAATCTACAATATCTTCTTGGCCGGTATAACCTATCAACAAAACTACACAGCCGGTTTTTACTTTTTCATTGATACTTTTTGGAACATCGTATTCAATGTAATAATTTCCGGCTTTGGCAGGTTGAAACGACCAAAAATTATTGTCAATACCTTGTGAGTTCTCAAATACCTTCGTTCGTCCTTTTTTAACTCTATTGCTTTTATCGTAGATATTCATTTTTACAGGTTCATCAAAGCCGGAGGAGCAAAAAATCAACCGATATTTCATTCCCCGAAAAGCAGTAAACAAGACCTCTTGTTTTTTTGCTTTGTCGTCAAATGTAAATTCTGTAACCACATATGCATCATATTTGTATGGCTTGGGCACATTTGGCTTGCAGTTTTTCATGATCTGCTTGGCTTTGCATTGCCCAAAAATATTATGGTTAGTACACAGGAGTGCACTAACCATAATCAATAATGTAAAAAAGGATTTACTTTTTCTCATTTAATTTATTTATATCCTACCATAAATATCATGCAACCAGTAAGTTTTGCGTTAGTACTATCAGCAGGAACATCATAATCTACAAACATTTTACGAGCACGAGGCACATCGAAAATTAATTCTTTGTCATCTGCTTTCGCATCTTTGTTAGAGAAAATTGGTTCTCTCTTTTTAGCTTCTTTATCTTTTGTATACACGTTAATTTTAATTCCTTTCGGTAATCCGGAAGTGTTAAATACTAAACGGTATTTTTCACCAATAAAGATAGGCACTTCAACTTCTAATTGTTGTGGCTTTTTAGTGAAATTAATTTTAGTGAATTTTTGGCTATCGTATTTATACGGATCCAATTTTTTCTTACAACTTGTTGTAAGTGCTTTTTTATCACAATTATCAGCTGTTTGAATAGTGGTGAATCCAAAAACGAATACTAAACCAACTAAACTTATGTAAAATGCTTTTTTACTCATTTTCAAGGGCTTTTTTAAGGAATTCGTGAATACTTCGTATTTCATCTTCTTTCGTTTAATTTTTTATACTTTTATGAATTAACCATTAATAAATTTAACTCGCAACGCTTCAATTTTAGTTGTTAATTGCGCTACTTCATCATCCGTTAAAGTCAATTCTTTCTCCATATCATCCGCTGCATCCGGGTTTCCTTTTACAGAAGGTAATCCATCATAAATATCTTTGATAACTACTAAGTCTGCAATCAAACCAGTGATAGCAGGATCCTTTTTCTCCTCAGCTTGCAATGCTTTGATGATGCTTGATAGAATAGTCATTTGCTCCGCTAATTTGCTGTTCAATGATTTATCTTTCCCTTTTTCATACACTTTAGAACCAATGTACATACTTTCTACCCAAGCTCCAGAGAACACAATAGATGTGATTTGTTGTTGATCGTTTTCATCTAAATACATGTCGGTTACCATTTGCAATTCAGCAATGATATATGCTAAAGAATCTTCGTTGTTTAAGTTTTTCTCAAAACGCTTTGACAAATTTCCTTGATCAAACACTGTTCCCATACCCAAATTATCCGCTAACTGACGGCTAAGTTTCATATAGTTCATTGCTTCCTGATTTTGTTTGTTCAATACAGCATAAGATAAATCAGCACTGTATACACCCAAATTCAAGGCTTTGGAAAGATTCGAAGTATATTTAGCAGGGTCTTTCAATTCACTGGTAATACCTGCTTTGTATTTTAAACCGGATTTTTTGAAAATGGATGCAATTTGTAAAGGAGAAGGGAGTGAATACGTCACTTCTTCTGTTTCTACTTCAGCAACAACTACAGAGTCTTGAGGAGGAGTAACGGTCTCTTCAGTTTGGGTATCGCCCCCGCAAGCTACCAAAACGATACTAGCTGCTGCAAACAATACACCTTTTAATGCGAGTGAGTTTTTCTTTAAAAGCATTTTTTCTTAATTAGGAGTTAATAACGATTATTTAAAATTCGAAGGCTAAACTACAAAAAATTATCAATCTGCAAAAATCTAAATTATTAGCAAAAAACATCCTACTACAATTTATTCCAATGCGACTGTTTATTATTAATGATTCCAATCACTTTACCCGTAAATGTGGTTCCAATAAATGGCGTATTTGCTGATTTCGAGTGGATGTGTTTTTTTTCGAATGTCCAGGTTACATCCGGGTTAAACACTGTTAAATTAGCCACTTCCCCTTCTTCAACTTTCACCTCTTTGAGTTTTAGCAGTTGGCGTGGCTGGTGGGTGATTGCATCAATTAAAGTGTTCAGTTTAATTTTGCCTTTATTACTATTTATCAAGCCAAATGCACTTTCTAAGCCAATCATCCCATTCGATGCCTGATCAAATTCAACATCCTTTGATTCAATATCCTGTGGGCGGTGATCACAGGTAAGGACATCGATTGTGCCATCTGCAACAGCTTTTTTAAGCCCTTCTACATCTGCTTTTGTGCGAAGTGGGGGATTTAACTTGTAATTGCTATCAAATCCTTTTAGTAAAGTATCGTCCAGCACCAGATTATAAATCGTAGCAGAAGCTGTCACATTTAACCCTTTTGCTTTTGCCTGCTTGATTAAATCAGCTGATTTTTGTGTCGAG
This sequence comes from Bacteroidota bacterium, assembly GCA_016722565.1. NCBI lineage: Bacteria > Pseudomonadati > Bacteroidota > Bacteroidota bacterium. The sequence continues at coordinate 525,006 of JADKIU010000002.1, forward strand.
ATGTTTGAAATATGAATAGGAGCATCGGCATATTCTGCTAAAAAGATATTACGAGCCACCATTAATTCTTCTGCGAGTGCGGGTATTCCTTTTAAACCAAGTTGAGTAGACACAATCCCTTCATTCATTTTACCATCATGAGAAATGGTTTTCTCATCGCAGTGTGTAAGAATTAATCCGTCAAAATTCTGCGCATAGAGGAGGGCACGCATCAATAAACCTGAATTGTTTACCGGTTTTTTTATCATCTGAAAAAGCCACCGCTCCGGCCATTTTCATATCATACATTTCTGAAATATCCTGTCCTTCTTGTTTGTTGGACAATGTACCAATTGGGTAAACATCTACAATCGAATCGGCTGTTTTGTTTTTAATATATAATACTTCCGCTTTTGAATGAATGGTTGGGTTGGTAGAGGAGACCATTCCAACTCCGGTAAATCCACCGGCTGCTGCGGCTTTTATTCCGCTTTCCAAATCTTCTTTGTGCTCTAATCCTGGGTCACAAAAACTTACTTGCATATCCAGCCAACCTGCAGAAAGGTGAAGATTTTCTGCTTCAATTAATTTCACATTTTTCTCCGGAACAATCTTCGATTTAATGGATTTAATCATCCCATTTTCAATGAGAACATCCATTACTTTCCCATTGTGAATCGACTTGGAGTCGACAATGAGTGCTGATTTAATTAATATATTCATGATTCAATTTTTTTTATTTTTCAAATCCCCAAACATCATTTCATGAAGCGTAACAAAGCCACTTCAGTTGCCAAAAAAAGCAGTGCTAAAATAATACAAAGTTTCCATAATTTTTTGCCTTGCTCTAATTCCATTAATGATTCAGATAAGTTTTGCGCACTCAGTTCCATTACGCTAACATTACTCCAATTTAACGAATTTAATTTTTCAGTTAATTCTGCGGCCGTATAACACGTCAAATCCGATTCGTTTCGATTAAAATTATAGGAAATCCCTCCAATTAAGTCCACATTGGCCAATAAATCGTAGTTGTTCGCTTCTTTGATCTGATTGTGAACGAGTATCGTTGTTTTGGAATCTACTAATTTATGTTCAGGAATAATATCAAATTTCTTTGCTACATTTTTTATATGAAATACATTTTCACCACTAATCACTTTATTACTTTCAATTGCATCGTCTTTTCCAATGGTATAAAAAAGTGGCTGTGCTATCTGGCTATGCATCGCAATTTTAAAGAGTGTAGGAACAAAAATGGCATGACGGGATAGGTTACTAAAATTGTCGGAAATTCCCACCGTAGCAATGTATAGCTTTCCTTTTTCTACCGGATAGGTGCTTAAAAACACATCTCCGTTTTGAAGTTTCAATAAATACTCTTCATTACTTCTCGTGGTTTTCGAAAGCACAAAATGTTCGTTCACCTTCGGCAAGTCCAAGTTGGTAGCACTGAATGTTTTTTTATCAAACACATCTTTGTAGACGATATGTTCCATATTTATCTTATCCACTTTTGTGTTGGCTGTATCCAAACGTTCAAAGTAGTTTGCTCGCAACGAAACCATAAACTCTTTATAGGAGTTCAAATCTGAATCTTTGTTTGGAAAAACAAGGACACTTCCTCCGTTCTCCATGAATTTCTTCAAGGATTGACCAAGTCCGGAGGAAATGGTTTTTAATTCATTAATCACAATCAACTTGTTTTTATTCAGGAATGAATAATCAATTTTGTTTTCTGCTACTTCCGAATACACAAAAAGTGAATCGGAACCGAATAGCTTCGTGAATGGCGATAAAGAAGCATCTAACCCAATTCCATTGATGGTCATCACGGGAATGTTTTTTTCTACTTCAAAAGTGAAATAAAATTTATCATCAAAGGTCACCGGATAATCATTTAATTCAATACGGCAATCTTGAATTCCAGTTTCTTTGGAAGAAAACGAAAGCACAACTTCTGTTTGACTGTTCTTATCTATATCAAAACTGGCCGGTGTTTTTTGAATATTATTTATAAATAGCTTAATGGAATTTTTTTCCAATACTTTTTCCGATACATTTTTTATGCGAACATGCAATTTTTCCACTTGATTGTATTGGCGAATAGGGCTTTCAAACCAGCACGTATCAATGAATACGTTGCTTTTTTCAGCAGCTAACAAGGGGATGAATTTAAACTGAATGGATGTATCGTTTTTCACCTGGTTCCAATCCATCATTGTTTTTTGAAAATCGGAGAGAAGAAAAGCTGTTTTATTTTTATTGACTTCATTCAATACATCCGTTTGTCGCAAGCTAATTTCGGAGAAACTGCGGGTAACCGGACTAATTTTCACTTCATCCAACAATTCAATAAACTCTTCTTTGTTGACCAACCGTTGATGTTTGCCTTCAAAATCGTTGGTCAATAATTGAAAACGATCGGTTGGTTTATAAGCGGCTACAATTTCGAGTGCGCGTTTTTTTGCTTCATCCAGGAGAGTACCATTCTTATTGATGGTTTCCATACTGAAAGAGTTGTCGATAAAAATACTAACCGTTTTATCACCAACCGGCTTTTTATTGTTTTCGGATGCAATATAGGGTTGAGAAAAGGCCAATACTAAAAAGACAATCGCCAGAATACGCGCGGCTAAAACCAATAAATGCTTAAGTTTGGATTTTGCTTGGGTTTCCTGCTTTACCTCTTTTAAAAAGCGAACATTGCTAAAGTAAACGGTCTTAAATTTTCGGAAATTGAATAAATGAATGATGATTGGTATTGCTACTGCTGAAAGGGCGAACAGAAAGGCAGGGTAGGTAAAGCTCATCAAAGGACAAATATAATGAATTTTCTAATAGCTTGTAACTAAAACTTCTCAAACGCCCCGAGGCCAAACAATGCAAAATCGTATTTAACAGGATCTTTTGCATCCAACTTGCGCAAATTCCCTGTGAGTTCTTCCACCACTTTCCAGTCGTTTTGAGTCCGTTTCAATACTCCCAACTTACGAGCAACATTTCCTGAATGCACATCAAGCGGACACATCAATGCAGAAACAGGCAGTGCATCCTTCCATATTCCGAAATCGACTCCTCGTTTATCGTTTCTTACCATCCATCGCAAATACATGCATAACCTTTTTGCTGATGAATTTTCTTCCGGATTGGATACATGTTTTTTTGTGCGGGAAGGATAATCAATCGAGAAGAAAAGGTTTCTGAATTTACTTATTGCTTGAAGTGCTTGTTCAGGAATAGGGTTAGAAAGAGTAGGAGCGAATGCTCCTTCCAGCCCATTGTGGTTTTTGTAGATATTTTGTAGCGATTTCATGAAAAACACTGCATCCACACCGTTAAATGTGCGATGAACAAAAGAATCAAAACGTGCAAAATCCTTTTGTTTGGCGGACATCACAAAATCGAATGGACTGTTGCCCATCAATTTCATCATCTTATTGGCATTGTTGATAATGGTCACCCGTTGTCCCCAAGCAATGGTAGCCGCTAAAAAACCAGCAATCTCGATATCTTCTTTTTGCGTGAACTGATGCGGAATGGATATCGGATCCGTTTCGATGAAATTAAAACGATTGTATTGATCGTATTTCTCATTTAAAAAGTCGCGCAATTCGCTTTTAGTCATTTTCAATTTTGGTAACAAGTCTTTTTAAAGCTTCATCTACTTGCTTAAAGTATCGATACCGTTGTTTCTCTGCAACACCACTGATTAAGTTTGACTTACGAATTAAATTTTTAAGCCATAAATCTGTTTCGTTACAAAAACCGTGGTTCATTGTCAGCATCACATTAAAGGTATGATAAGAGATATAAGAACCTTTTATATTTCCCATTTGCGACATCACGCAGTTGTTTCCAATCATCACATCGCTTTGGTAAAGGGCATAATTGTTTTCGGAAGAGGCCGGTTTATTATTCGAATCAAATTTCACATTCATCTCTGCCTGTTTGCTGATTCTTGAAAACAACAAACTGAGTTCTCCGCAAACCTTTAAAGCATCTTCTTTACTTTTAAAAGCACCGGCTTCCCAATAAAACTCAACTTGCTTTAAGGTACTGTTTACGGTATCATCCGACCAAATTTCAATGGAGGAGATTTTAGCATACGCATCATAAATATCTCTGGCGATTTCAACCAAGTCGGTATCCACATGCAATGTGTCGAACTTTTTATCTTCAAATCCGGGTGCATTTAAAATCGACTTATTCCAATAAAATATTTTGAAGGCTGTTAAAAAAGGATGAGCAAAGTGCTGAAATACAGGAATATCCTCAGCTGCATAAATCACCGAGCGCTCATTTTCCGGAAACTTCAGAAGGGTATAAATATCCCTTTTCATGTTTTCGAGGTATTCACGAAATGTATTCACATGACCACTCAACTGATAGTAGGTGAAGTTAACTTGATTTAGGTTGCCCGCTGTTTCTTTATTGTTACTGATAAAAGCATCGAAAGAGATTTTGAAATGATTGCAGATTAAAGCAATCTCTTCAATACTCAATGTCGTTTCTCCTCTAATCCTTCTGTAAGCACTATCATTACTAACACCCAGCAAATCGGCCATTTCATCAACCAAGGAAATGTTTCCAGGCAAACCGGATTTTATCCGCTGCATTAATTTGCTTTGTGCAGATTCTTGCTCTTTTTTAGCCATTTTTCTTTTGTGTTTTTGCAAATCAGTGATTTAACATTTGCAATTTTTACTAAAAGTAAGAAATCGATTTGCAAAAATTGCAAATTTTCCAAAGTTTTTGATTTTTATCCATCCTTTTTTGCGACAAACCCTTCCAAACAGTTTGTCCATAGCGGAAAGCCGTTTTCCTACCTCTTTTTCTCGACCTAGATTTGCTCCAGAAATAATTCAAAAAGCATCGACCATGAAAAAATCAATTTTAATATTCATACACATCCTAATCTGCTTGAATATGCTAGGACAAACGAAAGCAAAACCTGCTTTTATCAGACATTTCTCCTCTGTGAATCAAGCTAAAGATGGAATAAAGACACTTTCTCTAAAAAGCTATTTGGTGGCGAGAAAAGAATATAAAAAAACAACCAGCGAAAAATACATTCCAAAGTTTTCATTCGACCTATTAGACGGAAAAGGAATTCATCTTTTTAGCACTTCTAAAATGGGGCCGATACCATCCATGAATATTGGAGCAAGAGTGAATGCCGGAATTAAAATTATGCTTTAATCTTTTAAAACTAATAACATGAAAACAGAAATCCAAATCATCACAAAAAAGGCGACTATTCTTAAATGCAGTCTTTTTCTATTTATGCTTTCAATGGTTTTATGTGCAATTGAAAACATTGAATGGTCAATGATAGCAAAAAACATCTTTCACATTTAAACTAAAATTTAACCCCCTAAACCATGAAAAAAAACAATTTTTTAGCAACCATGACTCTCTCATTGATAGCACTTTCCGGAGCAATCCGAATGAATGCTCAAGATACAATTGAGTTAAGAAATGGAATACAGGTAATCGGTTCTGTTATGGAAATATCAGCAACGGAAGTTAAATATAAAAAAGCGGTCAATCCGGATGGCCCAATCTATTCTGAATTAAAAAACAACATTACTCGGATTGCATACAAAAATGGGACTAAGGAAGAGTTTCAATTTGAAAAACCATGGCTACAGGCAGAAGAAAAAAATGAATTTAAACCTGTTGCGCAGAAAAAATTCATTGAAATGAAACAAATTGGTTCAAAGTATTGGTATGGAGAAAAAACATTGAATGAAAGTGAAATGCAAGATGTATTGCTATTGATGAATAATCCCAAAATAACGAGTCATGTTAAGCTTGCAAAAAAACAAAGAGGGTGGCAGCACATTGGATTTGCCGCATTCCCGTTTGGCATTGCCTCCTTGTATTTTCTAAGTGAAAGTAGTGGTGGGTTATTTAGCCATTACAATACACCCTACGACAAACAATATGAGAATAATGCGAAACTAACCGCATTGTTAGGATTAGCTTGCCTTACAACGTCTATTACTCTTAAAGTGAAACGCACAAAAAACAACAAACAAGCTTTAAAACTTTATCAAGAAAACTATTAAAAAGATATTTTTTTAACCCCTAAATTAAAAAACCATGAAAACAAAAAATCAGATTCAAAAAATAAATGAACAGACAACTGATTCGTTCAAAGCAATAAAAATCTCAACAGAAAATCTATTACTATTCCTAAATCTTAATCAATTGGAAAAGTATAGCAAACAAACCTTCGAACTCTATTCAAGTGTAATGGGAATCAAAAAATGGTCCTTACTGCTATTACTCGCGCTTCTTAGTTTCGGAACGTTTGCACAAGAGTCGAAAACAAAAACCAAACCGAGTATCACCGTATTAAATATTGATACCAAAGGTTTAAATCTAGATCCGAATCAAATGGGAAACATGGTGCGTATTGAATTGGAAAAACTCGACACCTTTGAAGTGATGGATCGGTACGATGTATCGTATGTTGTTGAAAAGAACAAATTGAATATCAACAATTGTTATGGAAAAATTTGTTTGCTGGAAGTCGGGTCCATCATTAACTCCGAAAAGATGTTTACAGGAAGTGTTGAATTGATTGGGGAAATTGTTGTGGCCAACTTCCGACTCATCGATGTAAAAACGGGAACGATCGAAAAAACACAAGTTGATGAATACCTGAACTTGCCGAAAGAGTTGCAATCGATGGTAAAAATATCGATTCGAAAAATGTTTAAAAAAGAAGTGGATGAACCCCTCGTAACCTATCTTACAAAGAAGAATAGCTTTGAGAGTTCAACAAGTAATCCGAATCAAACAAGTGTTAATTTATCCGGGCCAAGAAGTGGATTTGCCTATTTTACTGGAGATGCAGGTGCACGCTTGCAAGCACCCAGAAGTGAAGGAGGGTATGGTTCTTATCCGCTGATGTTTCAATTTGGGTATCAATTTGAGGTGCAATATTTAAATGAAGGAAATTATCAAGCCTTGTTTGAATTTCTTCCAACCATTACCGGCTTTAATCAAAACGTTTTTATTCCAAGCTTAACCATCATGAATGGATTCAGAAATAATAAACGAGGATGGGAATTGGCTTTCGGACCAACATTCGGTTTGGTGAATAAAGCCAATGGATATTATGATACAGAACGGATGTGGCATTTGGAATCAGAATGGACGGATACAACCATGGTGAATCCTTACCGAATAGAGAAACGAATAGATAGCAGAGGAGGGTATGAGTTACAAGCTGGATTTATTGTTGCCGTGGGAAAAACCTTTAAATCAGGGAAATTAAATATACCGGTAAACATTTATGTTGTTCCGAATAAAGATGGAATTCGAATGGGGGCCTCTTTTGGCTTTAATGCAAAGAGGAGATAAAAAGCGAATCGCTTTTTTGGTCTCTGCGCTTATGTGCAGAGACCTTTTTTATTCAATTTCTTTCAGATTTAATTTTCTCAATTTCGGTGCAACTTTATACGTTCCGGCAACAATTAAAATGGTCATTACACCACCAAATACAACCGAACGCACCAGTCCCATTGCGGCAGCAGCAATCCCTGATTCAAAGGCCCCTATTTCGTTGGATGAACCAATAAAGATGCTGTTCACAGCCGAAACCCTGCCACGCATTTCATCCGGGGTGGCCAATTGTAAAATGGTATGACGAATCACCACACTTACGTTATCAAAAGCTCCGGTAAGGAATAAAAAGAAAAGTGATAAATAATAATTGGTAGAAACAGCAAACAAAATAGTTGCTACTCCAAACAATCCGACATTGATAAACAGATTCATGCCTGCATTTTTTGTAATTGGCTTATATGCTAATATGATTGCCGTAACAATGGCGCCAACGGCAGGCATTGCACGTAAAAAACCAAATTCCATTTCCCCAACATGCAAAATTTTATCGGCAAAAGCCGGTAACATTGCCACCGCTCCGCCAAACAAAACAGCAAACAAATCAAGCGAAAGAGCTCCTAAAATCAATTGGTTGCTGAAAACAAACTTTATTCCACCCGATAAACTTTGCTTTAAGGTTTCTTTCTTTGTTTTTACAGGTATTGGCTTGGAGGCAATAAATACAAAGGAGAAAATGGAGATCACGATAAAAAATAGATTTACCGTGTAGGCAGCAGAAATACTGATTGCACAAATAATTCCCGCCACAGTAGGTCCGACTACTGCACCCACATGCCAAATACTGCTGTTCCAAGTGGCTGAGTTGGCGTAATGCTCACGCGGAACAATCTGCGACATAAATGCCGGAAAAGCTGCTGATATAAATCCTCTCACGATACCGATAAAACCAAAAACCAAATAAATCGGTAATGTGCCATATCGTTGGATTATAGTGGAGGTATCCAATGAAAAGTAGAGTAGGGAAGCAGTAGAAAATAAGAGTAAGGATACCGATACAATAATAATCAACTTCCGATTTACCGTATCCGCCACATGGCCGGAGAAAAATGAAACAATAATAAAGGGAATCGCCTCAGCCAAACCAATCATACCCAGCGCCAACTCATCGTTGGTGATCTTGTAGATTTGCAACCCCACAATGACACTTTGCATTTGAACAGCCAAGGTTAAAAAAAAGCGGGTATTCAAAAAAAACAAGAACTCTTTTATTCTTAAAGCAGCATAGGGATCGTGGGTGGATTTTTTTAGTGACATAGATATTGCAAATTTATTATAATTTTGTCCAAACAAAATCTAATTCTATAAAATGAAAAAATTATTCGTATTACTTGTTTCTGTAATGACTGCAACAGCAGCAAATGCGCAAAAAATCGCAACAGAAAACGTTCCTACTCCGGTTACGACTGCTTTTAAAGCTAAATTTTCAATAGCCGAAAAAACGGCTTGGGAAATGGATTATGACAATTATGTAGCTGATTTTTCGGTGGGTAAAACCAATTTTTCGGCTAAATTCGACAAAGAAGGAAAATGGATTGAAACCGTTACCTATGTTAAATCTTCAGAGCTTCCGAAAGCCATCAAAGAATCACTTTCTAAAAAGTATGGTGAATTGAGTGCGTATAAAATTGAAGACGCAAGAAAAATAGAGAAAGAAAAAGAAACCATTTATGAAATGGAAATCATCAAGGTGAAAACACGTTTGATGTGGAGTTTGACAATGAAGGGGAAATGGTTAAAGAAGAAAAAAAGACAGAAGGCAAAAAAGACTAAGACTACAACTAAAAAGCCTCGCTCCATTCAGAGCGAGGCTTTTTTTATTTCTTAACGCCTTTCTTGGGCTTAGGAACAATGGCGTTGTACTTCATCAGATATTTCAACTGCTTATTGATAAACTCTCCATAATTATCGCGATCACCTTGATATTCTTTCAAAATCGCCTTTTCATCTGCGATTAACTTTTCAAAAGGCGCTTCTGTAGAAGGGTCTAGGTCTTTCAGATAATATAAATTAATTTTTCCATCAGCGGCTTTGTAAAACCAATATTTCCCTTCCGCATCAATTTTGTAAGTGGCTTTCGGACTGATTAACAAATCTATCCGGCCAACAATCACAATCTTGGCATAAAATCCATCCATATACATGTAATCGCAGCTATCAATGTATCGAAAGCCCCAGTATTTTTCTTTTATACAATTCACCTTATGCTCAACATTTTTACTGTCTTTATACATTAAAATCCCAACATTATAGTTTTCACTTTCCTGCATGTTTCCAATAATCGTTAATTTCTTCTGAAGGTAATCTTCTTTGGTAAGATAGTATCCAAATTGATTATTGCGGTCTGCCTGAGCTTGAAATGCAAATAGAAAGAAGAGGCAAAAAATGCGGAAGTGAGTTAGGATGATTTTCATAAATATACTTTTAATAGTTGGGACGTATTCAAATGTGCAAAATAAATACGGAGCAATGTATACAAACTTTTAAGTGGCGGGAATTGGTTATTAAGTGGTCGATATCAAAAAAAATCGCCTCCGAATGATTCCGGAGGCGATGTGTTTTATTCTTCTTTTTTACTTTTCTTCGGTTTTGATTCTTTTGGTTTATTGATTTTAATTTTGATTTCATCTTTCGTTTTATCAAAATCAACCTCAATCGTATCACCTTCGCTCAAGTTCGATTTGATGATTTCTTCTGCCAATGGATCTTCCAAATACTTTTGAATCGCGCGTTTTAATGGGCGAGCTCCAAACTGAACATCGTATCCTTTATCAGAGATATAATCTTTGGCTTCATCTGATACTTTGATTGAGTATCCCAATCCGTTGATTCTACCATAAAGACTGTTTAATTCAATGTCAATGATCTTGTGAATATCCTCACGGGTCAAGGAATTAAACATCACCACATCATCAATACGATTTAAGAATTCAGGAGCAAATGCCTTTTTCAAAGCACCTTCGATGATTCCTTTTGAGTTTTCATCTTCCACCTCTTTTTTAGCGCTGGTGCTAAATCCAACACCTTGTCCGAAGTCTTTCAACTGACGTGCACCAATGTTTGAAGTCATGATGATGATCGTGTTTTTGAAATCAATTTTACGACCCAAACTATCTGTCATCATTCCATCATCCAAAGCTTGTAATAACAAGTTGAATACATCCGGATGTGCTTTTTCAATTTCATCTAATAATACAACTGCGTAAGGTCTTCTACGAACTTTCTCCGTTAATTGTCCACCTTCTTCATAACCCACATATCCCGGAGGCGCCCCAACCAAACGCGATACAGAGAATTTCTCCATGTATTCACTCATGTCGATACGAATCAATGCATCATCATTATCGAATAAATATTTAGATAAAATTTTCGCCAATTGTGTTTTACCAACACCGGTAGGGCCAAGGAAGATGAATGAACCGATTGGTTTATTCGGATCTTTTAATCCGGCACGGTTACGTTGAATAGCTTTAACCACTTTTCTCACGGCATCGTCTTGTCCGATTACCTTGCCTTGAAGCAATTCTGCCATCTTCACCAATTTGTCGCCTTCATTTTGAGCAACACGTTGAACAGGAACACCGGTCATCATTGCAACTACTTCTGCAACATTGTCTTCACTCACCATTTCACGGTGTGTTTTACTTTCTTCTTCCCATGCTTTTTTAGCAGCATCTAATTGCTCTAACAAGGTGCGCTCTGTATCGCGCAAACGAGCAGCTTCTTCATACTTTTGAGAACGAACAACTTTGTTCTTTTCTTCTTTAATATCTTCTAATTTTTTCTCAATTTCAACGATGTTCTTTGGAACATTGATGTTGGTAATATGAACACGAGAACCCGCTTCATCCAATGCATCAATTGCTTTATCCGGCAAGTGACGATCGGTGATATAACGAGCAGTTAAGGTAACACATGCTTTAATAGCTTCATCGGTATACGTTACATTGTGATGATCTTCGTATTTCGATTTGATGTTGTTTAAGATTTGAATCGTTTCTTCCGGAGTAGCTGGTTCAACAATTACTTTTTGGAATCGTCTTTCTAAGGCGCCATCTTTTTCAATATATTGACGATATTCATCTAATGTTGTAGCACCAATACATTGGATTTCTCCACGTGCCAAGGCCGGTTTAAACATGTTGGAAGCATCCAAAGATCCGGAAGCACCACCAGCACCAATAATGGTATGAATCTCATCAATGAATAAAATTACATCCGGTGATTTTTCAAGTTCGTTCATTACGGCTTTCATACGCTCTTCAAACTGTCCACGATACTTAGTACCAGCAACAAGAGAAGCCAAATCAAGGGTAACAACACGTTTACCAAACAAAACACGAGAAACTTTACGTTGTACGATGCGCAATGCCAAACCTTCGGCAATCGCAGATTTACCAACACCTGGTTCACCTATTAAGATGGGGTTATTTTTCTTTCTACGTGATAAAATTTGAGAAACGCGTTCGATTTCTTTTTCACGACCAACAATCGGGTCTAATTTACCTTCCTCGGCAGCTTTGGTTAAATCGCGACCGAAGTTATCCAGAACAGGGGTTTTGGATTTACTGTCAACAGGTTTCTTAGTACTGCTAGCACTAAACTGATCCTCATCTGCATCATCGTCAGAAGGAGTTCCCGGAAATTCCGCTTTCGGATCCGATTTTGATAATTCCAATTCGCTTTTCATAACGTCATAGTCTACTTTAAATTTTTGTAATGATTTTGTAGCAACGTTATCTTCATCTTTTAAGATGGACAAAATAAGATGCTCGGTACCAATCACGGCACTTTTAAACAGTTTTGCTTCCAAATAAGTGATTTTTAAAGCTCTTTCAGCTTGTTTCATCAACGGGATATTTGCCAAATTGCTTACCTTGTGATTGCCTGTTCCAATAGACTGCTCAACGGTTTTACGCAATTCTTGTAAATCCACATTTAATGACTTTAATAAACGAACAGCAGTACCTTCACCTTCGCGAATAATCCCTAATAATAAATGCTCTGTTCCAATGTAATCGTGCCCCAAACGTAATGCTTCCTCTCTGCTGTAGGTGATTACATCCTTAACTCTTGGTGAAAATTTTGCTTCCATAATGCAGTATTTTTAAATTGTTACTTTAACGTTTTAAATTATTCAAGAGTTACTTTTGCCACGAATAATAATAGTTTCGTGTACTTTACCAAAAGTAATTACTCCTTTTTAAGATGTCCTATCTCTACCCTTAATTTTATCAACAAAAAAGTGTCAATAATGTTGATAATTTAAAGGTAAAAATCGGTTTTGTGTCCTACGAAATAAGTATTTTCGAACCTCCTTAAAACACAAGGAAATTATCAATTATTGTGCTAAAAATAAATCATGACAATCCCGCACGTGTGGGACTGAAAAAAAGGCAACATATTAAAACAATAAAATAGAAAAACGAAATTATGGCAGACGGAGAAAAAATTATTCCAATTAACATTGAAGAGGAAATGAAATCGGCTTACATCGATTATTCGATGTCGGTTATTGTATCGCGTGCATTACCTGATGTTAGAGATGGTTTAAAACCGGTTCATAGACGTGTATTGTACGGAATGCTGGATTTGGGTGTCATGTCAAATCGACCACATAAAAAATCAGCGCGTATCGTTGGGGAAGTACTTGGTAAGTACCATCCGCATGGCGACACGTCTGTATACGATGCCATGGTGCGTATGGCGCAAGATTGGAGTTTACGTTATCCATTGGTTGACGGACAAGGTAACTACGGTTCGATTGATGGGGATAGTCCGGCTGCAATGCGTTATACCGAAGCACGTTTGAAAAAAATTGCGGAGGAAATGTTGGCAGACATCGAAAAAGATACTGTTGATTTTCGTCCGAATTTCGATGATTCATTAGAAGAACCAACTGTTCTTCCTACTAAAATACCAAACCTATTAATTAACGGTGCATCCGGAATTGCGGTGGGGATGGCAACGAATATGCCACCACATAACTTAACCGAAATTATCAATGCTACCGTTGCGTATATCGACAACAGAGAAATTGATATTGCGGGCTTGATGCAATTTGTAAAAGCACCGGATTTCCCTACAGGCGGAATCATTTATGGTTACGAAGGTGTAAAAGATGCTTTTGAAACCGGCAGAGGTCGTATTGTAATGCGTGCAAAAACAACCATGGAAACTACAGATTCCGGAAGAGAGCGCATTATTGTAAACGAAATCCCTTACCAGGTAAATAAAGCGGAGATGATTCGCAAAACAGCGGATTTAATCAACGATAAAAAAATTGAAGGCATTTCCGATATCCGTGATGAATCGGATAGAGATGGGATGCGTATTGTGTATGAAATTAAACGCGATGCCATTACCAATGTCGTTTTAAACAACCTTTTCAAATATACAGAGCTTCAAACCTCTTTTAGCGTTAACAACATTGCTTTGGTGGGTGGTCGCCCGATGATGCTCAACCTAAAAGACATGATTGTGCATTTTGTGGCACATCGTCATGAAGTAATCGTTCGCAGAACCAAATACGAATTGGCACAAGCTGAAAAGCGTGCGCATATCTTACAAGGTTATTTAATTGCCTTGGATCATTTGGATGAAGTTATCAAATTAATCCGTGCTGCAGCAACACCTCAAGAAGCGCAAGACGGCTTAATGAGCAACTTTGGTTTGAGCGAAATTCAAGCTAAAGCGATACTTGAAATGAGATTACGTGTACTTACTGGTTTAGAGAGAGATAAGATCAAGGAAGAGTACAATACATTAATGGAATTAATCAAGCATTTAAAAGAAGTATTAGAAGACGAAGGTTTACGTATGGCCATCATCAAAGATGAGTTAAACGAAATGAAAGAGAAATACGGTGATGAGCGCAAAACAGAGCTAGTATATGCTTCAGGTGACTTCCGTATGGAAGATATGATTGCGGATGAAGGTGTGGTGATTACCATTTCTCATATGGGTTATATTAAACGTACGCCTTTAACCGAATACCGCACGCAAGGCAGAGGTGGTAAAGGAGCGAAAGGCAGCACCACACGTGATGATGACTTTATTGAACATTTATTCATTGCGTCTACCCACAACTATTTATTGTTATTTACAGAACAAGGAAGATGTTTCTGGATGCGTGCGTTTGAAGTGCCGGAAGGAACACGCGTATCAAAAGGACGTGCCATCCAAAACATGATCAATATCCCAAGTGATGATAAGGTGAAAGCCTATATCAATGTAAAAGACCTGACCAACGAGGAATACATTGCAAACAATTACATTATAATGTGTACCAAAAATGGTATCATCAAGAAAACGACTTTGGAAGCTTATTCCCGTCCGCGTCAAAATGGTATCAATGCAATTACAGTAAGAGAAGGCGATACATTGCTAGAAGTATTGTTAACCAACGGAACCAACGAAATCATGTTGGCTTCAAAAGCCGGAAAAGTGGTTCGTTTCAACGAAGCAAACGTTCGTCCAATGGGTAGAAATGCTTCCGGTGTTAGAGGTATCAATTTAGGTGAAGAAAAAGACAATGAAGTTGTAGGTATGATTGCGATGCCGGACCAAAACAGCAATGTAATGGTGGTTTCACAAAAAGGATATGGAAAACGTTCTGAAATTGAAGAATACCGTGTTACAAAACGTGGTGGAAAAGGTGTAAAAACCATCAACATCACTGAAAAGACCGGTAATTTGATTGCCATTAAAGATGTTACCGATAAAGATGGCTTGATGATTATCAACAGATCAGGAATCATCATCCGTTTGGCAATTTCTGAATTACGTGTAATAGGCCGTGCAACACAAGGTGTACGCTTGATTAACATGAAAGAAGGAGAGGAAATTGCTGCTGTAAGTAAAGTAGAAGTAGAGGAGGAGGTAGAAACTGCTGAAGGCATAGCAACAGAAACTCCAACTGCTGAATATGGAAATGAGGGCACCGATGCGTCTTCAGAGAACACTGAAAATGATGGCAAGGAACTTGATACGCCACCAACTGAATAAATAAGCCTTGCCCCTTCTCAATAAATAGAGGAGGGGCATTAGGTAAAAAACAAATAAAAATAACTTATGAAAAAAATAGCAATCTTGTTTGTCGCGACAACCCTTGTTATCAATGGCTTTGCGCAAAATGTAAAAATCGTGAACGCAAAAAACTACTTGCGTGATTTTAGTGAATCAAAAGACATTGAATCCTTAAATAAAGCAAAAGAAAACATCGACTTAGCAGCAGCACATGTGGATACAAAGGATTTACCTAAAACACAAACGCTCAAAGCACAGGTGTATTTAACCATTTTTGAGAATACCTTGCGTTTAGAAACCGAAAAGTTAACCGCAACAGTAACGGATCCCAACAAACGCAACTTGGCAGCATACCAAGCAGCAAACTCTTCCTCATTGGCAGATGCATTTGCGGGATGTACAGCTTCTAAAGCAAACGACCCGAAAGGAAATTACACATCTGAAGTGAATTCCTATATCGCTAAAATTGCTTCACACTATGAAAACAAAGCCATCGCTGATTATAATGCAAAGAAATATGCAGATGCATTGCCATCTTTTGAAAAAGCATATGAAATCAATGGTTCAAAAGACACCACCACTTTAGGAAACTGCGCTTTGGTAGCAGATAGAGCTGGTATCTACGATAAAGCAAAGTTGTATTATCAAAAAATGATTGATAACAAACAAGGCTTTGGAAATACGTATTCTTCTCTGGTGAATGTGTATTTGAATATGAAAGACAGTGTTGGAGCAATGGAAGTATTGAAAAAAGGTCGTACAACCTATCCAAACGACATCAACTTGGTAATTACAGAAACCAACTATTTCTTAAAAACCAACAACAGTAAGGAAGCGTTAAACAACTTAAACATTGCCTTGACTGCAAAACCGAAGGATGCTAACCTTTACTTGGTAAGAGGAAACATCTATGATAACTTGGCGAATCCGAAGGATGCAACCAACAAAGACATGGCGAAACCTAAGGATTACGAAACGTTGATTGGGCAAGCTGAGGCGGATTATAAAAAAGCGATTGAATTGAAACCCGACTATTTTGATGCATTGTACAACTTAGGAGTATTGTATAACAACCATGGTGTCGCGTTGAGTAAAATTGCCGACCAAATTACGGACAATGCGAAATACAAAGCAGCAAACGACTTGGCGACAGAAGAATTCAAAAAAGCATTACCGGTGTTGGAAAAAGCATTGGAAGTTAGTCCGAAGGACAAAAACACGATGTATGCGTTAAAGCAAATTTATGCGAGAACACAGCAACCAGAAAAGGTAAAAGAGATCAATGAGAAATTGAAGAACAACTAAGGCTTCCACCTAGTTGCAATTCATAAAAGCGGGGAGCAGAAATGCTTCTCGCTTTTTTTGTTTCTTATTACTTGTCAAGGAAAGACAGAAAGTAGTACTTTAATTAAATGATAGGTATTCAGCTAAATACTACTTAACATAATATTAATTATAAGACTACAATATACATATAAAACTGATTAATAATGACTTATAAAGATTGATTAATTTTAAAGGATTATAGCAATATTGGACATTATTCTTCCACCGTTGCCGCAAGAAAACGTTTGCTCAAGCTCAAACCTAATTTTCGTTTGTATTCATCTTTTAACCATTTTACATAGTTATCGGTGCTGGCACAAATGCAATACGAATATTTTTTAACACGCCCTTCAATATCCTGTTCTAACAATTTTACCAAGTCCATGGCTTCTGAAAAATCGGAACTGTTTTCAAAACAAATCCGCGAATGATGCTCAATGGCTCTATCCACAGCAGTCATTGGTCGCAATCCTTCTTTCGATACCAATGCATATTCCTCCTTCATATTAAAATCAATATTCTCGGATTTGCTGAATTTGGCTCTGAGCTCAGCAGGCATCTTATAGGTAAAATTGCGCTCAATGTCGCGGTCATTCCACAAACTCTCCAAATAAAAATCAGGAGAACGGAAGATGTCGTGCCAGTTGACATACGAATCCCACAAGCCGAAACGAGCGGCATTGTTTCCTAAATCAATCACCGTAAAGGTGGATTTATTCGGTAAGATACGCGAACCTCTGCCAATCATTTGATGATACAGGGTTAAAGATTTGGTCGCTCTGTTGATGATAATGGATTCAACCGTTGGCTCATCGAATCCGGTCGTTAAAATTCCTACGGATGTTAAAATCGCATCCGGTTTGTTTTTAAACCAAGTAAGAATATCTCTTCGTTCTTGCTCGGAGTTGGTATTGTCTAAATGACGAATATCGTATCCAGCGTTGGTAAACAAAGAATGTACATGGATGGATGTATTGATTCCGTTGTTAAAAATGAGCGTCTTTTTACCTTTCGATTGTTCTTCATAAGCAGCCACCAACTTCTCCTGCATCAAATAATTGGTATACAAGCGATCGGATGAGCTCACGGTATAATCACCATCAATTCCTACTTTCAAAGAACCTAAGTTCACATCATAACTATGGGTGGTTGCTTTCGATAAAAAACCTTTTTCAATAAGTGCAGCAATGGAATGACCAACAATGAGTTCATCATAGGTTTCTTTCATTGGCAATTTAATATTGGAACTTAAAGGTGTAGCTGTTACACCAAGAATGACACTCTTTTCTAAAAACTTGAATAATTTCTTAAAGGAGTTGTAATGCGCTTCATCAATAATCACCAGTCCAACTTTTTCTACTTCTAGTTTTTCGTCCTGTAAGCGGTTGTTGAGTGTTTCCACCATGGCTACAAAGCACATAAAATCTTCCTGGTCTGGGAGTGTTTTTACTTTGCTGTCGATGATTTTATTTCGAACACCGAACTCGTTAAGCATGTTGGACGTTTGGGCGCACAATTCGATGCGATGTGTAAGGATCAACACTTTTTTGCCGGTTTCGCTGATGTAGCGCTTAGCGATTTCAGAGAAAATAACGGTTTTACCACCACCGGTGGGAAGTTGAAAAAGGAGGTTATACTTCTCGGTATGGTTGTTTATTTTTTTGAATATATCATCAATTGCCTCTTGCTGGTAGTCGTACAGCTCCTTCCCTATTTTTTTTTCTTCAATATCAGCAGACTCTAATGGCATAATTTTCTCGATTTCGAAATCTTGCAAAAGTAGTCAATTGTAAGGTTGTATGGAAATAAAAATGGTCAAATAGCAAAAATTAAAAGCATTCCTATCTGATGACATACTTCAAAAAGAAAAATCCCTTGTAGTATTCATCTACAAGGGATCTTTCAAAAGACAAAAACAAGCTTATTCGATAATTATTTTTTTAATCACCACTTTATCTTCGATTACAATATGAACAAGGTATAAACCTTTATTATAACCTGTCAAATTTAAACTAGTTTGTATACCTTCTTGGCGAAGCACTTTTACTTCTTTTCCCATGGCATCATACACTTTTATTACAGCATTGGATTCGCTTTCCAATTCGATTGTAAAAAGTCCACTTCCCGGATTAGGGAAAATTTTAGCGTCAAGCGTTTCATTTTTAAGAGAAGATGTATGATTACTCATCAAATCGTCTTCTTGATTTTCTTCTTCTCTTAATCCCGGACTATTTCCATAGTAGCTGCAAGGATGGATAAAAGCTTGGAAATAACTTGGATTTACCGATGCCGCACTAAAACCGGGGTTCAAATCGACATATGTTCCACCTCGATAAGTAACCGTAGCTGAAGAACCGATAACAACGGTTGAGGTGATTTCATTCACCGCTTCCTGAAAAATACTGGAGTTTTGGACACCGGTTAAATTCAAGTTCAGATTTCCCGGACAATATAAATCATGTTCCCAAACACCGCGGCCGGCAGTAGAAACTCTTAATTTATTTACCACATAATTTATTTCCATACTGTTTAAAGGAATGTGTGGCAAATTGCTCCCAAGTTTTATCCATTGTGATGTATTGCTGGATGGAGGATTTACAAAATCAAGCATTGAGTTATTTGAATAATAAACGCCTAAATCGTTGGAGACATAAATTCCACCATTACTTCCTTTTTCGGTAATTAAATTGATGACACCAATTGGCAAACCACCTGCGTTTACGTTACCTGCAATGTTTTGAAAAACCGGGAATCCGGGAATGGTATAATCCACTCGGTATAATTCCGGTGCAATCCAAAAAGCAACATTATAACCGATGTAAACAATATTCGGATTTGATACGTCTACAGCAAAATAACTAAAGCTGTTCTTTCCTGGAGGCAATGGCATTTCCACCCAGCTGTTTTTAACCGTTGTGCTATTCGGATTCAAAACATTGTTGTTGCGATACAACTTTCCATACCAAGGTGCACCGTTAATACCAATACTTGAATACATTGTATTGCCATCTATTGTTGGATAGATGCCCGCGAATATCCAATGATTTCTAACCACATTATCCAGCCAAGGATTTACAACCAAATTGATGTTTGCAAAATCAGAAATCTGTTCAGGTGTTCCTAAGCCTCTGTTATCAGCTCTGAATATTTCTTCATAGGTATACATTCCAGAGACTACTTTTGAAGCAGCATAGGTAATTTCAGGGTATACTTGATTTTGAAAAATGAATGGAGCAAATGCATTATTTGCGGCAAAGCTGGTTGGCGTATAACCGCTCGATCCACCATTTGAGGATAGCTGATGAGGCGCCATTTGAGCTGCAGCCCAAGCAAAACTCGGATTTGAATAATCAATTAATGGAGGCATACCATCACCACCATAAACGGTTTCCCAAGCCAATGAAGGAGTGCTCGAATAGCTTCCACTACTCAAAACTGTTCCATCGTGGTCTAATCCAATCATCATTTTTTCAGGATTTGTCGCTGAATTTGAAGCTGAACCATTTCCTAATGCTAACCCGTTGCTTCGAGTAACCATTGTTAAACAATTATCATTTGAATAACTTACTCCACCGTGAGTTCCCAAATAAACTTCGGAAGCACACATTGTGCAGGAAGCAGGTGGTGTAATTATTTTATCGACATCCACATGGTATTTAAAATTGGTAGGATTATAATAATGATAGGTAAACGTAACACCACCATCGGTAGATCGTTTAAAATTAATTCCTGCACTCAAATAGATAATGTTGGGATTAAAATTGGAAACACAAAAACCGATTCCTCCTGTTTGACCTGTATTGGTGCTGATGGAAGATGACCAAGCAAAAGAAGGAAAATCAAAAGAAAACAATTGGTGATTGTAATAATTTGTTGTTTTATGAAGCATATAAAGTGTATTCGGAGCTGCATCCGAAACTTCAATCGCTAATAAATCTGTTGGATCGCCTACCGCAGGTGGTGTTGGTAAAACTGTCCACGATGCTCCATTATCTGTTGTATACTCAATGGTCCAAACATTTGACACTTTCTTAGAAATAATAAGTGTTCCGGTATTATCGGTTTTGAATTCCATATCTTCTACCCAACCGGAGTTGATGAGTGTCCATGTAATCAAAGAGATATTTGAATTATCCACGTTGTCACCTCTAAACAATCCATCACGTGTTGAAACATATGCAATGGATGGATTGGTCGGATCAATAAGCAATTTCGTAACAATGGCAAACTGATTTGAAGGAGGAAAACTACTTGTTTGTCCGATTGTTTGCCATGTTGCACCGGCATCTGTTGTTCTAAGAATTCCACCCATTGTTCCCAAACTATTGGAATAATAGGATCCGCCAACATTGGAAGCTGCATACCAGGTTGTTTGGTTGTTCGGTGCAAATGCTGCATAACTGCAACCCGATCTGTTCCAATTATCAGAACCTGCGTTTACCCAGCTGACACCTTTGTTATTGGTATAAAACAAACCGCCTGCTAAAGACCAACCTAAAATTTTGTCCGCATTTTGTCTGTTGAATACCATGTCATGAATAATTCCAACGCCCAGTTCTCCACCACCTAGGTAATAGATTCCATGGTTGGGTTCATTGAAGGGGCCTAATTCTTTCCATGGATCAATGTTTCCGAAAGTACGCCCTGCGCCACCATCAGACATTCTTGCATAGTAGTCGTCAATTGCATTTGCATAATCGGCATAGGATCCATTTGGCGAAATACGAGGTTCCCAAAATTTTAACCATCGTTGGTATTCGTGGTATTCGCTCCCTTCCCCTTCTAATGCTTCCGGACCTTCCAGAAGTACTTTTTCTCTGAAATACGCTTCTTTCTCCTCTTTGAGTTGATAAAAAGGTTTCGAGACATCGGTTTCCTGTGCAGAAATTTTAGAAACTAAAATTAAAAGCAGGAAATAGTATAAGATTATTTTTTTCATTACAATAGTTTTAAGAATGAATAGTTACAATGAAAATTATTTTTGTTCTTGTTTGCTCTTAAGCAATTCAATTTCTTTGTTCAATGCAATGATGTATAAAGTCAATTCTTCCACTTTACCCAATAATTTTGCATCCATTGCTCCTAAATCGATTCCATCTTTAACAACCTCTTCTGCAGAAGGAATATTTGGTAAATGTTTGTTTGTTTTTAAAAATGCTTCAACTTCTGATAATTTCGCTAATTGATAGTCATCAGCAAAAACATAATCGGACCAGTTCGCAGTATTTTTTATAGCCACTCGTACTTTCTCTGTTAGAATTCCAGTTTCAACAAATAATTTATAGTTTGCATTCGGAATCGTAACTACTCCCGGGTCACCAATCAACATATTCCCATTTACAGTAAGTTTTGCAGTTGTGTTGTCAGTTCCAATACCTACATTTCCATTATTTCCAAGAAATAAAAAGTTATTCCCACCAACGCCAGTTGCACCAGCTGGACGCCAGAAATTCATACCTTCTTTTCCGGGAGTTGCAACCGTGTATTCTAAGGCCCATTCACCATTCGGAGCGCTAACAGAAGTTCCACCAAAAATCAATTGTGGTCCACCATAACCAGCAACCGTACCGGTTAATCGCAATGCTCCATCGTGCACATTTAAAAGCGCAGACGGAGTAATTGTTCCAATCCCGATTTTTCCGGTAGCGCCTTGAATAAAGAATCGGTCTGCAGCAGCAGTATAATCATAGATACTAAAATTTCCAGCTCCTTGACCATTTCCACTACCTGTAGAAAAAAGAGCCCAATTGCGCGCACCTGCACTTGTATTAAACAACCCCAACGCTGAAGCAGTTGTCCCTGTTTGAATAATTCTGATTCCATCATTCATTGTAGATGCTTGAACCGTCAATGCAGTTACTGGAGATGTTGTACCAATACCCACCTTTGAATTTGATTTGATAACCATTCCAAATGATGTTGGCGTTGGCATAAACAAAATATCAGAATTTACGCTCGTATTCTGAAAAATGGAAGAACCGGAGCCAACTGTGATTCCGGCAGCAGGATTACTCGTAAAAAAAAGTTTCAATCCGTTAATTTGTCCGGAAGTACGCTGAACAAAAAACGGCAATGCTCCTGAATTAGCAATATTTAGAGCTGCAGTGGGTGTTGTTGTTCCGATTCCAACATTTCCGGTTCGGTACGTATCCCCTGTTTGTACAGCACTTCCACCCCATGTTTGAGCTGACGCAGTATACGTCATCATGGAAAATAAGATAATTTTAATTGAATTTTTCATCTGTTTTAGGTTTTAAGTTTCTTATGCAAAAAAAGAAGTTTCGCTTCGCTTGGGTATTACCACCGGATAGCTTTTTGACACTCAGCACTTATTTAAATACCGTTGGATAAGTTTTTTGCACAACTATTTTTTTTCGGTTCACAAGTGACTTTAAAAAACTAATTTTGCCGATCTACAGATGCGCCATTTCATTTCCATAAAAATTCTAATCCTTTTTGCTTTAAACTACCTACCTAGCATTATTAAAGGACAAGGATTAAACTTCGAACATTTAAGTACCATCGATGGATTGCCGGCAACGGAATGTTACAAAGTAATTCAGGACAAAAAAGGATATATATGGGTGTTTACTGAATATGGAATTGTAAAACACAATGGTGAACGGTTTATTCCTGTCTGCACCAACATCTTATTAAAAGATCAAAATGCCTATGCAGTTTTTCAAACAGAGGAAGGTGAACTTTATTTTTCAAACTCATTTAATAAGGTATTTAAAATCAGAAACGACTCAGCTTTTGTGATTCAAGCAATTGCAGACTTCACCATCGATTTTACAGAATCGGAAGACATTGTTTTTCAGTTAATACTTGATGAAAAGAAGAACATTTACTTTTCCTGTTATAAAGGCTCTTTCTGTTGGGATGCAACAACCAATAAAATAAACACTGTCTCCTACCCTAGCGAAAATAGCGCAGATACCTTATTCTATAAACCAATAAGTGACCAGTTCTTTTCTTTCCGTTCTGAATACTTTAGCAAAATTGAATCGTTTGTAAGCATACAAGAAGGAAAAACCGCAATTAATTTTAAAATATTTCCTAGAAATTATTATGAAATACGTACCGTAGAAAAAATCGATGATGCCTACTTTTTAGCAACTTCTGATCTAATTTATAAAACATCCAAATCAGGAACTTCTTTCACACAAAAGCTGGATGGAATAATTGATTTTAAAGTTGATCGAAATAAGCAACTGTGGATTTCGACCAAAAACGGACTCGTTTTACTTGATAAAAACTTAACGATTATTGCAAGGTACTTGCAAGGTAAAATCATTACAAACACTTGTTTTGACGACAAAGGAGGGGTTTGGGCAACCACCATTGGGGAAGGAGTTTATTACTGCCGAAACAAGGATGAGGTGGTATATTCGAATAATGATTTAAAACAAAATGAAGTTTATTTTATAAAAAAAGAAGGCTCTAAATTGTTTTTGTCAACAATTGACGGAAACTGCTACAACCTCAGCGCAGGAAAAACACAGATATTGAACTGATACAACATTTTGACAACAAACTCTTTTGTGGTGATTTTTCAGAATACCGCGATGGATATATTTTTAGCACCAAAAACGGTATTTTTTTAAAATCTAAAAATGCACCTGCCATAGAACTTGAAGGCCCTTTGGGACTAAAAGGAACGTATTCGAATTTTGTACAAACAATCAATGATCACGAATTTTTAATATTTGGTGGCACCTCGGTTCATCATTTTAAAAACGATTCATTTTATAATTCCTATCAGCTGAAAAACAAATTATATTGTGTAGCGTATTATGACGAAGACAATTTCATTATTGGAACAAAAAACGGAATCTACCTCTACAATCATAAAAAAAATACGGCCACCCCTTTCAGCGATTTTTTTTCAAACAAGTTCATAATGAAATTAATCTTTGATCACTCCGGCAATTTATGGGTGGCTACAAGAGGAGATGGCTTGTTTATACTTACCAAAGACAAACAACTTATAAAATATACCGACTTACCATTTTTTGTGGTGAAGGACATTGATTTCTTTAACGATAGCGGAGTGATTCTCTCCACAAACTTGGGAATTTATGTCAATAATTACTCCGGTACCACTCTTCAAAAGGAGTGGATCAACATTTTTGATAGCGAAGTAAATGCATTGGAGTTGGTTGATAATAAATTATGGATTGCCTCCAGAAAAGGATTGTATTCTATGGATTTTCTGCTCATCAGCAAAAATGATTTCTACCCGATTCTTTTAAACTCTGTCTACTCCGGCACCCAACGAGTATTGACTAATTCTTCCGAATTAAAGTACAATCAAAATGACTTACGGTTTAATTTTGATTTTCTGAACTATCAATCAAAGATTAAAAATTTCTACTTCAAATTGGAAGGCCCTACTCAATTATCAGGAACAATTACCGGAACGGTGTTACAAATACAAAATCTGGAACCCGGTCAATACAAACTTGCCATTTTTCCCTACCATGGCCCGGCTTACAGCAAAAACCATTATTTATCGCAAACATTTACTATCAAACCTGCATTCTGGCAAACGGTATGGTTCAAACTCTTCCTGTTCTTGCTCATTATCTTAATTTCAGGATTTACAGTTAGTTTGTATTATGGTATTAAACGGAAGCGGGATAAAAAACACAATGAAATGCAAAAACTTCTTGCTGAATACAAACTAACCACTCTTAAGGCACAAATTAACCCCCACTTTATATCCAATTCATTAGCTGCCATTCAACTCCTGATTGATTCAGGAAAAATAGATCAAGCCAATCAATACATTGCTAAATTCAGTTTGTTCATTCGTTATGTATTGAAGTATAGCGACAAAAGTGTTAGTAAGTTGAAGGACGAACTTAAAATTATTGAACTGAATGTGGAATTGGAACAACTTCGTTTTGTCAATAGTTTTAAGTTTTCAATGCAGATTGCAGAGAACATAGACGTTTCAGAAATTTATGTTCCCCCTCTCATTACTCAACCTTTTATTGAAAATGCCATTTGGCATGGGTTAATTCCTTTAAAGTCGGAAAAACGATTTCCTGAACTTATTCTAAAGGTTGAGAAGCACGGAGATATTCTTTGTTTATCAATCATCGATAATGGCGTTGGAAGAAAAAAAGCAGCAAATGTTCATTCGCTGTCGAACAGCGGAGTAAAAGAAAGTGTTGGCACCATTCTTATTCAAAACAGGATCGACAATTTAAATCAAATGTATGATACAACTACTGCTGAGGTAACCATTGTTGATTTGGTTGATTCTGAATCAAATTCAACAGGAACTTGCGTCAACATTTTTCTGCCAATTTCATTGCTCAGAAAATTTTAATGTTTTTTTAAAATGAAAATTAAAAAAATTACATACTTTAGCACCCAGCTACTCCAGTGTTCAATTAATTGAATTTTTTATTCATAAAAAACATCAGCGTTTTTATGGGGGTAGCTGAGTAAATTCCCCTCTCTTAATACAATGAAAGCACTACTTATTGATGATGAGTATAGCAATCGATCATTGTTAGCTAACATGCTGGCAAAACATTGTCCGGATGTAGAAGTGATTGGTTATGCAGAAATGGCGGATAGTGCCTACGAAATGATTCTGGATTTAAAACCTGACTTAATATTTTTGGATATTAAAATGCCGGGGAAAAATGGATTTGACTTACTCCGCCAATTCACTGAAATTAATTTCTCTATCATCTTTGTTACAGGATTTGATGAATATGCCATCAAAGCATTTGAATTTAATGCGGTTGACTACCTTTTAAAACCTTTAGACCATAGCAAATTAATAACCGCTGTTCAAAAAGCAACTTCAAAATTATATTCCACTCGGAACAATATCATTCATTTTGTTCATTCGATGGAAGAAAAAACAAACTATATAAAAAAGATTACCTTTCATCACAAAGACAAAGTGCAGATAATCGACATCAATGATATCATTAACATTTCTGCGATTCGGGGTTATTGTGAAATTCTTGATATCCATAATAATCGATATGTTTCAGCGAAACCACTTATCGATTACGAAGAGTTGCTGGAGCCTTACAAAAATTTTATCCGAGTAAATAAAAGTTATATTATCAACTCCAATCATCTCCGCTCCTATACCAAAGGTGCCGATTGTATTATTTCTTTAAAAGGATGTGACCAAGAGATTGAAGTGAGTCGCAGAAAAAAAACAGAAATTTTGATGCAACTCAAAGAAAAATAAAACAGAAATTGATTTGCTTACTATTGCACTATCACTTTTTGAAATGTGACCATTTCATTCGCTGTTAAACGTAGAAAATAAATTCCTTTGGAAACTGCAGCATCTAAATTTATATTTATCTTTTGCTCACCCGGATTTTGGTTACCAGTAAAAACAGTGGATACGATTTTCCCTTCGATGGAAATTAATTCTGCTTTAACAGCAGCTTTTTCGGTTAGCGTATAAAAAACAGAAAACGATTCGGAAACCGGGTTTGGAAATAAATGAACATTATAAACGGTATTCTCAGCATCTACAATCGCATTTGCACCTGCACATTCTCCTTTAAACGAAAAGTCATCTAAACCAAAATCATTTCCGGCTGGATTGGTTTCTACATTGATAACACGAATTGTTACAGTTGTATTGGCACCCGAATGCCAAACAGGAATTGAATATTGATCCCAGGTCCATGTTCCTGTATACAAAATATCGTATAAATAACCCACTATATCGTCACCCGTTACGTCCCCAATCATGTGAATTTCAAAAACAGGTGCAATATAATCGGCACGTGTTGCCCAAAACGAAAAATTATAATTACAATTGGTTTGAATTACCGGAACGGATTGTTCCCACAAAATGGTAGCCGGTGAACAGCCATCAACCGACATATACATTCCATCGGATGTGGGTGTGTGATCAATCAATGTTGTGTCAGGATGGGTAAAAAAAGTGGGCGCTACATAATAATAGCAAGGAGAATAATACGGCCCATAAATCTGCCCGCTGGTAAAACCAATATTTCCCATACTGAAATCACCATTAACAAGTAAATTTGTTTGAGCGTTTACACTAAAGGTGATACTGAGCAGAGCACCTACAATTCCCGAAAAGATGTATGATTTATTCATACATAGTAGATGCCTGTCACTGATGATAAGTTGCATCCGGCTCTCCTTATTCTCTCCGAATTTTTTGAATTGTGATTTTCAATTCATTTTCAATCGTTTTCAGTCGGCCCATTTCAGAGCTCGTCACCAAACTGATAGACATTCCTTTTTTGCCGGCACGGCCCGTTCGTCCACTTCTATGTGTATAATATTCCAGTTGCTCCGGAAGTTGATAATGCACCACATATTGCAAATTATCCACATCAATCCCTCGTGCAGCCATATCTGTTGCAATCAGAATTTGTACACGTTCATTTTTAAACGCACGCATCACTTTTTCACGATCGCGTTGCTGTAAATCACCATGTATCGCTTCTGCAGCATGATTGCGCGCAATCAATTGCTTGGATAACGATTGCGTTCCGTCTTTCGTTTTACAAAAAACAATGCCTCTCCCCTTTCCTTGCGTTTTCAAAAATTCTAAAAGTGTATTCAGTTTGTCTTTTGTATCAATGCATTGCACATATTGATGTTCGATGTTTCGATTCACTACATTCTTCACATCCACCGTCACCCGAAACGCATCTTCATCCATGTATTCACGAATGATCTGATTCAACGATTCAGGGATGGTCGCAGAAAACAGCCACGTGAAACGCTGACCATTTGTTTGTTCTAAGATGGTATCAATACTTCCTTTAAAGCCCATGCTTAACATTTCATCTGCTTCATCCAATACAATCGTTTTTACATCAGCTAAGCTGATGGCTTTACGTTCCAACAAATCAATTAATCTACCAGGAGTGGCTACCACAATATGGGTTGGACGGCTTAGATTCCGAATCTGAATTTCGATGGGCTCACCACCATACACTGCTTCTACAAAAATGCGGGAAGGATTATACCTCGCCACACGAAACAATTGTTTCGCAATCTGCTGTCCGAGTTCACGAGTCGGACATAATACCAAGGCCTGCACATTTGGATTTGTGGTGTCGATCTTTTGCAACAAGGGCAATCCAAATGCAACGGTTTTTCCTGTTCCGGTTTGCGCCTGACCAATAAAATCGAATCCTTCTTTTATCAAAAAAGGAATCGATTTGGTTTGAATTTCTGTAGGATCAAAAATATTGTTTTCAACTAACCCTTTGATAAGTTCGCTGGTAACGCCTAATTCGGAAAAAGTGGACACGATGGAAATGGTATTGATGAAGTGCAAAGATAGTTTTAAATATCGAACATATTCGCGAGTTCTGAATGATAACAGAAACCAGTTCCAAATATTAAAGATTGCTTCGTACCTCGCAATGACGCCTACTCCATCTACTTTTTTTAACGTTCTAAATTTTGTATATTTACTTCACAAAAATCACTAGAAATGAAAGTCATCAAAATCAATTTTATTTTCGCCCTCTTACTTTTGAGTGCTACACTTTTAAACGCTCAATCCTTCATCCGAAAGAAACCGGGCAAAGCATTAACATTTGTAGAAATGCAACGCCAGTTTTCGGAGTTCAAAAAAACACATGACCTGGCAAAAACAAAACATTGGAAATATTATAAACGCTGGGAATACGATATGCAATTCAAAACCAACGGAAATGGTGAATTGGCTAATCCTTCAATTTTTATTGACGAGGCAGTAAATGCGGCTAATGCAAAAAATGCAATCCCTTCCTCTTCTGCTTTTGCTGCTGGAGCATGGTCGCCTTTCGGCCCCTACAACCTTCCCGGAAATCTTACCGGATATATGGAAAATGGAATGGGACGCATTAACTGCATTGCTTTTCATCCAACAGTTGCAACCACTTATTATGTGGGCGTTGCTCAAGGTGGTGTTTGGAAAACAACCAACGATGGCAACACGTGGACTCCCTTAACTGATAATTTACCTATTACTCGTATCAGCGATATTGTGATTGACCCTGTTAATCCCAATACCATGTATATTTCTGTTTGTGATTTTGAATACATCGATGTTGCTTTAAATATTGATGGACGTAAACGAAACACGCATTATGGATTGGGAGTTTATAAAACTACGGATGGCGGTTTAACTTGGTCGCCTACCGGTTTGAGTTTTCAAATGACCGATGGTGATGCTTCTTTAATTCGTAAGATTTTAATTAACCCAACCAACAGCAATAGTTTAGTTGCCTGTGGCGTAAGTGGGATGTATACTTCTTCTAATGCAGGAACCACCTGGACACAAGTAATGGATTCGCTTTGCTGGGACTTGGTTCAAGATCCTGTTTTACCCAATACATTGTATGCTACTTCCGGCTGGTTAGCGGGCTCCGGACAAGGATATGCGGCCATTTATAAATCAACCAACTTTGGTGCAAGCTGGACGATGTTGTCGAGCGGGATTCCATCAACAGGTGTTGTGCAAAGAATAAAATTGGCCATTGCTCCTACCGATAATAATTTTATTTATGCCATGACCGTAGGTGTGGATGAAGGTTCTGCAGGAATTTACAAATCTACGAATGCAGGTGCCAGCTGGACCTTCATCGATCCGGGTGTAAACATGCTGGAATACGATGGCGGATTTAATTCGGGCGGACAAGGTACTTACGATTTAGGCTTTACTGTAAATCGTACCGACAAAAACATTGTGTATGTTGGTGGTGTAAACGTTTGGGCATCCACCGATGGTGCAAACACCTTTAATCCGGTGAGTCATTGGACCCTGTTTTATGGTGCAACACTTCATGGTGATATTCACTTTATTGAAACGAATCCCTTAACCAACGATATTTTTGTTTGCAGCGATGGTGGTGTTTATAAAACAGATGTGATTACCCCACAACCGTGGACAACCGCAACAGGCGGTTCTCCTTGGCCAACAGCTTGGACAAACATTACCAATGGAATGAACATCACTTCGTTTTATCGTTTATCCAGCTCCCGAAATTCAACCGGAAGGATTGCTGCCGGTGCGCAAGACAATGCAACCTTCTATTACGATGGTTCTTCTTGGAATACGATTTTTGGTGGTGATGGAATGGATAATTATTTGGATCCTGCGGATGATAACTACATTATTGGTTCGAGTCAGTATGGTGGATTTTATTTTTCAATTGACGGTGGTTTTTCAACCATGGGCACAACCGTAAATGTAAATGGAGAACTTGGTGAATGGGTTTCCCCGGTAGTGGCAGATTACAACAATCCCGGAACCATTTATGCAGGTTTTCAAAATGTGGTAAAATCAACTGATGCCGGATTTACGTGGTCGGCTTTAAGTCCGATGCCTACCCATCCGATAAACGACAATGAACTATGTGCGTTAGCCGTTTCAAATTCAAATAGCAATGTATTGTATGCCGCTCGAAGAATCCGTTTTGAGTTTGGTGCAAATTCCACCATGTATACAACCACAAATGGCGGTAGCAGCTGGACCGACATCACCGCAGGATTACCCGACACCTTATACTTTACAAGTGTGGATGTGAGTCAAACCGATGCCAACACAGCTTATGTTACCTTATCCGGATTTGTTGCCGGAGAAAAAATTTACAAAACAACAAATGGTGGAACAACCTGGACAAATATCTCTTACAACTTACCGAACATTCCGGTAAACTGTATTAAAACCGTTCCGGGCAGTACTGTAAAAATGATTGCAACCGACTTAGGAATTTATGTTTTGGATGAAACCAGCAGCTTGTGGGTAAGTCAGAGCTCAGGATTACCGAATGTAATTACCACCGACATTGATTTTAATCCGGTGTTGAACAAAATATATGTTTCTACTTTCGGACGAGGCATTTGGGAAAATACGTTGTCGTCATTTGTAGGTGTTAACGACATCAGCAATACGTCCATTGGTATTGAATTGTATCCATCGGTAAACGATGGTGCATTTACGATTCAACTCACCAATGCGGCATTAGCGACAGAAGTATTGAATTTAGAAGTGGTCGACATCACCGGAAGATTGGTGCATCAGTCGAAGTTAAACGGACAAAACAACTATCCACAAAAATTGGATTTGCCTTCCGGAATGTATTTCGCGAGAATAAACGGAAAAAAGGTGAATGGTGTGAAGAGCTTTATCGTCAAGTAACATCACGATTCGTATAAATAAAAAAGTCTCCCAAAAAACTCGGGAGACTTTTTTTATTCAAAAAAGAATTTTTTATTTGAATTGGAAGAAGAAGAAACAAACGGCTGCTTTTTCTTTTGAAACACCTTTTGCACTTCCGATGCTGCTTCCAGAGCTGTTTCTTACAGTTCCATCTGCATCAATTTTTCCAACACTACTTCCTGAGCTATTTCTAACAGTTCCGTCTTTATCTACTTTTCCGATGCTGCTACCAGAACCGTTGCGGATGGTTCCATCCGAATCAATCTTTCCGATGCTGCTTCCTGAACCATTACGGATGGTTCCGTCAGAATCAATTTTTCCACAGCTGCTTCCAGAGCTATTTCTGATGGTTCCGTCAGAATCAATTTTTCCGGTGCTGCTTCCGCTGGAGCTTCTTAATTCCTGAGCGTTTAAGTTAGATGCACCAATGAACATGCACAATGCAAGTCCTAAACCAAGCGTGATTTTTTTCATATGTTTTTGAGTTTTATCCGCCCTCTTTTAAAATAGGCGGGTGAGTTTAATGTTTATGCTAACAAATATAACTTTAAAAGTTTGCTTTGTCAAGAACTAAAAAATGAACGAACCGCTTATAAAATTGATTTGATTTTATAGTGCATCCCGTTCATCTCAAACGAATCACCTGGACGCAAGTTCTTTATTTTAGAACCGATGGGTGAAGTGATAGAAATTGCAAAATACGTTACTGAATCAAGTACCAATTTCCCTACCGGTATCGCAATAAAAAAATGACCTTTATCGGTGAGAACCACACTGCCCAGTTGAACCGAGTCGGCTTTGAAATCTGGATTGATTTTTTCAAGTATTTTTTTTAGTTCCAGCGCTTCGTTTAACTGATGGGCACTTTTCTCCTGCTCCAATTGTGCCATCGCTCTTCCGGTTTCATGCTTATCCCCTGCACTGCTCTTGGTATCATCGTTTGCTGATTCCTGCGCCACGGCAATGGCTGCTTGTGCATTTTGAATACGTTGTTCAACGGCAGCCAAACACAAAGAATGTAATTGCTCTTTCAGATTTTTTTTCATGGACTCCTTATTCGGAAAAACGCATGAGTTCGTGGCCTACCTTTAGTCCGATTTTTTCGATTGCAGGTTTGTTGATGGTGTATTTAATTTTATCACCATCCATCGAAAAGGAAATGTGCGCACCCAACGAGAATAAAGCATAATCATCACTCACCAATACGGTTTTATTCTTCTTCACATCGTTCTTAATGGCTACAAACGCATTGTAAGAAGAAGGAATCACAAAAAGCACATGGTATTTCGTGGTTTTGTTGTATTTCTCAACTTTTATCTTTTTGCTGCTTACTTTTTTATTCGACAAAGTGGATTGAACACGCTGCACCAATTCGTCATCGCCCGCTACACCAATAATAAAATCTGTTCCATTGTATACAATCGGCCATTCAATATAAGAAGCAAAATTGTAAATAAATTGCGCCTTACGATCGTATTCTTCTTCCTTGGTGATGGTTTTCGGCTTTTTAGATGCAGTCGTTTTCGGCTTATCACGTTTCGATTGAATGTCTACAATCACCCCACTCAACGAATCGATGATGGAATCTTTTTTTACAAGCTCTGCAGTTAATGAATCGTTGACAGCTAGTTTTTTAGTCATCACGGTCATTAAACTATCTTTTTGCGTAAGGGTGGTTTTCTTTTCCGTTTCCAATTGCGCATACTTTTTCTTGCTCACACAAGATGCGAGTGTAAAAATCAGAACAATATAAAAAGCACATTGGAGTATGCGGGGTTTCATTCGAATAAATTAGGGTGCAAATATAAACAACAATCGTGTAAAATAATGATTGTTTTTTTAGCGTGCGGCAGACTTCTTTTTCTTTATAAAACTGTAGTAAAATCCAAAGCCAAAGCTTAAATATTGGGTAGAAACCGCATTGTTGGAATCAAACTTCGCATATTCATTCAATGCCAAATCAAAGGGATCGAAATGTGCATCGTACACGGTATAGGCAAGCGTTGCTCCGATACCGAAATTGGATTCAATTAAAAAGAAAATATTCATTTCCGGTTCCCAGAAATTGGTTGTAAAACCGTTGATTTTAGGTGGATTTTTCGGGTCTTTGTACAAAATCCCAGAGTAGGTTGTCCAGTTTTTACCATACGACAATGCCATCGAAAAAATCGTTGTGTTTTTTTCCCCGACATAGGTATCAAAACCAAACTTGGCTGCTGCACTGCTAAAACGCATGCTGGCATTGTAATCGGTGATTTTATTTTCCGTAATTTTCATCAATCCATTTTTACCGGAAGCACCAATAAACAAACCTTTGTGGAGCATGATGTTCATCCCACCGGTAACTTCATAAATGCCAACAAAACTCTTTTTAAAGGATTTGTTTCCCATGGGATGAGGAACAGTAACGGAAATACGCGGACTCAATAAATAATATTGTTTTTTTACCGGACCGGAAGCTGCCGGAGTTGGTGGCAAGGGTAGTTCCTCATCTTGTGAGAAAGCAATGGATGCTATAAAAAGTAAGAATATAGTTAAATGCGTTTTCAAGCTGAAGTAGTTATTCATTCAATACTAAGACTCCAAATTTAAGATTTAGTTGCTTTTCCAAAAAAATATAAATCCAACTTCACTGTTTCCTCAAAAATAGACAAAGAATTGCATAAAAAAAAGAGGTTAAAGTTAAAGTAGGCCTGTGAGAATTTGTAGGAATTATATGGGGAAAGTCCATTCTTCGTGGAAGAAATAAACCTTTTGAAGCAAACAGCCAAGGGATTTTTTCCTTCGGAAAAGAGCCCTTCTTCCAGAATTGCAATAACAAAAGTCCATTCTTCTGCGAAGAATCGCTTTTTATTACCAAAAAAATTCTCAAAACAACGTTTTGGAATTTTTTTGGGAAATAAAAAGACCTCGCTAAAAAGCGAGGTCTTTTGTTCTCATCCGTGGTCGCGAAGGGATTCAAACCCCTAGCCTTCTGATCCGTAGTCAGACGCTCTATTCAGTTGAGCTACGCAACCATTCTGCTTAAAAAAAGCGATGCAAATATACATAAAATTGTAGTATGCAAAAGGCTTTTGACAAATTTTATTTTAATATTAACAATTTCTATTCCCGTATCTTTTTATAATACATTTGTAATCAAACCAATAAAACCCTATCAAAATGCCCGTTTTTCAAATTATTTTAGCCGTTTTTGCTTTACTGTTACTCTTTCTATCCTTTGTAACTGTAGCACAAGGAACCATTGCAGTTGTAACTGTTTTCGGTAAATACCGAAGAGTATTGAGCCCCGGCTTAAACATGAAAATCCCGTTTATTGAAGTAGTCTTTAAGCGTGTTTCCATTCAAAACCGCTCGGTAGAATTGGAATTCCAAGCCATCACCGTGGATCAGGCGAACGTATACTTTAAAGCCATGTTATTGTATTCGGTAATTAATACCAACGAAGAAAGCATTAAAAATGTAGCCTTCAAATTTATTGACGACCGCAACTTTATGCAAGCCTTGGTGCGTACCATCGAAGGTTCTATCCGTGGATTTGTAGCAACAAAAAAACAAGCAGAAGTGCTTTCATTGCGAAAAGAAATTGTGGAAGATGTGAAAGGACAAATTGACCAAAGCCTTGAAGAATGGGGATATCACTTAATCGATTTACAATTAAATGACATTACGTTTGACGAAGCGATTATTAAATCGATGGCACAAGTGGTTGCATCCAGCAACTTAAAAGCGGCTGCTGAAAACGAAGGACAAGCATTGTTGATTACCAAAACAAAAGCAGCGGAAGCAGATGGTAATGCAACAAAAATTGCAGCAGAAGCAGAACGTTTAGCGGCTCAGTTGCGTGGACAAGGTGTTGCGTTGTTCCGTGAAGAGGTAGCAAAAGGGATGAGTCAAGCTGCGAAAGAAATGGAACAAGCGAATTTAGATACGTCTGTTATCCTTTTCAGTATGTGGACAGAAGCGATTAAAAACTTTGCAGAATATGGAAAAGGAAATGTTATTTTCTTGGATGGTTCCAGCGAAGGCATGGATCGCACGATGCGTGAAATGATGGCGATGAATAAATTGATGGAGCCGAAAGGCCCTAGTGTTAAGAAATAAATACCACTCTTTTTTGTAAAAAAACCTTCAGGTGCCGAACCCGAAGGTTTTTTTATTTTAGAGGCTTTTCATTTGTTTTTCTCCTTCGTTTTATTAAATTAGCTCAATAATTAGATAACTAAACACGCATACATACATCTTGTGCCAATTGTTCTACTCCCTTGAGGCACAGAAAATACGAACTGGATTCATTGCATCCCCGATTCTATCGTATTGAAATTTTCATCAACAAAAAACGAATGTTTCACTAAAAAGAAAGGAAATCATTTTTTATAAAAACAAAAAAACAAGGTCTTACTTTCTTTCGCATTAAAGCTCAATTTTAATGCAACTTAAAGCGTTATTTGGAGTACAAATTATAGTAAATTTGTTAAAGACAAAGGTGTATGGATCAGCATCTTAAAATACAAATGATTTAAAATTTATTTAAAAATCAAATTTTATACAATTGCTGAACTTCAAAAACATATTTTTATGTGTTCAGTCCCGCTTACCTGCGGGGAATAAACCTTTTTATATACTATTATTAGTTATTTCGCTTGTTTTTCAATCTCAATCTTCTTTTGCTCAAACCAACCTTATTTACAACGGAGATTTTGAAATGTATGATACATGTCCTGTAACAATATCATCTCCGTCTACATATCAAATCGAAACCTGTTTAGGTTGGAAATCGCCAACATATGCAACAAGTGATTATTATAATAGTTGTGCAAGCTGGCCTGTAAGTGTTCCCAATAATGGTTTTGGCTTTCAAGTACCGTATTCTGTTAATGCGTATTGTGGAATTCTTTTTGAATATTCTGCCCCTCCTGTTGGAAACTACGGTTATTGGTTTGAATATATTCAGGGAAATTTAAATTCACAACTAAAGTCTGGTTATGAATATGAATTCTCGTGCCAAGTAGTATTAAGCGATAGAGGATGGGATTATGCCTTATGGAAGTTTGGGGCTGTTTTTCTCAATCAGCTATTTCAAGGCCAGATGGAAAACCATTCATAGGTATTACCCCTCAGGTGCTGAATGCAACGAACAATTTTATCACTGATACACTTAACTGGGTTGAAATCAAAGGAAAATTTATTGCTCAAGGTAACGAACAATTTGTTACTCTTGGTTTTTTTTCCGACACATCTAACTTAGATACCTTAAGGTTAAATAACCCATTTCCACCTTCACCTACCCTTTTTCAAAGCTATTATTTTATTGATGACTGCCACTTAACAGAAACTGGACAGGTCTATCAATATCCTAATGTTTTCAGTCCAAATGGTGATGGTGTAAATGACGAATGGAATCCATCTCTTTTTAATGGGGAGTCGGTGAAAATTTTTAATCGATGGGGAATTGAAGTTTTTGAGATTACTGGAAATAATCAAAAATGGGATGGCAGAACAACTTCTGGAACTGAATGTGTTGATGGCATCTATTTCTATGTTATCAATAATGGTTCAAAGGAGACAAACACTATAAAAAAAGGATTTATTCAATTAGTAAGATAAAACTGATTTTTTTTATCTTAGTCAAAACGATTTAAGATTAAACTAAAAAAAGGTCAACCCTATGGTTGACCTTTTTTATTTAGAAGTTTTAAAACGAAGTCTTAAAACTGTTTTCTCGGGCGTCTTTCTCTGGAGAAATTACTTTTTCTATCTCCTCCTCCACTCGATTCGCTTTTTGAATAGCTTTTCTCTGAAGATGAATTTTCGCTTTTTGAATATGATTTTTCACGGTCGCTATACGATTTGCGTTCTGATGAACCTCCTCTGTCGGAACGATCGCTGTAGGACTTACGTTCTGAGTTTCCTCCGTAAGACTTTCCGCCACCGTATGATTTTCCGGAGCCACCTTTGTAGCCACCTCTATCCGAACGATTTCCTCCACCGTATCCGCCTTTGCGCTCGCCACCACCAAATGATCTTCTGTTTCCGCCACCTTCGTAGCCTCCACGGGAAGATGATCTACCTTCACTTGCACCACGTGATTCAATACGTACATTACGGTTGTTGTAACGTGCATTTTTGAATGTTCCTTGAATGATTTCTGCAGCTTCTGTTTTCACTTCAATGAATGAGAAACTCGATTTAATTTCTGCAGAAACAATCGATGCCATATCCACACCTGAAACTTCAGCAATGTATTCTTTCATCGATGTGCTATCCAAACTATCCAATTCACCTAAGTTGATGAATAATTTAGTAATACCCGGTGTAGAACGTTGTTCTCTGTCTCTTCCTCCTGCATTTAAGTCCGGAGCATTTTTATAATAATCTAAGAAACGGTTGAACTCTGTTGAAACAAAACGTTTGATGATATCTTCTCTCGTTAAATCTTTCAATTCTTCGTAGATACCAGGCAAATACGCTTCAATCGCTGCTTCGTTTACTTCCACATTGTGGATTTTTTTCACCAAGCTGAACAATTGTTTTTCACATGCTTCAAATCCGGTAGGAATGGTTCCTTGAATGAATTTCTTTTTGATGATGCGTTCAATGATTCTGATTTTTCCAACTTCTTTCATGTTGATGATACAGATGGAAACACCTGTTTTACCTGCACGGGCAGTACGACCGGAACGGTGCGTATAGTTTTCAATTTCGTCAGGTAAGTTGTAGTTGATTACGTGTGTTACATCATTCACGTCAATACCACGTGCTGCAACGTCTGTTGCAACCAACATTTGTAAGGAGCGAGAGCGGTAGCGTTTCATTACATGATCACGTTGTTGTTGAGATAAATCACCGTGCAATGAATCTGCACCATAACCATCTTTAATCAATGCATCCGCAATCTCTTGTGTTTCGATACGTGTACGGCAAAATACAATTGCAAAAATATCTGGGTTTGAATCCGCAATACGTTTTAATGCAGCGTATTTATCGCGTGCTTGAACCACATAATAAATGTGTTCGATGTTATCGTTACCGGAGTTTTTTGTTCCGGCAGTAATTTCAACCGGTTTCTCCATGTAGTTTTTAGAGATGCGCAATACTTCATCCGGCATGGTTGCAGAAAACAACCACGTGTTTTTTTCTTCCGGTGTTTGAGATAAAATGGTATCCAAATCTTCTTTGAATCCCATGTTTAACATTTCATCTGCTTCGTCCAATACGGCATAACGCACGTTACTGAAGTTTACACGTCTACGGTCAATCATATCGCATAAACGACCCGGAGTGGCAACCACAATTTGTGCACCTTTCTTAATGTCGCGGGATTGATTGTCGATACTTGCTCCACCATATACAGCAACAATGTTTGCACCATCAATGTATTTGGTATAGCTCTGTAAGTCGCGGGTAATTTGCATACACAATTCGCGTGTCGGACAGATGATGACTGCTTGTGTATCACGTGAGGTGAAATCCACAAGGTGAGTTAAAGGCAAACCAAAGGCTGCCGTTTTTCCGGTTCCCGTTTGTGCCAAAGCAACTAAATCGGTATTACCGGTTAATAATACAGGAATTACTTTTTTCCTGGATAGGAGTTGGATTTTCAAAACCCAATTCCGTTACCGCTTTAACAATAGCATTGCTAAAGCCTAACGCTTC
This sequence comes from Bacteroidota bacterium, assembly GCA_016722565.1. Classification (NCBI taxonomy): domain Bacteria; kingdom Pseudomonadati; phylum Bacteroidota; species Bacteroidota bacterium. The sequence continues at coordinate 564,607 of JADKIU010000002.1, forward strand.
AAATTTGTTCATTAAATGTTTATTAAGTTAATTTATACAGTCGTCACTTACAAGGAAGTACATGTGAGTTGAATCCGACAACTGTGTTATAAGGAGCCCACCATCATTGGCTTTTAGGCTTTTTCGTTCCCGATAGCAATCGGGATTCTACAGTCGTAAATTCGTCTCAGCAAAAATCCTATTTTGACTAAAACTTTGGCAAAGATACTACAATTAATTGAATTCCCGCTATTTCCATGAAAATAAAAATAAATCGCATAATTAAATAGCTTTGAATAGGCTTATTTCAGGGCGTTGTAGATGAGTAACTAAGTGACTAGGTGACTAGGTGACTGAGTGATTAGGTAACTAGGTGACTAGGTGACTAGGTGACTAGGTGACTGGGTATGTTTTTGTTGTAAAAAAGTAATCTCGTTTTCCAATTCTCGGAGTTACTTCGTCACTCCAATTATTTACCATAAAACTCATTCAAATTCCCGTTTAGGATTACTACAATTTTTTCGTAGGATCGCGTGCCAACAAGCATTTCATTTTGTTTCACTAAAAATGGGAACGGGCGTTTGAGTTGCACATAATTTTTGTCTTTGATATAAAACGCATCCAACTGGGTGGTGGTGCTTTCATCAAACTCACCGATTAAATAATTCGGACCCGTAAATGAAGAATCGATTTCCATATTGACATTCATTAAGCAGCCATTATAATTTCCTGCTTTCACTTGATTGGAATAGTTGGAATAGAAAAAATACACTTTACTAAATGAATACTTTTCTTTAAAAGCAGCCACAATCATCTTGTTTGTATTTTCCTGATTCACCCGCACTTCTTCCGCTTCTTTCGCCATTCCATTTTTCTTCAAGGCCGATATTTTTAGTTCGGATGTTTTTAAACGAACAAACAACGCTCCGTTTTTAAGCATTAAAATGTTTGCACGTGCATCATCTTTTTTTTGAACAAACGCGAATGTTGTCAATAAAATCAATAAAAGAAGGAGTTGTTTTTTCATACGAATAATTTGTAAAGAGAAAAAAAAAAGCAGGCCTATAAGCCGGGTTCTGTCGAGTTCTATCATTTATCTAGATTTTACATCGCTGTAAAACTCAAGCAACCTACCCTCCGAAATAGAGCGAGCAGCTCTTAAGCTTCGGTTTATTTGGTCTTTCAACTCCCAAGGTTTACCCGTTACAACTATTGCTAATTATAACCGTGAGCTCTTACCTCACATTTTCACTATCACCTTCCGAAGAAGGCTACCATTTTCTGTGGCACTTGCTGTCTTTCTATTGCTAGAAATCCTTCCTGTTAGGAAGTGGGATGCTCTGTGTTGCCCGGACTTTCCTCTTCGATTGCTCGAAGCGATAGAACGGCCTGCTTTGCAAAGATAGGGAAATAAGTGACCCAGTCACCTAATCACTCAGTCACTCAGTCACCTAGTCACTCAGTCACCTAGTTACCTAGTTACTTATATATGGACTTCCGTGGCTCCGTAACCATACTTCGCATACGAGCCATCGTAGTAAGGCATATTTTCACTGTCGAGGATGGATCTTACTTCTTGTTTGAGTCGCCCATTCCCTACTCCATGTATCACCACTAATTTTCGGTAGCGACCGGTAATGGCTTTGTCTAAGGCTTTTTGAAAATAACGCAATTGCACATTGATAATTTCTGCATTGCTCATGCCGGTGTAATTGTCCAACAACTCTTCGATGTGTAAATTGATTTCCATTTCCAGCATGCCGTTGTTTTGTGCATGTGGCTTCGATTTTTTTGGTTTATCGGAATGATGTAATTTTTGAGTGAAGAGTTTCGAAACATCTACTTTCTCTTCTTCTTTTTCAGGAATCGGTTCGGGTGAACGTTCCGCAGCTTTAATCATCACCAGCTCGGCAACCGCATACGGAAACACAAAGCCATCGTCAATGGTTACTTCCACCATCTTTTTATTGATGACTTTGGTAATCACGCCTCCACCCTTTTCATTTAAGAAACTTACTATATCTCCTAATCCGAATTTCATCCTACAAAAGTAAAAAAGATTAACAGTAATTTTAGTATATTTGTTATGGATGAAATTTAAATATTCTTTTTTACTCTTTATCATCGGCTTACCACTGCTGTTGATGTATTGTGGCTGCAGCAAAGACGTGCCTGCTACCTTCTACAAAACACAAAATGTAATCATTGTGGTGGTTGATGGTCCGCGTTTTACCGAAACCTGGGGATTTACCTCGAAACAATTTATTCCCTACCGTTCCGCTCTCTTATCCGAAGGTGTTTTTTGCTCTCAGTTTTATAATAATGGCGTAACCTCTACAAACCCCGGCCATACAGCTATTTGTACCGGTGTGTATCAAAACATTAACAATGCCGGTGCTGAATATCCTGCCAACCCTTCCATCTTTCAATATTGGTTAAAAACATTTAAGCGTCCTAAAAAAGAAGCTTGGGTAATTGCCAGTAAAGATAAATTGGAAGTGCTTTCTGATTGCACCAACCCGGAATGGAAAGGCTATTATCGCCCTTCTACCGATTGCGGACATTTAGGTTTAGGAACAGGCTATCGCGAAGACATTACCACATTTAATAGCGTAACCACCAAGTTGAAAGAAAATCATATCCGATTGGCCTTGATTAACTTTAAGCAACCCGATGCAGCCGGACATGCCAACGATACAGCCGCATACATTCAAGGAATTGTGGATACCGATAATTACATCCATCAGTTTTGGGAACAATTGCAAAAGGATGCATTTTATAAAGACCGCACTACACTCATTGTAACGAATGATCATGGTAGACATACGGCAGGACATCTGGATGGATTTATTTCGCATGGCGACAATTGCGATGGCTGCCGTCACATTGAATTTTTTGCATTGGGACCGGATTTTAAACAAAATTATACGAGCAATACTCCTTACGAACAAATTGATATTTCAGCAACCATTGCCGAGTTGATGGGCTTTTCTATGCCGACTTCGAATGGGAAAATCATGAAGGATATTTTTAGAAAATAAGTTTTCTTTTTGTTTGGATATCTCCATCATTCAACACAACCTCAAATGCTCCTTCGTCTGCTATCGAATAGTATTCCTGATGAAGCACTTCACATTCTTTTTTCCATTGCTTTATTTTGTATGCGGAATTTGAAAGGTCAAACACAAGAGTTTTCACCTGAAACACTCGCCTGATTTCTTCAATGCTCATCTTCACATTTTTCGAAACTACGATATAATCTACTGTTGGTTTTTCGGTAGTCGATTCTTTCCATTGAATCGCTTGTGATAACACATATATTCGTGTATTAAAAAATTGAATCCATGGACCGTGAATTTTTAAACCCTCCCGCTCCACATCTCCCGAAACCACTTCCGAAGTAGTTAGTCCTAAGTCCCACCAATTATGCTTTACACGAAACAACAACCCGCTTTTGTTTTCTGCAAATGCTGTATCTGTCAACAAAACATTTTCCCTCGAATGAATAAAATCAATGGCTGTTGTTTTCGGAATGCTGTAAATCACCATCTTTTTTTGTTGGCTCTGCTTCTGTTGTTCGATGACCTGACTGATTAAAATTAGAATGACGGCAGACAACGCAAGCATCAGAAATTTGTAGTTACGGTTGTTCAGATAAAACAGAATCAAAACAATCAAACCATAGAGTAACCACGTTTCAGCTACTGAAATAGAAATGCCTTGTAATAATGAAAAGGGCAAGGACTCCATCCATTTTACCGAAGCATTTAAAAACCAAATCAGCCAAGCAAAAGCCATGGCAAGGTAATTCACCACCACCGAAATTTCAGAAAACACAAACACCGCAATCCCAACATATAAAATAAGCGTAGAAAGTGGAATCACTATCAAATTGGAGATGAAAAAGTAATTGGGAAATTGATGAAAATAATGCAAGCCTAACGGAAATGTTGCCAGCTGTGCAGCCATGGAAACAGCGGTAATCATCCAAATTTGATCCAACAACCAATTGTCGAATGTGAACCACTCATAAATTTTTGGTTGTATATAAACAATTCCGATAACCGCCAAATACGACAATTGAAAACCGACTTCCATTAGCAAATAGGGATTGATGAGTAATAGAAATAGTGCCGAAGCAGCCAATGTATTGTAAATATTGGTATGCTTGTTTGTTGCTTTTGCCACCACAATAAAACTAAACATGGTGGCTGCTCTTAATACGGAAGGCGACAAACCGGTGAGTGCGGCATAAAACCAAAGAAACAATAAGAGCAAAACGGTTTTTAGAAACCGAGTTTTTTTATGTTTATCCAAGAGGAACAACAACCAATTCATAACCATATAAACTATGGCCACATGCAATCCAGAGACCGACAACACATGCAAGGCACCGGTGCTGGAATAAGCGGAAATCAGTTCAGCATCCAACTTATCGGTATAGCCCAACAACAGTGCTGCACCTACTGCGAGTTCATCACCGGTTAATTGATTGTTTTTTAAAACCCCTAGCAGTTTACTTCGTAAGCCGATGCAATACTTTAAAATGGTATTTCCTGAATTAGTGCTCAGCGGTTTCCAATCGCTTGTGTTCGCATACGCTTGGTGATAAATGTTGTGGAACGACAAAAATCGTTTGTAATTAAACTCCCCCGGATTTTGAGGTGGTGAAACTTCTTTAAAATCAAAATGCATCAAGAGTTCATCACCATACGTTAATGCTGTTGCATTGGAATCGGTTTTAAAATACACCACTGCTTTTCCGGAAGTCGACCGCCAACCTCCCTCCGCTTTTATTGCAATGATTTCCAGAATGGCTTTTACCGATTTTTCTTTCCGGATTGTTTCTTCACAAACGCGTGCTTGCACCAAGATTTTTGAATGGGTAAAATGGGAAAAATGATGTACAGCAAATTTCTCTGTTTTATAAAGTGTGAGTTGATACGCAAACAAAAACAAGAGGATATTGATGAGTCCTCCAAACCAAAACGAATGCCGATACGAAAGATTGAATTTTGGAATAAGTACAAGGGCTGCTATTGCAATAAAAACGAAGCATGAAACGAGCAAGAGGAGATTAAAATGATGCGGTGCATAAACCGCTGCGACAATCCCGACTAAAAACGGAAGTAACAAACGAACTAAAGGTGCCTGGTTCCAGATTTTCATACCCTACTTTGGAGAAGGAGCCAAAATAACAAAGACCGCTAAGGCAAAACAGGTATAAACGTTTATAGTCGGGTAAACCGACTAATGAAAATTACCTAAAATTCAAGATAATTTCATGTGGAGATAATTTCCAAAATTCAAGAATTATTTTATATTTGTTATGTAGATAAACAATAATATTAACCCTAACATTTTTATTATGGAAAACTTACAGTATTACTATGACATGGTGGATAAATGCATCAGCGATTTAGGTGTAGATCCGGCATTGTGCCGCGGTGAAAAAGCAGGACAATGGAGTTTAAAAAAAGGTTCAGCATCCGTTTGGATTGATGTATGGCACATCGAAGCAGAAAACAGAGGCTATTTTCAAGTGTTGGCGCCCGTAATGGAAGTGCCGGCTAATAACCAACAAGCATTTTTTCAAGAATTATTAGAACTAAACTATACCTTGTATGGTGTAGCTTTCGTAAAATTCCAAAACTGGATTTATGTAAAATTGATTCGTGAAGTGGATGGGTTGGAGCAAAAAGAAGCTGCTGCTACCATCAACCGTGTGGGCTGGTATGCAGATGAATACGATGATAAATTAAAAGTTAAATATGGTGTCGTTGTCGGAGGACGAGGATAACAACAAAAAACGAGCAGTTTACCACTGCTCGTTTTTACTTTATAATCGGTAATTTATTTTTTTCCCATTTCATAAATCCCCCCGATAAATCAATGATACGGGTAAATCCCTTTTTCTTCATCAGTTTGGATGCCAAAGGACTTCGATGCTGGGTTTGACAATACATAAAAATCAATTTGTCTTTTGGCAATGCGTCTACTTTTGCACTAAAATCACTACCAAAATAACTGATGTTCACCGCATTTTGAATATGCCCTTTCTCATATTCTTTCGGAGTGCGCACATCAATCAAAATATAATCGGTAGTTGCTGCGAGCTTTTGCTCAAACTCCTTCGCGCGCAATTCCTCGTAACTGAAAACTGCCGAGTGCTTCCACGCATTGCATGCCGGAAACAAAACTGCAATCAGCATCAAGCTTATAAACGCAATAACCTTATGCCGGAACTTTTTCAATTAACTTTACGATTGAATCTTTGTGTGCTTTGATTGTTTTTTCAGTCGCTTCCTCATCCTTTTGAAACTCATCCTTTAATTCTGTCAACGATTTTTTAATAACATCCATTTTCTCTTCTGCCACATGTTCAAAATGTTCTGCTGATTGAATGTACTTGTGTAAATAATCATGCAGCTGCTTCTTTTGCTTGGCATACTCATCTTTTGCTTCCATCTTTCCCAACGAAAGTTGCAATTGAAAATGATCTAATTGGTTCATCCAACTATTAATCTTTTCGTGAATTTTGTCGTTTAGATTTTTCTCCATGGCGTTTGTTTTTTATTCAAAGTTAGACCACAATCCAGGGAGAAGCTGTGATGACCATCATTGGGAATGATGATTATTGTCAGTTTTATTATTTCCAGCGGTATTTAAAACTCTCGTACTTCCCTTTAATTGCCATTACCAGCTCAAATTGGGTAGCCGACTTAATAAAGTCATCGTTGAGGTTTAAATATTTGATAAAGGCATCAAACTCTTCGTCTTTTAAATCAATCACATCGTATTTTACATACAAGTGAAACAAATCTTTTAATACATCACGTTTGAGATCTTCGTTCTCCCACTCCGCTACTTTACGTTTTGATTTTTCAAACTTGCTGAACCGCTCGTATAATGCGGTAATCGGACTTTCAAACGCATTGGCTCCAGAAGTGGAATAGGATTTATCAACACCCAATTTATCAATATCGTTTTGAATTTCGTTTAAGCTGCGGTTGGCAAACACACTCACTTCTTTGAGCTCGTAGTGCAATTTCGACAAGGCAATATTAAAACTTGCATTTCCATTGCTCAACGAATCTTTGAAGCAGATGTTCCGCACTTTGAATCCGATGGCAGAAAACACAATGGTGTCGGTAGGAAAAATGGTTAGTACAAATTTACCTTCGGCATCTGCAAAGGAACCGTTGTTGGTGCGTTTATTAATGATCATCAAACGGGTTAAGGGCAATTTGCTGTTTTCTTTATCAAATACCTTTACTGCAATTTTAACGGGCGATTGCGCAAATACGGGAATAACAGAAAGCACTAGGAGAACGACAGCTGTGTAACGTATTAAAGAAAAATAGAGTCCTTTTTTCATCAGAGAAGAAACGTCAATTAATGCAATTTATTATGATTTTGTTTCTACCTCTAAGGTTTCTACATCTTCTTCTTTTTTCTTCTTTTTAATGAGCTTGGCCTTCGATTCTTCCTTCCGAATCAAACGCTCAATATTCTTTTGATGAGTAATTAATACCATGATTGCAATCAAAATAGAAAAAATGATTAAAGAAGGAACGGTGGTTTGAAAAACACAAATCACAATCACCGGGAAACACAAGGCTGAAATCATGGATCCGAGCGATACATATCCAGAAATTAATAAAATGATGATGAAGATGCCCATGCAAATTAATGCACCATACAAATGCACTCCGAGCACAATACCAAGCAGTGTGGCAATTCCCTTTCCACCTCTAAACGATGCAAACAATGGGAAAATATGTCCGACTAACGAAGCAATGCCCAAAACCAATTCCAAGTTGATGAATTGATTTCCGCCAATGGTGTACGGACTAAAATAAGCGAGGTTGACAGCAGCAAAACCTTTTAAAACATCAATCCGCAAAACTGGGATGCCGGCTCTTTTGCCAAGCACCCGAAAGGTGTTGGTAGCACCCGCATTTCCACTTCCATATTCACGCACATCAATCTTATAGAAAAACTTCCCAATCCAAACCGCGGTAGGAATTGAGCCTAAAAGATAGCCGCCTAAAAGCAGTAGTATGTTTAAACTATTTATCACTATCCTCTTTGCTTTCGGTTTTACGCAAGAACTGTGTTTTCTTTGCCGGTGTGGTAATATTAAAGTTGTAGTTCGGCTCTTTCTTCTCTTTGTCGCCTTCTTTTGCGCGTTTCTCCGGCTTCAATTCCTTGATTGCGGTATTGAATGCTTCGTTGGATGAAATCGCCAACATGGTGCCTCGTGTATAGTTAAAGTAATACCAGTTGTTGGCATCCAATTCCAAATAAATGTTCAGGATGTCGCCACCTCGTTTTTTAATCAACTCCACTCTACCGTCCACATATTTGTTAATCTGTGTTTTGTTTATGTTTCCGATACCGATTTTTCCATACGAAGTATAAGAGCGCGTTTCCTTGTTCCATTTCATTTTCATATCGGTGATGAATAATGTTTTCTTTAATTCATCTGGGAATTTTTTATACGAACCATATAAGTTCAATTGAGAAAGCAATTTATCTGCTTGCTCCTTGCCCATCATTTCACGCAATCCTTTTTCGAATACAGGACGGGAGAAATCGGTTGGTTTTAAATCGACATTGGACACCATTGCATCCGCCATTTTATCAATTGCACCATCATCAAAGAAGAAGTCGATGGTTGCAATCATATCAAAAATGGTTGAATCCGGAATCAATAGATGTACTGCACTACCATACGATTCCACTTTTAATTGTCCGAAATCTCCACCTAAATCCACTTTTCCTTCACCATATACCTTACACTGTGTCGTATTTAAACTTAAGTAATTTCCGGGTAACGAACGTTCCACCAATTTTTCTTTATTCGAAATACGGTATTCGCGTGAACCTTTATCAAAGAACAGGAATCCATCGGCCGGCAATACATGTGGGTCGTTGGTCGATTCTTTCGGAGATAAGAACGCAGAATAAAAATGTGTGGAATCGGTGGTCACCATCAAAGAAGCTGCAATTGGCTTACCAAAGACATCCACAGGATTTTTTGAAATCGGGATATAAATACTGTTTGGATTGATTTCCGACTCAAACTTAAACCATGTTTTAGGAATCGCAGCACAATCGTGAGAGATACGCGCAGCACCATCAAATACCAAGAAGTTGGCCGTTGCTTTCAATTTCACTTTTCCTTTGTATTCGAAATTCGGACTCAATCTAAATTTGGATGAATCCGGAATGTCTGTTTCCGCATACGTTTGGAAAGTAGTATCTACACTCACATTGCTGAAGTAAAACGTTTGTTTCGTTTTAATCTCATCCACATAATCATAGAATCCAGAGCCTTGGTATTTTTTTCTCGCTGAAACCGTTACCGTACAATTGTACAAATTGTGGTATTTGGTGATGGCGTTGGCTACAATTTTTGCATTGGTGAACGTGCGCATCACAGCATCTTTTTCAATAATCACATCGCCTTTATCCGGATAGATTCGCGCATCGGCAACGTTAATGTATTTAACTTCTTTGGCTGTGATGACATATTTTTTCAAATCGTATTTCGCTGCAGGTGATTGGAATCGCAGGGAATCCTGACTTGGATGCACGGAGATGAATTCCGGCCCGACCAAATCCAAATCTTCGTTCGCTGCTTTTTTTACCGCATTTTTGCTCGCACCTAATTCAATCTGACTGTCATCCATGTACCATTTAAAGTTATCCATAAAACAGATGTACTGGTTCACCGGGAAGGATACCACCGACCCTTTACCATTGGATTTGAATTCTCCCATTCGCTTAGTAAAATCGATGTGTGAGTTAACGTTATCTGTTTTAAAAGCAAGCGCGGCAATGTCTAAGGCTTTTAAACTGAAGTTTGATGTATCCGAATCAAAGGCATTGGATTTGAATTTCACCAATTTTCCATCCAGTTTCGCATTCGAAAAATCTGCAGTGCCGCTACCATAAAGTTGTCCGGGTGTCATTGATAAACTACCGTTAAACTGTGCTTGTCCGTTATAACTCTGAAACTTTTTATCCTTGTTGTTCCAAACATTCATCACATCTTTTTTCGGAACCCAAAGCACTTTGGCATCTTCGCCATGTATTTGTGGAAACTCCGGTTTTATCTTTTGTTCGGTCACATCGTAATTCTGGGCGATGCACCTCGTTGAATCCGGGAAAAAGAGGAAGTCGTTGGACTTGGTGATAGACGTTACATACTTTAATGTTCCATCGCCATGCAAACCTTGGTTGCTGAGTTTAATCGCGGCAGTATATGTTCCTTTGCCACCATACATCGGATAACCGGCTGCCGGAGTTTGTGTGATAAAACCAAGCGAATAATCCTGCTGCAACGTTAAAGACTCTTTAAACGTAGGAAAGATCCCTGCCGATTCCATCGTGCCTTTAAACGTTAAACCTTCATTCGAGAAGTTGTCCAAACTATCAATCGTAAACGGATCGAGCTTAAAGTAAAAATTTTCCTTTTTGTACCTTCCGTTCTGGATGGATTTTTTATTGTAATAGGTAAACGATTCTTTGAAACTATTAAAGATTGGATAGACGGGGAATGGCTTTCGACCCGACTTATTGGCGGGGTTATCAATTTCCAAATCACCGTTAATATTTTCGATTACGGTTCTTACTTTCACCAATGGATATTCACCATAGGCATCGGGCTCGCGCGATTTCACCATGATACGCAGTGAATCCACATTCTTTAAATCGATTTTAAATTTATCGTAGTTGAATGAAAATTCTTTCCCGAAGAAATCAAAACGACCGGCATGTACAATTCCGGCAAAGGTGAAGTCGCGGTTTTTCTTTAAAATGATTTTTTGCTCGTACGGATAAATCACCACATTTTGAGAGTCACTCATGTAGATTTTCTGCACACCCATGATGGTCATGTCGAAGTTCAACAAATTCACAGAAGCATTGCTGGCGCCACGAACGGATGAAGGAAACTGAATCACATCGTAATCAATATGTGCTGCGCGGGCAGCGATATACGTATATAATTTTTCGTTCACCACTACTTCATCGTCTACCGGGTCGTAAGAAATAAAACCTAAGGAAGACAAACGCACTAAATTCGGACGAACATCATTCGGTGAAAACTTCAGGTATTTGGCGTATTGATCACCATAGAACTCTCTCACATCGCCATTCTTTTTAACAAAGTCGCGCATCTGAATCAAAGGATTGATTTGATCGATTCCTTGAATACGGTCGTAGCGATCGGTTCTGAAATAATTCGAAGATTCAAACATCGCGTCTTCTTGGGAGTTGCCGACCAACATTCCCAAATCAATTTTCGGATCATCAATTTTCCAGGTCAACTCTTCAAAATACATATCCACATTGTGGAAAGAATTTAAAAATGGTGATTTCGAAACACCATCCGTTGTACGAATTAAAGAAAGCTTGCGGTCGTTCACGGCAAACTTCATGTTCAAACTCGGGTGTGTGATGGAATCTTTATTGAAATAAAATTTTATGTTTGCCGATTCTGCAGTTAGCTTATCCTTGGTAATAGCAATTAACTTTGCACCAATAATCAAAAATACTTTTCCTTCACGTTTAAAAATCAATTGCGCATCTTCGTCTTTATTTCCGGAACCCAATACTTTCGGACCACGTTGTGTAAATCCACCGTTGTAATCCACATCTTTTGCGATGTTCGGAATGGGCATCCGTTTGTTATACGAATCAAAACGCGGATAGGAAATATTGCCTTCCTTTTCAGAAACAATTTTTTCATTCAACTGACCAATCAATGGTTTTTCAAAATAGTTCTTGTTGTAAAATACTACTGAATCCGCTGTAAATCCACTTGTTTTAAGTGTGATCTGATATTTTTTTAATTCAGCCCATACCACATTGTCTTCAAACCCGGCACGTTTCCAGTTCACCTTTCCTCCTTCTCCCACAAAAATTCCTTTGTAAGGATAGTACACGCCTTTTGTATTGTAAACAATACCGGTATCATTTTGATTGTTGGCTATCCGCAAGTTCATACTCGGGAAAATTACTTTCGGAACACTGTCGTATTCAAAAATATATTTGTTGTTGTTGGAACTGTATCGGATAACAGCCGAATTGTAAAACGAGTTGGTGGAAAAGAGGTTATCACTCATCTCAAGGTAATCGGAGAAATTTTTGATGGTTTTTCCACTCAATATTTTGTTAATACATTCTTGCCAGGTCAGGAAATTATCTTCACTGTGGGTTGAATTAATAAAATTCATCACCGATGATAAATAGCTTTTGTATTCGGGAAGAATACGGAGCTTCTTTTTAATCATCATGTTGCAGGAGCTAACAATGGATTTTTTAAGTTTTTCGTTGCACTTCGGACTGTTCCAAGCCAATGTAAACGCTTCCATGAATTCTTTGATTTCAGTTTTGTCCATGTTGGTGGCTTCAAACATGGTTTTCACTTCCCCTAAAAAGAGCAGCGGGTCTTCCGAAAATTGTTTGATAGGATTTAATTGTGCAAAAGAGGTGTTCATTCCCAATGAGAATGCCATCAATAAGAAAATCAGTTTCAATCGTTTCATGCGTAGTGTTCTAATTTGTGAAATGAAGCGCAGCCCACTGGTTGCTGATGTAGCGCTCTTCATATTTTAAGCCAACTTTTCCTGCATGTGCTTTCAACTCCTCGATATCTGTTTCAAAAAAACCACTCAGCAATAAATTTCCGCCTTTTTCGAGTGATTTTTTGAACTGATCCATGTCCTTCAACAGCACATTCTTATTAATATTAGCCAAGATAGTATGAAAAATTTTTCCTTCCAAAATTTGAGCATCTCCTTTATGAACAAGCACGTTGTTGATATTATTTTTGGCCAAATTTTCGATACTATTTTCAACACTCCAATCGTCAATATCCACCGCCTCAATAGGGTTTGCGCCCAGTTTGGAGGCAACAATTGCCAACACCCCAGTTCCACATCCCATGTCCATCAGCGATTTGTTTTTAACATTTAATAACATTAACACTTGAATCATTAACTGAGTGGTATCGTGGTGGCCGGTGCCAAACGACATTTTTGGTTCGATAATCACATCCAACGCATACCCTTCCTTTTTTTCATGAAACGGTGCACGGATATAACATTTCCCAACCACATCAATCGGTTGAAAACTACTCTCCCACTCTTTGTTCCAGTTTTGTTGTGGAATCGTTTTCGCAACAAATTGAATTTTATAAATGTCATCAAAATCACCCAACGCCAATGCTACTTCTTCTTCGCTGTATTCTTCTTCTTTGATATAAGCATTAAAACCTGTTTCTGTTTCGGTAAAACTTTCGAATGCAAATTCGGAAAGGGTTGCAATTAATACATCCGAACCTTCTTGTTTGGGTTCTACGGTTACTGCAACTTCTACGTAATTCATTTTTGTAAGTGATTAAGTGACTAGGTGACTAAGTGACTAGGTAACTAGGTGATTTTTGTTAGAATGAATTGGTGATGGCTGTAAAATCCACCGCCTTTAACGAAGCGCCACCAATCAGTCCGCCATCAATATCTACGCAAGCAAACAGCTCTTTTGCATTTTGAGCATTGCAGCTGCCACCATATAAAATAATCGTGTTTTCTGAAATGCCTTTGCCGTATTTTTTATTGATCTCGGTGCGGATAAAATCATGCACTCCTTGTGCTTGATAGCTGGTTGCCGTCACACCTGTACCAATCGCCCAAACCGGCTCGTACGCAATCACCACTTTGCTGAAATCGGTTGCGGAAAGGTGAAACAAGCCTTCTTTCAATTGTGCACGAATGGCTTCTAAATGGGTATTCGCATTGCGTTGCTCCAAATTTTCTCCCATACAAAAGATAGGTGTTAAGTTGGCCGCGAGCGCACGGGTAATTTTTTGTGTTAATACATCGTTGGTTTCGTTGCGGTACAAGCGTCTTTCGGAATGCCCGATAATCACATACGTTGCTCCGGTGGAAGCAATCATCTCTGCCGACACTTCTCCGGTATACGCTCCAACTTCCAAGTGATGACAATCTTGTGCTGCCAAGGCAAAATCGGTTCGTGCTTTTAATTTTTCTGCTACAGCCGATAAATGAATGAAGGGCGGTGCAATAATTTTCAATACCTGAGCTGACGCATCTGCTGCCAACAACTCATCCACCAATTGCAAGCCCTGAGCCAGCGATTTATTCATTTTCCAGTTACCAGCGACAATCTTTCTTCTCATAGCGTATAATTTTCAAAAAACCGATTAATAGTCTATTGTTTCCTTTTCTAAAAGTACTAAATCTTTCTTATATTTATTCACATCCCATTTCATTCCCCAGCTCTGTAAATACTCGTTCATCGACTTTAATCCCAAGTCGGATCTCCGCTTGTTTAAATTGTCTAAATCCTCTATCGGAGCCACATAATTTTTACCATTCACCGTTACGATGGCAGTTCCAAAAATTTGTTTTTTGTTTTTCTTCAACGCCACTTTATCTTCCAACACTGCTAAATCCTGTGCTTCTGTATTTTTTGCGCGATAGGCTTCGCGCATCTTTGGTAAATATTTTTCCTGTACCGATAGTTCGGCTTGCTGAATAATCAATGCCAGTGAATAGTTGCCTATGAATCCTACCGAGCCTCTGCCCAGCCAACCATACGTATCAATCACCTCGGTAACTATTTTAAGATTTATTGCATCTCGTTGTTGAATGGTGGCTTTCATCGTTTTTAATTCTTCCGACTCTGCACCAAACTCATTTTTGATGCCCACTTCTTTTAAACGGTTGGAATGGTAATCGCGGTAAACACTATCGAGCAAAAGCACCAATGCTTTATTCAAATTGCCATCCGATTTGGCAATGTTGAGCTTTACCCGTTCATCCACTTCTTTCCAACGCTTGTCATCGTAAAGTGTGGCAAATGCTTTGTCCGTGGATAGTTCCGAATAATTGATATAATCGTAAAGGGTTACTACTTTGAACAATTGCACAAAAGCAGAATCTTTCATTCCGGCTAAGGTCCAGGCACGTGCCGCATGGTAGCGATCTTCCATATACGCTTTGCCACCATTCGACTTAAATGCAGCCGCGTAGGCTTGTCCGGATTTTTTATATTCTTTCGCAGTAAAACTACTTTTTGCTTTGTTGATGAGTTCAAAATAGTTGGCACCCGGCTGTGCGCGAACAACCTGAATAAACAGCAACAATGCAGTGAGTATGAAATACGATTTTTTCATTGGAAATGGGTCAAAAGGAAATACGATTATTGAACTCTAACACGTGGATCGAGGATACCGTAAACGATGTCGACACCGATATTGATCACAACGAAAATCATTGCAAAAATCAAGGTGGCACCCATTACAACAGGTAAATCGTTTTTGTTCAATGCATCTACTACTTCGTAGCCAATGCCTTTCCAGTTAAAGATAATTTCAACAAATACCGCTCCGGCCATCAAGCCTGCAAACCAACCGGAAATAGCAGTAATAACAGGATTCAATGCATTTTTCAACGCATGTTTAAAAACCACCCGGTAGAAACTCAATCCTTTTGCAGTAGCTGTACGGATATAATCTTGCGACAAGACATCCAACAGCGAGCTACGGGTTAACTGAATGATAATTGCTAACGGACGCAAGCCGAGTGTGATGGTTGGTAAAATCAAATTTTTCAAATCGAGGTGTTCGTCTCCAAAATCATCAATCGAATACAGCGACCCCACATTGTTTAATCCGGTATAATCGCGCAACACAAAGCCGAAGAACCATGCGATTAAAAGTCCCATAAAGAACGAAGGCAAGGCCATTCCGAAGATGGCAAAGATCAAGGAGCTTTTATCGAACCAGGAATTCTTTTTGATGGCGGAAAAGATACCGAGCAAAATACCGAAGATGGCGCCAAACGTGATGGATGAAAATGCGAGGATGGCCGTTTCCGGAAGTGTTTCAATCACAATGTCCGATACTTTCCGCTTGGTGATGTACGACCTGCGCAGATACGGATATTTTAATACTGCTACTTTGGTGCTTGAAATCGGGAAAAGTTTTACGTAGGAAGAATATTTTTCCGGACTCAAATACAAATAATGTTCTTTGTTTTTTTCATCGTGAAACGACAAAGGAGAAAGGTCGTTCAGGTACATTAAAAATTGAGTGGTCATGGGTTTATCACGACCTAAATCTTTGTTGATGGCATCAATTGAAGCTTGATCGGCACGTTGCCCCAACATCATTCGCGCAGGATCTCCCGGCAATACATTGAACAACAAAAACACCACCGTGATCACACCCAGCAAAACTAGGAAACCGTAGAATAAACGTTTAACAATAAATTTTATCACAAGCTTAGTTCTTTAAATATTTTTGTTTTACATCGTTGTAAGATGGAAACGAATGATAATGCCACATATCAATCACAGTACCGCCTTTCAACAACATCAACCCCGGGTTGGAGCGAATCATTGTTTTTAAAACGGTTCCATCTGTATTGTAAAATGCAACATTCGTTTTTAAATCCGACTTAAATTTCTCAATCGTTTCTTTACCGGACGAAGTTAACGCCACAAACGTTACACTGTCCTGTTTACAAAGTGCTTCAAAATCATTGATTTTTCCAAAAGCATCGGTATCGGCTTTGTCTAAATCATAACAAATCAACAAAAAGTTGTATTCCGGATTTTCAATAATGTCTTGTGTATAATCCGATCCCTCCAAATTGGAAATGCTAAAATCTTTTATCTTCGGCTCCACGCCTTTTTTGGTAACTTCGGTGCGACTGTCTACATAGTCGTACGTAACATCCCAGCCATCCGGCCATTTGTCAAACTCTTTGGTTTCGCCTGTCTTTTTATCTTTCAGCTTGTAAAAATATTTTAACTCATCTGGAATGCCTTTGGTTTGCTCTGGAATGTTTTTTCCAATGGCATACGGGCGGAAATCGATGATGGGTAAATAGTTGTAGGTATAAATCGGGAAAGCGGTGGATGCCAATAAAACCACCACCAGCAAGAACTTTTCAAAACGTTCGCCCACCAAAGGATTGATGTGTTGTTTGCCAACAAACAATAAAATGATGAGTACCAATAAAATTAAATCTTTGTAAAACGATTGCCAAGGTGTTAATGGAATGGCATCACCGAAACAGCCACAGCTCAATACTTTTTGGAAATAGGCCGAATAAAATGTGAGGAAGGTAAAAAACACAATCATCAGCAAGGAGAGCCAGAGTGTGAGTTTCAGCTTAGCGCCCAACAACAAGGTAAATCCTAAAACGATTTCGAAAATACAGATGAACATGGCCAATGGCAAGGCAATAGGCACGAGGAAGTGTGTTCCGAATACTTCGAAATACTCTACCAGCTTATAGCCAAACCCAACAGCATCGTTGGCTTTGATGAAACCCGAGAAAATAAACAACAAGCCGACCAATACGCGCGCTATGTTTGTGATTATTCTCATGTTTTTGTTTTTACTTTTTTATTTTTAAATGTCTACTTCTCGATACAATTCTCTTCCTGTCATCGAAATCTCCCGACCGCTATCGGGACGAAGTGACCTATTGTCCTTCTTCTTCAATCTTTATCAAGGCAAACACAGCATAGTTAATCATGTCGTGAAAGTTGGCATCAATGCCTTCCGAGATAATGGTTTCGCCTTTGTTGTCTTCAATTTGCTTGATGCGCAAAAGTTTCATCAGGATTAAATCCGTTAATGAGCTCACGCGCATGTCGCGCCATGCTTCGCCATAATCATGGTTTTTATTTTCCATCAAGCCGCGTGCTTCATTCGAATGTTTGTCGAAAAGCTTACTTACTTCATCTGCCGGCAATTCCATGCGGGAGTCGTTTTTCAGCTCCAGCTGAATCAAACCGATAATCGAATAGTTGATGATGCCGATGTATTCGAAACGTACATCTTCATTTATTTTTTGAGTACCTTTGTCCTCGATATTGCGGATACGTTGTGCTTTGATAAAGATTTGATCGGTGATGGAGCTGGTGCGAAGGATGCGCCAAGCGGTTCCATAATCCTTCATCTTTTTAATAAAAATATCTTTGCAAGTCGTTATCGCAGAATTATATTGAGTAAACGTTTTTGTCATATACAAACCAATTTTAGAATTTTGAATGAGCGATTTAAAGCAGGCAAAAAAAATCAACCCTATTTAAACCTTAAATCCTAACTCAAAAAATCTTCAATCCTTATTAATTAATGGCACAAGATACTGATTTTTCTCAAAAAATACAGGGGATTTTTGACCAAAGGTCTATGCCCCTGATAATGGGCATTTTAAATGTCACCCCCGACTCCTTTTTTGATGGTGGAAACTATACGGAGGAGGGCGCTTGGCTTGCTCAAACGGAGAAAATGGTTCGTGAAGGTGCTACCATCATTGACATTGGCGCCTGCTCCACCCGTCCGGGTTCGCCCCAGCCGAGTTTGCAGGAGGAGTCGAACCGACTCATTCCCGTGATTCGTTCCCTCCGAAAAAACTACCCAGAAGTACTGCTTTCGGTGGATACGTATCGGTCCGAAATTGCACGTCAAGCCATCACTGCCGGAGCCCATATCATCAACGATATTTCGGGTGGAACGCTGGACCCGAACATGTTTGAAACGGTAGCGCAATTAAATGTTCCTTACATCCTCATGCATATTCAGGGAAACCCGCAAACCATGCAGGAAAACCCAGTATATACTGATGTGGTAAAAGAGGTGCACGACTATTTTTCGGACAACCTCAAAAAGCTGAACACGTTGGGTGCAACAAAGGTGATTTTAGACCCCGGATTTGGGTTTGGAAAAACGGTGGAACACAACTATCAATTGCTCCAAAATCTGGAAAAATTTCAAGCATTCGGACTTCCCGTTTTAGCAGGCTTGTCGCGAAAATCAATGATTAATAAGTTATTGAATATCAGTTCAAAAAATGCACTTAACGGAACAACTGTTTTAAATACCATTGCCCTACAAAAAGGTGCAAAATTGCTGCGTGTCCACGATGTAAAAGAAGCAATGGAAGTGGTAACGATTTTGGAGAAAATGAAGTGTTAGTTTTTACTTTTAAAATTGAACTTTAAACGTTAAATGACCTCCTAATCCTTTTTGAATAATTCTCATTAAAGTAGAAAAACGAATATCCGAAGCATCGTTTTCTATTCGGGAAATATATGTTTTAGTAGTGCCACACTTTTCTGCGAGCTGCTCTTGTGTCATTCCTTGCTCTTTTCTTAACTCTTGGAGCATTACTCCAAGTTTAAATGCTTCAAATCCTTCTTCATATTCCTCCCGTTTTTTAGTACCACGCTTGCCATATTGCTTATCAAGGTGATCGCTAAATGATGTTAAATTCTTATTTTTCTTTTTCATTGAAATATTCTTTTTTTAATTTCTCTGCTAAATATATTTCTTGTTTGGGCGTCTTTTCTGTCTTCTTTTGAAACCCGTTAATTAATATTATCAGTTGTCCTTTATCAAAAAACGAAAACACCCGATAAATATCACTTCCCACTTCAACTCTAATTTCATATAAACCAGCTGTTCCTGTTAAATGCTTTAAATACTTCTCAGGCACTTTCTCCTGTGAAGAAATAAGATGCAAAGTCCAGTTGAATTTTTTCTTGACCTCTGGTTTTAATTTTTCAAAAAAAGTTAAATAATATCTTTTGTAGTAAAAGACTTCCCTGACAGTGTTTTTATCTTTTGACAAAGTTAGCTAATTAGGTAACATCCAACAAATTTTTTATTGGTTTTGCGACAAAATTATCTCAAAAAAATACTGCTATCCGTTTATAAACGAGTAAAAACGGATAAAAGCGAAGGCAATTAGAAGAGGATACACTTATTTTTTCGAAAGCAGTTCTTTCATCGTTTCTGCAAAAAAGCGGAAATCTGCTTTTCCAATTTGAGAAATTTGGATAGCAGAACCTGCTGCTATTAGATTTACTTCTCCAAAAAACCAACCGGTTTTTGGAGTATAGGTAGTAATGCTTTCCAAGGGAAACGAAAAATGATTCACACCAGATACCAATCCTTTTTTAACAAACAGCACCCGAAGATTGGTACAGACCACCAGCCACACACCTGAAGGAGTTTGAACCTGACGTTGGTCAACTAACCCCAAACAATAGCCTTTGATCACTTCCCCGTCCTGCATCAATTCCGGCAACGCGTTGAACGTATTCACAGTGATAAACAATAAATCGATACTCACCGATGGACGGTTTGCCAAAACGACTTTGAGCTGTTGTTTGATGTCTTCGAGTGTTTGCATGGCTTGAAGCGTAAATTCCGTTTCTATTTCACCGGTGTAAATTCATCATCAAAACTATCGTCCCATTTAAACCCATTTAAAATCCAACCTTTTTCGTTTTTATAATAGGTATACATCAAGCGAATGGCGGAGTTTTCAAATTTTAAAATATAGGTTTCTCTTAGGGCAAAATCTTTAATGGTTTCTTCATTTACTTTGATCACACTTTCCATTTTCCCAAAACGACCGCGTAAAATTTTCATATACCCGTCCGTTTTTTCTTCCAAAGAGTTGATCTCTTCGGCCGGCAATGGCCAATACTGTGCTATTTCCTTAAAAAACCGAGTCATCTCTTTGTCTAAAAAATAATTGCTTGCTTTTTGCGACAAGGCTCTGGCTTCTTCTGCCGATTTTAAAAATTTATCTTGTGCCGTTGCTGTTGAAAACGCAAACGCTAAAAAGACAAGGATACTTATTTTTATAGTTTTCATAAAGTTGGTTGTTTCTGTAAAGGAAGAGATTATTGTTGAATTATCATAACGAAAGTAATCCCCATCACCCTAACAGCTTTTTCGCGCTCTCCATCGCTTCCGCAAGCTCCATGTCCATTCTCAGAAAATACTTTGTTTGCCAACTTTGCGTGGCAGCTGCTTGTTTGCTTTCTGCTACATCCCATGGTGGATACACGCGAATCCCGCGCTTCCCTCCTTTTCCGTTTTGTGAGACAATTCCTTTGGCCACCAATACAGCCTTTGGAAATATAAACTGTCCATATTTATTGCCGCTTCGTGCAGTAATTACCAGAAAATCGAAAGTATCCGAAACGCTATATGGCTCGGTTATTCCGTCCTCGTTTCGTTTCCAGATGGTCACAAACTGTCCGGTTTTGGTTGGGGTAATTTTTGAAAAACGAGCATGTATGTTCTTTCCATTCAAAACAAAGGAACAGGCTTCGTATTCATTGCTTTCTGCATTCAATTTCAAATCCGACAATTGAAAACCGCAAGCATCGTAAAGGACTTCTTTGATTGTATTTAATTCCGGAGGAACAATTGCTGTGCTCATTTTACATCACCCCTCATTCTTCCTTGCTCTCAAACCCTTTCACCAAAGCCTTTTTCTCAGGATCAGTTAATGGTTTGTTATTAATTTCTTCCCAAAGCTTAACAGCTTTTTTTGACGATTTTATCCCCAGTAATTTTACTTTTTTGCCCCATAAAAAAATGGCAAAATCTTTTTTATTGTACATGATTGCATCATACAGAAAGTACGCTTGCGTCTCTTTTTCCAAAACCTTGTTAAAGTCGAGTTTACCGCCAATTGTTTCTGCTTTGATATATTCAACCGTATCTTTCGTTTGAGCTTTGTTTCCACCGGCTACTATTTCAGTCGCAATTTTTATCACTTCTGCTTTTACTTTATCGAAAGGCTGAATCCTGTATCCAATTCCATTAAACACATACATGCTTCCATTGGGTAAATCTACAATACTTGCGGCTGTATCCGGTTTCAGCTTCTCCAACTCCGCTACCCGTTTTTCTGAAATCTCACCCCAAGCCGAACAAGGTACTTCCACACTTTTTCCATTATTGGGATTAACAATGTTGTAGGTTAGCGTTGTTTTGCTCCCTTCGTTTTTCTGCATCAGCATTATCATAACTGCAACACTTGACCCGTTGTGAACGATAAAAAAATACGAAGGCAAATCTCTTGAAAACTTAAGATAGTCAGGAATGGTGGGCGCATCGCTCACATAAACAGAAGACTGCTTATTCGAGATATTGTCTTTAATGGTATAATAATTCGAAGTAAGTTCAAAACCGTCCAGCTTTTCCTCACTAATCAATTCGCTTTTAAATACAGGATTTCCATGCTTGTCGGTTTGAGCAAACGCATGCGCTAATATAAAAACGGAAAGCAGAATTGATACTATTTTCTTCATTGTTTGATTGAATTTAGCTTAATTATTTCTTTTCCGTTCGTGTATTGGTAAACACATAAAATGGTTTAAGCTTATCGTTTGTATAATATGTAAAAACTTCATTAATAACTTTAACAGATTCTTTTATCCCCAGCGAAGCATTATTTCCAGCAACTTCCTCTACTTGCCTGAATATACTTTTCTCATACGACTTTTGTACAGTATTATAAACAGCGTAATTCCCTTTGTTCAATGTTACATTCAAATACTCAATAAACAATAACATAAATGCTTGTTGACTCTTGCCAGGTATCGTATTAATTGTTGAACTCAACGTATCGTGTTCGTTAAAATAGTCTTTCAAATACTTTTTTAATGCTTTTTTATCTTCAGAAGAAACGGCTAGTTTTATTAGGTCACTGGAAATCTTATCGATTGAGTTTATGAAATCAGTGGGATCAATCAGAACCAAATAATTGTCTGCTTCCCGAGTAATTACCTTTTTAGGAGATGTTGTTAAAACAATAACTTCAGTAGTTTTTTGAGCCGTTGTGCTTAAAAAATTTAATGCTAAAAAAGCAAACAAGGTAATTTTTAATGTTTTCATAAGGGTTGGTCGTTTGATTAAAAGGGATTCCATCACCCAATCTTATTTCAAATTATACAGCTCTTCATACTTGATGAACTCATCTCTGCTGATTGCAAATACCAGAACATTATTCTCATCCTTCAGCAAAGCCACCTTTGGATTGCTGGGGATTGGAAACAGAATTTCATATTTTCTACCGTCCGACAATTGAATTCCATACGAAGAAACACCATTGTTGATGTTCACCGAATTCTGACTGTATTTAAAATCATCCTTTTTCCCGGTGCTGTCCGTCACCGAAAACAATTTGGCATCAAATACCAATTCAAACTTCCCTCCTTGTGCATCAGTTGCTTTCCAAGCTCCTCTGTAAACATCGGAACCACTACAAGCAATTAAAAGGAAAGATAAAGTACTAAAGAATAGAAAGAGTTTTTTCATGGGGATTTATATTTGAGTTAGAGATTTAGGAGTGGCTATACGCAACTTATATACAAAAACATTCTGAAATACAACTACACTTAGCTGGCTTGGCGCAATATAATTGATAACATTTACTTTCATGTCTCGGCTTTCATTCTTTCACTTATTCAATCTCAGACCCAAGGGCTTCATGCAATAGACAGCAATTATTGCCACAATTGGTAAGAGAAAACCAAATGCGCCCCAGCCTAATGCATTCCGTTTTAGACTTCTTGCTTTATTTACACAAACGATAATTCCTATAACACGCAATGCAAGTTGCACAAGTGTCATTGATCCATTTTCCATTTTATCATTTTTTTTTGCATCGTTCAAGTGAGAGGTGTTTTTCTTGCTAACAGCAACTAATATACAAAACATTCCACACTCCCACTAACCAAAATTGACCAATAAATTATTCGTTTCTACACGGGTATACACATTTACAAACGTTTCTACTTATTTAAAAAAGGATAAAAAAACGCCTCCAAAAAGGAGGCGTTAGTTAATTTGAATTTAGCATGAGAAATTATCGTTTCGCAAGCATCATATCCAGGTTTTCCATAGCCATGGTTAAGCCTTCTTTGAAGCCCATGGCAATGTTTTGTTCCAGTTGTGCCAGGTCGGGGAATTGCATTTGTCCGTATACCAAAGTATTTTTTCCCATATCGCTAAACTCCATTTTCCATTTGGACATGGGCATGTTGGGGTTGATGGTTCCGTTGGCATCGCAGAAACCATTGTTTGCCAAAAACATTTTCTCCACTTCTATTTTCACATAGCTGGTGATGGACCAATGTTCTTCACCGGTCGGACTAACTGCTGCATAATGCCAATTGCCACCTTCGCGGAAGTCCATGTTTTTGGTGCGTGCTTTCCACGGCTTGGGCATCCACCATTGGTCGAGGATTTCGGATTTGGTATAGCAGTCCCACACGGTGGGACGGTCGGCAGCAAATTCGCGTTTGATGTGGATGGTGTTGGTTTGTTTGTCGACAGTGAATTCGTTGAATAAGGTCGTGCTCATTTTTTCTTTTTTTTAAGGGTTAGTAATACATTATCCAATTGGTTGAACTTGGTTTCCCAGATCTGTTTGAATTGTTCAATCCATTTATCAATTTCTTTCATTTTATGAGTATCGATGTGGTAATAGATTTCTCGTCCTTTTTGTTCTTGTTTCACCAATTCACATTCGGTTAATATGCGGATGTGTTTTGAAACGGCTTGTCGGCTGGTATTAAATTCTTCTGCCAGGGCGTTGGGGGTCATGGCTTGTGAAGCAAGCAAAAGGAGGATTGCTCTGCGTGTAGGGTCGGCAATCGCCTGAAATACATCTCGTCTGGTTTCCATTTTATTAATATTTCAAGTATAAAGTTGTTCTGTTGGAATCAATTTCGCGACAAATATATGTGCAACCATTTGATTGCGCAAATTATTTTGGAATTATATTTAGAAAAGTGAAAATTTGACTCCTCACCTGCTCTGCTAAAAAGAAGTTGAGTGCTCTGGGTAAGAAAAGTTTTGCCTAATAAAAATTTTAATTGGAGGATACCTAGTGTTTCTAGCTACTTTATTCCAGTCGCAACAAGACCAAGGTATCGGGAGTAAGCAGCAAGATTTTATTTTTTGGACGGTCTAAATAAATGGGAACGGTGGTGATAATTATCATTTCATTTTTGTCGAGTGTCCACTTTCCTTTGGTATGGTGGCTTCTATCATCGTTTCCACAAGGGGCAGAATAAGCGTCCATAAATTCTCCGTTTTCTGAAAATTCAATTCTGTCACCATAATTATTGGGTGCTCTTGATACCCTTTTAAAAACCAAGGTATCTTTGGTGGCTGGCCAACCGTTTACTACATACCATGTTCCTTTCAGCTGTTGAGTGATGGTGTCAGTAGTTGTTGGGGTCACTTGTCCGAATACACTTAAGATTGGCAACAAGCAAACTAAAACAATAAACAATCGAATGGTTTTCATGGGTTAAGGTTTATGTTAAATTTGGATAAGCGTAAAACGTTTTGCAAATTGTCTGTTATGTACCATCCTTATTTTTATTTTTTCGCTTCACTAAACTTCACAATAAAAATGTCTGAGTCACCCGTATTTGTTAAAGTATAGTTGTCAATTTTAAGTGCTTTTTCGTCAAAAGAACCCGTTAAAAAGATGTTTCCGTTTTTATCCGTTGTGATGCCTCGTCCAGCATTTCTGCCAGAACCGCCATAATCTAAACCCCAAAGCTCATTGCCATCTTTGTCGTATTTTAAAAGGAAAATATCTTCCGAACCAGCAACGGGTTTAATTGATTTGCCAGCAAATGTAAATTCACTCCAATTTGAACCTGTGCAATAAACATTCCCATTATCATCCACATAAAATTCGCGGGTAGCGGTTGCGGGTGCTTCTCCATTATTTCCTCCTGCAGATTTTGTCCAGATTAATTTTCCGTTGTTATCATATTTTGCAACAAAAGCGTTCATTACTCCATTGTTTGTCAACGAAAAATTTTCAGCGTTGACGGTTTTACTAAAGAACATACCACCCAGATAAACGTTTCCTGAGGCGTCAGTTTCGCAGGAAGCAATTTCCTGACCGGTTCCACCGAAATTTCTTCCCCAGATTGCATTGCCTTCGGGTGAATATTTCGCAACAAAAGCATCACCACTTTCTTCAGAATTAGAATTGAGAGTAATATCGTCAAAGGCAATAGTCGGACGAAAGAAACCGCCAATAAACACATTTCCTTTTGCGTCCGTGCCAACACCTTGTGCTTCTCCGCTTCCAACCGGTGATTTAGCCCAGAGCAATTTTCCGTCCGTTGAATATTTTGCAACATAAATACCACTTTTTTCATTGGTAAATTTCACGCCATTCCCAAAGTCCATTACTTTACCAGCAATTCCTGCTACAACAACATTGTTTTGTTGGTCGAGCGATACAGTGCTGTAATCCCCATTGCCACCTTCACCACCGGCATTATTCGCCCATAGACAAATTCCATCAGGTGAAAATTTAGCTACATACATATCAGAACCTTTTACGGTTTTATTGGTAAGAATAATATTTCTGAACTTTAGTGTTTTACTTTCAAACCAACCGACTACATAGATATTGCCATCTTTATCAGTCACGCAGCTGGTAGCGTGGTCGTCACCTTTTCCGCCTGCTGTCACTGCCCAAATAGCTTTTCCGGTTTTGTCTAGCTTGATGATAAATATGTCTGCGACATCTGCATTGTCTTCTGTATTTTTTTTCAAGGTGATGCCGTCAATTAAAATTGTCGGGCTTTGGAAACGACCAGCCAAAATGATATTCCCGTTCAAGTCGGTTTCCACACTATTTGTACGTTCATTCCCAATCCCACCGATAGCTTTTACCCATTCCACGTGAGGTGTTTGAGCGTTCATAAAAGTTGCAATACCAATTGCGACTAAGGTTGTTAAATTTTTTTTCATTTCTTATTCGTTCTTATTTTTGAATTAGATTGTTGAAGCCTTGTCTACAACATCTTGCTCTTAGCAACGAAAATACAAAACTTTCTCCGATTTAATTATCTGTGTATAATTGAGGAGAAACGTTTCTACACGTTTAAAAACGGGTAATAAATGCTTCGAAACACAATTTAGAATTGGGAAAGTGATGTGTGCATCTAAATTGCCTTTTTCCTTTTTTGCTTGATCAAAAAAGGAAGAACCTGCCTACCGGCTGGAATTCCCCATGCCCCATTCCCTATTTTCGTTCATTACTGAGGTCTCTGTTTATCTTCTCAGTAGCATTAAATTTTATTTTCAACGAATCTTTTAAAGCTTGAATAAACAGTTTATGTGGCGGTCGTTTGCGAGAGCCATTAAATCCAAAGTAGTGGAAATGAATATTCGTTGTTTGATTAGTTTCTGTTATTTTAAACGACAACTTATGATAATCGGGTCCATAAAAATACAAGCTATCATAGGTGCTGGTCGCAAAACGCTCGTAAAACGAATGTTGCTCCTTAAATTTGATGATATATTGTCCGACTGTATATCTTAGATTTGTGTCCGCAGTTTGATTCGGGATAGAAATGTCGCTATCGTATTCACATCGAAAATTATAAAATAGAAAACCACATGACGGTAGGAGAAGTCCGATGATAAAAAATAAAAAGAGTTTTTTTCTGATCATAAAATTTGTGGGATTCAAAATGGCTTCGAATGTGATGCCCTGTGTTTATTGATTCACATTATTCACGACTCTTACCGGAGTCATTTCAATTTTCATATACGGGTAATACGGCAAGGCAGAAAGTTTTGAATGCACATCATCCGCATCAGTGCCCATCACCACCATGAAAATACCGGACATATCCAGTTTAATGAAATTGTCTACAATCGTTCCATTTTGTTCCAATTCTTTTACCACCTCTTGTTCTTTTGGAAGTAGTTTCATTCTGGTTTCTGTGTCCAATCCTTCTAATCGGATATCAAGCATAAATTTTTTCATTTTTTTAGTGTTTAGAGTTTAAGGGTTGGATTACGATTTTCAGGTGTAGGCCATTCTTTACATTGGTAATAACCTCTTGCAATCAACCCCGAAGATACTAAACATTCTCCGATTTAATTATCCGTGTATAATTGAGTAGAAACGTTTCTACACGTTTAAAAACGGGTTATAAATGGTTACGCAACGTAACTTAGAATTGGGAAAGTAATGTGGTGCAGTCCTCACCCGTCCTCCTAAAATGGATGAGACGGCCTTAAGATTAAGGGGTTGAATTACATTTTTATACCAATTACACAAATATCATCCACCTGCTCCAGGTTCCCTTTCCAGTTGTTCAATTCCAAATCAATGATTGCCAGCTGTTCTTGCATTGGCTTTTCATGAATCGACAAGAGCAATTCTTCGAATTTTTTGTATTTGAATTTTTTTCCTTTCGGACCACCAAACTGGTCAGCAAGACCGTCAGTGAAAAGATAAAAGGTGGTTGCTTCCTTCAATTCAATCACATGCGTTGTAAAAGGTTTTGGAGCATCTGTTTTTCCAATCGGCTGCTTATCGGCTTTTATTGAAATAAGTGCATTGTTTTGAATGTACCACAAGGGGTTATTGGCACCACTCCAACAAATGGTTTTGTTTTTTAAATCGATACAAAGGAGAGAAATATCCATTCCATCTTTTACATCGCTGGCACTTTTTTCGAACGTTTCAACAACCAATTCCCGTGTTTTATCAAGAATTTTTCCGGTTTCTTTCAAGTTAAATTCTTTCATCGCTCTGTTTAAAGCGTTGGAGCAGACAATGGAAACCAATGCACCGGGAACACCATGTCCGGTGCTATCCGCTGCCGCAATAAAAAACAAATCATTCATTTTTTCCGCCCAATAAAAGTCACCGGCTACAATGTCTTTCGGTCGATAAAAAATAAAATTATTCGTTAAATGAGCACTTACAAATTCTTGTGGTGGTAAAATAGCATGTTGCAAGCGTTTGGCATAGGCAATGCTATCCAAAATTTCATTTTGTTTTTCTTCAATCAAATGTTTTTGTTCCAGTATCTCGTTGTTTTTAATGACAAGCTCCGTGCTGTGTTTTTTCTTAATAAAATAATTCCGAAGAATAATTGCTGCCAACAGAAGTAATAGCACCACACCAATTAATAAACTATTTCGGATTAATTTCTGCTGTTTAAACTCCTGCGCCACTTCCGCTTCCTTGCGCTGCAGCAGAATTTGCTCCTTTTCCTTTTCTTGTTCAAACTTCTTGTTTAGGTCATCTTTTATAGAAGATTTTTGAACTTCATCAAGATTTAATTTATTTTGAAGCTTAGTAAACTCAATGTAATGCAGCAATGCGCTCTGATGATTGCCAAGAGCCGAATCAATTTTATAACATAATTTTTCGGTACCCATAATTTGTTCAACGCTGGCAATACTTTTTTTCACGGCCAATGCTTTTTCAGCATATTTTTTGGCATCAGCGAATTTTTTCAGTCGGAACAAATCTTTTGCCAGTTCATGACTAGAAACCGCAATTCCTCCGGGGAAACCACTATTTTCACAATCAGCGAGTGCCTTTTGATGGTAGTGAAAGGCGGCAGTATAATTACCAAATTGATACTCGAGTCTTCCTATCTCAACAATAACTTCTAAATAAAAAGCATTCTTGCCTCTGGAACTATCCACAAGCGACAATGCTTGTTTTAAATATCGGTTAGCTTCATCATAATTATTGATTTTTGCATAGGTTGTTCCTAAGCCAAAATATACATATACATTTTGTGAGCTATCATTATTTTTACGATACTCCTCCAATGATTTATGATAAAATTCAATTGCCTTTTGCTCCTGTTTAATTCTTGCGAATAAATCACCAGCAAGTTCATACCCTTTTGCAAGTCTTTTGGGGTCATTAATTTGTTTTTCCAAGGCGACTCCTTCTTCGGCATATTGCATTGCTTTTGCAAAATCACCCAAGCGAGCATAAAACGTAGCTAACCGATAGATATACCTTGCTACAAAAATTTTATTGTTATTCGATTTTCCAAATTCAATAGCACTTTTATAGGTGAGCAATTGCAAATAACTATTTCCTGTGCGCACGTGCAGGTTATCAATGAAGCCATAAGCATCATTAATTTTATTCCACAATTTGAGTTGTTGATAGATTTGTAATGATTTTGTATAATACGCTACGGATTTTTCGGAGTTATAAAATTTATTATTATCATAATAATTATTTTCTCCATAATATGCTCCAATAAAGCTGTAAGCACCCGCTTCTTGCGCTAAAAGATGGTTGTAAAGGCTTGTGTCTTTAGTCGTTTTTTTTAGTTTATGAATAAGACTCAAACTACTAGAGGCATACTTAAGATTATCAATCAGCTCACATTGTTCGGATAATTGAGCAAGGATATCCACTTTTTTAAAGTCGTCCTGCTCCAGACTCAGAGCATGATTGAGAGAATCAACTTTTGATTTTTCGCCAAAGCAGAAGTTTGTTAGGAAAAGAAATGAGATTGCAAAAATTAATCTATTCATTTATTAAAATTAACTTTTTTGTTTATAGCAGATGCATTCATGTTTCTTTTGAATTCAAAAGCATCACTACTCAAATTTAGTACAAATCGAATAGAAAGTACAAAAGTACAGCGAAGTTATTTCTTCTCCTTTTTAACAAAAACATGTTGGCAGTTGCATTATTCTTTATAATTGGGGATGGTCCATTTAGCCATATACCAATTTACTTTGTAGGGATAGGATTCATACATCGCATCATCTTCATTGATTGTATATCCTTGTTCGAAATTTGTTTTGGCTTCCCGCATCAGGATTTCGGCATTTGTTTTATCACCTTTTTGCAGCAGGCATAATCCTTTGTAATATTTTGCATCCGAAAAATTATTGTACGTGCTGATTGTTTTGTCAAAATAGGTTATTGCTTTGTCGTAATTCCTTAACTCATACTGAATAATTCCCATATAGAATACATCCAAAAAATGAATCCAATCTTCACCATGTTCTTCCGTTGCTTTATCAAAGTCTTTTTGTAGGATCCGTTCAGCGGTTTCAAATTCATTTAACTGCAAATGACAGAGTGCGAGGTAAAAGGAATACGAATGATCATTTTGAAATCCATATCCAAATTCCTTAACCGCTGCTTCCATATCCGAAATGGCACTTCGATAATCTTTTTGAAAAATGCATTTTAAATAACCTCTTCGTCCAAGATAATTGGCTCTATCATACCGTACAGCTTTGTTATAACACTCCACCGCTAGATCGTATTTTTTTGTTTTCCAATAAGGCAATGCTTTCAGTTGCCAAAGCATGGCGAAGGTTGAATCTTGTTTCAGCGCCAGGTTAATATGGTCGTCCCAACCTTGTTGTGTATAATGATAGTTGTAGGCGCCTTTTTTTAAGTACTTCTCAATGATGGTATCTTGTTGAGCGGTATTGCCGGTGGTTTGTGCAATGGTGTAATTACTTAAAAGAAGAAGAAGAAAGAGCGGGAAGCATTTTTTCATTTTATTTGAATGAGGCGTTAGGCTCCTCTTTCATCAAAATTTGAGCCAACGTTTAGCAATGTAGCGCAATATGGATAAGTAACGAAATTGTATCCAATCTCTGCGCTAGATTTAGGTTGCTCGTTTAATGTCTTTTTAGTTCCCACTTCCATATCAGTCCCTCATCAGGGTCATTTAGTTCATCAACCTTTTCAAAGCCGCATTTTTGTAAAACTTTTGTTGAAGGAGAGGGCTGTCCGAGTGTATGTGCAATAATGGATGTTACACGTTCGTCTCTCAATGCGTTCTCAATTAATCCATTTGTCATTTCAGTGGCAAGTCCGCGATTTCGATACGCGGGTGCTATTTCATATCCAATTTCCACAATCCCGTCAGCTGTCGGCTGACCATTATAACCGCCACTTCCAATAAGTGTATTGTCTTGCTTATGAATTGGAAAGTAAGTCCACCAATTTTTTTCTTCTTTATTTTCTGATAATTTATTACGTGAATACTGCAATGCACCTACTCCAAATTCTGTCCAATTTTCTTGAACACTCACATTCAATTTTTTTGCTAGAATTTCATTCCCTTCTATTGCGGACGTCAATAGTTCAATGTCGCAAGCAACCAGCTTTAAATTTTTTGTTTCTAGTATTTTATTTTTGACTGAATCTTTCATTCTTTCTGTATAGACTAATTTTCTCAAATTTACTGCAACTTCTTACTATCAGCAACCAAAACACGTGTATACACGGGTAG
This sequence comes from Bacteroidota bacterium, assembly GCA_016722565.1. Taxonomy (NCBI): domain Bacteria; kingdom Pseudomonadati; phylum Bacteroidota; species Bacteroidota bacterium. The sequence continues at coordinate 596,527 of JADKIU010000002.1, forward strand.
AAACGTTTATACGCGTTTAAAACTTGTAACGTACAACTCTTATTGTTCCAGTTTCTTTATACATTGTTCTCTGATTGCCCAAACCTTTTCAAAGTCCATTTGAATCTTGTTTTCTTTCATCCAATTTTGCAAGTAGTGTTTGTGAAGATCCACTTTAAAAACATTCACCTGTTCCGGTTCTATTTCAATTTCTTCAAGAATGTCGTCCATCAAATTTTCAATACTAGAAGTGCTGCTGGTGATGTCGATTCGTTGGTTATTCAACTTTAGATAGCAATGAGCTTCTGGAAGGTATTCTAACCCATTTTCCAAAATGGCATTTCCAATTTTGGGTGTATTCAAATGGTTCATGCGATACATTCCTAAAATCAGCCGTATGTTATCGAACGTATTGAGCGCAGCCACCTTTTTTAAGAAAGCATGTTTTGAGCTACACGTCCCTTTGTTTTCCGTAAGCACAAGTGAAAAATCTTCTCGATTTAAGTTTCGTCCATAGGGTAAGTTTTTTGTAAAATCAATGAGTTCGCTCCAATTTTCAATTCCTTTACTTTTCACCAATGTGGTTAATGAGTCGGATGAAGTAAAAGGAAGCGGTCGAACAGAGAACATAATTTTATAACCATCCGGGTCAGAAATCTGTATTCCATTTTCTTTCCAATATGGATTTTTAGGTGTTTCGAGCGGTATGTTTTTTCGACTGAGTCTTTGTTTGATGTTCGCAAGTTCGATGTTGGCATTTACATAAAAAACCAGGATATCGTCTTCGTCAAATTTGCTTTGAGGAAGTTCTGTTGATGTAGTGAATTCTAAATGCCAATCGGAGTATTTATGTCCTAAAAATAATCCATCATAGGAGTTATGATTTTCGAAACCACCTAATTTTTCAAGCCCGACAATTTCTGTATAAAAACGTTCAATTGCTTTCAGGTTGGTGGTATGTCTGGCGTATCTGAATGTCATTTTTTTATTCTTCGGTTCTGCGTGTATTCAAGGTTTGGCATTGAGCAACTAAAATACAAAACTTTCTCCAATCCATTATCCGTGTAAACATGAGTAGAAGCGTTTCTACTCGTTTTAAAACGGATAAAAAAAACGCCTCCGAGAGGGAGGCGTTTTTAAATTTCAAACAGCAATCAACATTTATTTCATCACTGCTACTTTCTGTACATGATCTTTTTTGCCGGTTTTGATGTTCAATTGATAGATACCAGCAGCAAACAAATCGGTGTCAATTTTAAGTGTATGACGACCTAAATTGTTTTCCTTCACTGCTTGCGTATAAATCACTTGTCCGATTGCATTCGTAATCACAATGCTTACATCTTCCGCATTCATCAATTCATACGATACATTGATTACATTGCTTGCTGGGTTCGGGAATACACTTACAGCAGTTACTACTGCATTTTCATCCACTCCTACTCCTGATGCTTCATACAAATAATAATCATCCAATGCGCCTTCTACTAAACTACCACCATTCAATTCGGCTCCGACAATTAAACTATCCGAACACATAAAACGCATTTGCACTGTTGAACTCAACGAAACATAATCCGTAATTCTGAATGCAAATCGTCTCCAGCTCTTGTCTGATACTTTTGTTTGTTCTACATCCACCCACGTTGCGCCACCATCGTTGGTGATTTGTGCTTGCCAATAATCTTGTCCGGGATTCGCTCCCGAATTATTGCTCCACCAACGGTTATACGTCAATATTGGATTGGTATATGTACTCAAATTATAAATCGGTGATTCCAACGTGGTTACTCCTGCATCCACATCGTTGGTTCCAATGCCCGAAGTAATGCTCGGAGCATTTCCGGTTACCGCACACATGCTTCCACCTGAAGTGGTTTGCACACCCGGTTGTACAATTGTAGAAGGTGTTCCCGGAGTTCCATAAGACGCTACCGGCACATCTACCACCCACATTCCTGTGGTTGCATTGTCGGATGCAACACCCTGACTCCATGCTCCAAAATTGATATCGAAATCTTCTTCGGCCATCAACGATACTCCATTCAAAATAAAATAAGGAATGTTCGGATTCGCTTCATCCGCTGCAATCGGTTCAACTAAACTTAATGAACCTGCAGTTCCCATCAATCCTAAATAATAACCAATCACCGTTCCATTCGGTTGTGCCGGAATGGTTGCCGTGTAACTGATACCGCTGGTATTGGTCATTGGCATATTCGTCCATGCACCCAAACGGTTTATTTTATAATACAATTCTACGGAAGCCAATGCCCAAGGATACGTAACACTTACTGTTGCATTGATTGGAATACCAATAGATGCAGTAGATGCCAACACCGGTGTATGGGTGATGACTGCATTCGACAACAAAGTAATTCCATGCAAATCAAATGCATCAATAATGTCGTTGTCTCTTGGTGTTCCATTGGTAATATCGTTATCACCACCATTGATTGGTAAATCATCGGTGGTCAATGCTTCAATTAAAATATCAACATAAACTTGTCCTTCTGTTCCATCCGGACCGGTTACAGTCGCAAAAAATGTTTCTTTGTACAAATCCATCATTTGTTGTAAATCACCAAAATTTAAATTGGTATCCCACCATGCTCCGGCAATGATTTCACCATCAGCATGTACTTCACCAACTAAATCCTGAGGATATACTTTTTTGTTGATGTCGTAACGTCTTACTACTACTGTTGGATCCGTATCATCAAAACCAATTCCTAAAATCGGACTTTGAGTAATTCCCAATGCCCAAATATCGGCATACCCTTCACCCATTGCTCCATTGTCGAACGATGCGCCTTGCGACTGATAAAATTTATCATTGATACCATGACCGTATTCGTGATAAACCACATCGCCTACTTGCGCCAATGAATTACATCCGCCACCGGCAGCATAAAAATTAATGGATACACCATTGTAAAAAGCGTTACATGTTCCGGTTTCATCCACATTGGTAGGCAATGGACTGTCCATATCGGTAAATGCAGGAAACTTTGTTTTCATATAATCGTGAACAATGTTCACGTGGTAATAAGCAGATAATTCGCGGATGTTCGCATCCGTATTAAAGGAATACGTGTTTGTTCCAGGATTTGCAGTTGCAGTAAATGTGGGTGTAACACCACTTGTTTCAACTTTCGACCAAAGGCCTTCCAACGAAAACGTAACAGTTGTAGGCGTTACACTTGGTAAACCAATATATCCAACCGCATCGGTATTATAGGTTGTTGCACCTTCCACAATTTTTAAATTGCGCAATGGATGTGTCGCACTTGGATCGTATGGATTTGTTGGATACACCGTTCCGGTAATGGTAATGTCGGTTGCCGCAGCCGGAGTTGGTGCTGGAGTCGGTGTATGTTTTGGATCGTAATGCAATACTTTGTTGGTACGAGAAAGTACGGTTCCGTTTTCAGCATCTACCAACGTAAGGTATTTTGCAGGAACGCCTGCTGCATCTTTTGTTTCAACAGTTACTTCATATACCAACTTATAAATGTTCTTTTTGTATTCAGGAATCGGTAAAATAAACAAGTCACTTTTAATAGAAGTGCTTACAATCAAATCACCCAATCCGGTTTGTGCAAATGTAATTGCATCACTTGGAGAAATGGTTGGTGTGGTTGAAAGTGTGATGTCGTTATACACATCACAACCAAAAGTAACCACCTTACCGGAAGGCGTCATTTTTACATATACATCGCTGTTACAATACTTTTAATCCGGAGTGAATCTGATTAAAATGTACATAATTAAAATTTTGAATTTCCACCGCTTGCATAGGCCAATTCAGAAACCGGAATATTGAATCCGGATAATTTACTGGTAATAAAATTCATGGCTTTGGTTTGCGGATCCATACCAAATACAGTGATGGGCGCACCAAAAGCACGATGTGGTTTTGCATTTTCTTCATTAAAAATTACATACCAGGTACCGTTTGCAGCAACAAAGTTTTGCCACTCTGCACTTTCGCGCAAAGCTTTTTGAAAAGCAACATCGGGTAAACGCTTGGTGTTTTTGATAAAACGAACATCGTTTTTGTTGGCATTAGAAATAATACCGCCTTCGGATGCTGTTGCGCTAAATGATGCAAGCATCAGGATAGCCAGTGTAAATTTTTTAATTGTCATGTAGCATTGGGGTTTTGATTGTGATTATTGAATGATAAGTAAAGAAAGGAAAAAATTATCTAAAACACAAATTATTTTGCCCGATTTATTAGGTGCGTTATTTGTGCAGTCAACTCAAAAATTCTTCCCACTGTTAGTTCGACCAGCGTGGAGAAATCTACCTCTATTAGTTCTTTACAAATTTTTTCGTAATCGTATTTTTATCGGAAGTAATTTCTAATACATACATACCGCTTGACAAATCAGCGATATCCAGGATCTGAGTTTGCGAAAAGGTTTCATAGCGAATGGTTTTAATGCGTTTGCCTGTAATGTCGTAAATCGTTAGTTGCTCCAATGTTGCTGTTGCATCCAACGTTTCAATCGTCAATTTTTCTGTTGCCGGATTTGGATAAACACTCCATACATCTGCTTTTGCAGCGACATCAAAAATTCCTGCGGAAAGATTTTCTTGTACCAACAGGCTGGATAAAAACACTTGATCTCCTGTTGTGGTTCCATTGCCATTGGCCGCTAAAAATGCGCCATAAAAAATAGCATCTCCACTCCCTGCTGCCGGTGCAATCCATTCGAATGTCCATGTTTTGGTTCCTGTTCCGGATGTTCCTCCGGCATTGTGGGTGATGTATTTTCCGCCTATCCCCACCAACTTTGTTTGAACACCATCGATTACCACCATGGTTCCTTTTTTTACGCCTGTTGTACTTTGTGGTGAAACTTCAAAACCATATTTGTTAATCCCGCCAACCGAAATGGTGGCTGTTATTGTATAGGTATCTCCAGGAATATAACCTGTTAACGGCACATCGCTGGTAATTAATCCGGCTGTTGTGGTAGCTGTTCCGGAATGACAACCGGTACAATTCGCACCATCTCCGGGTGAACCGGTTCTTGCTGCCGGAGCACCAAAGCCATTGCTATGCGCATTGGATGTAAAATCACTGATACAGATGACTGCAATGGATAATCCCAATACCGATACAATTGTTTTTTTATAAATGTTCATACGCTTTAATTATAAATGATTCAACAAAGTTAAGACAGCTTTGTTCGATGGTAAAGGGACAAAAAATGCTAATGCTGGTACTTTTCACGGATTTCTTTCCGAAAGGCTTCAGGCGATAAACCGGTATTGGTTTTAAAAAAACGGCTAAAATAGGAAGGGTCGTTAAAATTTAATTCATACGCTAACTCTTTTGCGGTGATGGACGAATGCAACAATCTCCGTTTGGCTTCCAGTATCAATCGTTCGTGAATACTGTCTCCTGCGGTTTTACCGGTTACCTTTTTAATTGTTTCACTCAAATGATTGGGTGTTACGTTTAAAAGATCGGCATAGTCGTTCACCTTATGAAATTCTATAAAATGTTGTTCCACCAGGTTGTTGAACTTTTGCAACAACTCTTGTGAAGCACTGTCGGTTCGTTTGTATTCGGACATTTCCGAAATAATGGTTTTACATTTTAACAACAAGATGGAAATGTATGAACCTAATATATTTTCTTTGTATGGATTACTTTTCCCATATTCCGAAATCATCATCAACAGCATGTTTTCAAGGTCGGCCACCATTTCCTGATCAGGATTCAAGATTGGTGCAACACTTTTATTAAATACCGGAAAATCATTGAAAATAAATTTATCGGCACTATTCAAAATCACAATTTCCTTGGTAAATAAAATCACATAACCCTCTGTGCCTTCCACCGAGTTCAACGCATGTACTTGTCCTTCTGAAACAAAATGCAAACTATTGTCTTCAATCGGATAATAGTTAAAATCAATCATGTGCTCTCCTCCACCCTTCTTAAACAGAAACACTTGAAAACAGTTGTGACGGTGCGCATCATCCATTCCATGTCCGCCAGAAAAGTTCAAGCGTGTTGCCTTACACGGCATCACATTGGTTTGAATTAATTGATGAGATGGAATTTCGTTCGACATCTTAAACTGTAATTTTTAATCCGTCAAACGCAAGCTCGATGTTTTCAGGAAGTTCTTTTTGCACGTCTGCATGCAATCCTAATTGATGACTGATATGCGTGAAATACGCTTTTTCGGGTTGTAACTCTTTTACCAATTCAATGGCTTGTTCGAGTGTAAAGTGTGAGATGTGCGGTTCTCTGCGCAGTGCATTCAACACCAACACTTTTGAATTTTTTAACTTTTCTTTTTCAATATCCGAAATATAATTCGCATCGGTGATGTCAGAAAAGTCGCCAATACGAAAACCGAACACTTCCAATTTATAATGCATCACTTCGATTGGCAGTACATCTACTCCTTCGATGGTGAATTTTTTATTTTCTATTAAGTGTAAATTTATTTCTGGTATTCCCGGATATTTAAAGTCGCTGAAGATATAAGCGTATTCTCTGCGGATGGCTTCCTGCACACGTGCGGAAGCATAAACTTCCATTTTCTTCTTGTTGACAAAATTAAAAGCACGAATGTCATCAAAGCCGGCTGTATGATCTTTGTGTTCATGCGTAAAAATAATCGCGTCCATTTGTTTTACGTTTTCACGCAACATCTGTTGACGGAAATCCGGGCCGGTATCAATCACAAATGTTTTTCCATTGGTCTCAATCAACATCGAAGTACGCAATCGTTTATCGTGCGAATCGGTGGAAGCGCAAACGTCACATGGACAAGCAATGATGGGTACACCTTGAGAAGTTCCTGTTCCTAAAAAAGTAATTTGCACAGCTTGAAATCGTTTTTAATAGTCGAAAAAATTTGAAATGCTAAGTTAACCATAAAAAAACTTATTTTTTATAATATTTTCTGTAAGTTTAAACCGAATTAGAATTAGGAACATGGGATTTTGGAGTTTTATTTCGGAAACGGGCATTCGCCCCGAGTATGATGATAAGCTGGTGAAGCGAATACGATTAACGAATCAGTTTGGTTTTGTTGCACTCATTGTATTTGTTTTAAGTGGTGTCAACAATTTTATTCTTGGCGATACCTTTTCTGCTATCCTTATTGAAATATTGGCCATTCCGAGTTTGTCGGTTTTTTTCTTTAACAAATATGGCATTCATAAATTCCCCACGTCACTCGTATTATTAACCACCACCATTGCCATTTTTTATTTCGATTCGTATTCGGGTTTGGCTTCCGGGACCTTCCTCTACCATTTCCCAATGATCTTGGCCATCGCATTTGTTTTTGATTATCACGAAGAAAAAGCCTTGATGCTGTTTCACTTTTTTCTTCCACTCACCTTATTATTGGTAAACGTTGCCACCAAGTATTCGTTGTTTAGTAGTCAATATCTGACTGCCGAAGACAAAGAGTTAATGTTTATGTTCAATTTAATTTTCAGTTGCTCTTCCATTGGTTTTTTTATGTACCTCACGGTTTCCAACAACATCAAGGAAAGTGGAATATTTCAACAACGTATTGATGAGCGCAGAGCTTCCGAACAAGCCATTCAAGCAGCCCTAAATGAAAAGGAAATTCTATTGGCGGAAATTCATCACCGAGTAAAAAACAACTTGGCCGTGATTGCGAGCCTTTTCAATTTACAAATTCACTCGATTGAAAACGAAGAAGCAAAATCGATTTTAACCGACAGCCGAAATCGTGTTAAATCCATGGCCCTGATCCATGATAGTTTATACAACAGTGAAAAATTATCTGAAATTGATTTTGCGAAATACACCACAGAACTAATTGCGGAGATTCATTCTTCTTATCCTTCGTTGGCCAACAACATTAAATTAACCACTTCCATTTCGGATGTGACATTGAATGTAAACAGTGCAATTCCATGCGGACTGATTCTCAATGAATTGTTAACCAATTGTTACAAGCATGCATTCAAAGGACGCACACAAGGAAACATTGAGGTCTTTCTTTCGAAAAACGAAGAGCAGTTGATTAATTTAAAAGTAAAAGATGATGGTGTAGGATTAAAAGCAGATTATGATAAAAACGATTCGTTGGGCATGGTAGTGATTAATTCCTTGTGTGATCAGTTGGATGGAAATTGTAAATACAGTGTCGACAATGGAACAACGTTTACAATGGAATTCAAACAAAAAATTACGGCATAAAAAAAGCCTGCAACAAGGTTCTCTCATCGCAGGCTTTATGCATTTCAATATAATTAATTGGTCACAGGAACCTTTACGCCATAAATTTCTTTCAAGGCATTTACCGCTACATCCACTTCTGCTTTTGTATTGTATTTGCTAAATGAAAAACGAACCGATGGACGTGTTACATCGGCACCAATGCCGCGCAATACATGAGATCCAACATCGCTACCGGAGGTGCAAGCACTTCCACCTGAAGCAGAAATTCCTTTAATATCCAAGTCAAACAGCAACATTTCTGCTTTATCCGTATGCGGCAAACGCACATTTAAAACGGTATATAAACAATTGTCCAAACAAGACCCATTAAATTCAACACCGGGAATGCTTGCTTTGAGTTGTTCTACAAAATAGGTTTTTAATTCAGTGATGTGTTGTTGGTGTGCATGCAAATCACGCATTGCAATTTCCATTGCTTTGCCTAATCCTACAATGCCGTATAAATTTTCGGTTCCACCACGCATGTTGCGTTCTTGCGCACCACCATAAATCAATGGATTGATTTTTATTTTGCTGTTGACATACAAAAAGCCAACACCTTTGGGTCCGTGAAACTTATGAGCCGCACAGGTTACAAAATGAACATTTACTTTTTGTAAATCCATTTCATAATGTCCCATGGTTTGAACAGTATCCGAATGAAAAATAGCATCGTATTTTGCGCAAATCTCACCCACTTTTTCCAAAGAAATCAGGTTCCCGATTTCATTGTTTGCATGCATCAACGAAACGAATGTTCGTTCATTTTGACTTAGCAATTGGTCGAGGTGATTTAAGTCGATATGACCATTGGGAGTCGTATTCACAAAGCTCAATTTAATTAAGCCTTCATGCTCTAATGTTTCCAAGGTATGCAAAACGGCATGGTGCTCAATTTTACTAGTTATGGCATGTTTAATTCCAAGATCATGAATGCTGCAACGAATGGCCATGTTATCGGCTTCGGTTCCTCCGGAAGTAAAAAAGATTTCAGAAGGCGAAACATTTAATGATTTGGCTACAATTTTACGAGCGCCTTCAATGGCAGCACGAGTTTTTCTTCCAAAAGAATGGATGGAAGAAGGATTCCCGAAATGCTCGGTCATGTATGGCAGCATCGCATCCAACACTTCTTTATCAAGTGCAGTAGTAGCGGCATTGTCGAAATAAATTTTCATCTCTTTAAGTGTATACTTTAGTTTTTGTTCATTTTCTATGCAAACACAATATTATCATTAAAACGCATACGTCTAAGCAGTAATTTGCTGCATTTTTATGAATTCACGGATATCTGCCATTATTTTTTTCGCCAGATTATCTGCAGTGGTTTCACTTTCACTTTCCGAATAAATTCGAATAATTGCTTCTGTATTTGATCTGCGCAAATGCACCCATTCTTTATCAAACTCAATCTTCACACCATCAATCGTATTGATTGGTTGTTTGGCGTATTTCTTTTGAATGTTTTCCAAAATCGCATCCACATCTATGTCCGGTGTCAGCTCAATTTTATTTTTTGAGATGTGATAATCCGGATAGGTGGAACGGAGCATCGAACAGCTTTTTCCGTATTTCGCCAAATGTGACAAAAACAAAGCAATGCCCACCAAGGCATCTCTTCCATAATGCAATTCCGGTAAAATGATTCCTCCATTTCCTTCACCACCAATGATGGCATCGGTTTCTTTCATCATTTTCACCACATTCACTTCCCCTACTGCCGAAGCACTGTATTTGCCGTTGTGCTTCTCTGTCACATCGCGCAAAGCACGAGTGGATGATAAATTCGAAACGGTATTTCCTTTTTTGCCGGAAGCTTTTTCTGACGGACTTCTTTTATTTAATACATATTCGGCACAAGCCACCAAAGTATATTCTTCGCCAAACATTTCACCGTCTTCACAAACCAAGGCCAAACGGTCAACATCCGGGTCGACAACAATTCCAACATCTGCACCTTCTTTTTTAACAGCTTTGGCAATGTCTCTTAAATTTTCAGGCAAAGGTTCCGGGTTATGCGGAAATTCTCCTGTTGGGTCGCAGTACAATTCCACAATCTGATTCACGCCCAACGCTTTTAACAATTGAGGAAGCACAATTCCACCGGTTGAATTCACACAATCAATCACCACTTTGAAATCCGCTTTTTTAATCGCTTCCACATCCACTATGGATAAGGCTAAAATTTTATCGATGTGTTTTTGAAAATAGGTATCATTCTTCGTTACTTTCCCCAAAGCATTCACATCCACAAAGGTGTATCCTTCTGTATCAGCAATTTGCAGAACCTCTTCTCCATCCTGCTCATTGATGAATTCACCTTTGGCATTCAATAGTTTTAACGCATTCCATTGTTTGGGATTATGACTGGCTGTTAAAATAATTCCTCCATCAGCAGCTTCTTCAGGTACAGCAATTTCAACGGTAGGTGTTGTGGACAAACCAATGTCAACCACATCAACGCCCATTCCTTGCAAAGTCCCCAATACCAGATTGTTAACCATTTCACCGGAAATGCGGGCATCTCTTCCAACCACAATTTTTATGGTTTTCTTTTTTGCGTTTTTCGCAATAAAAGTAGCATATGCGGCTGTAAATTTCACTATATCAATCGGACTTAATCCTTCACCGGGTTTACCGCCAATGGTTCCTCTGATTCCTGAAATTGATTTAATTAATGTCATAGGGTTCTGTCTCTAATTTTTAAGCCCACAAAGATACAGGTTTGGCTATTGATTTTAAATAATTAATTCTAAACAATCAACCATTATCTGTTCAAAACTATAGTTCATTTTTGAGCATTTTTTAGTACTTTCGCTTTAATTTTAAAAATGCCCGATAATAAGGGCATTTTATACACCATTTAAATTATAGATCGATGAGTGAAGAATTTGGAGAAAACGAGAATAAAGGCGCACAATATACCCTCATATTGGTGGATCGCTTTGAGGAAATGATTACCAACAACAAACAATATTTTTTTGATGCGGAAGAATTAGAAGAGGTGATTGATTATTATTTTGAAAAAAACAATTCCAAACGGGCTTTAGCTGCTATTGAGTTTGCAATTGGACAATATCCCTTTTCAACCGTTTTCTTGTTGAGAAAAGCTCAAATTCTGGCAGCTACCAACCAAAGCCAAAAAGCCTTAGAAATATTATCGTACGTTGAAAGCATTGAACCTTCCAACACGGAACTATATATGACCAAAGGTTCTATATATAGTCAAATGGGATTAACCGACCAGGCCATCGAAAATTATAAAAAAGCTGCCGAAAATTCGGAAGAGCTTGATGAAATCTATTTGGCAATGGCTTTCGAATTCGAAAATACCGCTAAGTTTGATGATGCCATCTACTATCTCAAAAAAGCTTTGGCTGCCAATCCTGAAAATGAAGTGGCTTTGTATGAACTTGCTTTTTGCTACGAGTTAAACGGCCAATCGGAAGAAAGCGTAAAATATTATTCCGATTTTGTTGACAAACATCCATATACTGCTACAGCCTGGTTCAACCTGGGCGTTTCGTACAACCGCTTGGGTATGTATGAAAAAGCAATTGATGCCTACGATTATTGCATTGCTATACAAGATGATTTTGCATCGGCTTATTTTAACAAAGCCAATTCTCTTGCAAATTTAAACCGTTTGGATGAAGCCATTGAAGTGTATAAAGACACACTTAAAGTGGAAGATCCGGATGCCATCACCTTTTATTACATTGGCGAATGTTATGAGAAAAAAGAAGATTTTGATCATGCATTGGTTTATTATAACAAAGCCATTAAATTGAACCCACAACTGGCTGATGCTTGGTTGGGGATTGCCATTGTATTAGACTCGCAAAGCAACAGTGCGGAAGCTTTACACTATGCTAAAAAAGCAATTGAGCTGGATAAAACAAATGCAGAATATTGGTACATCTATGGGGAATTGCAACAAAAAATGCAGTTTTATGAAGATGCGGAAAACTCCTTCAAAAAAGTAATTGAACTGGATCCCGACAATGCTGAAATCTGGTTGGATTATGCCAACTTGTTGTTTGAGCAAGAAAATAAAAACGGCTCGCTGGAAATTTTGGCGGAAGGAATTAAACACCATCCTCAAAATGCAGAATTGCATTACCGCATCTCTGCCTGCTTAATGAGCATCGGACAAAAACAAGAAGCATTGAGCTTTTTGCAAAATGCATTAAAATTAAATTACGAAAAACACAACGAATTGTTCGACTACTTGCCGCAATTAAAAGAGAACTCAAGTATTACCGATTTGATTGAATCGTATAAGAAGTAACTAGGTAACTAGGTAACTAGGTAACTAGGTGACTCGGTGATTAAGAATAGAAAAAAATACCATAATTAAGACATTAAAAATATGAACTTTGATTTACCATACATTCCCGAACGTCAATCGAAACCCCGCAGCAAAGGGTTAACCATGATGATGGACAAAGGTTTGAGCATCCGACAAGCAGAAGATTTTTTGTCGGTTAGCGGACATTTAACTGACATCATCAAACTGGGGTTTGGTACTTCGTATGTGACTCCAAACTTGGAACAAAAAATAAAAATGTACCGCGATGCTGGAATGAAAGTATATGTTGGCGGAACGTTGTTCGAAGCATTTATTGTACGCAACATGTTTGATGATTACATGAAACTGCTCGACAAATTAAAACTGGATTGTGCTGAAGTATCGGATGGTTCCATCGTAATGGCGCACGATAAAAAATGCGAATACATCAACAAACTTTCTAAAAACTTTACGGTCTTTTCGGAAGTAGGTTCCAAAGAAGCAGGCATCATCATTCATCCTGCGATGTGGATTTCGATGATGAACAAAGAATTGCAAGCCGGCTCCTGGAAAGTGATTGCTGAAGCCCGCGAAAGCGGAAACGTTGGTATTTATCGTGCCAATGGAAGCGCACACACCTTATTGATCAATAAAATTTTAGCAAAAGTAGACCGCGACAGCATTTTATGGGAAGCACCCATCAAAGCACAACAGGTATGGTTTTTAAAATTATTAGGCTCCAATGTAAACTTGGGAAACATTTCCTACGATGATGTGATTCCATTAGAAACATTGCGCTTAGGCTTACGTGGCGACACCTTTTTTAGCCACTTACCTGCTGAATTGAAACAAACGAATGAATAATTAAAAGATTTAAAATAGAATTATGAAAGAAATAACTGTATCCGAATTAAAGAAATTAAAAGACAGCAATGCCGATTTTCAATTGATTGATGTTCGTGAAGAACATGAATTGGAAATTTGTGAAATCGGAGGAACACACATTGCAATGGGCGAAGTGATGGATAATTTAGATAAGATTTCGAAAGACAAACAAGTGATTATTCATTGCAGAAGCGGTGCTCGTTCCGGAGCAATTTGCCAAGCGCTTGAAGCCAGTGGATTTAACAATGTGTATAACCTAAAAGGCGGAATCATCGCCTGGTCAACGGAAATTGATCCTTCTATCACGAAATACTAATGGTTGAATTATTCAAGCACATCCTTCATCTTGATTTTGAATGGTTGTTTCAAAATTACAGTGATGTCGTGTACATCATTTTATTCCTGGTTATTTTTATTGAAACCGGATTGGTAATCATGCCTTTTTTACCGGGCGACTCCCTCCTATTTACTGCAGGATTGTTTGCCAACCAAATCAATTCGGTAACAGGTGAACCGTTTTTAAACATTTTCTTTTTATTAGGCCTTCTTTTTGCTGCCGCTGTTCTGGGCGACAATACCAATTATTGGATTGGTCGAAAAATCGGACTCAAGGCATTGCAAATTAAAATCCGTGGCAAAAAACTGGTGAAGGAAGAATACTTAACCAAAACACATGCATTCTTTGATAAATACGGACCTAAAACAATTATCATGGCACGTTTTGTTCCTATCGTTAGAACATTCGCACCGTTTGTTGCCGGCATCGCTGAAATGCAGTATAAAAAGTTTTTGTCGTTTGACGTCTTGGGCGGTATCATCTGGATTGGCAGCTTAACCCTTGCCGGTTACTTTCTTGGAGAAATTCCTTGGATTAAAAACAACATCGAAAAAGTGGCCATCGGCATTGTGTTTATCTCTGTACTTCCGATTGTTTTTGAAGTACTAAAAGCTAAACTGAGCAAAACAAAATCCTAAAATCATTTTGAGGAATCAAATTATTTTATACCTTTGAGTATAATACCATTTAGTATAATACCATTCAGTATAAAAAAATGAACGCATCTCCTTTTACTTACGGAACAACTGTCAGCACCGATTCCTTCACCAACCGTGAACAGGAAGCAGAAAAATTGCGCAGCAATTTAATGCATGGCATCAACACCACACTCATTTCTCCTAGACGCTGGGGGAAATCCTCCTTGGTTGAAAAAGTAATTGTCGACATCCGAAAAAAAGAAAAAAACGTCAAAACCATTATCATCGACCTTTTTTCTGTAAGCACCGAAGAAGAATTTCTGGAACTCTATGCCCGTGAAGTCATCAAAGCTTCCTCCAACAAATGGCAGGAATGGATGGGAACCGGTAAAGAATTCTTTAAAAAACTAATTCCGAAATTTAATGTAGGCTTTGATGAAGCCGATTTTAGTCTGAGCTTTGACGTAAAAGAACTCAAAAAACACAGTCATGAAATCCTCGACCTGCCTGAGCTCATCGCAAAAAAGAAAGGCATTAAGTTTATCATCTGCCTCGATGAATTTCAAAACTTATCCAATTTTTCCGACTACCAAGATTTTGAAAAGAAAATGCGCGCCTCGTGGCAGCGACAAAAAAATGTAACGTATTGCCTCTACGGCAGCAAACGACACATGATGAATGATATCTTTAATAGCCCGTCAAAACCGTTTTACCGCTTTGGGGATATCCTCTTATTACCCAAAATAGAAACTGCGAAATGGGTGAAATTCATTTGCAAAAGTTTTGAATCCTCCGGCAAACAAATTCCCGAAACCGTTGCCATCCTCATTCCTCAATTGATGAAAAATCATTCCTGGTATGTACAACAGCTGGCACATTATACCTGGAACATTACATCAAAAAAAGCTACCGCAACGGAAGTAAATGCTGCGTTAAAAGAACTCATACAAGCAAACACTCCGTTGTACCAAAAAGAAGTAGAAAGCATCAGCAACACCCAATTGAATCTTTTGAAAGCAGTTGCCAAAGAAGAAACAAAATTCACCAGTACCACGGTGATGCAACACTACAATTTGGGAACACCAAATAATGTGAGTAAAAACAAAGACATCCTCATCAACAACGATTTGATTCATGAACAAAATGGGGTGTATGAATTCCTTGATCCCGCTTTTGAGTTGTGGTTCAAAAAACAATTTTTTAATCAATCGTATTTAAAATGATACAATCATACGGACTGATCGGCTATCCGCTCTCCCACTCGTTTTCAAAAAAATATTTCACTGAAAAATTTCAAAAAGAAAACATTCTGAATTCGGAATACCACGCATTTCCAATTGATAAAATTGAATTATTCCCCCTATTGATCAAAGACAATCCGACATTAAAAGGATTAAGCGTAACCATTCCGTATAAAGAAACAGTGATCCCTTTTTTGGATGAACTGGATGCTACTGCAAAAAAAATTGGCGCGGTGAATTGCATTAAAATTTCAGAAGGGAAACTTATAGGATACAATACCGATGCGTTTGGCTTTAGACAATCCATCAAACCTTTTTTAGAATCACAACATGAAAGAGCGTTGATATTAGGCACAGGCGGTGCTTCAAAAGCAGTGGAATATGTTTTAAAAGAGATTGGAATTGATTGCTACTTTGTGACACGCAATAAATCAACTAACAAACAACCAACAACCAATAACCAATTTACCTACGATGAAGTAAACGAACACATGCTCAACGCATTTAAACTCATCGTCAATGCAACGCCTTTGGGAATGTTTCCAAATGTGGATGCTTGTCCGGATATCCCCTACCAATTCCTTTCACCAACTCATTTATTGTACGACCTGGTTTACAATCCTGCGGAGACCGAATTTTTAAAACGCGGAAAAGCAAAAGGTGCAGCCACTGTAAACGGCTACTCCATGCTTCAACACCAAGCCGAGGAAGCTTGGAGAATTTGGAATACGCATTCGAATCCCCAGTAACAAGTCAAATAGCAATTAGAACGGTCATCTCGACCAACGTGGAGAGATCTTCATTTTCGTAATTCGCATTATAAGAGAGTCCTATCCTTCTACTAAACTCCATATGACAGATAGAAATTATTCCGTAAATTTACACCTCTATGGAATTCAAAATTATCTCAGACTTTCAACCCACCGGTGATCAACCGACTGCAATCAAACAATTAGTAGATGGTGTAAACGGAAATGTGCCTGCACAAACCTTGTTAGGTGTAACCGGCTCCGGAAAAACATTTACAATTGCTAACGTGATTCAACAAACCGGAAAGCCTACGTTAATTTTAAGCCATAACAAAACCTTAGCGGCTCAATTGTACGGTGAATTCAAACAGTTTTTTCCAAACAATGCAGTGGAGTATTTTGTCAGCTATTACGACTATTACCAACCTGAAGCTTTTATTCCCAGCACAAATACCTACATCGAAAAAGATTTAGCCATCAACGATGAAATTGAAAAATTACGTTTGAGCACAACCTCTTCCCTCCTTTCCGGAAGAAGAGATGTGATTGTGGTTTCATCCGTTTCTTGTATTTATGGTATTGGAAATCCGGTAGAATTCAGAAGCAATGTCATCAACATCAAAAAGGAGAAATTATTTCTAGAAATAAATTCCTGCACAGATTAGTAGAAAGTTTATACTCCCGCACAACCGAAGATTTTCTACGCGGTAACTTCCGAGTAAAAGGAGATACTGTAGATATTAATTTGGCGTATGCCGATGTTTCGCTTCGTGTTTCATTTTGGGACGATGAAATTGAAGAAATCGAATACTTCGAAACCAGCACAGGTAAAAGCACAGAGAAACTCGACAGTGTTACCATCTACCCGGCCAATATCTTTGTGACAAGTCCGGAAACCATGAAAAGTGCCATTCATCAAATACAAGATGATATGGTGAAACAAGTAGATTACTTTAAAGAAATCGGGAAACACCTGGAAGCAAAACGCTTGGAGGACAGAGTTACCTACGACCTTGAGATGATGCGTGAATTGGGCTATTGCTCCGGCATCGAAAATTATTCCCGCTATTTTGATAACCGATTACCGGGTTCACGACCATTCTGTCTCTTGGATTATTTCCCCGATGATTTTTTAATGGTGATTGATGAAAGCCATGTGACCTTGCCACAAATTAAAGCCATGTATGGTGGCGACCGCTCCCGAAAAGTAAACTTAGTGGACTTCGGTTTCCGCTTACCGGCTGCAATGGACAACCGACCGCTAAAATTTGAAGAGTTTGAATCCTTGATCCATCAACTCATTTACGTAAGTGCAACACCGGCTGAATATGAATTAACAAAATCCGAAGGCATTGTTGCAGAGCAAGTGATTCGACCAACTGGATTACTCGACCCGATTATTGAAGTAAGACCAAGCATCAATCAGATTGATGATTTGCTGGAAGAAATTGATAAAGTGGCAAAGCGTGACGAACGCATCCTCGTAACCACCCTCACCAAACGAATGGCTGAAGAACTGCAAAAGTACATGCTAAACATCGGTATCCGTTGCCGATACATCCATTCCGAAGTAGATACGTTAGAACGTGTGGAAATTTTACGCGACTTACGCTTAGGGAAATTTGATGTATTGATTGGAATCAATTTATTGAGAGAAGGATTGGATTTACCGGAAGTGTCGTTAGTCGCAATTTTAGATGCCGACAAAGAAGGCTTTTTACGCTCCGACAGAGCATTGACACAAACTGCCGGAAGAGCGGCCCGTAACATCAACGGTAAAGTAATTATGTATGCCGATAAAATTACGGATTCAATGAAAAGAACCATTGATGAAACCGAACGAAGAAGACAAAAACAAATTGCCTATAACCTTGAACATAATTTGGTGCCAACCGCATTAAATAAATCGAAAGCATCCATCATGGGACAAACATCCGTGATTGTCGACTCAAAAGGAAATTTAGCCCGACCGTATGTTGAAACCGGAGAAATCAATTATGCAGCCGATCCTGTTGTTCAATACATGAGTAAGGAAGAACTTCAGAAAGCCATTAACCGAACACGCAAAGCTATGGATGTGGCTGCCAAAGCATTTGATTTTGCGGAAGCTGCGCGCTTAAGAGATGAAATGTTTGCCCTTGAGAAACTATTTTCTAACAAATAATTGTCATTAAGTTTTCATTTTTCTCTTGATATGCTCTAAAATAACTCCTATGTTCGTGCTGGATAAAATGAACAGCTAAGCATACCCATAACAGAATGGCATTAAAGCAGGACGATATTGTGCAAACAATATCTTTAACGAGCATGAACATCACACTTGATACACAAGGGATTGTTCATGTGCGCTATCTGGAAGGACAAACCATTGATGTTAAAGAAAAAATCGAGGAAAAAAGAGCCTTACTCGAAATTACAAAAGGTGAAAAACATCCCATTTTAATCTCCTTCGACCATTTTGTAACCATCACCAAGGAAGCCAAAGAATACAGCATTTTAATTGAACCGGAACAACCGTTCTTAGCTGTTGCAATCATTGTAGATAACTTAGCCTATCAGCTGATGGCCGATTTCTATTTCAAATTTTACAAACCGAAAGTAGCATATAAAGTTTTTAAGTCGTACGATAAATCCATTGAATGGCTTATCGAAATTCGTAAAAATCCTCCTCCTCCAAAACCAAAATACAAAGGAAAAATTACCATCTGGAGTTTTTAGTTTCGTCCTTTTTTAAATGCTTTTTATCAGCATCATCTGCGTTCCATCATGCCATATTTTCGTAAATTCGTATGCAAATGCCAACCGCACACGAGGTCTTAGAAAAATATTGGGGCTACCGCTCCTTTCGTCCTTCGCAGGAAGAAATCATCCAATCCGTTTTAGATGGAAAGGATACACTTGCCCTTCTACCAACGGGTGGCGGAAAATCCATTTGCTTTCAAGTACCCGCATTGTGCCAAGACGGCATCTGCATCGTGATTTCACCATTGATTGCTTTGATGAAAGATCAGGTTGAAAACCTTGTCAAAAAAGGAATCAAAGCCATTGCTATCACATCTGCCATGCACAAACGCGAAATAGATATTGCATTGGACAATTGCGTTCATGGCAACATCAAATTTCTTTACCTCTCTCCCGAACGACTGGAAACGGAAATTGTAAAAGTGCGTTTGCAAAAAATGAATGTGAATCTCATAGCCATTGATGAATCACATTGCATCTCTCAATGGGGCTATGATTTCCGTCCGAGTTATTTAAAGATTGAATTGCTTCGCCAAATTTTACCGAAAGTCCCAGTACTGGCGTTAACCGCAACAGCTACTAAAGAAGTGGTAAAAGACATTCAAGAGAAATTACAATTCAAAAAAAACAATGTCATTCAAATTAGTTTTGAACGTAAAAATGTAGCTTACATCTTATTGAATCAAGAAGATAAATTGGCACGCTTAGTAAAGATTGCCAATAATGTAAAGGGAACAGGAATTGTTTATGTTCGCAACAGAAAAAAAACACAGGACATCGCCAGTTATTTGCGAAGTCATAAAATTGAAGCTGACTTCTACCATGCTGGATTAGATGCCAAAACCCGCGACATCAAACAAAGCAATTGGATCAATAATAAATCAAGAGTAATTGTTTGCACCAACGCCTTCGGAATGGGAATCGATAAACCCGATGTGCGATTTGTGGTTCACATCGATTTACCCGACTCATTGGAAGCTTATTTCCAGGAAGCCGGCCGCGCAGGAAGAGATGAACAAAAAGCATTTGCGATTTTATTGTACAACAACGGTGATAAAATAGAATTGCAACGAAATGTGGAAACCAGCTTTCCGGAAATGGATGAAATTCGTCAGACCTACCAGGCATTGGCCAATTTCTATCAAATGCCTACCGGTTCTGGATTAGGGAACACCTTTAATTTTGATATTTCAACGTTTTGCGACAACTATAAACTCCAACCCATCACGGTATTTAATTGTTTGAAATTTATTGAACGGGAAGGTTATATCTCGCTCTCGGATGCATTCTTTCAACCTGCTCGCATCAAACTGGAATTAAACCGTGAAGATTTGTACAAGTTTCAAATCTCTAATCCTGCTTTCGATACCTTTATCAAAATGCTGTTGCGCAATTATGCCGGACTGTTTGATAATTTTGAAAAAATCAACGAATTTGATTTGGCTAAAAAATTAAACATCAAACTGGATGATGTTGTTAAACGACTCAACTACCTCCATCAAAATAAAATTATTACCTATGCTCCACAAACGGAGTTGCCCCAATTAACCTTCACCATGCCTCGCGTGGATACAAAAGATTTATCTCTTTCGAAAGAAAATTTCTCATCACTAAAAAAACGTGCCATCCAACGCATGGAAGCCGTTTTGAATTATACCGAAAGCACCCATAAATGCAGAAGTCAACTCCTACTCGCCTACTTTGGTGAAATTGAAACGGCACCGTGCGGACAATGTGATATCTGTTTAGAGGAGAAAAGAAAAGTATTGCATACAGATGAATTCGAACGCATCAGCACACAGATAAAAGAATTGTTGACCCTTCATCCTATGGAATTAAAAATGCTCATCAATTCCATCACCGATGTGCATGAAGATAAAATCATTCATACCATCCAAGTAATGATTGATAATGATGCATTAAAATACAACGAGCAGAATTTACTTTACTTAACTACCTAATAGTTTTCGTATTTTCGCACAAACAACCCATTTATGACCGACCAATTTATCAAAGTAATATTAGCCAACGGCAAAGATCATAGTATCAAACGTTTTCATCCTGGGTATTTTCTGGCGCGATCAAAAAAATCAGTCTGCCTCCCGATTACGAAGGCGATGATGTAAAAGAAGGCGATGTTGTTGCCGTGTATTCTGTGCAGGAAGAATTTCTGGGAATGGGTCATTATCAAATTGGTTCCATTGCTGTGCGCATGTTCTCGTTCACGGAAGTGAACCCAAACTATGAATTTTGGAAAAGCAAAATTCAAAAAGCCTACGATTTCAGAACACAATTAAATCTAACAAAAAATCCAGCTACCAATTGTTACCGTTTGTGTTTTGGTGAAGGAGATGGATTACCGGGTTTTATCATTGATTATTACAACGGGACAGCCGTATTGCAATCCCACTCGATTGGTTTGCACTTAATCAAACATGAATTTGTGAAAGCACTGCAAGAAATTTACGGAGACGAATTAAATGCCGTTTATGATAAGAGTGAAGAAACGATGCCAAAGAATGCTCCTATTAAAGCACCAAACGGCTATTTATGGAAACGTGAGAACGCTACCAATGAAACCATCGCTTTGGAAAACGGACATCAATTTTCAGTGGATTGGGAAGGCGGACAAAAAACCGGATTCTTTATCGATCAACGAGAAAACAGAGAATTGCTCGCACATTATTCAAAAGATAAAGTGGTGTTGAACACTTTCTGTTATACAGGAGGATTTTCAATTTATGCAGCTGCTGCCGGAGCAAAAGAAGTACACTCAACCGATATTTCGAAAAAAGCAATTGAGCTGACCGATAAAAATGCAGCATTGAATCAATTGAAGAATCATACTTCTTTTGTTGCTGATACGTTTGAGTTTTTAAAGAATCGCGAAAATACGTACGATATCATTGTGTTGGATCCTCCTGCATTTGCAAAACATCAAAATGTGAAGCACAATGCCATTATGGGTTATAAACGATTGAATTATGAAGCCATCAAACAAATTAAACCGGGTGGATTGTTATTTACATTCTCTTGCTCTCAGGTAGTAGACAAAAACACGTTTAACAGTACCGTGATGGCAGCAGCGATTGAAGCAGGAAGAAATGTGAGAATCTTGCATCACCTTTCACAACCACCCGACCACTGTGTGAATATTTTTCATCCCGAAGGTGAATATCTAAAAGGATTGGTTGTCCATGTAGAATAAACAAAAAGCCACTGAGATTCAGTGGCTTTTTTGTTTTAGAATTCAATGATGATTCCTAAGGTTGAAAGTGAAGTTCCCGAAGAATTATCAATCAACTTTGTTTTGTAAGCGGCCGGATTAGCCGGATCGGTTTGTGCATTCCCATCGGCATCTCTATCCAACACTAAGATGGCAGGTTGATCGGATTTCGCGCGGTAAACATTCTGCAAATCATAATAGATGTCCAACGACCATTTTTTAAAGAAGAACTTTTTATCAATACGCATGTCCAACTGATGAAATGCTCTCAAACGATTTTCATTCAATTTAGAATAATCGGTCAACCCTCTTCCATTTAAATCCCAAACCGACTTCAGTGAGGATGTTTGAACATCAATCGGAGTATATGGTGTACCGCCCTGATAACGCCATTTAAATCCTGCCTCCCAATTGCGTTTGAATTTTTTACCGAACGTTGCTGAAACAATGTTCCCATTATCCCAAGCGGAAGGCTTGTCGTCTCCGTTTTTATCTTGAAACTGACTCTTCACCCAGGTATACGCAACAATACCATAAAATCCTTTAAACAACTTTTGCTGAACCAAAAACTCTATTCCGTAGGCTTGTCCATCCGAAAGAGAAACAACCGGTTCATTGCCAATCACTCCAAAATCACCTCCCAGGTTAGCTAAACACAACGAATCACGAAGTGAAAACGGATAATTGGAATATTTTTTATAAAACCCTTCAACTGAAATCTTAGTATTAATTTTTGTATTGTATTCGAAGCCCGCCACCAAATGATCGTTGGTAATATAGGTAACTGAATTTGCTTTATTTGTTAATACATCTGCCGAATCACGATAACCTAAAATGGTGTAGGCCGGCAACTGATAATACCTGCCTGCATTAAAATTGAAACTGAAAGCATCAGTAATATTGAATGCCAAAGAAAAACGAGGAGATAGTTGATTCAACGGATTGCTCATCGCTGTTGAGTAATCCGAAAAATCGGTCCGCACACCCAATGAAACCAACATCCGTTGATTAAACAATACTTTACTGATTTGTCCGAATGCCGAATATTTATTAAAATTCAATTTGGAGTCGAAATCAATGAGAACCGTTCCTCCAGGTGTGGTGATCTTATTAAAGGTCGAATTGGTATATGTTACATTTTCAAAACCTGCACCCACATTTATTTTAAATCCATTGTTACGATAGGTGTTTTCGATACGTACTTTGTTTTCGATTTCCTGAGAAACATAATCGAGCACTTTATTCGTGTCGATGCTTTCATCGTTGTTAAGGTATTTATACGAACGATTGTTTAGGTGATTTCGACTCACAACCAATGTCAAATAACTCTTTTCGAAGTAATGTTTATAGTTCGTTCCCAAAGCATAATTCCATTGTTTGTTCACCGGCAAATAACCCAAAATGTATTTCTGCTGTTCGGTTTCATTCGCATCCAAATTCAATTTAAAATCATCATAAGCACCCAAGCCGATAAAGGAAATTTCGTTTTTATCGTTTAATCGGATTTTTGCTTTGAATTGAGCATCATTATAGATGGGCAAAAAAGGTAATTCCAAAAGTTTAAATAGCCAACCCAAATAAGATCTTCGGGCGGAAACAATAAAGGTTGTTTTTTTACCAATCGGACCATCCAAGGTCAAACCTATATCGGAAGAACCTAATGTTGCTGTTGTAACAAGCTTTTCAGAATTACCATCCTTCATTTTAAAATCAAATACGGAGCTCAAGGCATTGCCACGGTTTACAGGAAAAGCGCCTGCATAAAAATCCACTTCACGAATAAAATTAACATTGATCATCCCAACGGGTCCACCGGAACCACCTTGCGTAGCAAAGTGATTGATATTCGGCACTTCAATCCCATCCAGATAAAATCGATTTTCATTGGGCGCGCCACCACGAATGATAATATCGTTACGGAAAGAAACGGTAGAGGCTACTCCGGGCAGCGACTGAATCACTTTGGAGATATCTCTGTTTCCTCCGGGATTCCGGTCGATTTCAGAAGAACCAATGGTGCGGAGGGAAACTGGACTTTCTTCTGTTTTGTTAAAAGGGGAAGCGGTGACTTCTACAACAGCTAAACTATCCGTTTTCTCATCCAAGCCAATGTTTAAAACCGTTGGGGTAAAATTATTTACTTGAATTTCAAAAATTGTTTTTTTGCTGAAACCCACAAAAGAAGCTGTAATATTATACAAACCAGGTGTTAAGTTTTTCAATTCATAATTTCCATCCAAATCGGTTGTCGCTGCAATTGACAAGGAAGTGATGCCTACTGAAGCAAATGGAATGGCTTCGTTGTTAATGGTATTAAATACTTTTCCTTTTATAACTCCATTCTGAGCAACAGCAGAAAGAGAAAGACATAAAAGGAGAACAAAAAATAAATTCTTTTTCATAAACAAATACGGTTTGGTAATAAACAAAATAGGGAAAGGTTTGTTCGGGTTGTTGTTAAAATTTTTTTCGTCTTTTTCGATACAATTTGTAATAGTTAAAAAGTAATACATCATATAAAATTGCCACCGCCAGAAAGGCGGAAGCCAAGATAAGAATCCCTAATGACAGATAAGAATATAAAAAGCCACCGAGCACACAACCGAGAAAAAAACAGCTGATAATCGCCAATCGCAGCTCAATACTTTGCGTTAATTTTTCACGTTGCTCTTTACGTTTGTAAAAAAAGAGTTGCGACAATTCAATCCCCAAATCGGTGAACAAGCCCGTTAAATGAGTCGTTCTAACGGTTGAGCTTGAAATTTGTGTCACCAGAGAATTTTGAACACCCATTGCAAACAAAAGAATACTCGCAACAATCGTATCTGAGAAACCTTTTTCAATCAGCATCGTTCCGCAGGTACCGATAATGAAGAGCAAACTAATTTCTAAAAGCATCGGATATTTATGAGCCGATGTTTTCCCTTTTTTAAGAAAGTATTCCGTCAGAAAATTCGAAGAAAATGAGCCCAAAAGAAATGCAAAAATCAACAACAAAAAGCTCATCGCAAGACTATAATGTTTCAACACCAACTCTTCAGCAAAAAATGCAAAATGACCTGTCACATTTGTTGTTAATACTTTTAACTGCAAAACACCGGTTATGTTAACAATACCGGCAATAAACGAAAGCAAGGCCGCCAACCGCAGGTTGTGTTTAAACGTTCTTGTTTTTCCTTTGTGACGAAACATATGAATTTGAAATAAAAAAAAGCCACTTCATCAGTGGCTTTTTGGTTTAAACTTATCCTAAGAGTGTTTTTTCAACCGCTTTTAAAATAGCAAATGCTTTTTCGGTGGTTGCTGATTCTGCATAATTTCGCAATACCGGTTCTGTTCCGGACGCACGAATCATCATCCATTCATCATTCGCAAAGAAGTATTTCCAGCCATCCACCGTTTCAATGCGTTCTACTTTATACGGACCGAAAGAGGTATAGGTATTGTTTTTGCAATTTTCTACAATGGCTTGTTTCACTTCTTCTTTTAAGTGCATATCGCTGCGTTCAAACTTGAAAGCACCCACAATTTTATAAATCTCTTCAATCAATTGATCCAACGTTTTTCCAGATTTTACCATGTATTCCCAAATGGTTAAACCCATCCAAATTCCATCGCGCTCCGGAATATGTCCTTTGATGGCAATCCCACCACTCTCTTCTCCACCCAACAAAACATCTTCCGAAACCATGATTCCTGCAATGTATTTGAATCCGATTTTTGTCACTTGATATTCCAAGCCATAATGCTCACACATCTTTTTTACACGTGGTGTAACTGAGAATGCATTCACCACTTTTCCTGTCATTTTTTTCTGAGTAACCAAATAGTTAATCAATAACAAGATGATGTGATGTGAATCCACAAATTCGCCTTTGCCATTGTACAAACCAATCCGATCCGCATCACCATCTGTTGCCAAACCGCAATCAATATCTCCACTCTCTGAAATTAACGTAGAAAAAGGAATCAAGTTCTTGTGGATTGGTTCCGGTGCTTGTCCTTCAAATCCTGGATTGTAATCACAATGCAAAAAGGTGATATCCGGCAACAACCTGCGCATCACATTTTGCCCTGCACCATACATTGCATCGTAGGCAAAATTCATTTTTGTTTTACGAATCGCATCCATGTCGAAGTTTTTCTCCACATGGTTCACATACATCGTTTCTAAATCCACGTATTCAATCATTCCTGATTTTACAAAATCAGCAACCGAAAGATTTTCTACATCCACATTATTAGTGGCTGGAATAATGTCTTCTATTTTTTGAATATCATCCGGTAATAATGGTCCGCCAAAATGACCTTTTAACTTATAACCATTGTAAGAAGGAGGATTATGAGATGCCGTTATAATGATTCCTAAGGAAGTTCCAAGGGTTTTTGCACCCAATGAAATCATAGGAGTTGAAACAAAGTCTTTTGCCAAATACACCTTAATTCCCGCATTCGCCAGAACTTTTGCTGTTGTTTCAGCAAATAGTTCACCGGCAAATCGACAATCATGGCCGACTACCACACTTGGTTTACCAAAATTACTTTTCACCCATTCTGCAGTTGCAATTGTAACACGAGCAACATTGTCAACTGTAAAATCTTTCGCGATGATGGCTCTCCATCCGTCTGTTCCAAATTTAATTTTTGTCATAATCTCTATTTTAAAGGGCAAATATAATATTAATAATTCTTTCTAAAATGTCAACTGAAGATTTAAACTCCTACGATTAATGGATATTCTTCGCATTCAACGCATCTCTGTATTTTTTTGCATAGACACAATGCTGCTCATACGTTTTCGCAAAATAATGTTTTCCGGATAAATCTTCTTTGGCACACATATACATATAATCGCTTTTTTCATAATTCAAAACAGCATCAATGGACGATTGCTGAGCAAACCCAATCGGTCCGGGAGGTAATCCTTTATTCACATAGGTATTGTAGGGAGAATTCACTCGGGTTTGTTCGAAGGAAACACGCTGAATCGTGAAATCGCCAATCGCATAAATTACAGTAGGGTCCGATTGTAAAGCCATTCCATCATTTAAACGATTCAGGTACAAACCGGCAATGATTTTTTTCTCGTCATTGTCGCAGCATTGTTCACCTTGCACAATGGAGGCTAACGTAGTAATGTCTGTTTGCGAATACCCAATCGCTTTCGCCTTTTTCTTCCGCTCCTCGTTCCAGAAAAATTTATATTCTTTGGCCATGCGATCAAAAAATTCCTCCACAGAAGTATTCCAGTAGAATTCATAATTTTCAGGAATAAACAGCGCTTGCACATTGTCCTGATTGAAACCATATTTACTCAAAAAGCCATTGTCGCGAATCGCTTGATGCAATGCATTTGAATCTGCTTCAATGCGTCTTCCTACTCTTAATAACAATTCATCCACCGTATGCAATCCGTTGAAATTAATTTTGATGGGTTCCTGAATTCCGGCTTTTAACAGATTCACCAATGCATTGTTGCTCATATTTGCCAGAATCCGATATTTACCGGGCTTCACAGCATTTTTATACTTTTTCTTTTCTGCCAATAGCTCAAAAGTCGAACGGTTCTTAAGAATGTTATTTTCTCCCAATATGCGAATCACATCATCAAACGTTGAACCGGTTGGAATGTAAATGATCTCCGATTTTTTATCTCCTAAATTAACATTCGATTGATAAATGGTTTTATAGGCATAATAACCTCCTACTCCACCAACCACAATAATAATGAGGAGTGTCGCAATGATGATTTTTTTTAAAAATGAGGATTTTCCTTTTGCCATTCTGCTTAAAATAAAGACCTAAAGATATTATTTTAGTGCTTTCAATTGACTTAAAACCCGTTTTGCTTGCTCATTTTTCGGGTTCTTTTTTAAAATAGTATTCAACTGTTCTTCTGCTTCCTTATATTTTTTCTGATAAATTTTTAATCCAGCTATATTCATCAATAATGATTCATAATCGGGATCTAACTTTCGTGCTCTGTTATAAAGTTCTTCTGCCTTCAAAACATTTCCTTTAAGGAGATTGGCATAGCCTAAATTGTTCAGTGCAGGTGTATAATTCGGATTCTCAATCACCACATAATTCAAAACACTAATTGCTGCATCATAACGTTCCATCGCCATCATCACACCGGCCAATTTATTTCTGAATTCCGGATTTTTAGGTGATAAATCAATGGCTCTGCTGTAAAAGCTAAATGCCGATGATAAATCCCCAAGTGAGGCATACGCCTCTCCTATTCTATAGGCTGTCCAAGCATTTGAATTGTCCCACGACTTTTTATTCAACGGTTTTTTCAGTCGATCGATATTACCTACTTGATTGAGGTACCCAATAATTTTTTTGTAATCCTGTTTGATGAAATTCAAATGCACGAGTAATTCGAAATTTTGCTCCACATCCTCCTTTGTTTTATCCGACAAATAAAACGCAGCTGAATCAAGGTATTGCGTCTTGTATTCGAACTTATCGTATTGCTGAATATAGGCTTTTGCCTTGGTATAATTACTTGGATTTTTTTCGTTTATGGCATACAATCCTATAAACTCTTTTACTTTTTGTATTTCCTCTTTTTTCATCGGTTTGCGAATGTAATGATCGTGCACCGTCACATGCGGTATATCAATTGAACCTGAATTGGGCATATGGCAACTCACACAATTGTCCTGCACCTTCGCTCTTACCACTTCCTTTTCTGAACATAAGCCATTCTTGGTTGAAGTGCTATGACAATTTTTACATGCCGTATTAAATATTTCCTTTCCGGTCGCTTTCACACTCACATGCGGATTGTGGCAGGTAACACAGGTCAATGAATTTTTATACGGTCGTAAAGATGTTTTATCCGTTTCTTCTTTGTAGCTATTGATAAAACATTTGCTTTGTTTCAATCGATCCGCATGCGAAGCCATGATAAATTCATCATCCGCATTTTTATACCGCGGCAAAAAGGTGGTCATATAATCCGATAATTTTTTACCAGGTTTAAAATCCAAAAAGGATTTCCCTTCTTTCAAAACAGTATTTCCTTGTAAGTGGCAACGCTGACAAACGTCAAATTGCAAATCAATCGGAAGTTTGCCGGGATTCACAATGGAATAATCAATGTATTTAGATGTATCAATTTTAGAACCGGTGGAACGCTGCTGCACATGAATGCTGCCTGGTCCATGACAGCGCTCACAACTCACCCCTTCCGGCAATGCATTAAATTTATTTTCGGAGCCTTCTGCAAAGTCGGGAAGTGAATTATGACAACTCATACATTCCAATCCGATTTTGCGGGAGAAACGCGTATTAAATCCATCTTCAAATCCGGGAGGAAAATCCCATTTTTGTTTTTGGGTATAAAAAGTCATTGGCATTTGATGCAAATAACCGTTGGAGTTTGTAATGTGCGAATTGGTATGATGTCCCGAACCGATAATATAATCAACGCGTTCAATGCGTTTATGAATGGTGTCTTTCCCTTTTAAGCGAAACTCCATAATTTTCAAACTATCGCCTTCCCAAAATGGATGGTAATAAAAATCTTGATACTTATCGTAAATGACGGTATGTGCTGAAAATTTTGCTGCGCTTTTTGTTTTGCTCGCATGCTCAAAACTTTTCCCCATTCCAGTTTGAATGTAAGAATTATAAATGTCTTGGTGACAAAGTTTACACTGACTCATCCCCACATATTTGGCTGAATCATGGTGATTTAAATAACCAGTAGCTGTCGGCAAAGATTCCTTTAAGGCTTCCTTTGGAGAAGGATCACCGCAATACACGATGGTAAGAATTACAATCGAAAAAAGGATGAAGGAAAGAATATTGCGGGTGGAGAAACTCATGAATTTTACCCTTTTATCTTCTGAAGCAATAATTCATCTTTATAGACATCTCCATCGCGCACCCATTGTTTTTTAATTCCTGTCACCTGAAAACCTTGCTTTTGAAACAACAAAATACTGGCTTCATTATCGATGGTGATGTTGCAATAGAGTTGGTGAAGATTTAAAATGGAAAAACAATAATCCACTAAAACGTTCAATGCATCAAACGCATATCCTTTTTTTCTGTCGGATTTATCGGCAACCAATATTCCGATACCGGCACGTAAATGATTGGGATCAAAATCAAACAAATCAATACTTCCTACAGCACGCTCTTCTTCATTACAAATCATCAATCGCAATTGTTTTACCGAATAAATATCCTGGTGTGCGCTGGCAATGTATTGTTCCAAAACAAAACACAAATACGGTGTTTGTGTATTGCTCACATTCCAGGTTTCGGTATCGTTTTCCCATTGATATAAAACATCAATATCGGAAGGCTCGATGGCCCGAAGTGAAACAATTTTTCCTTTTAACTTCATTATGATTGCGGGTTAAATTCTTTTCTCACTTGTTCGATTCCGGCATTGATTTCTTTATTGGTATATACCGGCAATTGATACGAAGCAATGTCAACATGGATGGCACTCACCGATTCAATCAATCCGTTGGCTTCCAATACAGGAAGCAATTCATAAAGATAGTTGACATTGTGCATCGGCAGATGATACACTTCTTCAAAAAACAATTTAATCGGACTTAAGCAAGTTGCAACTCCAATATCTACTCGTTCGAACTGCTGAATGTTTGTAATAAAATGTTCGCGTAAATACACATCACTAAAAGTTGGATGTGATTTTATTTTTATAAACAGGGAAGGAATTTTTCGGATGTTTGAATTTTTGATAATCGCTGCTACAGGTGTATTGATATCTTGTCCTTTAATCGAAAGCGAATGATAGGATTTATCCACAATCATTCCAATGTGCGGAGGAATGCGCGTAGCATGAATCACAGCAATAAAAACGCCTTTTAACAAGTCGTTCTCATCAAACGATGGATTCACTTTAAGTTGATAGGTTGTTTTTTCCTGAATCATTTAACTGAAATTTCACCTTTAAAAACAAAAGTAGCAGGACCTTCCAACCAGATATCCGTAAAGGAATGGTCATCGTGCATTTTAAATTTCACTTTCAAATTCCCACCCAATGTTTTTACATCACAATAATCTTGTCCGGTAGAAACATTTTTTAATGCTGCCACCAAAGCCGCTGCTGTGACCCCTGTTCCACACGAATAGGTTTCACCTTCTACTCCTCGCTCATACGTTCTTACAAACAAATCGTTCAAGTCCTTTTCAATAAAATTCACATTTGTTCCTTTTTCTGAAAAGCGTTCGTTATATCTTATTTTTTTGCCCTCTTCAAAAACATTGTAATTTTTTACATCATTTACAAAAGCAACGTAATGAGGCGAGCCGGTATTCAAAAAGGAAAAGGCTGCATTCATTTCTACTTTGCTAACATTGTTCATTTTCAAACTGATGAACCCGGGTTTTACAACCGCTTCGTGTTCGCCATCTGTGGCTAAAAAATGTGCTTTCTCTTTTACCAATCCTAAGGTTCTTGCAAATTCAACAATACAACGTCCACCATTTCCACACATACTGCTTTCGTTACCATCGGAATTGTAATACACCATCTCAAAATCGTAACCGATTTTCGATTGCAACAACATCAAACCATCGGCACCAATCCCGAAACGTCTGTCGCATAGCCTTACCACCAATGCATTGTCGGCACGATTAAATTTCATGTCGCGATTATCAACAATGATAAAATCGTTTCCTGTTCCCTGATATTTAGAAAAAGTAATTGTCATTTTATTTTAATCTGCTGATGACGGATTCATCCGTTATCCGTTCATAGGGTTTAAATTCACCTGTCGCGTCCACTCGGTAAACCAAGGAAGCACTCTTGATATAGACTACATCATCCAATCGGTATATTTTTAATCCTTCCGGAGAGGCAATGCCATACATAATGAGTTTGTACTTACTCATTTTATAACCTTTGTAATTTAACGGAGAGGACCATAATTCCAAATTCATGTATTGCTTCGCAGCGGGTTTATCGTCTTTAATACCGCTTACTTTCTGAAGCAATGAATCTTTACCATTCATTTTTGCAACCGGATCTAAATTAAAAACCTCCAATGTTTTTGTCAAGAGTAGTTCATCCTTCCGCACCACCATCACATCGTCACCACCGGGATTTTCAAGTGTAAGCGTATCTTTGGCGATGCTGTTTGTATCCACTTTCACCACCTTCTCTTCATTGATTGCTTCTTGGTTTTTAGAAAAATCGGCTACTTTCGTTTTGGACTTTTTTGTTTTCTCAACCGGTGTTGTTTCTTTTGACGGAACGTCTTCCGATTTGCTTTCAGAGGAGAAGGTATTGGAGACAGATTTATAGAAACTTAATTCTTTAAAATAATCGTCCAGTTTAAAAATAAAAAAGCCACCGGCTATAATCAACCCGACTAAAATTCCGATAATAAAACCGTATGATTTTTCTTTAAAACTACTCATCAATACTTTGTAACTATTTTGGTGCTTTTAAATATTTGTGTAAAGTTACACAACCTTTGCAAACCGCTGTTAAAGTATGTTAAAAATAAATGACAAAAATAATATAGGAATAAAATTTGTGTTAGAATTTTCAGTTAAATTTCAGTACATTCAAACATAAAAAAAACAGAAGATATGAAAAGATTTTAGGAGTATTTGCAATTGCAGGAATTGGTGGTTTTACCGCTCTTGGTCTTAATCACTTATTAAATAAAGAGTCCATTGAGTCAACATCGCAATTGGCATATCAAACACCAGTAAAGTATGTAAAACTGCCAGGAGCCAGCGCTCCGGAATTAGCTGTTGATTTTACCAATGCTGCTGCCACTTCAGTTCATTCGGTGGTGAACGTAAAAACAACCTATCCGCTGGAAACACAAAATCCATATTTATATGACCCTTTCCGCGATTTCTTCGGATTGCATGGTCAGCGACAACCACAGCAAGCGCCACAATCAACCGGTTCGGGAGTAATCATCTCACAAGATGGGTATATCGTAACCAATAACCACGTAGTGGATGGAGCTGATAAAGTTGAAATCACCTTGAATGATAAAAGAAGTTATACAGCAGAAGTGATTGGGAAAGATCCTTCCACCGACTTGGCATTATTGAAGATTAAAGAGGAAGGTTTGGAGTTTATTAATTATGGAAACTCCGACAATGTAAAAGTGGGCGAATGGGTATTGGCTGTTGGAAATCCATTTAACTTAAATTCTACGGTAACAGCAGGAATTATCAGCGCGAAAGGCCGAAACATTAATATTTTGGCAAACGACAGAGAAAAAGGTCAATTTCCGGTAGAAGCCTATTTACAAACAGATGCCGCTGTAAATCCCGGCAACAGCGGTGGAGCCTTGGTAAATGCAAAAGGTGAATTGGTGGGAATCAACTCTGCCATTGCATCCAATACTGGTTCGTATACCGGTTATTCATTCGCCATTCCGGTTAACTTAGCCCGAAAAGTGGTTGCCGATTTATTGGAATTTGGTGAAGTACAGCGCGCCTTTATTGGATTGGCCATTCAGGATTTGGATGGCAAATTAGCAAAAGAGAAAAGCATCAATGTCATTAAAGGTGTTTATATAAATGGTGTTGTTGAAGGCGGAGCCGGTGCAGAAGCAGGAATTAAAGAAGGTGATGTGATTACCAAAATTGGTGATGCGGAAGTAAACAACCAACCGGAATTGTTGGAGCAAATCAGCAGATATCGCCCGGGCAACAAAGTGAATATAACCTTGAACCGTAACAACCAGGAAAAAGTAATGTCTGTTGTTTTGAAAAACAAGAACGGAAATACAGATGTGGTTTTAAAACCAAAAGTTGAAATTATTTCTGCCCTAGGAGCTTCGTTTGAAGATGTGAGCAAGGAAGAAATGAAAAAACTCAGCATCGAACATGGGTTAAAAGTTGCAAAACTGGGTGCCGGTAAATTATTAAGCGCTGGAATCAAAGAAGGATTTATTATCACCAGCGTTGATAAAAAGAAAATCACCACGATTGACGATATTAAAATGACCCTTGAAAACAAAAAAGGTGGTGTACTCATTGAAGGTGTTTACCCAAATGGCATGAGAGCATATTATGGGTTTGGGATGTAGCTCCAATGTTATCGGGAATCAGCATTCAGCTGATTCCTGATTTACAGTGGAGCTATACCGAAGAAAAAGAATGAAAATGCACCTCGATCTGAAACAACACTATACTTTTTCATTCGGTATCTCACGAATGAAATGAAAACCCAAACTATTTTTATCCACACCAATATTCCATTTTATCGACAATAAAAGCCTCTTTATAGACCCTTTTCAGCAATAAGTCTAATTTATTGTAAGTTGCTAACAATCAACAAGTTCCAAATGTTATTTTAAGATGAAATATTTGTAAAAACCACTCGTTTTAGACTACCTTTGTACCAGAATTAACCCCTATTTAAACTCAAAAAAGTCTATGAGACAACTCAAAATAACCAAATCGATTACCAACCGCGAGAGTGCTTCCTTAGATAAATATCTTCAGGAAATCGGTCGTGAGGAATTGATTACCGCAGACGAAGAAGTAATTTTAGCAAAAAAAATCAGAGATGGAGATCAGGTAGCGTTAGAGAAATTAACCAAATCCAATTTACGTTTCGTGGTTTCTGTTGCAAAACAATATCAAAACCAAGGTTTAAGTTTACCGGATTTAATCAATGAAGGAAATTTAGGTTTGATTAAAGCAGCAAAACGTTTTGATGAAACACGTGGATTTAAATTTATCTCTTATGCTGTATGGTGGATTCGTCAATCCATTCTTCAGGCATTAGCAGAGCAATCCCGTATCGTTCGTTTACCATTGAACCAAGTTGGTTCTTTAAATAAAATCAACAAAGCTTATTCTCGCTTAGAACAACAGTTTGAGCGTGAACCAAGTGCTGAAGAATTATCTGACATCCTAGAACTTCCACAAGATAAAGTTGCTGACACCATGCGTGTTTCTGGCCGTCACGTATCCATGGATGCTCCGTTTGTAAATGGTGAAGAAAACAGCTTATTGGATGTATTGGTGAACCACGATTCTCCAAGAGCCGATAACTTATTGATGAACGAATCGTTGCAAAGAGAAATTGAACGTTCTTTATCAACATTAACAGAAAGAGAACGTGATGTGGTAAAATTGTTTTTCGGTATCGGAATTAACCATGGTTTGACCTTGGAAGAAATCGGTGCAAAATTCGATTTAACCCGCGAACGTGTTCGTCAAATTAAAGAAAAAGCAATCCGCAGATTGCGTCATAACTCCAGAAGTAAATTACTTAAGACCTATTTAGGCTAGATAATCCCTTCGAATCTCAATGAAACCACACAAAATCAGTTGAAAACTAAGAATAAGTTTAACTGATGTTTGTGTGGTTATTTTTTTATTTTTATTCCTCGGCTACGCTCGGAATGACAAAAAAGGACGATCGAAATGACAGAACAACGAAAACTCAATCAATACTAACAACTTATAACTCATAACCCATAACTTATAACTCATAACCCATAACTTATAACTCATAACCCATAACTTATAACTAATAACATCAACCAATAACTACATTATGACACTCGAAACAATGGAGCCAACTGAAGGAAAAGCAAAAGGAACCTATGAATCTGAATTAAATGATTGGATCAATCATGAAAAAGCAGCAATCGATCTGATTGGAATTATCGGAAAACTATGGTTTGAAAAATCAATCGAATTGATTTTATTCAGAAACCAATTGGTGGATAGAAGCGCAAGTGAAATCATGAACTTGCACCATTATGCAAAAAACATCGTTAAAAAAGTAATTACGGTTGAAGAGACATTAGCCATCGCAGCACAAATTTCTCAAATGGATGTTTGCCCTTCTCGTGTGGATATCGGAAAGCTTGCTTTCGAATGGCAACAAGAAGGAACAAAATTTAAAAGTGTTGAAGATTTCTTAAAAAACAAATTGGTTGAATTCATCGGAACCAAACACAACATCACTCCAAAAGATGTTGTATTGTTCGGTTTCGGTCGTATTGGCCGTTTAGCTGCACGTGAACTTATCGCTCAAGCTGGTAAAGGTGAACAATTGCGCTTAAAAGCAATCGTTACACGTGGAAGCAGCGATGCTGAAATTATCAAACGTGCCGATTTATTGCGCACCGATTCTGTTCATGGTGTTTTTCCCGGAACCATCATCGAAGATTTAGAGAAAAAAGCATTGATCATCAACGGACATACCGTTCACATGATTGATGCTAAAAATCCGGAAGATGTGGATTATACAAAATACGGAATCAACAATGCATTATTAATTGACAACACCGGTGTGTTTAGAGATAAAGCGGAATTGAGCCGTCACTTACAAGCAAAAGGAATTACAAAAGTATTGTTGACTGCTCCTGCAAAAGACATCCCGAATGTCGTTCACGGTGTCAATCATCAAACCATCGATATTAAAACAGACAATATTCTTTCTGCTGCTTCTTGTACAACCAACGCCATTATGCCGGTTTTACAAGTGGTGCATAATAAATTGGGAATTGCACGTGGACATATTGAAACGGTTCACTCCTACACCAACGATCAAAACTTGTTGGACAACTACCATAAAAAATACAGAAGAGGTCGCTCTGCTGCTTTAAACATGGTAATCACAGAAACTGGTGCTGAAAGTGCATTGAAAAAAGTATTGCCTCAATTGTCCGGTAAATTCACTGCTAACTCGGTGCGTGTCCCAACACCAAACGTTTCTTTGGCAATCTTAAGTATGACCATTGACCGTGAAGTAACAAAAGAAGAAGTAAATGATATTTTGAAAGATGCTGCTTTAAACGGAGCATTGGTAGAACAAATCCAATACATGAATTCCAACGAATTGGTTTCAACCGATGTAATCGGAAATCCATGTCCTTCGGTATTCGACAGCCAAGCAACGATTGTTGGTCCGGATAAAAAGAACATTGTATTATATGTATGGTATGATAACGAATATGGATATACCCGCCAA
Source organism: Bacteroidota bacterium (assembly GCA_016722565.1). Taxonomy (NCBI): domain Bacteria; kingdom Pseudomonadati; phylum Bacteroidota; species Bacteroidota bacterium. The sequence goes on from JADKIU010000002.1 coordinate 633,813, forward strand.
GTAATCCGCTTCTCTAAGTTCATTGCAGAAGTGAGAAGAATGGTATATTACTAAGTCAAAAATTTTTAAGTTAAAAGTCAAAAAAGCCTTTCCGCTATGGAAAGGCTTTTTTTATTATTAATTTGATTTACCCAATTAATAAACTATATTAGCTAAAATAAAATCTAAAAAAGCAAAAAGAAACTAAACAACTATTTTATAATATTCTGTGCGAAATGTTCTACTCCCTTTGAAGCACAGGAAATACGACTGGATATTAACACATCCCAGATTCTATCGTATTAAATATTTCCCAAAGAATGAAAAATACATTTAAACTAAAAAAGAAAGGAAAATCATTTTTATAAAAACAAAAAGACAAAGTCTATCTTTCTTTACTAAGAAAGCTCAACATTAATGCAACTTAAAGCGTTATTTGGAGTACAAATTATGGTAAATTTGTTAGAGACAAAGGTGCATGGATCAGCATCTTAAAATACAAATGATTTATAACGTATTAAAAAATCAAATCTTAAACAATTGCTGAACTTCAAAAACATATTTTTATGTGTTCAGTCCCGCTTACCTGCGGGGAATAAACCTTTTTATATACTATTATTTGTTTTCACTTCTGTATTTTGTAGTGCTCAAATAAATTTTGTTTCTAATCCAAGTTTTGAATTATATGATACATGCCCCGTTTCATATTCTACCCCAAGTGATTTCCAACTTGAAACGGCATTGAATTGGAAAATTCCAACTATGGGAACTAGTGATTATTTTAATCAATGTGCAACTTCAGCATCTTTTGTAGATGTTCCTTTAAATGCGTTCGGTTTTCAAAACGCTTATGATGGGGGCGCTTATGCAGGATTTTTTGTCTATGAGGAAAATTTTAATTACAGGGAGTATTTGCAAACTAAATTTGTGCAACCTATGGTTGCTGGTAATAGTTATGACATTAGTTTTTATGTTTGCTTATCAGACTATTCAGAATTTGCTTCCTCTCAAATAGGTGCATATATTTCCAACTATCCAATATCAAGTACCAACCCATTTGGTAATCCATTAAATGTTGTTCCTCAAATTGAAAATCCTATGGGGAATTTCATTACAGATACCTCTAACTGGACTTTAATAAAGGGTACTTACGTTTCTACTGGAAATGAGCAATATATAACAATTGGCAATTTTCATGATTCAATAAATAATGATACGATCGAAGTCCCTTTCAATATTAGTGTAGGAAAAGTCTCATATTATTATATTGATGGCATTTCTGTAAGTCCATTATTTCAGGAATTAATACTGCCAAATATTATCACACCTAACAATGATGGAGTAAATGATTATTTTTCATTTGAAGGACATGGACTTGAAGAAGTTAATTGTATTATTTATAACCGTTGGGGAAATATTATTTATACTATTAAAGAGGTTAATAGCGAATGGAATGGCTTGAATCAAAATGGGCAAAACTGCAATGATGGTATATACTATTATGTTTTAGATGCAAAAGGCGAGGACAAAAAAGAATATAAACAAAAGGGATTTATTCAATTGTTGAGGTAAATATCTTAACAAAATGAAAATAAAATTAAAATTTCCCTTGGCATTATTAGCCATTGGAATCAGTCTTTACAACGAGGCATTCGCACAGCAAATACAAACTGGTGCTGCTGGCGTCTCATCTGAATGGAGAAGAGGAGGAAATTTTTTAGCAGGAAGTGCTCCTCCAGCGGCTAATATTTTTGGAACAATGTGGAATTCACCTATCTACACAAAAACATTTGCCATACTTCGCGAAAAACTAAATGGTACAGTTGCATACAATGTTAACGGTTTTGTAGCAGCAAGAGATGGCTACATGCTATTAGGTCCTGATGCACCGGTAGGTGGTGGTACATTGTATAACTCAAAAGGAGCGTTCAGTTTGCTTCATTTGAATGGCACTACAACTCTTGCTGCGATTGAACTTGGTTACCGTCCTTGGATGAAAACAGGAATTACTTTTACTGAAAACAGTGATTTGATGTATGTTGGTCGTAAAAGTGAAGGAATACCAGGATCTCCAACTGCAGATCAAACAGACGCTGTAATTGCTTGGGCAGACGATGGTTCAGGGCCTCCATTTTTTGGTCCAGATAATTTGCGTTTTATGTTCACTTTCGGAAATGCTGCAGGAACAAGCGCTCCAAATGGAGATTTAACTGGTGGTGGAATGGATGGACGTGAAGTTATGCGAATGACTCCCCAAGGAAATGTGGGTGTTGGTCCTCGTTTTGATAATTCAAACCAACCTCAAAGCACTTATCATCAACATCAAGAAAACAACTTGAGCAGTTGGATGCAGGTAACAAACCAAATCGTTTCAAGTACAGGTCCTACATTTGTTGGACCAAACGATGGATTTAGATTTGGAATTTTAGGCGCGCCAACTGCAATTCAAAATGGTAATGCTTTTATTTATAACCAAGAGCAACGTCATATTATATTTTCTACTGGAAATGCAACTCCAACAAGTATAGCTACAACCAATGAACGGGTTCGAATAACAGCTATTGAAAATCCAACAACAACAACTTCTGGTTATGGAATAAATAATCCAGGAGGGTTACCAACAAACTTAACTCGCGTTTCAATTAGTGATGATCCAACAACTCCTGTAACTCGTCCTTTAAGCTTGTTACATATTGGTTACAACACAATACTTGGGAATGATGGATGGAGATCATGGATGGATGTAGGAATGTTCGCAAGTAAATCAAGCGACAATGTTTATCTCGGATTAAAAGCGGAACCTGGAATTGCAGGAATTCCAGGTTTGGATCGACAAGATGCTGTTTTAAATTGGGGTGATAGTCCAACCTCATCTATACCAACCAATGGTCCAGACAATTTGAGATTTATTTTCACTTCTCCGTTAGGATCTGGTTTGTCACCAGCAAGTGGAGCCAACGGACTTGAAGGAATGAGAATGACACCTTCTACAAATGTTGCAGCTACAGTAACACATGTTTGGACAGGTATTGGTGGAGACCCAACGGTTAATCTTTATGGCCCAACTGGAGCAAGTATTAATCCAACCCAAACGCTAGAAGTAAATTCTTCAGAAGCTACTACAGTAGTTGGTGGAAGTAGTGGTTTGCGCTTTACAAATTTAAATACAACATCGCCAACAATTGCAAATCCAGGAGCTGGAGTTTTAGCTGTGGATGCAGATGGTGATGTTATTTATGTACAAGGAACAGCAGGAACTGGAATTGGAAATTATTGTGCTGCAACGCCAAACCCTATTGTTGGAAATGATTATGAAATCCCTTTAAACACTTTTAACTATCGTTTTACTGGGCAATCTATTCCTTTATTATCAGGTGTAAATACTGATGTAGTTGGAATTGGATATGCTTGCACTTCGGTAATGCCAGCAAAATTTAACGTTTTAGAACAAGCTACAGGGCCTATAGCTGTTAACACAACTGCGACAAGCTCTATTAATAGCGATGTTTCTACTTCTACAATACCAAGAATTTACAGAGCTGTAGTTGGGATAACTAATGGCGTTCAGCCAATAAATTTTCTACATACGAATATTGGAGGTGATTTTTTAGCAAGAGATGCCGACAATACTATTGGAGTTAGAGGGACAGCAAATTATTTTAGCCAAGCAGCAAAAAATGCAACCGGAGGATATTTTCAAGCAATCGGACCAAACGATGACAATACTGGTGTATATGGTATTGCAAATAGTTCAAATGGAGCAAATTATGCCGTAAGAGGAGCTGCCATAGGTTCTGTAGGGACAAATTATGGTGGATTTTTCAGCGCAGCAAATGGTACATTTAATTATGCCGTGTATGCTTCTGCCTCCACTTCAGGCGCACCTGGAGCAGGAACACCTGTTGGCCCTAATTATGCTGGGTACTTTAATGGTGATGTTTATATTTCTGGAACTTATGGGCCTTCTGATATCAATTTAAAGGATAGCATCCATGGCATAACAAATGCAATGGATATCATCAACCAATTGAATGCAAAAACATTTGCATTCAAACACAGTTCATATCCATCTATGAATTTGCCAAAGGGTCTTCAGTATGGTTTAATTGCTCAAGAAGTTGAAACGGTTTTGCCTGCATTAATCACAAACAATGTTCAGCCAGCAGTTTTAGATTCTTTAGGCGCAGTTGTTACACCAGCTGTAAACTTTAAAGGCCTGGAATATCAGCAGTTGATTCCGATCTTAATAGAAGGAATGAAAGAACAACAATCAAAAATTGACAGTTTAAATGAGGAAAACAATTTGCAAGATTCAATCAATACATATCTGCAACAAAAAGATTCTATTTTAGATGAGAGAATGACTGCTTTAGAAAATGCACTAAACGCATGTTGCAACAATCATTCAATGCAACAAAGCAATTCAAACAATTCAATTGTATCACAAGATGTTGAATTGAAAGATGGACAAGCAATTGTTTTGGAACAAAACGTTCCAAATCCTTTTGCTGAACAAACAACTATCAATTATTTTTTACCAGACAATGTGGTAAAAGCACAAATGCTTTTTTATAATGTTTCAGGTAAATTAATTCAATCGGTAGATTTGAATGAAAGAGGAAAAGGAAGTTTAAATGTATTTGCTAGTGATTTAAGCAATGGAATTTACACTTACACACTTGTTGTTGATGGAAAAATTGTTGAGACTAAGAAAATGGTTAAACAACAATAGATTATTTTATAATAAAAAAAGCCTCTCAAAAATAATCTGAGAGGCTTTTTATTTAATATCAATTTCTTATTTATACATCTCCACCATTTCTTTCAAGGCATTGTGTGTGGCTTTGTTCACATTTACCAATGGCAAGCGTACATGAGCAGGAGAAATTTTCATCATCTCCAATACTGCTTTTATTCCTGCAGGATTTCCATCCGCAAATAATTGCTCAATAATATCGGTTAATTTATAATGCAGCTTTTGAGCCTCTTTTACATTTCCTGCTAAAATCTGGCGGGTCATTTCTGAAAAGTCTTTTGGAAATGCATTTGCAACAACCGAAATAACACCATCCGCACCTGCAGCAATCATTGGCAATGTCAACATATCATCACCGGAAATAACTAAGAAGTCTTTGGGACGGTGTTTGATAATTTTCATACACTGCTCTAAATTTCCGGATGCTTCCTTTACCGCAATGATATTTTTAAAATCGGTTGCCAACTTAATGGTGGTATCCGCTGTTACATTAGATGAAGTTCTTCCCGGAACATTGTACAAAATAATCGGCAACGGTGATGCTTCTGCAATCGCTTTGTAATGCTGATAAATTCCACGTTGATTCGGTTTGTTATAATACGGTGATACAGAAAGTATCGCATCGATATTATTGAAGTCAGATGTTTTTTTGAAGGCACTTAAAATCTCTTGTGTATTGTTTCCGCCTAATCCCAATACAATTGGAACGCGTTTATTTACATTTTCAATCACATGGGTTACAACCGATTGTTTTTCTTCTTTGCTCAACGTTACCGATTCTCCGGTTGTTCCAAGCACCACAATATATTCAACACCACCCTTGATGATAAAATCAACCAACTTGTTTAAGGATTTATAATCTACTGTATGGTCTTTGTTAAAAGGAGTTACAATTGCAACACCTGTACCTTTGAATTTTAAATTTTTACTCATGGGGAATTAGAAATTAATTGTAGTTTTTGGTAAAGATAAATTGATTTTACATAAAAGAGGCAAAAAACTAACCGCAGATTTACAGATTTTACGAATGGGTTGATTATATCGGATTTCAATACCATTAATCACCAATTCAAATACCAAATCAGCTTACATGAATACTCTATATCTGTGAATCTGTGGCATTTGTTATTCATCAATTTAAATAAGCTGTATCTTTTTTGTAAAATCGCAGTTATGGATTAGCAACCTTTATGAATAGTCTCGTCTAACCATAAATGTTAAAAGCCGTTAAAATAGTACATTTACCGCTTATTAAATTTACATTTGCCTTGTAACAATAAAAGAGTATTTTTATTATCGAATGAAGAACCCTGTATTATTAAGCATTGCTCTGCTATTGTTCATCAGCCAATTCACCTTTGCTGACAACGACTCCATTCCCAAACGAAAAGAGTATTTCACCTCCCGTGCTACAAAAACACCCAAGATTGATGGGTTGCTGGATGACGAAACGTGGAAGACCGCTCCAATCATTTCCGACTTCAAACAAAACTTTCCGAATTATGGCGTTGACCCTACTCAAACCACAAACGTTCAGATTGTTTACGACAATACAGCCATTTACATTGCTGCTTTTCTTTACGACTCGTGTTCGGATAGCATTTGCAAACAATTGGGAAACCGAGATGACTACCTGAATGCCGATAATTTCAGAGTGGTTTTTGATACGTATAATACCGAACAAGATGCATTCGACTTCAGCGTGACGGCTTCCGGAGTGCAATCCGATAGCCGTTTCTCCGACTATTTATACAATGCCGTTTGGGAAAGTGCCGTAAAACTGCATCCCGAAGGATGGAGCGTGGAAATTAAAATTCCCTATTCTGCCTTACGTTTCCCAAGCACCAAAACTCAAAAATGGGGAATGCAGATTACACGAAGCTTGACAAGAAACGGAGAATTCGACCAATGGGGATTGTTGCCACGAGGTGTTCCTAATCCGTTCAAATACTGGGGCTATTTAATGGGCATGGAAAACATCAAACAACCCATCCGTTTATCACTTACGCCATACATTACGGCCTATACTTCACACTATCCCGCTAACATCGAAGGAGAAAGTAATTATTCTTCCAACATTACAGGAGGAATGGATTTAAAATACGGCTTAAATGAAAGCTTTACCGTGGATGCCACACTCCTACCCGATTTTACGCAAGTACAAAGTGATAATGTTGTAAAGAATCTAAGCGCCTTCGAACAACAATTTGAAGAGCAACGTCCGTTCTTTCAGGAAAGCACCGACTTGTTCCAAAAAGGAGATTTGTTTTATTCCAGAAGAATCGGGAGACGACCTTCTGCCTATTATGATGTGTATGATCAAACACAAGAAAAAGAAATCATCGTTAAAAATCCTGATCAGGCCAAACTATTGAATGCAACAAAAGTATCCGGGCGAACACCCAATGGTTTAGGAATAGGATTATTAAATGCTGTAATGGACAATACCTATGCCATCGCAAAAGATAGCTTGGGGAACGAGCGCAAGATTTTAACCGAACCGTTTTCGAATTATAACATTGTTGTATTTGATCAGCAGATGAAGAACAGCTCTTCTGCTTACTTGATTAATACTAACGTAAAAAGAAACAACAATGGAAGAAATGCGGATGTTACCGGTGGCGGATTTAATGTGAACAATAAAAAGAACACCTACTTTCTAACTGCACGAGGTGCAATGAGTAATGTGTTTACCAAAACGGATACGATCACCAACCAGTATACCGACTTATTCGGATTTCAATATTTATTAAGCGGAGGGAAAAATTCCGGCTGGTTTCAATTTGAATTGTATCAGGTGGCAATTAACCCAACATTCAATATCAATGATTTAGGAATCACACGCGAAACCAACTTTATCAATCGTGGAATCAATTTCGGTTTTAATCGCTTTCAACCCTGGAGAAGCTTTTTAAAATGCGAATTTAAATTTGTCGTTTAACCAAAATGAAAATTTCACAACACATGTTACCAATGCATTCGGTATGAATTTAAATGCCAATGCCACCTTTAAAAACTTCTACAATATCTATCTGGGTGGTTCTTATGAACCCATTCAATCCATTGATTATTACGAAGCACGTGTTCCCGGAAGAATTTTTATTCGTCCGACCAATCAAACCATCTGGACAGGTGTGAACAGCGATACGCGTAAAAAAATCAGTTTTAACTTTAATTTGTACGCAGGAACAACCGGTTTAATTTCTCCAACCATCGGTTACAATCCGTATTTCGGAATCACACTTTCTCCGAACATCCGAGTGAATGATAAATTGTCGTTCAACATTTCATCCAACTACAACCAGGATGATGGAGATCGAGGATTTGTGAACTTTGACCACAACGACAACATCATCATCGGATTACGCTTTATCAAAACCATTGAGAATATTGTTTCTGCAAGATATTTGTTTAGAAACAACTTATCGCTTAGCTTGAGAGCACGGCATTATTGGACTGGTGGACATTATTCCAGTTTTTACAACCTTTCGGAAGATGGTTATCTGATTGATAACATCAGCTATAATCAAGTACACGACTTTAACTTCAATGCGTTTAATGTGGACATGGTATTCCAATGGCAGTTTGCACCGGGCAGTTCTTTAAACCTGGTTTGGAAAAATTCGATTTACAATGAAAACTCCGTTGTGGTTCCCAACTATTCACAAAACTTCACCAACACCTTAGAAGCAAATCAATTGAATACTGTTTCTTTAAAAGTATTGTATTATTTCGATTATCTTTACCTCAGAAAAAAACGAGGTTAAAATGATAACAGCAACCGCTATCTCTAAATCTTACGGAACATTAGATGTGCTAAAAGGTGTTTCTCTCAATATTCAAAAAGGAGAAATCATTTCTATTGTGGGTGCATCCGGAGCAGGTAAAACAACCTTACTGCATATTTTAGGAACCCTGGATAAATCCAACAAAGGTGAATTAAAAATCAACGATGTGGTTGTTTCGAGTTTAAGCGATAAAAAATTAGCTGAATTCAGAAATAAGAACATCGGATTTGTTTTTCAATTCCACCATTTACTTCCTGAATTTACAGCATTGGAAAATGTTTGCATTCCGGCTTACATTGCAGGAACGTCTAAATCAGAAGCGGAAGCAAGAGCAAAAGAATTGTTGGCTTTTTTAGGTGTGAGCGAACGAATGAATCATAAACCCAGCGAATTATCGGGTGGAGAGCAACAACGTGTAGCAGTTGCTCGTGCATTGATTAATAATCCTGCAGTGGTGTTAGCGGATGAGCCTTCCGGAAATTTAGATTCCAATACTGCTAAAGATTTACATCAATTATTCTTTACGCTAAGAGAAAAATTCAACCAAACATTTGTGATTGTCACCCATAATGAAGAACTTGCAAACATGGCCGATCGGAAATTGGTGATGAAGGATGGGAATATTATCTAGTCAAATATTTTAAGGATTTATATTCCATCAAAATGAAAAACCTGTTTTATGCACTGCTTTTTTTCATTTTGAATTTTTCGCATCTGTCTGCAAAAAACATACCCGATTCACTTCTAAAACACAAATTTGGTTTCGGTTACAACCTATTTCCCGGTCTAACAAATGCAGAGGCGGGACTAAATTTCGAATTCCGATTACATAAAAACATTTTTTTAGAGGCATCCTATTATCACACCTATTATGGATTTAAAATAGTTGTAGCAGGAGCCAGCAATGCTTTTGAATACAATCCTACATTTGGAGATAAATTTCAAATAGGTCTACGTTTTTATAATAAACACAAAAAATCATCCAAAATATTTTTCTATGAGTATAGAATTGGTTACAAGAATTTAACCACCCCAACATATACGAATAGAGATGGTTCTAATGGATTAAATGGCACTCCAAGAGAAGTACTTTCAATATATAGAGATTTTTACAGGGTTAGCTTTGCTGTAGGTGAAAAACAATTTATTGGAAAGCATTTTTATTTAGAAGAAATTGGAGGAATCGGATTGCAATACATTTATAAAAAGGAGCATCTTTATAGTCACGGGCAAGGTAATCAATATCAATATGTTTACCCGCCCAACACCTATCGCAAGTCAAGGTATTTCTTCCCTATGCTGGAAATATCAATACGATTTGGCATGTTATTTTAAAATAACAAATTTTATTGATCTATAATTTCCAACGTTACTCTTTCAATCGTCTCGTTGATTCAACAATTATTGAACAATTATTTTTTTAGTCCCTTTTTGTCCTGTGCTATTTTGAACAGTAATAAAATAGAATCCTGCTTTAACATCTAAATGAAGTTCAGTAATTGAATTCACCATTCTTTCAGTATGGATCAATTCTCCAAGTAAATTGAAAACATTAAGTGTATAGGCTTCTGAATTATTTTTCAGTTCAATAGTCATCCTTCCGTTGTTGGGATTCGGATAAACATCCAATAAAATTGGAGAACCTGCATTGTCATTGATACTGCTTAAACTTGAACAATTTGCCTTAAAAACGGCCTTTTCTGCACTTGTTGTTGGCAAAGGACTACCAATTAAAACAATTCCATTTTCAATTTTTCTGATAGAGGGTTGCGTTGATGGAAGTCCGTATGGGTAAGTTGTTACAGCATTCGTACTCCCATTTACATAAATTAGTCGATCAGCCGGACTGCCGCCAAAACCTTTAAAATATAAATCATCACCACAATGTTCTGCATCACCAGGAAACTGAGTTGATAAACCATCCGCGGAAAAAGTAGTTGGTGTTCCTCCAATAATTTTTTTCGTTCCTGCTAATGTTCCATCTGTTACCCACAAGGCGTTATTGCTGGAGCTGACAGTATAAAGAGTGTCCAATGCTCTGAAATAGACCAACGAATTTGTCGTTCTGGATGTTCCCACTCCTACACTCCCACATGGACGAGAATTGGCAACCGTATTAAAATTTAAAGGAGTAACAACTCCACCCGATACGGAAACATATTCTGTTCCTACACTAACGGTTGTCATCAATGCAATCACGCCATTTGGAGTGACTCCGACAATTCTTTGAAAATGTTTGTTTAAAACCGTTTCAGTATACAAAACAGTCTTCACACCTGCATCACTTATTTTATAAATAGAACTATTTCCTGCTGAAGCTGGGCCATAGGGTGTGCAATAATAATATTCATCATTCCATACGGTTCCATAATCATACGTTCCAGTTATAGAGGAATCTATTTTCGAAATTGTTCCCGTTATCAAATCAATTCTTTTTATGCAAGAAGGAACGGAGGAGGATATAACAACATCTGAGAATAAGATTGAATTCGTTGTATGTTGCATCTCTGTCGTCCCAACAGAATAGTCAACACTCGCTAATGTTACAATACTTGCCGGTGAAGAATAATCCGTTTTATAAATTTTATTGTTTGTTCTGAAATAGGTCACATTCCCTTTATGAAAATAATCAGGCGCAATTACTTTATCACCGGTGAAACCAGCAAGAGGTAATTGTCCACCGCTTATATCTATCTGACTTGTACCATCAAAGAGTTTAAAGGGAGCACCATTCGAAACGGGAAAAATTCCTTTTCCATTATTAAATATCATGGTTTGAAATGGATCAACAGTTAAAGTCGTTACAAGAGTTGCAACGTTGCTGGGATCAATTTTCATAAGCGTGAGTGCGGGGTAATTCACAACATAATAGTTCAAGGAGTCGGAAGCTACTTTGCCGAAATTTGTTGTACTACCATTGGGTTGGTAAATATTTGTCACTTGAGCAAAACCGGCTAAACTTAACCAAGCAGCTATTACTGTAAATACTTTTTTCATTTTAATAATTTAGGATTAATTCACTGTTTTGTATTGTTTTACTCGAAGGATATTTTCGGTAAAACTAAAACACCATAACTATTAAAACTATCCGCGAAAGGAGGTATTTATGTGTCCGTATCAGTACTGATAAACAAAAAGAAGCAAACCTATAATTTCTCAATCAATTCTTTCACTCTTCGTTCAATTTCGTCTCTTACTTTATTAAACTCAACAACATCCATATGTTTTGGGTCGTCTAATTTCCAGTCGTCACGATGCTCTGCAATCACAAACGGACATTCATCTCCGCAACCCATCGTAATGGCGTAATCGTATTTTATTTTTGGAATTTCATCCAACGACTTTGAATCGTGGGTGGTTAAATCGTATCCCAATTCCTTCATGGCAGCAATTGCTTTGGGATTAATGATGCCGGATGGACGCGATCCCGAACTGTATACGTCTACTTTCCCTTTTCCATGCATTTTTGCGAATGCTTCTGCCATTTGGCTTCGGTTGGAATTTTCTACACAAACGAATAATATTTTCTTACTCATGACACTTTAATTTTTTTGCGAATTTATGAATGCGAAGCGATAGCTACTTCGCATTTCATTTCTTAAATCGATTAAAAATAAATACTGCTAACAATGCTCCGATAAACGGACCAGTTAAAAAGATCCATACTTCTTTTAAATTGTAATTTAGAACAGCAGGAGATAAAGAACGAATTGGATTCATAGAACCTCCTGAATAATTTCCTGCAACAAAAATTCCAATGGCAACCGCCAAACCAATAATCCATGGTGTAAATGCATTTGCCTTTACAGATGCAAATAGAATAACGAGCATCAAAAATAAAGTGATTGCAATTTCAATGATAAAGGCAATATATGTATTCACGGAAGGCAGCGTTTCTCCTAAGGAAGTACTTTGAGAAAAAATAACTTTGAGAAGAAAGCTACCTAAAAAAGCACCAATCGCTTGAGCAAAAAGATATAAGAAAATATCTTGTTTATTAACATCGCCTTTCTTAGCCAAAGCAATCGTTACAGCAGGATTCATATGGGCTCCGCTCCAGGAACCAAACAATAGAATCATGAGCGCAACTACAATTCCGGTAATAATTGAAATACCGGCTAAGGTAACCACTCCATGATACAGGTGGTTAATGATGATAGATCCGGTTCCAATAAACACCAGAAAGAATGTACCAACTAGTTCTCCAATTACTTTTTTCATCAAATTAATTTATGAATACAAAAAATTAATTGCAACATCCGCTGTTAGGTGTGCAACATCCGGTTGATTCGACAGTTTGCAAATCAGATAATTTTACTTTTAATTTTTCTGTCGGAATGCCACATTTGTCTTTCGCCAAACAGTCCGTTACCTTATTCGTTAAAATGAATCGTTTGCCATCAAACGCAACACCATATCTTCCGATTGTTTCCGTCTGGTATTCAATTTCTACATCATAATCACCCAAATTTAAGGTGCGTTCAGAAAGGTCAATAATACCCAATAGTTTAGAACCAGCTAATCGATGGTCAAAATCATTGGCTTCCCATAATTGAAAATTCACCACTTTTTCTTCACGAACGGTTCCACCGCAATCAATAAAATTCTTGGTGGTTAACCCAACCTCTGTAATGTGGAAATGAGATGGAACATTTTTTCCATTGGGTTGTACAAATGTTAAGGTATCTAATACGCCTAACTCTTTTTTAAAATCTGATAGTTTCATAGTTCTGTTTTTTTATATTCGTTTTATTCTAAATCTATACTAACAACATTTCGTTTTCATCGCTTCGAACTTCATACTAAAAAGTTCTCCAAAAATCTCTTTCGCTTTTTTCCAATTTTCTTTATCGATGCAATAGCAAACACGTGGACCGTCAATTTCACCGGTAATCAGTCCGGCATTTTTTAATTCTTTTAAATGCTGTGAAACGGTGGATTGCGATAAAGGCAAATGTTCAACAATGTCGTTGCAGATGCAGGATTTTTGAACGGAAAGAAATTTAATGATAGCTACACGAGCAGGATGCGACAAAGCTTTCGCAATTTCACTCGCTTTTATCTCATCATTCTCGAATGCTTGTTTTTTACTGTAGGCCATGGTTTCATATTCTATATCGCAAATATACGATTAATAAGATTACAAAAGCAAGTTTTTTAACATTTATTTTTTCTGGTTAGAAAAATTTCTTGATTTTATCGATGAACGAATCCGGAGCCGGGCGTGGTTTATTGGTTTTCATATCCACAAAAACCAAGGTAGTGGTCCCTTCGTTCAGAAGTTCATTTTTTTGATTATAGATTTCATAATCAAACGTAATGCGAGCGGTAGGTAATTCTTTAATGGTTGTTTTGATGGAAAGTAAATCGTCATACAAAGCAGGCTTCTTGTATTTCAAACTACAGGTATGCACCGGAAGCATGATTCCATTATCTTCCATCTCCTTATAACTCGTTCCTAATTGACGCAATGCTTCTACCCTTCCAACTTCATAATATTGTGTATAGTTTCCATAATATACATACCCCATTTTATCGGTTTCGGAATAGCGTACTCGAACAGTTGTCTCGGAAACGTACATAGAATTTACATTAATTTAAACTTCATGAAGATAGTGTTTTTTTTCAATAAAAAACATATAAAATAAAAATATTTTTTTATTTTTTTTCATGCTATTTATCCCTTTAAAATAAGTATAATTGCATGACTTTTGAATGAAACACAAAAGTTCAATTTGAATGAAAACATCCCTACTCTCTTTCATACAATCCTTGCGCTTACCTGGCTTTTAGCAGCATGTACTTCCACACCAAAAATTCAAAAGGTGGAAACGTCTATGCTCGAATTGAATGCAAAAACAACAGAGCCCACCGATTCAAGTTTTATAAAAACGGTTCTTCCATACAAAACAAAAATGGATTCAATTATGAATGCCGTTTTGGGAACTTCCGAACAAGCATTATTAAAAGGATTACCGGAAGGAACATTAGGAGATTTTGTGGCAGATGCTGTGCTCAAAAAAACAAATGATGCTTATCATCCTGCAGACAAATTGCCAGCCGACATTTGTTTGCTAAATAATGGCGGATTAAGAAGTCAGCTTCCAAAAGGAAAAATTACCCTCGGCAATGTGTTTGAATTAATGCCATTTGAAAACGAAATTGTAATACTAACCTTAAGCGGAGAAAAAACAAAACAACTCTTCGAATCATTAATAGAAAATAATGGCGCACCTTTTTCCGGAGCAACCGTAAAAGGAAAAGGAAAAAAAATGACTGAATTAAAAATTGGCGGAAAAGATTTCGACATCACCAAAAACTACAAAGTAGTTACCTCCGATTATTTAGCTGGTGGCGGTGATAAATATTCTTTTTTTTCTGCTCCGATAAAAGTGGATACATTAAGTTATAAATTACGTGATGCCATTGTTGATTATATTAAAGATGAAACAAAAAAAGGCAACACCATAAAAGTAGCAATAGATGGAAGAATCAAGTATGAATAGCAGAAGAGAATTTCTCAAAAAAACGGCATTGGCCGGAGCCGGACTCGTTGCATTCAATTCAATTCCGAACACTGTTCTTGCAAAATCCGAAATGGTAAAAATCACCATTTTGCATACCAATGATGTACACAGTCATGTCGATCCGTTTCCTGATAATGACCCAAAATATGCAGGATTAGGAGGCGCTGTAAGAAGAGCCGCATTGATTAAAAAAATTCGTAGCGAAGAAAAAAATGTTTTGTTGTTTGATGTCGGAGATATTTTTCAGGGAACTCCTTACTTTAATATGTATGGCGGAGAATTGGAATTTAAATTAATGAGCATGATGCAATACGATGCATCTACAATCGGGAATCATGATTTTGACAATGGCTTGGATGGTTTGGTAAAACAACTTCCACATGCCAACTTTCCGTTCATCACTTGCAACTATGATTTCTCGGATACGCCTATGGCCGGCAAAACCATTCCACATAAAATCTACGAAAAAGATGGAATTAAAATTGGGGTATTCGGTCTAGGTATCGAATTGGCGGGCTTAGTCGACAAACGCATGTCGGGAAATACAAAATATTTAGATCCTTTGGTAAAAGCTGCCGAGGCAACACATTACTTAAAAAACGATCAAAAATGCGATTTGGTAATTTGTCTTTCTCACCTTGGCTATAAGTATGAAAATAAAAAAGTTAGCGATGTAGAACTCGCGAAACAATCAAAAAATATTGATATCATTTTAGGAGCCCATACCCATACATTCCTTGATACGCCTGTATCTTACAAGAACAGTGATGGCAAAGAAGTATTGGTAGCGCAAGTAGGTTGGGCCGGAATTCGTCTCGGAAGAGTGGACTATATTTTCGAAAGAAAAAGCAAAAAAAAGGCTGTAGAAGGGTACTCTATAAAAATTTCGAATAAGTCAATAGCTATCTGAAAATATTTTTAACTTTTTTTTCAAAATAAATGAGGTAACTTAGGTAAAGTTATTTATATTTACATCGCAATACCTGAAAACAGGGGTTTTAAAGGATAACACAAAGAAGTTCAACATATATATAATTAGGGATTTAAGAATGGAGAAAGCATTTACAAAAGTATGGGAGAGTTGTCTGGGGATAATCAAGGACAATGTAAGTTCACAAAGTTTTAAAACATGGTTCGAGCCGATTAAACCAATTAAATTAAGTTCTAATGTATTAACGATACAAGTACCTAGTCAGTTTTTTTACGAATGGTTAGAAGAACATTATATTACCTTATTAAAGAAAACAATCAAAAAAGAATTAGGAGCTGAGGGGCGTTTAGAGTACAGCATTATTATGGAGAACAACTATAATAATAGCTCAAAACCGTATACCGTAAAAATACCAACCAACAATAAAAAGGAATTAAAAAACCCTTCTGTTTCAATGCCGATTGATTTAAATCAAAATAGCATTCGTAACCCATTCATTATCCCGGGATTAAAAAAGGTAAATGTTGAATCACAATTAAATTCAAACTACTCTTTCGAAAATTTAGTGGAAGGTGACTGTAACCGTTTGGCGCGCTCAGCAGGTTTTGCTGTTGCAAACAAACCAGGTGGAACAGCATTCAACCCATTGTTGATTTATGGTGGTGTTGGTTTAGGAAAAACACATTTAGCACATGCAATTGGAATTCAAATTAAAAATGAATTCCCGAACAAAACAGTTCTTTATGTTTCATCTGAGAAATTCACACAACAATATATTGACTCTGTAAGAAACAATAATCAAAACGATTTCGTTCATTTTTACCAAATGATTGATGTCTTGATTATTGATGATGTTCAGTATTTTGCGGGGAAAGAAAAAACACAAGATGTATTCTTCCACATTTTCAATCACTTACACCAAACAGGTAAACAATTGGTTTTAACAGCTGATAAAGCACCTGTTGAATTACAAGGATTTGAACAACGCTTATTGTCTCGTTTCAAATGGGGATTAGCTGCAGATTTGCAAACTCCAGGTTTAGAAACTCGTATTGCAATCCTTGAGAAAAAAGTATACGCTGACGGATTAGACCTTCCAAAAGAAGTAATCGAGTATTTAGCATATAGCATTACAACCAATGTTCGTGAATTAGAAGGTGCACTTATTTCATTGTTGGCACAATCTTCCATGAATAAAAAGGCAATTACCTTGGAACTTGCGAAACAAATGATCGATAAGTTCGTAAAAAATACTGCACGCGAAGTTTCTATTGATTATATCCAAAAAGTAGTTTGCGATTATTTTGATTTACCTATTGAATTGTTAAAATCAAAAACTCGTAAACGTGAAGTGGTTCAAGCTCGTCAAATTGCAATGTATTTTGCTAAGAGTATGACTAAATCCTCTTTGGCAACCATCGGATTGCATTGCGGTGGAAAAGATCACGCTACCGTTTTACATGCTTGTCGCACTGTAAACAACTTAATGGATACGGATAAACGCTTTAAAAACTACATTGAAGAACTAAACAAAAAGATTAGTATTCAATAAAAAACATAAAAATCTCTCTAAACAAAAAAATAGGAATCAGTAAAATTATCTGATTCCTATTTTTGTTTAAACCCGATTTACTATGAAAATAAAACTACTACTACTAAAGCAGCTATCCTATAGTTTGCTTTTCTGTCTACTCCTACTCTCTGCACTACCTGCTAAATCACAATTATTCAACTTTAGAAATTATTCCCTCGAAGATGGCTTGTCTCAATCGGAAATCAACTGCATCTACGAAGATACAAGAGGCTACTTGTGGATTGGAACAGCCGGTGGCGGATTGTGCCGCTTTGATGGAAAAGAATTTAAAACCTACGAAGAAAAAGATGGGTTATGTGGACAAATCATCACTGCCATATCCGAAGACGCTTCTCATAGTATCATTATTGGAAATCAAAATAGCGACCTCTGCAAATACGATGGTCAATCTTTTTCTCCTATTGTTGTCAAAAAAGAAAAAAGCTTTACCGGTGGTACCATCAAATTTATCATCACTGATGATAACAACAATACGATTATCTGTAGCGACAACCAAATTGTCAAATACAATGGAAAACAATTTATTGAATTACCGATAAAAAGTGATACACTTAAATCATTTGTTGTAAACTGCTATAAAAAAGACAGTCGGAATATTCTATGGATTGGAACAAACAAAGGATTATTGGTGTTGAAAAATGAAACCTTATTACGGGTTTTCGATATGAATACATTAGTAATGCAAACATCACCTCCTTTCTGAAGATGTAAACGGTAATATTTAAGTATCACCGATCGTTATAATTTTTATAAAATAAAAATTGTGGGTCCATCCCACTATCAAGTAAAATCAAGCAAATTCGATTCCATTCCACTTCCTGGTGATACAAAAATCAATGCGATTCATTTCGACTTAAAAAACCAATTGTGGATTGCTACACAAAACAAAGGTGTTTATAAATTTCACAACCTTCAACTCACCAATTTTAATCAAACCAATGGTATGTCAGTTGACAATGCAAGTACCATTTTTGAAGACAAATCAGAAAATCTTTGGTTTGGCACCAGTGGCGGTGGATTGGTGAAGTTTACCAACCAAGCGTTTACCTATTTCGAAAATCTGGAAGGACTAAAAGAGAAAGATATTTTTGCAATTTGTGCGGATAAAAAAGGGAATATCTGGGTAGGAACCAGCTTACATGGCATTTTTAAATACGATGGAAAGTCCGTTGAAAACATTTCTAAAACCAGCAACATTACAGAATTAGAAGCCCGTTTTATTTATTCTGATTCCAAAGGAAATGTATGGATTGGAACAACGAAGGGTTTAATAAAATACAATGGAAGCAACTTCCAACAAATGAATGTTCCTAACTGCGAAAATATTCGTGCCATCTTCGAAGATAAAAATGGAAATATCTGGATTGGCACAAGAGGACATTTTGCATTTGTATACGATGGAAAAACATTCAAACCCTTTGGATCTGCTGAGGGTTTAGGAAATGAAAATGTATACTCTTTTGTGCAAGATAAAAATGATGCAATTTGGATTGGAACTGGTGCAGGAGTTTTTGTTGCAAACAAAGGAAAAGTAACAAAAAGGTATGGAATCCAAGATGGACTTTGTAACTCCTACGCAGGAAGTATGGTCATTGATAAATTCGGAACCATTTGGGTGGGAACAGATAATTGTGTCGCTCGATTTGATGGCAACAAATTTATTAGCATCACCACCAAAGAAGGACTCGCCTCCGGAACGGTATATTTATTAAATACCGATCGTTTGGGAAATATCTGGGTGGGTACCAATAAAGGATTGGATAAAATCATTTTGAATGAAAAAGGCGAAATTGATTTCATTCGTAATTACGGAAAAGAAGAAGGCTTTAAAGGCATTGAATGTAATTCAAGGGCAACCTGCATCGATTGGAATGGCGCCCTTTGGTTCGGAACCATTAAAGGTGCGATTAAGTTTGATCCTCAAGAAGAGCTTATCCGAAAACCGGAAATACCAACCTTAAACATTACTAAAATAAAATTATTTTATGATGAAGTAGATTGGAAAAACTATTCCGATACTTTATCCGAATGGTTTCAACTTCCAATCAATCTGGTGCTTGCTCACAATGAGAACCACGTCACATTCGACTTTGCCGCATTGAGCAAAACATCTCCTGAAAATATACGCTACAGTTTTAAGCTGGAAGGCTTTGATAAAGAATGGAGCCCGTTAAATAAATTAAGCTCTACCACCTACTCCAACTTGCCTCCGGGCAAATATAAATTCATGGTAACCGCTGAAACCAAAGCGGGTATAAAAACAGAAAAAGCTCAAGAATTTACATTTGAGATCAAAGCTCCCTTCTGGACCACTTGGTGGTTCATCGTTTTTTGCGTCCTCGGTTTAGCAGGTGCAATCTACCTATACAACGAATACAGAAAGCACAAACACGAATTGTATTTGGAACGATTAGAAAAAATTATTGCTCAACGAACTGCAGAAATTATTAAGCAACGGGATGAAAATGAAATTCTTTTAAAAGAAGTACACCACCGTGTAAAAAATAATTTACAAATCATCAATAGCTTAATTAATATTCAGTCGGATTATGTGAATGATCCGAAATCAGCGGAGCTCTTCCGTGAAATCAGAAACCGAATCAGAACCATTTCCTTGGTGCACGAAAAGCTATACAAATCAACCGACTACGGCAATATCAACGTAAAGAATACTTGAACATGCTGGTTGAAAATTTAATTGATACCTACAGCATCGACAAAGAAATTAAACTTAAACTGGATTTAGAGGTTCAACATTTTAATCTCAATACGATTATCCCACTAGGATTATTATTAAATGAAATTATTTCCAATTCATTTAAATACGCGTTTAAAGATGTTGAAAACGGACAAATTGAAATCATTCTTCACAAATCTCCTAAAACAGAAGAATACTCCATTACCATTGGTGATAATGGTAAAGGATATGATTTAAGTTTATTAGAATCCAGCAATTCAACACTCGGATTAGAATTGATTAAAATTTTAGCGAACCAGCTAAATGGTACCATCGAACGTATTGATCAACCCGGAACCTATTATCTCTTAAAATTCACACCTTTAAAAGACTAATTGTTTATGCAAAAAATTTTAATGGTATGCCTTGGAAACATTTGCAGATCTCCTCTTGCAGAAGGCATACTTCGAGAAAAAACAAATCAACTTGGCATTTCTGTTTTTATTGATTCTGCGGGGACTTCAAATTATCATATTGGTGAGCACCCCGACAAACGAACTGTTGCCAACGCCTTCAAACATGGTGTCGACATTTCTAAATTAAAAGGCCGGCAATTCACCCAAGAAGATTTTGATCAATTTGATACCATTTTTGTAATGGATAGCTCCAACTATACAAACGTAATTGCATTGGCTAGAGATGAAAAGGATATTAAAAAAGTAGAACTCATCTTAAATCGATTGTATCCAAACGAAAACAGGGCTGTTCCCGATCCTTATTTTGGAGGCGAACAAGGCTTTGAAGATGTTTTTGTACTTTTAGACCGTGTATGCACACAAATTGCATCCACTTTAATTAAATCATAAAATGATTTCAAAAGGTATCCTTTATCTTATCCCAACAACGCTGGGCGAAAATGCTGAAACGGCAGAGGTTATTCCGACCAAAATCTACGAACTCATCAACACCATTGATGAATACATCGTTGAAAATGAAAAAACAGCCCGACATTATCTCAAACGTTTAGGAATAAAAAAGCCTTTGCAAGAAATTGTTTTACATACCCTCAATCAACATACTCAGCCTGTTGAAATATCCGCCTATTTAAATTCCATTCAAGAAGGCAAAAACATTGGTGTAATTTCCGAAGCTGGTTGTCCAGGTGTTGCCGACCCAGGTTCTGAAGTGGTTCGTCTCGCGCATTTAAATAATATCAAAGTGGTTCCCCTCGTTGGCCCCTCTTCCATCCTACTTGCATTAATGGCTTCAGGATTTAACGGACAAAGCTTTGCATTCAATGGATACTTACCCAAAGAAAGAGGTGAACGAATCAAGAAGATAAAAGAATTAGAAAAATTGGTTTACAATAAAAGTCAAACACAATTATTTATCGAAACGCCTTATCGCAACATGCATATTCTTGAAGATGTTCTTGCCTCATGCGAACCGAAAACACGATTGTGCATTGCCTGCGATATAACACTTCCAACGGAATTTATCAAAACAAAAAGTATTGGGGAATGGAAAAAACAAATTCCGGAAATCGCTAAACGACCTACACTCTTCTTAATATATAAGTAAGTTAAAGCTTTAATGCTTTTGCATGTGCTGACGACTTCGCAGGATTCCAATTATCCTTATACGATGCTTTGAAGAATAACTCCTGTACATAGGCGGTGGTTCTAACAATACGCAAGAAATAACCAAAATAGAATACCATCAACGGAAGGTAAATCATAAAATAAGAAACCGTTTCGTTCTTACGATCACGGAATGGAGAAAACACCAAAAATTTAATGATGTTGTTGACCGTATATAACAAGATGTTCATCGGAAGAATAAAAAACAATTGAGATCCGAAATTAATAATCATATCGAAAATATAAAAATACCATTTTACATTCAGGATTAAATTATAAGTAATGTTTTCTACGAAGGATATAAAGTTGGACCAACGGAAGGAATCGTTCGGATAAAACACATCGCGGTGTTTACGCAAACGAAAACGAATCAGTGATTTATCCCAACGCAAACGCTGTTTGATCAGTTTCTTAAACGTATCCGGAACGCTTGTTTGACAAACAGCTGAAGGTTCAAAATGGATTTTATAACCCAGCTTTCTGATTTTTACGGTGATGTCGCCATCTAAACCCGGACCAATGTCCCAACCACCCAAACGGTCAAGTGCCTCTTTTTTAAATGCTCCGAATGCACCGGAAATAACACGGTAAATTCCTAATTCGCTGGAGGCAATCCTACCCACCGAAATGGTATCCATGTACTCGATGGCTTGCAACGTAGCACATAAACTATCTTTATAATTTCGCACTTGCACATTTCCACCAATCGCGCCAATGTTCAAATCGTAATAAAAAGGAACCAAAATATTCTCAATGGCATCACGATCATACGAACAATCGGCATCCAGATGGATGATGTATTGACCACGTGAATAGCGCAAGCCCAGATTGGCTGCAGAGGCCTTCCCTCCTCTTACATCATTCCTTAAATAGGTATCGATATACCCCGATTTTTTTAAACTTCTGCAAATTTCTGGAGTCGCATCATCTGAACCATCATCAATGACAATCAATTCGAAATTCTGATAGGTTTGCTCTTTTAAGGAGTTCGCTAGTTTATAAATATGTTTCCCTTCATTTTTTCCGGGAACAATGATTGACACAAACGGATTTTTTTCGAGAAGTGTTAATCGTGCATCGGCAATTCGCGTCTTGCGAAAGAAACTGGTGAACTTCCAAAGTACAAGGGTAGTGATTTCAATAAGGAAGAATCGGAAAAATTCAAAGACAAAGAAGAACCAGAACATCCGGAACAGCTTGGCGCCATCGACCGAAGTTGCATAGTTGTAAAACTCATCTATGAAACGCATTAACATTAGTCGAACAAATCAGTTGTTAATTCCTGCAATTGAATCTCTGCCTTGGAATGGGTATGCAATATGCGACCTTTGTGCAACACTTTTACATCAAAACCATTGAAATTAGTTTTGATTACTTTTTCGATTAAAATGCTGAGTTGCATCAATTGCTGCTCTGCTTTCATCGAATCCGAATTGATCAAACCTAAATACAAGGTTGAAGAGTTTTCAAAGGCAATAAAATCAGCAGCATTAATATTTTCACGAATCATATTCACCAAATCTTCTAGCAAGGTTTTTTCTGCCTTCTTTCCAATTTTATTATACAATTCGAAAATATTTTCCAGGTTAATCAATGCGATGCTGGTTTTCTGCGAAGGATTCGCTTTGATACGTTCCAATTCATAATGCAACATAATTTTAAATGTTGCCATATTAATCGTTCCAAAAATATCTTCAATCTCTTGTCCGGATGACAAGAAACCATTCGTTGCAGCAGCTCTGCCTTTTTTAGTCAACTTATAAACGTTAATTGACTTCGGAATTAAATATTGAACTTCGATATCTTGCGTACAAGAAATACACTTAGCCTTCACGAGGAAATCCTGGAAGTTATTGTCGCAACTGTTGCAATGGTGAATAATAGACGGCTTATCGTAATCTACACCAATGTGACGAAGTCCTTTGTTACATTTCGGACATGTTAATGTATTATCAATCGGGTTTTTAAAGTCTGAAATCGGACCAATAAATGCGCAAGGAAAATGATGCACCAAATCTTCGGATTTAGAGTTGGAAGAGTTGCAATGCGGACAAACTTCACGGTAACTTAAAAAACCACTGCTGCATTGGTTGCATAAGTAAATGCGTTCGTGAAAATCCGGCCAAATCAAGCCTTCACGCTCTGCCCAATCAAAAATCTCCAATACCTGTGCTTCTTCTGCATTATCAAAATGAACAGATATTTCAGGAAAGGTATACCCGATAATGGAGTTCAGATCCACATACGGTTTTAAGGTTTTTAACTCCCGAGTATACATATAATTCAACACCTTCTTCATTGTTTGCGCCTCAAATGACGGAATCAATTGATAATCGAGCTGTGTTGTTTTGAAGAAAATTTGTTTGACAATTTCAGCAAAATCCTTGATTTGATCATACGAATACACCAATCCATCGTGTAAATAATTTAAAAATGGATCTTTCGACTCTTTATAATTGATTAAAAAGATTGGTTTTAAGTAAAACTCAGGATTGTAATGGGTACGAATTTTTTTAATGATGTAGCGCGCAAAATCGTGGTCGCGGGCGTCCACAATCAATGCATCGTATCCCATTAAATGTTCAATTTTTAAACTAGAACCACTATCAACGGTATAAAACAATAAATTCTCAAACTCAATTTTATTGTCAACTATTTCTATTTTATCAAATTTCATCTTGACTTCTAGTTTTAGTATTTAAACTTAGTAACTGAAACACCCATTTTAAAAAATGCTCTCCAATGCTCGTATTCACTATCGCTCACAGGGTAAATATCTGCAGCAATCGTACGTGTTGTAGGTTCATACCGTTTTTGAAACTCATCCGGCAATGGATAGGTTGAATAATAGAATCGTTTGATGATTCCTTTACTTTCTGTTCCATCGGGAAATTCAATATTCACCAAATCACCTTCATGAAAGTAATTTAAATCCGCTTGTTCAAAGAAGCCTTTCACATACATCGGTGTGTTTTTGTGGATGGCCATAATTTGCTCCGACTTAAGCGCTACTTCAAATTGACGTGTATAGATTCGAGTTACTGTTCCATCAATGGGGGAATAAAAAACACGAATCCCATTTTCATCGGCATCCCCATTTCCACCACCACCAATAGAAGCTGTTTTTGTACTTTTCACACGTGCCGTTTTCACCATGCTATTCAACTGTTTCAGTAAACCGTACAATTGATTGTTCTCGCTGTTCAGTTTTGCTATGGCTGTATTCAGACGTAATATTTCGTTTTGTACATATTCCAAGCGATTTTTGGGTAATACATCCAATACGATTTCATTTTGTAAACGTTGAATTTCGCTTTTATAACTACCAATTAATGCGGTTGATTCGGTGATATCAATTTTGTTTAAAGCCACCTTTTTCATCAAGGCATATTTCTCTTTTTCAATCCAGTCCCATTCATTGTCGTAGCTGGTAGCACTGATGTTGCCATTCAATGCCATATTTCCCCATAAATTATCTTTATCCAACGTATAGGTAAATAAGGAGTCACCTACTTTTACGGTATCGCCTTCATCTTTCTGATATGCCAAAATCCGGCAATCATCAGTTAAACGAATGCTCACATTTTCAAAAAGCACTTGTCCGTCTGCCTGAATAAAAAAGATTTTACTGATGGCATAGTAGCCGATAAAAAATGCTACCAACGATAAGAAAACGATATAGATCACCCGATCCCAATTTCGTTTGGGTTTCTTAAAATCCTCGTTTACAACTCTGATAACGGAATCTTTCCGTTTAAAATCTACACTTTTCAAAATAGTTTGTTTTTACTTTTCCTGTATAACACTTAATTCATCCAGCTTTACAAATGTCTCCAAATCGTGCAATGCAAATTTGGAGGTTCGAAGCGTTAAGCTTAATTCATTAATTAATTTCTCACATTCTGTTCTGTTCTTGAAATCTTTCGCGCGCAAAGCAATCACCGTTTTGGATGCATCCAACGAAAATTCTTCTTTTATTTTACGGATGATAAACTCTGCATCCGGATGCTCATAAGCCATCAGATACACTAAATCCGCTTGCGCATAAATATCTTTTAAAATGTTTTCAGGATAGAAAACAGGAATAGATACCGTTAACTTAATTCCTTTTTGAGTACAATAGATTTTTGCCTTTTTCAACAATTCCACATACTGATTCAAATACTTTTCTTTGTTGGTATCATAATCGCTTAATACATGCGGCTCCACATCCAAATGAAGTGCAGAAATTAATTTCAAATCAATTCCGGAAGTAATCGAATCCAAATAAACAGAAGGATCTTTGGCAGTAAGTAATTTATTATTTCCAACCAACAATTCTGATTGAACACCTTTCGATTTCAATTTCAAAAACAGGTTCAAGGCCTCTGCTTTGTTAGCTTGGTCTTTTCTCAAGGAAATGATTGCTGTAGAAACTTTATTCAAACGAATGTATTCTTCAATGTATTCAGCTGTGTATTTTGTTTGTGCCTCCGACCAGATATACAAGGCTTTGTCCGTTTTTTCGTGAACGATTTTTAAAGTATCTACTTTGTAAGGTTGAATGAAAGAAGCTACATCTGAACCAGGAACTTTTGCGTTGATATCCAGCAACTGTAAATACATTTCTTGCTGTAAATCCAAGAGTTCAATATCTACTGCCAATACTTCGTCCAGCAAATTCAAAGCAGCAAGCGGATTAAATTCAAAATTTCCGAATTTTTCTTTTACGCGTTCTACACGAATTAACTCTTCATACTTTTTACGTTTTTCAAAAAAGTTATTGTATTGCTTCAATTTATATCTGAATTCATAAAACGAATTCAACAAATCGGTTTCATTTGTTGAAGCAGCCTCCTGTTGCTGGTATTCCAATAATTTCGCTTGTGCAGAAACAACATTTTTATTTGCTTTAATGCCCAATGGAATAGGAACAGAAACACCAATGCCGGCCGACATAAAACTTCTGTTTGCAACCGAATTGGTTACCAAATCATAATAGTTGTAACGCAACTGAGTATTCAAACGAATATCGCTCAACGGCTTGTTTGCCAATTCTAAATTTTCAATTTGTAATTTGAGGATGCTGTCGTTTGCAACTTTGTTCTCACTGTAGGTAAACGTTTTGGAAATATCCACATCAAACAATGGCAGCACATTTTGAGGCAATGTTTTGGGGTCGATTTGCATCGCCAACTGATCGTTATAGCTTTTGTAGATTTGGTTCATGCTCCCAATATCTACTTGCTGTTGCATAATGTTTAACAATTCAATACGAGGTAAATGCTTTAACAAATACAATTCATTTGCGATTGCAATTTTATCATCGATAATTTGCTGACGTTTTTCCAATAATTTCAACTTATGGATATTGAATGCATAAATGATTTTATGAGAAATGGCAATGTAATCGTCACCGGCAATTTTCGTTTTCGGCTTTAACGAATTGATGGCATTTTCGTTTTTAAGAATTTGTTGTTTGTAACGATTGCTGATAATTCCATCAGAAAGGATGTTCCAATCTACACCGGCCTGAAACCTTCTGTGTATAAGCTAAATTATCATCTGCATTAAATCAGGATTAAAATTTTCCAGGTAGCTGGCGTTGGCATCCAAACCAAAATCCTGTTTCACAATGGCATTTTTGCATCGTTTACTTTTTTCTGATAATCGGTCATAGAAACTGAATCAACTGCTTTGATGGCATACAAATCAGGGATAACCGCATAACTTTCAAAAGTCGGACGCGCATTGGAAATATCGTTGTATTTTTTCCAGAAAGTAGTTAAATCAGCTATTTTGACGCTAATCAGGGAATCTTTATTGTAAGAAGATTGAGAAAATGAATAAACAGCAATCAGACACAAGAAGTGTCAAAAATCTTTTATTGCTTTGTTTTCATAGAGAGTAGTTTTCCTTTTTTAAATTGGGGATGCGAAATTAGAATATTTGTCTGCTAAACAAAAGAATTTAACCAATAAATTAAGGAGTTTAGCGAAACTTGTTGAATGAATTAACCTACTATTAAAGCTTTTTTCGATTTGGTACTTGTTTCTGTCCGAAGAACTGCGGAAATAAGTTCTCCAATAAAGCCTGCCAAGAACAATTGAGTACCAATAATCATGGCTACCAAAGCCAAATAAAATAAAGGTTTATCAGTCACATCACGAGTTGGAATAGCGTATGCCGATTTATACATCTTTTCGATAATCAAATACAGGGAAAGTCCACCACCTAAAAGGAATGACAAGGTTCCCCAGAAACCAAAAATGTGCATTGGTCGTTTTCCGAATTTTGAAATAAAAGTGATCGACATTAAATCCAGGAACCCATTGATAAAGCGCTCCAAACCAAATTTGGTTACTCCATATTTGCGTTCACGGTGTTGAACCACCTTCTCCTCTATTCTTGTAAAGCCTGCCCATTTTGCAATAACAGGGATGTAACGGTGCATTTCACCATAAACTTCAATATTTTTGACAACATCTTTGCTATAGGCTTTTAATCCACAGTTAAAATCGTGCAAATTATTGATTCCACTGGCTTTTCTGGTTGCCCAGTTGAATAATTTTGTTGGAATTGTTTTGGAAAGAGGATCGTAGCGCTTTTGCTTCCAGCCGGAAACCAAATCCAATCCATCATCCGCAATCATCTTATACAATTCAGGAATTTCATCTGGTGAATCTTGCAAATCGGCATCCATAGTGATAACCACATCGCCTTGTACCGCTTCAAAACCAACGTTTAGAGCAGCTGACTTACCATAATTTCTACGGAATTTTATTCCTCTAATATTAGGATTTTTAGCAGAAATAGCCTCAATCACAGTCCAAGATTTGTCTCTAGAGCCATCATCAATTAAGATAACTTCGTAGGAATAAGAAAAGGTAGTCATTACCCGCTCAATCCATTCGCACAATTCCGGTAAGGACTCTTCTTCGTTATATAAAGGAATTACAACTGAAATGTTCCCAATATAGACAAATTGCGAATATAGATCTGTTAGATTTTGCTTATCTCAATGAGAGAATTAAGGATTTTTAACATGGGAACGAATTACTCTTTGTTGGTAAAACGATTCCAATCCTGAGAGATTGCCACAACACGCTAAAAGCGACTCGCAATGACGTTCTTAAAAAAATTCCTTTTCAAATTAAATAAAATTCGTACTTTCGTGCCGGGGTAAGTCCTTTACAAGCAGCTCCCTTTAACCCTCCAGGTGCGGAAGCAAGCAAAGGTACCAGGTTGAGCGCTGTGCTAGAGGTAGCTTACCCCTTCTTTTTTACCCCTCATCTACTTATCAAGACTTTTCCATATTTCTTTTTCTGTATAGTTTCCAATATATTTGCGAAGAATATAACCTCGCCATTTCGATGCGAAGCCTTAGTAATTTTTTCTAATATCTAAAAGATTTTTACTATTCAGTCAATTAACAAATCAAAAACATATGAAATTTTTTATTGATACAGCAAACCTTGCACAAATTAAAGAAGCACAAGACTTAGGTGTTTTGGATGGCGTAACCACCAACCCATCATTGATGGCGAAAGAAGGAATCAAAGGAGAAAAAAACATCCTGAAACATTATGTCGACATCTGTAAAATTGTTACCGGTGACGTAAGTGCAGAAGTTATTTCAACTGACTTTGCTGGAATGGTAAAGGAAGGCGAAGCATTGGCAAAATTGCACAAACAAATTGTTGTAAAAATTCCAATGATTAAAGATGGTGTGAAAGCCATTAAATATTTTCTAAAAAAGGAATTCGTACCAATTGCACATTGGTGTTTTCTGCCGGACAAGCTTTGTTAGCAGCTAAAGCTGGTGCATCGTATGTTTCTCCATTTATCGGACGATTGGATGATGTTTCTACAGACGGATTACGTTTGATTGAAGACATCCGTTTGATTTATGATAACTATGCTTATGAAACAGAAATTTTAGCAGCATCTGTTCGTCACCCAATGCACATCATCAACTGTGCACAAATTGGTGCCGATGTTGTTACTTGCCCGTTAAGCGCAATTACAGCTTTGCTTAAACACCCTTTAACGGATAGCGGATTAGCACAGTTTTTGGCTGACGCGAAGAAATAAAACCTCACCCCATCCCCTCTCCAAACGGAGAGGGGTTTTTATCCAAACAAGCATTCGAAACAATAAAACAATGCTTCTACGAATCAATCCTGAAAAACCGAATTACGATGAGATTGCACAAGTAGTAAAATGCTTGCGTGATGGTGGAGTTGTCATTTATCCTACTGATACGGTTTATGGAATTGGTTGTGACATTAACAAACAACGTGCTGTGGAACGTGTTTGTAAAATAAAAGGCATTGATCCCGAAAAAGCCAATTTCTCATTCATCTGCTCCGATTTAAGTCACCTTGCCGACTTCACCAAACCCATCAGCACCGCTACTTACAAAGTAATGAAAAAAGCTTTGCCGGGCCCGTTTACTTTTATCCTGGAAGCCAATAACAATGTTCCCAAATTATTTAAAAGCAAAAAAAAGACCGTAGGAATTCGAATACCAAACAATACCATTTGTTTGGAAATTGTAAAACAATTGGGCAATCCCATCATGAGCACGTCCGTTCACGATGATGATGAAATTGTTGAATACACCACCGACCCCGAATTGATTCACGAAAAGTATAAAGACATTGTCGACATTGTAATTGCCGGTGGCTATGGAAACAATGAAGCATCCACCGTTGTGGATTGCAGCGAAGGTGAATTTGAAATCATCCGACAAGGATTAGGTGTGTTGGAGGAGTTTTTGTAAATTGATGAGCAATTGATTTATAAGTAGTATAAAAATGTTATCTACTAAAAGTCGTATCACACTAAATTTCCAGTTAGAATGTCCTTTCGAGCGAAGTCGAGAAATCTTTATCAACAGAAAGCCGTATCATTCAAGGCTCAAAAAGTCATACTCCTACTCCTATTATTTTTTCCACTCCTCTCCTATTCTCAAAAAATAAATCGTTTTAAAAACAAAGAGCGACAAGGGAAATGGATCATCTATTCCGATTCTACAAAAACACAAATTGACAATACCGGTCGCTACCGAAAAGGCATCCCAAAAGGCACTTGGAAGTACTACGATAAAAACGGAGCACTCAACAAAAAAGAAAAATACCACTGGTCGAAAATCTACACCACCTATTACCATACTAACGGTAAAATAAAAAAACAAGGCAAAGCAAAAATTGTTCAGGAAGAAAAAGTATTGCATTTTTTCTACTATGGCGACTGGCTGGTATACGACAGCACCGGAACACTTGTAAAGAAGCAAGTGTATGAAAATGGAACAAAAATTTCGGAAATCGATTTCAACCCCAAACCCGGAATCAACGATTCGTTGGTGGCTGTTTTAAAAAAAATGAATGTGGATATTTATAAATACCACGACAGCGTTCGATTGGCAGAAACCAATTTCGGAAAAAACTCCCCGCAGCTTCAACGCGCTAAATCCTTGAATGCCTTGCATACCTCCCAAATATTGGATGAATTAAACAACCTGATTTCTATGTTTGGATATCCCGGAAAAACTTTGGTAGGAAATGACTATGCCATTGCTTTCTCCATCATTAGCTCCGCAAACCTTGAGTACAAAGAGAAATACTACAAACTAATAATTGATGCTGCCGATGAAGGCGAACTCGATTGGACCGATGTAGCCTTTTTTGTGGACAAAATAAAAGTGGCTAAAAAGGAAAAACAAGTGTATGGAACGCAATTCAAAATCGATGAAGCACAACGGAAATTCCTTTATTACCCGATTGAAGATCCAACGAAGCTTAATGAACGAAGAAAAAAAGTTGGCTTGGAGGAGATGAATGTTTCGGAGCTGAGTTTTATTGAATAGGAAATAGATATCTCGTAATTCGCTATCTTTACCATTACATCTTTTTATATTTGAATACCAATCTCTATGAAAAAAATTCTATTCCTCTTTTTAATCGTTTTTAATTTTCATGCATTCGCACAAACCATGGAGCAAAAAGATTCGTTGGTGAATGAAATTTGCAAAACCATTATTGCTTCCAACAATTATCCCGATTCATTACAATTGGGGATCGCCTTTCAAAAACACCTTTTTCCCTTCATGGCGAAATACCCGGAAGATAAAAAAAAGGAAATCTGGGAAAGTGTTTACTTTCGCCTGCAACGCAACTGCAAAGAGTTTAAAGCCATTATTGATAAAATGGAACCCCAACAAGGAGATTGGAAACAACTCAAGAAAATTCCAAAAACAAAATTAAAAGATCCTGTATGTAAACAAATTACGACCTACAAACGATTAGCCTATCTTGAACACAATGGTGACAGCGTAATCGTTGAAATTAAAGATGGCTTTTGGATTGATCATTTTAAAGATGGCACCTATTCCAAATTATACTTCAAATGGATCAACGACTGTGAATTTGAAATTGAATTTGTTGAAAGTAACAACGGCACCCGCAAAAACTTCAGCAAACCGGGCGAAAAATATAAATACCTGATAGCCGACAAACACAAAAACTATTACGACATGGTAGTAGAACCTTCCGAAAAAGAATCGAAAGTCATCATGTCATTCAAAATATATTTTGAATAGAAATTGTTATTTTTCTATCGGGAAACCTTTTTGAACCCAGTCTTCTTTAATTCCAACCGGAATGTTCAACACCTTGGCTTTTTTATAACCATTGTCGTTTAGGTGCTTGATAGCAGGACGAATATTCGGACAATTATCAGAAGAGCAACAGCCACAATACACTACAATTTCTTTGTCGGTAGCAATTTTACTTGTTTCGAACTTTAGTTTTTTCATTCCTTCTTCCGAATTCACTGCACCAATATTGATTGCACCTTTGATTTGATCCACCGGCCCAACATTAAAAATAACCGGCTTTACAGCTTTTGGATTATTAATCATGTTTGCCAACTCTTGTGGCTGAATCAATTGCTCCTTTTTTAAGGGCTCCTGTTTGATAAAAGAAAATAAAAGTATAGAGATTGGTAGTAGGATGTAAATGTATTTTTTCATAGATCTGTTTTTTTCGAATTATAGGAGCAAATTTTATACCAAAATAACACTTCGAAAGAATATTCTTGAATGAAGATGCTGGCTCCAAAGCCGCACCCTTTCCATTTTTCAAGGAGAGGGATCGAGGTTGATGTTTATTTTCCCAATACTTTAAACTCTGTTCTTCTGTTCATTTGACGGTGTTCATCGGTATCATTGGCTACTTTTGGCTTGGTGTCACCATAACCTTTGTAGGTTAATCGCTTGGCATCAATTCCATGGGCAATCAAATAATCATACACCGCCTTTGCACGATTTTGCGAAAGCACCTGATTCATTTTTTTATCACCTACATTGTCTGTATGTCCACTCAACTCCCCGCTAATGGTTTTGTTTTTATTTAGGAATGCAACCACTTTATCTAACTCTGCTTTTGACTGAGGTTTTAAATCAAATTTTGCTGTTTCGAAAAACACATTTTTTAACTCCATAATGTTTTCCAGTTCGATGGGCTGCATCGGCACATCCAAAACAATTGGTTTCATTTGATCTGCTAACTCTTTCAGCGCATAATTCTCCGAAAAGAATAAATACCCATCGATGGAGGCATTCAACATATAATTTTTATCAATCGGCAAACACATTAAAAACTCACCGTTGCCGCTGTTGGCATTGGATTCCATCATCACCAATCCTGTTTCCAAATCAATCAATTCAAAGTGAGCACCCAGCGGTTTTTTTGTTTTGATATCATACACTTTCCCTTTCGCATACGTTACTTTACCCGGACGAGCACCTTCGTACAAATCAAATTGATACAAATCCAATCCACCTTGTCCGCCTACCCTATTCGAAGCGAAATACGCTACGTTTCCGGAAGCAGCAACAAGAATACTATTTTCATCACCATACGTATTGATTGGATAGCCCAAATTCACAGGCGTTTGCCATTGCCCTTTCTCATCCATTCGAGAAACATATAAATCCAAATTCCCCATTCCTACATGTCCGTTTGAACCGAAATACAAGGTTTTTCCATCGGGATGAATAAATACGGACTCTTCTTTGCCGGGCGTGTTAATCATTGGACCGAGGTTACGAGCGGCACTCCATACACCATTTACGTTGAGTGTCGATACATAAATATCAGTTTCACCAATTCCACCCGGTCGTCTGCTCACAAAATAAAGTGTTTTTCCATCTGCAGAAAAAGAAGGTTGTGTTTCATATTGATTGGTATTGATGGAACTACCAATATTAAAAGGTGTTGCCCATTTTTCACCTACTTTTTCAGAATAAAAAATATCACAACTACCAAGTCCTCTTCTACCACCTGCATAAGTTCCATCAGCCTTTTCTTGGCAGGCTACAAAAAATAACAATTGACCGTCAACCGACAAGCAAGGAGCACCTTCGTTTCCTTCTGTATTAATTCCATTCCCGATCAATGTGGAAGTTTGCCAAACATTATCAGCCTTTTTACTGATTAAAAAATCTTCCTGCAAAGGTTTCGCTTCATTCCGATTGTTTCGTGTGTACAACAAGGTTTGTTCGTCTGCAGTAACAGCAGGAAAATATTCATCCAAATTGGTATTGATGGCCAAACCCATATTTTTAGGATCAAACGGAACCGGATTTTTCATGGCATTGATGGCAAAATTGCAATTCGCCAAACTACGCTCTGCCGATTCTCTTGCATCGGGATTGATGTGTTGTTTTTTCAAAAAACGTTCATAATCCTTTTTTGCATCCTCATAACGACCAATGCTGACTTCCAAATTAGCAAGGTTATAAAAATTGCTTAAATTAAAAGTCGGGTTGATAGAAATGGCTTTTACATATTCGTCAATGGCTTTTTCGGTTTGACGTTTCACCTGAAGAATTTCAGCATACAACAAATGAGGCTCAATAAAATTGGGATCTTTTTCAATGGCTTTTAACACTTCCTTTTCAGCTTCTGCATCTTTTCCGGCCTGATAATACTTTATGGCGCTTTCAAAAGCAGAAATCGCCTTTTTATTGGTAGATGTATATTCACCTGGAGGCAATTGCGCTTTACAGGAAACAATGGCAATGGATGCAAAAAATAAAAAAATAATTTTCTTCATAGTATATGTCTTAAAATAACACTTAGAAAAGTGAATTGAATGTTCCAATTATCATTCCAACTATGGAATGTTCATGTATTTATGTGTTTGCAACGAAACATTCCATTTCGGATTCGCCATAACATAATCAACAATAAATGGCATCATCTCCTTGCTTTTGCTCCATTCGGGTTGTAAAAACAATTTACAATCGGGTGAAACAAGGGCTGCATTTTTTTCTGCCCATTCAAAATCATGCTTATTGTGAATGATCATTTTTAATTCATTCGCTTTCTTAAAATTTTCAGGCAAGGGAGCACTTGTTTTCTTGGGCGACAAACAGACCCAATCCCAATTCCCGGTCAATAAATATGCACCAGATGTTTCGATAAACGTTTGAATTCCTTTTGCTTTCAAAGCATTGGTAATGTATTCCATATTGTACATGCTGGGTTCACCACCGGTAACCACCACTGCTTTACCCGGAAACTTACTGGCATTTTCTACAATCACATCCACATGTGTTAAGGGATGCAAGGAGGCGTCCCAACTTTCTTTCACATCACACCAATGACAACCCACATCACATCCTCCAACACGGATAAAATAGGCAGGTTTACCCGAATGAAAGCCTTCCCCTTGAATGGTATAAAATTCTTCCATCAATGGCAATTCAATTCCTTGTTCTAATAATGTTTGTTGTTGTGTTTCCAAAATAATCCTCTTTATTTGCCGCAAAGTCGCTAAGGCGCCAAGCTTTTTTTTATTTTCTTTGTTTTGTTAATTCTAAAATATTTCTTAGCGTCTTTCCGCCTTCGTGGCAGACATCGACTATTCTAATATCATTAATTTAAAATCAAACGGATCAAATGCTGCTTTTAAGTCGGGGATAAACTGTTTGCCTGCTTTCAAATAATAGGGGGCAAAATTATCGTATCGTTCTTGCAAAATTCCTTCCGGCAAAAATTTATCTTTCAATTTTTTGATCTGATTGATATTTATTTCCTGCTTTTGTTTTTCCGACTTCAGTAATTTATTCTCAATATTTTTCAACCCGGCCAATGCTTTTTGCGCTTCCGCTTCCACACTTGCTTTTAATGTAGGATCAAGAACACTCACTTTCTCTGCTAATTCTTTGTAAAACTTCACCAACTGTGCTTCCTGCTCTTTCAATGATACATCGGATGATGCATTTTTACTCACAAACTCTTTTGTAAGAGCATCCAAATCTTTAAACAAATCTTGAGGAATTAATCCTAATTTCTGTAATTGCTGACTCGCTTTTTCATCGCTTAACAAAGCAAAATTACGAGGCATCAAAATCGGGAAATTTATTCCATGATGATCGAACATGGCTTTGTATTCAAACCAATATGCCAATTCACCGGGACCACCAACATACGCAATGTTGGGTAATATTTTTTGTTGATAGAGCGGACGTAAAACGACATTCGGGCTATAAACTTCAGGAGAAAGATTTAACACTTCAGAAGTGGCGGATTCAATACGTTCACGACTATTGTCCGACAATTTAAACACATTGATTTCACGAGGATTCACTTGTGCTTTATGACCGATTTTTTCTAATTCGGCAATAGTTTTATTGACGATTTTAAAATTGGTATTATTTGAAATATCGTCTTTGATAATGTCAACAAATTCTGATTTTAAACGGGCATCATCCGCATCCAAAATAACCAATCCATAAGCTGCAAAAAGATGATGCACCAAAGAGCG
Organism: Bacteroidota bacterium; assembly: GCA_016722565.1. NCBI lineage: Bacteria > Pseudomonadati > Bacteroidota > Bacteroidota bacterium. The sequence goes on from JADKIU010000002.1 coordinate 670,522, forward strand.
TGTTGCTTCCGCCAAGCTGTTATTTTTCAAATACGCTTCCGAAAACAATTCTCCTAAATCTTTTGCATTTTCGGAGGTGCCTAAAATTTGATTCAATTCGGCAACCAATGGGCTTAAAGAAACAGTATTTAGTCGGCCAACCGCTCCACCGGCATTTGTTTCCCATGTTAATGTTTTGCCAAACAAGTGAATGGAGGCAATTTCATCAAAATCATGGTCTTCCGAAGTCATCCAATACACCGGAACAAAATTATGCTCCGGATATTTCTTTTTTAATGCTTCCGCTAAGTTAATCGTGGAGATAATTTTATAAATGAAGTATAACGGACCGGTAAACAAACATAATTGATGGCCAGTGCAAACTGTAAATGTTTTCGAGTCCCTCAATAATTGAATGTTTTGAATGGACAGAGCATTGTTGCTCAAGCTCTTATGCTGTTCCAAAAGAACTTCCACTAACAATTGTCGGTTGGTGTTCTCTTTTCCTTTATCTGCGATTGCTTGTTTGAACGAATCAATTTCAGGAGCATACGCATAAAAAGAACGGAGTTTAGTTTCTCCGCTTATATAATCTAAAAACAGTTTCGAAAACTGTTTTGTTTCTTCGAAGGAAATCGTGTGTTTTTTAAGCGTCATAATTGAATAACAAAGGTAAGGAAATGAGGATTATAAATGCTATAAAATGTAAATACACCTGATTCAACAATCCAAATGCAATTAATCCTTTAAATTTGTAAAAAAATCTTTTTGTATGAGCAACGAACACATCAACCCTTGGAAAACCTTAACATCAGAAAAAGTGTACGATTCACCATGGATTGGACTTACCAAGCATGATGTTTTAAATCCGAATGGCAACCCGGGAACCTATTCCGTGATTCATTTCAAAAACATGGCGTTGGGTGTGTTGGCTTTGGATAAAGATTATAATACCTGGATAGTCGGACAATACCGTTATCCGATTAATCAATATTCTTGGGAAATACCTGAAGGTGGCGGCAAATGGGATGTTGACCAATTGGATTCGGCAAAACGAGAATTATTGGAAGAAACTGGAATAACAGCTACCAAATGGACAAAAATACAAGAGATGCATTTGAGCAATTCGGCAAGCGATGAGTTTTGCATTTTATACATTGCACAAGACTTGAGTTTTGGAGAAGCACAACCGGAGGACAATGAACAATTAGAAGTAAAAAAAATTCATTTTAATGAATTGTATCAACTGGTGGAAGAAGGTGAAATTACGGATAGTTTAACCGTAGCTGCTGTTTTAAAAGTAAAGTTGATGCTATTAGAAGGAAAAGTTTAATGACTAACAGCATCAAACACTTCCTTGAATTGGAATGGAATATCTACCATGTGCTGAAAGTCCTCCCCTGCTTCACGAATATCTTCATCATCGTACGACCAGATGACAACAACAGAGTTTCCTGCATCATACAGCTCTTTCAGTTTATAAAGCATAAACAAAAACATTTTGGAAGAGGAAATATTAAAGTACTTCAGATTAAAAACAAACAAGGTGACTTTATTGGGTGCTTGCACGTATTCGTCCAAGAAGTCGAGTACCGGCATGTATAAATCTTTGCCATCCAAGGGTAGTGAAACTCCTTTAATTTCAAACACACCACTTTCCTTGTCCATGATAATGGTAGGATACAAATCGGTTTGATTTATTTTAACAAGCTTTTTCATGCTTGTCGAATGTAGTTACTTTTTAGATAGGTAAGAAAAGAAATCGATGATTAAACGACTTCACCATACAAATCGTAATCTTCGGCAGACGTAATTTTCACGTTCGCAAAATCTCCTACCCGAACATAATCGGTATCCGCTTTCACCAATACTTCGTTATCTACTTCAGGAGAGTCGAATTCGGTGCGACCGATAAAATAATCACCTTCTTTTTTATCAAATAACACTTTGTACGTATTTCCAATTTTCTTTTGGTTCAAGTCGTAGGAGATTCCCATCTGCAAAGCCATTACCGCTTCTGTTCGCGCTTGTTTTGTTTTTGCAGAAACATCATCTTTTAACAAATAGGCATGTGTATTTTCTTCGTGTGAATAGGCGAATATTCCTAAACGTTCGAATCGAGATTGTTCCACCCACTCCAACATTTCTTCGTGGTCTTTTTTCGTTTCACCCAGATATCCAGCAATCAAAGTCGTTCGAATAGCGATTCCCGGCACTTTATCACGAATTTGATTCACCAAATCGATTGTTTTTTGTTTGGTCGTTCCTCTGCGCATACTCTTCAGCATATTGTCGCTGATGTGTTGCAAAGGCATATCCAGGTAATTACAAATATTTTTACGTTCGTTCATCACATCCAATACATCCATCGGAAAACCGGCAGGAAAGGCATAATGCAAACGAATCCAATCAATCCCATCGACATCCGAAAGTTGTTTTAACAATTCCGAAAGATTTCGCTTTTTATAGAGATCCAATCCGTAATAGGTTAAATCCTGAGCGATTAACATTAATTCTTTTGTTCCATTTTTTGCTAAATGCTTTGCTTCCTTTACCAATTCTTCAATCGGTTTTGAAATGTGGTTTCCGCGCATCAAGGGAATGGCGCAAAAAGAACAAGGTCGATCGCAACCTTCGGAAATTTTAAAGTATGAAAAATGGTGGGGAGTAGTGAGTAAACGTTCTCCAACCAATTCGTGTTTATAATCAGCTTTTAATGTTTTTAATAAACGAGGCAATTCACGTGTACCAAAATAACCATCCACATTTGGGATTTCTTTTTGAAGCTCCGGTTTATAGCGTTCGCTCAAACAGCCTGTCACATATACTTTATCCACCAATCCTGCAGTTTTTGCATCCGCATAACGGATAATGGTATCAATGCTTTCTTGTTTGGCGTTGTCGATAAATCCGCAGGTATTGATAATCACAATACTGGAATCATCGTCTGTACTTTCGTGATGCACATCAAAGTTATTGGCTTTTAATTGCCCCATCAACACTTCACTGTCTACAATATTTTTAGAACAGCCAAGTGTAACAACGTTCACTTTATTTTTTTTTAATGTTTTTGTTTTCAATTTTTTTGTTTTAATCTTTTACAAAGATAGTTTATTCAAAGCTGACGAACGAATACTAGTGAGCTATTGACTTTATTCAAGTGTATTTAGCTTTCCTTCTCCGCTGATTTATAGAAGTCATCGCCATATTCTAAACGATACACTTTAATCATAATCAACAAATAAGAAATCAATAAGGGGCCAAAAATAAATCCGGGAATACCAAACCATTTAAAGCCAACAATGACACCAAAAACGGTCGTAAGTGGGTGCACATTCGCGATTTTTTTGAAAGACCAATCGAAAAAGATTATCAATGTTTGTGATGACCACAATTCCATAAATCAAAATGGCACCACCTTGCCAGTATGCACCTTGCGACAATTGAATTAATCCGGCAGGAAGCCAAATGATACCCGAACCAACAAATGGAATAAACGAGAGGAAACCACAAATCATTCCCCAGAAAAAGGGTTCTTGCAATCCAAATATCCAAAAACCGAAAGCTGCAGCACAACCTTGAATCATCGCCAATAAAGGAGAACCCAAAACATTTGAATAGGTTTGGGAAACTAATTCTTTGGCAAACAGTTTGGCATTTTCTTTTTTATAAGGCAATAAACGTTCGATTGAATTTTCGATATCTGCATCAGTAAACAGCAAATAAAACAAAATGATATACATAATGGCGATGTCCGCCAAAATGCTCAATGTTTGTCCTAATATGTTCGGAATAAAATTGGTAATGCTATTTTGTAGATACACCAGATTGTCTTGCGTGAGCAAATTGAAATTATATTTTGCGCTGAGCAAGTTATTCAATTCCTGAATCTGCAAATAAAAATCAGCGGAACCGGCAAACAAGCTGGCAACCTTAGCGGTAAGAAGATAGGTGACTGAAAAAACAGGAATTAAAATAACCAAAAAAGAAAGCACCAACACGATCATGGCTGCAAGTCCGCGTTTCAATTTTGTTTTTTTAGTTAAATAATTCATGAAGGGAGCACAGATAATATAAAAATAACCGCTCCTAAAAATGCGGGCACAAAACCAAACAGCGCAACCAATAAAAAAACTGCTAGTAGCAAAATGCCTGACAGTGCGATGGTATGCTTTAATTTATCCGGTTCAAAAAATGCCATTTGTATTGACAGTAAAAAATGATTTATTATTGTTTAAAGAGACTATCCACAAACTCATGTTTGTTGAATACTTGCAAATCTTCCATTCCTTCCCCCACTCCGATGTATTTTACAGGAATTTTAAACGAATCGGAAATACCGATGGCTACGCCACCTTTAGCGGTACCATCTAATTTAGTTATCGCCAATGCATTGACATCGGTAGCAGCCGTAAACTGCTTACACTGCTCAATTGCATTTTGTCCGGTTGAACCATCCAACACCAATAAAATTTCATGAGGAGCATCGGGAATGATTTTCTTCATGACGTTTTTTATTTTGGTCAATTCCGTCATCAAATTAATTTTGTTGTGCAAACGACCAGCGGTATCAATGATCACCACATCAGCACCTTTTGCAACAGCAGACGTTAATGTATCAAAAGCAACAGAAGCAGGATCTGCATTCATACCTTGTGAAACTAAAATTGCATCCGTACGTTCGGCCCAAATCTTTATTTGATCCACGGCAGCAGCACGGAAGGTGTCAGCAGCGCCAATCACCACTTTTTTTCCTGCATTCCGAAATTGATGTGAAAGTTTTCCGATGGTGGTTGTTTTTCCAACACCATTAACGCCAACAACCATAATTACATAAGGTTTTTTGCCTTCAGGTGTTGAAAAATCGGCTTTATCTTCTTGTCCGTTGGATACCAATAAATCTGCAATCACTTCTCTTAAAAGATCATTCAGCTTCTCTGTTTCTACTTTTCGTTCTTTCGAAACACGTTCTTTAATTTTATCGATGATGCGCAAAGAGGTGTCTACTCCCACATCAGAGGTCATTAATATTTCTTCTAAATTTTCAAGTACCTCATCATCAATCGTAGCTTTTCCCATAATCGCGTTGGCGATTTTGCTGAAAAAACTTTGTTTGGTAACGAAGAGTCCTTTATTCAGACTTTCCTTTTTTTCCTTACTAAAAAAACTAAATATTCCCATAACGATTAAATCTCCTGTATCCGATCTTTTGGGTGAATGCCGAAAAGAGGGAAATGTATAAACAATAAAAGCTTCCCCTTGTTTGGAGAAGCCTTTAGATAAAACGAATCAATGAAGATTATTTATTTTTCAAAAAATCTTGGATATGATCATTGTGAATGATCTCTTCTTTAAAAGAGTAAGCACCTGTTTTAGGTGATTTTACCATTTTAATCACTTTAGTAAAGTTATTTCCTTTACCAGATTTAAGTGTTGCGACAACCTTTTTAGCCATTTTGTATAAGTTTAAAGTTTAAAAGTTTAAAGTCCAAAGTTCCACGGAACCTGTCTTTACACAATAAACGAATTATTTAATTTCTTTGTGAACAGTTACTTTTTTCAAGATCGGGTTGTATTTTTTCAACTCTAATCTTTCGGTGGTGTTCTTTTTGTTCTTAGTTGTAATGTAACGAGACGTTCCCGGCATACCGCTGTCTTTGTGCTCAGTACATTCCATAATCACCTGAATTCTGCTGCCTTTTTTTGCCATTTTATTTATTGTTTTTCAAAATTGGAGTGCAAATGTAAAATTTTTAATTGAAATCCACAATATATTTTGTGAAATTATGGGTGTATGCTCCTATTTTTAGATGTATCCCCTATTTTATTTTGTTAAACAGGCTTTCTTCCTTCATCAGCGCCTCTATTTCCTCCGCTTTTTTGGGTACTTTATCGGATAATACTTCCGGTGCTCCGGTGGTTATCAAGATATCGTCTTCAATCCGAACACCAATATTCCACCATTTCGGGTCGCATTTGGATCCTGCAGGGATATAAATGCCCGGTTCAACCGTTATCACGTTCCCGGGAGTCAGTTTACCATAATTTCCGGGATCGTGTACATCCAAGCCCAGGTAATGTGAGGTTCCGTGGAAAAGTAGTCTAAAAAATCGTTTGCATTCGCAATAATTCCATATTCCAGCAAGCGTTTTTGAATCACAGCAACGGCAGCCTTGTGGGGGGCACGAAATTCAGCTCCGGGAACACAGGCTTTGATTCCTGCTTCTTGGGCTTCCAGCACAATGTTATAAATGATTTTTTCTTCCGGGGAAAATGTTCCATCCACCGGAAAGGTGCGGGTCACATCAGCGGTATATCCGTGGTATTCGGCTCCGGCATCTACCACCAGCAGGTCGCCCCCACTCAGCTTCTTCCGGTTGGTTTCATAATGCAAAATGCAGGAGTTTTCACCACCACCCACAATGGATGGATAGCCCACATATTCAGAACCTTGATTCTTAAACATATATTCCACCACTGCCTGAGCCTGATATTCTTTCATCTCCGGCACCAATGCTCGGCCTACTTCATTGTGTGCCATACAGGTCATTTCAATGGCTTTGCGAAGCAACACCATTTCTTCAGATTGTTTGATTTCACGAAGGGTGGCTAACCAATCAGCCAGCCTCAAATAATCAACGTTTTTGTTGGAATAGGTTGTTTTTGCTCGAAAATGCTTGATTAAACTATATAAATCGCCCTTATCATTTTTATTATCACGTACATCGTCAATAAAATCCAGATGATATACTTTATCAAAACGATCGAAATCTGTTTTAAAATCGGCAAATTGACTGTTTAGCAGCACTGCTGCAAAGCCCAATTGTGTTATAACACCATCTCTTCCCAATATTTTACCAATCCAGGCTTCCTTGGCCGGATCGCGGTCTTGCACAAAAATCAATTCATTGGTTTTGATGGTATCATAAAAGGTCTGCTCTTCCTTAAAAATGATAAGCATCGCATTGGGTTCATTTAATCCGGTTAAATAGTAAAAATTGGGATCTTGATGATAAATAAACTTGGTATCGTTTGCACGCTGGCGCTCAGCTCCCGCAAAAACGACCGCACAGGTATTGGCAGGCAGGAAATTGCGAAGCGCTTCTCTTCTCCCCTTGTGGAAGTCTTTGGTAAGCAAATCGCTATCATAGTTTTGTGAAAAACCGGTGATTGAAATGCAAAGGAGAAAAAGTGTATTCGCTAATTTCATGGTTTTAGGTATCTATAAAAATTCCCGCATTTAGCAGGATTAATGAAACCAAAATATTTGATTACAAAAGTCAAGTTTCATCAAATAAAAAAACGTTACTACAAAAGTAGTAACGTTTTTAAATATAATTTATACCGTTGGTGTAATAATTACTTTTTCAAGAAACCAGCAGCTCTTGCTTCTTTTACAACAGCAGAAATACCGTTTTTGTTGATTGTTTTAAGAGCAGATGTTGAAATTTTAAGCGTCAACCACTTATCTTCTTCAGGTAAATAGAATTTTTTCACTTGCAAGTTCACATTGAACTTACGTTTCGTTTTTGTATTCGAGTGAGATACTTTGTTACCTACAATCGCTTTTTTTCCTGTGATTTCGCAAACTCTTGACATTGTATTTTGTATTAAATATGTTCTATTTTTTAATTTCGGACTGCAAATATAGGAATTTGTATTTAAATGACAAAAATATTCTGAATATTGTTAAAACTGCAAATAAATCGGCATTACCTGGTCGGATTGTTTTACTTGAATCATAATCCAGATAAATACCAGCATAATGGCTACACGCCCCGCTATGGAGATGTTTGATAACACTTTAACCGACAACGTTTCGTAAGCTTTCGGGATAAAATGGATAATATACCCCAATAACATTACGCCAAATACCACCCCATAGGCTTCCAACATCGGTTTCCAAGCGGAACCATTAAAATTGGTAAAGATTTGCGATAAAATCACTTGTGCATCCTGAAAAGAGCTGGCTTTGAAGAAAATCCAACAGAAACAAACAAAGTGGAAGGTGATAATCACGCCAAGTAATTTAAAGATTTTGGATTTAGGGTTTAGGATTTTAACAGATAATCTTATTTTGTCGATTGCCAAGGCAATCCCGTGCATGGCTCCCCAAACGATAAAATTAAACGAGGCACCATGCCATAAACCACCCAGAACCATAGTAATCATTAAATTCAAATACTGACGGAACTTCCCCACTCTGTTTCCACCCAAGGAAATGTATAAATAATCTTTTAACCAGGATGAAAGCGACATGTGCCACCTGCGCCAAAATTCGGTAATGCTGCTGGATTGATAAGGGGAATCAAAATTCTCATTAATAGTAAACCCCATCCAGCGGGCCATCCCAATCGCCATATCGGAATAACCGGAGAAATCACAATAAATCACCATGGCATAACCATAAACGCCTAATAAACATTCGATGCCGGAATGCCGAGAAGGATCATCAAAAATGTATTGCACATAATTTACATAGATATAATCGGAGATGACGACCTTTTTAAACAAACCACCCAAGATTAAATACATTCCTTTTGAAATGTCTTCCTGCGTAATGTGTATGTCTTTTCGAATTTGCGGAATAAAATCAGATGCCCTTACAATCGGCCCCATCACCAACTTTGGAAAGAAAGAAAGGAAAAAACAATAATCCAAAAAGCTGGATACCGGCTTAAATTTTCCACGATACACATCGATGGTATAACTCAAATTTTCGAATGTATAAAAAGAAATACCGATGGGCAGAATCAGCTTCAATGGTTTGATTTCACCTAGTTTCAGGTCATTGATGATTTCAATAAAAAAATCGGTGTACTTAAAATAAAACAACAGACCCAAATTGATAATAATGCTAAAAATCAGAATCGCATTTTTTCTTCCTTTTGTTTTGGCCGTATAAATCCAGTTGGAAAGATTAAAATCCACGACTGCAGAAAGTAAAATAAATCCAAAATAAAATCCGCAAGCTTTGTAAAAGAAATAAAGTGAGAAGATAGTGAAGTATACTACGCGTGTTAATTTGCGTTTATACAAAAATTGATATCCCAATAAAAATACAGAAAAGAAAAACAGGAAGAAGCCACTATTAAACAATAGTGGATCTTTCGCATTGTAGGTCAACTGCGAAATCAGTTTATCGATATCGAAATGAAAGTCGAACATCCTCTACTTTAACTTTTGTTTTTTATATTCTTCAAACCCTTCCATCAAGGCATTGTAAAACAAATCGCCTTGAATCTGATAACCTTTGCCAGTAAAATGAACACGGTCTTTTGCTGTCAACTTCATGGCATACCATTTCCCCATAGCACCGTAACCGCCCATTATTTCATATAAATCCCAATAAGCAATGTTGTTCTTTAAACAATATTCCACAACCGTTACGCGTGCCACTTTCATGTCCGGATTTTTCACTCTTCCGTTGCGTGTTCTACGATACGAATCCGGAGGTGTGGTAATCACGATGGAAGTATTCGGATTAGTAAGCTTTACACTCATCACCAACGAATCAATGCTTCTATAAAAGAAATCTTTATCAAAACCTGCCGAATACGCTTCATTTGTTCCCAATGAAATAATCATTAAGTCGGAGCTCAAATATGTAAGCTGTTGTGTAAAGTATTTCGACATTACATAATGACGGTATTCTGCGCCATTCACGCCAATCATGTTATACAAAACTCCGGCTGAATCATTTTCCAACAACATCCCATAAATTCGTGTTGCACGTTGATGTGCCGTATCGGAATTTTTATTGCGCAAATAAATTTGACGAACAGGTTTATCAAATTTCAATTCGGAAACAAACGGGTTGGTTGATTTATCGGTTGATTTAAACAAACCACGTTCACAATTCAATTCATCACAAATGCTTATATCAAAATTGTTCAAGCCTTTTTCATGAAACAAAGTAAACTTTGTAAAGCTATATCCCAACTTCGGTTGATCTTTCACCATTAAATTAATTTCCGCCAACGAATCATTTGTTTCAATTGTAAATCCGCTAATTCCGATGGGCAAAGGTTTATCGTAAAATACGTTTCGTTTATAATCCCAAGGTACATTAGTAATTGTTTTGTAAGAGGATGGTTCGTTGCTTTTTGCGGAACGGTAAGGAAACACCAATCCCCTTCCGGCATTACCGAATTTCAGTTGTAATTTTTGTCGCACTAAACCCGAAAAATGATCGGCCTGAATATGAGAATCACCAATATGTGTTATGTTTAAGCGAGTAATCTTTTTTTGTTCTAACTGATCTAATTTTTCATAAAACGAGTTGAGTGAGGTGCTGTCGTTTTCAATATGATTCAACTGGTGTTTTATAAAAACATATTGCTTATATGCAGTAGAATCCAGTGTTTGTGCCTTTGCTGAAGCAAGACACAAGACGCAAGAAACAAGACCTGTTAGTATATTAAGGATTCGTTTTCTCATTTTAATTTTTTAGATGTATCAATTCCAACAGCAACATTCTTTTGGGGGACATCTGATTTTAAATTCATTTTTTTATTGTAATCGTTGTATTCACTGATGATTTTACTGAACAAGAGTTTACCAACTTTATGTGCACCTTTAAAATTGAAATGCGTATAATCTCTGTTTGCAAAAGCGGTATCACCTTCTACCCACTTCACCATCGAACCGTTTCCGCCCATGGCATCATACAAGCTCCAAAAGGCCAATTTATTGTCTTTCGCCATTCGTTTTTGTGCTTCCACCAAAATCGGCACACTTGGATCGGTTTGATACACTCCGTCTTTACGGTAACTCTTATCTCCTACACTAATCAATAGAATGCTAGCATTCGGGAAACTGGCTTGCATGTGTTTAATCACCACATTCATCCCTCTTTCGTACCAGGAAAAGTCGGTAACACTTGGATTCACAGCATTTAATCCATATTCTAAAATAATTAAATCATAATCCAAACATTGGTTAGTAGATGAATAAATGGCTTGTTTTACTTTTTGGATGGGCAATCCGGAGTTTCCGCGAAATGAAAAATTGTCGACAAATACACCACTATCACTTTCTAAACTAAATCCATAAACATCGATGGGCGACTTACATTGAAAACGTGCATTTACTTGTTGCGAAAACGTATTCACCACCAATTCGTTTACAGGATTAGTACCGGATAATTTATATCTACTTCCATTGATTACCACAAAATTTTCGCCTTCACTTTTTCCGTAAATCAATTTTGTTTGCATAAACTTATCTAAGTGTTTACGCTTTACTGCTGTGTATTTCACATAACTTCCTGAAGTAGTATTGGTGGTATCAACCACATTAATCGTATTGGGTACAAAGCAATATCCTGCTATTCCGAGTGAATGTCCGGCAGGAATGTTTTCTAATAAGTTATAGGTGGTCCATCCGTCAAACGAATGAAACACACTGGTTCTAAATCCTGATACGATGGATGTGATAGGTACATAGCCCACTCCGCTACCGCCAAAATAATCTTGTAAACATTCGCGGAAGTCTTGTGTAATCAAATCGCCTTCAATCATGGAATCACCAAAATAAGCGATGCGTGTTTTGTGTTTTTTCTTTTTAATAAGATTAAGTGATTGAAAAAAATGCGATAAGGCAGAAGTGGAATCTTCTTCGAAATCAAAAATATTGCTGGAGTCGGTTTGTCGCAATGCAAAGGCCACACTGTCTTTTGCAATGATGGAATCATTAATGGCTTTGTATGAGATAGCCGCTTTTTTAAACACTCCATTTTGAAGGATGTCGCCAAGCGGAGAAACTTTTTTTGTTTTGTATCCGAATACGGTAAACTCGGTATTGAATTGTGAAAGAATGAGCAACAAGATGGTGATGCTAAACACCATGATGAACGGTTGTGAATTCCTGTTGTGGTTGCTCATAGAAACTAAAAAATTGAATCAAAGATACTCTTTGATCTCTTGCAAAAGCGTGCTTAAAAAAAATATAATAAAAAACGCTCTGTTAATAAAAACAGAGCGTTCAATAATTTTAGGAGAACTATCTCTTAGTGATTATGACCGTCACCAGGACCATGTTGTTCACCATCGGTTACTTCTACCAATTCCACATCGAATGTTAACTCAGCTTTTGAAGGGATCATTGGAGGGCGACCTTGTTCACCGTATGCTAATTGATAAGGAATCACCAATCTCAATTTATCTCCCACATTCATCAAGGCAATACCTTCATCCCAACCTGGGATAACTTGTCCTTGTCCTAATGGGAATTGAATAGGCTCACCTCTTTCAACGGAAGAGTCGAACATGCTACCATCCGCTAAATAACCGGAGTAATGCACTTTCACAACTTTTCCAGCCATAGCTTTTACAGTTGAACCGGATCTTTTCACTTCATAATATTTCAAACCAGAAGCTGTTGTTTTTTGCTCTAATCCTTTAATATCATACAATACAGGAGGAACAATAACAGTTACATTTAACATTTCAATGTCCATCACTAAATCCGTATTGGGTGGAATCAATGGTGGATATCCTTTTTCACCTAATGCTAAATGCGAAGGAATGATTAATCTTGCTTTTTCACCTTTACGCAAAAGCGCAACGCCTTCTTCCCAACCCGGCATCAATTGTTTTTGACCCATTTTGGTTTTTAGAGGTTGGTTGCGGTCGAATGAATTATCGAATGTTTTTCCATCCAAGAAATAACCGGCATAGTGAAACTCAGCAATGGTTCCATTAACGGCTTGTTCACCTGTTTTGTTTTCCACCACTTTGATACATTTCACACCGCTAGCAGTTTTGATGGTATCTTTCCCTTTAACATTGTAGGGGCGAATACCTTCTTTTACGTCCAACAATTCAACATCAAAAATAAGTGTTGAGTTGGCAGGAATTTTTCCGGTAGCATTTGCACCGTAACCCAATTCCGGTCCGAATTTAATGGTTGCTTTATCACCTACTTGTAGCAATAAAAAAGCTTCATCCCAACCTTTGATAACGTTACCTGCACCTAATTTAAATTCGAAAGGCTGACCGCGTTTAAGGGAAGAATCAAAAACCGTATCATTGGTAAGCTTACCGGTATAATGCACAATTACTTTATCCCCTGCTTGTGGTTTAATACCGTTTCCTTTTTCTGTAATGGTGTATTCTAATCCTGATGCTGTTTTCACTGTTTTCGGTTTTTTAACTTTTACGCTTTTCGGCTTTTCTTGTGCGCTTACCGCGATGGTAGCGAACGCTAAAAGTACGGTTGCTAATTTCTTCATTTTAAAACAAATTTAAAATTTCGTTTAATTCACTTTTTGTCCTTGAATTACTTTTCCTTGAGGAGCAGGAGGAGCATCTTTTACATCCACCAATTCCACATCAAATACCAATGGAGAGAATGGAGGAATTGGTCCACCACCTTGTGCTCCGTAAGCAATTGCAGAAGGCAAAATCAATTGTCCTTTTGAACCAATGCTCATCAACATAATTCCTTCGTCCCAACCTGGGATAACTTGTCCTTGTCCTACAGGAAACTCGATTGGTTCGTATGGTCTGCGTTCGTCAAATAAACCTGCTGCTTTCGCTGCTGCTTCATCGCTTGTATCAAACACTGTTCCATCTAATAAACGACCGGTATATTTTACTTTTACCAATTGTCCTGCTTTTGGTTTTTTACCGTTTCCTTTTTTGCTTTCAATGTAATACAAACCGCTTGCAGTTGGTGTTCCTGTAATTTTATTGTCCGCTAAATATTTTGCAAATGTACCCGCTTCTTCGCTTTGACGTTGTGCCATCATTGCTTGTTGCGCTTCCATTTGTTTCTTTTGTTCTGCTTCAGCTTCAGCTTTTGTGGTGATTTTCTCCAACTTCGCTACGAAGGTTAACATACTTCCTTTTTCAATGTATTCAGGCAATTTAGCCGCTTTAAAAGTGGTTAAATACACTGAATCTGCACTAATGATAAAGCCGGCACTGTCGCCAACGCCCATCATAGAAATCGCTTCTTCAAAACTTCCTTTGAAAGTTGATTTTTGTAAAGGGAATTCGATGAAGTTTGTTCCGCTAGGGTTTCCAACTTTTGAATCGAATAAAACAGAATCCTTACTGTTTTTATATGACATTACTAAACGAACGATATCACCTTCTTGTGGTTTAACTGCATTTTCATCTTGCTTAAAAAACTGATAATACAATCCGTTTTCGGTTGCCTCGTATCCCGGATAAGGAGAGTTTGAACAAGACGCCAATGTTAGCGCTACAGCAACTGCTGCCATTGATTGAGAAAAAGTAATTTTCATTTTAAATTATTATTTTTTGGTTAAATTAAGTAATTCTATTTCGTAAATAACTGTTGTATATGGTGGAATAATTCCTGTGGAAGAACCATCTTCTCCATAAGCAAGGTGCGAAGGTATAATAAATTTTGCTTTTGCACCTTCATTCATTAAACTTATTGCTGTTTCTAATCCCTTAATTACTTGTCCTTGTTCCCCATAAATATATTCCATGGGTTGCCCTCGGTCGTAGGTAGATTCGAATACTTTTCCGGTAATAAAACTTCCGGTATAATTGATTTTAACCACATTTCCCTTTTCGGGAGGTGTTCCTGCGCCTTGCGTGATGGGCAAATAATACATTCCATTTCGCTAATTTTGAGTACGACACCTTACTGGTATCCACAAACAATTGGAGTTTTCGTTGCTCTTCAATATCGCGGTCTTCGATTAATGTTTCGTAGCGCTTCAACTCGGCTTCGTACTCCGATTGGTTGAATATTTTATGCAGTTTTACATCCATCTTCACCACGCTGCCCGGTTTTAGAAACAAGGGTAAATCCGACTTAAAAAACTGTGTGAACAGGTTGTTGGCGTCCACAATAAACGAAACGCTATCGCCCTCATTCATGGTGGTTAAACCTTCTTCGAAACTGCCTTTGAACGAGGAATGGTTAAAGGGAAGAATCACCATCCCGATATCGTTGCTGGAATAAGTATCCATAAAAACAGAATCCTTCTCCGTTTTATAGGTGATGTTGAGTTGCAGGTAATCACCGATGGACGGTTTTCGTTTTCCATCCCCAATCATTTGCAGCTTGTAATACAATCCGGTATCAGTTTCAGAAAACCCTTTATAGGGCGAATTATTGCCACAAGATGCAAAAACAATCGCTCCAACTAATATGTATAATCTATTGATTTTCAAGAGCCTATTTTACAGAAAGTAATTCTAATTCATACAATACGGATGCTCTTGGGGGAATCCGTTTTTCATCGCCAATCAAACCATAAGCTAAATGGGAAGGAAGAATCATGGTGGCCTTTTCACCCACATGCATCAATTTCACACCTTCGTGCAAACCGGTTTCTACACTACTCTTATCCACCATAAATTCATATACTCCGGTAGAGTCGGATGAATAACAAAGGGTACCATCCAGCAATTTCACTTTAAAATTAAGTCGCACCACCTGCTCCGTTGCCGGCATCACACCTGTTCCTTTTTGCGTCATCATGTATCGCAAGCCACTTCCAGTAGTAATCATATCCCAACCTTTATGCTTTACATATTGGTCGATTTCATCACTTTCTTTCTTCACATAAATTTTATTGGCGTCCACCAACTTTTCCTTAAACTCTTTGCTTTCGACATCGGTTTTAGGACCATGCTCGTTTTTTTGATTGCCGCATGAGAGCTGCAACAAGGTGGCAGCATAAACGATGGCGATAAATAAACTGTTTTTAAAGGCCATAACTCTATTTACGATTTAATGCGGTTTTATATTGCGGCAATAAGGCTTCAAATTTCTGAAGTGTTTTTTCCATACTCAGTTCACTCATTCCTCCAGCAGCATTAGCATGTCCGCCTCCACTAAAATGTTTTCGGGCAAACACATTCACATCAAAACTTCCTTGCGAACGGAATGATGTTTTGATGATGCCATCGTTCTACAAAAAAAGCGGCAAAACGAATTCCTTCAATCGACAAAGCATAATTGACAACGCCTTCTGTATCGCCTTTTTGGTATTTGTAATGATCCAATTCCTTTTGAGTTAAGCTGAAATAAGCCGCTTTATATTCTTTAAACACTTTTAGTTTTTCACTTAAACTATATCCCAACAATTTTATTTTATTCTCGGTACTGCCATCATAAATACGGTTGTGGATATCGGCATTTTCAGCACCTGCTTCAATCAAGGCTGCAATAATTTTATGTGTTTTAGCGGTAGTAGATGGGAATCGGAAGGAGCCGGTATCGGTCATGATGCCCGTATACAAGCAATTACCGATGTCTTTATTCATTAATTTTTTATGTCCCATCATCTGAATCAACTCAAACACCAATTCGCAGGTAGAACATGCTTTGATGGTGTGCAACATGTATTTTGCAAAATCTTCGGGTTGCAAATGATGATCGATCATGAACTTAATACCTTTCGACTTCCCAACTTCGTCCCCTAATTTATCGATGCGTTTCAATGAATTAAAATCCAGGCAGAAAATAATGTCTGCTTTGGCAACAAGTGTTTTGGCCGGTTTCGGCTTTTTGGTAAAATCAATTACCTTATTGTTACCGGGCAACCAGTTTAAAAATGCGGGATAATCATTGGGCGTAATCACATTCACTTTGTGCTTCAATTGTATCAGGTAATTATACAAGCCCAGCGAAGAACCCATGGCATCACCATCAGGCGACCAATGGGTGACAATTACAATATTTTTTGGCTTTGATAAAAGCGACTTTACTTCTTTCAGTTGTTTTGCGTTCATAGAAGTACAAATTTACAATAAAATTGCCAGTAAGATGCTATGGATTTTGCCACAGATTCACAGATTAAAAAAATTGTTGCAGATTCTGTATTTGATAGGTAATCGCATCTGCCAAAATGAACAGGGATAGAAATTTGCGAATCGGTGGATGATTATTTTGAGTTATATTTCAATGGTTTCTCTTTCAATCAAGATATTTTTTCTAATTTCGCATCCGAATTTTAAAAACCTCAATACTTAAAGAAATGGCAACAAACAGAACATTTACAATGATTAAACCGGATGCAGTTGAGAACAACTACATTGGCGGGATATTAAAGATGATTAACGAAGCAGGGTTTCGCATTGTAGCAATGAAATACACGAAATTATCGGCAGAGGCTGCCGGTAAATTTTATGAAGTACACAAAGAGCGTCCTTTTTATGGCGAGTTAGTAAGTTATATGTCGTCCGGACCAATTGTAGCGGCTATCTTAGAAAAAGAAAATGCAGTTGCGGATTTCAGAACATTGATTGGTGCAACAGATCCAACAAAAGCTGACGAAGGCACTATTCGTAAAATTTATGCAAAATCAATTGCTGCAAATGCAGTACATGGCTCTGATAGCGATGAAAATGCTCAAATTGAAGGCGATTTTTATTTTTCTAAATTGGAAAGATTTTAATTCTGCTAAAAAAACTATAAAAAGAAAGCCCTGAGTTTTGCTCAGGGCTTTTTTTATGTTACGGTCTCCAACACTTCAAAAATCTTCACCATTGCCAGGGTATCCAGCTTACAATATTCCAATAATTGCTCGCGGGTTTCCAGAATTCGGAACATGTCCGTTTCTTTTCTAAGATTTTCGAAGGCAATCATCGCCACACTTCCACTGCCAATTTTCAAGTTGGAATAACTCAGTTCGGGAACCAGTGCGGGCAATACATTTTTGATAGAAAAAGAATTTTTCATGTCGGGATGATAAAAGGCTCGCTCCTGAAATGGTTGCGCTAAATCCACAATCCTGCTCAAGCGTTCATCAATCTGAGCCGTATATTCCGGAAAATCTTTTTTTAATCCGTTCAAGACATTACGCTCCATCAAGATATCATACACCAATATTGTTCCTGCCGATTCGGTATCTTTCAACAACGCATCCACAAATGCTTTTCGAGGGTCGGTATGTTGATCTGCTAAAAACTCGACATGTTCCAGCGGAGCATTCTTCTCTTTTTTATAATGCAAGGAATATTGAAAAAGGGATGTGCTGATACGGCTTTGTTTGCTGATAGATGGGCACTGCAGGCATAAATGTTTCAAAATCCATAAAATAAACAGGATAGGTTACTTTCTGTAAAAATGCAGCCACAGCGGGTTTATCTATCAATGCTTCTTTTCTTTTGATGGCTTGAATATGAATGTTTACATTTTTATCCAGTTCATTTACTTCAGGAATTTGTTCAATCGTTTTGTATCCTTTATGGTAGAGTTCAAACAAATCCGCTTTTTTAATTCCTGTGATTTCAAAAATGGAATTGATGGGTACATTCTTCCAGCAATTGCCCATAAAATCGCAGTTGTAAGGACTAAAACACTGCTCTCCGATTTTCACATCCGGTTCGGTGGCGGAAGTTGCAACAGCCATCGAGCGATTGATGTTGTCTTCCACAAGTGTTTGATTTTCCAAAACGTTTTTCAAAACCGATTTGATGGAAAACAAACCATTTAGATTCACATCCCCATTGCGGATGTATTGATTATTGATGATGATCAATGAAATATCTTTTAAAGGAATGCCAGAATTGGTGATTACCCAATATTGCAGGGAGGCATCCAACAAATAGGTAGGAGAAATTTTGGTAGAACTTTTTACTTCATACGCATACCATTCATTGTCTTTTTTAACTAGAATATCCAAAATGGCCAATACCTGATTGTGCTGAAAAGCGGCTTCGTAAATGACTCCCACCCCACTTTCAATGAGTTTTTTGGTATTGGCAACTGCTTCCAGATTGTTGGAGCGTTTGGCAGGGGTAGCATCTGTTCCACCCGGGAACAGCTTTTGAGCGAGCACACCTACATGGTTTCCTCGGTTAAAAACCGCTTGTTGCTCGGCAGAAACAGCATCTCTTTTTTGAATGAAATTTTTATAGAGGTACAACGACTTTGGGCATTGGAGTCCACGCAAAAAGGTTGATTTACTTAAAATATGCTTTTCCACACGTTTATTATTTACAATTGGAAAACTACAGAATTTTTTTTGATTTTAAACGTTTTTATTGAATATAGACCGAAACCTAATTTCCGGAGGCAAATGTGCTTTTGATTTCTGATTTATATCGTTACATTTGTTTTCCAGATTACTTTTAAAAACTATGATTCGAATAAAAGGATTGGCATTTTTTGTATTTGTCATTTCACAGTTGCTATCTATCCATTCATTTGCTCAGTTATCGGTAAATGCCGGCCCCGACAAAACCATTTGTCCGGGAACAAGCACCATCATTGGCAACGCAGCACCTGCAACAGGTGGCTTAGCACCGTATACATATTCATGGAATCCATCTGCTTTTTTAAGCAGCTCCACCATCCCAAATCCTGTTTGTACACCCTCTGCGTATGTTACCTATACACTAACTGTAACTGATGATACAGGAGCTGTAGCAACCGATGAGGTAATTGTCGGCTTTTTTTACACAGGGTATGTTGATGCCGGAAACGATACCAGCATCTGTGAAAACAGCTTTGCTTTATTGGGTGGAGATTTAAATATTTCAGGAGCAGGTGTAACGTATACCTGGTTCCCAACCACTTTTTTAAATGACAATACGCTACCTCGTCCAACATCGATACCAACCACCAGCATCACCTATACCTTAACAGCAACACATGCTTCTTGTCCACCTAAAACCGATCAGGTAACTGTTACGATTATTCCAACACCTGTGATTGATGCCGGACCGGATGTTTACATTCAAGAAGGACAAGTTGCCACCTTACAAGCTACGGGCGGTTATTTTTATGCGTGGTCATACATGCCGATAATGTATCAATATACAAGCAATCCGGATGTGGAGCCGTTTGTTACAACTACCTATTATTTATATGGAGCCGACATGAGTAATACTTGTCCGGCATACGATTCGGTTATAGTGCATGTTACACCAAGTGAAGAGCTTGTGTTTTACAATACGTTTACCCCAAATGGCGATGGAAATAATGATACCTGGTACATCGGAAACATTTATAAATATCCGAACAACAAATTGGAAATTTACAACCGTTATGGGAAAGTAGTATATAAAGCAAGCGGTTATTTGAATACATGGGATGGTCAAGCATTTGGTGAACCATTGCCGGAAGGAACTTATTTTTATGTATTGGATTTAGGGGATGGTAAAGGAAAAAAACACGGTGATGTCACCATTATTGATTAAGCATGTTGCGTAAAAAAATTCTATATAGTCTTGTTTTTTGTTTTGTCGCACTTTTAAGTGAAGCACAGCAGTTGCCGTATTATACACAAAACAAAAACAATGCATTCATGATTAATCCTGGAATTACAGGCACCAAACGATTGCTGGATGCGCGCTTGAATTACCGCAAACAATGGGTAGGATATGATGGCGCACCAACCACCATCAGCCTTGGTTTACATTCCCGATTTTTAAAAGGAAAAATGGGAGCTGGATTGTATTTGATGCAAGATAAAATCGGGCCATCGAAACAAACGAATATTGGTGCGGCTTATGCATATCACCTTCGTTTTCCGGATTGTGAATTATCTGCAGGGTTAGCGGGTAATTTTACGAAGTATACGTTGAATGGAAATTACATGTCGTTGCACAACAATCAAGATCCATCCATTGATCAACTGATAACAAACAGTACGTGGGTGGCGGATGCAAACTTTGGTATTTATGTTTACAACGATCGTTTTCATGTGGGCGCCAGCGCTTTGCATTTAATGCAATCCACTGCCGAATTTTACAAAGAAGACACTACAAAAAAAGGAACCATTAAATACATTACACAAGCCAACTTTACATTGGGTTATAACTTTTCACAAAACCCTGATTACGTTTGGGAAAGCACCTTGATGGGTCAATATGTAAAAGGTGCGCCAATGATGCTGGATTATACCTTGCGTGTTCACTTTTTGAAAAAGCATTTACTGGTGTATCGATTCGTTTGCGTGATGCAATTGCGATTCATGCCGGAGTAACGATTCTTGAAAATTATCAGATCAGTTATTCGTACGATATTCAGATTGGCGGATTAAAAAGGTATAATAGCGGTACACATGAAATCATGTTGTCGGTGAGCCACAATATTTTTAAAATCAAACGCGGAAGAGATAACAGTAAATTCCTGAATCAGAAATACGGTTATTTGTTTTAGCAAACCTCCTCTACTCTATTATTGTATATTTTTCATAGGCTTCCGTTCGGTAGCAGGAATTAAAATGCCACCATTCGGTGGTGATACCCATAAATCCGGCCGATTCCATCACTTCACGTAATAACGAACGATTGAGCAGTTGAATATGCGTTAATTTTCCTTCATCCAGCATTCGCTCTTCTTCTCTTGGATACGCCAATTCGCCAAAATAATCGTAAGGGGTTCCCATGTCTAATTCAATGCCATGTTCATCAATGATGCTGATGTCTACTGCAGCGCCAAAGTTATGCAATGAACCATTATTGGGATTGGAGACATATTTAGAACGTTCGGAATACGGCACGCTGATGGTGTCCCACATTTTACGCTGCACACTTCTTGCACGCACAGCATCATAAACTATTAAATTGTAAAATGGGAACTTTGATTTTAAAATTTCCTGCGCACAACTCAGCTTGGCAGCTACATCCGGTTGTAAATAACATTTATTAAAATCACCATACATGTCCAAACCTAAAAAATTATTGCAGGTGGAATATTTTAAATCCACTACAATAGAAGTATCCATCGTTCGAACATCTACCAACCCGGCACCCATCATCGACTTTTCCATTTCACAAACAACCAATGGAACAGGGATGTATATTGAATTGGCAACGGAATCCAACCTTATCTTGGGTGCTAAAGATAATGAGTCAGCAATACGCTCATGCGCCATTTCCTGTGTGGACTGCGCAAAATAATCGCAGGCCTCAAAGGTGCAAACAATGGCGATAAATGGTAGAAGTATAAATATGACTTTTTTCATTTCCGAACAACAAAGTTAATCAATATTCTTCCTTACTTTTGCAAGGTATGCTTAACAGTACCTCTAAAATCTTAATGATTCGTCCGGTTAATTTCGGATTCAATCAACAAACAGCAGAAAGCAATTCCTTTCAGCAACGCGCTGACATGGATGCACCTGAAAGCATCCAAAAGAAAGCGCTGGAAGAGTTTGATGCCTTTGCAAACAAATTGATTGCTGCAGGAATAGAGGTTGTTATTTTTGATGACACCACTGATGTGCATACCCCCGACTCTATTTTTCCCAACAACTGGATTTCATTTCATGAAAACAATGAATTGGTTTTGTATCCAATGTTGGCAGAGAACAGACGCTTGGAACGCAGAGAAGATATCATTTCCGGCTTTAAGAAAAAGAATAGTACAGTGATTGACTTAAGTAAATTCGAAAGCAAAAAAATGTACTTGGAAGGAACGGGCAGCATTGTATTTGATTACGATTATAAAATTGCATATGCCAACAGTTCGCCACGCACCAACAAAATGCTGTTTGAACAATTGTGTAAACAACTCAATTTTGAAAGCATTTATTTCAAGGCTGTAGATAAAAATGGAAACGACATTTTATTGTATAATTTTAAAGGTGAACGTTATATTGTGATGAGTGAACAAGCTTACAAATCATTAACGTTTGAACAAATAAAAAAACTGGAACAATACGGCAACTTATTGCATAGTCCGCTTTACACCATTGAAAAATATGGTGGTGGCAGCGCAAGATGTATGATTGCGGAAATAAAATAATAAGCAGTTGCAGATAAAATAAATTAAAAAAATTCGCAAATTCGTTAAAATTCGTAATTCGTTACTATGGCTTCATTTGATATTGTAAACAAAGTAGATATTCAATTGCTCGATAATGCAATTAATGTTGCGCGCAAAGAAATCGTTAACCGTTTTGATTTTCATGGTTCTAAGAGTGAAATTACGCTCGATAAAAAAGGACTATTTATAAATATCATTACAGAAAATGACATGCGGTTGGAATCCATCATTGATATAATTCGTCAAAGAATGATCAAACAACATTTAAATCCACTTTGTCTGGATGCCAGCAAAGAGCATTATGGCTCAGGTGTAATGATTAAAAAGGATATTAAAGTGAAAGAAGGCGTTGATAAGGATGTTGCCCGTAAAATTATGAAGGATATAAAAGATTCCAAACTAAAAGTACAAGCACAAATGCAAGATGATCAAGTACGTGTTAGTGGTAAAAAAATAGACGATTTACAGGCAGTGATTGCGTTAATGCGACAAGGCAGTTATGATTTACCATTACAGTTTATCAATATGAAATCTTAGTTCAATCGAAAGAAGAAAAAGAAAACAGCAGCTGCTGCCTCCGTGCTATTTACTCCTTTTGCATAACCAATTGTAGAATAGTTGCTATTCTGCATCGTTCCATCCGATTTAATATACCCGATTGTGGAGTAATTTTGATTTTGAATTGTCCCATCCGATTTAATATACCCAATGGTTGAATAATTTTGGTTTTGGATGGTGCCGTCACTTTTAATATACCCAATTGTGGAATAATTCCCATTTTGAACCGTTCCATCATCTTTATATATCCAATGGTTGAATAATTTTCATTTTGAACGGTTCCATCTTCTTTGATATAACCAACAGTGGAATAATTACTATTTTGAATGGTTTGAGCAATTGACTGATTTGATATCAATAATGCAAAGACAAATGCAAAGACAAAGATGTATTTTTTCATTTTATAGATAATTTAATCAAATATAATTAATTAAAACAATTTTGGCAAAAACACAATCAACCCAATAGCAACAGCCATTATAGCTGCCACCAAAACTGCTCCGGCTGCAACATCTTTTACTTTTTTTGCCAAGGGATGAAATTGCGGTGATACCAAATCGGTTAGAAATTCAATCGCAGTATTAAACATTTCAGCAGCAAATACAAATCCAATAGCAACAATCAGCCAACACCATTCGACAGCAGTTACATGATAAATAAAACCCAAAACAATCACCACAATTGCCGAAAGTAAATGAATCCAAGCATTGTGTTGTGTTTTAAAAAATGTAATCAATCCTTGAAAAGCAAATCCAAAACTCAAAAGTCGATCGCCAATACTAAATGATTTATTTTCCTTCATGTTGTTTGTGATTGATTAATGTATTCAATGTCCAATAACTTACCATCAAAAATACGGAAAAGAAAAAGGTGACTCCAACCATTCGGGTATTATTCATCGGATTCATCACCATATTTATGATATCGGAGAACAAAGTGATTGGGTTGGTGATGATGTCCCAACTGTTATATCTCGGATAGCGACCCAAGTAAATGCCAAAACTACACAATACCAGCAGCCCTCCAATAAATACATTGACCACAGGAGCAGATAAACGTGATCGTAATACTTTTTGAATTTCCATCAAGGATGAATAGCCTAGCAATAAACCATTCCAAGCAAATGAAAGTATTAATACCAAATCGAACCACAGCGGGATTTCGGAACGTAAACGCAGATGAAACAAATCGGTTAAAATGTAAGGCGAATTAGGGAAAAACAAAAGCCAAGCAGAAAATACTCCCAGCTTTTTTATTCTGGATGTATCCGTTTTGTTCATTTCTGAAAGAGCAAAGGCCAAAAGGAATGGTATCCAGGCTAAAAATAAATTCCAAGTAAGAAACACAAACATGATGTTGCCACTCCATTGAATGCGGAAATACAATAAGATGACACTCATTGCCGATGAAACGGCCATTACTTTGATAAATCGTTTATTCATTTTTTCAATCAGTTAATTTAAAATTTGATTCAATTCTTTTTGTGTTATGATTTTTTTAATCGGTTGTACATCATCCAGATTGCTAAGCAAATAATGACTTGTCCCATTCCAAACAACCACCAATTAAATTCTTGCGGAACATAATTTTTTACTTCATCAAACATGTTCTCGTTGCTCGATAAGGTCCAGATTCCGCGATCTGCTCCGTAATTAGAAATATAAATTAGATAATCCCACATGAATGAAAGAATAGCGGTGATACTTCCCACAATCAAGAGTATCCATTCTTTAAAAGCGATGTGAACATGTTTTTCTTTTTCCTGAAAATAAACCACTACAAACATTAAAACAATCATCGACAAAGAAACAAGGCAAGGAGCGATTACCGGTCCGACCCATGGAACAGGTACTAAGAATAAAATATCCCAGGTAAAGAAAGATTCCGGCCAGTTGAGGATTACTTTTAAAAACACATAATAAAAAATATCCCAAATGGCAAAGCTGTAAAGAAAAAACACAAACCGTTGTACCGTATTTTTTCCTGCCATCACTCCTGCTCCAATCAACATGATGATGGTTGCGATCTCACGAAAAAACTCGGTTGTAGCGATGTCTCGTGTGACAGGGATCAGCGGAAACTTAAATCCTTCCGGATAATAGAGTTTTCTCAAATACACCACAACGGAGGTTTCTAAAAACCCATGGCTATGCTAAATACGGTAAGCCATACAATTGTTTTTACGATTGGCTTCATGTTTATCGGGTATAATCAATGGCTACTTGGTTGGCTTCTATCTGAACATTTGGAAATGTTTTTTGCAACACTGCAAAACCTTCCGGAGTGATGCTTCCAATGCGAAGTTTTTTCAATTTCTTCAAAGCCAATAACGGAGCATAACTTTTAATGCGATTGTATTCTCCTGAAAGATCCAACACTTCAATGTTTCTTAATCGCTGTAGCGGATAAATGTCTTTGATGTTATTGCCACTCAAATCCAATTCTCTTAATGATTTAAACGCAGGCAGCTTATCCAGGCTATCCAATTGTCCGTTCTTAATTTTCAGAACTTCCAGTCTTGGGAATAGCTTTAACTCCGATAAATCGTATAGTTGGTTGTTCAATAGCACCAAGGAGCGAAGGTGATCAAAAGGCTTTAATGGTTTTAACGATTGAAAATAATTGTATTGAAACTCGAGCGTATCCACCTGATCCTTGATGGCAAGGATGTCGTTGTAGGTTCTTGTTTTTTCCATACAATGTGATTCCCACTCCATTTGCTCGTAATCACGCATAAAGGTTAATAGTTTATTGGCCAAACCTGATTTAAAATCATAGTAATACGTTCCTCTCGAAAAATTATAATAATCACGTGCCTCAAAATCATCTGCATTGGCAGCAGCATCTGGCAAAGTGAGTAATTGTGGTAAGTTTTTATAACTCAAATCGAGCAACAAGTATTTTTCAAGTTTCTTATGTTCATCCGTATATTTTTTAATATTAAAATTAGTGATGATAATATCCCAATTAAAAAAGCAAGACACCACCAGGAAATAATAATAAACGGCTGCATTCACACGAAACAGGTACCAGTTGGTTTTTAACTTCACCACTTTAATAAAGGTGGTTATCAAGCCAATTAAGGCTAAAATCAGATACACGTATACTCCGATTTTTTTATAGGAAATTCCGGATTCTTCGATGTATAAATTATTGCGGTAAGCGGTTGAGAAGATCATGAACGCATTTTGCAAAATCCACAACAACGCCATTATTTTCAACCATTTGCTTGGTTTATGATAATTCAATTCTCCTCTGAAGTAAAACAAAATAATACAAATAGCTACAATGATGGACGTAATCAATGTTCCTATTCCATCGTGAACAAATCCTTTGTGATTGACACCTTTGGGCAAGGTTCCATCAAACAAGAAATAGTTAATATCCAACACATTTAAAATTAAGAGCAAGCTGTTCAGCATCACAAACAAAATTATTCCGGATAAATTTTCGTTATCGATGCGCATCAACCCATTCAGAAAATTTTTGCGGGAAGCAATTTCTGGTGTTAATTCTAAGGATACACTCTTGTCCCAATTGTAAAAACCCGGCATAATTTTATTGTGAAAGAATCCATAAAGCAAGAACAAACCACCCAACGTAAAAAACATCCAGCCAATGGAAATAAAATCCAAATTGATGTTTTTTGTAAAATCATAAAACAATGGATTAGATGTTTGGTAAAAGAAAAAGAACAATACAGCGATTAAAAATGGGATCACAAACAGAAACAATTTGACATAAAACGGTCTGCGGTAGACGCCAGCAACTTGTTGCTTTTTACGATTTACCCAATCGACAAACATAAATACGCAGGATGTACTTATCGAACATATGGTTAAAAAAATGCTTGTCAGAAAAGAGGTTTGTGGTTGAATGCTTAAAGCTGATAAAATAAACAATGAGAATAAATTGGCCCATATCGCTAAGGCACTTCCATACATAAAAATGAAGAAAGAAGAAGCCAATGTTCCGATGGCAACCGACAACCAAACTTTATTCTTTATCAAATCGGGTTGTCTGAATACCAGTAATCCAACAATTAATGCATTAAAAAGTAAGAAATTGATTCCTGCGGATTGGTCGTAAAACAACGCACCATACACAAATACAGAAATTAGAATTGCCCAATCATTTTTTTTCATGTTTTATTTTTTTAGAGGTTATGAATTCTGCCGGATAAAAACGAGCTTTAAGCGTATTTATTTTGTTGTTCTAACAATCGAATATTCTTGTAGGTAAGGAACAAGGGAATAAAACCAAATACACCAAACGAACAATCAATTAATTGCCAGAAGAAAGGAATTTGTCGAATTGGTCCAGCGATGAAAGCCAAAGGAAATACCATCACGCAGGCAATCATTCCAAATTGAATTACCCAAATGTTTTTACCGGGTCGATGAGCGGACCGATAAATACAGTAGCAATCACAATGTGCGCAAAAGCCAACCAATCCGTTCCATAAGAAAGATGCGGATAAAGTGTAGTTACAGAACTTACTTCATTGTAAATGGTCGTTAACCAACCTTGCATGAATTCCGGAAAAGCGGAGATGTGTTTCATTAAAAATGCAAGCTCTGTTTGGATTGGAAATGCGGTAACTCCGCTCAGAATCAACAGAAGGATAAATAATACAATCCAGGTTTTAATTTTGGTTTTGAGTTGTTTGGCTGTTAACATGGCTGGTAGATTTTACGTAAGTAATTAGTTTGTAAATGGACAATGGCATTGTAATCAATTTCTTCAAAGGGTTTACCCGTTTTACCTTTTTGATAATCGGCATAAAATTGTTTCCAATATTCCGGCATCAGAAAAAAGCAAATGATGCACGTGCTGATAACAGGAATGGAATAATGTTTATTCCCTAAAAAATAAAACTGCATTCGCGCCTCCCCTGCTTCATCCATTTCATATTGAAGGATGATGTGTTTGCAATCATGTTGTTCGTAGTTGGGCAACAAAACAAAATTCATTTTATTGAGATATAGTGCTAAATCCTTACCCAAAGTACCTTCTTCGAATTGCAGTAACTCAGACATTGAATAATTAAACTTTGGCTTTTTACGACACTTGCCGATTAAGGGCAATGCGATTTTGTGCGTTAAAAACTCTAACAATTTCGAACGGAGGTATTTTATTTTCTTAATCATGGATAGGAAATTTATGTGAAAAAACAAATCCAACAGAATCGGTAAAGGCTTTTAGAATGGCATCCAGTTCTTGTCCACAACCGAATGTCAGCAGCATTTGTAAAAAGACAAAAGGTAATAGTAGAATCAGATAAATGACTATTCTTTGTAGAAAAGGGGTTTGTAAAATTTTAAGCGGAATAGGAATCATTCCAAATTCCTGTCGGTACGGCAAAGCATCTTCCAGATCAAATTCCTTTTTGTTATAAACATAAAATTCGCGTGATAAGATAAGAAGTGCGAAGAGAGGCGACAACAATTCAAATCCCATAAATGGATACATCATGCCTAGCGGAATAAATTCTAAAAAGTGAATGGTGGTGATGGCACATAATAGGATTCCTTGCAACATGCCAGCGGAAACGATGATTCTTAAAATTGGGTTTTCTGTTTTGGAATACAGTCGAGCTACCCAAAAGGAAGCAGAAGCTACGATTACTAAAAGGATGATGATGAGCACATGATTTTTTGCAAATGGAATTTCGGGACCGTACATATCAAACCGAGCAAACCCGATGATGGGGCCAATAATGGTGTAAATAATTTCGGAGAAGAGTAAGACTGCGGTTGAGAATTTACTTTTCGTTTGTTGATCATTTTTAGAGATGCCGATAAAGAAGAAGACTAAAAAGAAGACCATAAAAAAAGCGTAGAGAAGTGCTGCAAGAATCATAATTTCCATTGTTTTAAAATTTAGTATTTAAAAGTACTTTGTATTTCAAAGTATATGTGCAAAAAAATATCAGTTCGTTATATAAAATTCAGTCGAGTTCTCAGGTATATTGTTATTAATATCAAGTTGATATATTTTATCTTGTTTAACAATCAATTTATTTGAAGGAAATGAATTTCCATAAAATGAAATTTGATTATCTAGCACAAACGTGTCACCAATAGATATAAATTTACCTTGATAGGATTCACTATCAAAGATGCTACTATGAATAATTTCATATGTACTATCTTTTCTAAGCAATATTCTGATTCCGCCAAAATCATCATTATTATTAGCGAAAATTAAAATATCTGCCTTAAAATAATCAGAATTGCGAATTCCTAGCACCCCTATTAATGCAGAATAAAAAAAGATTAGCCAAACAGAATTATAAAATGGTTTTTTCCTGCCCTTTTTATCGAGTAAATAATCAAGAGAATACACAAAAGACCACAAGCAGGCAAAAAACATAAACATTTCCCACATTGATGGAATAATAGACGATGTTACATGTGAAGTTACAGCTAAGTCAATTACTCCAGAAATTCCAAAGAACGATATAATTATTACTATAATAATATTTTTGATTTTGCTGTTCAAAATATCAGTCTCTGTTTTTTAATAAATTTTCAAGTGCATCCAAATGTTCGTTAAATGCTTTCTTTCCCAGTTTTGTAACGGCATAGGTTGTATTTGGCTTTTTACCCACAAATTGTTTTTTGATTTGGATGTATTCAATTTTTTCCAATGCAGAGATATGCGATGCAAGGTTCCCATCGGTAATGTCGAGCATTTCTTTTAATGTGCTAAACTCTACCCAATCGTTCACCATCAAAACCGACATGATGCCTAATCGGATTCGATTTTCAAATGCTTTGTTTAAATACTGTATATAATTTTTCAATTTTTCGGATTACAAATGATTACTTTTCAATCGTAAAGGATTCAAATTATTTTCTCTCATATTTAAAGTACATCACAGCGCCATAAATAATATGCAGCACACCAAAACCGATGGCCCAAAATATTAAACCATAACCAATAAAAAGAGAGCCCAATAAACCCAATACAATTTCACAAATACCTAAATAACGAATATCGTTAAACGTGTATTTGCTGGCATTCAACAAAGCCAAACCATAAAAGATTAATGTTGCCGGAGCTACCAAACCGATTATTCCATGATACAACAATACCAAACAGAACAAACCACCAGCCACTAAGGGAATACCTAAATTGATTAACAAACGTTTTGCAGAATGATCCCAAACCGGAATGCCTTTGCGTTTAGAATTCCGAATGGTTAAAAGTGTTCCCACCAACAAAGAAGCAATCAACACCCCTCCCGCTATTTCCAAAAAATAGATGGTCATGGTTACCGAATCCAAATAAGAAATTGATGCATAATCTTCATAAACCGAACCCATTGCCACATACGCTAGATACGCACCTATCAATGCAAAAATACCGGCAAACACTCCCGATAAACCACTTAATGAAATACAACGAGAAGAACGTTCCATCATGGAACGAATGTCTGTGATTGCTTGTAAATGCTCTTTTTGATCTGTCATCTTGCTAGAGTTAAAAGTACTTTGTGATGCAAAGTTAAATTATATTTTAATACCACCAAGACCTTTTATGAAAAAAAATGTTAAAAATTTATACACGCACTCCAATAATCAGAATATCATCCACTTGATCGTGATCTCCTTGCCAGGAATAAAGAGCATTTGAGAGTGCATTTAATTGATTCTGCATCGACTTCTGAGAAACGGAGATTAATATTTCTTTTAGTGGTCGGTACATAAATTTCTTCCCCTTCTTTCCTCCGAATTGATCCGCAAAGCCATCTGTAAATAGGTAAATGCAATCACCTTTTTCTAATTGAATTGTATGATTTTTATAAACCCCTTCTTCTCCAGATGAATTGGCACCAATTGGTTTTTTATCCGCTTTTATTTCAATCATTTCATTTGTGCCCGATTTTACAATCCAAACTGGGTTATAAGCGCCTGAATACTGTAATTCATGGGTTTTTAAATTCAATGCGCATAAGGACAAGTCCATTCCATCTTTCATCGCATTTTCCTCGGAAGTTTTACGTAGCGACTGATAAATTCCAACATCCAAATGTTTTAATATTGCCGCTGGTTGTATAAGTCCTTTTTCATTAACAGCTTGGGATAACAAATTCAATCCCAGCATACTCATCATCGCCCCAGGTACACCATGACCTGTGCAATCTACAGCTGCAAACAAAACCACATCATCCTTTTTCTCTAACCAATAAAAATCACCGCTTACTATATCTTTCGGCTTATATAAAACAAACCGATCCGTCAATGCTTCGGCAACCATTTGCTCTGAAGGCAATATTGCATTTTGGATTTTTTTAGCGTAGTTAATACTATCGGTCATTTCTTTTTTCTGAAATGTAATTTCCATGTTTTTTTGCTCCAACTCTTTATTGTCTTTCTTTTTGATCTGATATCGATTAAATAAAAGCAATGCCGAAACAGCAATTAACGCTAATCCTAAAAAAAGAATAATTATCCATGTTTTATTTTTACTTAATTGTAAGTTTTTAATTTCAGTTTCTTGTTTTAGCAAATGATTTTCAGCATCTTTCTTTTCTGTATCATATTTCGTTTGCATTTCAGCAATACTGGAAGCCGACTCTTCTGAAAAAATTGAATCCTTTATATTTGCATACAATTCATGATAATCAAGCGCCTTCTCAAATTGCTTTAGGTCTTTATAGGATTCGGACAAAACTTGATATGCCTGTTTTAACTGTGGCTTAAAATCCATTTTTTTTGAAATCTGAATACATTCCTCAGAAATTTTTATCGCATTTTTATAATCCTTTAATTGAAAATATACTTCTCCAATATTGCTGAGTGTTAATGCAACGTTTCTGTCATTTCCTAAAATCCTTTCTATCTCCAAACTCTGCAAATAATAGTTAAGCGATTTTTCTGCATGGTTCATTCCTAAATAGATATTGCCAATATTCATTAAACTAGTCGCAATACCGGAAGAATCGTTTAAGTCGTTCCGAATCTTTAACGCTTTGTACTGATAAGCAAGTGCATCCGAGTATTTATTTAAATTAGAATAAATGGTAGCAATATTGTTGATGGCATTGGCGATACTCCTTTTATCACCGGCACCAGATTCATACAATTTAAGTGCTTGTTTATAGTGTTTTAGTGACAAATCATACATACCTCTGTCAGCATAAACAATTCCAATATTCAAATTTGTAGAGGCCACACCTTTAGGTTCTTTTTTTTCTTCAAACTCTTTCAACGCTTTTAAATAAAAAGAAAGTGCTAATTCATACTTCCCTTGAATATGGTTGGCAATACCAATGCAGTTAAAAGAATTACCTACTTCCACACTATCTCCACAAAAACGAGCCTGAGCCAATGCTTTTTCTCCGTAGGTCAACGACAAATATGGATCTGCAAATCGGTATTCAATAGAAATATCTTCCAATACCTGCGCTTTCTTAACGCCTTCAGTTTGATTTGCATACAAAATCAAGCTGTCGGCATAAGAATTTTGACCGATTGAATGGGTTGTAAAAAACAACAGCAAAAAGGGAATTAGTATTTTCATAGAATAAAATTATAGAAAAAAGGAAAACAAACAGAACTGTTTATAAAGTGCTTACAATTTTTTGCTTTTTAACTAAATAGAAAATCCCTATACTTGTGGTATGATTCAACTCTTTCTATCGGCTTTCATTACTGTACGCTGGATTGATGTGCTGGACATTGTGTTGGTGGCCATTCTCATTTATCAACTCTACTATTTAGTAAAAGGAACCGTTGCTATCAACATCTTTGTGGGCATCCTGCTCATCTATTTGTTATGGATAGTGGTTCGTGTTGCCAATATGCAATTATTCGGCAGTATACTTAGTAAATTTATTGATGTTGGATTTATTGCCTTATTAATTGTATTCCAACCCGAACTCAGACGATTCCTCCTGTTCATTGGAACATCTGATATTTTCACCAAAGGAAAAATCGGGAAAAGGATTATTTGATTTTAAATGGAATGTAAATACGGCTCAAGTACTCGACATCAACTCCATTGTAAAAGCTTGCAAAAATATGAGTGAACAAAAAACAGGTGCGATTCTTATTTTGACGAAAGAAAATGATTTAAAATTTTATGCCAATACAGGAGATTCGATCGATGCGAAAGTATCGGTGCGAATGATTGAAAGTATTTTTTATAAAAACTCCCCGCTGCATGACGGAGCCATTATCATTTCCAACAACATTATTGTGGCGGCACGCTGTGTATTGCCGGTAACGGAACATGCCGACTTCCCAGCACACTTGGGGATGCGCCACAGAGCTGCTGTTGGAATCACCGAAAACACTGATGCCATTGCAATTGTGGTATCCGAGCAAACAGGTGAAATTTCGTATTCGATTGCAGGAGAATTAAAACATGCCGTTTCGCATGAACGCTTGAGAGAGCTATTGGAAAAGGAATTTAACTAATTCTATTTTCCTCCGTTTTTTTTCTGAAATTCTTTAATCAACTCTTCATCCGATTTTCCCAAATTGTTTATGGCTGCTTTTGCATCATTTACATACTTACTATTCGGAAACAAATTAATTAATTGGGTATAGACTTTTCTTGCCTTCTCATCCTCATTTAAATAATTATCCAAAACGGATGCTTGCAAAAAATAGCTTTCCTCAATCAATTTATAGGATGGATGTTTTTCACAAATGGTTTTATAATAACTATACGCCTGAGGATATTGTTGAATGGCTGTAGCTATTTCACCCGACTTAAATAAATAATCCGGAGTAGCTGGATCCGTTGGATAATTCGTGGTATACTCAAAATACAGCTGCAGAGCTTGCCCGGCAATAATATTATCAATCTGAGGAGAACTGTGCATTTTTTTCTCAATGCCGGCAATGCTCGTCAACAAGTGTGATTTTGGATCAACAATTTTTGCATCTTCTAATTTTGAAGCAGCCTCATCATTGCCACAAGAAACAGCAAGAACAGCAATAAATGTAACAACAAAAAAATGAATTTTCTTCATACACTTATTTGTTAGGGAAACGCATCTTATAGGTAACACTTACTTTTCCTTTTGAAATATCATTCAATTTTCCTTTTAATAATCTTCTTCTAAGCGGACTGATACGATCAGTGAATAATTTGCCTTCAATGTGATCGTATTCATGTTGAATGACTCTCGCAGCAATCCCTTCGAATGTTTCTTCAATCGGGTTAAACTGCTCATCCACATATTTGATAAGAATTTTCGGTTTACGATACACATCCTCACGGATTTTAGGAATACTCAAACACCCTTCGTTAAACGACCATTCTTCACCTTCTTCAGAAACAATAACCGGATTGATAAATGCTCTTGAAAGATTTCCTAATTGTTCGCGTTCCTCCGGTGTAAATTCATCCTCTTCATCTTCATCACGCTCGCCATTCACAAAGGGAGTGGTGTCAACCAAAAATAATCGGATGGCTTTGCCAACTTGAGGAGCGGCAATACCAACGCCTGAAGAAGCATGCATGGTTTCA
The DNA here is from genome assembly GCA_016722565.1 of Bacteroidota bacterium. Classification (NCBI taxonomy): domain Bacteria; kingdom Pseudomonadati; phylum Bacteroidota; species Bacteroidota bacterium. The sequence goes on from JADKIU010000002.1 coordinate 705,262, forward strand.
AACATATCTTTGATCAATTGATCCAATCCGGGATAGTCTTTTGTAATCTCTACCCCTACTTTTCGTAAAACAGGATCTCCGTATGCTACAATCGGTAAAATCATTTTTTTAATGGTTAATCGTTTTTCGTTAATGGTTAATTACAAAATTACCTAGTTACCTAGTCACTTAGTTACTTAGTTACTTAGTTACTTTACACTATTCATATAGCTCTGTAAAATAATGGTAGCACTAATCTCGTCTACCAACTCCTTATTTTGTCGTGCTTTCTTTTTTAAGCCACTGTCAATCATAGTTTGAAACGCCATTTTAGATGTAAATCGTTCATCCATGCGTTCTATTTTTATCTCAGGAAACGTACGTTTTAAATGGACCACAAAAGGGTCAATAAATCGTGCGGAATCCGATGGCTCGTTGTTCATTCGTTTCGGTTCGCCTACAACAATACATTCTACAGCTTCCTTAGCGATATATGTTTTTAAAAATTCAATTACATCCTGTGAATGAACGGTTGTTAAGCCGGTAGCAATAATCTGCAAGGGATCTGTTACTGCAATCCCTACTCTTTTACTTCCGTAATCAATTGCCATCAACCTAGCCATACTACAAAAGTAATAAAAAAAGTGACTAGGTAGGTAACGAAGTGACGAAGTAACGAGGTGATTTTAGCGCAAAAAAAGAATATATTTGCGAAGAATATTGTATAAGGAAATAATTAAAACTATGATGCAAACTATTATTGAAGCTGCTTGGGAAAACCGAGAATTATTAAAGGAAGAAAAAACTCAAGCCACCATTCGCGAAGTGATCGAACTACTTGACAAAGGCAAACTACGTGTGGCTGAGCCCAAAGGAAACGAGTGGCAAGTAAACGAATGGATTAAAAAAGCAGTGATTATGTATTTCCCGATTCAAAAAATGGAAACCATTGAAGTAGGCATCTTCGAATACCATGATAAAATGAAATTAAAAACCAATTATGCCGAATTGGGCATTCGTGTGGTTCCCAATGCTGTTGCCCGTTACGGAGCATATTTGGCGAAAGGCGTTATTATGATGCCAAGTTATGTGAACATTGGTGCTTACGTTGATAGCGGAACCATGGTGGATACTTGGGCAACCGTTGGCTCTTGTGCACAAATCGGAAAAGATGTGCATTTGAGTGGTGGTGTTGGTATTGGTGGTGTGTTGGAACCTGTTCAGGCAGCACCTGTAATTATCGAAGACGGATGTTTTATCGGTTCGCGATGCATTGTTGTTGAAGGTGTACACGTTCAAAAAGAAGCTGTTCTTGGCGCCAATGTGGTATTGACAAAATCCACAAAAATTATTGATGTTACCGGAACCGAACCCATAGAATACAAAGGCTTTGTTCCTACTCGTTCGGTGGTGATTCCTGGTTCATACACTAAAAAATTTCCTGCCGGAGATTATCAAGTGCCCTGTGCAATTATCATTGGAACGCGCAAAGAAAGTACCGATTTAAAAACATCGCTGAACAATGCGTTGAGAGAATATGATGTAGCTGTATAAACCTCACCCCTTTATCCCCTCTCCACAAGGAGAGGGCCAGAACCCATTCTAAACTCTAAAAATTAATTGCAAAAATTTTTAATCATACAAACTGCCTTTATTGGTGATGTGATTTTAGCAACTGCTGTGGCTGAAAAATTACATCTTCGTTTTCCGGATGCGCAGATTGATTTTCTCTTGCGCAAAGGAAATGAAGCATTGCTGGCCAATCACCCGTTTATTAAAACGGTAATTGTATGGGATAAAAAACAAGGGAAACTTAAAAACCTTTTTGCGATTACCAAACAGGTACGTGCCAGCCAATACGACCACATCATTAACCTGCACCGTTTTGCCAGCTCCGGAATCATTGCAGGATTTTCCGGTGCAAAGGAAATAGTAGGATTCGACAAAAACCCACTCTCTTTTCTATTTACGAAAAAGATAAAACATGAAATCGGAAACCGTAAACATGAAGTGGAACGCAATCAACAATTGATTGAACATTTAACAGATATTCAACCGGCATTGCCAAAATTGTATCCGACTCCATCGAATTTTGAAACGATAAAGAACTACCAAAACACAGCTTACGTTTGCCTCGCTCCTACTTCGGTTTGGTTCACCAAACAATATCCAAAAGAAAGATGGATTGAATTGTGCGACCAATTACCTAACGACTTAACGATTTATTTACTTGGCGCACCAAGTGATGCAAGTGCTTGCGAAGCAATCAAGTTAAGTTCAAAAAACACAAACATCAGTAACCTTTCAGGTAAATTAAATTTCCTCGAATCGGCTGCATTGATGCAAGGTGCCGCCATGAATTATGTGAACGATTCAGCTCCTATGCACATTGCTTCTGCCATGAATGCAAAAACTACTGCCATTTATTGCTCTACCGTTCCTGCTTTCGGATTCGGTCCGCTGGCCGACAACGCTCAAATCGTTGAAACAAAACTGGCCTTGGACTGCCGCCCTTGCGGTTTACACGGACACAAAGCCTGCCCCAAAGGCCATTTTAAGTGCGGTTTTTCGATCGAAACGAGTGAGTTGTTGAAAACATTATCTTAAATCAATGCAACTTAGGACGTCATTGCGAGCGAAGAGAAGCAATCTTTCTCCGTTTCACGCAAGATTGCTTCGTACCTCGCAATGACGCCCTGCAATAATCATTGAACTCAAAACACTTTAGCAATTGCATAAATTTGTATCTTCGTTGTCATCCCGAGCATTCTGCGTTGAAGCAGACACTATCGAGGGACCTAAATTCGCCTTATTCGTTATCTGTAACATGGAAGAAGAAATAAAAAACGCATTAGCTGTATTACACAAAGGTGGAACGATTCTCTATCCTACCGATACCGTTTGGGGAATCGGTTGTGATGCGCGCAACAAAGAAGCGGTAAATAAAATTTTCAAAATAAAACAACGTGCTGAATACAAAAGCATGGTGGTGTTAGTTTCCGATGAAAAAATGATTAACCGCTATGTGAAAGAAGTTCCAGCCATTGCCTGGGATTTAATTGAAACAGCGGAAGAACCCTTAACTATCATTTATCCGGATGGAAGAATGTTGGCTGAAAATATTATTGCAGCAGATGGTAGCGTAGGTATTCGTATTGTAAAAGATGAATTTTGTAAAAACCTCATTCATAAATTCGGGAAACCCATCGTCTCTACTTCCGCGAATGTCAGCGGTGAACCTTCTCCTAACTCTTTCAATGATATTAAATTGGATATCATGAACAAAGTAGATTATATCGTGAACCTGCGACAAAAAGAAACCAACAACACAAAACCATCGACCATCATTAAAGTGGCGATGAATGGTGAGATAAAGATAATTAGGAAGTAACTAGGTGACTAAGTAACTAGGTAACTAAGTAAAAGTGATAGAGGAATAAATAAAATCTGCTAGAATCGGCAAGCAAAAAAGTGAAAACCCAATTAACCCATCCTATTTTTAAAATCATTTCAGAAGCAGCCGATGAAATGAATCTTTCCGCATACGTGATTGGTGGCTGGGTTAGGGATTTGCATCTCAACCGTCCCTGCAAAGACATTGATGTGGTTGCTATCGGACCGGAAGATGCGGAACGCAAAATCGGAATTGAATTAGCCCAGGCAGTTGCAAAAAAACTCGGCAATAAATTTCATGTGAACGTTTACAAAAATTTTGGCACCGCGCAAATTGTGTATGAAGATTACGACATAGAATTTGTTGGCGCAAGAAAAGAATCCTATCGCTCCGAAAGTCGTAACCCGATTGTTGAAAACGGAACACTCGAAGATGATCAAAACCGCAGAGACTTTACAATCAATGCACTCGCTATATCGTTGAATTCAAAAACGTATGGTGACCTGTTGGATCCGTTTGACGGCCTGAAAGACATGGAAGCGAAAATCATCCGTACTCCGCTAAACCCGGACATCACCTACTCAGATGATCCGTTACGCATGATGCGCGCCATTCGTTTCGCTACGCAATTAAATTATACGATTGAAGAAAAATCATTGGTGAGTATTTCGAAAAATAAAGAACGTATCAAGATCATTTCGAAAGAACGCATCACCGATGAACTCAACAAAATTATTCTTGCCAAAACACCGTCCATCGGTTTTAAAATTTTGTTTGACACCGGACTCTTACATTTCATTTTTCCTGAAATGGTAGCTTTGCAAGGCGTAGAAATTCGCAACGGCAAAGGACATAAAGATAATTTTTATCATACGCTGGAAGTGTTGGATAATATTTGCAAAACAACAGACGACCTTTGGTTGCGTTGGGCTGCCATTTTGCACGACATCGCCAAACCTCCTACCAAACGCTTCGAACCGGAGCATGGCTGGACGTTTCATGGACATGAAGACAAAGGTTCACGGATGGTTCCGAAGATCTTTGAAAAACTGAAGTTGCCGCTAAACGAAAAAATGAAGTATGTGCAAAAATTAGTTTTGCTCCACCTTCGCCCGATTGTATTAGCAAAAAGTGATATTACCGACAGTGCTGTGCGCAGATTATTGTTTGAAGCCGGTGATGATATTGACGATTTAATGAAATTATGTGAAGCAGATATCACTTCTAAAAACGAATACAAAGTTCAGAAATACATGAAGAACTTTGAGGTCGTTCGACAAAAATTAAAAGAAGTAGAAGAGAAAGACAATGTTCGCAACTGGCAACCACCCATCAGTGGAGAAGATATCATGAAAACATTTAATATTCCTGCCGGCAAAGAAGTTGGGATTATCAAATTAGCCATACGAGAAGCGATTTTAGATGGTCTCATCAAAAATGACATCGAGGAAGCAACCGCCTTTATGATTGCTGAAGGAGCAAAACTCGGTTTGAAGGTCCAAAGTTAGAAGGTTAAAATGTTAAGAAAACCGACTGCACACCTAACAACCTTCCAACTTTAAAACTTTCCAACTTTTAAACTATCCTAAAGCAATATTTTGTATTTTTATAACCTGATAGGTCTACTCATATTTCATAACTGATAATTAATTTAGCATGGCTGTTTACCGCTTTCGAGTAACATTTGAAGATAACGAAGAAGTTTATCGCGAGATAGAAATAAAATCCACACAACATTTTGAGGATTTCCACAATTGTATTGTTCAATCTATCGGATTCGATAACTTGCACGATGCCTCATTTTTTATTAGCGATGACCTTTGGAGAAAAGGCGATGAGATTGGCTTGCGTCCGCTAGATGAAGAGGAAGTTGAACGTAGAAAAAGAAGAGATTTACCGATTAAAAAACAAATGAATAAGTGCAAAATGGCTTCATTGATTGATGACCCGCACCAAAAATTTGTTTATGTATACGACCCAAAAACTGCATGGACATTCATGGTTGAACTGGTTAAAATTTTGCTGGACGACCCGAAAGGAACTTTTCCGAAAATAACCAAATCGGCCGGAGAATCACCAAAACAACACTTAAACACTGCCGTTGCTCCTCCTGTGGATGAAGATGATTTTGATGAGGATGAACCACACCACGATGATGATGCGTATGCAAACGCACATAGCGAAGATGAAACCGCTTTATTAGAAGGCGAAGAAGGTGAAGAGGAAGAAACAGAAGAAGAAGCACACGAAGAAGATGAAATGGGTGATGACGATATGCACGAAGATGTTGCTGGTGACGAAGATTAATTAAAATCAATGCCTACTAAATCGCTTATTGTACTTGTTGGTCCGACTGCCATTGGCAAGACTGCCGCTAGTATCCATATTGCCGAAGCATTCCATTGCCCGATTGTTTCTGCCGACTCCCGACAATTTTTCAAAGAAATGAGCATCGGTACCGCCAAACCTACGGCTGAAGAAATGCAAGGCATTCCGCATTATCTCATCGATTCTCATTCCATTTCCGATGATTACAACGTTGGAAAATATGAAGTAGAAACCATCGCACTCCTCGATAAACTTTTCAAATCAAATGATACCGTAATTTTAGTAGGTGGCTCCGGACTCTATATTGACGCCATTTGTAAAGGCTTTGATGAATTGCCCGAAGCAGATGCTGAAGTCAGAACGAAAATCAATACGCTGCTGGAAGAAAAAGGTATTGAAGCCTTGCAACAACTTTTAAAAGAACTCGATCCTGACTATTACGCAAAAGTAGATTTGCAAAATCCGCAACGGATGAGTCGTGCACTCGAAGTTTGTTTAACCACCGGCACACCCTACTCTGCTTTGCGAAAAGGAAACATCAAAAAACGTGATTTCAATATCATCAAAATCGGATTGAATACAGAGAGGGAAGTTTTATACGAACGCATCAACAAACGTGTGGATAGCATGATGCAACATGGACTGTTGGATGAGGTAAAAAAGCTACATCCAAAGAAACACTTGAATGCATTACAAACAGTTGGTTATAGCGAGCTGTTTGATTATCTCGACAACAAAACCGATTTAAACACAGCTGTGGATGCCATCAAACAGAACACCCGTAAATTTGCAAAGCGGCAATTAACGTGGTTCCGCAGAGACACAGACATCAAGTGGTTCGAGCCGAACCAATCAGAAGAAATCATAAAATTTATTCGTAACACACTAAAAAAATCTTAACAAATCATACGAATCATAAAGATCTGCGTTCCTATTCTTTTCTTCAATGTTAACCACACTCAAACAATACACCACCATCAACAAAACGCTCCTCAACCTGGTAACGGTGGAGTTCTTTGTGCAATTGGTAAACGTATTGTTCATCGCCATTCTCCCACTCTACATGAAATCCGAAGGGTATAGCGATTCCGAATATGCACACTTTACTTCGTACCGTTATTTCGGTATGTTGGCCTTAGCCTTGTTTTTAGGAATGTATATCAAAGGCAGAAAAATATTACCCCTCATTTATATTTCTTCCTTTTGCGTTCCGTTTTTTGCCCTACTCATCATCATTGGTGTGCACCTTCATTCCACTCCACTCCTACTCATTTCTCATTTGTTATGGGGAACAGCGTATACCTTTATTCAAATTCCGATTTTACCATACATCATGCGCAATGCACCCAAGGAACAACAAACCAGAGCCATCACCTTCAACTTCGCAACCTGGAGCTTGGCAACGATTTTAGGGAGTTTTTTAGTTGCGGTATTCAATGGCATTAGTCCGGAGATTTTTACGGAGCGGAATTTATTGTATGGTATTTCCCTCTTGAGTTTTGCAGGCGTTTATTTTGCGATGAAAATGGACAAGAACGAACATGTTCCCATACTCAAAGAAAAAAGCAGAACCAATTTAAAACATTACGATTGGATCATCATCATGAAAGCCCTTGTTCCAACCGCCATTATTGCAACCGGAGCAGGCTTCACGATTCCGTTCATGAGTTTATTTTTCTCCAATGTACACAACATGAGTACAGCAACATTTTCGGCATTGAACATGACCACTGCGATTGCAGTTACCATTGTTGCAATTTATATTCCTCGTATAAAAGAAAAATACGGTTATCACAAAGCCATACCAACCACACAATCGTTTGCCATTGTTGCATTGATCATTATGGCCACCACACAATATTACAGTCAATATAGTTTTGCCATCACCATTGCAGCGGTCTTTTATTTGTTGCGTCAACCGTTAATGAGTGCAGCAGTTCCCATGACTTCCGAAATTACTATGAAGTATGTAGGAGAAAACAACCGTGAAATGGTGAGTGCATTAACATCTGCCATCTGGTCCGGTACCGCTTATTTCGCGGCAGTAGGATTTGGAATTTTACGCCACCTGGAAGTTGAATACGTCAACATCTTTTGGATTACTTCAGGAATGTATAGCATTGGTGTTGTATTGTATGTTATGCTAATTAGAGATTATAATTTGAGAGAAAAAGAAGGGTTGATTACCCATTAACTACCGCTCCAAACTCACATTCTCATCTCCCATCTGATAAGGCAAATACGTTACAATAAATTGGAACATTTCATCGGAAGTACGCATACTTCCCTCCCGCTCCGCAACTAGCTGTGGTGGGGAAAAGGGGTTGTTCGGGTTGTTACGGGTATTGTCGAAAACACCAACCGTATGAATGGTTGCTCCTTTTGGAATCTTCACCATTTTTTTAAACGTATAAAAATACTGCCATCTGAAATCCCAGTTGTTGATTTTAATCAATGGAATCGTATCACCTTGCATCGTTATCGCATAAGCCCAAAAACTTTTCCCCAACAAATGCATGTGTGGATTAATCGTCAGCAGCGAAATATCAAACGGAACAGTGTATTCAGATGTAAATGTTTTTACTTCGGTTGGAGGAATCACCAACTTAGGAACTGTTGGAGAAATGCCAAAAGTGCCCATTTGAAATTCCTGTGTTGGGCGCTTGGGTGGCGACTTTGCATAAAACACATTGAAGGTCGTTTGGTCGGTAGTATCTACACGTGACGGACCATAATGAATGTCTTTTAAAAACAACGCACCTTTTCGAGTCAACTTAAATCCTCCTATCCCATCCGGATAAATGGGTGGCGTTACGCCCGGCAAATAATTGGTCACCGATTGTGTCATCATCGGAAAGGTATTCCCATCATCGTTTGCAAGTCCTAGTTCTTTGTAAGCAACTAATAAGTCGGGAAAGGAATCAATGTTTACAACTACGTTTCCGGCAAACACATCGGTACGTTTATCAAATTCATAACTCAACAATTGTGCATTCAAGTGATGCAATAATTTTCTGTTGTCGGGTACTACTTCAATGGTGGTGATAAATTTATCTTCCGGAATTTGATACGGCACACGCATCAACAAAAAGCGGTCTTGTGCATCGCCTTTGATTTTATAAGCTTCTTTGAACTTAATCACTAAATCAGGTGTTCCTAATTGAGAGCCTTTCGGGAAAACAGGAACCGGAGGTAATTTGGTGGAATCACCTAGGGCACAACCTTCGTCTACCCAACGCACAATCAAATCAATTTCTTCTTGGGTCAATACTTTTTCATCAATGAAATGCGTATAGCTTGCATCGGCCGGCCATGGAGGCATAAAGCGAGTTTTGATTACAAACTTCATCAACGCACTTCTGGATTTTGCATCCTGGTAAGTAATTAAACTGAATGGTCCGGCTTCTCCGGGGCGGTGGCAGCTGGTACAATTTTTATAGATGATGGGTGCAATGTGTTCGGAGAAGGTCACAGGTAGTTGCTCCGCACCGCAGGATGCGAGGAGGAGTGTGATGAGAATGTAGAAATAGTTTTTAAAATTCATATTAAGTACTAATTAATCTCGCCCCACTATGTCCTCTCGGCTTTCTCTTCCTGTCATTTCGACCGTAGCGGAGAAATCGAACCAATTATCAATTTGACTAGAAACAATGTTAGTTTCCTCCACTTCGGTCGGAAGGACATGCTAAAGAAAATTTTCATTAGCTGCGTATCTTTTCCAACCCGCTCCGTTATATCCCCGAAACATTCAAACAAAATTAAGAGAATGTTTTGATGCCGATGCAATTTTATACAAAAAGTAGATTCTTTTTATTGATTTCAATCATAGGACTATCGATGTTCTATTCCTGTAAATCTAAAACACCTTATAATCCTTACCTGTCGGCCAAAGAAAAGCCAAGTGATAAACAGCGGAAAGAAGAACAGAAACAAATTAAAAGCGGAACAAAAGCTTGGAAGCAGTTGAAGAAAGACAATAAAAAAGGAATCAAAGAAAACAACGATCGCTTTTTTAACAAGAAACCACAGTACAAACAAACCACAAAAATCAAAAAGAGAAACAGAAAAAAGAAAAAGAGATGGAATTTGTAGGCTAGGAACTCAAATGTCAGTTCGAGTAATTCTGGTTCGAGTAGCAGAATCACTCGAACTGACAAAAAGAATTTCATTATCTTTGTTTGGATGTCAAAAGCATTTAAAATAATCTCCCTGCTCTTCCTTTGCTTATTACTAAGCACAAGTTACTCCTGCAAATCAAAAGGCGCGTATAACAAATACAGAAATGCAAAAGTACGTCCGAGCGAAAAGCAACTTCGAGCCGACAAAAAAGCGATTGCAAGAGGAAATAAAAATTACAAGAAGAATTTACTATCGAATAGAAAACGATTGTTCGGTAGTAAAAGAGATCCAGGAAGACCGAGAAACTAACTATTGCCGCTGATTCACGGATTATTTTATTTCCTTCACAACTCCATAAAATCACCACAGAAAAACACAGTCTAATTCACTTGGGAATTAAATTCTATCAATTAATTTCTAATATTAAAATCTGCGACTCTCTGGCAACAAACTCCTCAGAAATAAATCCTAACAATTAATTTTAAAACAACAATCTGTGAATCTGTGGCAACTAACTACTCACAATTCAATCCTATCATTTAATTTCTAATATTAAAATCTGTGACTCTCTGGCAACAAACTCCTCAGAAATAAATCCTAACAATTAATTTTAAAACAACAATCTGTGAATCTGTGGCAACTAACTAAATCCCAATCAAAAACTTCATCGTATCTACACTATCCGCATAATCGTGGAGTTGCGGACATTGTGCCACACCAAACGGAACTGCATTTTTAATAGCGATGCTGGAAGAAACAATGCATTGTAGTTGCTCCTGCTCTTTTTCCAATCGTTTGTTTAATTCCTGAATATCTTCATAATACTCATAAAACAATACACCGATGGGTGATGCATAGGATGCGTCTTCTTTGAGCAATAAAAAATTATTATCGAGCAAGGAAGGATTGCTGCTCATCAGATAAACCGTTTTATTATAATCGTAGTTGTTTGCGTATTTATTGTTGTTCACCACATTCTGAAAATCAAAAATCGATTCATAAAACGTATCAAACACATAGCCTTTCGGGACAAACAATTTAGATACATTGCGACACCCCAATCCAAAATACTGAAACACATCGTTCCCCAATTGTTTTAATTCTTCCGTTGTTTCAGCGCCTGAGAGCACCGCTACTGAATTTCTGTTTTTACGAATGATGTTTGGATATTTTCCAAAATAATACTCGAAATAGCGAGCAGAATTATTACTTCCGGTAGCAATCACAGCATCCATGTTTTTTAATTGGTCTTCGGTAAATTCAATCAAATCGTTAAACCCCGGCTCAATTGCTTTCAATACTTTGGCAATGAATGGCAATAAAAATTTATCGTCAGACGAGAGTTTTCCAACAAATGTATTTCCGGAAATCAACACACATAACATATCGTGAAAGCCGACCATCGGCACATTACCGGCCATTATCACTGCAACACGTTTGGGTGGTTTAACGGTTTGTAAATCGTTGATATAAGTGGCAATCCAATCTAAAAAGGAGTTTTCTTGCAGACTATCGGCCAAGGCGCCCATGGCATTTCTCACATTGGCTTCGGTAAACCATTGATTGTGGATATGAACAGATTGGATTAATTCTTCCATATCGCTGTAAAACGAGGCATTCAACGCATTGGATTCGTCCTTTTTTCCATTCGGAGCGAACTGATTTAGGAAACCACCTAAACGTATAAATGCTTTTATTCGATTATCCAGGGTCATATTTTTATGTAATTCGATAAAATCTAAGTAATTTTGCAGAAATATTTTACAAAACTAACAATAATTATGGCAATTAAAATTACTGAAGAGTGCATTAATTGTGGAGCTTGCGAGCCGGAATGTCCAAACAATGCAATCTATGAAGGTGGTAACGAATGGCGTTTTGCCGATGGAACCTCTTTAAAAGGAGCATTTACATCAAAAAGTGGATTGGCAGCTGATGCTGAAGCACCACAAACACCCGTAGCAATGGATGTGTATTATATCGTATCTGACAAGTGTACAGAATGCGTTGGGTTTCATGATGAACCACAATGTGCAGCTGTTTGTCCGGTTGACTGTTGTGTAGATGACGAAAACTGGCGCGAGAGCAAAGAAGATTTATTAGCTAAAAAAGCAAGTCTTCACTTGTAATCAAATACTTTAACAAATAGTAAAAGCGCCATTCTAAACAGAGTGGCGCTTTTTTTGTTGGGTTATTTAATGGAGATTGCTTCTCCCGAATACTCGGGATCGCAATGACGCTCCTGAAGAATGCACTGGCTAATAAAAACCATACAATATCCCATTTCACTTTCCGTTTTTAAATACGTACTTTTGTTAGGATGAAAAAATGGTTGTCATTCGTAGTTTTACTCTTTTCGGTGAATGCTTTTTCCCAAAGTACGTCCATCGAAAAAGTTCAAGCGCAAGCGGATGAACAAGAACTAATGAACATCTGTCAAAAGCTTTACCATCCGGCTAACCGCACCAAACAAACCGATTCAGAGAAAAAAGAACTCAATAGCCGATTGGTGAAAAAGTTCGATTCCATTTTAGAATTGACCAACTCATTTGAAAACTATTCCTTCGACTCGTTAAAAAGGACATTGGAATTTTAGTATCACCGGATAATAAATTTCGCATCATCCACTGGAATATCCCTAAAACAGATGGCACCCACGAATATTATGGTTTTATTCAATCGAAGTTCACCACAAAAAAAAATAAAGTAGAAAGTATTCAATTGTATACATTGACTGATAAATCTGCTGAAATCAGAAACCCGGACAATGCGATTACCGACCACAACAAATGGTATGGGGCCTTGTACAACAAAATCATTGTTAAAAAAACAAAAGCAAAAACCTACTATACCTTATTAGGTTGGGATGGGAATGATCCATTTTCGCAGAAAAAAATCATTGAAGTGTTGACGTTCGACCCGAACAATGGAACTCCAAAATTCGGAGCCGATATTTTTAATTACGATCGCAAATATCCGAAACGCATCATCTTTGAATATTCGGCAACATGCAGCATGTCGCTACGATACAGCACAAAAAAGGATTCCATTGTATTCGGACACCTTGCTCCTACTTCACCACAGCTGGAAGGGCAATTTCAATACTATTGCAGCGATATGAGTTTTGATGGATTCGGCTTTAAAAAAGGCAAATGGAACTATGGGACAGATGTGAATGCCTTGAATGAAAAGGATGAAAAAGATAAACTGTATGGCGACCCGAAAGACAAGTCGGAAGGACATAGCTTGAGCAACGAATACAAAGACCCGAATAAAAAGAAAAAGAAGAAACAGAAATAGTTGTGGGTTGTTGGTTGTTCGTTGTTGGCCTTTTGTTTTAAATATTATTCTATTATTTTAAACCTCACGTTTGATTATTTTCTAATTTTGTATTAAACAAAGTTTATTGTTTTCTCTCAGCGAACAACCAACAACTAGCAACAAACAACTATAAGTTTACAAAAGAAATGACAAAAGTTCACAATTTTAGCGCTGGTCCAGGTATATTGCCGGCCGAAGTATTAAAACAAGCAGCAGAAGCTTGTATCAATTTCGATAATTTAAACCTTTCACTTTTAGAAATTTCTCACCGTAGCAAGAACTACGAAAAAGTAATGGAAGAAGCACGTGCTTTGGTAAAAGAATTATTGGGATTGAACGACAACTACAAAGTTTTATTTTTAGGTGGTGGTGCAAGTTTACAATTTGCAATGGTTCCCATGAATTTATTGCGTACCGAAGGAACTGCAGGCTATGTAAACACAGGCGTTTGGGCAAGCAAAGCCATCAAAGAAGCAAAATTGATTGGCAACACACAAGTGATTGCATCATCAGAGGATAAAAACTTCAACTACATTCCGAAAGGATATGACATCCCTTCTACATTGGATTATTTACACATCACTTCTAACAATACCATTTACGGAACACAAATGAAGAGCTTCCCTAAAACTTCCGTTCCGGTGGTTTGTGACATGAGCAGTGATATTTTCAGCAGAAAAGTAAACGGAAATGATTTCGCTTTAATTTATGCCGGAGCACAAAAAATATGGGTCCTGCAGGTGCAACAATGATTGCAGTTGATGAAACCAAACTTGGAAAAACGGGCCGTAAATTATTATCGATGATGGATTACCAAGTACACATCAAGGGAGACAGTATGTACAATACACCACCGGTATTCCCGATTTATGTGTCGATGTTGACATTAAAATGGTTAAAAAACAATGGAGGTATTCCTTGGATTGAAAAAATTAACGAGGAAAAAGCAAAAACCTTATATACAGAGATTGATCGTAACTCCTTATTCAAAGGCACTACAGCAGTTGAAGACCGTTCGAATATGAATGCAACATTTGTAATGACAAAACCGGAATTAGAGCCGGAGTTTGACAAACTTGCAAAAGAAGCAAACTTGAGTGGTTTACGCGGACACCGTGATGTGGGTGGTTACAGAGCTTCTTTGTACAATGCATTGCCTTTAGAAAGTGTAAATGCATTGGTTGAAGTAATGCAAGCTTTTGAGAAGAAATTCGCTTAGAAAATTTATCACACATACAATAAGAAAAAAGGAACCAATGTGGTTCCTTTTTTTGTTAGAAATAAAATGCTTCTTAGAATCGTCATTGCGAGGAACGAAGCAATCTTTGCTAATAATACTATTTTTACTCAATTTGAGAGATTGCTTCGTGCCTCGCAATGACGTACTCAATAAAAATTAGTTGTAGAAACCTACCACTTCACAAACTCCCCGATTTGTTTTTCAAGCGCTTTGATGGTGTTTTCATCTTTTAGACTTCCATCGGCATTCAGAAGTGCTAACACGCTGGAAATCGGTTGTTTATTTGGCAAAATATGCATTCCTAAATAATGTAAAATGCCGGTTAGATGGTCCATTCCGCGTAAATTTCCGGCTCTGCCGGTAGCAACACCCACCAATGCCACTTTTTTACCCCTGTTAGTATCCGGATGAACCGCATCCAAAAAGGTTTTCAGCACTCCGGGAAAGCTGCCGTTGTATTCCGGAACGACAAACACAAATTTCTCTACCGGGATAATAAATTCGTTCAATAATTGTTGAAAATTTTCTGACCGTTTATTGTATAAGTCGGTTATGATAAAATCAGCGGGTAGCTGTTCCAAGGAAAATAATTTTGTTTCAACCCCCTGTTTTTCTATCAGTTGCGCATAGTTTTGAGCGATTTTTAGGGTATTACTTTGGGGTCGATTGGTGGCGGAAATAATAGTAATCATAGTAAATATTATTAACAAAATAATTGTTTAAAAATGTGTTATAAGTTTTAAAGAGCTTATCGACCCAAAATCTGTATTTTTAAGACTTGTTAAAGCACAAAGTAAAGCATTTTCAGTCAATTTATGAATATAACATATTACGGTCATTCTTGTTTTGGAGTTGAGGTAAATAGTAAGCATATTTTATTCGATCCGTTCATTACAGACAATGAATTGGCGGTAAACATTGATGTAAATACTGTAAAAGCAGATTACATCTTAGTTTCACACGGGCACAATGATCATGTGGCTGATTTGGTAAGCATCGCAAAGCGTACCAATGCGAAAGTGGTTTGTAATTGGGAGATTCACGTTTGGTTAAACAAACAAGGCATTACCAATACGCATCCCATGAACATTGGTGGAAAATGGAAGTTTGATTTTGGAGATGTAAAATGTGTGGTAGCGGTCCATTCCAGCAGTTTGCCGGATGGAACCTATGGCGGAAACCCAATGGGATTCATTATTGAATCCAGCAAAGGGAATTTTTATTATGCCGGAGATACCGCCCTAACAAACGATATGAAGTTGATTGGTGATTACAGAAGAGTCGATTTTGCGTTTTTACCGATTGGAGATAATTTTACAATGGGAGTTGACAATGCC
Organism: Bacteroidota bacterium; assembly: GCA_016722565.1. Lineage (NCBI taxonomy): Bacteria > Pseudomonadati > Bacteroidota > Bacteroidota bacterium. The sequence continues at coordinate 720,980 of JADKIU010000002.1, forward strand.
ATCATCGCTTCGGAATTTATCAAGTGTAATAAAATCATTGGTATGCATTACGATACCTTCGGATATATCGCCATTAACAAAGAACAGGCAGTGAAAAAATTTGACAATGCAGGCAATGAGTTACTCTTGTTCAACGTTGGAGAAACAAAAGTGGTGACGAATTAGATAAGTGACTAGGTAACTAAGTAACTAGGTAACTAAGTAACTAGGTGACTAGGTGACTAGTTAAAAGAAAATAGAAAATTAAAACATACAATTCAATAAATTAAAAACAGGGATGGGAAAAATAATAGCAATAGCAAATCAGAAAGGTGGAGTTGGAAAAACAACAACAGCTATTAATTTGGCGGCAAGTTTAGCCGTGTTGGAATTTAAAACACTTTTGATTGATGCAGATCCGCAGGCGAATTCAACTTCTGGAGTTGGGTTTGATCCCCGTAACATCAAAACAGGGATTTACGAATGTATCATTGACGGCATCGACCCGAAAGACATCATTCTGCAGACGGAAACACCTAACTTGTTTCTACTTCCTGCACACATCGATTTAGTAGGTGCAGAAATTGAAATGATCAATCTTCCGAACCGCGAAAAAATGATGAAGATGGCATTGGATAAAATCAAAAATGATTACGATTTTATCATCATCGATTGTTCTCCTTCTTTGGGCTTAATCACAGTAAATGCTTTGTCGGCTGCCGACTCCGTATTAATACCGGTACAATGTGAGTACTTTGCATTGGAAGGATTGGGAAAACTATTAAACACGATTAAGATTGTACAGTCGCGTTTAAATACCGACTTAGCCATCGAAGGAATTTTGTTAACGATGTACGACATGCGTTTGCGCTTGAGCAATCAAGTAGTGGAAGAAGTGAAAACACATTTCCAACAAATGGTGTTTGATACCATCATTCAACGGAATACAAAATTAGGAGAAGCACCAAGCTTCGGACAAAGCATCATCATGCACGATGCGAGCGGAAAAGGTGCTGTCAACTATTTAAATTTAGCACGAGAAATTTTACAAAAAAACGGTATGACCCGCTTGAATGATTCTGAAAAATTTATCAATGTGGAAGAAGAAAACTAATCCCAATAACCATCGGGACGAAGAATAACGAAATTGCGAATAAGAAAATTTTTAAATGTCAACAACTAAAACGATGTCAACAAAAAGAAACGCATTAGGAAGAGGATTAAGTGCATTACTAGAAAATGCTAATACAGATATCACCAGCAATAAGCTGGAAGGTGAAGGAAAAGTAGTAGGTGCTGTTGCCAATATCGAAATAGCACAAATTGAAACCAACCCGTTTCAACCTCGTACGCATTTCGAAGAGGATGCATTAAATGAATTGTCGGCATCCATCAAAGAACATGGCATCATTCAACCCATCACTGTTCGTAAATTGGGTTATGATAAATATCAATTAATTTCAGGTGAAAGACGTTTCCGTGCTTCTCAGTTAGCGGGATTAACCAGCGTTCCTGCATACATTCGTATTGCGAATGACCAAGCGATGTTGGAAATGGCATTGGTTGAAAACATTCAACGTGAAAATTTAGATGCCATTGAAGTAGCCATCAGCTACAAACGTTTGATAGACGAATGTTCTTTGACACAAGAACAACTTTCACAAAAAGTGAGCAAACAACGTTCTACCATTACCAACTATTTACGTTTATTAAAATTGCCGGTGGAAATTCAATTGGCAATCCGTAACGGAGACATTTCAATGGGACATGCACGTGCATTGATTAGCATTGAAAATGAAGACAAACAATTAGACATCTACAATCAAATTGTATTGAATGATTTATCGGTGCGTGATGTGGAAGATTTAGCACGTGGTGTTAAAACAGAAGTTGCACCTAAATCAGGTAAATCCACCACAGATAAAAAAGAAACTAAAGCTGCTTTGTCGGTTGAACAAATGAATGCGTTAGAAGATTTACGCGCAGTGTTTAACACAAAAGTGCTCATCAGCAAAGAAACAAACGGTAAAGGTAAAATTGTCATTCCTTTTAAATCGGATAACGACCTGAAACGTATTTTGGATTTGTTGGATGCCTAAATCAATCATCCATAACTGTATGGCAAGCAGGTTATTTCAATTTTTTATTGGAATAACCTTTTTGCTTTTTTTTACTTCGTCTGTTTCAGCGCAAGTAGGCGATACCCTTATTAAAAATGATTCGTTAACTGTTATCAAAACAACTACCATCACCAGCGATTCCATTCCTTCGGTAACGCTCAATAAAAAACCATATCATTCGCCCAGAAAAGCGGCTTTGTTGTCTGCTATTTTGCCGGGAGCCGGACAAGTTTACAATAAAAAATATTGGAAATTACCCATCATCTATGCTGGTGCTGCTGGATTAACGTACTCTTTTCAATTCAATCATTCACGTTATGTAAAATATCGTAATGCGTACAAATATCGCATTGATGATGATGCTTCCACAACGGATGATTACATTGGCGTTTACACCGATGACAATTTAAATACACTTCAAAAATATTATCATCGTTACCGCGATTTAACAGTAATCGGCTTTGCAGCACTCTATGCGTTAAACATTATTGATGCCAGCGTTGATGCACATTTGTTTACCTTTGATGTGAGTGATGATTTAACAATGAACGTGGCACCAACATTCATCAACACAACCGGAATGAATCACTATACAACAGGAATAAATTTCAGCTTGTCATTTAAAACTGAATCAAGAAATCTAAACCGTTTAAGATTGGAATAGATTTCTCCGCGTTGGTCGAAATGACAAAAGAAGTATGGTCGAAATGACAAAAAGGAAAATATTGAAAGGACATAGAAGGAAATGGTGAAAGGACATAGAGGGAAATGGTAAAAGGACAAATAACAAACATTTAGTTTAAGAAAATAGAAGTATGAATATTGCACTTATCGGATATGGGAAAATGGGAAAAGAGATTGAGCAAATTGCTATCTCTCGCGGACACTCCATTGTTTTGAAAGTAACCAGCAGTAATGCCAACACCTACTCCATTGACGAATTAAAAAAAGCGGATGTTGCGATCGAATTCAGTACACCGGAAGTTGTCATCAACAACATCAACAAATGCTTTGAAGCAACTGTTCCTGTTGTGGTTGGAACAACCGGATGGTTAAAACACTTGGAGGAAGTGAAGCAAAACTGTTCTGATAAAAAACAAACCTTGTTTTATGCTTCCAATTATAGCATTGGTGTGAATTTGTTTTTTAAATTGAATGCCTATTTGGCAAAACTCATGAACGCTTATCCCGAATACAACGTGACAATGGAAGAAATTCACCACGTGCATAAATTGGATGCTCCCAGCGGCACCGCCATTTCATTAGCAAATCAAATTATTGAAAATAATAGCTCAAAACAAAAATGGGTAAATGCGCTTACTGAAAACAAAAACGAATTAGCCATCATTTCAAAACGCATTGATGAAGTTCCGGGAACACATACTGTAACTTATAGTTCAGCTGTTGATGAAATTTCCATGACACACATTGCACACAATCGCAAAGGATTTGCATTGGGGTCGGTTATTGCAGCCGAATGGGTAAAAGGGAAAAAAGGTATTTTTGGGATGAATGACTTGTTGGACAATTCACATTAATTAACACTTATAAAACAATAAATCAATAGATACTCGTTACTGCTAGCGAAACTTTGAACATTGAACTCTAAAAATTTAAACTAACGTATGGACATTTCTTATATTTTTTTAATCCTCGCTTCTATCACAACAATCATCGGTTTATGGAAATTGTTTCCATTGGCCGGACAAGAAAGTTGGAAAGCAGTTGTTCCTGTCTACAATTTTATTGTTTGGCTCAAAGTGATTCAAAAGCCATGGTGGTGGATTTTCTTAATCATCACTCCAGGTATCAATTTTTTGATGGTTGCCATTATGTATTTGTTAACAGCGAAAGCATTTAACAAACGTACCAATCAAGATAAAATAGTCGCCTTTTTATTCGGTTATGTGTATCTCCCCTACTTAGGTTTTCAAAAAGGCACAGCCTATGTTGGTCCGGAAGACATGAGTAAAAAGAAACCGTCTATGGCTCGCGAATGGACAGAAGCAATTGTTTTTGCAGTGATTGCAGCAACCGTTATCCGAACATTCTTTTTCGAAGCCTTTACCATTCCTACATCTTCATTAGAAAAATCGATGATGGTGGGTGATTATTTATTTGTGAGTAAAGTAAGTTACGGAGCGAAAATCCCGAACACTCCCCTCTCCTTCCCATTTGTTCATCATACATTGCCGGGTAGCGCAACCACAAAATCATATTTAGAATGGTTTAAACTACCTTATTTCCGTTTACCTGGATTTGGTTCTGTAAAAAATAACGATATCGTAGTATTCAACTATCCCGATGGCGATACCGTTGCATTAAATTTCCAAAATCAAAGTTACTATCAGATTTGCAGAGATGCCAATCGAAAAAGTTTATACAAAAAACCAAACACACAAATTTCTGTTGATACAGAAAATGGCCCGGTGATGACTCCCATTGGTGATGTGGTTGCACGGCCGGTCGACAAACGCGAAAACTACGTAAAGCGTTGTGTTGCCATTGCCGGAGATAAATTTGAAATCAGAGATGCTGAAGTTTTTATTAATGATAAAAAAGTAGAAACACCCGAGCATGCACAATTTCATTATTATGTAAAAACGTTAGGATATACCTTCGGAGAATACGATCGAGTAGCCGGAAGATTTATTCCCAATGTTCGTTTATTGGATAAATATGATATTTATGTAGATGAAATGGGCATCATCAACATTGCTCCTACTGGTGATACCATCACCTATTTAATTAACATGCCACTTTCCACCGTAAACAAAGTGAAAGGATTATCCACCGTTATTTCCTGCACCAAAGAAATTACTCCGAAAGGACAATATTCAAGTAGAATATTTCCACATTCTTCTTCTATTCCATGGAACAATGATAATTTCGGTCCGTTTGTCATTCCGAAAGCAAACACCTCCGTTAATTTAGATACAACCAATATCAAGTTGTACGACCGCATCATTGTCAACTACGAATTAAATACCTTGGAGATAAAAGGTGATAAAATTTTCATCAATGGTACTGAAACAAAAAGCTACACTTTGAAAATGGATTATTTCTTCATGATGGGAGACAATCGCCAAAATTCAGCCGATTCGCGCTATTGGGGAGTTGTGCCGGAAGATCACATTGTTGGAAAACCTGTTTTTGTGTGGATGAGTATTAAAGATCCGGCAAAAAATCCGGTTTCAGGAAGTGTCGGCTTAATTAAATCCTTCACCGAAGATTCAAAAGAAGGACGATTCAGATGGGATCGCTTCTTCTGTTTTGTTGGTGAAGATGGATTATCCCGCTCCTATCGAATTCATTTCATAATAATTGTATTAGGCATATCTGGTTTCGTGTACTTCAAAAATAAACGCGCGGCAAAAAAAGCAAAGAAATAAAAATTGAAGAATAAAAACGTCATACTGGATTGGGGAAAAGCAATACTCTTTGCTTTTTTTACCATTTTATTATTCAGAATTTTCTTTTTTGAGGCCTTTACCATTCCATCGCCTTCGATGGAAAAGTCTTTGTTAACAGGTGATTACATCATCGTAAGCAAATTGAGTTATGGTCCACGGATTCCGAACACTCCGTTGTCGTTTCCATTTGCACATCAGATTTTACCCTTTACCGAAAACACCAATTCATATTTAGATTGGATTCAAATCCCTTACATGCGTTTGTTCGGCTCACCCGATTTAGAAAGAAATGATGTGGTGGTTTTTAATTGGCCGGTAGAAGATGAACGACCTGTCGACCAACGCACTTTCTATATCAAACGCTGTGTGGCCATTTCGGGAGATACATTGGAATTGCGCGATGGACAAGTATACATCAATAGAACGTATAGCGACAATCCTGAAAAATTACAATTCGATTATAAAATAAAAGCCGATGTGGATTCTCTGAACAATGATTCGTTAAAGCTGCTTGGAATTACGGAAGGCGATCACATGCAAAACAAAGGAGAATTTTGGTTTACACTCACACTTGAAAATGTGGAGAAAATGAAAAAATTTCCGCATGTTACCTCAGTTGAACCCTTGATTGATAGAAAAGGTGCCTATAACGATTATATGTTTCCTGAGAACGAACATTTTTTATGGAACGTTGATTTCTTCGGTCCGATTTACATCCCGAAAGCAGGAGACTCCGTTAAACTTACCAAAGACTCCCTCCCACTCTACGAACGGATTATAAAAGTGTATGAAAAAAACGACTTGCGTGTCAGCAACGATTCTATTTTCATCAACGAAGTATATTCAACTTCGTATACGTTTAAAATGAATTACTATTTTATGATGGGTGATAACCGTCACAACTCGGCTGATTCACGCTTCTGGGGCTTTGTTCCCGAAGACCACATTGTAGGAAAAACCGTTCTAATTTTAATGTCGATAGATAAATCGGATGATGGTGGAATTCGAGGAAATCGTTGGTTTAAGTCGGTGGACTAAGTGACTAGGTAACTAGGTGACTAAGTAACTAAGTAACTAAGTAACTAAGTGACCAGGTACCTAGGTAATAAAGTAATTGAGTAATTAAATATGTTTAAAAACATAAAAAAAACATTACTTCTCAACAGGCAAAACTTTGATCATATTGAAGGGACCAGATTTTATTATAGTTCTCAAATTACTTGGCTAACTTTTATTGTTCTAATTATATTTTTAGGGCTCTACCTCTATTATTTTATAACCGATCCTGATCCTGAATTCAAACTATTTTGGATTGTAGCTTTATTCTTGTTTATGATTCCTTTGATACGTATGTTTCATAAGTTTATCTTCAAGAACCCTATCTTTATTATAAATAAAAATCACTTATTTTATACTAAAAAAGAAAAATGGTATAATTTAATGGAATGCAAAGTAGCTGAAGTCATGATTGACCGCTCAAATTTTTCAGGTTCCTTATCTGTTAAATGTAAAGAAGAAACCGACTCATTTTTAGAAAACTATTGGTATATTGAATACGATTCGGACCTAAAAAAAATAATAAAAAATTATATAACCAAATAACTTTAAAACATAGAACGGGCAAGCCGTATAATGAACTATTGAAACAATGAACCAATTATCAATTTTATCTTCCGCATACCTCGCTCCCATTCAATATTATTCCAAGCTGAAAAATTATTCAGAATGCATCATTGAGCATCACGAACATTTTCCGAAGCAAACTTATAGAAGTCGATGTGACGTGTATTCTCCCAATGGCATATTAACCTTGAGCATTCCCTTGGTAAAACGTAATCACCGCCAAGCAACCAAAGACATCAAAATATCATACGAATACGATTGGCAAAAATTACATTGGCGAAGTTTGGAATCGTGTTATAGACGTTCGCCTTTTTTTGAATATTTCGAAGATGATTTTTTGCCATTTTATACCGATAAGAAATTTGATTTTTTAGTAGATTTAAACGAAGAACTGAATCAGGAAATTCTAAAACTCTTAAAATTAAAACCAACTTATTCATTCAGCAAAGAGTATCTAAAAACATATTCCAACGCGGATGATTTCCGCGACATTATTTCTCCAAAAGAAGCGCTGAGTTTGGATACCCAATTCACGCCCCAGCCCTATATGCAGGTTTTTGAACCCCGCCACGGTTTTTTACCAAACTTAAGCATTGTCGACCTCTTATTCAACGAGGGTTCCAAAGCCTTGGAAACCATCTGATTTTTCTTTAAAAAACCACCTATTTTTTGAACCAAAAACAGGTATTTGTTGTTATATTTGGCAGTCTGTTATTGCTAACTGTCATCCCGTGCCGCGACACGGGATCTTATAATTGAGGCAGCGATATCTAACAGGTAGATGCCATGTCGTAGCACGGCATGACGATTACAATTAGGAATACTTTACAACTACTAAATATTTATGGATATAGAATTCAACAAAAACGAAGATGTAATGAAACAACTGATTTCCGGAATGGAACGTAGGTTGGAGAAAATATATTTAGGAGGCGGCAAAACCAGAATAGATAAATTGCATGAGCAAGGTAAAATGACCGCTCGTGAACGAATCGCTTACCTTATCGACAAGGATTCGGAGACCTTAGAAATTGCAGCATTTGCCGGTGAAGACATGTACAAAGAACATGGTGGTTGTCCGGCCGGAGGTGTTGTTATTGTAATTGGATATGTGAGTGGCAGACAATGTATTATTGTTGCCAACGATGCCACAGTAAAAGCAGGTGCATGGTTCCCAATCACCGGAAAAAAGAATTTACGTGCACAGGAAATTGCGATGGAAAATCGTTTACCCATTATTTATTTGGTGGATAGCGCAGGCGTTTATTTACCAATGCAGGATGAAATTTTCCCTGACAAAGAACATTTTGGAAGAATCTTTCGCAACAATGCCGTAATGAGCAGTATGGGGATTTTACAAATCTCTGCTGTAATGGGAAGCTGTGTGGCCGGTGGCGCTTACCTTCCCATCATGAGTGATGAAGCGATGATCGTTGATAAAACGGGAAGTATTTTCTTAGCAGGTTCCTATTTAGTGAAAGCAGCAATTGGTGAAAACATTGACAACGAAACATTGGGCGGTGCAACAACACATTGTGAAATATCCGGTGTAACCGACTATAAATGCAAAGACGATAAAGATGCATTGGATCGTATTCGCAACATCATGAGTAAAGTAGGCGATTTTGATAAAGCTGGCTTTAATCGCGTGGCAGCAAAAGCACCGAAAAAAGAACCGAAAGATATTTTGGGTATCATTCCGGATATGCGCGACAAACAATACGACATGCAGGAAGTGATTGATCGTTTGATTGATGAATCGGATTTTGAAGAATACAAAGAAGGATATGGACAAAGCATTTTATGTGGATTGGCACGTGTGGATGGATGGGCTGTTGGAATTGTTGCCAATCAACGCAAAGTGGTGAAAAGCAAAAAAGGCGAAATGCAATTTGGTGGTGTTATCTATAGTGATAGTGCCGACAAAGCAGCTCGTTTCATTATGAATTGTAATCAGAAAAAAATACCATTGGTGTTTTTACAAGATGCAACAGGATTTATGGTAGGTTCTCGCTCCGAACATGGTGGCATCATCAAAGACGGTGCAAAGTTAGTGAACGCAATGGCAAATTCGGTTGTACCCAAATTTACCATCATCATTGGAAACAGTTATGGCGCTGCTAACTACGCAATGTGCGGAAAAGCGTATGATCCGCGATTAATTGTGGGATGGCCAACAGCACAAGTAGCTGTAATGGGTGGAGCTCAAGCTGCAAAAGTATTGGTACAAATTGAAGTGGCCTCACTGAAAGCAAAAGGAGAAGTCATTACCCCTGAGAAAGAAGCTGAATTGTATAACAAAACAAAAGATCGCTACGATCAGCAAACAACACCGTATTATGCAGCATCACGTATTTGGCTGGATGCAATTATTAATCCGTTAGATACTCGCAAATGGATTTCGATGGGAATAGAAATGGCCAACCATGCTCCTATCTTGAAACCTTATAATGTTGGCGTGATTCAAACTTAAGTGACTCGGTAATAAAGTAACTAAATGACTAAGAAAACTTTTTATTATCTTTGATGCATCAAAAAAAACAAGAACTATGAATTCTAAATTATTTACACCACGTTTTATATTCATCACATCCGCTATTTTATTGGCTGCATTGAGCCGTGTATTCCCTCATTTCAACAACTTCACTCCTATTGCTGCAATGGCTTTGTTTGGTGGTGTTTATTTTTCCGATAAACGTTTGGCATTCATTGTGCCTTTATTGGCGATGATGCTTTCAGATATTATCTTAGAATTCACTACCGGCTGGGGATTCCACAACACCATCGTTTATGTTTATGTAGCTTTCATCATCACATCGGCAATCGGATTATATGTGAGACGTAACACTACCGTTCAAACCGTATTAGCTGCATCCGTTCTTTCATCGGTATTGTTCTTCATCATTACCAATTTTGGTGTATGGGCTGCTAGTGGAATGGCTGGAGGTGCTGCAGGATTAGGAACAACGTATGTATTAGGTATTCCGTTTTTTGCTCCAACTCTTTTAGGTGATGTATTTTACAATGCGATTTTATTCGGAGCATTTTATTTGGCACAACGCAGAATTCCTGCTTTGATTAAATAAAGCTTTTGATTCCGATTTATTTGAATGGCGAAGCGTTAGTTTCGCCATTTTTGTTGGAATTTAATGCTAATTCTGAACGTCATTGCGAGGTACGAAGCAATCACAGCTACAATGAGATTGCTTCACTCCGCTCGCAATGACGGTACTATTTAGCATTAAAAATGAAAGTAAAATCTGCACTTCAGTCTATCAATTGATCAGCACATCAAAAAAAATACGTAATTCTTTAAAGTATTCCTCTTTTCCATTCGTCTTTATAATCAAACATGGCTGAACAAACGCTAAATACTGTCGAAAGTCAAGCAAAAGACGAAGCTCTTTCCGAGACCATCAACAAAGAAAGAGGAAAGCTTTTATCTTTCATCAGCAACCGTACACCTACTATAGAGGATGCCGAAGATATCCTGCAGGATGTCTTCTACGAGCTGGTGCAAAGTGAGACCATAGAAAATACTGCAGCTTGGCTTTACAGAGTAGCGAGGAACAAAATTACCGACTGGTATCGCAAAATGAAACCTGACCGGTTGGATGATATATCATTCAAAGGCTCGGATGAAGATGAAGCTCTTTTACTTTCAGACATTATTCCTTCAATGGAAACTTCGGCCGACAAACAATTATTGTTAAAGCTGATATCAGAAGTATTAGCGGACACATTAGACGAATTGCCGGAGAACCAACGAGAAGTGTTTGTACTTCACGAAATAGATGGAAAGAGCCTGAAAGAAATTGCTGAATTAACAGATACAAATATAAAAACGGTCATCTCTCGTAAAAGATATGCTGTATTGTATTTACAAGAGCGTTTGAGAAACCTTTACATTGAATTGTTAAACAACTAAACCGCTTTTTAATAACTGCGGATAAAAAACTTAAAAACATGAATAAGAAACATAAAATTTTAATGGCAGTCAAGATTATTGCCGGAATCGTATTCCTTGTTCCACTCTTCATCTTTGGAACCATGTATCTCTGGAACTGGCTGGTGCCGGAACTCTTTCACGGACCTATAATTAATTTCTGGCAAACATTAGGCTTGCTCGTATTATCTAAAATTCTTTTCGGAGGATTTGGTAAAAAAATGGGCGGCCATCACAACCGTCACCACAATTGGAAACAGCGGATGCACGACAAGATGAGCAACATGACTGAAGAGGAGAAAGAACAGTTTAAACTACGTTTAAAAGATAAGTGCAGAAGTAAATTCTGGCCACAAGAAGAAGTAAAATCAAATTCCAACGACAACAGTCATTTAGGCTAATCACTAATAATCAAACAAACGATGCAAACAGCGATTCATATTTTCAAGACCAACATCAATTCCGTAGAACAAATTAAAAATGCGGATTCCTTTTTATCAACACATGCTAAAATTGAAAAATGGAACATTGATTTGGACGATTGTGATAAAGTATTGAGGATAGAAAGCTGTCCCCTTGTAATCAACGATGTTATTGAAAGCTTAGAACCCTTTAACATTTATTGTGAAGCCCTTGAATAACGAAACCATGGCGTGGTAGAGAGTCCCTTTATTGAGAAATCGATAAGGGGATTTTTTATTGACAGAGTATTTTTGTAAGTTTGGTATACAAAATTAAAACTACTGCCATGAGCAAAACTCCAACTACTACCATCAAAGTGATTACGGTTTCCGTTTTTACGCTGTTGATTATTTGTTTTGTTTCTTATCGCGTAGGCGCATTCGACAATTTCTCATTTTCAACGAACAGCACAACTGCTTACAATTCCAACACAACAGAAAATCAGATAGCTCTTGATACGCCAATTGTCGCAAAAGATTCAATTATCATCGACCAGGAAATGATGTCGAGTTCGAAATCCATGGTGATTCCCAAAAACTTTAAAATAGAACCGATTAAAACTGCTCCTGCTAAGGATACCACTCCCAAAAAGCCTTTAAAGAAATCAAGTACCATGAGCAGTTCTAAGTCGGGTATCATATTCGAACCCCAATCGGATAAAGACACAACAAAAAAGCCAAAGTAATCAGCTCTAGTAATGGAATTTTATAAATCAACGGAAGCTGCCATCATCAGTTTATGCTTTTTATTTTTGGTGTTTTTACCAATGGAAAAAGTATTTCCAGCTAAGTTGAAACAAAAAATAATTCGCCCATCTTGGCTATTAGACCTCTGCTATTTTTTCGGACAATACTTACTTTGGGGAACATTGGTATTATGGGCCATGAATTATTTCCGTTTCTGGCTGGATGATATTATTCCAACAACTTTTCGATCAAACGTATCCAATCAACCTTGGTGGCTGCAAGCAATCGAAGTGGTATTGCTGAGTGATTTTTTAATTTATTGGGGACATCGTCTTCAGCATAAAGTAGATTTTTTATGGCGGTTTCATAAAGTTCATCATTCGGCCGAACACTTGGATTGGTTGGCAGCACACCGAGAACATCCGCTCGATACCATTTACACCGTTGGATTAATTAATCTTCCGGCATTTCTTTTGGGATTTCCTTTGGAAACAATTGCTGGATTGATCGCTTTCAGAGGAATTTGGGCCATCTACATTCATTCGAATGTTCGATTGCCAATTGGTAAACTTCGAATCTTAATTGGCGCCCCAGAATTGCATCATTGGCACCATGATTTAGAAAGAGACAGAGGAAATTACGCGAACATCTCTCCCATTATGGATGTTCTTTTCGGTACCTATGTTTGTCCGAATCATGAACCAGAACAATTTGGGATTAAAGAAGCATTTCCAAAACATTATGTCGGGCAAATGCTACATCCAATGCTGCCAAAGGTGATCTCTCATAAATTATATAGAAGGAAATCGGAGGAGTCAAATAAGTGATGAGATTCGCAACAGTCAATCATACAATTACCTAATCACCTAGTTACTAGTCACCCAATAACCTACCAACGCATCAGCTGTTCTATGGTAAACGTCCATTCAGGTGTTTCCAAATCACCTGAAAAATTTACGCTGTACCATGGACTGATCTCGGAATTATTTAAATTTTTGAGCACATGAATTTCTTGTGCAGGCATGTAACTTTGTTGAATCAAAAACAATTTCTCTCCGGTACTTTTGTTTTCACAAACATCCACAACCAATACAGCATGCCCAGGGAAACCACCTAAAATAAAGACATCCCCGATTTGAATCGTTTTAATATCTGTTACTTTTTTTAATTCTTTGCTCAAGGAAGAGGTTCCTGCATAATTAAAAATGGTCGTACAATAACTCTTAAAGGTTTTGTAAGAATCGCTCGCAGCAGCATTTTTTGACCACGTAACAGAATTTCCTTTGATAACTGTTCGATAACCTTCACTCCATTTTTTAAATCCCACTGTATGCCCGCTTGTGAAATTAAAATGCAAAGAGGAGTAGTCTTTTTTCGAATACAAATATTCAGCACGCATCCGCATGACAGCATCTGCACATTGCTGTAAATCAGTTGTTCCAACATCAATATCCAACACCGCTGCATGTCCGCTTTGATAACGCTTTAGTTCTCCATTATACAAATGCACATCCGGATTTCCGGGTTTTAAAGGAAGGTAACGCAACCAGTCGGCAAACGAATTTGGCTCAACCTCTATCCTGGTAAATCCTTTCGGAACAGTAATTCTGTTCACCAATGCGTTTTTAACATCGTAATTGCTCAGCCACGAATAGGTATTTGTTGTAGGCATAAAATCTTCATCCGGTAAAACAGCTTCTACTACTAAATGATTTCGCTCAACAGCATTGGATGAATTGCATGCATCTAAAAGCAGACAAACAAATAAGATACTACAAAAGCGAACGATTGCCATTTATTCTTTTTCTTTATGACGATTTAAAAACTGTTTGTAAGAGCGATACACCGAATAGTTAAACGACAATTGAAAGACACCAAAATTCACTTGATTTTTACTCAAAAATGTAGATGCAGACAAAGTATATCGAGCAGTCAATGCTAAGTTTTTTGTAAGGTCAATTTCTGTCCCGAACAACACACCCACATCAGCCGGCTTAATATTATTATAGGGCTTGACATTAACACCATTCGCATTTGCCGGATCTAACACAACCACTTGCGAATTGATAAAAGTAGAATATTGCGCACCTAAATTGAATCGAATGTTCTCGCCCAATTTATATTGAGCATAAAGCGGAATATCTAAATAAAAGTAGCGGTATTTAATAATGGGTTGATCATTTTTAAAAGCTTTTCCGGTATACAATAATTCTGCGCCAACATTAAAATTATCAGACAAAACAATTGTATAGATAAAACCACCGGTAAAAGAAATGCCCGACTTATACTTTACAGAATCGTAAATTAAATTCGAGCTGGTCATCCCTGCTGTAAATGAAAAGGTAGATGACTCTTTATTAGAATAAACTTGAGAAAAGGCATTAAACGAAAACAAGCATAAGACCATGGTCGTTATGCTTGTTTTAAAAATTGAATGTAGACGCATAGATTATTTTAATGAAATCTTAACGGTATAGCTTCCTGTGTTGCTGGCATTGTAAACCGTTTCATAAATCGAAATGTACAACATACCAGAAGTAGCAGCCACACCATTAAATTTAGCACCCGCTTTTAACACTTGTGTAGACGTTTCTCCAATTTTATACACCACATTTCCATAAGCGGGATATGTGCTTCCTGAACCATAATCGCCTTCATAATCTGCAATTGGGGCAGTTGTTGTTCCGGCAATCGAACCATCTGGTTTGTATTTACTTCCTGATAAACTTGCAAAAGTTACTTCACCACTTGCAGTAATGCTAAACTTTTGTCCTTGCTTTAGCATAATACCCGTTTTTAAAAAGCCACCACTTGTATTCGAACTGATGTGTTTTGTTGCTAACAATTTAAAGGTCATGTCTCCACTTCCACTATCACCGGTATACATCACATCAATGTGTTTGATTTTTTCTTTTGGAATGCTCAACGTTCCGTACTCGGTTTTCAAATCAATTTTTGCAAATTCATAAATCCCACCCATTGAATATTCATAATCGATGGAGACCACATCTTTATCCGAAATATTATCCAACACATTGAATTTGGATTGTAGTTCGCCAATTGCTGCATCGGCAGTATAATCGGTATAGGTAGAGGGTTCGTATTTAGAAGAGTAAATAAAATCAGAAATCGCAGGTATGGCTTTAATATCCATTTTCACCAATTCATCATACGCTGTTTTACGCATTTGTTCATTTGAATTGGATAATTGTTTTATCAAATTTCCAACTTTATCAGTTGTTGCTTTATCACTTACGATACCTAAATCCAATGCAGTAACATTTTTAATAGGCACTTCCAATTTACCATAGGCGGTAGTTAATGAAACACTTGCAATTTTGGAAGTACCGCTTACTACGTTTCCATCGCGTAGCGTTAATTTTAACTCCACATCATTTTGCGCATTCATTCCAAGAGCTCCAAACGCAACAAGAGCAATTCCGATGATTTTTTTCATATAATTTATTTATTGTGATTGAACTTCAGTATCTCTTAAATATTCTGTTTCCGTGATAGGCACATTGTCTTTAAAGTAATAAATCGGACCAAATGAAGTTTCCTTTTTCAAATACAAGTGACCTTCCGATCCTTTTACAACAATGCGTCTGGTTACTTTCGCATTATTTTCTCTTGCACTCTCTTCAGTTATTCCTTCCGGATATTTTTTTGCCAACTCACTTTTGAACTGATCATTGTTTGCTGTTGTAGTTGTGGTAGTTGTTGTATTTTTCTTTTTTAGCAATACATCAATCTCTGCCACTCTATCTTTCGGATATTTTTCAGTTGGTTTTACCAATGATGCGTCCAGGTACTTATTTTTCGCTGATTTATAATCTTTCAGCTCAAACAATTTATCACCTTTTGCAATAATTTCTTGGTATTCAGCATCTTTTGCTTTCGCTTTTGCCAAGCCATCAACAATTGAATTTATTTCAGAAATTTTATTTCCAGGATAAGGTTCATTTGGTTTGATTGCTTGTGCTTCTTTATATGCTAAAATAGCATTGTTATAATCTTTCTTTGCGAGAATGCCGTCTGCCTTCACAACCGCTGCATCGTATTTCGCTTGAACAGCTTGTGTTTTTGCAATGTCACCCAATGCTGCGTTTACTTTTACAAGTTGATCTTTCGGATATTGTTCCGAAGGTTTTAAAGTACTTGCTTCCGAGTAAGCTGTTTTTGCTGCTGCGTAATCTTTTGCAGTAAAATCAGCATCCCCTTTGGTAACTGCAGCTTTATATTTTTCTTCCAACTCTTTTGCTCCAGCTTCTTTGGCAAGCATTGCATCGATAGACGCAATCTTATCTTTCGGATATTTTTCTGCTGATTTTAATCCAAGCGCTTCGTTGTAGGCGGACTTTGCTCCATCATAATCTTTGAGGCCAATGCTGCATCCCCTTTTGCAACTGCTGCCAAATATTTTTCATTCAATTGTTTGCCGGCTGCATCTTTGTTTGCTAATTCGGCTAATATTTTTTCAATTTCAGCCAATTTATCTTTAGGATATTGTTCAGAAGATTTAATTCCCAAAGCATCGTTATACGCTGTTTTTGCAGCTTCATACGTTTTTGCTTTCATCGCAGCATCACCTTTCGCAATGGCTGATTTATATTTTGCATCCACTGCTTGACGATCTTTTTCAGACGCAGCAGCATCCATCAATGCGTCAATCTCCGATAGTTTATCTGTAGGATATTGTTCCCCGGGCTTAACTGCTAATGCTTCGTTATAGGCTGTTTTTGCGGCAGCATAGGTTTTTGCTTTCAATGCGGCATCGCCCTTCGCAATGGCAGATTTATATTTTGCCTCCACCGCTTGGCGATCTTTTTCAGACGCAGCAGCATCCATCAATGAATCAATCTCTGATAGTTTATCTGTAGGATATTGCTCACCAGGCTTAACTGCTAACGCTTCGTTATAAGCTGTTTTTGCGGCAGCATAGGTTTTTGCTTTCAATGCGGCATCACCTTTTGCGATTGCAGCATTGTATTTTGCTTGTAATTCTTTTTCTTTTGCTAAACGTGCTTTTTCTGCAGCATCACCTGCCAACAATGTTTCAATTTCAGCAACTTTATCCTTCGGATATTGTTCAGAAGGTTTATATGTTAATGCTTCGTTGTAGGCTGTTTTTGCGGCAGCGTATGTTTTTGCAGTAAATGCAGCATCGCCTTTTGCTATGGCTGCAGTGTATTTCGCTTCCAATTCTTTTCCTTTGTTCGCTGCTGCAATTTCTGCTAACGCTTTTTCCACTTCTGCCAATTTATCTTTCGGATATTGTTCCGATGGTTTAAGAGCTAAGGCAGCAGTATATTGTGTTTTTGCAACGGCATACTCTTTTGCACTCAAACCGGCATCTCCTTTAGAAATAGCATCCGCATATTTTTTCTCCAACTCTTTTGCACCCATCTCTTTGGCAAGAATGGCGTTTATTTCCGCGATTTTATCTTTCGGGTATTTCTCAGTTGCTTTTAATGCAAGCGCTTCATTGTAACCGGTTTTTGCAGCTTCGTAATCTTTAGTTGCCAAAGCAGCATCACCTTTGGCAATAGCGGCAGCATATTTTTCTGCTAATTCTTTTTCTTTTGCCAAGCGCGCTTGATCAGCAGCATCTTTTGCCGCTGCATCCGCAATTGCTTTGTCGATAGCAGCTAGTTGTGATTTCGGGTAGGCTTCTGCAGGTTTAAATCCTAACGCCTCATTGTATCCTGATTTTGCATCCTCATAGGCTTTTGTTTTAAAAGCCGCATCTCCTTTGGCAACCGCTGCTTTGTATTTTTCATCTAACTCTTTTGCACCCATTTCTTTAGCGATGAGCGCATCAATTTCTGCAATTTTATCTTTTGGATATTGCTCTGCGCTTTTTAAGGTCAATGCTTCATTGTAAGCTGTTTTTGCAGCAGCATACGTTTTCGCTTTTAAAGCAGCATCTCCTTTTGCAACAGCAGCTTTGTATTTTGTTTCCAGTTCTTTTTCTTTTGCCAAACGATCTTTTTCGGCTGCTTCATCTGCCAATGCTTTTTCTACTTCCGCCAATTTATCTTTCGGATATTGTTCGCTCGGTTTGTAGCCGATTGCTTCATTGAATGCTATTTTTGCAGCGGCATAGGTCTTCGCAGTAATGGCTGCATCACCTTTTGCAATGGCAGCTTTGTATTTTTCTTCCAATGCCTTTGCCCCCATTTCTTTGGCAAGTATCGCATCGATTTCGGCAATTTTATCTTTCGGATACTTCTCCGTTGCCTTATAGGTCAATGCTTCGCTATAAGCTGTTTTTGCTGCAGGGTAGTCCTTGGTTCCCAAAGCAGCATCCGCTTTGGCTATTGCAGCTGCATACTTTTCTGCCAATTCTTTTTCTTTTGCCAAACGAGCTTTGTCGGCCGCATCCTTCGCAGCAGCATCAGCAATTGCTTTATCAATTGCTGCTAATTGTGCCTTTGGATAAGCTTCAGCAGGTTTATATCCCAATGCTTCATTGTATGCTGCTTTTGCCTCTTCGTATTGCTTCGCATCAAACGTTTTATTTCCTTTAGCGATAGCTAAATTGTATTTTTCGTTTTGCTCTTTTGATGCAGCATCTTTCGCTAAGAAAGCATCAATCTCCGCAATTTTATCTTTTGGATATTGTTCTGATCCTTTAATTGCTAATGCTTCATTGTATCCTGCTTTCGCAGCCTCGAAATTTTTAGCTTTTGCAGCAGCATCTGCTTTTGCAATGGCTGCTTTGTATTTAGTCTCCGCTTCTGCTCCTTTTGCAGCATCCGCTAAAGCCTTTTCTACTTCGGCTAACTTATCTTTCGGGTATTGTTCAGCCGATTTCAATCCTGTTGCCTCTGTATAACCTGCTTTCGCAGTTGCATAATCTTTCTTTGCTAATGCTGCATCTCCTTTTGCAATGGCTGCATTGTATTTATCATTCAACGCTTTTTCTTTCGCTAAACGATCTTTCTCTGCCGCATCTTTTGCTGCAGCGTCAGCAAGTGCTTTGTCAATTTCCGCAATCTTATCTTTTGGATATTGTTCTGTTGGTTTAACCGATAATGCTTCATTGTAAGCCGACTTTGCACCAGCATAATCCTTCCCTGCCAACGCTTTATCTCCTTTTGCAATCGCTGCATCGTATTTCTCTTTTTGAGCTTTTTCTGCGCCTTCTTTTGCAGCAAGGTCAGCTAAGATTTTATCAATTTCTGCAATCTTCGTTTTTGGATAGGCCTCATTCGGTTTTAATTTCAAGGCTTCTTCATACCCCGGCTTCGCAAATGTGTAAAGTTTTGAAGCAAACGATTTATCTGCATTTGCAATTGCAGTTTTGTATTTATCATCCAGTTCTTTATCTGCTTTTTCTTTTGCCAGAATATCTGCAAGAATTTTATCAATCTCTGCAATTTTATCTTTCGGATATTTCTCAGCAGGTTTTAATCCTGAAGCTTCTGCATAAGCAGCTTTTGCACTTTCATAGGTTTTCGCACTCAGTGCTGCATCTCCTTTTTGGATAGCGGATTTGTATTTATTTTCAAGCTCTGCATTTTTTGCTGCATCTGCCAAAAGCTTAGTAATCTCATCCAATTTCCCTTTGGGGTAAGCTTCTGCGGGTTTTAATTTCAACGCATCGGTATAGGAAATTTTTGCGGCATCATAATTTTTCGCAGTAAATGCAGCATCCGCTTTTGCAATGGCTGCTTTGTAATCCGCTTCCAAAGCTGCATTTTTAGCTGCATCTGCAATCAACTTCTCAATTTCAACAATTTTATTTTTGGGATACGCTTCTCCCGGTTTAATACTCAATGCATCGGTATACGCTGCGCGGGCAGTGGTATAATCTTTTTTTGCAAAAGCAGCATCACCTTTTATAATTGCTGCTTCGTATTTACTGGCTGCTGCACTTTCTGCTGCTGATTTATTTTTTGCTTCTTCCTCGGCTTTTTTAATTGCCTCTTGCTCTACTTGATTCAACTTCGCAAGTGCATCTTGCATGGATTGTGAATAGGCTTTATCAAAATCAACCTCTTTTATTTTGTCATCGTAATAAAATTTAGCAATGGGCTGACTTAATATCTGATTGATTTGCGACACAACACCTGGATCTTTCGGCATCTCAAAAATACTTACTTCAATATCCTGCCCACCAAAATCTTCTTTGGCACGTTCATCCGGAATTCCTTTAAAATTGAAATAGAATTTTTTAGTTATATGTCCCGCCTTGGTAATTGTTAAGGTATACTCTGCATCCAAATCCATGTTCACATCAAAACGACCACTCGATGTAGTTGTTTGCTGAGACACTTGCTGTGAGCCTTTATATAAGGTAACAATAGCCCCTTCGGTCTTTTTTCTGCTCTTTTTTACTGTTCCTTTTACGTTGTATTGATTTTGTGCCTGCACCTGCTCGGAGGTTGCAATCGAAAAAACACAAAAAAACAGAACCCCTAAAAGAAAGGTTATTGATTTATTTATAACGGAATTTAATGGAGTAAAAATCATATTTAATACTTAATTTTCAATAACTTATATCACACAACGCGAGTAATTAGCAAATATCGTAAATTTTGGCAAAAAACCACATTTTTATTCCAATTACTTTGCCATTATTTTTTCGTAAAATTTACGCTCTCAATCCCACTTTCCAATGTGCTGTTTTAATTTTACTATTTTTTGCATACATTTATAAAAAAAGCCTGTAAATCGCCATATCCATGAGTTTAAGTTATTGGGAAAAAACAACGTATTTTAACAACCTTGATGTTGCAATTATTGGAAGCGGCATTGTGGGATTAAATGCGGCACTCAACCTCAAAAAAAAGCACAAACATTTAAATATCATCGTGTTGGAAAGAGGACCATTGCCAAGCGGTGCGAGCTCAAAAAATGCAGGATTTGCTTGTTTTGGAAGTGCCAGTGAATTGTTGAGTGATATACAAAACACCTCCGAAAGTGAAACATTCACATTGGTTGAAAAACGTTGGAAAGGACTCCTCCGACTTCGAAAAAATTTGGGAGACAAAGCAATCGATTTGCATAATTGGGGTGGATATGAAGTATTTGACAGCAAAAAAAAATTTGCACAATGCGAATCTAAAATCGACTACCTCAACAAAAACGTTTTTCCTATTCTCGGCAAAAAAAATATTTATCAAATCGCTGATTCAAAAATCAAAACCTTCGGCTTTCAGAATGTCAAACACATGATTGTAAATTCAGCTGAAGCTCAAATTGATACAGGAAAAATGATTCAAGCCCTGATCAATAAGGTTAGAAAACTGGGTGTTGAAATCATCAACGGTTACGAAGTTGAAAAAATTGAGGACGATGGGAACACGGTATCAATAAGCACTTCTGATGGAACAATGATAAAGAGCAAACGCGTAATCATTGCTACTAATGGCTTTGCAAAACAACTTTTACCCGGCTATCCGGTTGAGCCTGCACGTGCGCAAGTAATCATTACTCAACCTATAAAAAATTTGAAACTAAAAGGGACATTTCATTTTGAGGATGGATATTACTATTTCCGAAATATCAACAACAGGGTGCTTTTAGGTGGTGGAAGAAATTTAGATTTTAAAACAGAGGAAACCACCGAATTCGGTTTAACTCAACTTGTTCAAAATAAATTAGAAACGCTTTTAAAAACAATGATTCTTCCAACGACTAATTATACAATCGATATGCGTTGGAGCGGAATCATGGGCGTTGGTCCTCATAAAAAAAGCATCGTAAAAGCAACTAGTCAAAATGTTTTTTGTGCCGTCAGAATGGGCGGAATGGGTGTCGCCATTGGCAGTCTCGTTGGCGAAGAAGTTGCACAACTTGTTGAAGAATCCTTATAAAAAAAATCCCGCTTTGATTTCTCAGAGCGGGATTTTTATCTTTTTACTCTATTTATGGTTTCACGAATCGTTTGTTATAATTTGTTTGATTTCCTTCTAAATGCAGAATATATAAACCTGAATTAATTTCAGCCAAACTAATTTGTTTTTCCATATCATTTGCTGACATATTCCTTTTCAGAACAACCTTTCCTTGTGCATCAAAAATAATAATCGTTAAATTTTCTTTGTTCAAATTATTGGCAACAAGAATATTTAAATAGGAATTATCCATATTAAAATAAGAAGAAATATTTCCATTATTTGATTCATCAATACCAACACAACCGGCAGAAACATTCTGAGAAAACGAACTGTCTGCCCCGCATGTATTACTCACCGCCAATGTTGCAGTAAATGAACCGGGAGTTGCATACGTAATTACCGGACTGGATGCTGTTGAAGAGCTGGGTGTTCCACCCGGAAAACTCCAAGCAAAACTTGTGACATTCGTACTTAAAGAACCATCAAACGAAATGGTTTGTCCGATACAAATTGTACTATCCGAAACCGTTACAGCTGCGACCGGTGGTTGATCTACATCAATAGTAATTGTTGAGTTCGTCATACAACCATTACTACCCGTTCCTAAAACATTGTAGGTGATTGTAGATGTTGGATTTGCAATCACTGATGCTCCAGTAGTTGCACTTAAAGCAGTAGGCGGACTCCAAACATAAGATACTGAACCACCACTTGCAGTAAGTGTTGTGGATACACCCGGACAAATTACAGAACTGGATGCAGCAATTGATACAGCAGGATTTGCTAAAATAGTAATCAATACTTCGGCAGAATCCAAATCACTGCAACCGCCTCCAATCACATACAATTTACTCACATAAGTTCCCGGAGTATTGTAAAGAACGGTTGGAGTTACGCTGTTCGAATAACTTGGAGAACCACCAGGAAATACCCAAAGCAACGTATCTTCAAAAGTAGAACCCGTTGCGTTGTAAGAAATATTATTTCCTTGACAAACCGATATCGAAGATTGAGTAAATGTTGCCACAGTTGGAGCATTCGTCAAATAAGGATGAACAAATAAACTTGCACTTAAATTCCAAGAGCCTGCCGTAGTATATTGTTTCCACGAATTATCTGCTTGTTGCTCCCAAATTGCAGATGGCACTGTTTGCAAATGCACATTACTTACAATCGATAACGTATCCTTTGGAACCCCTGTCCAACTTAAGTTTGTCAAGTCAATACTGACAAAAAATCTTTTTGAAGCCGGCAATGAAACCGGAGTTGGAAATTCAATGCGTGTATAATAACCACTTGCCTCATCACTCATGATTTGTCCCATGGTTGTATTTTGTGTTGCAAGCAATGCACCCGGACTTCCGCTTGTACCATCGTATACACGAATGGGAACAATTTTTCCGGGTGTTGCAGAATATGCTTTTCCAAATGCAATAAATGTTCCGGTGACATACGTAAACGGAGTAGATGATGCATCAAAATACGCAGCTTTTTGTTTGTCGCCATACACATTCAACCCATTAATCCAGCCATCGGCACCAACAGTTGCTCCTGTATAATAATTGGTTCCTGTCCAACCCGCTGGCACAGGATAGTTTAAGGTATCGCAACTTCCTGCAGGGTTAACAGTGATGTATGCGGTTTTTGTTTCTCCATCTGTTCCATTCACATTTGAAACCGTTAATACAACATTGTAAGTACCGGGAGTATTGTAGGTGATTTGTGGTGGCGTTGATCCGATGTAGGATGCAGGTGTTCCTCCCGGAAAACTCCACGTCCAAGATGTTGGAGCATACAATGATAAATCTGTAAATGAAATTTGTCCACCGGCACTCACAGTGGTTACATTCGCAACAAAATCAGCAACAGGTGCCCAAGCCAATGTTGTACTTACACATTGCATCGCAGCATTGGCATCAATTCTACCAGAACCCAAATCACCAATATAGGTTGGATTCATGGCATCAATATTATCCGCAGTAGATAATAAACAATTAGTAATATCGGCTTGGGTTAAACTTGGGTTCAACGACAACATCAATCCACAAAGTCCGGCTACCATTGGAGAAGCCATAGATGTTCCGGATTTATTTCCATAAGTACCCAATACAGTTGTGCTGTAAATATTATTTCCTGGAGCGGAAACATCTACCCAATTTCCATAGTTAGAAAAACTCGCCTTAGTATCCGAACTTGTTGTAGCAGCAACACTGATCACATTATTATAGGCAGCAGGATAAAAAGGAGTATTCACATCACTATTTCCGGCAGCAGCAACTAAAATACAACCTTGTGCATACGCGAAATCAATAACATTTTGTGCGGTGATGGATGATCCTGTACCACCCCACGACATATTAATAACATTTGCTCGATTTACTGCAGCATACACCACACCATCGTATCCATTTGTAACAGAACTCGAACTGGATGTTGATTTTACACACATTAATTTTACACTGAATCCGATAGAAGCTACACCAATAGAATTGTTTGAACGTGCGCCAACAATGCCGGCAACATGCGTTCCATGGTCATAAGCTGAAGTCGTTGGATTTGGATTGTTATCGTTACTTCCAACATCGTATCCGTTGATGTCATCGATATAACCGTTTCCATCATCATCAATTCCATTTGTATTATTATCTCCGGTGTTGATCCATAAACTTGCTGCTAAATCCGGATGTGTACGTTCAATGGCATCGTCAACAATCGCAACAGAAATAGTACTTCCCGATGAAAAATAATTCCAGGCTGTAGATGCATTAATCATTGATAATCCCCACTGAGAAGAATAGCTGGGATCATTGGGTGTTAAACAATGTTTATCCATGGGAACCTTTTCAGCGTATTCCACAGCACCCGACAAACGCAAATCACTTAATATTTGATTTACATTCGCAAAATCAGAAAACTCCAGCAAATACGTACGTTGTAATATTTTAGAATTTTTAGCAGCCGCAAAGGGAAGCGATAATGCCTTTAATTGATACGCCTTTTCAATCTTTTTAATAAACGGCAATGCCTCAAAAGGAACAAAATTATCTTTCGCATTTAATGGACTAGCTGAAAAACGATAGCTGTCTTTTAGTTTAAACCAAATTTTTCCATCTTGATAATTGGCATCATTCGTTTGTGCTACAATCATGACGGAAAATAAAAATGCTGTAAAAAAAGTAAGTAGTTTTTTCATTGCTTCTGTTTTTGAGTGGAGTTTTGTCTACGCAATATGGTGCATAATTTTTTGAAAAACAAGTGAATCAATATTATTTTTATTCCTGCTACGAATCTTTTATTTACCAAATATTTTCTATTCTTTTCTCGATTTTTTATTGTAAATTTGAAATACTACTTTAAAAGGATGAAACAATTTTACAAACTACTAATCATTGTCATTTCATTCCATTTTTCATTTATCAAAAATGGATCGGCTCAAACATTTTTAAATGGTGATTTTGAAATCAACACGGCCGGAGTGGATCAAATCAACTTAGGTAATGCTGCATTCAATGGATTTATGTCCAACACCGTTGCCTTTGGATCCTTTGGCGATATGGATATTATTTCATCTGCCACTTATTGTGGCTTGGCTCAAAACGGATTATGGTATGTTGCATTTACAGGTTCGGGTACTGATGCGATTACAATGCAATTGTCTGCACCACTTACTGTAGGAACAAGTTATACCATTTCATATTGGGACAGAGGTTGTTTCGGAACATTTGCTACCACATCACCTGCCGTTGAAATTGGTGTAAGCAATACTGCAGGTACATTCGGGACTCCAGTGTATGTGGCCCCTCTTCCTACAAATGGTGTTTGGGTAAACCGCACCTTCACTTTTACTGCACCTGTTGCAGGAGCATTTATAACTGTACAGCTTCCTGCAGGTGGCTTGGGTGATTGGACACAAGTAGATAATTTCACATTTGTCACCACCACCCTTACTCCACCAGTTGTTAACTTTTCGACATCCGATAATAATATCTGTGTAGGTGATTGTATTTCATTTACAGATTTAACAACCAACTCACCTACTGCTTGGAGTTGGTCATTTCCTGGAGGAACTCCTGCCTCATCTTCCGTTCAAAATCCAAGTTCTATTTGTTATGCGACTGCAGGAACCTATCCCGTAACCTTAACTGCAATAAATGCTTCCGGATCCGATACCTTAACTCAAACCAGTTTTATAACCGTGAATGCAGCGGATAATGCAGCATTCAATTATAGTGCAACAGCCTATTGCCAAAGTGGACCCAACCCAACACCTACCATTACCGGCACTCCTGGTGGCACATTTACATCTTCTGGAGGATTATCCATCACCGGAAGTACTGGAACCATTAACTTATTAGGAAGCACTCCGGGAACCTATACCGTAACGTATACTACTTCCGGAGCTTGTCCTGCTACTTCAACCGCATCTGTCACCATCGACCCATCCTCATTAGCGACATTCAGCTATGCAGGTCCATATTGTCAAAATGCTACCGACCCTTCTCCTACTTTAGGTGCAGGAGCAGTAGCGGGAACATTTACCTCCGCACCAGGTTTAGTTATCAATGCAAGTAACGGAGTTGTTGATGTCAGTGCAAGCACTGCAGGAACCTACACGGTTACAAATACGACTGCCACATCTGGAAGTTGTCCTGCTGCCACGGCAACAGCAACCATTACAATCAATTCAGTTCCCATTCCGGTTGTTACTGGAAATTCACCAATTTGTTCTGGTGCTTTCAGCATCTTAACGGCTGCTGGGGGATCAACTTATCTTTGGAATACCGGAGCTACTACTTCCAGCATTACTGTAAGTCCGTTAATCACTACAAGCTATACCGTTACAGCCAACAGTGCCGGTTGTACAGCAACATCAACGATTACCATTGTTGTAAATCCACCTGTTACAACTACTGCAAACCCGATCATCTGTCAAGGTTCTACGTATACACTTCCTTCCGGAACAACAGTTTCTACTGCCGGTGTTTATAGCGATACCTTAAATACGATTGCTGGATGCGACAGTGTCATCAATACAACTTTAACGGTTACACCACCTCCTGTTGGAACAATCAATGCAACCATTTGCAGCGGTCAAACTTATACACTTCCTTCCGGAACGACTACTGGAACAGCAGGAACGTATAACAGCACAGTGACTACTTCCGGTGGTTGCGATAGCATTGTGACAACCATATTAACTGTAACTCCGCCTCCAGTTGGAATTGTTGCGGATACCATTTGTGCTGGACAAAGTTATACGTTACCAGACGGCTCTTCGGTTGGAAATTCGGGTACATACACGGATACAATTAGTGCAGCAGGTGGATGCGACAGCATTGTTGTAACCAACTTAACTGTGAATACGGCTACCGTATCAGCAGGTGCAGATGTTGTGATCGAATATGGTAGCAGTACACTTTTAACGGCATCCGGAGGTATTACTTATTCTTGGTCGCCTGCTGTTGGATTAACAACTACTTCCGGAGCCAACACAACTGCTTCACCTACGCAGACAACCGTATATACGGTTACAGCTACGAATGCAAATGGTTGTACAGCAACGGATGTTGTAACTGTTTTTGTTGATCTTCCGCCATGTGAAGGTGCTGCGGTAGATTTAAAAACACTCATTCCGAATGCATTTTCACCGAATGATGATGGTTTAAATGACCAACTATGTATCCCTGAAAATCCATGTATTGTAAGTTTGACATTAGTCATCTACGATCGCTGGGGAGAAAAAGTATACGAAGGAACAATGGATGAATGTTGGGATAGCACTTATAGAGGTAAAAAATTAGACACCGCTGTTTTTGCATATCACTTTACAGTTGTGTTTGCAGATGGTACAAAAGGAAATGGAAAAGGAAACATTTCATTAATTAAATAAGAGAATGAAAAAATATATCGGATTTTCTTTCATAGCACTAATCTTTGGCAGTTCATTAACGGCTCAGGATAGTCATTTCTCACAATATGACCATTCTCCATTAACCATCAATCCTGCATTAACTGCGGTGGATAAAAACTTGCACGTTGTGTTGCATCATAAAGACCAATGGAAAACGTTGAACGGATATCGAACAGATGAGTTATCATTTGAAATGCGATTCGATCCAACTAGTTGGATAAAAATTAAAAACCGTACAGCATTATACAAAAGAAAACACAAAAAGGATTTGCCTTAGGAGTAAGTTTATTTTCAGATAAAGCAGGTGATGGAAACATGCAAAAACTTTGCGGCACATTTTCATTAGCGTATCATTTAATGTTAGACCCGAATAATCGAATATCAGCAGGACTTTTAGCATCTGTAAAACAACGGAGCATTAATCCGGGTGGACTTCGCTACAACAGTCAGTATGGCTCTACCGGTGCGTATGACGCTACAATGCTATCCGGAGAAATATATAGAACCAGCAGTGCAACATATTCCGATTATTCTGCCGGTATCTGCTATAGCTTTGGTGAAGAGAATAAATACATGGAATCGAACGACAATAAATCGTTTAAGTTAGGTGTAGCATTTGATCACCTTTCGCGCCCATCGCAAGTGTATATTGCGGATGCCTCTTCGAAAAGCTTCATGAAATATACGTTGCATGCACAAACCTTACTTGGTATTAAAAACTCTTCCTATAGTGTTGGAGCCTCTGTTATCTCAATGTTTCAAGGACCACAAAACGAAGTAACAATGGGTATGCTTTTAAAATATCGAATGAAAGAAGAATCAAAGTATACCGGAATAAAAAAAGGAATGGCGATATCTGTTGGTTGTGCTTATCGATACAGAGATGCAGTTATTCCTTATTTGCAATATGAATTAGCACGGTATGCCATCGGGATTTCCTACGATGTTAATCTTTCTGGATTACAAAAAGCAACTACCGGTCGTGGTGGCTTGGAAGTAACACTGCGTTTCTTTAACCCGGTTCCATTCTTATTCCAAAAGAAAGTAAAAGCCAGCTTCAGTTAGTTTCCACTAAATCACAAAACCAAAATCCTTTTGTTAAAGAATTAGAAATTTCTTCGTCCGATTTTTTTATTTCCAAAGGGCGGTATACTTTTTCACCAAATGAAAACAATTACTGGTTGTTTAAATAAAGGGCCATCGTAACAAAAGGTATGGTATTCCCCATTCTCACCGCAAGGATCAACGTCTGACGGAAGTGCATTTATAAATCCGGTATCTATTTCAACTCCCACATGCTGTTCTTTCAAAAGTGAATCATTGACACAACATGTGATCGTTTTAAAATTTAGGAAAAGGAATTCTTTGATTAACTCAGATGTATTTTTTTTCCACAAAGGAAACAAAGCTTTCAATCCCACTTTGGATAAGTTATTTTCACGATAACTTCTTAAATCTTCTAAAAAAATATCTCCAAAAATAACAGTGGTAACCCCCATTGCTTTGTATTTTAGTAGAACCGTTTCCATTTCTTTTTCATACTCCGAATTTGTACCTTCATTCACATACATCTTAACCAATGGTAAACCGATTGATGCTGCTTGCTCTTCCAACAGCGCTTCACGCACTCCATGCATCGAAATGCGTTTAAAGGTTTCATTGAGGGTGGTCAGCAATACAACCACTTCATACTTCTGTTCTAATCGAACTTTGTACAAAGCCAGAGCAGAGTCTTTCCCTCCGCTCCAGCAAAAGATGGCTTTTTCTTTTTTAGACAATTTTTAATGGTTTTTTATGTTCATCAATGGCGACAAAAGTAAAATCACCGGTAATGGCCTTTTCGCGAACATCCGAATACATTTGCTCCACAAATATTTCCACTTTTACTTTTAAGCTGGTATTGCCTAAGTAACTCACTTTTCCAATCAATTCAACAATTGTTCCCCCTGGAATCGGTTTTTTGAAATCGATTTTATCACTTGAAACCGTTACCATTTTCATTCGACTGAATCGAGTGGCTGTTATAAATGCAACCTCATCCATCATGTGCATGGCGGTACCACCAAACAAGGTATCGTAATGATTGGTCGTGTTCGGAAAAACAGCTTTAAAAATATGTGTCTCCGATTTTCTGATGCGTTCTTCTAAGTCTATCATTTGAAAAAGAAATTACCAGGGATTACTCCAACAGCAAAACTATCCAATAACGTAGCTGATGCATTGTATCGAATTACTTTTCCATTGCTTAAAAAATCTACTGCATCCGAGCCATAAAAATAATCCGTTGTTGGATCGATTCCAAAACCATAAAAACTTCTATTGATGATAGCGGTTGCTACTAGTGTTGAAGCGGAAGAGGGATGAGGAAAAACACTACCGTTATACGAATAATACAATACAGTTTTCGCATTATTGATTACCAGGTTAGAAGGTTGTGAGGTGGTGGATGCAAATGGCAAAGATAAATCAACAGCATTGGTAGCAGTATCAATTCTAACCAGCTTGCCCGGACTCATTAAAAAAGTATAGGTAGGATCCCACTTTCCACTGCATAACACCCATACTTTTCCGGATGCATCCATTTTAATACTTTTCGGATTTGCACCAACGTTAATATTAGAAGTGGCAGTATTTGTATTTGAATTAATAACCGTTACTACACTGTCGTTATCAAAACCGCCTCCACATGCAACATATACTTTGCTTCCCGCCAGCAACATTCCCTCTGCACCTTTTCCGGTTGGGATGGTTCCAGTGATTGTTTTTGTAGATAGGTCTACAATTTTAACCGCTCCGGCTACTCCACCGGATCCCCATTCAGAAACATATCCGTTGTTCGAATTAATTCCTAAAAAATAACGCGGATAAGTAAAACCGGAAACGACACCATTGGCTGCGAATGTTGTTCCATCTGCCACTTCAATTTTGCCGGCATTATTTACAACAATGTAGGCTTTCCCATTATAAATTTCCATCGATTGAACAATGTTTCCTAAAGGATAACTATTTTTTGCTTCAAAAATATCGTTTGAAACGGCTCCACTACTTCTGTTATAAAAACTAATTGTTCCTGTTCCACTTCCAAACGGACCTTCATTGGTTATAAAAACACCATTATTATAAGTTGTTTCAGCGGTTGTTGAATTCGTTGGTTCCGGCTCCGGATCGTCTTTTTTACAACCGGTAAATGCAATTGCTGTTGTGAATACACCGACATAAAAAAACAGTTTCGTTTTGTTCATCATTTTCATTTTTAAGGTTTGGTATTGATAAGTTGTTGCGTTCATTCTTATTCTTTGTTAGGTTGATTAAATTGCAAGGATAATCCTACTTGAAAATTAAATAAAGGCATTGCCCTGTATGCTAATATTTGATAGGTTTCTTGCCAAACATTATTTAATTGAGCATATATTTTTATTTTAGAGTTTGTCAATAAAAATGTTTGAGAAATAGAAACATTAGCAATTGTATAAGGCTGTAAATATTTAGAATTATCAGATAAGATATAACGATAACCGGTATAGAGTTGTGTATAGGTAAGCGAAGTGCCTTTATAACCAATTGTTACATTGCCTTGCGCATTTTGTATAGGAACATAAATAAGTTGTTTTCCTAGGCTTTCATCAACAGTCGAAGCAGCCTTTTCGTTGGTTGAAAGGACATAATTATAAAGTCCACCCATTTGAAAATTGAATTTATTCTTTTTGATATTGAGTTTTACTTTGTACTCTAATCCTCTCGACCAAACCTGCATTATGTTTTCGGGCGACCAGATACCATACATATTTGGCAACCAAATAATCCAATTCTCAATATTACGATTGAAGGCTGTAGCGCTTAATTCCCATGAAATAATTTTTGCTGCATAGATATGTTCCAACGTTGCTTCTTCACTCCATCCATTTTCAGCTTGCAGGTTCGGATTACCTCCTTGTGCCCAATACAAATCATTAAATGTTGGTATTCGATAGTGTTTTCCAGCATTTGCTTTGATATAAAAATATTTTAAGAACCGGCCTTTAAATCCAATGGATGGAGCAAATGGAATGTTTTTGTTTTCAACAAACTCCTGACGAGCACTCAGCACCACATTCCAAGAATTATTTTTTGTGTGGAGTTTGTAGCTGGCAAATACCGCTGAACGATTTTGGTGTGGATTGGCAATGTACTCTTCAGTAAATGCTTCACTGTATGCATTCGTAAGACCAATATTTAATAAATCAAATTTTGTAATGCTAAATCGTGCTTCTGCTTCTGTAATAAAATTTTTCGATCGGCTTTTCGAATCAACATCGATCGATGAGTCGGTAAAAAACAAATATTCATCAAAATAAGCTGCCCGTGCGAGAACTGTCAATTCATCGGTTGTTCTTTGCCAGTCGGCTGTAACTCGATAAAACTCATCTCTCTGATTCGACACATTGATATTTTGTGTCATCGATGGAGGTATATTTCGATCGTTGTTTTGATACCAAAAGTGAGTAGTGATTTTTTGTTTTTCGTTTATTTTAAAATAATTTTCTTGTAAAAAGCCGTATTCTTTCAACTCCGCATTACTTTGTTTTTGTTCAGGTTTGCCATATTGAGCAATATTGATAAATGGAAAATCATTTTTTGCATCATGGTTGAAAATCTTAATCGAAGCAATGAGTCGCTTTTTACTGACTTCAATATTCGCTTGTTGCTGTTTATCTGAAAAGCTACCAAAAGAAGTATTGGTAGAAACAGAAAGGCCTCTATTGAATTCGGAGCTACTGTTTACGTGTATACTTCCGCCAACGGCTCCGCTTCCCCACAATGCTCCTGCTCCGCCATATTGAATTTTGATGTCGCTGATAAAGTTTGTAGGAATGAGCGAGAGATCAATAATACCATTCATCGGGCTTTGCAAATTAAATCCATTCCAGAGCACAGCTGTATGACTCGCCCCTGAACCTCTAAAAGACGTGGTAGCTAAGCTTCCTAATCCATACGATTTAATAAAGAGTTGACTTTCGTTTGTAAGGAGGTCGGCTAAATTACTTGTGGAGTAGCGACTTAAAAAAGTGCTATCAAAGGTTTCTGTTTTGTTTGCATCTGCGAAAATAGTGATGCGGGAAGCCGACACCTCCACCACATTCAATTGCTTGGAAGTATCAACAGGGGTTTCTTGCGCATATCCGGCAAAGGATTGTGCAAGGAGTAACAACAGACAATTGATCTTAATTAAATTCATTATTAACGATTTATCCGCTTCAGGCGGATGATTATCGATAACAAACGGTAAAATTGTAAGGATAGAAAAATGTGAAATTATTCGTCTATTCTTCGCCTTTTCTCCGAAAGCTACAAATGTTATTTACTTTTTGGCAGGTCTCCTGACTCACTCTTTGTGCACCTTCCCATTCGCTTCATCGAACAGTGGTTTGTAGAACACGTTTTCCTTTCGGAAAGAGCTTACAGTTGCGGGAACAGTCCTTGATTTTAACAAGGTTCCCTTTTAATCCCCCGAATGCTCGAGGGAACCAAAAGTGATGCAAATGTAAAAAATAATTGGTACGAATAACGAATAAAACGAAAATAACAAATGGGTATTGGAAAAAAAAATTCATTCAATGATTAATTCAAAACCAACATTGTACAGTACATCTTTTTTGATAATGATAAAAACGAACAACAGAAATGCTAAATAAAAAATACCTTTGCTTTAAATTATGGAACATCACTTTATATACATCGCTTACAATAAACCTGCAGGAATTGTTTGTACCACTGAAAAAATAGAAGGCAATATCATTGATGCCATCAAGCACAAAGAAAATATTCTTCCTGTTGGTCGATTGGACAAAGACTCGGAAGGGTTAATATTGTTGACAAACAACGGAGCGATTATCAATAAAATAATCCATCCGGATTTTGAACATGAAAAAGAATATGTGGTAACGTTAAACATGCCATTGCGAAATCAGTTTTTAAAAGACATGGCTTCAGGAGTAACTATTGGAGAAGAAAAAACAAAGCCTTGCAAAATTAAAGCTGAACCAAACACAAAAAGAGTTTTTAGAATTGTATTAAAACAAGGCTTAAATCGACAAATCAGAAGAATGTGTAATGTATTCGACTACCAAGTAATAAAGTTGCAGAGAGTGCGGATAATGAATATAAAATTAGGAAAATTAAAAGTGGGTGAATGGCGTGAGTTGACAGAAGATGAAGTGAATGATTTATTTTTACAATTACATCCATAAGTTTATAAAAACAAAAACCCCTCTGAGAAAACTCAGAGGGGTTTTTGTTTAATTTATTTTCAACTTACTAGAAGTGGAAAGTAACTTTTAATGAAGCGTTACCAGTGTTTGAACCTTTGAAACCAAAAATGTTACCTTGGTTTAAGTCAGTATCAAAACCAAATTTAGAAGATCCAGAAGTTTCTGTTTCTACTTCACCTGTTGTAGGAGTTCCAGTTCCACCAGTAGTTTCAACTACTGATTTTCCTTTTCCTGTCATTTGGTAACCAATTCCCCAACCGTATTCAGCACCGATTGCAATTTTTGGGAAAATAAAATACTCAGCTCCGATGAAACCACGAACACCTAAACCGAAAGTCATTCCAGATTTAGTTGAAAGTTCACGAGAACCATCAGCAATAGCAGGGCCACTTAAAGCACCAGTTGTAGTATTCCATTGTGAAGAAGTTGGAGTTGCAGTTTGTCCAGCAGCTGTTGGATTTCCTGTCATTGTATTTCCGTACTCATATTTGTTAGATGAGCTAGAAATCCAAATCATCGCATCAGCACCATAGTACCCTTGCAAACGAGTTTTTCCTCTTCTCATTTCTTTACCAACACCAATTCCGATGTTTGTGTTTCTCATTTTAAACTTATCTTCTACCATTGGAGCAGTAGCAGGGAAAACTGGTGCAGTTGTATTTGCATCATCGTTAACCATGTTTTTGTAAGTTTGGTTAGTGAAACCTAAACGTACTAATACTCTGTATGCATTTTTATCATCGATGAATTTTTTTCCGATGATAGTTTGGTTACCATTTAACCAATTTACTCCTGGAGCAGCATTCGCTGTGTTTCCGTTGAATGCATTTCCTACAAATGTAAAGATAGGAGCTGCATCTAAAGAGATAGCCCAATCTTCTGCCTCAGGCAACATTGGTTCACCTTTTTTTGATGTTAAGTCTTGCGCAAAAGCACCTGTTACGCCAAGTGCTAAAGCAACCACTAGTACTGATTTTTTCATAGTTTTTGTTGTTTAGTTAAATTAAATTAGTTGATTTCAATTTTAAAATTCAGTGATACAAAGGTAAACATTATTTTTAATTCAACAACTTATTAACAATATCTTTGTTTTAAACACCAAATTGTTAATAAACCTAATCCCCCCATTCTTTATCTTCCAGTAATGGAACGAACTTAAACTCGCCATATTCAACCTTTTCAAAGGTTTTCGGACCCGTTTTTTTAATAAAAGTCATAATCTGCACCTTATCCCCCAAAGGAATAACCATAATCCCTCCTACCTTTAATTGATCCAACAGGGCATCCGGAATAATTGGCGCCCCGGCCGTAATGATAATCTTATCAAATGGGGCAAATATTGGCAATCCTTTATACCCATCTCCATAAAAGAACTTGGGATTATAACCAATAGTCGGCAAAAATGTTTTGGTGGTATCAAAAAGTGCTTTCTGACGCTCTATCGTATACACTTTTACTCCCATTTCCATCAAAACGCTGGTTTGATAGCCGGAGCCTGTTCCAATTTCCAACACCTTCTCCCCTTTCTTTAAATCCAACAACTCGGTTTGAAACGCTACAGTATGCGGGCGAGATATGGTTTGCCCGGAGCCTATCGGAAATGCAATGTCTTCATAAACACGTTCAATAAAAGAACTGTTTAAGAATAAATGTCGCGGAACAGCTTCAATTGCCTTTAACACCTCCGCATCTTCAATTCCTTTTTCTTTTAGAAGACTCGCCAACTGTCTTCTTAGTCCCTTATGCCTATATGTATCGTTTGTCATAATTATATCTAGGGCACGAAATTAACAATAGTCTACTTATAATTAAGAGTAATTTTTCAAGATGCAATTGTGGAAAAAAGTATTTTTGCCGTAAATCAAGGCATAAATGATAAAAATAGGCGTTTTAGGAGCGGGTCACCTCGGCAAAATACATATCCGATTATTAAAAGAAATAAACAGATTTGAACTGATTGGCTTTTATGATGCCAATCCTGAAGCAGCAAAAGAGGTCGAAAAAGAATTTGGAGTCAAAGCATTTCCTTCCATTGAAAGCTTGGTGGAACAGGTGGATGCACTCGATATTGTTACTCCTACCATTACCCATTACGATTGTGCTTCTAAAGCCATCAAAAACTCAAAACATATTTTTATAGAAAAGCCGGTAACCAACACCATTGAAGAGGCTAAGAGTTTAAAAGGATTAGCCAAAGAAGCGAATGTTCATGTTCAAGTAGGACATGTGGAGCGTTTCAACCCAGCCTTTATTGCAGCACGTGATTTTTGCTCCAACCCAATGTTTATTGAAACACATCGGTTGGCACAATTTAATCCGCGAGGAACGGATGTTTCGGTAGTACTCGATTTGATGATTCACGACATTGATATTATTTTAAGTGTTGTAAAATCCAATATCAAACGTATCAGCGCAAGCGGTGTAGCGGTAGTGAGTGAAAGTCCGGATATCGCCAATGCACGCATCGAATTTGACAATGGATGTGTTGCGAACCTTACCTCTAGCCGCATTTCATTGAAAAATATGCGCAAATCCCGCTTCTTTCAAAAAGATGCCTATATTTCAGTCGATTTTCTAGACAAAAAAGTAGATATTATTCGATTAAATGATGTAGAAGGTGAAGTTGATCCCTTGGCAGTAACCATCGATTTGGGCAAAGGCAAAGGATCCAAACAAATTCACTTCGAAAATCCAACTATTTTGCCAACCAACGCAATAAAAATGGAATTGGAAGCGTTTGCTGATTCAATAATCAGCAACACTACTCCGCTGGTGAGTATTGATGATGGTTATAAAGCCTTAGATGTTGCTTATAAAATCATCGAAAAAATGAAGTTAACAGCTAATTTTGTTGACGGACAGGGAGTACAAAATAATTAACGTATGAAATTACCTTACAAAGTTTCTTTTCCTATTTGCATTTCTGCGCTTTTGCTAATCAGCTCCTGCGAGCTATACAATCCATCAGAGCCGGTACCCGCATATATTCATATCGAGAGATTTACCCTAACTACCGATGAGTTTACCCAAGGCAGTAATTCGCATAAAATAACCGATGCTTGGGTGTATGTGGATGATCAACCCATCGGCTGTTTTGAACTTCCTGCGACCTTCCCGGTAATCTCCGAAGGGGTTCACAAAGTAAAGGTGATTCCGGGTATAAAAGTAAATGGTATTTCTGCCAGCAGAGCACAATATCCATTTTATAATAGATTCGAACAAGATGTTGATTTTAAAGTTGGTACAACAATCAATTTAAGCCCTACTACAACTTATAATGCATCCACTGATTTTGCATTTATAGAAGAATTTGAAGCAGGGGTCACTATTTCTGCATCCTCCAATTCGGATACGAATATGTACGATATTTCAGATGCTAATGTTTTTGAAGGGGCAAAATCCGGAATCGGCTATATTGACAACACCCGAACCTTTTTCGAATGTGTTACCAACAGCCCTTATGTATTGCCACACGGAAGCTCTCCTGTATTTTTAGAGTTCAATTACAAATCTAATTTCCAATTCACCGTAAGTGTTATTGCCATCGGAAGTGCTGGCCAAGCCATCTACCCGGTTCTTCATATTAATCCTACAACGGATTGGAATAAAATTTATGTTCATTTAACCCCTGTTGTCAGCGGTACCTATACCGCAGATAATTATAAAATTGTGTGGGGAATGGTGAACAATGTCGGACTCGATAGCGCTGCAGTAGTGCTTGATAACATAAAACTGATTTATTAGCAGAACGATTGTAAAGAGGACGTTTTATGAATAAAAAGCTACAAGTACTTAAATACCTTATTGCCGATATCTCAGCAGCCATGCTCGCATGGGCGCTGTTCTTTACATTCCGGAAAATTTACATTGAAACAGCCAAATTCGGCAAACCGGTTCCGCTCATTTACGATGAACAATATTATTGGGGACTCCTTTTCATTCCAGCTTTTTGGGTACTAATGTACTACCTTACAGGCACCTACAAAGAGATTTATCGCAAGTCGCGCTTAAAAGAAATCGGACAAACCTTTCTATTATCCATTATCGGGGTTTTAATCATCTTTTTTGCCCTACTATTGGATGATGCTATCGTTTCTTATAAAAACTATTATCAAAGCATTATCACACTCTTCCTACTTCATTTTGGCTTTACCGCCTTTTTTAGAGTTATTCTGTCCAGCATCACCAACTATCGAATCCATCACCGTATTATTGGCTTTAATACCTTGTTGGTTGGTAGCAACGAAAATGCACTGAAGCTTTTCAATGAAATGCAAAGCCAGTCCAAATCCTCCGGCTATAAATTTATTGGATTTGTGCATATTGATAACAAAAACGGCTTCTCGCAAGAGCTAAAAAAGACTTTACCTCACCTAGGCGAACTATCTGATTTAAAAAGAATTATAACCGACCACAAGATTGAAGAAGTGATTATCGCCATTGAATCTTTCGAACATGATAACATCGGTAAAATTATGAATGAATTGGATTATCAGGGACTCATCATAAAAGTGATTCCGGACATGTATGATATCCTTTCCGGTTCTGTAAAAATGACCTCCATTTTCGGAGCTCCCTTGATTGAAATTTCCCGTGAGATTATGCCAACCTGGGAGCAATCCTTAAAACGGATTATGGACATCACCATTTCATTGATTGTATTAACACTTTTCAGCTGGGTATACATTATTGTTGCCATTGCAGTGAAACTCTCATCTAAGGGTCCTATTTTTTATAGTCATGAGCGCATCGGATGGCATGGCAAACCCTTCCTTATTCACAAGTTCCGTTCCATGTATACGGATGCCGAAAAAGCAGGTCCGGCATTATCTAGTAAACTAGATCCACGGATAACTCCACTTGGCCGTTTTCTTCGAAAAGTACGTTTAGACGAAATCCCTCAGTTCTACAATGTTTTAATTGGCGAAATGAGTATTGTCGGGCCTCGCCCGGAACGCCAATTCTTTATCGACCAAATTGTTCAAAAAGCACCTCATTATAAGCATCTGCATAAAGTGCGTCCGGGAATTACTTCATGGGGACAAGTGAAGTACGGTTATGCCGAAAACGTGGATGAAATGGTGCAACGCTTAAAATACGACATCATCTACATCGAAAACATGTCGCTGGCCGTGGATTTAAAAATTCTAATCTATACAGCGCTAATCGTAATTCAAGGACGCGGGAAGTAATCAACTCCACCGAAATACGAATCTTTACGAAAAATACGAATTACTAAAGGTGAATAATTACTAAATTCGCGATGAATTCGCATTTCGTATTTTTCGTTTTTAAAATTCGAAAATCGTTGAAGTAATAATTAAAATTAGAAGCTATGAAGAACATCGCAGTAATCGGATCAGGAACAATGGGCAACGGGATTGCTCATACATTTGCACAATTTGGCTACAATGTAGCGTTGATTGATATTTCACAACCGGCATTGGACAAAGCAATGGCTACCATCGCTAAAAACTTAGACCGAATTGTTGCGAAAGGAACTATCACGGAAACAGACAAAGCCAACACCTTAAAGAACATTACCACCTTCACCGTTATGGCGGATGGTGTAAAAAGTGCTGATTTGGTTGTAGAAGCTGCTACCGAGAATGTAGAAATCAAATTAAATATTTTCCGTGAGTTGGATAAAATTTGTCCATCGAATACGATTTTAGCAAGTAATACCTCTTCTATCTCCATCACCAAGATTGGAGCTGTAACAAAACGTGCTGATAAAGTAATTGGGATGCATTTTATGAACCCCGTTCCGGTGATGAAATTGGTGGAGGTGATTCGTGGCTACTCTACTTCCGATGCTGTGACTTCACTCATCATGGAAACATCTAAAAAATTAAACAAAATACCTACCGAGGTAAACGATTATCCCGGCTTTGTAGCCAATAAAATATTAATGCCAATGATTAATGAAGCGATTATTACACTTCATGAAGGAACAGCTGGCGTTGAAGAAATTGACACCGTTATGAAATTAGGAATGGCTCATCCAATGGGGCCTTTGCAATTAGCTGATTTTATCGGATTGGATGTTTGTTTGTCTATCCTTAAAGTATTGCAAGATGGATATGGTAATCCGAAATATGCTCCTTGTCCGCTATTAGTAAACATGGTAACAGCAGGACATTTAGGAGTGAAATCCGGACAAGGTTTTTATTCTTGGGGACACGGCACCAAAGATTTGATTGTGGCTGATGGATTTAAGAAAAAAGAAATGGCTTAAGGGATTTTGATTGCGAAGCGTCATTGCGAGGAACGAAGCAATCTTGTCATATAGTTATTCGATTCAAAGTTTATTTCGAGAGAGATTGCTTCGTTCCTCGCAATGACGTAACAAACCTAAATTTAAAATCTACCTTACTAACTGTATAAACCCTTTTTTATCAATCGTTTTATTGATAAACTCGGAATAGTGAAATACGTAATAATAAACTCCTTCGGCACAATCGTTCCCTTTCAAATCTTTTCCATCCCATTTTGTTATATTGAAACTGGATTGAAACACCTTGGTTCCCCAACGATTATAGATGTCTACAATTTCCTCTACCAAATTTAAATTCGAGAGGTCAATGTAATCGTTTTGGTTGTCGCTGTTGGGAGAAAAGATGTTGGGAATGGTTGTATGATTCTGACTAATGGATTTCATTGTCAGAAAAATAAAGAAAGAGACAAGCGATATGTAAATATTTTTTTTCAATTACTTATTTATACTCGTCATGCCTAATTTTAGTTCGCATAAAAAAACCTCTGATTTTCATAAGAGGTCGTTCTCAAAAAATAAAATCCGTGAAAATCCGATTTTTCCGTGTCTCCCGATAGCTATCGGGATGCGTTCCATCTTAAAACTGCCCATCCTCAATCAGTTTAATGGCCATTTCAATATTTTTTTCGTCTCCATCAGCATCATAGTCGGATTTTAAACTGGAGTTAAAAACAAGTGCTACACCTTGCCACATGGCAGCAGAAAAGGAGCCACGCATGCATTTCACAATATCGTAGGTTGTTTTACCGGTTTCTCTGTCAATCAGCTTAATCAAAATTCTCCCTTGAGTGACGGTTAAGTTTTTGAGTTCGTCTTGAAATTCATTTTTCAAGTCTTTTTCCGCTTGTTTCATAAACGCCTTTCTACCGCTTTCGGTAGGAATGGTCGCCATCACTCTATCGTAATCTTTCAATTTAGCGGAGGCTAAAATAGCATACGGATACACTTTCTTGACATTGTATTTCAAGCGATCCCAGGCAGCTCTTTGTTTATAGTTTTTAAACACACGGTCGGCACTGCAAGTAACAACAGGCAATTTCCCATAAGGAATGGTGTCCCCATCATAATAAACGGTTTCTACTAAAACCCCTTTAATTTCCGGACTTGTTGATTTTGTTGGAAGCGTTGTTTGTGTCATCCCGATAAACGGGATAAAAAACAATAGAAAAAGTATAGAAACTTTTGTTGCCATCTGGCCTGTATTTGTTCTTATAACGAGTTCGTGAGTGAAAAGTTGCTTGTAATTTGTAAATAATTGTTAACTATTCTGCTCCCTATTATCAACAAATCGGCTAAACCTTAATAGCTCTATAGAACAAAACTATCGATTCGTTTTCCACTTCGAAACGCTCTTTTCTCCAGTGGTTTGTTGAGCTACAGATTTCACTGTACTCATCAATTTCGCTCCGAATAAGGCTGCAACAATTGCTTCATCTTCCTTTGTTTCCGAAAGCATTTCCGGAGAATAATGGTGCTTGATAAAATGTGTATCAAAATTACCGGACGTAAATGCCTTGTGCTTTAGAACAAATTTACAAAAACTCAAAGTGGTTTCAACACCGGTTATTTGATAATCATCAATGGCACGAATCATTCGATTAATGGCTTCTTCACGATCTTTTCCAAAGGTGACCAATTTTGCAATCATCGGGTCATAATAAATTGGAATATCCATTCCTTCTTCAAAACCATCATCCACACGCACACCCAATCCTTGCGGACGTTTATACGTAACCAATTTTCCGATATCCGGCAAAAAGTTGTTGGTTGGATCTTCAGCGTAAACGCGCACTTCAACGCTATGACCGGTTATTTTTAAATCTTCTTGCTTGAAAGATAATTTCTCACCACGAGCTACTTTAATTTGTTCTTTCACCAAATCCAGTCCGGTAATCATTTCAGTAACCGGATGTTCTACTTGTAAACGGGTATTCATCTCTAGGAAATAGAAATTTTTATTTTCATCCAATAAAAACTCTACTGTTCCGGCACCTACATAATCACAAGCTTTTCCAACATTCACCGCACATTCGCCCATGGCTTTGCGAATTTCAGGTGTCAATACCGAAGAAGGAGCTTCTTCAATCACTTTTTGATGACGTCTTTGAATAGAACATTCGCGTTCAAATAAATAAACGATATTTCCGTGTGTATCCCCTAAGATTTGAATTTCGATGTGACGTGGGCCGGCAACATAACGTTCAATGAATACAGAACCATCGCCAAAAGCGGAAGTTGCTTCACTCACGGCCAACTTCATTTGTTCTTCAAATTCTTCCACATTTTCAACAATGCGCATTCCTTTTCCACCACCACCGGCACTTGCTTTAATTAATAACGGGAAACCGGTTGCTACTGCCACTTCTTTTCCTTCTTTTACGCTAGTAATTGCTCCTTCAGAACCCGGTACCATCGGTATTTTATATTTTTTTGCTGCTGCTTTCGCAGAGAGTTTATCCCCCATGATGTTCATTGCTTCGGGTGACGGACCGATAAAGGTAATCCCGGCTTTTTTTACTTTTGCCGCAAACTCAGCGTTTTCTGAAAGAAAACCATATCCCGGATGAATACCATCCACGTTCAGTTGTTTGCAGATTTCGATAATTTTATCCCCTAACAAATAGGATTGATTGGAAGGAGGTGGACCAACGCATACGGCTTCATCCGCATATTTCACAAAAGGCGCATTTCTATCCGCTTCCGAAAAGATTGCAACTGTTTGAATACCCATTTCTTTGCAAGAACGCATCACACGCAATGCAATCTCTCCTCTGTTGGCTACTAATATTTTGTTCATAAAATGTTGATTAATAAATCGATGCTTTACCTGTCAAAAAAATATATTTGTGAAAGGCGATTGCTTCCATATTGAAGCAGTACAAACCTAATAAAAAAGTTTTTATTGCGCTGGAATATTTAAACTCAATATTAACAAAATATCATCCCCTAAATAACCGAATATGCTTAAAAAATCTACGCTTATTTTATTCATTGTTTTCGCTACTTTCAATGGTTTCGGACAAAAAAAAGGCACAAAACCTTCCTCAGCATCTAGTTTTGATACAAAAGCTGCTGAAATCGCGCTGGTAAAAGCCTTAAACAAAGTTCGCATTGAAAACAAACTGGATACCATTGAATATCATCCGGTATTAGGACAAGCAGCCGCTATTCAAAGTGCCGATATGGCAAAAAATGGAAAGGCACAATTGGAAAACAGTAAAGGAAAGTATAAAACTACAGCAAAACGTGTAACTGCTGTTGGAGGAACCAATAAAGCGCAAGAACTTGTGTTGGGAACAAGTATTGTTAAAGGAAAAACGTCCATGACCGCTCAGGAACTTGCGGATGCAGCCTTTTATAAATGGCGTGTTGGAAAACAAAATCAAGCAATTATCAAAAATGCCGACTTTATTTATGCCAGTCCATCTGTTACAATTGACGAATCCGGTAAAAAAGCTTACATCTCCATCGTTTTTGGAAGTTTCAACTCTTTTAATACCGGTGCGGATAAGAAAAAAGAACTGGCAGTTCCCTACTCTTCCAAAACTAAAAAGCTAAAAGAGCCGGAAGATAGAAGTTGCAACGCATGCAAAAAATTTAAAGACTGGGAAGGACTCGCTTCTGGATTGTATGTAGAGAACGGAAAAATCTATATCAAATATGCAAACCTGAAAGCACTTTCGAAATTCATCCGTAAATCAAAAGACGGCTTAGCTGTGGATATTGTGCAACGTTCACAATATGAAAACCCGGACTACAACATTGTTGACAACAACTTAATTTCAAAAGGAGTGCTTTTGAAAACGGTTACGATGAGCAAACTATACAGCAAAAACCGCGTGAAGGCTGTAAAAAAAGGAAACAGAGTAATCAAAGCAACAAAGCTGGATGTGCAATTGGGTGAATTGCCAAAGAAAATTACCGGTCCATACGAACTCAACTTGC
Source organism: Bacteroidota bacterium (assembly GCA_016722565.1). NCBI lineage: Bacteria > Pseudomonadati > Bacteroidota > Bacteroidota bacterium. The sequence goes on from JADKIU010000002.1 coordinate 765,438, forward strand.
TCATTGTGCAAGATGGAAAACTGTGCAAAGTGATTATGCCTTCCAAAATTGAAGCGGGTGATCAAGAATCCAATTCGCCATTAACCATGCTGTTAATGCCGGACAGTGCCGCTTATTTTAAGCCACCGTTTGAACCAAAATCAGAATCAACTTTGCTTACGTTTACTGTTCCGTTTGAAAAAAATAAATCGGATTACAAAGAAACCGATATGGAACCATTTTTATCAGCATTACAGGAACCCGACTTTTTAATTGAAGGTTTATATATCACCGCCTACTCTTCCATTGAAGGAGATGCCAAATCAAACGAAAAGCTTCAGAAAAAACGTGCTGAAAGTATTGTCAAAGCATTGTCGAAAATGCAAAAAGCTGGTGTAGTCACCAATGTAAAAACAACCGATTCGTGGAACCTTTTCCAAATGGAAGCCGAAGATGGGAAATACGACTATCTGGCTAAAATGACCAAAGAAAAAGCGATTGCTGAAATTAACGGGAAAGGTTTATCTGCAGAATTAGAGCCTATTTTAAGCAAGGAACGTTTTGCTCAAATCATTATGGATGTTACTTATGATATTACGGGAAATAAAGAAGAGAAATTTTCGGTAAGTAAGTTCAACCAATCCATGAAAAAGAATGATTTGAAACAATGTTTAAAAATTCAATATTACATCGGTAAACAAATGCGTCTTCAGAAATATTCGGCTGAAGCACCTTCTAAAATGAATATTCCGGTGGAAGCTAAAAATTCAGGTTTATTGAACAATCAAGTGGTATTGCGTTATATGTATAACAACAATGTTGCAACGGACGAAGACTATGTGGACATGAAAAAATTATCGACTTTGGATCCGAGCAACAATTACATCACCTTTAATACCATTTATTGTGCTGTGATGCTGGATAGCACCATTGGAGATACCAAAGCGCAAAATGAAATGCAAAAACGTATTGATGCCATGTATAAAACCGATGTGCCAAAAAAATATGTGGATGCATTAAACATCGAATGGCAATTCAAAATCATTGAAGCGATGGATTCTGCTGAAAACAGTGAATTGGTAACACAAGCATGTATTGAGAAAATCAAACAATTTTACAACATCAAAGAATCGTCATGGCAAAACAATTTGAAACTGGCGTATGTTTTTGCACGTTTCAAAGATTATAAATTTGCGGCTAGCTTATTGGCACCATTTATAGCAGAAGAAAGTGTAAACGAAAATGTATTGTTTGCTTATGCTTCTATCTGTGCTAAAATGCCTGAGTTGTATAAATCCAGAACATTTGTGCTGGCATTACAAAAAGCAGAAAAGAAAAATCACGACAGGTATTGTAAATTATTCGGAGCACCGAATATGACATTCCAGGTATTTGACAATCCGTTTGTAAAAGCAGATTACAAAAAGGCTGCATGCACGAAATAGACCAACAACCGGATTCACAATTACTATTGCAACTGGTAAGCATGAAAATGCCTTTTGGTAGATACAAGCATACTATTTTATGTGATTTGCCCGTTTCCTATTTGGAGTGGTTTCAACGCAAAGGTTTCCCGGAAGGTAAATTGGGAATGCTGTTGCAAACCATCTATGAAATCAAACTAAATGGCTTGGAAGGTTTACTAAAGCCGTTAAAGAATAAAAAACACTAACTTTATAGCATGAATAAGCGAATAAGTTTCTTTTTGGCAAGTGTATTTCTGGCAACGGCCACTTTAAGTGCGCAAGAAATGACAGAGGGTGAGCAACCGGATTCGTCTCAAAAGCAGCGTTCATTCAAAGTGGGACTTTACATCGGTTCGTATTTCGCCAATAAATATACAGCAGGAGCTTACGATGGATATGGCTTCGACTTGGAAGGAAAACGAATCAACGTTTTTGAAAACAGCTTGATGTACCAAAAAATAGTGATGCAATATGGCGGTGGATATGGACAAATTGATCAGATAGCACAAGCTTTGGGTGTTAACTCAACTGCCGACTGGTCGTTCACCAAAGATGATATGCCTACCAATATGCGTTACACTCCGTCTTTTTTATTGGGACTTCAATGTCGTTATTCGGTGGATAAAAAAAATGCCATCTCGCTTAATCTGAATGCAGCAAAACTAACCCTCTCTGGAAATTTTACAATTACAACACGTCCGCCATCCGGTTCTTCACAAATCAACAACAGTATTCAAACATTCGGGATCAAAGGCGGAGAACAACGATTGATGATTCAGATTGGATACAATCGTATTTTTGGCGACAATGAACGCGCTAATTTTTTTGCAGAAGGCGGCATCAACATGACGTATTCACAATTTGATAAAAATGAAATTCTAATCAATAATTTATACATCGATTTATTAGAATTTTACGACTATCAAGGTGTTCAAGCAGGATACATGCGTTTGCCAAGAGGAATGGGATTTGGTGCTTATGCTGGCATGGGAATAAATATCACCATGAGTGAAAAATTCACCATTCAATTAATGTATAGCCCATCGTACGAAGGAATTCGAATCGGAGATAATCCTAAATTAAAATGGCAGCATTCTGTTGGATTGCGTGCGTATTATAATTTCTAAAGTTTTTCCAAATATTTTTTTGATTTCACTTTGAAGAATTCATCTTCAATCATAAAATCTTTTCGACACGGAAGTTTAATGGCCAATTCAAAATAAATTTTTGCAAGCTTCTTCTGATCATTCTCATACAAGGCTTCCGCATAATAAAAATTAGCACCGACATCCGCAGGAAAATACTTTAATGTTTTTTTCATTATCAGCACCGCTTTGTCTTTATCGGGCCAAGTAAGGACTAATGGAATGTAGGGCGTTTTGTAATTCAAGCCGGCATCAAATTTCCAACCGCCACCATTGTTGTACATCGAATCGGTTTCAATCAACATTTTAGTATGGTACAACAGTTTTGCCATCACCCCATCATCTAAACTTTTAACAACGCCATTTATTTCGGCAGAAAGGGCAATTGCAGAAGTAAGTTCAAATCGAATTTTTCCATCTTTCGGAAATTTCTTCACCAATTCGTTTCCGAGCACAATTGTTTTTGCATAGGCCGATTTTTTTTCAGAATCACTGATATACACAAACCGTCCTTTAAAATTATAGCATTGCAAACAATATCCACCGGCAACTTGAAGGTGTTTGTTTTGTTTCACAAGCGATTCAAAAATAACAATCGCTTTATCAACATTAATTGAATTGGCCTGCAAACCTTTCGCATTCTCCGAGCGTGCATTAAAATAATGTATCCCTGTTTGCAGGTCATCCGTTGCTAATATAGCGACAAAGAGAACAACGAATAATTTCGGCATAAATAAAGGTGTTAATCCCAATTGGTTAAATAGTTCTTTGCTTTCTCTTTTTGATTTTCGTCTTCCAAATAAAACTCCTTTCGAGAAGGAAGTTTTGTTACCAATTGAAAGTATATTTTAGCATCAGCCTTCTCCCCATTTTCCAGTAATGCTTCTGCATAATAAAAATTATTTGAAATATCTGCAGGGTAATATTTCAAAGCATTCTGAAGTAATTTCTTGGCTTTGTCTTTATTGGGCCAAGAAAGTACCAAAGGTATATAAGGTGTTTTGTAGTGTAATATAGACATTACTTTCCATCCGGCACAACATCGGTACATCGAATCGGTTTGAATGAGCATATTGGTATGAAACAACATTTGGTTCAGCACCCCATTTTCCGCACTTTTGATGGCGCCTTCACTTTCCGCTAATAAGCCAATAGAAGTTATTAATTCGAAACGAATGCCGGCATTCTTCGGAAAAAGTTTTACTAGTTCCTTCCCTTTATTCACAGCGAGTTTATAAACTGCTTTTTTATCCGTTTCTTTTACATAAACGAACTGCCCTTTAAAATTCAATGATGCTAAGTAATAATAACCTGCCTTTTCCTTATCCGCACCCTTTTGTAAAGCTTGTTCAAAAATCGAAAGTGCTTTATCAATATTGTATGTATATGCTTGTAAACCGGATGCTTGTTCCGAACGAGCATTAAAATAGTCGATTCCTGTCTGAAGCGAAGGATCAGATACTGGGATGAAATAAAATAATATTGAAATTAGTTGCAACAAAATCGGAAATCGTTATGTGTTATTCGTAAATTGTTTTACTGTTTATAGTACATTTTATCTAGTAAAACTGCTTCGCCCATTGTCGGTACTTCCCGATTGGTCCATCGCCTTTTGCCAACGCTGGATAATCCATATATACTTTGTTCTCCCATATTTTAAAATCTTGCCCAACATCGTTCGCATAGCCTGAAAATGCTTTATTTAACAAAATTTTTGTCAACATTTTCTTCGGCAATAAAGCCAAAACAGGATGAATTTTTGAAGGTTTGAATTTTTTATTGACACTCATTCCTATTTTCAAATTAATGGTATGTTCATCAATCGGCATTGGAAAAACATATTGACGAGTTTTTAATTCCATTTCAGGTAAATCCACTTCTACAAATGAATAACCCAAGCCATGTACATGAATGTTTATTTCTGCTTTAATACCTTGCGTCCCTTTCCCGATAAACCCTTCAGGTGCGCGGTTAAATCCGTAGCTTGCATTGAGGTAAGCACCATCATCTTTTAATTCTTTGATGGTTGTAATGTTGCTGTATTTGTGTACAACTGAAAAATGACCAACATCTACACTATTTTCTGTCGTTTCTTGGGGATGAGATTTTAATATAAAATCGGTAGTTTTTATCTCTGTCCAATCTTCATCACTTACCACTGGAACTTCCCAAGCAGGAACTGCAGCTTGCTCGTGATGCCAATAAATAATAAAACCATTTTTTTCCTGAATGGGATATGTTTTTAAAATCGCTTTGGGAGGAGGCTTGGTTCCATAACCTGTTTTTGTGCATGTTCCTTTTGTATCAAAACAAAAATAGTGAAACGGGCAAACAATGGTTTCTCCTTCCACATGACCACCATGGGCAAAATGTCCACCTAGGTGCGGACAATATGCATCTACCAAACAGGCCTCACCGGTTTCTGTCCGAAACAAAACTAAATCTTTCCCGGCAATTTTTTTATTGATTAATTGCTTCGGAAGTAAATTGGTTGAATTTTCAATCACATACCAACTGTTCGGGTAAGGGAATAATTTTGCAGGCGTAGGCATTTGTTCCATAAACACTTATTTTAAGAAGTAGCTAAAATAAGAAATTTGCGGGATTAAAGCATTTTCATCAAATGGGCTGCAGACTAACGATAAATTATTTAGTTTGTTTTGAATATTTGGCTTTGTGCAAATCCAGTGCTTCTTCAATGGAATGAGAAACAGAAAGTTTTTTTCTTTTTTTGCCATATCCGCCAGCGTGCGATAATAGGAACTCAAAATTTCCAGTTCATCTTCTGATAAACCTTCCGCATCAATCAAACGGTTACTTGGTCCATCCAATGCTGCAACCAATTCATTCAACTTCAGGTGGATCGCTTTGGAATCTTTATTCTGCGTCCGTTGAATCAGAAATACCATCAAAAATGTAACGATGGTGGTGCCTGTATTGATAACCAATTGCCATGTATCGGAAAAATTAAAATACGGCCCAGTAATAATCCAGATTAAAATTATAGACAAAGCACCTAAAAATGCATAGGTGGAGCCACTGAATACAGATGCAAAATGCGCTATTTTTTCGAATATGCTGCTGTTTTTTTTTCGTTTCCATTGCTTCTATAATTATTATTTTGTTGCAGTTGTTTTCTTTTGTTTTCTATAATATTTTTTGAATGGCCATGAATATTTCAACGCTTCCATGTTCTGGTCAAAATTTCCCGCAGCACTTTCAATGCTTTTCACACTTTGATTTAGATTGTGGACGAGTGTTGTGTCATTCAACAAAACACCCATCGAACCTTTTCCTTGCTTTAGATTTTTTACCAATTCGGAAATATCTCCGGAGATAATGGCTGCAGTATCACTAGACATTTGCAATTTCACAATGGTTTGATTTACACGGGAAGAAAGCGTTGTATCCGTGATGAGAGCACCAATTGCCCCTTTACCATTTTTTATATCTGCTGTGATGCCAGATAGATTTCCGGTGATGGCAACACCTTGATTGCTCATCAGCTTAATATTTACAATTGCAGATTTTACATTTTCAGCAACCACTGTATCCATCAATACACTCCATAAACTATTTTTATTATTGATTTTATCAGTAATCGAACGAAGGTTACCGGAAATTACTTTGATGTTTTCGTTGGTAACATTTAGTGTTCGCATCATTTCATCCATCTCCAAGGGTTTCAGTGTTTTTAACACATCACCATCTTCTATTACTCCCGCTTCTTCTTTCACAGAGATGATGTTCACTAATTTATTTCCCATTAATCCATCTGTTCCCACACTTGCCAATGCATTCTTTTTGATAAATTGTTGTACATCGTCTTCAATCACCATCACCACATTTACAGAGGTATCCGTTATGATTTCAACTGACTCAACAGTACCCACATCAATACCACCAAAGCGTACATTGTTTCCTTTCATCAATCCGTTTACGTCATGAAACTGAGCGCTTACTCTGAATGTGGAACCAAACAGATTTTGTTTATTGCCAATCAAGTATAAAGCGGTTACCAATAAAGCAGTACCTGCAATTATAAATACACCCAAACGTACGTTTCTTAAATTCTCTGCTCCCATTATTCAAAAAAGTTTTTTATTTTTTTATCTGAAGATTTACTCAATGATTCATATGTTCCTTCGGAATAACAAACACCATCAATTAACATAACGATCCGATCCGCAACTACTTTCACACAATTCATATCGTGTGAGATAACAATAGAGGAAGTATTGTATTTTTTTGCCAGTTCACGCATCAAACTGCTAATTTCTCTCCCTGTTATCGGATCCAAACCGGTGGTTGGTTCATCGTATAAAATAATTTCCGGTTTTAAGATTAGCGTTCGTGCCAAGGCAATCCGTTTTCTCATCCCACCGGAAAGTTCTGATGGTCGCATATCAACTGTATGCGCTAATCCAACATTGGTCAATGCTTCCACGACTAACTCCTGTACCTGTTGTTTGGTTAAATTTTTTAGGTGGCGTCTCAAAGGGAATTCAAGATTTTCTCTAACTGTCATAGAATCGTACAACGCATTACTCTGAAACAAAAAACCAATTTTAACACGAATTTCATCCAATTCGGACTGACTTAATTTCGGAATACTTTTTCCCAATACATCGATTGATCCGGAATTTGGCTGAATCAATCCTATAATACATTTTATTAATACGGATTTTCCTGAACCGGATTTTCCAAGCACAACTACATTCTCACCCTTTTTCAACGTTAAATTAAAATCTTTGAGAACATGATTTTCGCCAAACGACTTAAAAAGATGATCCACAACAATAACAGCATCCTTCTCAGAAGAAGGTGTTATTGGTGCATCGTTTATTTTAGTCTCCGTCATTATGTTAAACTTAATAAATCGGTTATTTGAACTGCTAGTAAGTCGATTATAAAAACGAGCAAGGAAGAGATAACCACAGCAGCGTTTGCCGAACGCCCGACACCTTCTGTACCTTTATCCGAATAATAGCCTTTATAGCAACCGATTATTCCAATGGCAAATCCAAAGAAAAATGTTTTCGTAATGGATGGAATAATATCTCCGTAAGTAAGTGTATCAAACACTTGATTCCAATATAAATCCCAGCTTACAACACCATGAATGTTTGTTCCTAAATATCCGCCATATAAAGAAACCGCATCCGCCAAAATTCCAAGAATGGGTATCATAAACGTAGTTGCCATCACTCTTGTCGCAATCAAATATTTAAATGGGTTTGTGCCCGACACTTCCATTGCATCAATTTGTTCTGTTACCTTCATGGAGCCCAACTCCGCTCCTATTCCCGATCCAATTTTACCGGCACAAATCAATGCTGTTATTACAGGAGCAATTTCGCGAACCAGGGAAACAGATACCATTTTCGGAAGCCAACCTTCTGCACCAAATTCAACTAAAGTCGGCCGCGATTGAATCGTAATGACCAAGCCCATAATAAATGCGGTGATGGCGACTAAGGGCAACGACTTATAACCAATATAAAAACATTGGCGCAACAATTCGGCAAATTCATATCGGGGTTTAAATGCTTCGGCAAAAAACCGAAATATAAAACGTCCGATATCACCTACTTCATTAAAAAAACGTGTTATTGTTTTCGATTTCATCCTTAATCAATATCCAGTAAAATTAGGCTTTTTATATCCGTGAGCGAAATAAACAACCTTTACTTTTATATTTAAATGAAAAACCCAATCCTAAAAACGGATTGGGTAATAATTTCACAAAAAAAATATTTTATTATGCAATAACGAAGCAATTTTATTCATTATTAAGAAGCAATTTTACTCAAGCTTTCACCTTGGCTATTCTGTTCTTCCAGCGACCAACTTTCAGTAAAACTTGTTTCCAACCAACCTTTACCAGATTTTCTGAATAGTTGAACAGATAGACCATACACCGTTCGGAAATTATTTTCCAAATCAGCCACAGTCATTCTCGGAGTAATCGTTACCACTCCGGAATTCTGAATCGTTCTACACTCTCCCAATGTTCTCCCTGCATTTTGAATCATTTTATTGGTAGAAATGCCCGAAGAATTAATTGATTTAGTAAAAAACTCAAGTTTCAAATACGGGAACATCGAATGAAACGCTTCCTGTATAGACCCTATTTTACTATTATCGTTAATGATCATATTTATTTATTAAAAAGCGATTACTAAAATATCCACAATAATTGCAATCACTGCTGAATAAACGATTGCTTTCATCGGTGATACTGACAAAATAAGTGCTAAACAAATTGTTGACGGAAATACAACGGCAGCCAATTCTACCCAGCTATTTAAAATTCCAGATGCTGCAGCAATACCACCAAAAATGGACATTACCAATAAAACCATTGGAGTAATTCCAAAACGGTTAAATTCTGCTTTTTTCCAAAAATCGGAAGTGGATACATTTGTTGTTGATACTTCTTTTTTTAAAGAAATGTTCGACTGAGATGTTTTGTAGGTTGATTCCATAATTTTCTGTTTTTAAATGTTTATAATTTATCAGTTATCATTACGAGACAAAATTAGATGAACACGATTTTAAACTAAATGAGAGCCGTCAGATTCGGATATGATTATCGTCAGCATCCGAAATTCACCTGTTTAATGTGTATATTTACGGCAATAAATGAGCGAGTTGATGTCGAATGAAGCAAAAGCAATAAAAACAACGTATTTCAGCATTGTTGGAAATACCTTGTTGGCCATTATTAAATGGCTTACCGGCTATTTTGGGAACTCCTACGCCCTTATTGCTGATGCAATTGAATCAACAACCGACATTTTCTCTTCTATTTTGGTATTATTCGGTATCAAATATTCGAGTCGACCGGCAGACGAGAATCATCCCTATGGACATGGACGAATTGAACCCTTGATTACCTTTTTAGTGGTTGTATTCTTAATTACCTCCGCCAGCATCATTGCACATGATAGTATTTTAAATATTCAAACGCCACATGACCCACCTAAAGCATACACGTTAATTGTATTGGGCGTCATCATCATCTGGAAAGAAATTTCGTATCGTTTTGTGATTCAAAAAAGTAAGGAAACCAAAAGCTCCTCCTTAAAAGCCGATGCATGGCATCACCGGAGCGATGCGATTACCTCATTGGCTGCCTTTGTTGGGATTCTAGTTGCATTGCTACTTGGTAAAGGATATGAATCTGCAGATGATTGGGCGGCATTGCTCGCTTCCGGATTTATCTATTACAATAGTTATTTAATTTTCCGACCGGCATTGGGAGAAATAATGGATGAACATCAATACGATGATATACGGAACGATATCAAACTGGCCTCTCAGAAAGTTGCCGGAGTAATCGATATCGAAAAATGTTATGTCAGAAAAATAGGTATGAAGTTCTTCATTGACATCCACTTAACTGTTGATGGAAGTATTTCGGTAAAAGAAGGACATGCGATCTCACATGTATTAAAAGATCATTTAAAGTCAGAATTTCCTGAAATAGCGGATATTTTGATTCACATCGAACCCAACGATCACTAATTTCTCATATTGGCAAGTCGATCGTAATTCAGGATTGTGATCTTACCTCCTGATACTTCGATGTATTTTTCTTCTTTAAAATCGCTCAAAGTACGGATTACTGTTTCGGTTGCAGTACCTACTAAGTTTGCCAAATCTTCACGAGACACATTCATACTAAACACTTGCTCCCCTTCTTTTTTGTATTTATCGGATAATTTAACCAATGCTTCCGCCACACGTTTTCTTACAGAATTGTAAGCCAATTTCACCAGTTGCTTTTCGTTTTCACGTAAATTATTTGATAAAATTTCAATGAACCTGCGCGATACTTCAGCATTCTTATAAATCAATGCAAAAAAATCTTCTTTTGGAATCATGTACACTTCCGAATCTTCCAAAGCAGATGCGGATCCCGAATATTTCTCATCCTGCAGAAGTGATAAGTAACCAAAAAACTCGCCTTCTTTATGCAATTCAGTGATGAGTTCTTTCCCAAACTCGTTTGTTTGGTAGGTTTTCACTTTTCCTTTATTCACAAAATAAACGCCTTTCGGATAATTTCCTTCTTTGTAAATCTCATCCTTCTTTTTATAAATCCTTACATCTCTAGCTTCCGAGAGTTTTTTTAGAGAATCAATGCCTTTCGCTTCATTCATAAACTCATTGATTCCTTCAATATTTTTAGAAAACTCCTTTTTCAGAATTTCATTTTTTCTCAAACGGCTTTCAATGGCATTCATTAACTCCACATCGTCAAAAGGTTTTGTTAAATAATCATCTGCACCCATTTCCATTCCTTTTCTAAAATCGCTGCGTTCCGCTTTTGCTGTTAAAAAAATGAATGGGATACTAGCTGTTTCTTCGTTTTTCGACAACATGTGCAATGCGCCATGCCCATCCAAAACAGGCATCATAATATCACAAATAATTAAATCAGGCTTTTCCTTTTGTGCCAGCTCTACTCCTTCTTTTCCATTTTTAGCGGTAATCACATTGTATTTCGCCAGGGTAAGAATTTCGGCTGTGTTTTCACGAACATCGTTATTGTCCTCTATCAAAAGAATTTTTTTCTTTTCCATACTATTTAATTGTTTTCGTAAAATAATTTTATTGTAAAGATGGTCCCTTTATTTTCTTCACTCTCTATGGCGACTGAACCGTTCATTAATTGAGCGTATCTGGCGACAATACTTAACCCAAGACCTGTACCTTGTATATGGGTTGCATTATGCCCTCTAAAAAAACGTTCGAACAAATGTTTTTGATCTTCTTTGGAAATTCCTATTCCGGAATCCTGAACAGAAATAGCAATGGTAGCAGAATCGACAATGGATTTAATAGCAATTTCACCTCCTGAGGGTGAAAATTTAATCGCATTGGAAATCAAATTAAACATCACATTTTTCAACAATTTGCGATCTACCGAAACGAGTTCATTTCCATCATGCGCAAGTGTGATCACTTGACCATCTAATGCCATCACTTTCATTTCCGAAACAATTTCATCCAAAAACTGTCGCAAATTGGTTTCTTCCGGCATATTGTCTACCTTGCCTTCCTCCAGCTTGCTAAGCGAAAGAAAATCATTGAGAATATCCGTAAGATTATTGATGGAGTTTTTTATTTTAGAAACATGCTTTATCTGATTCTCTTTATCGTTTTGTTCGCCATATTTGGTAACAAGCGACAACGAAGACATCATTGTAGTTAAAGGTGTTCTAAATTCATGAGAAGCCATCGCCACAAAACGAGATTTTAATTCGTTCAACTCCCTTTCCTTTTCGAGGGCTGAATGCAAATCCTTTTTTGTTTTTTCTAACTCATGGATGGCTTCCTCTAAAATCAAGGTTCTGCTTTTTACTTGTTTTTCAAGTTCAACCGAATAGTTTTTAAGTTTATCTTCTGCTTGTCTTCTGGCGGTTATATCAATAATAAAAGCGATAACAAAACGACCTTCGGTGGATGTATACGGACTTAAACTAATCTGAATCGGAAATTCCGACCCATCTTTTTTTAAACCAAACAACTGCATATCCGCTCCCATAGACCGTGCATGAGGCTTTTCACTGTATTTATCTCGGTGTGCTTCGTGTTTGGAGGTTAAACTCCTGGGTACCAGCACTTCTATTTTTTTGCCAATCAGCTCGTCTTTTTCATACCCAAAAAGCGACTCAGCACTTGGGTTACAACGCGTAATCTCACCTTTATCATTCGCTACAATAATACCCTCGGTAGCGTATAAAAAAAGTGCTTCTATGCCTTCTTTCTCTTGCATTTTATTTATCTTCTCAGTTTGCATACTAAGTTACGGATTTTGGCGAAAACAAATGTAAAATCTTCACCAATGACAAAATATGACGAATGTCATATTCGACTCTGACCCGACTCAGTGGATTCAGGTTCATTTCATCTGAACTTTGTAGAATAAATTAATAAACGTAAAATGATGACACCAGAACAGAACCTTCACAATGCGATTGGGGAACTTGCTTATGCGATAGCAAAAGCAGATGGAGCCATTCAGAAAGAAGAAGCAAAGAAATTTCACGATATCGTTGCGGCTGAGTTACGTTGCAAAGACTACGATTTTGATGTCTCTGACATTATTTTTCAGATTTTACAAAAAGATAAATTTATTAGTTCAGAAACCGCCTATAACTGGGCGATAAAAGAAATAAAGCTCAACAGTCATTATTTAAGCCCTGAAATGAAAGAAACCTTCATCAAAGTAATTGAAAAGGTTGCAAAGGCATTTCCTCCGGTAACAAAAGACGAACAGAAAATAGTTGAACGATTTAAATTAGACATTGCACCGATTCAAGGTGATCCAGTATACTACAAAAAATAAAAAACAATGGACGCACTTACTATCAAACGGATTCTTATCCCTACAGACTTTTCTAAAACGGGTCTACTGGCTGTTGAACATGCTGCATTTATGGCGCGTATATACAAAGCAGAGCTGTATTTGATGCATGCTATTGAACTGTCAGAATCCGCTTTCAGCATTTATAACCCTGCCATTATCATTCGCGACATCACTGAAATTGAACGAATTGCGAATGACCAACTCAAGCGTTTGGCTGATAAATTAAAAAAAGAATATGCGATTAAAGTCAATACGACCTGCATCACCGGAAAACTAGTGACCGAAGTAGCAACCTTCATAAAAAAGAAAAAAATTGACATACTAGTAATGGGAACACATGGTGCCAGCGGGTTTAATGAGTTTTTTGTTGGAAGCAACACACATAAAATCGTTACCTTATCTACCTGTCCGGTTATCAGTGTTCAAACACATGCTAAGAAATTAGGATTTACAAAAATTTTGCTACCCATTGATGATGCATTTAAATCCAGACAAAAGGTAGATGCTACCATTTCTTTGGCTAAAAAATATGCTGCGAAGATTTACATCCTCGGATTATTGGATAAAGAGGGCGATGTTGATCCGAAAAAATTCAAAATTAAACTAGAAGCCATTGAGAAAAATATTGAAAAAGCGGGGCTTCCTTATGAAACAAAAATCACAAAAGGCGATAATTTAGCGGAAGCAGCCTTGAAACACTCGAAAAAGATCAAAGCCGATTTAATTATCGTTTTAAATGACCATGAATCACGAATCAATGGAAGATTCTTAGGAGTATTTGCAAAACAAATCGTGAACCATTCTAGAGTTCCCGTTTTGAGCTTATTACCACATTAATTTAGTATTACATCCTTATTACAAAATCGAATGACACAACAATCGTCTATATTTTTAGCTACCGATTATTCGGAGCAAGTAATAAGTGCAGAACACTATGCATTTGAATTTGCCAAAGAAACCAATTCTTTACTCACCATTATTCACGTCTATGATTTACCATTCAGCTTACCTTCAGAAGCTAACGCATACGTAAAGGAAACCGAACGAATCCGTAAACACGAATTACAAAAATTAAAATTGCATTGTGAAAAAATAATGCATGATATTGATATCAAACTAAATGAGGTAAAATGGGAATGTCTTGTTTTGGAAGGTGCAATTGGAAAAGAAATTTCAAAAGAAACAGAAAGAAGCAAGCCTGATTTGATTATTACCGGAACTCATGAAACAAAAGGCTTCATCTCATTTTTCGAAAACAGTCATACCTGGGAAATTATCAAAAAAACGAATGTTCCGATTTTGTCGGTTCCCCCCAAACACCCGATCAAAGAAATAAAAAAAATAGTGTTTGCAACGGAATTCAAAGATGGAGAAATACCAGGACTCAGCTATTTGGTAGATTTTGCAAGAGAATTTAATGCTGAAATTATTGTATTGCATATCAGCAATCATACAATTACGGATGAGTTTGAAAAAAACATCTTTGAACAATTCAGAACAGAAATATTTGAGGCGCTTGATTACGATAAATTATATTTACGCTTAATCCATTCAGATGATATTGTTGGAGGAATCAATGATTACTGCGATTCGGTGCAAGCGGATTGGTTGGCCATGTCGCATTCTAAACCGGCATTATTAAAACGATTATTTTTAGCAAAAAAAAGTGTTACAAAAGAATTGGTGTTACAATCCCATATACCACTTTTATCTTTACCAGACAGTTTCATTTCAGAGCAAGAAAAGACGATTGATTCAGTTATTGAAACGATTACATTTAATAAAAATACAGCTCAATAACATGGTTTGTTGTTAAGAAAATGAAAGAGAAGTTACTTTCGCTCATCGAAATCTCCAATTCAGTATGAAAAAACTTCCGATTATTATTTTATATGTTTCAGACCAAAGTATCAGTTCACAATTCTATCAGAAGATTTTGAATTGTGAACCGGTTTTAAATGTGCCGGGTATGACGGAGTTTATGCTAAATAATTCTATGAAACTGGGAATCATGCCGGAAAATGGAATCGCAAAGATTATTTGTCCCACCACACCACATCCTAAACGAGGAAATGGTATTCCACGTTGCGAACTCTATCTAATTGTAGAAAATCCTGAAGAAGCGCAGGAAAATGCCATCCGTTTTGGAGCCCGTGAAATTAGTAAAGCCTAACCAAGAGAATGGGGAGATGTTGTTGCCTACTGCTCCGACCCCGATGGTCACATTATTGCGTTTGCAAAATAATGTTGCCTAGATAAAAGGCAATTAAATGACTTGTATCATATCCATTAATGATATTCACCATATCATTTTTTGGTACGATGCACCATCTTTGCTACAAACAATAATGATATTCAATTATGGAAATACGTATAGATGACAGCATCAAGTTGTCCGAAATTCAAACTGAATTTAATAAGCACTTTCCTTTTCTAAAACTTGAATTTTTTGAGTACGACCCCACCGGGAAAGCGGTTTTCACGAAAGAAAACCTAATTAATGATACGCAACAGGCATTGAGTAAAATACGACACATTCATACTCCTGGACATATCAGCTTAAATGGGCATCAAAAAGTAAGCACCTTTGAACAACATTTCAGAGAAAATTTGGGTGTGAACATTCAGGTTTTTAGAAAATCTGCGAATGCATGGTTGCAAACCACTTCTACTGATGATTGGACGTTGGCGGAACAAAATAAAAAAGGAGAAGAAATGAATCATCCGGTTGACAATGCTACGCCAGAAGACTTTGAAGAGTATAATGAAATGAGATAATCAAAAAGTAAAAAACATTCTTCCCATGAAAACAATTCTTGTTCCAACTGATTTTTCAGATGCTGCCACCAACGCAGCTGAATATGCGGTAAATCTTGCGAAAGAAATCAATGCAAAAATTCTACTGTTGCACGTTTATCATGTTCCTGTTCCCATCACCGAATCTCCGATTATTGTTTTAACAGATGAGGAAATGCAGAAAGACAATGAGCGAACCTTAAAAAAACTGGCTTCTCATTTAAAAGGGCATTCCAAAGTGGAAATCACCTATAAAGCGGTAATGGGAATGGCTGTAGAAGAAATCGCTGAAGAAGAAAAAAATGCCAATCTCATTGTAATGGGCATGAAAGGTGCCGGAAAATTGAGTGAAATAGTTTTGGGAAGTATTGCCACAGCAACCTTGCGAAAAGCAAAAATCCCGACACTCATTATCCCTGAGCATACTAAATTCAGGGTGCCAAAAAGAATTGTGTTTGCATGCGATTACAGCTCAAAAACGGATTACAATACCATTGAACCGTTAAAAGAACTCGTAAAAAAGTTTGATTCAAAATTATTTGTGCTGAATGTAAAAAGCAATAAAGATGTAATTTCTGCTGATGAAGCAGGTGCAGGATTACGATTAGAAAACAAGCTGAATGAAACCAATCACATCTACCATTGTTCAGAGAATGAAAATTTAATTGATGGAATAAATGAATTCGTAAAGGAGAAAAAAGCTGAAATGATTGTCACCATTCCACATCGTCACAACCTATTAGAACGTTTATTTCACAAAAGCATCAGCAAAGAGATTGCATTTCATACGCATGTTCCATTGCTCACACTACCGGACAATCACCAATCCATGCCTGCTTATTTTTTATAATCGTCTAAAAAAAATTCATGAAAACAATCCTTGTACCAGTTGATTTTTCAGATAATTCAAAAAATGCCTTGGATTATGCCATCCCTTTAGCCAAAAAGCTAAACATGAAAATAATTTTACTGCATGCCTTTCATCCTTCCATGATGGAAGCATTGAAAGATTCATTAAAAGTAATTAATCATGAAGATATCATCGGGACGCCTGCGGATATGAAGCAGCTTCTAAACAATTGGAAGGAAGCTGTTTCCAAATCTGAACCCGGATTGAAATGCGAATCCATTTTTTTAGAAAGCAATCTTACTGATGAACTCAATGATTTGATTGATGATTATGCCATTGATTTTATTATTATGGGAACGAAAGGGGCTACAGGATTAAAATCGGTTTTTATTGGAAGCAATGCATTAAAAATTATTGACACCGCTATTTGTCCGGTTATGGCCATTCCTACTGATTTTAAATTTAAAGAATATACAACCATCGCTTTCGCGAGTGATTATCACGATAGCGACAAATTTTCAGTTCAGTTTATAGCCGAAATAGCGAAACCTTTTAATGCTTCATTGGAAGTGGTGCACATCGCGAATGAAGACATCAAGCCTCGTTTTGAAGAAGATTTACTCAGTAATTTTATGAGTGGAATTAAGAAAGAAGTTCGTTATGAGAAAATGAACTTTCATTTGATTGAAGGCGAAGAGGATATTAACACAGCTTTGAATGAATTTGTCTCTAAAAATGCAGTAGAGTTGCTTGCTGTTTCCACAGTGGATCGGTTGTTACATGGACCTTTATTTAACAGAGGGGTGGCTACCAATTTAGCGCATCACATACAAGTGCCATTATTGGTATTTCATGCGTTTGATGATGGAGATATCGATTTATTCGATTAATCTTCACTACATCATTCGTGTACGCTTCAACAAATACGGCATGAGCACTTGATCAAAGCCCAAGTTAATGTCGGCTTCTACAAAATCGATTTTGTATTGACCGCATTTCAGCATCAATTCCTTTTTGTATTCCGCCATTTGACTTAGGTAGGAGTCTTTAATTTCGTTGGGATGTAATTTAATTTCTTCACCGGTTTCCATATCCACAAAACGATACGGACGATTATCAAAATCAAATTCCATTTCTTTCTTTTTATCCACCACATGAAATAAAATGACTTCATGCTTTTTGTGTTTTAAATGTTGAAGTGCAGAAAACAATTCATCGGAATTTGCTTTCGAATCCATCATATCACTAAAAATCATTACTAAGGAGCGTTTGTGAATCCCTTCCGCTATTTCATGCAATGCATTTATTGCAGATGTTTTTTTATGAATATGAACATCATGCGGCTGGATTCTTTTCTCCAATTCGTGATACAACATCTTATGGTGCAAAGAGCTGGATTTTGCAGGAGTATGTACTTCTACCGTTTCCGAGAAAACGCTTAACCCAACAGCATCACGCTGTCGTTTCAACAATTCAATCATCGCAGAAGCACAATACACAGAAAAAGTAATTTTGTTTTGCTTCACCTCTTTTCCATCGGGAAGAGGAAAATACATGGAAGATGAATCATCAATGATTAGTTGACAACGTAAATTGGTTTCTTCTTCGTAACGTTTAATAAACAGTTTATCCGTCCGACCATATAATTTCCAATCGATATGTTTGGTGGACTCACCTTTATTGTATAAACGATGTTCGGCAAACTCAACACTAAAACCATGAAATGGACTTTTATGCAACCCTGTAATAAAACCTTCCACCACCTGTTTCGCAATGAGCTCCAGTTGGGTAAACGGACGGATGGGTTGTTGGTCTATTGAGTTCAAAGTGAAAAGTTAAGAGATTGGAAGGTTTAAAAGTTTGAAGGTTAAATTACGCTTAAAGTAAAACAGTAGGCTTATTACCTACTGTTAACTTTAAAACTATCTAAACGTATTAACTTAGAACTAAAGCAAAGCTTTCAACTTCGCATCCAAAACTGATTTTGGAACTGCTCCAACTTGTTTGTCAACAACTTCACCACCTTTAAAGAAAAGGATAGTAGGGATATTGCGGATACCAAACATTGCAGAAATGTTTGCGTTATTATCTACATTTACTTTACCAACTACTGCTGTATCAGCGTAGTCTTTTGATAATTCTTCAACTACAGGTCCTACCATACGGCATGGTCCACACCATTCTGCCCAAAAGTCTAATAATACCGGTTTTGTTGATTTTGCTACTAACTCCTCAAAGTTAGCGTCTGTGATTTCTAATGCCATCTTTTTATTATTTATTTGATTGATTAATGAATTACTTTCAATTGAACCCTAAAGATAAAATTGTATTTCTACATAGACAAACGATTTGCCAATTTGTTTTCTATGACAGGTTGTCATTTTGTTAATTTATGCAAAAAAGGTATCTTTAGGGAATAAATAAAAGCCACCATTCGTTAACTTCAACGTCTGGTATATAAACAATAGTATTCGTATATGACAATTGCTCCGAATTATAGAACATATCTCTTCCTTTTTTGTTTCCTTTCCTCTTTATTTGTTCATCAAGCCATACAGGCGCAGGCAAGAATTGAAGGTACCGTTACACACAATGGTAAACCACTTTCTGGAGCGGATGTAGTGATTATTAACAGTGCGGGGACCGAAAAAGCCTTTGTCACCAATTCAGCAGGAGCCTTCAGCTACAACTTCCCTCCAAACGAAGAATACGACATCTCCATTACAAAAGTAGGATTCACTGAATTTCAGATCATCTATTCCACGATGGGGCTAGACGGTGATGAAGCCAAAAAATTCAAGAGCTTATCAAAACCGGTTGCTGAATTATTTGAACTTCCAGCAGACCAAGCGAGCATTTCTAAATTGAATGCAATACTGAATAAGCCATTGTTAAGCTATTACTATAATTCAGAAGAAAAAAAGATGGACTCGGATGCGATTTTAGAGCAATCCTTATCCGAGAGTTTAACAAAAGTTGCAAAATTAGTTGGGACACAGTCGTCAACCATTGAAACGAATTATAAAAACGCGATTGCGAAAGGCGATGCCGCTGTTTTATCCAAAAACTACGAACTCGCAAAATCTTCCTATAACGAAGCGATTGCAGCAAAGCCAAGCGAGCAATACCCTAAAAACAAACTGACAGAAATTGACAAATTGATTGCGGATGCAGAAGCAAAAGGAAAAGCAGATGCTGCCGAGAAAGAACGTTTAGCAAAAGAAAAAGAATTAGCAGCTGCTGCAGCCAAGGAAAAAGCTGCAAAAGACAAAGCACTTGCGGAAGCTGCCGCCAAAGAAAAGGCGGAGAAAGACAAAGCACTTGCTGCTGAACAAACCGCTAAATTGGCTGCTGAACAAGCTGAAAAAGACCGCATTGCGAAAGAAAAAGCCGCTGCTGCAAAAGCAACGGCCGATGCCGCTGAAGCGGAACGTTTAGCGAAGGAAAAAGAAAAAGCAGATGCACTTGCGAAAGCAAAAGCGGAACAAGACAAAGCTGCGGCTGAACAAGCTGCGAAATTAGCTGCTGAGCAAGCTGAAAAAGACCGCATTGCGAAAGAAAAAGCCGCTGCTGCAAAAGCAACGGCCGATGCCGCTGAAGCGGAACGTTTAGCAAAGGAAAAAGAAAAAGCAGATGCTCTTGCCAAGGCAAAAGCGGAACAAGACAAAGCTGCGGCTGAACAAGCTGCGAAGTTAGCCGCTGAGCAAGCTGAAAAAGACCGATTAGCTAAAGAAAAAGCATTGGCGGATAAAGCCGCTGCGGATAAAGTGGAAGCAGAGCGATTAGCAATGGAAAAAGAAAAAGCAGATGCACTTGCCAAAGTAAAAGCGGAACAAGATAAAGCTGCGGCTGATCAAGCTGCGAAATTAGCAGCCGAACAAGCTGAAAAAGATCGATTGGCGAAAGAAAAAGCATTAGCTGAAAAAGCGGCTGCGGATAAAGCGGAAGCTGAACGTTTAGCAAAAGAAAAAGAAAAAGCGGATGCCATTGCGAAAGCAAAAGCGGATGCAGAAAAAGCAGCTGCAGACTTAGCAGAAAAAGAAAGATTGGCGAAGGAAGCCGAACTAAAAGCACTTCAAGCAAAATATGAGAGCGCATTGGCGAAAGGAGATTCTTGTGTAAAAGCGAAAAATTACGAATTGGCTAAAACAGCATATTTGAATGCGGGATCATTAAAACCAAAAGAGGAGACACCCGGAAATAAACTGAAAGAATTAGATGCGTTGATGGAGACAGAAAAACGCTCTCAATACACTAACGAATTGGCAAAAAAATATCCGCAAGGTGTAACTGAAGAAGTGAGTAAAGAAGGAAATGCGAAAGTGACTACACGCATAGTTGTAAAAGGTAATACAGGTGATAAATACGTAAGGAAAGAAACGAGTTTCGGAGCAGTGTATTATTTTAAAAATGATGTTACTATTACGGAAGCAGAGTATTTAAAAAATACAGAAGGGAAGAAATAGATTTTCTTAACGGTTTGCTCCTTTAATCTCAACACTCTTACTAAGCTGTCATCCCGTGCCACGACACGGGATCTCATGTCGCTACTTCTCCGTTATTTCAAATGACCAGTCAACTGCTAAATCTAGCAACTCGGAGTTCATTGTTTTAATTAGCTCAAACTTCCACTCTCGTTTCCATTCTTTTAATTGCTTTTCTCTTTTTATAGCGTCTATAATCTTATCAAATACTTCATAATATAAAAGTTCAGAAATATTATACTTCTTGGTAAAAGCTGAACCAGTTCCACTTTTGTGTTCAGCCATTCTTCTCTCTAAATCATTTGTTATACCAATGTATAAGACTGTTCTATTTTTGTTTGATAGTATATAAACGTATGCATTGTTAAGATTCATATTGATTTACTAATTGGCAGATCCCGTGTCGTGGCACGGGATGACGATTAGGAGAAAGAGTCTTCTCCGATAATAACAATTATGCTAATTCAACTTATACTCCAACCCATTCTCTTTCAACAAGTCCAGTAGATCGTTATTCGGATTGACTTTTATCTTTTTGGCCGGCATCACCACAGCAATATTTTCTTCGGTATCAAACACTCTGAATTGAAGTGTGCAATTGCGATTTTCCACAACACTGTTCTTCGCAATAATCTCATTTATTTTATTCATGAACTCTTCGTTCAATTCTTTTAATGAAACATTCACAGTTAAACTTCTCGCCATCTTATCACGCAACTCTGATAACAATTGAATGTTGCTTACTTTATATTCAAAGTTTCCTGAATTGCGGAAGCGTTCCGAAATTTTTCCTTTTACATACAGAAACAATCCGTTAACCATGTATTGTTTAAACTTCACATAATCCTCACCAAAAAAGGCCATTTCCGCTGATTCATTATAATCTTCAATCGTAATTTTCCCCCAAGGATTTCCGGTTTTAGTAACACCATTGTGAACATTAGTAACAATACCACCCAGCGTTAATTCCTTGTTTTTATTTTCTTCGATTTTTTTAATGTCGGCTAAGGTATGAGGACAAAAATTATCCATTTCTAACTTATAGGTATCCAAAGGATGTCCAGAAATAAAGAAACCCACAACATCCTTTTCATTTTTTAATTGTTCGAGGTTACTCCAGGCTTCACATACTGGAATCTTTGGTTCCGGCATATCTATCGCTGAGTCTTCGCCAAACAAGGATACTTGAGCAGAATTTTCTCCATCCTGATGTGAACTTCCGTAACGAATTACTTTCTCCAAGAAATTTCCATTGTCGTTTCCTTCCACATGAAAATAAGTTGCACGATGAATTCCGAATGAATCCAAACCACCTGCATTCGCTAAACTTTCAAATGTTTTTTTATTGGCTGCACGTAAATTGATTCTTCGCACAAAATCAAATACAGATTTGTAAGGACCATTTGCATTTCGTTCTTCCACAATCGAAATAACTGCTGCCTCCCCTACTCCTTTCACAGCGCCCATTCCAAAACGAATTTGTCCGCTCTTATTTACCGCAAACGCATACGCACTTTCATTCACATCCGGACCGAGAACAGGAACACCCATTCTGCGACACTCATCCATGAAGAAGGTGATTTTATCAATGTTGCTTAAGTTATGTGTTAAGACAGACGACATATACTCGCCTGGATAATGTGCTTTTAAATATGCTGTTTGAAATGCAACGAGTGCATAACAAGTAGAATGCGATTTATTGAAGGCGTATTGTGCAAACTTTTCCCAATCCACCCAAATTTTCTCTAGCTTATCAGCAGGCAAACCTTTTTCGGTTGCGCCATCCATAAACTTGCTCTTCATTTTATTGAGAGTGTAGATATCTTTCTTTCCCATTGCCTTTCGCAACACATCCGCATCACCTTTGGAAAAGCCTGCGAGTTTTTGCGAGAGCAACATTACTTGCTCTTGGTAAACGGTAATACCATACGTATCTGCAAGATATTCTTCCATCTCCGGTAAATCGTACGAGATGGTTTCTCTACCGTGCTTACGAGCAATGAAGTTCGGAATGTATTCAATCGGACCTGGACGATACAAAGCGTTCATGGCAATCAAATCCGCAAACTTATCAGGTTTTAAATTGATCAAATGTTTTTGCATTCCGGCACTTTCAAACTGGAATGTACCGTTGGTATCGCCACGTTGGTAAAGCTCTAAGGTTTTTACATCATCCAACGGAATGGAATCAATATCAATGGAAACGCCATGATTTTCTTTGATTAGTTTGAGTGCATCACGAATAATCGTCAATGTTTTTAAACCCAAGAAGTCCATTTTAATTACACCGGCATCTTCAATAACTCTTCCATCGTATTGTGTGATTAACAAATTCGATTCTTTAGAAGTGGAAACAGGAATAAGATCGGTTAAATCCATCGGAGCGATGATGATTCCCGCTGCGTGAATACCGGTACCACGCACAGAGCCTTCCAGAATCAATGCTTCTTTCAAAACTTTGGCTTGCATGTCGTCACCGGCAAGAATCGCACGTAATTTTTTTACGTCTTCTAAATCTTCCTTGGTGAGTCCTTCTTTTTCTTCTAAACTTGCTTCACCTGTCATCGGTGCTCTCAACACGCGTTTCAATTCGATGCCCGGTTTATCCGGAACCATTTTCGCAAGCATGTTTGATTCTTGTAATGGTAAATCCAATACACGTGCAACGTCTTTGATACTCATCTTCGCAGCCATTGTACCATAGGTTACAATTTGTGCTACTTGATTTTTTCCATATTTATCTACCACATAATCGATTACTTTTTGGCGACCTTCATCATCAAAATCTGTATCAATATCGGGCATCGACTTACGATCCGGATTTAAGAAACGCTCAAACAGTAAATTGTATTTAATAGGATCGATGTTGGTGATACCGATGCAAAAAGCAACAGCAGAGCCGGCAGCAGAACCACGGCCCGGACCAATCAATACTCCGATATCTCTTCCTGCTTTAATGAAATCGGCAACAATTAAGAAGTAACCTGCAAATCCCATCGTTTTGATGGTAAACAATTCGAAGTTCAAACGTTCTTCTACTTCAGGTGTAATATCGATGTACCGATTTTTTGCACCCATAAAAGTGATGTGATGCAAATAATCATCTTGTGTAGCAAACCCTTCCGGGATAACATAATTCGGAAGCATAATGTCTTGCTTCAATTTGAGCGGAGTAATTTTATCGACAATGTCGTTTGTATTATCAATCGCTTCGGGCAAGTCTGTAAACAGCTGCGTCATTTCAGCAGTTGTTTTAAAATAAAACTGATCGTTATAAAAAGCAAATCGTTTTCCTTTGAAGGAGTTGGAATCATCATCACCAAAATCCTTCATGGTAGGTGTACTTTGCTTTTCTCCGGTATTGATACACAATAAAATATCGTGGGCGTTCGAATCTTGTTGATCTACATAATGCGAATCGTTGGATGCAATAATTTTCACATTGTATTTTTTCGACCAACGCACAAGCACTTCATTTACTTTGTCTTGTTCCGGAATGCCGTGTCGTTGCAATTCGATATAATAATCTTCACCAAAAATATCGAACCACCATTTGAATTCTTTTTCCGCTTCATCTTCGCCCAGCTTCATAATTGCTTTCGGAACAGAGGCGCCTAAACAGCAGGTAGTCGCGATTAATCCTTTGTGGTATTGTAAAATTAATTCTTTATCGATGCGCGGATATTTTCCATACAACCCTTCCATATAGCCCAATGAGCAAAGCTTCACCAGATTTTTATATCCTTCTGCATTCTTGGCTAAAAACAACTGATGGTATCGAACATCTTTATCTTCCTTTGTAAATTGGCGTTTGTGGCGGTTTTCCACCACATAAAATTCGCAACCAACAATGGGTTTTATTTTATTTGGATTTTCGGGAGTATTGTGTTTGCCGGCTTCCGCAACAAATTTAAAAACACCAAACATGTTTCCATGATCGGTGATTGCTAGTGCACGCATGTTGTCGTTCACTGCTTTTTTATACATTGTTGAAATATCAGCAGCACCGTCTAGCAGCGAAAATTGAGTATGTACGTGTAAATGAGAAAAATTCATTTTATTGATTCAGTCGTTAACGAGTTAATGCGTTTTTTTGAAAACGTCCACTTATTTTTTGCATCAAAATGGGATTGTAAATTTACTCATTAAAAGAGTAAATTTCAGGAGGTGTTAATAAGATTGGAAAAGAAATGAACGTTTCAAAATTTCGAGCGAATTTCAGCTTCTTTTCGTTCTTCTTTTGTTTTCCTTTTAAAGAATTGTTTCCTTTTCAGAGAAGTGCATTTGCTGCAGGTATAAAGAAATACAAACTTATTCGGCCTCACACTGCATCCTCCACATTCTTGTCGCCTCGCATTTGGAAAGGCAGCCGCACCAACGCCCAGGTGCGTTCGCAGTGAGCAAAAATAGCCATAAGAAATACGCACCAACGATTTGTGCAATGTTAGCTGATGGAGTTCGCATTTTTTTCCTTGATCACTCTTCCAGTGAATTGGAATTTTGCAGGAAGAAAAAGCAATCGCTATCGTACAAATAAAAATTCGCAACATACAGAAATGGAGCAATCTAATTTTCTTTGATAACTTTCAACACCCTTGATTCACCTTTTTTAGTTATCAAGTGAACAAAATAAATTCCATTCGCACCATCGATGGAGATGTCCATTTTGCTAGTGGATTGGTATTTTTGTGTTTGAAGAGTTTGCCCCACTATATTGTGCACTTGTACCGTAACATCTTCCACAAACCGGCCCAATTCAATGGTCACATTTCCGATGGAAGGATTTGGATAATAACGTACCTGTTCAAAAGGATTATCTTCAGAAATTCCAACATTGTTGTAGATGCAGGCGCTCGGAATTTTGGCTACATAGATATCTTTTCTGCCTTCCGCAGTAATGGCTGACGAACCAAACGTGGCTGTTAACTCATAATATCCTGTTGTATAAATATTGCAATTTTCATCGATGGCAATTCCATTTCCTCGATCTTCAATAGAGCTTCCCGCCTGAATGCCCCATTGCCATTTACCGGTGGTATCAATTGCGGCTACATAAATCTGAACACTATCAGCAACATTGATGAGTGTATCCGCTGCCCCAAAACTGGCATCTCCTTTAAACTGGCCGGTTACAAAAAGTAAATCTTGTTTATTGGCAATGATTCTATTTCCTCGATCGGAGCCATTGGTAGAGCCGGCCTTTTTAGCCCAAACCCAGCTGCCAGCAGGAGTTAGTTTTGCAACAAAGATATCTCTCCCGTTTGGTCCACCATTATTGTTCACCGTATCTGTCCCAAACACCACAATATCGCGGAGCTCACCGGTAATATACACATCCTGATGTGCATCGATGGCAACCGAATTACCGCGATCATCCAGCAATCCACCGGCAGTGCGCAACCAAAGCAGGTTTCCACTGCTATCATATTTAATCACAAAGATATCACGACCACCATTGCTCGTTCCGGTGAAAGTTCCAAAAGGTTTTACACCGCGGAAACCACCGGTTACATAAAGATTTCCGGTAGTATCAATAGCAATTCGATTATCACGTTCACCATCTGTTGCTTCAAATGTTTTTACCCATTGAAAAATTCCTGCAGGAGAAACTTTTGCAACAAAACCTAAAGAGTCGTAAGGAGTAATGGGAACATTGATGGTTCCAAAAGTACCGACACCCATTCCAGCCGAATAAGGATTACTGATAAATCCGGTTAAATACACATTTCCTAATTTATCTGTCACCACATCGTACCCATGATCATCACTGCTGCTTCCAGCACCAATTAACCATTGACAGGTTCCATTCAAATCAAATTTCCCTAAAAATATTTCATCGCCACTACCTGGGAATGTGGCTCCTGTGCAGCTTCCAAAGCCGGTATTGTACCAGCAGGTTCCGGTCACATAAACAAAATCGTTTACATTATCTACACACATTCCGAGTGCACGTTCGTCCCATCCACCCATTGCACCTCTTACCCATTGCCAGGTTCCATTGCTATCAATTTTTGCTAAAAAACCTTCTTTTCCAAAATCCAACGGAGCAGCTTGAGCACCGAAACTAACATCACCGGACGATGTTCCACTGTTATAATATCCACAAACATATTGATTGCCATATCGGTCGATGTCAATATCCAACCTTTATCGGATCCGACTCCACCGGCACTGGAAACCCAGTCCCAATTTTGAGCAAAAGAGAGCTGTGATACAAGAAAAAATGCCAGAAATGCAAGTTTAAAAACTCGATGGCTTCTAAAAGCGATAGCGTAATTTTTTGTCATGGAGTAAATGTTTAGTGTTACCTATAAATCAAATTTAACAATTAAATAACACAAAACAAAAAGCCTCCAAACTTTCGTCAGGAGGCTTAATAAGGTTTTCGTTATCAGATTAGTACGGATTAAATACCGTAGTATCTTTACGTTCCATAGGGCGGAAACTTAAAACAGGGATATCGCTTTCGTTGATGATACGTTGTGCAACCGTTCCGATGAAAAATTCTTTCATACTCAACTCTGCTTTGGTCATAATCAAAATTAAATCCGCTTCTACTTCGTGTCCATAATCCATAATCATTTGAGGAATGTCAGAACCGCGTAATGTTTTGATTGTACAACGAACATCTTGATCCTTAACGTATTTCCAAACTTGGTTCGAATAAGAGATTAATTTATTCTCTGCTTCTTCATCTGTTTGTGTTAAAATGGAGATGATGCGGATATCTGCATTGAACAACTTCGCCAATTCAATCGCTTTATTTACTTTTTCACGTGTTTCTTTGGTTAAATCCAAAGGCAATAAAATGGTTTTGCAACCGTCACGGTGAACTTTACCGCGGATGGTAATTACAGGGTGTTTTGATTCACGCACCATTTTAAATGCGTTTTTACCGATAATTTTGCTTAATGATATTTTGGAAGATAACCCAATCATTACAAACATCGGGTTTAATACGTCTGCTACTTTATTGATTTCCTCGTACACATTGCCTTTACGAATCATCGCTTCTACGGGTTGTCCGGATTTTGCTGAAGCCTCTTTTGCTAACTCATCCAATTTTTTTGCACCAAAGGAGGATTTCCTTCATCAACACTCAACAATACAATTTTAGAGTTGGTTAATCGAGCTAAATTGTAGGTTTGGCCTAAGGCAATAATGGTTTGTTCTGTGGAATCAATTGGTACTAAAATGGAATTTGCAGGTGCAGACATGGTAGATTTTATTTTTTAATTTAGTTTGCAAAAGTACACAATTTACCCGAAGAATGAAATTTTAACCTTAAAATTATGGTTTTCATCTTCGTTTTTTGATAATCAATAGAATGGAAACGAGCATCTTGCGCATAAATCAAAAAAAAATTAAACACATAGACACATCGGAAAATAGGGAGCTAAAGCTCTACATGAGAGACACATATACTCTCTGTCCAAAGCTTGCTTGGGCTATCCAAATAAGCAGACTCCAACCCTATAAAAACTATGTATCTACGTGTTAAAACCTTTTTAGAAGGTTATATTTGAAGCCGAAAAGCCAAAAAAGTGCCCAATTTGTTTGTCAATTAAAGAAAAGTGTGTACTTTCGCCTTCCCAAAAATAGGTTTGGGAAATAATTATTAATAAAACTTAAAAAAATGCCAGCAAAAATTAGATTACAAAGACATGGTAAAAAAGCTGCGGCTTATTTCCACATTGTAATTGCGGATGGTCGTGCACCTCGAGACGGAAAGTTTATTGAGAAAATTGGTACGTACAACCCAACTACAAATCCAGCAACTATTAACCTTGACAATGCAAAAGCATTAGAGTGGTTAAACAAAGGTGCTCAACCAACAGATACATGTCGTGCTATCCTTTCTTACAAAGGTGTATTGTACATGAACCACTTAATGGGTGGAATTGCAAAAGGTGCATTAACGCAAGAACAAGCAGATGCAAAATATGCAAAATGGATTGCAGAAAAAGAATCAAAAGTGATTGGTAAAGTTGACAAATTAGCAAATGCTAAGAAAGATGCTTACAAAAACCGTATGATTGCTGAAGCTGCTTCTAAAGAAGCGAAAGCAGTTAAAATCGTAGCAAAAAACACTCCTGCAGTTGAAGAAGCAGCTCCAGCTGTTGAAGCAACTCCTGAAGCAGAAACGCCTCAAGCAGAAGCATAATTTTGATTTAAAATTATTAGAAAGTCCCTTGTTTCTCGACTTCGCTCGAAATGACAAGGGGCTTTTTCGTTGATTACAATCAAAAAAAATAAACACATAGAAACATAGAAAAAGAGAAGCTAAAGCTTTTGATAGAAACACATATCATCTATGTCCGAAGCTTGCTTCGGCTATACTATAAGTAAAACTTAAGCTTTAAAAACTATGTGTCTATGTGTTAAAAATTCATACAGCATAAGTTTCATTAGAATCTGATTCACCAAATGAGCGACAAAAACACCTACCCCATCGGAAAATTCGAATACGGCAAAACCTATTCAACATCCGACACAAAAAGCAATATCGAAGCAATCGAAGCGCTTCCAGCTTTGTTGAATAGCATTTCGAAACAATTGAAACCGGAACACTTAAAGAAAAGTTACCGTGAAGGTGGATGGAATGCACAACAGATCATTCATCACATTGCTGATAGTCATTCCAATGCTTTGATTCGTGTTAAACTGGCACTAACAGAGCATAACCCTGTTATCAAACCTTACAATCAAGATGCTTGGGCATTGCTTGCAGATGTGGAAAATACGCCTATTGACGTTTCGTTAAAAATGACGGAAGCGATTCATGCGCGATGGACAGCCATTTTGAAGTCGATGACGGAAGCTGATTTCAAGAAAAAATACATTCACCCCGAATACAATAAAGAATTTCAGTTGGATGAATTTGTTGCATTATATGCTTGGCATGGCAAACACCATTGTGGACAATTAAATGTAATTTTGAATCATGAATAAAAACGATTGTTTTAATTTGGGATATATTGCCAGAAGAGTTGGTAACCACGGAGAACTAGGCTTTGTATTGGATGTAGACGATACCAACCGATATAAAAAACTGGAATCTGTTTTTATTGAACTGAACAATTCGCTTGTCCCATTTTTCATCAAAAAAATTCAAATCAAAGGAAACAATGCAACCGTTTCGTTGGAAGGAATTGAGTCCATTGAACGTGCTGAAGAATTATTAAAAAAATCATTGTACTTACCATTAAGTGCCTTGCCTCCATTAAAAGGAAAAAAGTTTTATATCCATGAATTGGCCGGATATACTGCCATAGATAAAACTTTCGGAGAAATTGGAATCATTACGGAGGTTTTGGATTTTCCACATCAAACCATTTTACAAATCCGTCATGGAGAAAACGATATCTTAATTCCTGCCAAGGAAGAGTTTATCATCTCCATTCATCGCGATACAAAAAGGATTGAACTGGATGCTCCGGAAGGATTAATCGACATTTATATTTCCCAAAAAGAGGTGAACGAGTCGGAAAAAGAGACAGACGAAGGAAGTGATGTATGATGTATAATGGAGAAGGGAAGATGTAGAGTAGCTGAAATAACATATCAATATTTACCATTTGCCATCACACATTTTCCATTATCCATTTACCATTCTACATTTTCCATACCTAATCTATTGTTTTTCCGAAAAATAGTTTAACTTTATATATAGTAATAGTAAACGTTGAGTTCATCAAAGTGTTTTCTACTCCTTTATGTCGAATCAAACATTCGCTTTTAAACAGTTCAAAATAGTACAAGACAAGTGTGCTATGAAAGTAGGCACAGATGCTGTTTTATTAGGCTCCTGGGTAAATGCTTCCAACGCAAAAACCATTTTAGATATTGGCACAGGAACGGGCATCATTGCCTTGATGCTGGCACAAAAATCGTCTGCACGTATTGATGCAATTGACATCGACTTAAATGCATACATTCAGGCAACCGAAAATGTAAACAATTGTAACTGGAAAGATCGGATTGAAGTACATCACATTTCTTTACAACAATTTGCGAAAGAAAGTGATCATAAATACGATTTGATTGTGAGCAATCCTCCTTACTTTGTTGATTCTTCAAAAGCTTCAGAAGAATCGCGCACCAATGCTCGCCATACCGACCAACTTCCTTTTAAAGATTTATTGGATGGCGTATTGAAGTTATTAAGTCCAACCGGAAAATTTTATGTAATCCTACCCACGAAAGAAAGTGAGTTATTCAAAGAAGCAGCGGAAAAAAACAAATTGTTTTTGACCAAAGCAACCCGCATTATTACCCGCACCGATAAACCTGAAAAGAGAATGATGATGCGCTTTGAATTTATTCAACGTGCCTTTTCAGAAGATTCCATTACCATCGAAAAAGATGAGAGACATTCGTATACGGATGAATACAAGGAATTAACGAAGGATTATTATTTGGCATTCTAATAGGTGACTAAGTGACTAGGTGACTAGGGAACTGAGTGACTAGGTGACTAGGTGACTAAGGGTGAAGGGAAAGGATATCCGATTATAAGTATTTATTTACCGGCTAGATGGGGCAAACCTTGGATACATTTGCCGAATGAGACCACACAATAATCTAATCGTTTGGCAAGAATCCCTTCATTTAGTTAAAAACATTTACTTGCTATGCGCGAGCATACCTGACTCTGAAAAATTTGGATTAATATCACAATTGAAACGCGCTTCTGTTTCGGTTCCTGCTAATATTTCAGAAGGTGCTGCAAGAAACAGCAAAAAAGAATTCATTCAATTTCTCTATATTTCTTCTGGCTCATTAAGTGAAGTCGAAACGTTAACTACCATCGCAGTTGAGTTGAATTATATAAATGCAAAAGAGTTTGATAAAATAGAAAAACAAATGAATAAAATAAGCGCTCTTCTACAAGGTCTTATTAATAAATTAAAATCCGATACGCCCCCCAAAACCACCTAGTCACCTAGTTACCTAGTCACCTAGTCACTTTATACTTCTTTCTCCACAAACGTTACTCCCAGTGTTTCCAATTCTGCCAACACCGGTTCGTAAATTTCTTTTGAAGTAGGAATCGTTACTCCTCTTGCTTTTATTTTTCCTTGTAAAATTAGTTTTGATACAATTGCTAATGGCAAGCCTACCGTTTTTGCCATCGCAGTATAAGTTTGGTCTTCTCCTTTTACAACCAATGACGATGTAATTTTTTTAGTTTGTCCTTTCAATGAATATTCAAACTCATGTTGCATCACAATCATGTCTTTGTCGTTTTCCTTCAACAACCACTTTTCTTCCAATAAATCTTGTAAAATTTGAGCAGGAGTTGCATCCTTCAATCGAATTTTTCTATCTGTCATAATTTCCAACCATTCGATTTTTTTCAACGCTTCTGCATCCATTTCATTCCCCATAAAAGCAATCAACTTTTCTTTTACAGATTGTTTCCCTTGCGGTAAAAATGCTTCTAACAATTGTTTGTACGTCAACGAATCAGATGCTTCAATTTTATACGTATCATCTGTCAAGCCTAACTTAACAAATACATTCCACGCTTTGCAATACCCCGGCATCCGCAATGTTCCACGCAGCATAGTTGGAATATTTTCAATGTTATACAGTTTTCGATACGACAAAGAATCGCGATTCGCATACGCATCAAAATTTCCAAAACCTTCTACTACAACCGGACAAATTTGTGTAAACAATCGGTTGTAAGGAATGTATTTATATTCTCCGTTTTCAATAAACTGTGCAGTACCTTGTCCGGCTAAAATGACATTGCGCGGATTCCACGAGAATTTATATCCCCACGGATTATCATTGCTCTCCGGAGCAACCAAACCACCACAAAACGATTGAAAAGAAGTCAATTCACCACCTTGGGCATGAATGTGATCAATCACCTTCATGGCAGACGCGTGATCAATGCCCGGATCCAAACCAATTTCATTCATCAAAATAATTCCGGTCTCTTTTGCTTCTGCATCCAACTCTTTCATTTCCTTAGAAACATAAGAAGCTGTTGCTAAATGCTTTTTAAATTTCACACAATCTTTTGCCACATTCATGTGCATAAATGCTGGCAACATCGAGATCACAATGTCTGCGCGTTTAATTTCTTCCTCGCGCTGTTGATCATTATTGATATCAAACTGAATAGCACGTGCATTCGTATGCCCTGCTGTTTTTTGTTTTACCAAATCCAGCGAAACATCGCCAACGGTTACATTCCAATTTTCATTTACCGAATGTGAAAGTAAATAATGAATGAGTGATGAAGCGGAACGACCTGCTCCTATGACTAAAATATTTTGCATAAAAGTTTAAAAATTTTGCCAAAGATAGTAATTAACATCTTACTTTCTTCTCAACTGTCATCCCGTGCTACGACACGGGATCTGCTTATTACAGGGAGATGCCGTGTCGTAGCACGGCATGACGTTACGAAGGATAATATCACCTCAACAAATACCGAACATGATTTTGTATCCAGTTTAAATGCATAAACTCTCCGGGGGTGGTTGCTTTGTGCTTGCGTTGCTGTGCTTTTTTTACTAATTCTTCGAGCAACCTATTTTTATCAGAAGGCTGTTGCAGCAACAGAATGAACTCTTGAAATAAATCCAGCACATGCGCTTGCGTTAATACGTTTACCACGATCTTATCTTCGAGCAAATTCGCAGCTTTGGCAAATTGTTTTTTAAGAATTAACCATTTTAATTTCAACACCAAGGTATCCTCTAACGATGCCAGCGCATTCTCCGTTTTTCTTACTTTCTTAATATATTCCTCCACCTGGTTCATTAAGAAATCAATGTCCATTTTAAAGGTTTGCGGAAATGTATCGGAGATGATACGCGCCTTTTGAACATAGGCAAAAGGAAGATTTTCCAATTGATTGTTTTCCTTCAAAAAGGTGATAAACAAATTGTTGGTGGCATTCGCTTCTGCAAAACGACCAGTCATGCATTGCGCTGTGGTCAAATTAAAATACAGCGTTTCTGTTTTGTATACTTTCAATACCGAATCATTGTTGTTTACCAATGCCCATGAATCGTTCATAAAATGATAGGCTTCTTCAAATTCACAACGGTTGAAATGAAAAAACATGGTGATGTTATTGAAATGAAAATGCTGAAACTTGGTATAATTCACTTTATAACTCAGTAATGGTGTTTCGGAGTGTTTGGCAAATAACTTTTTAAAGGCTGTTAAATGCCTACTCACCACTTGCTGATAATGCAAATAATCTTGTGAGCCTAACTTATAATACAAGGAAATGTGGTGATAGCACATTAAAAAACGAGGGTATGCTTTATGTTTCTCAGCAAAATCTTTTATAAGAGCGAGTTCCGCTTTTGCGGCTTTTATCCCTTTCACAAAATTAATTTC
Source organism: Bacteroidota bacterium (assembly GCA_016722565.1). Classification (NCBI taxonomy): domain Bacteria; kingdom Pseudomonadati; phylum Bacteroidota; species Bacteroidota bacterium. The sequence goes on from JADKIU010000002.1 coordinate 799,910, forward strand.
GTATATTTTTCGAGACAAAACAATACAGCGGTTCATATCGTTTTGCAATACTGCAGCCTTTTCTAAACGCTCAAACAAAGGTTTATTTCGTTCCAACCGATTGAAGGATTGATTTAAAAAGATGAGCTGATCTAAAATATCCGGCAAGAGTTCAAAAATATTTTTTCGCCAACATTCCTTTTCTAATTCCAGTAATTCCTTGTAGGCGCCTTCTTTGTTGGTGGCGGATGTAATGTTTTTATTGCGAAATAAAATCAACTGTTCCGGTGTTAGCAGTTCTCCCGATTGGTTGTCGGAAGTCGATTTTAACAATTCATCATGGATTTTTTTACGGAGTTTGAAATACCTGTTTTCTAAAACACCGTATTCTGATTTATCTTTAGAAGATCCATATACCGAAGCAACAGCATCTGAATTTTTAAAATTCCGATTGGTACATGCTTGCAAAAAATGTATGAGTTTCAATCCTACAGGCGAATCTTTAAACTTAAAACTAAGCTCAGAAGCTTCTGTTTCATTCAGTTTTTTAAAGTCATCGTACAGTTTTTTATTCATACTTAAAATATATGTTCTAAAAATAGAAAATTAGAATCATATCTAAAATTAATGCTTTGTTTTTTTCTTACATTTGTTGCATGCAAAAACGTTTTCTTTTATTCAGTGGGTTTTCAGGAGCAATTGGTGTTGCCTTGGGCGCCATGGCTGCGCATTTCTTAAAGTCGAAATTGGAAACCGGCTTAATTACCGAAGCCAATTTACAAGCGTTTGAAACAGCTGCAAGATATCAACTCTATCATAGTTTGGCACTTTTTGCCATTGCCATATTTGTGGAGAAATTCAACGATAAATTGATTGCCAAAGCAGGTTATTGTTTTATGGCCGGCATTGTTTTGTTCTCGGGTTCTCTTTATCTATTAACGACCGCTAAACTCATGGGCCTTGGCGATATGCGTTGGCTGGGTCCGATTACTCCTATCGGAGGTTTATTCTTTATTACCGGCTGGGTATTGATTGCTTTTGCCGGAATGAAGAAGAACAAATAACACTTAACAATTATTTTTCTATATGACGAATTACGCTAAATACAAAGGAATGATGCGTAAAATAGCCGACATTCAATATGCTTCTGCTGTTTTAAACTGGGATCAAGAAACATATATGCCTCCCAAAGGCGCCACATTTCGCGCACAACAACTTTCTACATTAGCAGGGATTGGTCATGAATTAGCGACTTCCAAAGAACTGGGGGAAATTTTAAATGCACTATCGGCTGATGCTTCTCTTTCTGAAAAAGAAAAAAGAAATATTAAGCAGTCGTTGAAAAATTATAACGACAACCTCAAATACACAACAGCATTTGTTCAGGAATTGAGTCAAACCATCTCAGAAACATTTCAAGCTTGGCAAAAGGCAAAAGAAGAAAACAACTTTGAATTGTATGCACCTCATCTTGAAAAACTCGTAAAACTAAAACGGGAAGAATGCAAGCTACTAGGAACCTTTGCACATCCGTATGATGCGTTGTTGAATCAATATGAACCGGGAGCAAAAACGGCCGACTTAGAAACACTCTTTTCCGATGTTAGAAGCCAACTGGTTGCTTTTGTTAAGAAGATTGCAGAGAAGCCACAAAACAACGATGCCTTTATGTTTTTGACGTACGATAAAACCAAACAATGGGACTTGGGATTGGACTTGTTAAAACAAATGGGGTATGATTTTGAGGCGGGTCGACAAGATGCCTCTTCTCATCCGTTTACAACCAACTTCAGTTCGCAAGATGTGCGCGTTACTACCCGCATAAACGAAAACGATTTGAATGAAATGATTTGGAGTTGCATTCATGAAGGTGGGCATGCGTTATACGAGCAAGGACTTCCTGCTGAAGAATACGGTTTACCGTCCGGAGAATATGTTTCTTTGGGCATTCACGAATCACAATCGCGTTTGTGGGAAAATAACGTGGGGAGAAGTTTAGGTTATTGGAAAAGCAACTTTTCAAAACTACAAACGGCTTTCCCGAACAATTTAAAAACAGTCACCTTTGAAGACTTTTACAAAGCGATGAACATTGTAAAACCTTCTTTGATTCGGACATCCGCAGATGAATTGACTTATCATTTTCATGTATTGATTCGTTTTGAAATAGAAAAAGCCTTGATTGAAGGCACGATTGAGGTGAAAGACTTGCCCAATTATTGGAATGCCAAGTACAAAGAGTATTTAGGACTGGACGTGCCAAGCGATTCAAAAGGCGTTTTGCAGGACATTCATTGGAGTCATGGTAGCTTTGGCTACTTCCCTACTTATTCATTGGGTAGTTTTTATGCCGCACAGTTTTATGCACAAGCAAAAAAAGAGCTGAAAGGTTTAGAAACAGAAATTGAAAAAGGGAATATGAAACCGCTATTAGAGTGGTTGCGAGAGAAGGTTCACCGCCATGGTAAGTTTTATTCAGCCGAAGAACTATGCATTGCAATCACCGGGGAGAAATTGAATTTCAAATATTTTATGGATTACGCCACCAATAAGTATACAGCGCTTTACAATTTGTAAAGGACTATAAGCTGGTAGCCCAACTATTTATCAACAGGTTTTTCGATATTTTAATTCATATAAATACCGCAACTATTTGTTTGTCAAGAATTTAACATAATACCACAACTCCCCCTTTTAAAGTTAAAAAATATAATTCTAGCGAAAAAATCCCCTTTCATTCCCTATTTTTCTTAATTTTGGGCTTTCATTTTTAAAAAAAACACTAACACTAAAAAATCAGAAATGAACGAATTTGGAATTAAGGGAAAGAACTCAAGTATCGCTAGTTTAGGACTTGAAAACGTATCCGCAGCGTATTGGAATTTAAATGCAGCTGAATTAGTAGAAGAAACGATTGTGCGTGGCGAAGGAATGCTCACCGACTCAGGAGCATTAGCAGTAGATACTGGTGAATTTACCGGACGCTCACCAAAGGATAAATTTATTGTAGAAGATTCAAAAACAAAAGACACCATTTGGTGGGGCGATGTCAACTTTAAATTTGATGCGGCTAAATTTGATTCCCTTTACAACCGCGTTTGTGCTTATTTATCAGGAAAAGAAGTGTATGTGCGTGATTCATACGCTTGCGCTGATCCGAAATACCGTTTAAACATTCGCGTTGTAACCGAGTATCCTTGGTCAAACTTATTTGCAAACAACTTATTCTTGCGTCCTACGCATGATGAGATCATGAACTTTGAAGCAGAATGGACCATCATTTGTGCTCCCGGCTTCAGAGCCAACCCTGCTATTGACGGAACACGTCAACACAACTTCACCATTTTAAACATGACGAAAAAAGTTATTTTAATTGGTGGTTCTGGTTATACAGGCGAAATCAAAAAAGGAATTTTCTCATTATTGAATTATATTTTACCTCACGAAAAAGGAGTTTTATCCATGCATTGCTCTGCAAACATTGGTAAAGATGGTGATACCGCTATCTTCTTTGGTTTGTCAGGTACTGGAAAAACAACCTTATCTGCTGATCCAAACCGTGGTTTGATTGGTGATGATGAGCATGGCTGGAGCAACGAAGGCGTTTTCAACTTCGAAGGTGGTTGTTATGCAAAATGTGTGGATTTAACAAAAGAGAAAGAGCCTGAAATTTTCGGTGCAGTGAAATTTGGTGCGTTGTTAGAAAACATCGAATACTACGAAAACACCTCCACCGTTGATTTCTCTAATATTTCAAAAACAGAAAACACCCGCGTTGGTTACCCAATCAACTTCATTCAAAATGCTGTTGAACCGTCTGTAGGGAATGTTCCAAAAAACATTTTCTTCTTAACCTGCGATGCGTATGGTGTTTTACCTCCAATTTCGAAACTAACAACCGGACAAGCAATGTACCACTTCATTTCTGGATATACGGCTAAAGTTGCCGGAACGGAAATGGGAATTACAGAGCCTACATTAACTTTCTCGGCTTGTTTCGGAAAAGTATTTTTACCGTTACACCCTACAAAATATGCAGAGTTAATGGGTAAAAAATTAAAAGAAAACAAAGTAAACGTTTGGTTAATTAACACAGGATGGTCAGGTGGTTCATTTGGTGTTGGTAGCCGTATGAAATTATCATACACCCGTTCAATGATTACTGCAGCGTTAACCGGCAAATTGGATAGCATTAAATACGAAACACTTCCTGTATTCGGTTTACAAGTGCCAACGGAATGTCCGGATGTTCCTGCTGATATCTTGAACCCTCGTAAAACTTGGAAAGATAAAGATGCTTACGATGCTACAGCAAATAAATTAGCTGCATCGTTCAACAAAAACTTTGAGCAATACGCAAGTGCTGCAAACGAAGAAATTTTAGCTGCTGCCCCAAAAGCTGCAGTGAATGCTTAATCAGATTTCGTTTTTATTAAAAAAACAAGACTGATACGTCCTGAGAAATACTGGACAGAATGAACTACTCTGGTTACATTTAAATTATTTATAGAAAAGCCTTTCCGAAATGGGAAGGCTTTTTTATTTCCGTTTCTCTTCCCCTAATCACTTAGTTACTTAGTTACCTAGTCACCTAGTCACTTAGTTACCTAGTCACTTAGTTACCTAGTCACGTAGTTACTTAGGGCCTTTTTTCCTACCTTTGCACCCATGCATTTATTCTACACCCCTGATATCACAACAGACACTTATACCCTCAACGAAGAGGAAAGTAAACACTGTGTTCGAGTTTTACGCTTAAACGAAGGCGATAAAATTCAATTGATTGATGGAACAGGCGGATTGTATGAAGCAGAAATCATTGATAGCAATCCGAAACGCTGCTCCGTAAAAATCATTGACACGAAAAAAGAAGTAGGTAAACGCAATTGGCAGTTGCACATTGCCATTGCTCCGACCAAAAGCATGGATCGCCTTGAATGGTTTGTGGAAAAAGCAACCGAAATGGGCATTGATGAAGTATCGTTAATAAACTCTATAAATTCGGAACGCAACATTGTAAAGACCGAACGCATTCAAAAAGTGGCCATTTCGGCCATTAAACAAAGTTTAAAAGCCTATCTCCCAAAAATCAACGAAGTGGTTAACTTGAAAATTTTAATCGCTCAAGCGAAGAATTTTAAAGGAGAGAAGTTTATTGCGCATTGTCAGTCGACAGGATTACCGCACATGAAAACACGTTACACTCCAAAACAAAATGCATTGGTATTAATCGGACCCGAAGGAGATTTTACGATTGAAGAAGTAAAATTGGCGTTGGACAATGGGTTTAAAGAAATCAGTTTAGGGGAAAGCCGATTGAGAACCGAAACTGCTGCGTTGTATGCCTGTGCCGCGCTGAATGTAATAAACGAATAGCATCCTATCACTTAGTTACCTAGTTACCTAGTCACAAAAAAAAGATTGCTTCAGTTGTAAAAACGCCTTCGCAATGACGCTCCGTAATTTACTCAGTCACTTAGTTACTTAATCACCTAGTCACCCAAAAAGAGATTGCTTCGGTTGTAAAAACACCCTCGCAATGACGCTCCGTAAGTCACACAGTTACTTAGTCACCTAGTTACTTAGTTACTTAGTTACTTAGTTACTTAGTCACTTAGTCACTTAGTCACCCAGTCACCTAGTCACCTAGTCACTTACTTACGTCTCCGAAACTCCGAACAAATTATCGAAGTGGCAATGGCTGCATTTAAAGACTCTGCTTCTCCACTACCCTGTTTATAATGCGAGAACGATGGAATACTGATTTTATCTGTGATTAATTTTTGAACGTCTTCTGAAATTCCACGGGATTCATTCCCAATTACAATCAATCCTTCTGAAGATAATTTTTCTGAATAAATATTTTTGCCTTCTAGCAATGCTCCATATACTGGTTGTTTGTTAGTGGTTGTTTGTTGTTGGAGGAATGCTACTAAATCAACATAATGCACTTTTATCCGAGCAATTGACCCCATTGTAGCCTGTACCACTTTCGGATTAAATGCATCCACCGTTTCGGAGCTGCAAATAATGTTTTCAATTCCAAACCAATCGGCAATGCGGATGATTGTTCCTAAATTTCCCGGATCTTTAATATCATCCAGCAACAAGGTTAATTTTCCTTTTAAATCTTCTGCATTTAAAACATAGTTGGGTGTTTCACAAACAGCCAATACTTCATTGGCTTTGGTTAATACCGAAATACGCTCCAACTCATTTTCTTTTATTTCGAAGCGTTCAACCGTTGCAGGGATGACATTGTTTCTTAAAAAATCGGAGGTCGCATATACCTGCTTAACAACGATAGCCGATTGCATCAATTCGGGCACAATTTTAGCCCCTTCTGCTATGAACAAGCGGTGCTCTTCCCTGTACTTTTTTTGTTTTAAGGAATTGATGAAACTGATTTGGCTTTTGGAAAGCATATTTTATAGTTCTAAATAAAAAAAATTAAACACATAGGCACATAGTTTTAAAACTTAAAATAAATTACATAGAGGAAGCAAGCTTCCTTGAGATAGAGCTATGTGCTTCTATATAAAGCTTTAGCTTCTTATTTTCTATGTGTCTATGTGTTAAAAAAATGCGAATCACTATTGTTACGGACAAATGTAGTAATTTAGTAGCCTGAGTACAGTACATTTTTATCATTGAGCGTGAGCAGAACAACTATTCATAAAAAATTTATACTCATCGGATTAATTCCTTTGCTATTGTTTGCTTGCCGACCGGCTCGTAAGTTGCAACAAGGTGAATACTTGCTCCAAAAAAATCATGTCATCGATAAAGATACCAAAGTCGACAAGAGTGAAATTGAAGCTTATATCAAGCAAAACCCAATCGTAAAATCTTATTAATCTTTCGTTTTCATCTTTGGCTGCACAATTTAGCGAATGAAGATAAGATTAAACGTAAGCGGATTGTTTACGATAAAAAAATAGAAAATCGGAATAACCGTAGAATCGCACGAGGAAAAAAAGCAAAAAAAAATGATCGGCAATTGTTTGGCGAATGGCTGTTGAATGTGAGTGAACCACCGGTCATCTATGATTCGTTGTTGGCGAAAAAATCAGCAAAACAAATCAAATTATTCTTAAACAACAAAGGCTATTTCATCAGTGAAGTGACCGACTCGGTGGTATTTCGTAGAAGAAAACGCGCGAGTGTTTATTTCAAAATAAAAGCACAACCACCTTATCTGATTAATCAAGTGGAATATAAAATTCCGGATGAACTCTTAAATTATTACATCACTTCCGACACAGCCAACTGTCTTTTAAAATAAGGTAAAAACTACGATGTGGATGTGATGCAAAAAGAACGTGAGCGCATTTCAAACGAATTGAGTAATAACGGATATTTTCTGTTCACCAAGGATTATGTGTATTACGAAGTGGACAGCACATTGCCCAACAACAAAGTAAACATCACCTTGGGCATCAAAAATTATGCATACAAGTTTTCCGACTATTCCGACTCCATTGTAGAGCGCCCGCATCAGCGTTTTTACATTCGCAACATTTATTTGCAGCCCGATTTTGTTTCCAAGAAAATGGATTATGTAAAAAAAGATACCATCCGGATTGAATCGGGAACGGGACAGGAAATCCCCGACTCCGTAAAAAACAAAGAGGTGGATTATTATGTTTTACATACCAATGAGTTGAAATACAAAACAAAAGTTTTGCTCAACTGCGTGTTTTTACGAAAAGGAGAATTGTATCAATTGCAAAACGTGGACGATACGTACAAACGATTGTCGGAATTAAAATCATTCAAAACCATTAATATCTTTTTCAAACCTGCAGGTGGCGATTTCCTCGATTGCCATATTCAATTGAGCCCGATTCCGAAACAATCCTTTACCCTTGAAACGGAAGGTACCAACACCGGAAATGGCAACTTGGGAATTTCAGGAAGTATTGTCTATCAAAATCGAAACTTGCTGAAAGGTGCCGAAGTGTTTGAATTGCGCTTAAAAGGTGGTATTGAAGCACAAAAAACAGCCAATAGTAATTCGGCAAACATCAGTCCGACTTCCCAATTCAACACCATTGAATTCGGACCGGAAATGAACATTTACATTCCACGCTTTTTAGTTCCTTTTAATATCAAGGCATCCAAACGTTCGAACCCGAAAACTATTTTTACCACATCGTTTAACTATCAACAACGTCCTGATTTCACGCGTTACATTTATAACTTATCGTTTTCCTACACGTGGAAAGAAACCGCTAAAAAACGACATACAATTAGTCCGGTGGTGATCAACTTTGTAAAGGTGGATTTACAAACCAATTTCCTCGACAACATCAATGATTTGTATCTGATCAATAGTTTTACCGATCACATGGCAACCAGCACCCGTTATACGTTTACTTACAATGAGCAAAACATCAAAAAAGAAGAAAACTTCTCTTTCTTTCGAGCAAATGCTGAATCATCCGGAAATATTTTAAGAGGAATTTACAACACCACCAATGCCATCAGACCAAATACTTTTGAGCAAAACGACCAAGGCAGCTATACTTTGTTTGATGTTGCGTATTCGCAATACCTGAGAGTGGATGGTGACTTTCGGTATTATTTTAATTCCAACGAAATCAATAAAGTGGTTTTCAGAATTGCTGCTGGTATTGGTAAACCCTTAGCCAATTTCAAGGCATTGCCTTTTGAGCGCAGCTTCTTCAGTGGTGGAGCAAATGGAATTCGTGCTTGGCAAGCGCGTACCCTTGGACCGGGTTCTTACAATGATGGAGAAGAAATATCGTTCGGACAGATTGGCGATGGACAGTTGGAAGCCAATTTGGAATACCGTTTTAAAATGTTCAAAATGCTAAAAGGTGCCATTTTCTGGGATGCCGGCAATACATGGCTACAGAAAAAGGAGGCCGGTCGCCCGGGTGGTGATTTTCAATTCGATCGTTTTGCAAAGGAAATTGCCATTGGAACAGGTGTAGGTATTCGTGCCGATTTTAACTTCTTCATCATCCGTTTTGATACCGGTTTAAAAGTGAGAGATCCGAAGTTTACCGAAAACAATCGATGGGTGATTAAAAACTTGTTTGATGCCGAATGGAAACGCGTTTACCGAATTGACCATAGCAATCATAAATACGATTTCTTTACCTTCAATTTAGGGATTGGATACCCATTCTAACCTCACCCCGGCCCTCTCCTAGAAATAAGGAGAGGGTGTGGCTTCGAAAGATTGTCTTCTCCATTTCAAGAAAATAGTTTCAAAATCAATCATTTAAGCTTTAAAAAAATCATTTTAATCAATTCGTAAAATTTCTTAGCTTTGCCTTCCTAAAAAACTGGTTAATCAAAAATTAGGTTAATCGTTAATTGGATCAAACCCATTAACCTTTATCTATTAACCAATAACTTTTAATTAAACATTATGGCAGCTAAGAAAATTGAAGAACTGTTGGGCGCAAATGCAAGCTTGTTAACCCACACCTGCAAAACCATTTCAAAAGATAACATTCATTTACCGGGCAACGATTTTGTAGATCGTATCTTCCAACAAACCAACCGCAGTCCGCAAGTATTGCGCAGCTTACAACAGTTGTACGGAACAGGCCGTTTAGCCAACACCGGCTACATGAGTATTTTACCGGTAGATCAAGGAATTGAGCACAGTGCAGGCGCTTCTTTTGCTCCCAATCCAATTTATTTTGATTCAGAAAATATCGTAAAACTTGCCATCGAAGGTGGTTGTAACGCTGTTGCTTCTACGTATGGCGTTTTGGCTTCGGTGTCGCGCAAATACGCACATAAAATTCCATTCATCGTTAAAATCAATCACAACGAGTTTTTAACCTACCCGAATAAATTTGATCAAATTATGTTCGGTACGGTTGAAGAAGCTTGGAACATGGGCGCTGTAGCCGTTGGTGCAACCATCTATTTTGGTTCGCCTGAATCGGGTCGCCAAATTGTAGAAGTAGCACAAGCCTTCGCTAGAGCGCATGAATTGGGTATGGCAACCGTTTTATGGTGCTATACACGTAACAATGCATTTAAAAAAGACGGAGTAGATTACCATACTGCTGCCGATTTATCGTCACAAGCAAATCACTTGGGAGTAACGATTCAAGCAGATATCATCAAACAAAAATTATCGGATAAAAATGGCGGATACACAGCTATTAACTTCGGTAAAACACATCCAAAAGTATATTCTGAATTAACAACCGATAACCCGATTGACCTTTGCCGTTACCAAGTAGCTAATTGTTACATGGGTAGAATGGGATTAATCAATTCCGGTGGAGAATCAAAAGGTGCTTCCGATTTAGCCGAAGCAGTAACTACAGCGGTGATTAATAAACGTGCAGGCGGACAAGGTTTAATTTCAGGTAGAAAAGCATTCCAAAAACCGGTTAAAGAAGGTGTTGAGTTGTTGAATACAATTCAAGACGTTTATTTAGATAAGACGATTACTATTGCATAAATCAGTTGTTTGTTGTTGGTTATTGGTTGTTTAGAACAACCCTTCTCTCCAACAACTGACAACCAACAACTAAGAACAAAAAAATGAGTTGGTTCAAACGTAAAAAAGAAGGTATCTCTACATCCACAAAGGAGAAAAAAGAAACTCCGGAAGGATTGTGGTACAAATGCCCTTCTTGCAAAAAAATAACAAACACCACAGAGCATGAATTAAACCTGTTTGTTTGTCCGAATGAAGAATGCCAATACCACGAAAAAATTGGTTCTGCCGAATATTTTAAAATCATATTCGACAACAACGAATTTGTGGAATTGAACGAAAATCTTACTGCGGGTGACCCATTGGGTTTTGTGGATACAAAAAAATACACCGACCGATTGGTGGATACCGCAAAAAAGACACATTTGAAAGATGCGTTGAGAAGTGCACATGGCAAGGTAGATGGTGAAGATTTGGTGATTGCGTGTATGGACTTTAGCTTTATTGGTGGTTCGATGGGTTCGGTAGTAGGTGAAAAAATTGCAAGAGCTTGTGATTATTGCATCGAGAAACGCATTCCATTGATGATTATCTCCAAATCAGGAGGAGCACGTATGATGGAAGCAGCCTTTTCATTGATGCAAATGGCAAAAACATCCGCGAAGCTATCCTTGATGGCAGAGGCAAAAGTGCCGTATATTTCATTCTTGACCGACCCGACAACGGGAGGCGTTACCGCTTCGTATGCCATGTTAGGGGATTTAAACATTGCCGAGCCGGGAGCATTAATCGGTTTTGCCGGTCCGCGTGTTGTAAAAGAAACCATTGGAAAAGACTTACCAAAAGGCTTCCAAACCTCCGAATTTGTGTTGGAGCATGGCTTTTTGGATAAAATCGTGAACCGCAAGGATTTGAAAGCAAAATTAGCGCAGTTGTTACGAATGTTTAAGAACTAGTTTTTAAAGTGACTAGGTGACTAAGTGACTAGGTGACTAAGTAGTCTGGATACCTAGTTTATTCTTTTCTCCCTAGTTACCTAGTCACCTAGTCACTTAGTCACCTAATAACATGTCAATTACTACCCTAACACATTTTTCTAAAAAAATGCTTGTTAATAACGAAAATTATATATCTTTGCATTCCTTAAAAATAAAAACAAAAGACGAATACAATGTATTTAACATCAGAAATTAAAAAAGACATTTTCAAAAAGCACGGAAAATCTGAAAAAGATACCGGATCATCTGAAGGACAAATCGCTTTGTTCTCTCACAGAATTGACCACTTAACCGAGCATTTGAAATCCAACAAAAAAGATTTTGGAACTCAAAAATCTCTTATCGCATTAGTAGCTAAAAGACGTAGTTTATTAGATTACGTAAAAGCAAACGACATCGAAAGATACCGTGCTATCGTTAAGAAACTTGAATTAAGAAAATAATTTGAATTCTTAAGATAACCTTACGAAAGGCATTCTACTTTATAGTAGAATGCTTTTTGTGTATATAAACAATTCGAATTTTAGTATCAATAAATAATAGGTAGGTAAGAAAACAATAAATTAAAAAACAAAAAAACATGTCACAAATTGGAATTACACACACGTTCGCATTAGCTGATGGACGTGAGATTACACTCGAAACAGGAAAATTAGCAAAACAAGCTGACGGCTCTGTGGTAGTGAAAATGGGCAACACCATGTTGCTTGCAACCATTGTATCTAACAAAGATGCAAAAGAAGGAACAGACTTTTTACCATTGTCTGTTGATTATCAAGAAAAATTCGCGGCAGCAGGCCGTTTCCCAGGAGGATTTTTTAAACGTGAAGCAAGAATATCTGATTACGAAGTATTGATTTGCCGTTTAGTGGATCGTGCATTACGCCCACTCTTCCCTGCAGATTACCACTCCGACACACAAGTATTGATTTCATTAATTTCCGGTGATGTAAACACCATGCCGGATGCATTGGCTTGTTTGGCTGCATCTGCTGCCATCTCCGTTTCTGATATTCCATTTGATGGACCGGTATCTGAAGTACGTGTTGGTAAAGTTGATGGCAAATTGGTGATCAACCCTTCTGTAGAAGACAACGCAAAATCTACATTGGATATGATTATCGCTGCTTCTGCTAAAGATATCATGATGGTGGAAGGTGAAATGGATGAGATTTCTGAAGCAGAAATGTTGGAAGCAATTAAATTCGGACACGAAGCTATCAAAATACAAATCAATGCCATTAAGGAATTGGTTGCTAAAGTAGAAGCTGTAAAAGGTAAAATTGTTAAACGTGAATATTGCCACGAAACAAATGATGCTGAATTGAAAGAACGTGTTTACAAAGCACTTTACGACAAAGCATACGCAGTTGCAAAATCACAAAACCCAAATAAAAAAGAACGTGGTGCTGCTTTCAAAGCAGTTGTTACTGAATTTATTGATTCATTACCGGAAGAAGAAAAAGCAACAATCAATCAATCATTGGTAAAAAAATATTACCACGATGTTGAATACGATGCTGTTCGTAGATTCGTATTGGATGAACGTGCTCGTTTGGATGGTCGTAAAACCAACCAAATCCGCCCTATCTGGAGCGAAGTCGGTTATTTGCCTTCTGCTCACGGTTCTGCAGTATTCACACGCGGTGAAACACAATCGTTAACCACTGTAACCTTAGGAACTAAATTGGATTTACAATCCATCGACAGAGCCTTGTACCAAGGACAAAATAACTTTATGTTGCATTACAACTTCCCTGCATTTTCTACAGGTGAAGTAAAACCAAACCGTGGTCCAGGTAGACGTGAAGTTGGTCATGGTAACTTAGCTGAACGTGCTTTGAGAAAAGTACTTTCTCCTGAAAACCCATACACTGTTCGTGTTGTTTCTGATATCTTAGAATCAAACGGTTCGTCTTCCATGGCAACAGTTTGTGCCGGAACATTGGCATTGATGGATGCCGGTGTGAAAATCACAAAACCGGTTTCTGGTATTGCAATGGGATTGATTACCGATGATAAAGGTAAATATGCAATTCTTTCCGACATCTTAGGTGATGAAGATCACTTGGGTGATATGGACTTTAAAGTAACCGGAACAAAAGACGGTATCACTGCTTGTCAAATGGATTTGAAAGTAGATGGTTTACCGTATGAAGTAATGGCTGAAGCCTTACAACAAGCGAAAGAAGGACGTTTACACATCCTTGGAGAAATGGCGAAAACCATTACTGCTCCTCGTGAAGATTATAAAGAACATGCTCCTCGTATTGTGAAAATGACTGTTCCGAAAGAATTTATCGGAGCAATCATCGGACCTGGAGGAAAAATTATTCAAGAAATGCAACGCGAAACGGGTGCGACCATTGTTATCGAAGAAAAAGATGGAATGGGTCATATCGATATCGTTGCAGTTGACAAAGCAAAAATTGATGCTGTATTAACTAAAATCAAAGGCATTGTTGCTCAACCAGAAGTGGGTGAAGTATACGAAGGAAAAGTAAAATCAATTATGGCATTTGGTGCTTTCGTTGAATTTATGCCGGGTAAAGATGGTTTGTTACACATTTCTGAAGTAAATCATACACGCCTAGAAAGCATGGATGGCGTTCTGAAAGAAGGCGAAAAAATACAAGTGAAATTAATTGGTGTTGATCCGAAAACGGGTAAATTCAAATTGTCTCGCAAAGTATTATTGCCAAAGCCTGAAGCGGCTACTAATTAATTTCGAATTTCTAATGATGAAAGAACTCCTGTTGAAAAGCAGGAGTTTTTTTTTGTTTAAAATTCGTTTCTTTTTTAGGAGCAACTTCTCCTCGCTTCGCAATCAGCATTCGTCCCGCTTTACGCTACAAGTCCTCATTCCGCTGCGCTTCACTCCGGGCTTTTTATGTCGAAGCTATCGGGGGCTAATAACATTGTTATTAGCCCCGATTGTAATGAAGCTCCGCGCATGCGAGCGAAATGAAAAGCGGGTGAATGTTTATTATGGAAACATATGTGAATGCTCCTAATTAAAATAATTTTCCAGGAGCAACTTCTCCTCGCTTCGCAATCAGTATTCGTCCCGCTTTACGCTACAAGTCCTCATTTCGCTGCGCTTCATTCCGGGCTTTTCGCTACTCCCGATCCCGATAGCTATCGGGACTATCGGGACGGGGCTAAAAACAATATTATTAGCCCCGATTGCAATGAAGCTCCGCGTATGCGAGCGAAATGAAAAGCGGGTGAATGTTTATTATGGAAACATATGTGAATGCTCCTAATTAATTACAATAATTAACCAGGGCGTCATTGCGAGCCCGAGTATTCGGGAGAAGCAATCTTTTTTCAAGTGACTAGGTGACTAGGTGACTAAGCATTCGTTTACGATTAAAAACAAAATAAAAAAGAGTTGATTGCTCAACTCTTTTTTATCAAACATACATTTGAACGAATTATTCAAGTATAATTTTTTTACTTGTTAATTTCCCTTCGGAAAGAACTTGAATAATATAAATTCCCTTATTAAAATCTGTTAAATCAATTACAGATTTTGAATCTGAGGATGGAATGGTTTTCACTTTTTTACCCAAAGCATCATACACTTCAATTAATTCAAAACTTTTCGTTGATTCAACTGTAAAAATTCCAGTTCCCGGATTCGGATATACATAAATTGCTCCATCAACAGATAAATCAGGAATGGCTGACAACAACTCTACTCCGCTTGGAAGTGCTTCCCCTTGAGCAACAGCCGTCATTGTAATTTCCCCTGAAATCATATTTCGAACTGGTGTAATAATGTAATAAGCTGATTGTTGCGGACAACTTTGATTCCAAGTGGTTCTGGTAATTTTATATGTATGACCGTATAAAAATGTTCCTACAGGAGGATGTGGATACGTCCACCAATTTATTTGCGAAAAACTACCCGGTGTGGATGTAAATCCTTTGAAATCGTTCATCGGAAAATACCACCATGCATCTGTTCCGGTATTTGCATAATAAGGTGTTCCGGATGTATT
Organism: Bacteroidota bacterium; assembly: GCA_016722565.1. Lineage (NCBI taxonomy): Bacteria > Pseudomonadati > Bacteroidota > Bacteroidota bacterium. The sequence goes on from JADKIU010000002.1 coordinate 815,332, forward strand.
CAATTCCTCAATTTTAAATTCGTAATAAAAGCCGGGAACAGAATATGCCGCAGTATTGTTGGCTGTTGCTTCAACCGTGAAATAAGACGGGTTGGCTGCATTAATGTATAAGTTAAAAGATGGACTATTATTAATCACATTCACCGTAACCGCATCTGTACCCACACAACCTGTTGAAAAGTTTGTTACAGAGCTTATATAGGTTGTAGTTGTTTCCGGACATACTGTAGTTGTGGTTCCGAAACCCATACTTCCACTCGGACCAAACCATTCATAAATTGGTAATTTACCTGGAGCAGCAGAAGTTAGGGTAACACAAGACCCGCTGCAGATGGTCACATCCGGACCGGCATTTACAGAAGGTAAACAATTAATACGAATCACTTTTGTTGTTTCTCTCCAGCCCACACAATCATTTTGTACCGCTAATTTAATGCGGTAATATTTACCACAAATAATTCCGGGATTTGCTGGAAACGTATAAGTTCCCGGAGTACCCGCATACCAACTGCTCCATGAACGACCACCGGCAGCAGGTGTTCCTGAACTATTTGTTGCTTCTACAATTTCCCAAAAATAATTATTAGAAGTGGATACCCCATCACTACCTGCAAAGGTTAATGGTGCCCCTGCACAAAAATTTGTTCCTCCTGCAATCGAAGGAATTAAATTGGGATCATTTGCATAATTGATTGTTAAGCTACCACACATAAACACTGCCGTTACAATGCTATTATTATAAACATGTGCGATGATGGTATTCGTGCCCGCAACAAGTTGGCTTACAGGAATTGTCAAATTAAAAGACACCACACCAGAGCTCATAAAACCTATTCCCATTGCTGTAAGATTATAGGTATGACCATTGATTGTAATTGAATCCAAATTATTATCAGCACAAGCAGAAAGATTTAACGTTGCACTTGTGGCAACACAATTCAATTTAGGAAAATTCATTTTGTATTGATAGTTACCAAGGGGTGTATAATCAATATAATTCGGAAATCCACTCGTATTATAATTGATGTATCCAAAAGCCGTTCCGGGTGTAGTAACAGTAAAAGGAGAAATATATGCATTACCACATCCGCCCAATGAATCTGTATTTGGGAACGCAAATGTTAAAGGAGTGGTCATATTATAAATACCAATATTATTTGAAACACCGGCATTCACAAACGAGGACGTTCCCGGAATTTTAACAGTCCAGGTATCATCAATTGAACCCACAGGCGCATTTAATCCACTGCTATTCAACACCCCGGTGGATAAGTTAATCACTTGAGTTGTTTGTGCTTGCAATAGTGATCCACTCAGCATAAACATACTTGCAAAAAATTTAAATTTCATACTTTTTAATCCTTAGTTTTAATTGGCCTACTCTTGTTTTATAAGCTTTTCGGCATCCGCTTTAAAAATCTATTTAATTTTTTTGCAAACATAGATTCATAAAAACGTTTTGTTGATACCGCAGAATAGCTTTTTGGCACAACCCTAAAATTCGATTCAGAAACTGTTTTTTTCAACACTCCCCTAGTCACCTAGTTACCTAGTCACCTAGTCACTTAGTCACTTAAAAAAAATTGCTTCGTACGTAAAAACTCCCTCGCATTGACTCCCTGTAAGTTTCCTCCTCACCCAATCCCCTAGTCACCTAGTCTACTTAAAAAAAATTGCTTCGTACGTAAAAACTCCCTCGCAATGACGCTCCGTAAGTTTCCTCCTCACCCAATCCCCTAGTCACTTAGTTACCTAGTCACTTAGTCACTTAAAAAAGATTGCTTCGTTCGTAAAAACTCCCTCGCAATGACGCCCTGTAAGTTTCCTCGCCACCCAATCACTTAGTCACCTAGTTACCTAGTCACTTAGTTACTTAGTTACTTAGTCACCTAGTCACCTAGTCACTTCCGTCAGGAAACGCTCCCAATCAGCATTTTAGCAAAAAACCCATCCATCGGCAAAAAAACCTCTTTTATCTTAAAAAAAATGTATTTTAGTTGAAACTTTTAGGAAACATTCACGTATAGTTATAGGTTTTAAATTATACCCAATTTTATTTATGAGACAACTCAAGATATCCAAACAGGTTACCAACCGTGAAACAGCGTCCCTCGACAAATACTTGCAGGAGATAGGGAAAGTAGATTTAATTACAGCAGATGAAGAGGTTGAGTTAGCCCGTAAAATACGTGCCGGAGACCAAGCAGCACTTGAAAAATTGACAAAAGCCAACTTACGTTTCGTAGTATCCGTATCCAAACAATATCAAAACCAAGGACTTAGTTTACCCGATTTAATTAACGAAGGAAACTTAGGTTTGATTAAAGCAGCACAGCGTTTTGATGAAACCCGCGGTTTTAAATTCATTTCCTATGCCGTATGGTGGATTCGTCAATCCATTCTTCAAGCATTAGCAGAACAATCCCGTATTGTACGTTTACCTTTAAATAAAATTGGTTCCATCAACAAGATCAACAAAACCTTTTCCAAATTGGAGCAGGAATATGAGCGTGAACCGAGTCCGGCTGAAATTGCAGGAATGTTAGAGATTACCGAGCAAGAAGTAAAAGAGTCGATGAAAAACACCGGCCGCCATGTTTCCATGGATGCGCCATTAACGACAGGTGACGACAATGCCGGCAGCATGTACGATGTGATGCAAGCCGATGACAGCCCGAGCCCCGAAAATGGTTTATTAAACGAATCTTTACGCAGAGAAATTGAACGTGCCTTGCATACCTTAACTTCCCGCGAAGCAGATGTAGTGCGTTTGTATTTCGGATTAAGTGGAGAGCATGCCATGACCTTAGAAGAGATTGGTGAAAAGTTTGACCTGACCCGCGAACGAGTTCGTCAAATCAAAGAAAAAGCCATTCGTAGATTAAAACATACGTCCAGAAGCAAAATTTTGAAAACGTATTTAGGATAGTGATTTGTGATTGATTAAAATTTTAAAAAGAGAGTTCCGAAAGGGACTCTTTTTTTTGAAAAGAAGAAATTAATTTATACGAATAAAATGTTCGTATAACTTACCAAAATGGGGAAATTGGCGAATATTTAGTTCGTGTATATACAAGTTAGCGGTCATTGCGCTGGACAGAACCAAGTATATTAATAAAGACATAACCATGAAAACAATCTGTAAATTAATTGTGATGTTTTTATTTTTTACGACTCCGGTCGTAGCTCAAAATTTAATTCCTAACCCGAGTTTTGAAGACACGTTACGTTGCCCGACAAATATGGGATATCCTTGCCCAGCTACAAATTTAGGATCTTTTGATGCAATTTATTACTGGACAAATCCAGCTTGTATAAGCTCACCAGAAATATTCAATTCCTGCATAAATGACGGCTGGATTGGAGTGCCGAATAATTTTCCAGGATATCAGTTAGCCCGAACTGGAAATAGTTATGCGGGTTTATATGCAGGTTTATTTCCTTCTTCTTCTTATCCTTCGACTGCGGAATATATTTGTTCTCCGTTGACTTCTCCCCTTATTGCGGGCAATATTTACACGGTCAAGTTTTATGTTTCTTGCGGACGTTCGATGAATTTGCCAGCGACCGTTACAGGAACGAACGGCATAGGAGCATTTTTGTCCGAAGGTTTTCCCGACACCACGGGCTCAACAAATGCTACCAGACTTTATTTCCCAGCACAGATAAATAACCCAACGACCAACCAAATTACAGATACAATAAATTGGGTTTTAGTTTCCGATACAATGACAGCTGTTGGCGGAGAAGATCATATCACAATAGGTACTTTTTTGTCTGACTCTTTATTAAGTGGAGATGGTGCTTATCTGTATGTTGATGACGTTTCGGTTGAATCTGGAAATAGCTTGGGAATAAACAGCTACATGGGTCATAACCAAGACAAAGTATTTGTTAGTCCGAATCCTTCTCCAGGTTTGTTTGTATTCAAGAGCAAAACAGTCAGACTAAAAAATATTAAAGTTTATAATATTCTAGGAAAAATTATCTATCAAAGAGATGTTGATGGCTATGAAATTGAAATAGATTTAACAAATATCTCGCCTGGACTTTTTGAAGTTCAAATAACAAATGAAAATGAAACGACTATGACTGAAAAAATTATAGTACAATAACATATGACCAAGTAGGATAAACAACGAACCGCTAACACAGGCTACACGCAATGCGGAGTTTGTGCAAGTTGCAAATACAATTTTAAAGGTGCGCTTCGCGCAAATAGTTTTGTATTTGCAATATAGTTCAGTACATTTAATAAAGGTTTTCGCTCAAGACAGTTTTGTGGTTATTTATTCCGCACTGCGTGTAGCCTGAAAACGTTATAAACAATTGCCGCAGACAACCAAACAGACGAATAGTTTAGACAATGACAAAAATTAATTATTTCTTTATTATCTCCGTGACATTTTTGTTTGTTCATTGCGCCAATCCAACAACTAAAGAAGTTCAATCTGAAAAATCAAATATGACTGACACATTATTCTTTCATGAAGACGACTACGGCATGATTGAACTTACTCCAAAAGAGAATATTGAAGATTTAAAAAATGAGTCTGATACGATAAATGCCAAAGCTGAAAAGAATTTTGACGGCCATGGTTATAAGGACATTTATGTAATTAAAGACGATCGCGTTAAACTTGAGATTCGTAAAATTAACCCGGGCGACTTAGAGCAAATTATTAATAAAACTGGTTTTAAAAAGGCGAATGTTGTAACGACAGGTTATGGACAAACATATCGTGAAGTGCAAAAAAGTACCTTTGGTTTCGGCAGCGACTATTCAGTAATTTATTTTAGCGTAAAAGCCGGAAATGTTGACAAAATTTGGCTTACAAATCCAAATAGCATGAATAAGGAGAAAATCATTTCTTGTCTACAGGAAATCGGACAAAAATGGAATCTTGTTTTAATGGACTGGTTTCAGACAAGGATAGTTAATCTGGCCGACAAAAATGATATTGACAAATATCTTACCAGTCAAGAATAGCAAGACAAATATTAGTCAACTTTGAAATCAGGCTTCGCAATTATGAAAATCAAACGAGCGAAATGCGTGGGAACGTTATAACCATTTTATGAAGACAACAATTTACATCATTTTGGCAATTTTAATGACCAAAACTGTCTCAGGACAAACTGATCCGACATCGCTTTGGATATTTCGCATGGACCAAAATGCGACAGAAAATTTTCTTTATAATAAGTTCCAAGGCAATGATGAAGGGTTCCCTATTTCGACCGGACTTTTTTCAAAAAACGACACAATTAAATATCAATCGGGACAAATATTCAGGACATGCGAAGTAGTGGAAAATAAGTTAAGCGGACAGTATAAAGTTTATTATCCTTCAGGACAACTCTACTTGTTGAGTATTTATAAAAACAATATTCTCACAGATTCCAGCATTATATACAACGACAAGGGTAAAATAGAATCTATTATAAAATATATCTCGCCTACTATAGAACAACAAGTATACTTTGACAGCAATAATAAACAAAAGCGAATCGACAATATCGAAATCGTGCCCACAACGAGTGTGACATTTAAATCGGGTTATGTTCATACAAACACAGACAAATCAGTAAAGACAGAATATTTCAATCCCGAAGGACAAAAAATAACCAAGAAAGAGTACTTCAAATTATATCCAAACGAAAAGGAATAAAAACGGCTTATGGTAAAGGCTACACGCAATGCGGAGTTTGTGCATGTTGCAAATGCATTTTTTCAGCGGCAGAATATCATACATGAAAGCACCACTTTACATATTTAGTTTTTTGTTTATAATGCAAATTGTAAGCTGCGACTATTTAACTACAAAAATCTGTGGAGAACCGAAAGGGAAGAAAAAGGTTTTCATCGACTCCATAAATGTAATTTATAAGAATCGATTAGTCATTAAAGCTGTTCCATGCTATCCTGGCTATATTCAGGCAAACTTAAAGGCAGATGTTTCAAAAGAAACCTTAGACAGTATTCAAATTGTTTGCAGACCATATCAATGGAATGAATTTTTAGTGTATGATAAAAAAGGAAATCTTATTCGAGGAAATGTTACATCTATGTAAACATTTAACTAATTCCTTATCTTTATGAAGTGTCAAGGACTTTAAAATTCATTTTCTATCTCCTCTACCCCACAAAACTCCATTAACAAAAGTCTCAATAAAATGACTTGCTCTAACATCTAAATTCCCAGTCAGCTAGCTGTCCAACTAAGAATATAGGCAATTGACTTCGTTTTTAGTATCTTTACAAGTATAAGTCCTTAAGAAAATGAAAATTTACTTCGCTCTTCTAATTGCTTTCTTCATAAGTATTACTTCTGTTGAATGTAAAGCACAATGGCCATTGGTGTATCAGGACAATGCAGCTCAATTTTATGATGCAGCTTTTCCTACCGATTATACCGGTTATGTTGCCGCTGCAGATACTGGTGGAACCGTTATTTTGCGGACAAATGATGGTGGTGCTACCTGGAACAAAAGATATATTCCTGCTTTGGGATTTATTAATCGGATTGTAATGATTGACAGCCTCAAAGGTTATTTGATTAGAGGTGGTGTACCGGGAAAACTACTTAGAACAACAGATGGATTTACCACATTCACCGGAGCAAATCTGGATACTTCTTTTAGTGTGCAGTCACTTTGCCTTTTAAACGATTCTACCGGCTTTTACTTGAACAATGCTGCACGATTGCGGAGGTTTGAAAATTATGGCGCCTCCATTTTCCATATAATTGATACCTTAATTGATGGTCAAAATTTACAGTTTATGAGTCCGACTTTTGGTTTTATGGACACGGGAACTGGATTATTAAAAACCACGGATGCCGGAGCAACCTGGATTTTTGCAAATACCAATCTCGGTTTCTTTTGTTCCACGTTTAATTTTGCTGATACTTTAAAAGGATATTTTTCGGATGCCACTGCCATTTCAACAACCCATGATGGAGGACTTACATTTCCACTCAACTATAATTTCGCAAATGCTTATAACATCACATCGAACGGTAATTTTTGCATCGCAGCAAATGATACCGGTGCTGTTGCCTATACGCTCAATAGCGGTGCTACCTGGCAAATACAATCTACCGGAATTAACTTGGTAGTTGCAGAACCATATAAAGTGGTGATGACTCCAAGTAACCGTTGTTTTATATTCAGTCAGTTTTGTGGAGAAATCAGAAAACAAGGAGAAACATTCACATCGGGAATTAATGAAACAGATCAAAACAATATGGTTTCCATTTACCCGAATCCATTCAGTTCAGAAGCGACTATTTATTTTGAAAAACACCAAAAGAATACCACTATCAAAATTATTGATTTGCTTGGGAAAGAAATTCAAACACAAACCTTCACTGGAAAAGTGTTGAAAATAGACAGAGGAATGATGCAAGCAGGTATGTATTGTATTCAAATTACGGATGAGCATAAAAAGGTAATCAACAAAAAAATAATCCTGCAATAAACTATTTGTCGGGCAGATCTTGCAAATAACAATTGGTTTATGAAACGAATCATTTTCCTCCTCCTCTTCTCCAACACACTCCATGCGCAAAACGCGGAGGTTGATAAACTCATGGAAGGAGAATTGAAAATGACCTATCCCAGCATTTATTTTGTACACAACTCCACCGACTACGCAGCCATGCCCTACCCTGCTGATTCCTGTTTTAAATACATTGCCGGTCATATCAAATACCTCAACAGCATTGTGATTTGGAAGGATAGCAGTGAAACGGAATTTCTGACGGAATCCCGAATAAAAAAATTAAAACTGGATTTGAATAAATACACGGCTTATGGAAATGTGGACATTGTTTCAATGAAAAACGAACAAAAAATTTCTCAGCGGACCATCCGAAAGGCAGCTAACGAAAAACAAAAGCAACACCTCTTATCGTTTAACAGTGTGTTGGATGTGAGTGGCGCTATTCGTAAACGAAAAAGATGGAGACGCACCCATGTGGAAGGACGAATCTTTTGTTTGGAATGCTGGCAACGGGGCGTATTTTTTCGTAAAAAAGTAAAGAAGAAAGAATAGTCTACTTGCCTTACTTTATTGGCTTTACAATTACGGTATCTTTTTTTGCTGAATTCGAATGTCGCGGGTTTTTAGAATTATTGCGTGGCCATTCTTTGTCTACATTCCCACCGGTAACTAAATTAAAGCAGGAAGCAGTGCTCAACAAGAACAGTGCACATAAAATTACAACTCCCAACATTCCAACCGTTTTTATCATACACAAATATCGCTCGGTAAAATTTCAAACCTGTTTCATAATTAAAGAGATTGCTTGCATAATTCACACAAGAGGAATGCTGGTCTGCATCCCTTTTTTCCGTACTTTTAATCATCAATCCATCACTATGAAACGTTTATTTCTCATCCTTTTATTTATCGCAACATCCATTGGGGTATTCGCGCAAAAAATGGACTGTTCAAAATTCAGAGATGGGAAATTTAAAACGGAAGAAAAATATGGTCTGCCACAAACAACCATCATCCGAAAAGGAGAATTTCAAAAAGAAAAAGTAAAAGGCGAAAGAGGCTATTACGAGTTTATCGTAAAGTGGGTTGACGATTGCACGTATACGCTCACTCCTACTCCAAAAACATTGGCAAAAACACCTACTTCTCCAAAAGATGCGGTGCTCACAGTAACGATTATCGAAGTAAAAGAAAACTCCTATGTACAAACCACATCGTCCAACTACTCTACATTAAAATTGACCTTAGAAATTTTTAAAGTAAAATGAAAAAGCACCTCTATATTTTCGTATTGTTATTCGGATTTCTATCCGGAACGGCAAACGCTCAAACAATCGATACAATAATCAATGTTGGCAATGGACAACAAATGCATTTTACAATCATTAAAGGAACAAATCCTCCTATTCTCTTTGAATCCGGATTAGGCAATGGCGGGGATGTTTGGAAAGGTATTACCAAAGAGATTGCAGAAGTTACAGGTGCAACGGTCATTACCTATGATCGATTGAGTTATGGAGAAAAGCCTGAAAACTATCAGATTGGTTTTGAAAACGAACTAAAGGCATTGGAAACCGGACTTTCAAAACTGGGGTATGCAAATAAAAACATGATGTCGGTTTCACATTCGCTGGGTGGGATGTATCAATCCTATTATGCTTCCCGCCATCCGAAAGAAGTAAAAGCTGCGGTATTCATTGATGATGCGAATGTATGTTCATTAACCGCTTATTTTAAAATGATCAATACACCTCCAGCTAATGATGTCGACAAATACATTGCTGAAATTTTGGAAGTCGTTCGCAAGAACCCAATGCCGGTAAATATTCCATTAATCGATATTGTTGCTGTAGGACATACGGATGAAAATGGAGACATGGATACGGTTTGGCAAAACTGCCATGCACAATTTGTTGCTGCATCACCGGAGCGAAAACTACTATTAGCTTATGGTGTTGGACATGCCATATTTGTTGACAACCCAACACTTGTCATCAATGCCATTATTACGCAGTATGCAAATTATGTTGTCCCAAAACAAAAAGCAATTTTATTAGAAAGAGCAAATACGTTGGCGTTGAAGATGGCAAACGAAAACAAAAAGAATGAGATTAAATGTGGACAATCAGAAGATGATTTAACAACCTGGGGCTACTCCTTTCTTGAAAAGAATGAAACAGAAAAAGCCATTGAAGTCTTTAAATTAAATGTCCTTCTAAATCCCGAAGGCTGGAACACCTACGATTGTTTAGGTGAAGCGTATTTAAAGGCAGGAAAAAAGGATTTAGCCATCTTAAATTATAAAAAATCGCTGGAGCTTAATCCTAAAAATGAGAATGCAACAAAAGTATTGATGGAACTCCAAAAATAGGTTTTAGCACATTTCATTTACATTAGGAAACATCAGCTTTCTCGCTGCTACGACCACTGATGAATGTCAGTTCCCGCCATTCAGATTCTCCGATTTTTCAAACACATTTTTTCGTACTTTTGTACTCATAAAATTACATTTTCCATCAACCATTATACATATTACATTTCTATGAGCCATCTAATTGCCCCTTCCATTCTATCTGCCGATTTTGCCAACATCCAACGCGATGTGGAAATGATTAATAAAAGTGAAGCAGATTGGTTTCATGTGGACATTATGGATGGGATGTTTGTTCCGAACATTTCATTTGGCTTCCCGGTAATCAAAGCCATTAAAAAACATGCTACCAAACCGTTGGACGTGCATTTGATGATCAACGACCCTGACAGATATTTACAAACGTTTAAAGAAGCCGGAGCGGATGTTTTGACCGTTCATTTGGAAGCTTGTAACCATTTGCACAGAACAATTCAGGGGATTAAAGCGTTAGGTATGAAAGCCGGTGTTGCGATTAACCCGCATACCTCTGCTAATTTATTGATGGACATTATTGCAGATATTGATTTAGTATGTGTGATGAGTGTTAATCCAGGGTTTGGCGGACAGAAATTTATTGAAAATACGTATCATAAAATTCAAACATTAAAAGAAATGATTCGTGCCACCAAGTCGAAAGCCTTGATTGAAATTGATGGTGGTGTGGACATGAACAACTATAAAAAACTGATTGAATACGGTGCTGATGTGCTGGTAGCAGGAAATACAGTATTTTCATCGGCTGACCCAAGCAAAACTATTGGGGAGTTGAAGAAAGTATAATCGCCACAGACCTTGCCTACCGGCAGGCAGGTTCACGGATCAAAAATTTGAAAAAATGAATTCATCAGATTAAATCCGCGTAATGCGGATTTATTTTTAGAAAAAGAAACAATTAAATTATTACCCATAGTTTTCATTAAAAATCAGAGTAATTCTTTTAACAAATAAAAAATCTGTGAATCTGTGGCAAAAATTAACAATGTGTCAATAAAACCATTGCAGAATTGAAAAAAGGAGAATCGCCACAGATTCACAGATCAAAAATTAAAAAAATGAATTAATCAGATTAAATCCGCTTAAGCGAATTATTTATTGAAAAGAAATAAAAATAGATCCACCGATTTCATAAAAAAATCATAGAGCTTATTTTAATAAAAAATCTGTGAATCTGTGGCAAAAACCAACACCGTGTCAAAAAAAGTAATCGTAATAGGAGCCGGATTTGCCGGTTTATCAGCCGCCACCACCTTAGCACAACAAGGCTTCGATGTTACCCTTCTTGAAAAAAATAAAGAATTGGGTGGTCGTGCCCGCAAACTGGAAATAGACGGATTTACCTTTGATATGGGTCCAAGCTGGTATTGGATGCCCGATGTTTTTGAAAACTACTTTTCACAATTCAACACTACTGTTGCTCAACAGTACGATTTAATCCGATTAGACCCTTCGTATGCCGTATTCTTCAGCAAGGAAGAAGTGATGCGCATCCCTGCCAACCTCGATGAATTTTATCAACTGTTTGAAAAGCACGAACCGGGAAGCAGCATCCAGCTGAAAAAGTTTCTGGAGGAGGCCAAATACAAATACGAAGTGAGCATGAGCGACTTCGTTCACAAACCGAGCTTGAGTATTTTTGAATTTGTCGACTTACGCATTTTAAACGCTGCACTCAAAATGGATTTGTTTAAATCCATCAGCAAATACATTCACAAACATTTTAAAAATCAACAATTGATTCAATTGTTGGAATTCCCTGTTTTGTTTTTGGGCGCTAAACCCAACGAAACACCGGCTTTGTACAGCATGATGAATTATGCCGACATTGTTTTAGGAACTTGGTATCCAATGGGTGGCATGTTTAAAATTGTGGAAGCAATGGTGAATGTTGCAAAACAGCAAGGTGTGAAAATTAAATCAGGAGAAGTTGTTTCGAAAATAAATGTAGAAAACGGGCGTGCGAAAAGTGTTGTCTCCAATGGCATTACACACGAAGCCGATGTGGTTATTGCATCAGCCGATTATCACCACGTTGAACAAAAACTATTGGAAGAAAAATACCGTAATTACTCTGAGAGTTATTGGAAGTCGCGTAAAATGGCACCTTCCTGCCTGATGTATTATTTAGGCATTGATAAAAAAATTGAAGGATTGGAGCATCATAATTTATTTTTTGATACCCCTTTTGATTTGCATGCAGAAGAAATTTACGACCGACCACAATGGCCAACACAACCACTCTTCTACTCTACTTGCGCCTCCAAAACAGATCGCACGGTAGCACCCGAGGGAAAAGAAAATTTAGTACTTTTAATACCGATAGCAGTCGATATCGAAGATACCGAAGCCATTCGCGAAAAGTATTTTAATATCATGATGGACCGGTTGGAGCATTTAACCGGACAATCCATCAAACAACATGTGATTGTAAAAAAGAGTTATGCCATCAACGACTTTAAAGCAGATTACAACTCGTTTGGCGGTAATGCTTATGGATTGGCAAATATTTTAAAACAAACAGCGATTTTAAAACCATCGCTAAAGAATAAAAAGGTACAGAATTTGTATTACGCGGGGCAATTAACCGTTCCGGGGCCGGGAGTGCCACCGAGTATTATTTCGGGACAAGTGGCAGCGAGTGAAGTGATTAAGTTACTAGGTGACTAGGTGACTAGGTAACTAAGTGACTAAGTAATTAGGTGATTGTTCATTAGAAACGTCATTGCGAGTCACGCTTTTTAGCGTGATGTGGCAATCTCAATTAAAAAGGAAACTGGGTTAGATTGAAAGAAAAAAAGTAATAAAGAAAATGAATTTATACAACGAAGTCTCTTACAAATGCAGCAAGCTGGTTACCAACAGCTACAGCACTTCCTTTTCCTTAGGGGTAAGTTTGTTGCATAAAGATTTTGTGTTGCCGATACATGCCATTTATGGTTTTGTACGTTTTGCCGATGAAATTGTAGATAGTTTCCATACGAGCGACAAACGCGCTTTGCTCGATCGTTTTACGAAAGATACACACGATGCCATCAAGGACAAGATCAGCTTGAATCCGATTTTACAGAGCTTTCAGGATACCGTTAACAAATACAACATCGACATCGAACTTATCAATACATTTCTGAGAAGTATGGAAATGGATTTGGATAAAAACGCTTATAACCAAGCGGGTTATGAAGAATACATTTTAGGTTCAGCAGAAGTAGTTGGCTTGATGTGTTTGAAAATATTTGTAGAAGGAGACGAAAAAGAATACCAACGTTTAAAGCACGATGCGATGAAATTGGGTTCTGCATTTCAGAAAATCAATTTCCTGCGCGACTTAAAAGCCGATGTGCATACCTTGGGCAGAGCCTATTTCCCGGGATTCGACCCCAACAATTTTAATGCAGCAACTAAAAAAGAAATTGAAGCGGATATCCAAAAAGATTTCGATGCCGGCTTAAGAGGCATCAAAGAACTTCCGCGCAAAGCCCGATTGGGTGTTTATTTGGCGTACATCTATTACATCTCCTTATTCAAAAAAATACAAAATACACCACCCGAAAAAGTAATGCATTCTCGTATCCGTATTTCGGATTCAAAAAAATACATGCTGTTTATGGGCTCGTATTTTAAGCATCAACTCAACATCATTAAATAATGAAGCAGCTGATCTTTCTCTTTTTATTTTTTATTGGCACCACTACCTTCGCACAAACCATCACTACAGATGCGCTTAGAAGAAGTTACCAGCAAGTGAGCACCGACAGCGCAACCTGTGCTAAACTCTATAAAAAAATTTCCTCGTCTACCGATTCCGATAATATACAAATAGCCTATCGCGGAGCCATCACCGCCTCCATGGCCAATCATTCGAAAGATAAAAAGGAGAAACTAAATTTATTCAACACCGGCAAAAAGTTGTTAGAACAATCCATTGCGAGCGATAGCGCCAACATCGAAACGCGTTTTTTACGCTTCACCATTCAATGCAACGCTCCCAAAGCATTGAACTATAACAAGCAGTTGAAAGCCGACAAAGACTTTATTATAAAGCAGTATACAAACGTTAGCAACCTCGCTGTAAAACGCATGATTTCCTCTTTTGCCCAACAATGCAGTGCCTTATCTGAAACCGAAAAACAAAAACTGAAATAAATGACGAGCGAACAAAAAGATAAACGCCTTTTTGTAGCTACAATCATTCTTGTAGTTTTTCATGCTGTTGGAATTATCGGTATCCAGTCCGATTACAAAGCATTGTTTTTAATGTGTACGCCTTTCAACTTATTATTAAGCATTGGTTTGTTATTCTGGAACCATACCGACTACTCTAAATCGTTTTACATTTTTGTATTGCTCACCTTTTTAACCGGCTATTTTATTGAAGTAGCAGGAGTAAAAACCGGAATCATATTCGGACAGTATGCCTATGGCAAAACCTTAGGATTTAAACTCCTGGATGTGCCTATAATCATTGGCGTTAATTGGCTCATGCTCATTTACTGTATCGGTGTTATTTCCAACAAACTTCAGGTTTCGGCATTGGTAAAAAGTATTTTTGGAGCAGCGGCATTAACCACCCTCGACTTTTTTATTGAAGCGGTTGCCATCCGATACGATTTTTGGAAATGGGCGAACTACACACCACCCGTTCAAAATTTTGTTGCTTGGTTCATTGTTTCATTTGTATTGTTATTTCTATTTCATTCGCTTTCATTCAACAAAACAAACAAATTGGCGCAAGGATTATTTTTAATACAATTGGTCTTTTTTATCCTCTTATCGGTTTTGTAAATGCAGTATTACTACTTACTCATATTAGCCTTTACCCTCTCCTACCCGCTTTTCAAAAGTTTTGAAACGAAGATTCAATTCTACAAAAAGTGGTATGCGTTAATGCCGGCCATCACCATTGCAGCCGTACTATTTATTGCCTGGGACATTTGGTTTACAAGCATGGGCATGTGGTATTTCAACCACAACTATGTTACAGGAATGTTTCTTGTCAATCTTCCCATTGAAGAATGGTTGTTCTTTTTTATCACACCATTTTCTTGTGTATTTATTTATGAAGTATTGAACTATTTCATCAAACAAAATGTATTCGCCAAATCCTCCAAACTGATTTCGAGCATCCTGATTATTGGTTTGTTTGCCATTGCATTTTTGAACATCGAAAAAATGTATACCGCCTTTACATTTATCGCGTTGGCATCCTTTCTGATTTACCATCAATTCATTAATAAATCAGCGTATTTGCCACGATTTTACCTTACCTGGCTCATTTGTATGATTCCTTTCCTCATTGTGAATGGATTACTTACAGCAATTCCAATTATTACCTATAACAAACTGCACATCTTAAATATTCGTATATACACCATACCGATTGAAGACATGTTCTACGGAATGCTCAACATTCTTTTGGTGATTAGTATTTATGAATATTTAAAACAAAGAAAAAAATGAAATACGAAGTATTCACACATCCATTAAAAAGTCAATTCATCACGTGTAAACGAATTATCCCACTCTTTTTTTTAATTATAATGTCTAACCTACTCTTTTCTCAGGCTCCTACTTCCTCCGAACTTTACAATTTTAACGCATCCAGAAACAAAACAACCACCCGCGGCTTACAATTTTTAGGTGGGTTGGCTGTTGCAAACATGGGCGTGAGCGGTTATATGTATTACAACACCAAAGGCGTTGAAAAATCCTTCCACGAAATGAATGTGATGTGGAATGGGGTGAATACGGTTATCGCTGTTGTGAGTCTCTTGCCGAAAGATAGAAACGATTTGAATCTGGCAAAAACACTGAGCTGGCAAAGCAATACTGAAGCCACATACATTGGAGCAGCAGCATTGGACTTATTGTATTCAACAGCCGGACTCTATCTCACCGAACGCGCCAAGAATGATTTTGCGCAACACGACCGATTCAAAGGCTGGGGAAATTCATTGATATACAATGGTGGTGTATTATTTTTATTTGACACTGGCATGTATATTGCACATAAACGCAACGGAAAAAAATTAAATAAAATGATGGATAAAATTAATATTTCAACAGGTGGTGCAGGCATAAAACTCACCTTGCACATTTAGTTTTATTTAATATCTTTATTGTAAGAAACAAAAACAGAAAACAGCTTTCATATTTAACGCAATCAAATACAAAAACAAATGAATAAAAAAATCATCGGATTACTTGGATTAGCAATTGCTTTGAGCACAACAGCTGTTGCGCAAACAGCAACAACTGGAGCAGCAAAACCGAAAACTGCTGCAGCACCAAAATTAACAGACAAAGATATTTTGATGTGTGATAAAAACTGGCAAGTGGTATCCGTTGAAGAATGGGGTGTGGTAACAAAACCACCTGCAGAAATCAACAAAACCGACATGTTGAAATTAACACAAGATGGAAAGTTTGAGCTCATCATGTTTGGAAAGAAAAAATCGGGTACATGGACAAAATCCGGACAAAATATTTATTTCACGGATACTGAAACAAAAACAAAATTTTATTACAAAGTGATCGTTGCGGAAGCCGGGAAACTAAAAGTGGATCATTACAGCGATGAGCAAGGGCATTCGATATTTGAGTACGAGGTAAAATAAGTTCAACGTTGAAAAGTCCAAAGTTGGAAAGTTTTTAAGTTCAACTTTCAACGTTGGACTTTTTAACTTGGGACTAATCCCGTAGTAATCTTCGCACTCAACAAACACAGCGGAATACTTGGTCCGGGATGCACACTTCCACCGCAGAAATACAATCCTTTAATTTCTTTTGCAAAATTTGCATGACGCATAAATGCAGCGAACTTATTGTTGGATGCGTTTCCATAAATCGCTCCAAACGCACTTGATGTGCGAGCTTCCACCACACGCGGATCTAAAATCAACTCACACTCAATCATCGGACGAATATCTGTTTTCAACAAACGATTCACTTTTTTAATCATGGCCTCACGTGCTTGATTGACCAATGCATCCCAATCTTGTCCGCTATTGTTGGGTGTATTGATGAATGCAAACCAGTTTTCACAACACGGAGGCGCATCTGTAGGTGTATGTTTAGAAGTGATGTTCACATAAATAGTTGGATCGTCATACACCGTTTTTTTAGAAAAGATGGAATCAAATTCTTCTTCATAGTTTTTACCAAACAGAATGTTATGCAATCCCAATTCTTTAAAATTGTGTTTGATGCCCCAATAAAAGATAATGCCGGAAGAGGATTTCGGCTGATTTAATGTTTTGGCTGGCTTCTTGGCATTCGGTAAAAGTTTTTGATAACTGTTATACACATCCATGTTGCTGATCACCACATCAAAATTAAAATTACCGTTATCTGTTCTTACTCCTTTCACCTTTTGGTTCTCGGTAAGTATTTCACGAACCGGAGTTGAAAAATGAAAGGTGACACCAATATCCTTAGCGAGTTTCACGAGCGATTCGGTGATGCTATACATACCACCAATCGGATAAAACGCACCTTTTTCGATTTCCACATGCGAAATCACATTCAAGGTAGCAGGCGCCAAATAAGGGCTAGAGCCATTGTAAGTGGAATACCGATTTAAAATCTGCACCAATTTCGGATCTTTAAATGCTTTTTGATTCGCGCCATTCATCGTATCGAACGCACCAATTTTTCCGAAGTTCAACAAACCTTTCACCACTCTTTTGGTCATGAAATTTTTGAACTTATGTAAGGAATTATGAAGGAACACTTCCGCAGTCAACTCATACATCTCCTCCGTTTTATTCAAATACTTTAGAATATCATCTTTTGAATCGCTCATTTTTTCTGCCATCTTCTCGGCATACTTTTCTTTGCCATGATAACCATCTACAATGGTTCCATCTTCAAAAAAATAGCGGTAAACCGGATCTAACGGAATGTAATTAAAATGTTCGCGGGGATTTTTTCCGGAAAGTAAAAACAATTCATCCACGTATTCCGGCATGGTGAAAACAGAAGGTCCCATATCAAAACGATATCCTTTGTTGGATTCGGAAGATAATTTTCCACCCGGAAATGCATTTGCTTCATAAACGGTTACAGCAAATCCTTTGTTTCGCATGCGGATAGCAGCAGCAATGCCGGATATTCCGGCACCAATAACAGCACATGATTTTATTGTTTGATTCATTTAATTGAGCTTCAAAAGTACAGGATTTTTCTCTATGAACAATGATACATAGGAACGCAGATTTTTTATGATTTTTATGTTTTTAAAATTATGATTTAAAAAGGAAAAATTTTATGATATTTATCATTATGTCTAGTTACAAATAGATACAGCATAATTTATCTGCAAAACAATTCACAAAAAAATCATAATTTACCATAACCATCTTAATTAATCAGTGTTCCTAACTGGATGCCGATAAACATTCTCAATAAAACTTTGTATATAAGTTAGAAAGGACTATTTTTGCTTTCCTTTTTTTAAGGACAACTAATTTGCACTTAATCGAATATGATTCACATTGGAAAACAGCCGTTAACGGCAAACGATTTTTACAAAATACTATATACGGGAGAACAAATAGAACTTGATGCTGCAGCGCTTGCAAAAGTGAATGAAAGCCACGAATTCTTAAAATCATTTTCCAAAAACAAACTCATTTATGGGATCAATACCGGTTTTGGGCCCATGGCACAATACAAAATAAGTGAGCAAAATCAACTCGACCTGCAATACAACTTGATACGCAGTCACTGTACCGGTGCGGGGAACAAGCTTTCTGACATCAATGTAAAATCGGCTATGATTTGCCGATTGAGTTCCTTGATGCAAGGTTATTCCGGAATCAATTCGGAAGTCGTGATTTTATTAAAAGACCTCATCAACAAAAACGTTTATCCACAGATATTTGAACACGGTGGTGTGGGAGCCAGCGGAGATTTAGTGCAATTGGCACATTTGGCATTGAATTTAATCGGAGAAGGAGAAGTCACTTACAAAGGTGAATTGCGCCCTACGGCTGATGTTTACAAAGAAGTGGGTGTAAAACCCATCACCGTTCATTTGCGTGAAGGCTTGGCCTTGATTAACGGAACATCAGTAATGACAGGCATTGCAATGGTTAATTTATTGCATGCAAAACAATTATTAAACTGGGGTGTTTCTTCTTCCATGTTAATTATCGAAATGGTTGAATCGTATAGCGACCATTTTTCAAAAGAATTGCACAGCGTAAAACCACATATCGGACAACGTGCCATTGCCAATGCCATGAACAATGCCATGAGCAGCAGTTTGTTAATTCGCAAGCGTGAAGAACATTTGTTCGACAACGACAAACATGCGGAAGTAGATGTGTTTAAAGAAAAGGTACAAGAATATTATTCCATTCGTTGTGTTCCACAAATATTAGGTCCGGTTTGGGATACCATCATTTACAGTCAAACGGTTTTAGAGAATGAAGTCAATTCGGTAAACGACAATCCGATTATCGATAAAGCGAACAACAACATTTTTCATGGCGGAAATTTCCACGGTGATTATGTTGCGTTGGAAATGGATAAATTAAAAATTGCAATCACGAAGTTGACAATGCTTGCAGAGCGTCAGTTGAACTTTTTGATGAATGATAAATTGAATGGAAAATTGCCTCCGTTTGTGAATCTTGGAAAATTAGGATTGAATTTAGGAATGCAGGCCGCACAATTTACAGCGACATCCACCACTGCAGAAAATCAAATGTTGTCGAATCCGATGTATATTCATAGCATTCCAAACAACAACGACAATCAAGACATTGTAAGTATGGGAACCAATGCAGCAACCATTACAGCGAAAGTGATTGAAAATGCGTATCAAGTGTTGGCGATTGAATTATTGAGTGCTGTACAGGCAGTGGATGCATTAAAATTTGAGAAAAAATTATCGACTGAAGGACAAAACACTTACAAACAAATTCGTGCAATTGTTCCGCGTTTTGAAGATGATACGATTCTTTACAAGAAACTATTGAAAGTGAAAGAACATTTGCAAGCAACGAATACAGCATTGGTAAATTAAAATACGTCAGTTCGATTATTTCTGAAGCGAAAGCGAAAGAAATGGTTCGAGAACAGATTGTTTATATAACATTTCTCGATACATCACGCAAAAAGGCGTGACACTCGAAATGACAACAAAAAAAAAAAATCAACAACTAAAAAATTATGAAATACGCATTAGTAACAGGAGGTTCAAGAGGAATTGGTCGTGCAATTTGTGTAAAACTTGCAGAAGCAGGTCATTACGTAATTATTAACTACACCTCTAAGCAAGACGAAGCAGAAAACACATTAAAAATGGTTCGTGAAAAAGGTGCAGATGGAGAGATCATGAAATTTGATGTTGCTAATCAAGCAGATGTTGATGCTGTTTTAGGTGGATGGATTGAGAAAAACCCGGATAAAACAATCGAGATATTAGTAAACAATGCAGGTATCCGCAAAGATCAATTGTTGATGTGGATGAGCAATGCAGAATGGAATGGCGTAATGGACATCAGCCTAGGCGGCTGGTACAATGTTACCCGCTTAATCATCAAAGGGATGTTGGTAAAAAAATACGGACGCGTGGTGAGTGTTGTTTCTTTGTCCGGATTAAAAGGATTACCGGGTCAAACCAACTATTCTGCCGCAAAAGCAGCTGTAATTGGTGCAACTAAAGCATTATCTCAGGAAGTTGGAAGAAGAGGCGTAACGGCAAATTGTGTTGCTCCCGGATTCATCAAAACGGACATGACAGAAGGAATCAACGAAAAAGACTATAAACAATTAATTCCTTTAAATCGTTTTGGAACAGCTGAAGAAGTTGCCGATGCTGTTGACTTTTTAGCTTCTGAAAAGGCCTCCTATATCACCGGACAAGTTTTGTCCATCAATGGTGGTTTATACAGCTAAAATCAATTTTTTATTCCCATCCGTACCAGCACGGATAAACGTTACGCGGTAGCACTGATTTTTAAGCATTTGCCTAAAAATACATGTTGGTACATTCAAAAAATTGACTATTTTTGACTTCTTTTTTGAGAAAATATGAATAATAGAGTTGTTATTACGGGATTAGGAATTTGGAGTTGTTTAGGGACAACCCTGGACGAGGTAAAAGACTCCTTACGTGCCGGTAAATCAGGCATCGGAATGGACATGGAACGTAAAGCCTGGGGATATCGCTCCGGTCTAACCGGTATTGTGGCGAAACCCGAACTAAAAGGAATTCTTGACAGAAGAGCCCGTATTGGACTTTCTGAAGAAGCAGAATACGCGTACATGGCGACTTTGGAAGCCATGAAAAATGCGAAGATGGACATGAGCTGGGTGGAGAAAAATGAAGTGGGCATCCTTTACGGAAATGATAGTTCTGCTAAAGCAGTAAGTGAAGCAATCGATACCATTCGCATCAAAAAAGACACGACCTTATTGGGTTCCGGTTCCATCTTTCAATCGATGAACTGTACCGTAACCATGAACCTTTCAACGATTTTCAAACTCAAAGGAATCAACTTTACCATCAGTGCTGCTTGTGCAAGTGGCTCCCACTCTATCGGTTTGGGTTACCTGATGATTAAATGGGGATTACAAAAACATATTATTTGCGGTGGTGCACAAGAGGTAAATCCTTTTGCATTCGGCAGTTTTGACGGATTGAGTGCATTTTCTATCCGTGAAAATGAACCCTCCAAAGCATCTCGTCCGTTTGACAAAGACCGTGATGGTTTGATTCCAAGCGGTGGAGCAGCAACCTTAATTTTGGAAAGCTACGAAAGCGCCATGGAACGTGGTGCTCCGATTTTAGCAGAAGTAGTTGGTTATGGATTTTCTTCCAACGGAGAACATATCTCCAACTCCAACGTGGACGGGCAAGTACGCTCTTTAAACATGGCGTTGAATGATGCCGGATTAACTGCAAAAGACATTGATTACATCAACGCACATGCAACCTCAACCCCTGGTGGAGATTTAGCAGAAGCAACAGCCATTGATACCGTATTTGGAGAAAGCAAACCTTTGGTAAGTTCTACTAAATCGATGACTGGGCACGAATGTTGGATGGCTGGAGCCAGTGAAATTGTTTATTCCATGCTGATGATGCAAAATAACTTTGTTGCTCCCAACATCAACTTTGAAAACCCTGATGAGGCCTCAGCAAAATTAAATATTGCGAAAACCACTACAGAAAAAAATATTGATGTATTTTTGTCCAACTCGTTTGGATTTGGTGGTACGAACTCATCCTTAATCATTAAAAAAATTAAATAATTAAATATTACTCCTCAATGACACAAGCAGAAATTATAGAAAGAATTAACGCCTTTTTAGTGGACGAATTTGAAGTAGATGCTGACAAAATTAATCCGGATGCAAACCTTCGTGAAACATTAGGTTTGGATAGTTTAGATTATGTGGATTTAGTAGTTATTATCGAAAGTAATTTCGGATTTAAAGTAGTTGCAGAAGATTTTATCAATATCCATACATTCCAAAATTTTTACGATTACGTAAATCGTAAAGTGGCTGAAAAAGCAACAGCATAATAGTTGTTTGTCCCGATAGCTATCGGGATTTGTTGTTAGTTATTGGTAATTATCCTCTAACAACCAGCAACTAAAAACCAACAACCAACATGGCAAAGTGGGAAGGAAAATCCAAAGGAACAGTATTAGGCCATAAGATATTTGTATTTATTTTAAATCATTTAGGGCTTCGACTCGCGTACATCGTACTAAGGTTTGTAGCCCTTTATTATTTTCTGTTCGCCCGCAAATCCAACAAAAGCATCTTCTATTTTTACCACGATGTTTTAAAATACAAACGCTTTACCACCCGCTTAAAAATTTACAAAAATTATTATGTATTCGGACAAACCATTCTCGACAAAGTAGCTTTACTTGCCGGAGTGAAAACCAAATTCACCATCAACCACGATGGAGGCAAAAATCTAGATAAGATTGCAGAAATGGGCAAAGGTGGCATTTTAGTGAGTGCACATATCGGAAATTGGGAAATAGCCGGACAATTATTAAACCGCTTGAACACCACCTTTAACATTTTGATGTACGAAAACGAAAGTGCCAACATCAAAGAATACATGGATGGTGTTCAGAAAAAAAAGAATGTGAACATTATCGCCATCAAAGATGGCGAAATGGGACATTTGATTGAACTTCACAATGCGTTTAGCAAAAACGAATTGGTGGTGATGCATGGCGACCGTTTCCGCGATGGTGTACAAACCATTGAAGCCAACTTTTTAGGTAAAACAGCGAAGTTTCCTGCCGGTCCGTTCATCATGGCTGCCAAATTCGGAGTTCCGCTTTCAGTTGTATTTGCTGTAAAAGAAAGTGCTACCCACTATCACTTTTTTGCCTCCGACCCGATTCAAGTGAAACGCACCCGCGATCCCAAACAAACCGAATTAGCCGTTCAAGAATTACTTCGTAAGTATTTAGATGAAGTAGAAAAAATGGTGGTTCGCTACCCGGAACAATGGTTTAACTATTATGCTTTCTGGAAAGATCAGGAATAATTTTTTTTATTCGAAGAACAACTATCTCACCACAATCGCACCTTGCTCCGAAGAATTTGTGGAGTGATAATCACAATAAAAATAATAGGTTCCAACAGTATTGAACGTATACGTATACGAATTTCCACTGCTTATTTTTCCGCTGCTAAAAATACCACTGCTGGATGTTACCGAGTGATTTGAATTGTCTTTATTGATAAACGTAACTGTTGTGCCTGAATCCACTTGTAATTGCCCCGGATTATACGCTTTGTATTCCAACCAAATTTCATTCGGTCCGGGAGTTCCTTTTTCCTCTTTCTTGCAACTGATCCAGATGGTTAGAACCACTATTCCGATAAAAAGTAACCGTGTTTTCAATGTCGTATTTGTTTGAATATCCAAACAAATGTATGAAATATTTGTTCATGCTTATACGTGTAGAAATCAGCTTGTTTTATGGTTTTTTATGCCTGTAATTTTACTATTTTTACCATTCAACGAAAAAACCTATGCAAAAACAATACGATGTGATTATTGCAGGTGGTGGTCTGGCCGGACTTACACTATCTATCCAATTAAAACGAGCGAACCCTGATGTTTCCATTCTGATTATGGAATACCGTGATAGCATTGCTCCGGTTGCCGCACACAAAGTAGGTGAATCGACTGTTGAATTAGCAACTCACTATTTCCGTGAAGTACTGGGACTAAAAGACTATTTAGAAGAATTTGAATTACCGAAACACGGTCTACGCTTTTTCTTTCATACAGACGACAAACAAGATATTTCCGAACGTGTTGAATTGGGGCCTCGCTTAAAACTACCAACACCAAGCCATCAGCTGGATAGAGGAACCTTTGAAAACTATTTAGAAAAACACACCAAAGAACTGGGCACCGAATTTATGTTGAGTGCCCGCGTGAAAGATGTGGAATTTGATGAAGCTGGACATACTGTTATTTTCAATCACAACGAAGAGGAAAAGCGTTTAAAAGCACGCTGGGTAGTAGATGCAACCAGTCGTTTCAGCCTATTAAAACGAAAATTAAAATTTGAAAAAGAAGCACCTCATAATGTAAATGCCGTTTGGTATCGTGTGAAAGGGGTTGTGGATATTGATGATTGGAGTGAGAACAAAGAATGGAAAAACTTCTTAGCGCCTAAATTACGCTACTTGAGTACAGTGCATTTTATTGACAAAGGATATTGGTTATGGGTGATTCCATTGGGTTCAAAAAACACCAGCATTGGAATTGTGGCAGATGAAGATTTACATCCGTTCAACACCATCAACACATATGAAAAAGCGGTTGAATGGGTGAAGAAAAATGAGCCATTGGCTGCGAAATATGTTTGTCCGCCTAAAGAAGAACTCATGGACTTCCGCATCTTAAAGCATTTTGCACACAACAGCGGCAGAATGTATTCAAAAGAACGTTGGGCCTGCACCGGTGAAGCCGGAGCATTCTTAGATCCTTTCTATTCTCCCGGAAGTGATTTCATCTCCATGAACAATACTTGGTTGTCCGATTTAATTTTACGTGACAAAGCCGGTGAAGATATCTCCTTGCGTACCGAAGTCTATGAAACCATGCATTTAAGATGGTTTGAGAGCTGGCTTCCACTCTATCAGGATAAATATAAATTGATGGGAAATACTCAGATCATGGTTTTCAAAATTTTCTGGGATTGGGCGATTTACTGGTCGGTTCCTTGTGTTTTGTTTACCAACAAAGGGTACACCGATTTAAAAGTGTTGCGTGATTTGTTTGTTTCAGAAAACGGTATTGGAACAAAATTCCAGGCATTGAATAAAATCATGCAGGATTTATTTTTACAATGGTTGCCACATGAACATGCAACATTCACCAATCGTTACATCGACCCGTTTGATTTGATGTACATGCGTCAATTTCAGGAAGGAATCGAATTTCAACATGGAAGTCAAAAAGCATTGCTTGAAAAAATCACTTCAAACATGGGAATGATTGAAAAGATTGCAGCTGAAATGTTCCGACATATCAGTCACCAAGTGAAAGGAACACCGTTGGACATGAACGTAAATCCGTATACGATTAGTTTAACGAAAACGGTTGATACCACAAGCGAAATGGCCTTACCGGTAGATGCAGCAATCAAAAAAGATGTGAATGTGATGTGGTTTTACGATAAAAAATAAGACGTAGGCTCATGCAAAACGCTGTTTTAGAAAAGATGGAAAAGATTAAAACACTTTTTCAGGAATCAAAAGAACAGGCTTTACAAACAAATGACCTTGCGACTTTTATTATTGAACTGGACAAGGTTGAAAATGAATTTCGTTCGGTCGCTTATGAAGCAGCAGCAATGGCGTTTGCAGAACAGGATCTTCTTGCAGAGAACACGTTAACAAACTGGAACTTGTTTTGTAAAAAATCGGAAGCTACTTACGAAGTTCAATTGCATGTGGGGTTAGGTTGGGCATTGGCAAAGGAAAACAAAGAAACAAGTGCATTATTTAATTCTTTGGATCCGTTTATGGTTCCGCGTGTTTTAGATGGAATGGGTTATTATGATGGTGTTTTCAGACAAAGAGCAACCATCAAAAATTTGAAAAATTCTGATAAATTTGATTCATCAGATTTAAATCATTACGATCAAGGAGTAGGAAGAAGTATTTGGTATTTAGCGGCAGGAAATCCAACAAAATGCAGCGAAATTATCAATACCTTTCCGTCTGAACGGAGGGTTGATTTGTGGAGAGGAATTGGCATTGCAAGCGTATATGTGGGTGGATGTGAAGATGCCACACTGCTTGAACTAAAAAAAACAGCAAAGGAATATTCCATTGCATTAACAGTTGGAGCAGCATTGGCAATAAAAAGCAGAGTAGAATCCAATTCCGTTACAAATGATACAGAACGTGCTTGTAAATTGTTGCTTCAATCAAACGCGAACGAACTGGTAGACAAATTAAATACGATTAGAAAAGAAGCGCCAGGAATCGCATACAATAAGTGGTTAGCTACAATTGAACAACACTGCATTTGATTAAATAATTCTATATTCAGCACATGAAAAAAGAAGAACTTCCACAAGACGAATCAGCATTGGCTTCCATGACCAGGGAATTGATGTATGTGAAAGATAAAGAAGGAAAATACACCACCGATTTAAGTACCGGCTGGGAAGTAAAAAAACAAGCATTGGACAATGCCTGGGACGATATCAAAGAACGCACGGAAGAAGCTCGCTTGGCTGTAAAGAACGGAGAAAAGAGCCCGATTTATTATTTCATGGAATTGCGCATCATGGATTTTCCTGTATTAACAGGCTATACCGGCTTCTGGACATTCACCATAAAACGACACATGAAACCAAATGTCTTTAAATCGTTAAGTGAAAAAAAGTTAGCGATTTATGCTAAAGCATTTGAGATTACGGTGGAAGAATTGAAAAATTTTAAAGGGTAACTGGCAATTATATCAATAGGCAGTAAACAATTAACCAAATTTAAAAAGTAAAGAACATAATAACCGTCATTGCGAGGAACGAAGCAATCTTTCACAGATAGTTAATCAACTCCTATTCATCTAAGATTGCTTCGTCCCTCGCAATGACGTACCAAATAAAAGTTATAATCCCAAAAGGATTTGGAACGTAAAATTATGGAGAAAGAATTTAAACATATACAAGCAGCACATTGCGAAAATGGCGTAGCAACAAGTTTATTGCGTTATCATGGATTGGATTTCATGACTGAGCCTTTGGCATTCGGGATGGGCTCAGGAATATTTTATTTGCACATTCCTTTTTTAACCATCAGCAATGGTCCGGCAATCACTTACAGAAGTATGCCCGGCTGGATCTTCAGTCGCACCTGCAAATCCTTAGGTGTAAAAGTACATCGTGAAAAATTCAGTAGTGAAGAAGCGGCAGTAAAATTTTTAGATAAAAAAGTAAAGGAAGGCGTTCCTGTTGGTTGTCAGGTTGGTGTTTTCAACCTTCCCTATTTCCCACCGGAATATCGTTTCCATTTCAATGCACACAATTTAATTGTTTACGGAAAAGAAAACGGAAACTATTTAATCAGCGACCCGGTGATGGAAACCGTAACACACCTTTCAGAAGAGGATATGCTAAAAGTTCGTTTTGCAAAAGGTCCCTTGGCTCCGAAAGGACATGTGTACTTTCCCGAACAAGTAGGAATTGTTACAGAGGAAATGATTCGCAATGGCATTATCAAAGGCATCAAACGCAGTTCACGTGACATGCTGCATATCCCCGGAAATATTGGTGGTGTAGCGGGAATTAAATATACCGCAAAAAAAATCAGAATCTGGAGAGATAAGTTAGGCCCAAGAAAAGCGGGTTTGTATCTAGGACAAATTGTGCGTATGCAAGAAGAAATTGGTACCGGTGGCGGAGGCTTCCGCTTTTTGTTTGCTGCATTTTTAGAGCAAGCACATCAGTATGTGAAACAAGATCAATTGTTACAAATCTCAGAAGATTTCACCAAAGCAGGTGATTTATGGAGAGCAAGTGCTGTGAATATGGGACGTATCTACAAAGGAAGATTGAATGAACAAAAAGATTTTGAAGAAAGTGCAGATTTATTAATGCAGATTTCCGATATCGAAAAACAAGCGTTTATTAAGTTGTCGAAAATAAAATTGGATTAGATTCTTACTATGCTAAGTCTCTTCAATCAAATAAAAATTAGCCACAGATTCACAGATTTTAAAATAAAAATTTTGGCTGATTTTGTTGGTTAATAAAAACTGATTGTGGACATAAAAATCTGCCTAAATTATAAACACATATAAATAATCTGCGAATCTGTGGCAAAAAAGACAAAACAATATCGAGAACTAGACTTCTTATGAATTCACAAACAGCTAAAAACTTTTCAGTATTTAAAGGCATTACAAAGCAAAAAAGCAAAAAATTGATTTCGGATTACCTTTTTAAACCCTTATATCAATTTTAGATTCTTTTGTCTTTTCTATCTTTGGCAAAAGAATTGCAAACCCCAACCAAACCAAAAATAATAATTATGAAAAAAGTAGTATTCGCATTAATCGCAGTAACATGTATGTTGTCTGCAACTGCACAAAAAAAAAAAATACGATAAACTGTATTATAAAAACATCCTTCTGGAAACAAGCGAAGTAACTATTTCGGTTGACAATGCTGTTTCAACAGACGGAGAAACAAAATTCAAATTAAAAATTACCAACAAAACGGCTGATTACATCATGTTCAAACCGGAAGAATGTAAATTCGTTGTCAACGGTAAAGAATCCAAACCATCAGAAAAACCAAAAACAATTGAACCCAATTCATCCGATTGGTTGATTGTAAATTTGAAAGGTGCTGGCTACAACAATGTAAGAAATTACAGCTTTGAAATTGGTGGATTATACAAAGTATCGACCAATGGAACTGTTGTTCCTGCAGCAGATTTCAGACTACCTGCAACAAAGAATGATTTCAAAGCCGGAAATTTCAGTTTAAACATGTCGAAGCTGACAAAAGAATCCGGTAAAACAGAAGCGAAATTTGATTGTGCATACAATGGTGATAAAGTAGCGATTGTATTCCCAAGCAAAATTGGATTAAAAATGCCTGATGGCAACGAATATGCATCGGTACAACCGAAAGGATTACTTGCTAAAAAAGGTCCGATTTTGATGACCAAAGGACAAATCGAAACCATTTCTGGAAACTGGGAACGCATGGAAGGTGGAAAAGCCATGGACATGCAAAAAGTAGAAATGTTCATTAAATGGAATGAAACATTTACAGAAGTAAGTCCGGAAAAATTAAAAAATGAAACCTTAACGTTTGAATTTGACGAAGCATTGACAGAAGCAAAAAAATAAATTGATGTGATGTTATAAAAAAAGCAGCTCTGAATTTTCGGAGCTGCTTTTTTTATTGGACATGTTTGACATCGAATTAGAAAATGGCTTATTAAAAATTTAATGTTAATTTTGGTATCACAATTGTTAAAACAATCGATATGAAAAAACACATCCTTTCTATCTTACTCATTCTTTGCATTTCATCATCGGCTTTCTCTCAGAAAAAAGAAAAAGTAATTAAGTACGAGAAAACCTTTTACAAAGATCAAACGATTGAAAACATGGATGTAAAAATCACCATTGATGATGCGGTGGCTACTCCTACCGGTATAAAATTCAAGATTACAATCATCAACAAATCCGGTGATTACATTATCTTCAAACCTTCCGAATGTGAATTCAGTATCAAAGGCAGCAAAGTAAAACCCATTGAAAAATGGCTGGTGATTCGTCCGGGCGATAGAGACTGGAGAATTGTTGACATCAAAGGCAATTATGTGGTACCGGAAAATTTTGAATTCTTAATGGCTGGACTTTATAAAGTAACAATCGATGCAGCCGGCAATGTAACTCCGGATTTTAAATTACCTCCTGCCAACAATGAATTTAAAACAGGCGAATTTTCAGTTGTTTTGGATGGCTTTAAAAAGAGACCGCAAAGACAGATGCTAAATTTAAAGTGTCATACAACGGTGATAAAATTGGAATTATTGAAACCAATAAAATCGCTACAAAAATGCCGGACGGGAAAGAGTTTGCTAATTATTTAAACGACAAACCCATCATTTTCGACAAAGGAAATAAAGATGATTTTAAGGTAGCATGGAAAGATATTCCAATTGACTCGGGAGATATGCAAAAAGTAGATATGACCATTATTTGGCGAGAAGCATTTAAAGAAGTAACGCCTTTAAAAATTCCGACAATCAATTTAACCATCCTTTTTGATAAAGAAACGAGCATGGCGAAAGGCCGATAATTTGTATGAAAAAAATTCTAGTTGTTTATTATACTCAAACCGGTCAGCTTCATAAAGCTTTAAAATCAACACTTGCACCCTTAGAAAAAGAGGCTGTTTCCATTGATTACTTGCAAATTGAACCTACAAAAGCATATCCCTACCCATGGAGTTACATGGACTTTTTTGATGTTTTTCCAGAAACCGTTCATGGGATTCCCACCGAATTAAAACCCTTTTCCATTGATCCAACCATTCATTACGATTTAGTGGTTATTGCATATCAACCTTGGTTTTTATCCATTTGCATACCCATCAATACCTTTTTGCAAACCGAAGAAGCAAAAAAATTATTGAAGGACAAACCGGTTGTAACGGTTTTGGCTTGCAGAAATATGTGGCTAAACGGACAGGAGAAAATGAAAGTGCATTTGAAAAATTTAGAGGCAAAATTGGTGGGAAACATCACCTTTGTTGATAAAGCGTCTAATTTGGTGAGCTTAGTTACTGTTTTGGCCTTTGTTTTAGGCGGTGTAAAGGAAAAATACATGGGCATTTTTCCGAAATATGGCGTATCGGATAAAGATTTGGAGGAATTGGCCCCTAAATTCGGAGCAATCCTTTTAAAACACTTGAAAAGCGGAGACTATGAAACCCAACAACAAGAATTGGTTGATGCAGGTGCTATCAATATTAAATCGAATTTATTGCTGATGGAAGGGCGAGGAAGAGATTTATTCCCGCTCTACGCCAATTATATTTCTAAAAAAGGCACATCCGGAAGTGCCGCGAGAAGAACCAGAGTTCGGATATTCGGCATTGTGTTGCCGACAGCCATTTTACTTCTTTCGCCTATCATCACCATCATATCCCGATTGGCACCCATCCTATTTCCTCAAAAAATAAAAAAACAAGTCGATTACTACTCCCAAAACACACTCCGCTAGTCGTTTAGTTATTTTTTCTGATTATCCAACATCAGCAATTTTATTTGAAAATAATGGCTCAAAGTACCCTCTAAATTGATAAATTACCTTATTTTTGCGTTTGCACGAAATTTTGAACATTATAGGACTATTTCTGTTCATTACTATAAACTAAACAAACGCATTTAATACAATTTATGGATAGATCAGTTTACATTAATCGTATTGCCAAATTTCTACCCGGCAATCCGATTAGTAATGAAGAGATGGAAGATTACCTGGGTGTTGTGGATGGAAGAAAATCACGTTCGAAGGCGATTATTTTACGTAACAATAAAATAAAAACGCGTTACTATGCACGTGATAAGGAAGGCAATAGCACTCATACCAATGCCGAACTTACAGCAGAGGCGATTAAAGCATTATGCACCAATGGATTTACCTTGGATCAGATCGAACTGCTAACAAGCGGTACCACTTCACCCGACCAATTATTACCTGCTCACGGGGTAATGGTTCATGGTTTACTAAAAACAAAACCAATTGAAGCAATTTCATTTTCCGGCTCTTGTTGTTCGGGAATGAATGCCTTGAAATACGCATACATGTCGGTGTTAACCGGCAACTCCAACAATGCCGTTTCTACCGGATCTGAAAAACTATCGACTTGGATGTCGTCACAAACATTTGAAGAAGAAGCACAAAAATTAAAAGAAGTAGAAGAAAATCCAATCATTGCTTTTGAAAAAGAATTTTTACGTTGGATGCTTTCGGATGGTGCAGCAGCAACACTGCTGAGCAACAAACCCAATCCGGATGGATTGTCATTAAAAATTGAATGGATTGAAATCTGTTCATTTGCAAACGAAGTAGAAGCATGTATGTATGTGGGCGGAGAAAAAGATGCAGAAGGAAACCTACATGGTTATAGCGAATTTACACCCAAAGAATGGTTGGAAAAATCAATCTTTGCGATGAAACAAGATGCTCGTTTATTAGACAAACACATTGCACAGTTAGGAACAAAAAAATACGTTGAGCTATTCAAAAAACACAATGTGGATCCACAAAGCATTGACTGGTTTTTACCACATATTTCATCTGAATATTTCCGTTCAAAAGTAGATGATGAAATGAAAAAATACGGTGTGGAATTACCGCAAGAAAAATGGTTTGTTAATTTAACATCCGTTGGTAACATCGGTGCAGCATCCATTTTTATTGCTATTGAAGAATTAATGAATTCAGGAAAATTAAAAAAAGGACAAAAAATAGCGATTACTGTTCCTGAAAGTGCTCGCTTCTCATACGCTAACGCATTATTTACCGTAGTATAAATGACACAAGTAATCGAAACTCCAATTATTGAAGGCGCTGCAGTATCTGCACTACTACCTCAAAAACCACCCATGGAAATGGTGGATAAATTGTGGTTTCATGATGATACCTACTCCATTTCAGGATTATTAATCCGTGAAGACAATGTCTTCTGTAAAAACGGAGTATTGTGTGAACCGGGATTGATGGAAAACATCGCACAAACTGCCGGTTTACGATTAGGCTACATTTTTCAATTACTTCAAGCAAACGGTGAAGCCATTAAACCTCCTTTGGGATATATTGGTGGAATCAAAAACTTAGTGATTCATCAACTACCTCCTGTTGGTGCTGAATTAAAAACTGAAATATTTGTTCAAGCGGTTGTATTTGAAGTTACGCTCATCTCCGCAAAAAGCTCTGTCAATGGCGTTCCTGTTGCCAGCTGCGAAATGAAAATATTTTTGAAAAAAGATTAGTCATTCGCCTTCGCACAGGTCGACAAAAAATAAGTAATGGCTACCACTGCAGCAATTGAAGTATTCAATCTCCGAAAAACATACAAAGACGCTGCAATTCCTGCAGTCGATAATCTCACATTTTCAATTGAACAAGGAAGTATCTTCGGATTGCTGGGCCCAAACGGTGCAGGAAAAACAACTACCATTTCCATTCTTTGTGGATTAATAAAAGCCAGCAGCGGTGAAGCAACGGTTCTCGGTTTATCCTTAAACAAACAAATACAACAAATCAAACAAATCATTGGTGTCGTGCCGCAGGAAATCGCGCTCTATCCTACGCTAACTGCATACGAAAACTTACGGTATATTGGAAACATGTACGGTTTAAGTGGGAAAAACTTGCGCACTAAAATTCAAGAAAACCTCGAAGTAGTTGGATTAGCATCACATGCCAATCATCGCATCGAAACGTTTTCAGGTGGAATGAAACGCAGAATCAATTTAGTAGCCGGCATTTTGCATTCTCCAAAAATTTTATTTTTAGATGAACCTACCGTGGGTGTTGATGTGCAGTCGAGAAACTTAATTACCGAACATTTACACTTGTTAAATAAAAAGGGATGCACCATCATTTATACATCCCACTTGATGGAAGAAGCGGAAAATTTATGCTCCGAAATTGCCATTATTGATCACGGACAAATCATTGCCTCCGGAAAACCGAAAGCCGTGATTAAAGAACATGAAACAGAAAATTTAGAACAGTTGTTTTTAAAGTTGACAGGAAAAATGTTGCGCGATTAATGTTAAGACTCTATTCAACCATACAAAAAGAAATGTTAATCCTCCTGCGCGACAAAGGAGGCTTACTCATCATGTTTATTATGCCCATGGCCATGATTACGTTGATGGCGCTTATTCAGGATGCCCCTTTCCGCGACTATCAGGAAATGAAAATCCCTTTATTATTGGTGAATAACGACAAAGGAAACCTGGGAAGTACGATTGATAGCAATTTACGTGAATCCAAAATTTTTGAAATCACCAAACAAACGCTCACCACGGAAGAAGTAAAACAAAAAGTGAAAGCGGGTGATTTCAACATTGCGATTATTGTTCCTAATAAAGCAAGTGATTTACTCAATTCGAAAGTACAACACTTTGTTTCCACCAAATTAAACGAAGCCGGCTTAACCGACTCATCAGAAATAAATGCGGAGAACATTGCTGCAGAATTAAACCTAGAAATTTTATTTTCACCCGACACAAAAAAATCTTTCAAAGCTTCTATTTTAAGCACATTAAAGCAATCAACATCAAAAATTGAAACACAAACCTTACTCACCCTTTTTAACAAAGAATTGAAACAAGGAGTTGACGAAAACGGGAAGCAGGAAAAGATGAAAGACTTTGTCAGCTTTAAAGAAGTAAACACTGTTGAAACCAAAGAAGAAGAACTAAAACTGAATTCGGTACAGCACAATGTGCCGGCATGGACCATCTTCGGAATGTTTTTTATTGTGATTTCCATGTCGGGCAGCATTATTAAAGAACGTGACGAAGGAAGTTATACCCGAATCTTAACTATGCCGGGATCCTACATCACCGTATTAATTGGAAAAATCTGCGCCTACCTGCTTATTTGTTTGATTCAATGTGTATTGATGTTGATGGTTGGGTTATACATTCTTCCTCAATTAGGATTGCCGGTATTAATTATCGGCAATAGTATTTTTGCCATCACCATTGTTGCTATTTCGGCAGGCTTAGCAGCTACAGGCTATGGAATTTTAATCGGTACCATTTTTAAAACGCACCAGCAAGCATCCACTTTTGGAGCCGTATCCGTGGTTATTTTGGCCGCTTTGGGTGGCATATGGGTTCCAGTATTTGTAATGCCCGAATATCTTCGCTTGATGTCGGAATTTTCACCTTTGTACTGGGGATTAAGTGCATTTCATAAATTGTTCCTCAATGGTGGCGATGTTCAAAGCATTGTTCCACACGCAACCAAGCTCATTGTCTTCTGTTTTGCAACCCTCGGTATCGCTTATTTTTACAATAAGAATCATCATAAATAACACTAATATTTATCATGAAAACTTGCTCTACAAATTGATATATTTTTAATACATTCGCATTGATAAAAACAGATGGAAACCTTGTCACATAAGAAAAAAACAACTCCTCAACAACTCACCAATTCTACCATTGTTCCGGTACGATTTAGTGAAGTGGATGCCTTGGGAATTGTATGGCATGGTCATTACCTGAAATTTTTTGAAGATGGTAGAGAAGCATTTGGAAGACAATATGAATTAGGATATTTGGATGTTTACAAAAACAACTTTGCCACTCCGCTTGTTAAGATAAATGTAGATTTTAAAAAGATTGTGAAATATGGTGATCATGTAAAAATTGTTACCACATACATTCATTCTCCTGCAGCTAAAATCATTTTCAAGTATGCCATCTACCGTGAATCGGATGGTGAATTGGTAGCTACCGGTGAATCGACACAAGTTTTTATGAACCTGCAGCACGAATTACATATTGTAGTTCCCGAGTTTTTTGAGAATTGGAAACAGAAAAACTTGGAAATCGAATGATTACTATTCGCAAGATGTCCTCTCTTCCAATCCCGATAGCTATTGGGACGAAATGACAAACAAGGAAGCTTGTGATTGAAATGACAAAGTATTAAAAGAAGTAGAAATTGAAATTAGAATCTTACATAGTTGCCGATAATATCATTTCTCCTTTAGGCTTTACAAGTTCCGAAAATTTTGAACAACTGAAGCTAAAGAATACGGGTGTTCAACGCCTGGAAAACTCTGCGCTTTCTGCTGAACCTGTTTGTGCCGCAGTGATTGACACTCAGCAATTAAATTCGGAATTTCAAAAACTGAATACAAAAGCAGAATTCACCCGCTTGGAAAAAATGGTTTTGCTATCCATCAATGATTGCCTAAAACAAAATCCCAACATCGATATCACCAATAAAAAAACACTCCTCATCCTTTCAACTACCAAAGGGAATATCGACCTTTTAGATCCTTCACTCGCTTCTAAATTCGATAAAAAAAGAGTGTATCTCTGGGAAACAGCGAACGTTATTGCACACCACTTTAACAACCCGAATAAACCACTTATCGTTTCAAATGCTTGTATCTCCGGTGTATTGGCGATCATTTTAGGAAAACGATTATTGGAAACCAATCAATACGATACAATCATTGTGAGCGGGGTTGATATTTTAACACAGTTTGTTGTCTCCGGATTTCAATCCTTCAAAGCCATTAGCAATGAAGTTGCAAAACCATACGATGCAAAACGTGATGGAATTTCTCTTGGAGAAGGCTGCGGAACAGTTGTGCTTTCAAACACAACACCAACAACTAACAACCAACAACTAATAACAGTTTCAGGTGGCGCCAGCTCAAACGATGCAAATCACATTTCCGGACCATCACGCACTGGAGATGGATTGTTCATTGCCATTGATAAGACATTAAAAGAATCAAACATAAAAGCATCTGACGTGAGTTATATCTCCGGACACGGCACAGCAACACTTTACAACGATGATATGGAATCATTGGCCATCACCGATGCTGAATTGGCTAACGTTCCCATGAATAGCTTAAAAAGTTATTTTGGCCATACATTAGGTGCAGCAGGATTAATTGAATCCATTATCGGTATTCATTCGATGCGCGCAAATACCTTGATTGGCACGTATAACTTTTCTGAATTGGGTGTCACCAAACCAATTAACATTATTAAACACACAACTGCAGCCGAAATAAACAATTGTTTAAAAACCGCTGCGGGCTTTGGCGGATGCAATGCTGCCGTGTTTTTTCAAAAAGTACAAAACAACTAATGGAGCAAAAAAATTATATCACATCCTATTGTTCCATTAAAAACGGAAAGGTGAATGTAAACGGAAACGAAACATTTTCGGAAGCATCACTTCCTGCCGGAGAGTTTCTAAAAGCTGCCTACAAACATTTTCAACTCAATTATCCGAAGTTTTATAAAATGGATGCTTTGTGCAAATTGGCCTTTGTTGCTTCCGACATTTTGATAAAAGCGAACCCACTTGTTACAAAATACACTGCTGAAGATGTGTCCATTATCATCGCAAATGCGGCTTCTTCTTTGGAAATAGATACGGAGCACCAGCACACCATTTCCGACAAAAACAACTATTTCCCTAGTCCTGCTGTATTTGTATACACTTTACCCAATATTTTGATTGGAGAAATAGCCATAAGAAATTGCATAAAAGGAGAGAATACTTTCTTTATTTTTGATAAATTTGATGCCGATTTCATGAGTTCGTATACAAACACACTTTTGAATGGGAATAAAGCAAAATGTTGCATTACCGGCTGGGTCGATTTTTATGAAAACAGCTACGAAGCATTTTTATATACAATTGAAAAACAAGCAGACGGATTAAACATTGAACACAACTCAGTACAATTAAACAAATTATACAACAACTAAACAAAACAACTAAAATGGATGCATTAATTGATCAACTTAAAGGTGAAATTATTGAACAGTTAAATTTAGAAGATTTAAAAAAAGAAGACATCGATGCGGATGCTCCTCTTTTTGGAGAAGGACTTGGTTTGGATTCAATTGATGCTTTGGAGCTAATTGTACTTTTAGAAAAAAATCACGGAATTAAAGTTGCAAACCCTGCTGACGGAAAAAAGATTTTCCAATCGATCCGCACAATGGCGCAATTTATTCAAGACAATAAGAAGTAACTAGGTGACTAAGTGACTAGGTGACTAGGTGACTAGGTGATTAGGTGACTAGGTGACTAGGTGACTAGTTGACTAGTTGATTAGGTAACTAAGTGACTAGGTGATTAGGTGACTAGGTGATTAGGTGATTAGGTGATTTAGAAAGATACTGAAGTCATTTATTAGTTGTTAGGTTTTATTTGAATTTAAATATGTCTTCGAAAATCTACATTACAGGTATGGGGGTGATTTCTGCCATTGGAAACAATGTTGCGGAGTCGCTGGCTTCATTGGAGCAACTCAAATCCGGTATTGGAACATTGGAAAATGTGCGTTCGCGTCATAAAGACAATGTTCCGGTTGGAGAAGTTAAATCCACGAATGAACAACTTACAGCGATGGCGGGATTAACTCCCGACAAACAAAGTACTCGCACTGCCCTACTCGGCTTAATTGCAGCACAAGAAGCTGTACAATCTGCAGGAATAAAAAACATCAGAGAATTCAGAACCGGAATCATTTCTGCTACCAGTGTTGGTGGAATGGGAATGACCGAAGACTTATGGCTGGACTATTTGAATCCGGAAAAAACCGGTGACTGGCTTAAATACATTGAAGCACACGAATGTGGCGACAGTACCGAATTTATTGCTGACAACTTGGGCGTTAAAGATTATTTATCGACCATCTCTACTGCATGCTCCTCCTCTGCTAATTCCATCATGCTGGGTGCACGTTTAATTAAACATGGTTTACTTGATCGCGTTATCGTTGGTGGAACCGATTCTATGTCGCGCTTTACCATCAATGGTTTTATGACGTTGATGATTTTAGATAAAGAACACTGCAAACCTTTTGATGCCAACCGTCAAGGCTTAAACCTAGGCGAAGGTGCCGGATTCATTGTAATTGAATCTGAAAAAGCTGCTGCAGGAAAAGAAATTTTAGCTGAACTTTCCGGATACGGAAATTCAAACGATGCTTATCATCAAACCGCTTCTTCCCCTGATGGAGCAGGTGCTTACTTGGCGATGGAAAAAGCATTTAAAGTAAGCGGATTAAAACCAAGTGATATTGATTACATCAATGCACATGGTACCGGAACCGCAATCAATGACATGTCGGAAGGCACTGCCATCGACAGATTGTTTAATAAAAATGTGCCGAGCATCAGCTCCACAAAAGCATACACCGGACATACATTGGGCGCTTGCGCGGCCATAGAAGCCGTTTTTTCTGTTTTGGCAATCCAGCACAATGTGATTTTCCCGAACATGAATTACAAAACACCAATGGAAGAATTGAGTTTTAAACCAACAACTCAATTGGATAGAAGTAAAAAAATAACTCATGTTTTATCCAACTCTTTTGGATTTGGAGGAAACACATCCGCATTAATATTCTCGAGACATCAATAAAATGGAAGGATATATCAATGGCATGGGAATTATTTCTCCTCAAAAAACATTTGAGGCTACCGACTTTTTATCGGAAGTAGTGGAACATAATTCAAAATACCTTTCTTGTATCGAACCTTCTTACAAAGAATTTTTAAATCCTACGCTTGCACGAAGAATGGCACGCATCATCAAGATGAGTATTGCCGCTTCTACCGTTTGCTTTAAAGATGCGAAGGTTGAAATGCCGGATGCTATCATGACAGGAACAGCATTGGGATGTTTAGAAGATACCGAAAAGTTTTTATGGGCCATCATTCACAACGATGAACAATTCCTTACTCCTACCTCATTCATACAATCTACTCACAACACCGTAAGTGCTCAAATTGCATTGCAACTAAAATGCATGAACTACAATTTCACGTATGTGCACAAAGGATTTTCTTTTGAAAGTGCAGTTTTGGATGCATTGATGACATTGGCAGAAGGCGAAGCAAAAAATATTTTAATTGGCGGTCATGATGAAATGACCGAAAAATACTATCGTGTTTGTGATCGTATTGGATACTGGAAAAAAGAAGAATCGGTTCCGACCATGGAACTCATCAACAGCAAAACCAATGGCAGCATTGCCGGTGAAGGTGCTGCATTTTTTATTTTAAGCAAAGAACAATCAGAAACTTCGTATGCAAAGTTAAGAGGCATCAAAACCATTTACAAACCGGAAAACAATGAGGAAATTGAACAGAAAGTAACGGAGTTGTTGACTGCAAATGGTTTAACGGCAAACGATATTGATGTGGTAGTGTATGGCATTAACGGTGATGCTCGCTTTGATAAAACCTATTACCATCTGAAAGACAATTTATTCAAAAGCAGCACATCTACCTATTTCAAACACCTATGCGGTGAATACCAAACAGCAGGAAGTTTTGCAATGTGGCTGGCCTCAAAAATTATAAAAACACAATCCATTCCAAGTGCAACTTTAATTGGAGAAAACAAAACCAAACAAATTAAAAACGTACTTATCTACAATACATTCCTGGATGCCGATCATTCGGTGTATTTGCTTTCACAATGCTAAACTTTAAAATAGCGAGTCTTTGTTTTGTTATCGAATGTATAACAATCGGTTTGC
The DNA here is from genome assembly GCA_016722565.1 of Bacteroidota bacterium. NCBI lineage: Bacteria > Pseudomonadati > Bacteroidota > Bacteroidota bacterium. Next base: position 855,575 of record JADKIU010000002.1, read on the forward strand.
TGTATTACTTCATAGGCATCAGTCTTTGGTGGTTTCTGCTTCCAATCTTCAGTTTTAAAGCATTGATTATTTATGGCTCGGCTACCATCCAATCCAATTTTTATACAAAAGCTCATTGCAACGCTGTTACGGATGAAAAATTAATCGCCTTGACTTTTGATGACGGTCCGAATGCCGTTTATACACCCAAAATTTTATCCATCTTAGAAGAGTTCAACGTTCCTGCTACCTTTTTTGTAATCGGAAAAAATATTCTCGGGAATGAAAGCATCATCAAAAAGATAGATGCAGCCGGACATACCATCGGGAACCACACCTTTTCACATTCCTTTTTTATTGATTTTAAAAGTAAAGCGGGATTTATAGATGAATTGAATACTACATCCGATGCGATTTACAACATCATCCGTAAACGAGTGAAGTTCTTTCGTCCGCCTTACGGAGTTACTACTCCCAATCTTGCACGAGCATCAAAAGCATTGAATTACGAAATTATCGGATGGAATATACGCTCCTTAGATACAACCAAGGATAGCGAAGAGATAATCGCGCAACGGGTGATTTCACAAGTTAAACCGGGCGCTATCATCCTGTTTCATGATACTTCGGAAAAAACAACCCAAGTATTAAAACAAACACTTAATTTTGCAAAAGAAAATGGCTTCAAAATTGTAAGTGTGGAGGAGCTTTTGAAACTTAAAGGGTATGGGTAATTAACAAATACACACCCCTGGCCCCTCTCAAGAGGGGATTTGATTTGAGTATTGAATATGAATTTTGCATTTAACTAGCTTTATAGTTAGATGAGAGAAACAAAAATATAAGCACAATGCATTCCCCTCTAGAGAGGGGTAAGGGGTGTGTCGCAAATGTAAATTGAAAATGAAAAACATATTACTAATACAATTCTTATTCATCACCTTCTTCGTTTCCGCACAAGTGCCTGCCGGCTATAAACCGGTGAAAGACACCACTGCATTCAAACAAAAAATGGAAGCGCAATCCAAATTGATTACGACTTTGGAAAGTGATTTTACGCAAGAAAAATATCTAAGTGTGATGTCCGAAAAAATCATCAGCAAAGGGCATTTTCATTTCAAAAAAGTGAACATGTTGCGCTGGGAATACAATGACCCGTACAAATATCTGATCGCCATCAATAAAGATAAAATGTTTATCAAGGACAATGGGAAAGTGAGTAAATACGACATCAATTCCAATAAAATGTTCAAGAGCATTAATGAAATGATGGTCAATACTGTTCAAGGAAACCTCTTAAACAACAAGGATTACAAAGCGAAATTTTATGAGAATGAAAAATTTTATCTTTTAGAATTATCCCCATTACAAAAAGGCGCAAAGGATTTTTTAAAAGTGATTCAATTGTACATCAACAAAACCGATTATGCGGTGGATAAAGTAAAAATGATTGAACCAAGTGACGATTATACCAGCATTGATTTTACCAATCGCAAAACCAACCAGCCGATAGCGGATGAAAAATTTAGTATTAAGTAGTTTCATCGCAGTTCTTTTTAGTGCTTGTCACTTTGGTCATTATGGGAAATTAAACGTCCTGGAAGACCGCAAGTGGAGAGTTGAAGATAAAAAATCAATTTTCGGAGACAATTTCAATTCCTTCCTTTTCAAAACCAATATCACTGTTTACGGCAAAGATTATAGTGGCTTGTTGGTTACAAAACAAATGTCGCCACAAGACTATCGCGTGATTTTCACTACAGAATTAGGAATGAAATTATTTGATTTTGAATTTAAGGATACTGCCTTTACGCTGCATTATTGTGTTCCGCAATTCAATAAACCAAAGCTGTTGAAAGTAATTCAAAAAGACATTGAAACATTACTCATGAATGAAAATGCGACAAAATCATATGTCCGATTGCGAGACCCGAAAAATAACAATAACGTATATAAATGTGCTCAAGAAAGCTTCCACAATTATTATTTTTATGAGGAAAATCCATCTCATTTAGTAAAAATCGAACATGCTAAAAAAAGAAGAAAAAAGACTACCTTTACACTCTCAAATTATCAAAACGATTTTCCTAATGCAATTGTGATTCAACATCACGATATAAAATTGAAAATCGAACTGAATTTGTTAAAGAAATAAACACGAAAATGCTACTAAACGACTTCTTTAAAATTAAGGATATACAAAATGGGGATAAATACATTATCAGCATTGAAATGAATCCGAAACACGACATTTACAATGGACATTTTCCGGGAAACCCTATTACACCCGGAGTATGTTTAACGCAAATGGTGAAAGAAACCGTGGAGCATATCACCAATAAAAAACTTCAAATGGTGAAAGGCGACAATCTGAAATTTACGGCCATTTTAAATCCGGAAGTAAATGGAAATGTCACCATGAGCTTAACCATCAAAACCAAAGAAGATGGGCTTTTGCAAGCCGATAGCCTTATTTCTGCCGAAACAACCAACTTCTTCACGTTTAAAGGTCATTTTAAGGAGATTTAAGCTTAAAATCATTCTATTTTACTGTCCCAAAAACCAATAAAAATGCTATTTTTGTAGCTTATAAAATTTGCCTCCTTTTGAGGCAATTTTTTTGTTTACACGCTATAAGAATTATGTCGGTTATAATTGATTACGAGTTATATAGAAAAAAGATAGATGCACTAAACTGTTGTGTGATTATCCCTACCTATAATAATCAACAAACCATCGCTCAAGTGATTACCGATGTGCTTAAATTCACGAACAACATCATTGTTGTGAATGACGGAGCAACGGATGCTACCCACGAACTATTAAAAGCATTTACCACCATTCAAATCATTTCCTATTCTCCGAACCGTGGAAAAGGAATTGCTCTGCGAACCGGTATTAAAGCTGCACAGGAAAAAAACTATCGGTATGCCATCACCATTGATAGTGACGGTCAACATTTTGCTGACGATATCCCCGTATTTATTGATAAGATTGAAGAAACACCCGATGCATTGTTAATTGGAGCGCGCAACCTGAATCAGGAAAACATGCCGAAAAAGAACACCTTCGGCAATAAGTTTTCTAATTTTTGGTTCATGCTTTTTACCGGCATCAATCTCCCGGATACTCAATCTGGATATCGCCTCTACCCTATTCAAAAAATGAAAGGTGCACGTTATTTCACTTCCAAATATGAATTTGAAATTGAAGTAAGTGTGAAAGCAGCCTGGCGTGGTATCCCAGTTTTGCCTGTTCCCATTAAAGTCTTTTATGCGGAAGGTGAAAAACGCATCAGTCATTTTCGACCTGGAAAAGATTTTACACGTATCAGCTTGCTGAATACGTATTTGTTTTTTCCGGCAATGCTCTGGTACAAACCCATTCGGATTATTAAGCATTTGAGCATCGCCAATATCAAAGCGGTCGTTAAAAAATATTTTCTCGACACCAACGAATCCGTGATGCGCAAATCTTTAGGTGTTGCATTTGGCGTGTTTATGGGAATTATACCTATTTGGGGATTTCAATTTGTAACAGCATTGGTATTGGCACATTTTATGAAACTCAACAAAGCCATAGTTGGATTGGCAGCACAAATTAGTGTGCCGCCCATGATTCCAATATTGTTGTTTGGTAGTTTGCGAACCGGACAATGGCTATTGGGAAGAGACATGAGTGAAACCATTGAAACCAATCAACTCACGCTTGAAACAACCAAACAATTGTTGCATGAATATTTATTCAGCGGAAAAGTATTGCAGCATTTGTACGAATACTTATTGGGAAGTATGGTGTTTGCAGTAATCATGGCTATTGCGTTTGGGCTGATTACGTATGTTTTATTGAAGATTTTTGGTAAAAAAGAATTAGCAGTAGAGAGTAAACAAAAATAAAACCAAAGTAGATTATAAACATCTCCCGATAGCAATCGGGAGCGAGGAACGAAGCAATCTTTCACGATGAGCAGAATGGCAACCGATCAAAAGAGATTGCTTCGTTCCTCGCAATGACGTACTAAAAAAAAGTTATTCGTTAAGAAGAAGAAACTAAATGGGAATTATATTTACATCCATCTATCGCTTGCTTAAAAAAAGAAGAATTCTTTTCTTCCTTTTATTATTTGGCGCGTTAGGGTTTGTAGGTTTCTTTGCTTCCAAAATAAAAATGGAAGAAGACATCACCAAGATGATGCCTACTGATGCCAAGATTGAACGCCTAAACACCTTCTTCAAAAACTCAAAATTTCTGGATCGATTAGTCGTTACTGTTTCCCTTTCCGATTCTACTGCAACTCCCAACCCTGATCGATTAATTGAATTCTCCGACAGCTTAATTGCATCGCTTCAAGGCATCGACTCTTCGCTCATCAAAGAAATTACCTATAAAGTGAACGATGATGTGATGTACGATGTCTACAATACCTTTATCGATAATCTGCCCATCTTCCTGGAAGAAAAGGATTATCAAACCTTAGATCATCTCATTACTTCTGAGAAACTGGACACGACCTTAGAAAGAAATTACAAAACCCTGCTTTCACCAACCAGCTTGGTGATGAAAAAAAACATTCTTAGAGATCCTATCGGAATAACTCCGTATGCTCTAAAACGGATGCAAACCTTGCAATTTGATGATAATTTTGAATTGGAAAACGGTTGCATCTTTACAAAAGATAAAAAGCATTTATTATTCTTTATCACTCCCACTCCTAAGTCGTCCGAAACAGCTAAAAACGCTATTCTTTTAGCGAAACTGGATACCGTGCTTGCCAACAACATTTCGAAATACAAAGGCTTGCATGCTGAATATTTTGGCGGTGTTGCTGTGGCTGTGGGCAATGCCAAACAAATCAAAAGTGATGTTATTCTTACTCTTTCCATCACGCTTGTCGGATTATTTCTGTTCATCAGTTTATTCTTCAAACGCATCGAAGTATTCTTTGTGATTTTTATTCCCGTTGCATTTGGTGGCGCATTCTCATTGGCAATGCTTTACCTTCTGAAAGGAGAAATTTCTGCCATTGCTTTGGGTGCCGGCTCCATCATTCTGGGAATAGCAATGGATTATACCATTCACTTCTATACCCATTTCAAACATCTCAACTCAGCCGAAGAAACCGTTAAAGACCTTTCTTTCCCGCTTACACTGGGAAGCACCACCACCATTGGAGCGTTGTTAAGTTTATATTTTGTAAAGTCGGAAGCCTTACAAGATTTTGGAATGTTTGCAGCCTTCAGCTTGATGGGTGCTGCTTTATTTACGCTTATCATCTTTCCGCATTTTATGCGAAAGAAGAAGGCATCCGCTTCTCCAGAAAATCACAAACCCAACTTCATCGAAAGAATTGCTGCCTATAAATTCGAGAACAACAAACTCTTAATCTGGTTCATCATCCTCGTTTCAGCAGTCTCTGTATATACTTCACAGCGTGTCAGTTTCGAAGGCGACATGATGAGCTTCAACTACATGGATCCTGAACTGGCAAAAGCGGAACAGAATTTAAATTCCATCAGCAATGTTTCCTTACGTAGCGTTTATCTCGTTTCCAGCGGAAAAAACTTAGACGAAGCATTAACACATAGCGAAAAAAACATCCCTCTTTTAAATCAACTGGAAAAAGAGAATATATTAAAAAAGTACTCAACCATTTCTACGATCTTGTTATCCAAACAAGAACAAGAAAAACGTATCAAACGCTGGAAAGACTATTGGACAAGCGACAAGAAAGAAAAGCTGAAAGCAGATTTAATCAGTAAAAGCGAAAAATATAAATTCAAAGAAAATGCATTCTCCGCTTTTTATGAAATGCTTAACAAAGACTTTTCCACCATTGATGCAAGTGCATTTAGTGGTTTAAAGTCGAGTATGCTCGATAACTACATCACTGAAAAACCGGATGAAACTACCGTTGTCACCGTTATTAAAACAACAGCAGAAAACGAAGATCAAGTGGTGAATGCGTTTAAAGAAACGGAACATCTAATTGTATTCGATAAAAAATTCCTGACAAATCGCTTCATCGAAATTATCAAAAACAACTTCAATCTGATTCTTACCATCTCATCACTGTTGGTATTAATCATGCTCATCATTTCCTACGGACGCTTTGAACTGGCATTGATTACTTACATCCCAATGGTGTTGAGCTGGCTCTGCATCCTTGGAATTATGGGTGCTTTTGATATTAAATTCAACATCATCAACATCATCATCTCTACTTTCATTTTTGGTTTGGGTGACGATTATGCCATCTTTATTACCGATGCGTTGATGAATGAATACAAAACCGGACAAAAAAATCTGGCATCGTATAAAACAGGAATTTTTATTTCTGCTACCACCACCATGATTGGAATTGGAGTGTTGATTTTTGCTTCTCATCCTGCTTTAAAATCCATCGGATTAATCACCATCATCGGAATGTTTTCGGTATTGATTATTTCGAATACCATCCAACCGGCTTTGTTTAAATTTTTAATTACAAATCGTACCGAACAAAAACGTGTGCCTTTCACTTTACTCAGTTTATTGCAATCTGTATTTGCATTTGCATGGTTCACCTTCGGCTGCTTTACACTCATCCCATTGGGATTCATCATCGTCAAACTATTGCCTATTCCAAAAAAGATTCGATTAAAGATTTTCCACAACTTACGATATGCCTATACCAAATCGATGATTTATGTAAACGTGCATGTTCGCAAACGCATCATCAACGACTTAAATGAAAAGCTCAACAAACCTGCAATCGTTATTGCTAACCACCATTCGGTGATTGATTCTTTGTTGATGCAATCGCTCAATCCAAAACTCATATTAATGGTGAACGATTGGGTATGGGATTCGCCATTCATGGGACCGATTGTTCGCTTGGGAGGTTTTATTCCAAAAGCTGCTGGCTACGAAGAAAACTTAGATAAAATAAGAGGTCTGATCAATGATGGATATTCTCTTGGAATTTTCCCGGAAGGCTCCCGCTCCGAAACAGTTAAAATCGGCCGATTCCATAAAGGTGCGTTTTACATTGCAGAAAAATTAAATGTCGATATTGTTCCGATTGTATTTCATGGCAATGCCTTTGTGCAAGGGAAAGACGATAGCTTTTTATTAAAACCGGGAACGGTTACTGTGAAATACCTGCCTCGTATTGATGCGAATGACAAATCGTTTGGTGATACCTACAGCGATAAAACAAAAAACATTAGCAAATACTTTAAAGCAGAATACGCTAAAATAAGAGCAGAGGTTGAAACGGTGGATTATTTCTTCAACCGATTAACGAAAAACTATATTTATAAAGGTCCGGTTTTAGAATGGTACATGCGTATCAAAGTAAAGTTGGAAGACAACTACCAATTGTTCGAATCCCTTTTACCAAAAAAAGGAACCATCACGGATATTGGCTGTGGCTATGGATTCTTGCCATACATGCTGGCCTACATGAGTGAAGATCGCGTGGTGATTGGAACGGATTACGATGAAGATAAAATCATTGTCGCCAACAATTGTTTTTCGAAAACAAAAAACATTTCCTTTTTTGCTGCCGATGCCACCGAATGTGAATTACCAAAAAGTGATGCATTTATTTTAAGTGATATCTTGCATTACCTTCCGGTAATTGAACAAGAAAAATTATTGATAAAATGTATGGATAGCTTGAATGCAGGCGGCATGATTTTATTACGGGATGCAGATTCCAGCTTAAAAGGCAGACATTGGGGCACGCGCTACACCGAGTTTGTTTCCACAAATGTGGGATTCAACAAAACAAAAAATAAATTAGAATTTGTATCTTCAAACTTTATTTTAGAAGTGGTAAAAAAACATGGTTTCAATTATCATAAAATTGATAACACCAAACTCACTTCGAACATAACCTACATTATTAAAAAATAACAGCAAATTATGTCACAATACGATGTTGTAATTATTGGCAGTGGATTAGGCGGACTGGAAAGTGCATTCATTCTTAGTAAAGAAGGATATAAAGTGTTGGTGCTGGAAAAAAACCGACAATTGGGAGGCAGCTTACAAATTTTTGTTCGCGATAAAGCCATCTTTGATACCGGCATCCACTACCTCGGTGGCTTGAATGACGGACAAAACTTAAATCAAAGTTTTAAATACTTTGACATCATGGACAAACTGCATCTCCAAAAAATGGACATGGATGGGTTTGATCGAATTAGTTTTGATGGCGACCCAACAGAATACAAACATGCACAAGGTTATGATAATTTTGTTGAACAACTTTCACAACAATTTCCGGGAGAAAGAGCAGCGCTGCAAAATTACGTTAAACAAATTCAGGAAGTATGCGATTACTTCCCGCTCTACCAGCTAAGAGCTGATGAAGCACCAATTATCGGTACCAAATACCTCGACATTAGCGCAAAAGGATTTATTGAAAGCATCACATCCAATACAAAACTTCAAAGTGTATTGGGAGGTTCTAACCCACTTTATGCCGGTGATGGCTCTAAAACGCCATTGTATGTGCATGCATTGGTGGTGAACACCTATATCGAAAGCTCTTATAAATGTGTGGATGGTGGTGCGCAAATTGAACGCCTGCTCACCAAAAATATCAAAGCAATGGGTGGCGAAATTCGGAATTATTCGGAAGTCGCTAAAATTGTTGAAAAAGATGGCGTGATTACCCACGTTGAATTAAAAGATGGTGAAAAAATTGAAGGAAAAAATTTCATTTCCAACATTCATCCCGCATCAACCATGGATATGCTGGAATCCGATAAAATAAAAAAAGCATACCGCAACCGAATCCAAGGATTAGAAAATTCTTCTTCCGCTTTTATCCTCGACATTGTTTTAAAACCAAATACGTTTGAGTATAAAAATCACAATTATTACCATTATAAAAGAAATGATGTTTGGACCGGAATGTACCAGGTGGGGGATGCTTGGCCGGATGGATATTGTGCATTTATACCCAAAACATCAAAATCAGACACATATGCAGATAGCATGACGCTATTGAGCTACATGCAATACGATGATGTTAAAAAATGGGCAAATACTTTTGCTACCATTCCGAAACACCGCGATAGCAGAGGACAAGAGTATGAAGATTTTAAAACACGTAAAGCTGAACAACTGATTGATGAAATAGCAAAAAAGTTTCCGAATATTCGAAGCTGCATTCATTCCTACACTTCTTCCACTCCACTCACGTACCGTGATTACATTGGTGCACGCGATGGTGGTTTGTATGGAATTGCAAAAGACTATCACGATCCAATCCGAACATTTATTTCGCCCATCACTAAAATTCCGAATTTGTTTTTTACCGGACAAAACTTAAACATGCATGGAGTATTAGGAGTAACAGTAGGCGCTATTCGCACCTGTGGTGTGTTTGTAGGTCAAGATTATTTATTAAACAAAATCAATAAAGCCTAACTAAACTTTAAACCGATGAAATTACTTTTTGTAAAATATGTATTTGCCCTTCTTCCATTCTTTTTTGTAATGGATAATACAGCATGGAAAGTAAAATCATCGTCTATCACCTTCAAAATTAAAAATGCCGGGGTGTCTGTTGATGGTTCATTTACAGGCTTAGTAGCAGATATAAAATTCAATCCTTTAAAACCGGAAGAAGCGGTAATCACTGCAAGTGTAAATTCAAAAACAATAAACACCGACAACAGCATGCGCGATGAACACCTTCGCAAAGCCGAATATTTTGATGTCGAAAAATTTCCAAAAATCACACTTCAATCTGTTAAAATTGAAAAAACAGGACCCATCACTTACAAAGGACTGTTTAAATTAACCATGAAAGGTGTCACCAAAGAAGTGATTATCCCGTTCAACTTTATGAAAATTCCTGAAAAAACCGAATTTAAAGGAAGCTTCTCCATCAACCGAAGAGACTATGGTGTTGGAGGAAATAGTATTTCGTTATCGGATAATGCAACCATCAACTTATCCATTATTGTAACAGAATAATTCTTAAAATCATTCAATAAAAACTTTACCTTTGTTCTATACTCGGGTGGCAAACCTGCCTACCGGCAGGCAGGACTGGCAGACATATAAATGATATAAATAAAATAATAATTTAAACTATACTTGGGTGGCGAAACTGGCAGACGTGTACGCTTGAGGGGCGTATGTCGAAAGACGTGGGGGTTCGACTCCCCTCCCAAGTACTTAATAAAAATCACAAGTGGTGAACCTTCCTGCCCACAAGTAGAACTGGCTGACGTGTACGCTTGAGAGGCGTACCTGCCTGCCGGCAAGGCAGGTGTCGAAAGACGTGGGGGTTCGACTCCCCTCCCGAGTACTTTTTTTTCTTCTCTCCTTTCTAATTTATCTTCTAAAATCAGCAATTCTTATTGGCGAATACATTCTTTATGTTTTTGTATTTTGATATAATTTTTGTCAAAAAAATGACTTCAAAATTTCAACGGCCAAAAAGTGGCCGTGAAGATATTTATAATTGCACATTCGATTAAAGCAGCAAATAGGGTAAAAATACCCTATTAAAAAAATGGGGTATTTATACCCTATAATTTGAATTTAATTTAGTTGATATTAGCACCCTTACAAATTTCCCAAAATCGATCATAAATAATTTTCAAAATATTCCTAAAATAAAAACAAATGAAAAAACTTGTATCCGTTTTCCTGGGACTGCTCATTAGCACTTCCATTTACTCACAGACAGGAACAACATGTACCACCTCTTTGACATTGCCTTATGAGGATCCATCTTCAGAAATATTATTAAGTCAACAGCAAATAAGCCAATGGTATTTATTCACTTCAGAAAACACCAAAGTAGGAATTGGTTTATTAAATAAAATAAATCCTACTTCTGACAAAGTAATTAAAATGACACTTTGGGGAGGAACTTGCGGAACCTTAACAATAGTCGGAAGCGATACACTTTCTGATCCAAGCGACTCAGTTTTAAGAATTACCGCTCCTTCTATACTTTCAAATACTGTTTATTATTTACAAATAAATAAAATATCGACTACAGATATAATTGAATATAAACTAGGTATAGACTTTTTACTAGCACCACCATTGTGTTCAAATTGCAATTTAGCCGTATTGAATTCCTGTGATATGATTTGTAATGGAAGCTTCGAAGCGTATTCACCAACATTTCCGCCTCAACATAGCACAACGACTTTAAATTACATGAGTTATGCTTGTGGCTGGGGAAACCCATCTTATGATCCATCAACCTTATCTTCTGGAAGTACACCAGATTATTTTACGACTTTATCACCCCCGCCCTCCACAAGTTTTGCTAATTCGGTACATGTGCCAAATAATCAATTTGGAACCGAAACTACATTTCAAGGTACAGCTTATGCCGGTTTTTTTGCGAAAGCTAATTCCATTTCAACAACTGATTTTTGGCATGAATACATTTATCAGACATTGCGTTGTCCGCTTGATAGCGGAGTAACCTACAATGTACGATTTTATGTTAGCTTATCTGATAATTCTCTTTTGGCAACTAATTCAATCGGAGCAGCCTTCGTAGATAATTTTAACATTACTGTCAACGCAGGGAATGCGGGATTATTATTAGATAATACAGGTGCAGCTCCACAACCCCCAAATATTGTAAATACTACCTTTATTTCGGATACAAGCACTTGGACACTGATAACAGGGACTTATACAGCTAATGGTACGGAGGAGAATATTGTAATTGGAAATTTCGGCAATACTTCGATCACTCTTGGTTCTGGCTCAAGCCCTTCAGCATATTATTATCTCGATTCGGTTTCGGTTATTCCTGTTGATAGTATTTTTTCACTTGTTTCTGATGCCGATTCTACAATTTGTGATGGGGAGTCCGTTACAATTCAATCCCAAGTATTAGATTCCTTGAATGTCGATTATTATTACTGGACTTCAATTCCTATTGATACAAGCTTGATTGGTCAGGATTCAATGAGTATAATAACAGTTTCTCCTCATGATACTACGATCTATTACTCTACGATTGTTGTCGGCTCTTGCGATTGTACATTTCATGATACGATTCAAATAAATGTTGTGCCTTTACCTTCAAAACCATTGATTGATGGCGATTCATTAGTTTGTGTAGCAAGTACTTCAATACCCTATACAATTACAAATTATGACAGTACTTTGACATATTCGGTCACTGTCATTCCCGTAGGTGCTGGAGGAACAGCCTCAGCTGTTGATAGTCTTGGAGTATTTACGGTCGTCTATAATGATTTGCTTGGTGATACTTTACTGATAACGGTTATGGATTCTATGGGGTGTGATAGTTTTGCAGTATTTATTGTTAAGCCATGTTGTGTGTATGGAGATACAACTTTTGTAAACGATTCCGCATCACACATGATTGCGTATTACGGAACCTCAGTAATTAGCAATCAAAGTTTTTCTATCAATGGAACATTTACAATTGATCAAAATATGACTTGGAGCACCGATAGCGTAAAACTTGGAATGGATGCTATTATTGATATCCTACCAGGCGATACGTTATACATAACTAACGCTTCATTATTGTCAGCATGCGATATCATGTGGGATAGAATTCGAGTTCAATTTGGTTCACTTTTGCGGGTAGACAAAAATTCAGTAATTGAAGATGCAAAAATTGCAATCTATTCTGTTGCAGGTGGAAGATATATTTTGAATGGAGCTAGATTAAACAGAAATTTGAAACACATGGAACTAACTCCCTATACTGCAGCATCTCATACGGGAACAATCAGAGACACAAAATTTACGTGTCAACCAATTATTGGCTCGATTGCAACATTAAATCCTCCATTCGCTGGCGATAGAACCCATACTGGAATTGAGATTAACAGCGTATTGAGTGTTCAAGTTGGTTTAATCGGTTCTTCAAACCTAAACACATTTAAAAATATGAATTTAGGAATTCTAGCAACAAAAAGTTCTGTTAAAGTTTTGAATAACGATTTCAAAGACATGAATTTAGGAACGGTTCCATACTCAGGTATCGCTGCTATTAAAGTTATTGGCTATCCTTTGTTTCCATATTTTCCAAGAACCTTAACTGTTGGTGATGGAACCAGCGCAGGCTTGAATACATTTAAAAATTGTCATAATGGTATTTTATCTGAACAAAACATGAACGTAGTAGTTGACAGCAATGATTTTAAGCAAATTACACAAAAATGTGTGTTTATTAAAAACAGCAGAAGAACGAATACAGTTATTATTAGAGAAAATGATTTTTCCTCCTCTTTAATAGGAATCCATTGCTTAACCAATACAATCTGTAATACAAGTATTCGCGATAATAAAATACACAATATGAATAATTTTTCGAGAGGTATTTGGATACAGGAAATAAGTTCTTCAGGTGTTGGGGCATTTTACAGCGTGTATCATAATACGATAAAAACTGTTGAATATGGAATACAAGCTGAGAATTTAAATAAAGTGAATATTGACATGAACGATATAGAAACGGAACCTTATGCTTTACCAATTCTCCGTTCTGTCGGGATTCAAGTTTCAGGAAGTTATGGTGCACGTATTACTTCCAATAAAGTGAAAATTGTTCCATTGTCGTATGCAACAAAAAATGGAGGAATTGAAGCAAACATATCTCCTTTAAGCTATATCTATTGCAATACAGTGAAAGACATGGGATTCGGGATTAAATGTTCTGGTACAATGCCAAGTGATGTTTTTAACAATATTATCAACAATGATTTTTATGGCTTATGGCTGGCGAATAGTGGGTTTATCGGAAAACAAGATAATCCAACTATTGCAGGGCAACCAAGCTATAACAGATGGTCAAATATTCCAGTGACAGGTTCTAGCACTACAAGTAAAAGAACTTTTACATCTTTAAGTTCAATAGGTGATACAATTATTTATCGAATTGGAGCTTTTCCAAGCAGCTTAAATGCCTTATACAATCCAAATCCCACACTGGCTATTGGAGCTACACCTTTTACTTTAACTCCTACAACAAGCGGAACGTCATTTGCCCCTGCCTGTCCGGCTTTTCTATCTGAGAAGTTATTAAAAAGAGCACAAGATATAGCAGTTGAAAACATTAGTTTTCCTGGTAATGATTTAAACAGCAAATGGTTGAGCAAGCATGGGTTACTTGTAAACATACAAAATGACAGCATAGATGTAAGCGCAGACCCTATTTTGCAATCATTTGTAAATTTGTCGGCAACAGAAAATTTAGGCAAACTAATTGAGCTCAATGCCACAATTAGTGATCCTGATAAATACAACACGGCAGATATGACTAGTGCTCAGGCTATCAGTAATAGCATTTCACCAACAAATGATATTGAAACTAATCAAAAATTAATCAACGATATTGTTATCAATAATTATTTGGATAACATTACATATACTGCGTCTCAAATAGGCGATTTAAGAGTCCTGGCTAACAAATGTCCGTTTACTGATGGTGTTGGTGTTTATCAAGCACGTGTTTTATTATCGGAAGTAGATTCATTGGGCACATTCTATTACAATCCTTGTGAAACAGGAGAAGAAGTAAGAACGATGTCCTTTGCAAACAATGATATGGTTTCAGATGAAAATACTTCTATATTGATTTATCCAAATCCCGCGTCAAATCAACTCACAATTAATTATAAAGTTGAAGATACTGATGAAGCAGTTTTTGAGATTTACAATTTAATCGGTGAAAAAGTAATGATTCAAGTATTGAATGCAAGCAAAAATGAACAAACAATATCCGTTTCGTTATTAAATTCGGGTGTTTATTTTTACAAATACAGTATTAATGGCAGAAATGTGAAGGCCAGTAAGCTTGTTATTGTTAAATAAGACCGCTTAATAAGTAATTTAAACCCTTTGCGCATTATTGCGTAAAGGGTTTTATCTTTGTATAAATGTCAGGAATTAGGTTATATATTGTTTTTGTATTGTTTTCTCTAAGAATGGTTTCTCAAGTGAATCTTGTGCCTAATCCATCTTTTGAAGATACACTTCTTTGTCCAACTTCCATAAGTCAAATATACAATTCTGCTGGATGGGTTAACCCATCCACTTCATTAAACTCAACACCTGATTATTTTAATATATGTAATACGACTATTGTTAGTGTTCCAACAAATGGATTTGGCTTTCAAAATGCAAAAAATGGAAATGCCTATGCAGGTTTTTACGCTTACAACAAAGGCTTTCCAAACACCTATGAGTATATTGAAACAATGTTGTCGGACACTTTAAAAAAGGATTCAACATATTGCGTTTCATTCTATCTCAGTTTATCAGAACCATCAGCTTATTGCACAAACAATATAGGCGTTTATTTTTCAAACACTTTGGTTACAACTCCAACGAATATAATATTGGCTTCGCCTCAATTAATAAATACTACGGTTACTTTAACAGATAAGATTGAATGGATGAAGGTTGAATGGCAGTATATTGCTATTGGTGGAGAAAAATATATTACAATTGGAAACTTCAATAGTACTTTTACATCTGACACAATAAATGTTGGTGGAGTATGGGATTTTGCCTCGTATTATTACATAGACGATGTTTTTATTGGTGATTGCCTAAATAATAATTCAACAGTTAATATCACAATTCCTAATGTATTTACTCCTAACAATGATGATGTTAATGATAATTTTCAAATAACATCATCTAATCTAAAAATATTAAATTGCAAAATTTATAATCGTTGGGGAATATTGGTAGGAGAACTAAAAGATATAAATGATATGTGGGACGGCAGAACAACAGCAGGCATAGAATGTTCCGATGGTGTATATTTTTACATTCTCACAGCTAAAGGCATAGATGACAAAGAGTACAACCAAAGAGGTTTTGTACAATTAATAAAATGAAATTATTGATTCCTTTCTAATTTATATTCTAAAATCAGCAACCCTTTCCTTTTCTTTTTGTTACTTTTATATACCAATAAAATAAATGATGGAATATAGAAGACTAGGAAAACTAGGGTTACAAGTAAGCGCCTTTTACAAAGGGCTCGCTTTATAAAGATAAAATGAAAAAAATAATTTTCACACTTCTGCTTTTTGCTTTCTGCTTGTATGCTGAATCTCAAAACTTAATTCCGAATCCCAGTTTCGAAATTTACGACACTTGTCCATACAACCCTAGCCAAATTAACTTTGCACCCCCCTGGTTTTCTGCAAACACTGGCACACCTGATTACTTTAATTCATGCAACTCAAGCTTTTTTAATGTACCAAATAACTTCCTAGGCTACCAAACAGCGAAAAGTGGATTAGGTTATTGTGGATTAACATTCTATAACAATACAACGGCTGCTAATTTAAGAGAGTATATTGAAATCCAACTAAGTGACACACTTATTACTGGTGTTACTTATTGTGTAAGTTTTTACGTATCACTAGCAAATGTATCTCGATATGCCACAAGTAATATTTCAGCATACTTTAGCAATTCCATTTTAACTAACGCTACACAAAATTATATTAATGTTATTCCACAAATTCAAAATGACACAAATAACATTGTTACTGATACAGTAAATTGGTTTTTAGTTTGGGATACATATGTTGCTGTTGGAGGGGAAAAATATTTTACAATTGGTAATTTTGAAACAAACATAAATTCAAAAATTGATTCTATCGTAGGCAATTTTCAACCAGATGCCTACTATTATGTTGATGACATAAGCGTTATTGATTGTGATTCATTAGTTGGAATACCTGAACTTCCTAAAAAATCAAGCTTTCTTGTTTACCCAAATCCAAACATGGGTACAATGGAAGTATCATATTCTTTAAATGTGAATGAAACTGGCAGTTTTGAAATATATGAGATCTCTGGCAAAAAAGTTACAACCTTTTCTTTAAACAATAATGAGACTAAATTGAAAATTGAAAACAGCCAATTATCTGCAGGAGTATATTATTACAACATCCGAATTAATAACCAAATTATACAAACAGAGAAATTGATACTAGTAAAATAACATCAACAGTAACTTCCTAATAGCTTTTCGACCTTTTTCTTCTCTCCTTCCAATTTATATTCTAAAACCAACAACTATTTCCTTTTCTTTTTGTTACTTTTATATACCAATTAAATAAATGATGGAATATAGAAGACTAGGAAAATCAGGATTACAAGTAAGCGCTTTGTCCTTTGGATCATGGGTGACCTTCGCTCACCAAATTGAAAACAATGTAGCGGAAGAATGCATGAAAGTGGCATACGACAATGGCATCAACTTTTTTGACAATGCCGAAGCTTATGCCGGTGGAAAGTCGGAAGTTGTGATGGGTAACATTCTAAAAAAAATGAACTGGGACCGCTCTACTTATGTTGTTTCCAGTAAAGTTTTTTGGGGAGGAAAACTTCCCAACCAAATGGGGTTGAGCAAAAAACACATCGTAGAAGCCTGTAACAATGCACTCAAACGTTTGCAAGTAGACTACTTGGATTTATATTTTTGTCACCGCCCGGATAAAAACACACCCATCGAAGAATCCGTCCGCGCCATGGATACCTTGATTCAACAAGGGAAAATTTTATACTGGGGAACCAGCGAATGGAGCGCTCAGGAAATTATGGAAGCGTATAGCATCGCGCGTCAATACGGACTCACTCCCCCTACCATGGAGCAGCCACAATACAACATGTTTCACCGCGAAAAATTTGAAGTGGAATTTAATAAACTCTATTCTGAAATCGGTTTAGGAACAACAATCTGGTCGCCACTTGCATCCGGACTTCTTACCGGAAAATACAACAACGAAATTCCGAAAGACACCCGTTTCGAATTAGCAAACATGGAATGGCTAAAAAAAGAAGCACTCGGAGAAGAAGGCAAAGAAAAAATTGAAAAGGCTAGAATATTAGCAACACTCGCAAAAGAATTGGATACGAACCTGCCGCGCTTAGCATTGGCATGGTGCTTAAAAAATAAAAATGTAAGTACGGTTATCACCGGTGCCTCCAAAGTAGAACAACTAAAAGATAATTTACAGGCGTTAGAAGTAGTCGAAAAACTAACCGAAGAAGTGCTACTTTCGATTGAAACCATTCTGAACAATAAACCCAAACACCCCGCCTATTAATCATGAGTGGATTATTCAAAGATCTCAAAGTGGTTGAATTGGCGAATGTTTTAGCCGGACCCGCTGTTGGACTATTTTTTTCAGAACTGGGTGCGAAGGTGATCAAAGTTGAAAATAAATCAACCAACGGTGATGTAACGCGCAGCTGGAAATTGCCTTCTGAAAATGTTCAATCGAAAAGCTCTGCGTATTATGCAGCGGTCAACTGGAACAAAGCAACAGTGTTTGCTGATTTTAAAAATACTTCTGAAAAATTAAAAATTCATGCACTCATAAAAACAGCTGATGTTGTGATTGCAAATTATAAAAAAGGAGACGATGTAAAACTGGGCATGGATTACAATACGCTCAAAAAATTAAACCCGAAACTCATCTATGGACAGATTTCCGGATTTGGTGAAAACAGCAGCCGAACCGCATTTGATTTGGTATTGCAAGCGGAAACCGGTTTTATGTTTATGAACGGAACAACAACCAGCGGTCCTATAAAAATGCCGGTTGCACTGATTGATATTCTTGCTGCACACCAATTAAAAGAAGGGATTTTGGTGGCACTCCTCAACAAATTAAAAACAGGAAAAGGTGCAAAAGTATCGGTTTCACTATACGATGCGGCCATTGCATCGCTTGCCAACCAAGCAACCAACTGGCTGATGGCGAAACACAATCCGCAACCCATCGGTTCGTTGCATCCGAACATTGCACCTTATGGAGAATTGTTTTCCACGGCCGACAAAAAATTAATTGTATTAGCAGTTGGAAACGACAAACAATTTAAACAACTCTGTTCGGTTTTAAAATCAGAAAAATTAATCACCGACAAAAAATTTTCTACGAATAGCCAACGTGTAAAAAACAGAACAGCTTTGTTTGAAATTTTAAAAAAGGAAATAAAAAAACACAAGGCAACCGAATTGATGAAGCAATTTATTCAGAAAGATATTCCGGCAGGAAGAATAAAATCGGTGAAGGAAGCACTGGAAGAAAAACCGGCTAAACAACTTTTATTGAAAGAAAACACTGTATTGAACGGCCGTTCAATCAGAGTAAAATCTAACATCTTTAAGATAACTAATTAATTTACAATAACTTAACAAACTATTAAAAAAAGCATAATTTGGTTTATTTAGATAATTTACTTAAATTTGCGAATCTATAAAGTGCAAAAGAACATGTTAAAAAAGCTACTCATTTTTTTACTGATCATCTCTCCTATTGTTGCATCTGCACAATACAAAAATTCAAGTAAAAAAAAATCCAGTGTCCGCACCGGAAATTCTTTTGCTAAAAGAAAAAAACCTCGTCCAGAGTTTATTATCGGCATTGGCGCATCCAACTTTTTAGGAGAATTAGGTGGAGCAAATCAAATCGGTACTTTTTTTGTCCGCGACTTAGAATTCAAAGCAACTCGTCCATCCGCTCAGGTTGCCATTCGTTATAAATTTCACAACCGTTTTGCTGTAAAAGGTGGATATTATTATCAATTATTAAGTGGTAATGATAAACTTACCAAGGAACCTTTTAGAAACAACCGTAACTTACATTTCAGATCCAGTGTTCATGAGATTTCCGGACAAATGGAATTCTTCATTACTAAAGAACAACAAGGGGCGCGCTATCAAATCAAAAATGCAAAAGGTGTAAAGAATTATAACTTTCAAGCGTATGCATTTGTGGGTGTTGGTGGTATTTTCTACAATCCACAAGCAAGATACCGTGGTGCATGGGTAAACTTACAACCACTTGGTACCGAAGGTCAAGGCTTACCGGGCGGACCAAAAGCTTACTCCAGATTTTCTGTGGTAATTCCTTATGGTATTGGTGTGAAAGATGCGATTAACAAAGAATGGTCAATTGGTTTGGAAATCGGAATTCGCAAAACCTTCACCGATTATATGGATGATGTGAGTGGTGTTTATTATGATAACGATGCTATCAGAGCTGCAAAAGGTGATATGGCTGCTGATTTAGCAGATCCTTCATTGCTAAACATGCCTGAAGAATTGGGCGGCAATGCAAATGGTGGTTGGCAAAGTGCACCGGGTGAAGTAAGAGGTCACTCGAATCGTAAAGATGCATACATGTTCATTAATGTTACCGTTTCTTATAAAATCCCTGCAAAACGCAGAACGCGTTCTAAATTCTAAACTTCTGGAAACAAACGTTTCGATAATCATAAAAGAGCCTCAAACATCGCAAGAGTTTGAGGCTTATTATTTACTGCGCTACGAAGTACTTCGTAAACCATGGAATCAACCGGTTGGTAGCGAAAAGGACAATTTCGAAGACTCTTCCGTTCACATCATGGCCTGCGATCAAAACAACAACATTTTAGGGGTTTGTCGCTTGCAATACAACTCTCCTTCCGAAGCGCAATTGCGTTTTATGGGAGTGAGAGAAAACACACAAGGCTTAGGCATTGGCAAATTACTCATCGCCTATGCGGAAGAAAAAGCAAAACAACAAGGCGCAACAAAAATGATTTTGCAAGCCCGCGAAATTGCAGTTGACTTTTATAAAAAATGTGGCTATCAAATCGTTGAGAAAAGCTTTTTGATGTGGAATGAAATCCAACATTATTTAATGGAGAAACCATTATAACCCTATGCCAAAAACAAAAATAGCAATCCTTGGAATTGGCGCAGTTGGTGGCTACTTCGGTGGATTGCTTGCTGAAAAATATCTGCATTCTGAAAATGTAGAAATCATTTTTATTGCCCGCGAAAGAAGTGCAAAGATCATCAAAGAGAAAGGGTTAAAAATCATTACCCCACAAAACGAGAAAATCGTTTTCCCTCATCTTGTTTCAAACGATCCTAAAGAAATTGGAAAAATTGATTATTTAATCTGTTGCGTTAAAAGTTATGATTTGGCTGAAAGCATTCTCCAACTGAAAGAATGCATCCACCCCAACACCATAATTCTTCCATTGCTAAATGGCGTTGATGCAAAATCTATTATTCATTCGATTTTGCCAGACGCAATTGTTTGGGATGGCTGTGTATATATTATTTCAAGACTTACCGAACCCGGAGTGATTACCGAAGGAGGAAAAATTCACAGTTTATATTTTGGCTCCAATGAACATCCTGCTGCATTAAACGACTTTTTAAACCTTTTAAAAAATGCAGGAATTGATGCACACCTTTCTGAAAATAGTCAAGAAACCATTTGGGAAAAATTCATCTTTATCTCGGTTGTTGCCAGTATCACCAGCTACCTAAACAAAGCCATTGGTCCGGTTTTAGAAAACGAGGAACACAAAGCACTTACCCATCGCCTACTGAATGAACTCATAGCGGTTGCAACAGCCTCAAAAATTGTTTTACCAAAAACGATTTTTGAAAAAACAATGGCCACCATGGAGCGAATGCCTTATGAAACAACTTCGTCCATGCACAGTGATTTTCTAAAAGGAGGAAAAACGGAATATCGGTCGCTTACCGAATATGTTGTGAAACTTGGAGCCAAGGTAAATGTTAAAACACCTGAATACGAAAGGATCGTGAGTGCTTTAAAAGATAAGACTACATCTTATTCTTAATCAATTTGAATAGTGCTTTCGCAGATGCCTCATCAATTTGTAAGGCCATTTTTATTTCTTTCCCGTAATAATCAAACGCTAATTTTTCTCCTGCAATCGCCCAATAGGAATTGTTCAAATTTTCAAAAAAAGAATTTTCTTTGGTTTCAACAATTCGAAAGTCCTTTATAAAATCAAATTCATAAACAAGTATTTTCCCTCGTCCTCTCACGTCCCGTTTGTAAAACAATTTTCGTTCACGCAATTTAATTTTCTCCACACCAAACGCACGCCACATCACCGCTTTGTATATTTTATATTCAAAATACGCCCAAAATCCTAACCACACCATAATCGCAACACGTGTTTGTTCATCCGGAATTAAAAAATATTCTACAAAAACAACAATCCCACCCAAGGTCCACAAGGCAAACCACAAAAACAACATCCGATTCTTCATCTTGTCAACAGATGAAAGAATAACAATGCTGGTTTCGTTGTCAATCTTTTTAATACTTATTTTATCACCAATATATTCCATATAACGAGTTCAAATGATAGACAAAATTATCAATTAATTCTATATTTGTTCTACTAAACAAATGAATTCTTAAATTGTTAGTAGAGACCATGTCGAAAAAAGCAGAAACCAACGAATTAGGATTCGGAACAAAAACATCCAAACAAAAATCCCGATTAATCAATAAAGATGGCTCCTTCAATGTGGACCGAATCGAGGTTTCCAAATGGGGTTCTCTCAGCATCTATCATGCGCTAGTGTCCATGTCGTGGAGAAAATTCAACACCATCGTTTTCATATATTTCATTTTCATCAATTTAATTTTTGCCACCATATATTATTTCACCGGCATTGAAGGTTTAAAAGGTGTAGAAGCCACCACCGAAGCAGATAAGTTTTTAGAAGCTTTTTATTTTAGTACACAAACCTTTAGTACCGTTGGATTCGGACGCATATCACCCGTTGGAAACCTCACCAGCTCCATAGCAGCCATTGAATCGTTGGTTGGTTTACTTGGTTTTGCCTTGGCGACCGGTTTGCTTTACGGGCGTTTTTCTCGTCCTGTTGCCCATCTCATGTTTAGCAAAAATGCCATTATTGCTCCTTTTAAGGAAGGAAAAGCTTTTCAGTTTCGTCTGGCAAACAAAATGCGTAACAGTCAAATTTCAGATATGAACTGCAGAGTAACCGTTGCCAAACTTGAAAATGAAAACGGACAACTCATCAGACGATTCAGACCGCTCGAATTGGAATTAAAAAACATTATTTTCTTTCCGATGACATGGACCATCAATCACCCAATTGATGAAAACAGTCCGCTATTTGGAATGACTGCCAATGATATGAAAGAAGCAGATGTAGAATTTATGATTTCGTTAAACGGATTCGATGATACGTTCTCACAAAATGTATTCACACGCTATTCGTATACCCACGAAGAAATTATTTACGGAGCGAAATGGATAAGTGTTTTTAGTACAAACGAAAACGGTCAAACCTCTCAGGATCTAAACAAACTGAGTGAGTTTGAAAAATATCAGTTCTAATTTTTCACCATTTTCTTTACTTCCACTTGATTGTTCGTCACAAAACGAATGAAATAGATTCCGGAAGAAAGGTTTGTGACATCAATATCCAACAAACTGTTTGAACCAATCACTTCCTGTTGATTCAACACTTCCTTGCCATTTACATCTACAACGTGAATTGAAACAGCTGTATTTTCATGACCATAAAATTTCACGGCAATTTTATTTTCAGCAGGTTGAGGATACAGTGTTTCCACCAAACCGGTAGTTGCGGCAAGTTGTTGCACACCTGTTGTAATCACACAGGGATTGGTCGCGAATTTCGACAACATACGCACATAGGCAGCTTGGGTGTAGATTCCGGCTTCGGAGATGGTCCATGAATTAACCGGCCAACTGGTATTAAAATCTTTCCATGATTTTTGAATCGGCTGATTTTTGGGCGGATCCAAACTTTCAGCTACACACATCGCATTGTTTGCTGCGCTACCACAGCCACTCGGACAACAACCATCCCAATCATACGAAGGATTTACTCCGCCCGGAATAAAGCCCGGAGCCGGTCCATATGTTGAAACACCAACTTCATCCCACAAAGCACTTCCGTCATGAAACCAGCTATGATAAAAAGAAGTAACAGAGTTTTCTGCACCAAATTTCGACATGTTACTCAAATAGGTTTTTGAATTGGGATTGACACCATGAAAATAATGTAAGAAGCCCGAAGCAGCATTGGTATAGTTGGTTGCATTTCCCGCATCAAAATTATACCGATTCATGGCAAGAAACATATTCGCTTGCTTCGATTTTGTTTGATTGCTGTTCCACGTATAATTGCCATCGTTCAAATACGCACGATACGCATCGGTGCTGTTGGTGTATGCTGGAAGATTATCCGCATTCCAGACACTTAACGAATTGGTATACGCTGCATTAATTGCATTACGAACCGAAACCGTAGCTCCTGGCAAAGCTGCATAATACAAACACATATCTTGTTCAGGGCCTTCAAAAGGATACGCAAATGTCCACATCAATAAATGGATATTATTGTAATTGGCATCTACAAATGTTCGATAGGTAGTGTTACCGGTTAATGCATATAAATATACTGCTGCTCCAAATTTTCTGCACAAGGTTCCGTAGGCATCCAACTCTTGTTCACCTGCAGCTAAAACGCCTGAATTGTAAAAGGTCACACTCGGGTTAGCGTTTGCCCATGTCCATGCATTTATCGCAGCTGTTTGTAAAGTTGTTCCATAGGTGGTCATTCCAATGGCATTGTATTGTTTGGCTGCTAATGCAAAAATACCTGCGGCAGATAATGTTGCTGAAGTATTGGCAGGACCATATCTTCTGGCTGTGCCATCAGCCGAAGGCGGACTCGCACCTCCACCACCAATCACACTTAATACAGAACCATCTGAATTTTGCATTTTTAATAACCAATCCAATTCATACTTCACCTCATCTAAAATATCCGGAATACTATTTCCTGACTCCGGAATGTTGTAATCATCGGCCCAAACACTTGGTCTTTCTTCATACGCCAAGAGCATATCGCACAAGGTGCTCCAGGTAAAATTTACATATTTGTTGTAGTCGCCCGCATCGTACCAGCCACCGGAAAGATTTTTAGACGTTCCAACTGTTGGTGATGAATACAATCGACAATCCAAATCTTGCTGAGTTCCTAAATGACTCGCTCCATCTACATAACCGGTATCGACAAAGGGATAGGATTTAGCAAAGCCACAACGCTGATAATAAAACATGCGCATACTAATTTTTAATACATCATTGTACACACAATCGTTGATTTCAAATCGATACGATCCAACATTGTTTGTTGGATCAAATACATAATAACTACCCGGTGCTACCACCGATGAAAAATCGAACCAATAAACAACATCACCGGATTGTGCATGTGTTGCACCGCTGTTCCAAACAGTGATTGCTCCAGAAAAAACAATTGCATCGGTTATCCAGTTTCGAACTTGATAGGTTGTGCCGGGAGCAAAAGAAAAAGCAGAATTATACCCAATTTGCGGATCACTGATGACCGCTATTTTTTGATCGGTGGTTTTATAACCGAATTGATCAATTTTTATAAACTGAGTAATGGTTGCCGGAACTGCCACTGCAAAAAGTGATACAACAAAAAAGCAGATACTCAAACTGAGGTGTTTAGTAGATTTTCCCATAGTAGTTTTATTATATAATCAAAAATAGACCAAATTACTTGCAAATACAACAAAAGCCGATTGGAGTCGGCTTCTGTTGCATGGATGTATTACTAACTTTAAAATTGGGGGTTACACAATTACTGAAATCACAATCTTAGAAAAAATGGTGATGCAGATTTTTTTTGTTTGTTGCATGCGAGAGAGATTTTGATTTAATCAAATATAGTAGCTCATGTGCAGCAAATGCAAGTGCAAAAAACTTGTTTTATTTGCAGTCGGAGAAAAGTAAAAAAGAACAAATCTCTTTTATATCAATAGAAACAGACTGATTATCATTATTTTTCAGGAACCAGATATTTCCCGAATTTATCGGTGGTAATTTTGGGTAATTGCTTTTTGTTTTCGAAATAATCGTATCCGGCTTTGATATTTTTCCAAAATTCGAGGTGTTTCGCATTTTTTTCTGCCAAGAAACTCATTCCACTGGCATTCAGACGTGTCGGAAAAATATGAACTGGAATTGTTTGTTGTCCGTTGTTTCTTGCTTCCACAGCTAAAACATACACTTCTTTAATGTAGGTATCTGTAAGAGGCATACAGCCAATCGTAACGCAACTACCATGAATCATGATATCACCACCCAAGTTTCCTTTCCCGATTAGTTTATCGCTGGCATTGGGATAGTTAATTCCTAAGGATAAATGATAACTGCTATACGGATTAAATACCGCTACATTATAAAACCCTTCCGGCACCTGTCCGTCACCCTGCTGGCGTTTGGGGCCTAATTCTCCAGAAGAAGCACAAATGGCATAGGTTTTAAATAATTTAAATTCCTTTTCTCCCAGCGATTTCAACCACACCTCCAGCACTTTCTCCTCTTTAAACACTCGGATAAACAGTTCAAAATTTTCCTTGATGTCCTTCTTTTTCAATTCTGCTTTTAAGCCTTCCCATTTTTCAGTATAAGCAGATTTTACACGAGTTGCTTTTTGCTGTGTTACTTTAAATGATTGGGCTGTGGCCGTATATGAAATTAGTAAAGCGATTAAAAATGAAAGACCTTTTTGCATATTGTTAATTTTTTAGTTGATAACGTATTTCAAACGAGCAATATTTCGGCCAAAAACACATTAATTTTGTCTAAATTAAGCATTGAAATGAAAAAAGCACTTACTCTTTTAAAAAATAAATACCTGATTACTGTTGTTCTTTTAACGGTTTGGGTTGTTTTTTTTGACAAAAACGATCTGCGCACACAATTGGAATTCAGAAAAGAGGTAAAAAAATTAGAAGAAGAACGAAATTACTTTGCAAAAGAAATAAATAGCATTACCTCCAGCCTGAAAGAATTATATACCAATCCGAAAACACTTGAAAAATTTGCGCGTGAAGAATATTTAATGAAACGCGACAATGAAGATATCTTTGTAATTGTAGAAGAGCAACAAAAATAAAAAGCCTACAAGTATATTTTGTAAATCGATATTATAAAAATTATCAAGGCACCAATAAATATTGTACCGAATAGAATATCATTTAATTTCAATCTCATAAAAACGTCCCTACTTTACAATTAATCGTTTACTATATATTTTATTGTTGCTAGATGCAGTAATCAAATAAGCTCCTTTCGGTAAATTCCCATCTTGATTAATTGCAACAAGCTCATTGTTTGATTTTGTGATTATGACTTTCGTAAATAATTCTTTTCCGAGCACATCTCTTAAAACCACCAATACTTCTTGTTCACCGAATTGATTTAATTCCAAATATGAAATAGCACTTTCATCTAAAGGGTTAGGGAACAAATTAATGGACGACTCTCCATTAGGATGGTATTCAACCGGAACAATATTTGAATGAGAAACAAAACCATTGTAATCGGTTTGAGCTAAGCGATAATACGATAATCCTTCATACGGACTTCTATCCATATCAAAGTAATTGATGATGGAAGTACTATTTCCGGCACCATCTACTTGGAATAAATCTTCAAAAATTTGTGCATCCTTGCTCTTTTGAATGGTAAAATAATCATTGTTGGTCTCAGAAGCAGTTGTCCAAGTGACTTCCACTTTATCCGCATTCAAATGTGCATCAAAACTGAGCAACTCCATTGGAAGTGCCGTTGCACAATTTACTGTTGCTGTACCACCGGTGGTAATTGAAAAGGTGTTCCCTCCACCACCGTATTGATTGATTAATATATAATAACATTGACCTGCCGTAACGGCTAAATCTTGCACCCATTGGTTTCCGGCTGCGCCTTCCGTTAAATCAGTAGCTGGAGCATTATTGGCTGAGTTAATTCCGGTATTATCAGAACCACCAACAGCTGCATAAGAGCATCTTATTGGTGCAGTTGTAGTAGAAATCGGACAGGTTGGATTTGGCCCCCACATTCCCCAGTCCATGTCGTTACTCCCTCCATTTGGATTTAAAGTAAATTGAAAAGTTCCTGTGGTAGAAAAACAGACACTGTACCAATAGGATCTATTAGTTGACTCATTACTTGTCAAGCAGCCTCTGTTTCCGACAACCAACTCAGCATCATTCGAACCATTGGCGCATGTTCCGGTAACACCTCCACTGCATAAAGCAACCTGGGAAGTACAATCTCCTTGAGAAAATGCAAGATTAATTGATAATAAAGCAATGGGGATTAAGAATAGTTTTTTCATGATTATTGTTCCTGCTCTTTAATTTCACATGGAGCACAAGCCTTCATCACAAACAAGTCAACAACATACCCTCTATCGGTCAAATCTTTTCTAAAGTCTGCTTCCAAAACCGTTTCGTTTGAATAAAACTCGAAACAATCTGTTACATCATTAAAA
Organism: Bacteroidota bacterium; assembly: GCA_016722565.1. Lineage (NCBI taxonomy): Bacteria > Pseudomonadati > Bacteroidota > Bacteroidota bacterium. The sequence continues at coordinate 883,749 of JADKIU010000002.1, forward strand.
TGAGGAAGAATTTAAATTTTTCTTGAAGTGTAAACGCTATTTCTTTCGCTTTCACGAAATTGTCAACCCCACCTAATTTAATGGTATATAAAAACCCATTATCAAAGCGTTGTATCGTACTCTCCTCTTGAGAAAAGGAGTTTAAAAAATAAAAAACAAAATAAAAACAGGAGTAGTGGTTTTTTCATAAAATTCTGTAAATCCAAAATCAATCTTTAGACGAAATTACATCAAAAAGGTTGCGCAAAACAATAAACTGAGGTGAATTATCACTATTCGTATGTTAAAAACTCTTGAACCCTGAGAAAAACAAGAAAAACCTATTTTACAATCAACTTTTTGTAAAAAAACTGATTCTTCGAAGTGGCTGTAACATAGTAAACTCCGGAAGCGAGTCTGCTACATGGGGCTATTGAATATCTTTCTTGAGACGCATTTTTAATACGAATCGTTGTTGAGCCACAATCTTTTCCCAAGGCATCATTAATCACAATTTTCATTTCATCTTCACGACCAGAAATTAAGACGTCAATCAGTGTTCCATCTGAAGGGTTCTGTAGTAATTCGAAGGAAGTAGCATTTTCATCCGCAAAAATCACTTTCTCCAAATGTGAATACGAATGATTTCCATCAAAATCTGTTTGTTTCAAACGATAAAAGGACATGCCATCGAAAGGGGTATTATCTTTCGTTGAATAATTTAAGACAGAGGTACTGTTTCCTGCACCATTTAAAGTGACAAAAGGAATATAATTGATGCCATCCAGCGTCTTCTCAATAGTAAAATAATCGTTGGATGATTCTGATGCAGTTGTCCATTCAACACAAACCTCATTCCCACAGGCGATTGCAGAAAAATTAAGCAGTTCAATCGGCAAAGGGCTAACGGCATTATCAAGCGTTCCGATTGTATAATAACCATCACCAAAGGTATTATAAACCAAACCGGAAAACGTAATTCTATCACCTGAAAGTGTAGGAACAATCGCTGACTCTGTCCAGCTGCCTGAAAGTCCCGATCGATATAGTAATTTATAATTTGAGGCAGTAGAAGCTGATGGGGATCCCATCCCTCCATCACTGATATCAAAGGTTAAATTAACGGTTTCATCTGTGCCACCAATATGCGTAAAATCGAGATACCAAATTCGCTCCCAACGACCAACCCACGAACCGGCACTCATTCCACCGATATCTGAAAAATTCATTCCGTTTGCACCTGATTGATGGCCATAAACTAAATATTCATTGTTTTCAAAAGTAACACCACCTTGTGTTGCTTCTAAACCTCCACTAACAGAAGAAGAAGAAGTTGTATTTATTGCTGTTGCAGATGCCTCTCTTCCAATTCCTGCAACCTCAAAATCATAATTTCCATTTGCAGGAGTGTCTCCAGCATATTTATCGTTTGCGACTGTTAATCCATATTTTGCAGCCAAATGGCTATTCAATATATGAATCTGCGCATTGTTTAAATTATAATTATACACAAGCACCTCAGCAATATAACCTTTCATGCCACCAAGAGCCGGCTGATAGTGGTGACCGATTTGAGGAACCGGAGGCACATAATTAGCATCAGCAGAAGACACGGTAGTTTCTAAAGTTCCATCCACAAAAAGATCGTACACTTTTGTAGCACCCGGAATTTGTCGATAGTTTATAATTTGATAAGAAGCGGTATTCACAGTGGACGTGCTAACTGGCCCTCCAAGACCACCTCCGCCACCATCTCTTTTCTGGAAGCCATACCTATTGGTATTGCTAACTTTAAAACTGCATAATTCATTCGCCTCTGCCCCTGGCAATCCTCTATCAATAATATAATCTCCGGCACCATCACCTTGAGTTCCTGCAACAAATGAAGTGTCTTTAAATACAACGATATAAGTATAACCCACATTGTTAGCTATTCCAGGAAAAGCAGTAGCAGTAATAAAGGTTGTTCCAACAAATCTCAATGCAGGTAAACCATTTACTGCATTCGTAATATATCTTGGTTTCCTTGCAGCCGTAAGCTGAATTGCATTATTTGCTAATCCCGATTGATCATTCCATTGTTGAACCAAATTTGTATTGGAAGCAAGTGTTGTTCCTGCATCATTAAATACAGCAACATCTGCTTTAACCCAAAATCTAATTTGATTCACAGAGGTTGTATTCGTTCCAACACCTGCAGGACCTGTTTGAGAATAAACAACGGAAAAAAACGGATAAATTGAGACAACAAACGAAAGGAATAATCTATTAATCATACAGGTCGGAGCTTCAATTTCTTAGGATTACATAGACGAAAAAAAACAATAAAGGTTACCGAATTCAGGGTCTATCTTAATTTTTATCCCGTAAACTCACCAAACACTCCGCGCATAGTATCCGCAATCTCCCCTAAAGTAGCATAATTTTCAGCCGCTTCTAAGATAGTTGGCATAAGGTTAACGTCTGCCTTTGCATCCGACTCTAATTTCGAAAGGATTGCTTTTACTTTCTCATTGTCCCGCTCCGACTTCACCTTGTTTATTTTGTCGATTTGCAACTGACGGATGGAATCATCTACCGTAAAAATATCTTTTAATGGCGCTTCTTCGCTGGTGAATTTATTTACACCAACGATAATCTTTTCTCCGGTTTGAATATCATTTTGGTATTTATAAGCCGATGCAGCAATTTCATTTTGCATATATCCTTGCTCAATTGCTGCCACAGAACCTCCCATCGCATCAATTTTGTGAATATAATCCCATGCCGCAGCCTCTACTTCATTGGTCAACGCTTCCACAAAATAAGAACCTGCCAGCGGATCTACTGTTTCGGTAATACCACTTTCATACCCCACAATTTGCTGTGTTCTTAGGGCGATTCTAGCTGCTTCCTCCGTTGGTAAAGCAATTGCTTCATCAAATCCATTGGTATGCAAACTTTGGGTCCCGCCCAATACAGCCGACATCGCCTGAATGGTTACCCTTGGAATGTTATTTTGTGGCTGTTGAGCTGTTAAGGTTGAACCACCTGTTTGAGTATGAAAACGCAACATCTGTGCACGCGGGTCGGTTGCTCCCAATTCCTTGGTGATTTTTGCCCACATTCTACGAGCTGCCCTGAACTTCGCCACTTCCTCAAACATGTTGTTATGGGCATTAAAGAAAAACGAAAGTCGCTTTGCAAAAACATTGATATCCAACCCTTTATCTATTGCTGCTTTAAGATATGCTTTACCATTTGCAAGGGTAAAAGCCAACTCCTGAACAGCCGTTGAACCCGCCTCACGGATATGGTATCCGGAAATAGAAATGGTATTCCATTTTGGAACCTCTTTGCTGCAATATTCAAAAATATCGGTGATGATGCGCATGCTCGGTTTCGGAGGATAAATATAGGTTCCGCGTGCTGCATATTCTTTTAAAATATCATTTTGAATGGTTCCTGAAATTTTCTTTAAATCAGCACCCTGCTTTTTGGCCAAAGCGATATACATTGACAACAAAATAGAAGCCGTTGAATTGATGGTCATGGAAGTGGTAATGTTCTCCAACTTAATTCCATCAAACAAAATCTCAATATCTCTTAACGAATCAATTGCAACACCGGCTTTACCAACTTCACCATCTGCAAAATCATGACTGCTGTCATACCCAATTTGAGTTGGCAAATCAAAGGCAACAGACAATCCGGTGGTACCGTTGTTCAACAAATAGTGATAACGCTTGTTCGACTCTTCAGCTGTTGAAAATCCTGCATATTGACGCATTGTCCACAACTTACTGCGGTACATGGTTGGCTGCACACCTCTTGTAAAAGGAAATTCACCCGGTTGCTCTTCCGGCACCTCCAATTTAGAGTATACCCGTTTGATTTCAATTCCTGAATCCGTTAAAAACTTGTCTTTGCGTTCTTTTTCTTCCATAAAAAATATGTTGATTCGTTAATTAGGTGAATTAAGTTAATTTGGTTCTACCCATTTCCCTAATTCACCTATTCAACTTATTTAACTTAAAATTCTTTCCCAATCTCCTTTTTAATAAAATCGATGGCCGCTTTTGTTGGTAATTCCGACAATTGGGAAGACACACCCACAATCGCCTGCGCCAATTCCATTGCTGAAGATTGCGCTGTTGTTCGGGTAGCTGCCACATTAATTAATTTAATGGTTTCTTCTTTTGCTTTTACAACAGCATCCCACGACTTGGTACTCATGTAAATCTGTTGTGATAAATTGTGTTCAAATTCGGTACGCACCGCTTTTAATATTTCACTTTGAAAATCTTGCGCCCCTCCTGTTTTGTTCATTCGCATCACCATACTCGTTGGATTGATGCGCTCTAAAAACAAAATTACGCGCTCATACGCTTGCAAACGAATGGGTGTAATGACGGTTTGATTCGCCAATTTTAAATCGACCGTGCGTTTTCTGTTTTCATGGTCCAAAAAGTTTTTTACCAGATAATAAGCCGTTAAAAACACAATGGCCGAAGGCAAAAGTATTTTATAATTTCAAAAAGTGGATCCATAGTTCTTTTGTTTATAAGGTTATGTATTCATGAATAATGCTGAAATCTGATTAAGATACAGCCAATTCTTTGACTTCATAAATTGTATGGCTTAATTCATTTTCAAAGGCTAAATATCGCATTTTTTTAGAGAATAAGTAAATCAAAAGAGATATTCATTCATGCATCCTGACTATCATTATTTTAATTAAACTTGCACCACTAAAAACCAAGAGCTATGTATAGAAAAATTGAAGATTTTATCACCGATTGGGGATACGAAAGTAAAGGAACACTGAACCTTTTTAAGCACATCACCAACGATGGCTTAAACAAAAAAGATCATGAAAATGTGAGAAGTATTGCCGTTTTGGCTTGGCACATCACCATCACCCTAAATGAAATGCTCAACAAGGCAGGATTAATGGTAACCGGTCCGGATGAACACAGCAAACCTCCAGCAACCATTACAGAAATAATCGAGGCTTACCAACAATCGGCAAAATCTGTTACTGAGCAGGTTCAAAAACAGTGGACAGATGCATCGTTATTGGAAGAAAAAAACATGTATGGGGAGAACTGGAAAAATGGAGTTACACTTTCTGTTTTAATAAAACACCAAGCGCACCACCGTGGGCAATTGACGGTATTGATGCGTCAAGCAGGGTTGATGGTTCCGGGATTGTACGGACCGGCTAAAGAAGATTGGGCAAAATACAATTTGCCAACAGCCGACTAAGACACAACCATCTACGAGAAATGCGTCTTTACAAAAAAAAGCCATGAAAAAAATAGTACTACTTGTCTTCATTTTGATTGCCACAAAAGCAATTTCCCAGGAACATTGGGAGGATAATTTTTGGCGAGAAGAAGGCAAAAAAAGATATGCGAAAACCTTGACGATGGCTGGATTATACACCGCATTTTACGACAATGGCAAAATCAAATGGCAAGGAAAATGTTTGGAGAATGGCACCCCGGATAGTGTTTGGGTGTATTTTGATAAGGAAGGCAATAAATTGTGGGAAGGAGAATATACCGGGAATTATTATGAGTACAAAAAATATTTTGATTACGATTCAGAAGATAATTATAAGCAAATTCCTCGCTGGGATACTTCAATTATTGGGAATTATCAAAATGGATTAAAAAATGGAGAATGGCAAGAGTATGATTATAACGGTAAATACATAAAGAAAAAAGGTCAATTTGTGAATGGCGAACCTACAGGTATTTGGCTAGAATTTGAAGAACATACAAAACAAACGATTGAAAGGAAAGTGACGAAGTGTGCCGAATATAATTATGCTACCCAAACGCGAATATTATTTAAAAGAGACAGTATTAACGGGAGTACCCATATTGATTCATTAAATTATGCATCTCAATATGGTTTAACAGGACATGGGCGTCAAAACAACTACCATACAAATGATGCAATAAATCTCTGTTTCCTTGGCACCTTCCAATACATTAATTTTTCTTCACTTAACAACTACTTTCATCAACCTAATTATAATAAAATTGATAGTCCATTAAAGTCTGTAGGCATAGAACTTTCAGCAAGGGCAATAGAAAGAATGTATTGGTCTTTCTATGCAAATTGGACACCAGCGGTGTCTTTACAAGCAAATGACTCAATCAGACTACGACTGTCTGGTTCTTCATATACATTAAATTTAGGCATTGATCTATTTTATAAAAATGAATTTTTAGATTTATCTCCAACTGTTGGATTGGGATTTCAGCAGCTTAAATTAAAAGTATTAAAGACTCAAAATCCTGACTCAACGGCATTTGCATTTAATGAAGGCGATTATAGGGTGTATCGAAACTCTGCCCCTACTTTAAATGCAATGCTCAATTTTCGTATGAATTTAGGTGTTTTCTCGTTCAATATTTCGGGCGGCTATCTACTTGATTGCTCGAGTTCTAAATGGCGATATAATGGCAAACTACTGAGCAATTCTCCCAAAACATCGCTCTCTTCACCATTTGTGATTGCCAGCATTGGTTTTCATCTATACAATGGTGATAGTAGTGATGAATAATTTAACATTAAAAAACAACCACTTATCTCATTTATTCGCTTGCATAACACAATTTTAGTAGATTTGTGTTCTCTAAACGCTAATTAATTATTATGAGCAAATTATCTGATAGAATAAAGAACCTAGCAGAATCACAAACCTTAGCAATGGCGAAAAAAAGTCGCGAATTGCAAGCGCAAGGAAAAGACATCATCAGCTTGAGTATTGGGGAACCCGATTTCAATACACCGGACTTTATCAAAGAAGCTGCAAAAAAAGCAATCGATAATAATATCACTCGCTACTCACCCGTTGCCGGTTATCCCGATTTACGGAAAGCGATTTCAGAAAAATTTAAACGAGATAACAATCTGAACTATGCACCCGACCAAATCATTGTTTCTACTGGAGCAAAACAGTCGATTGCAAATATCATTCTCAGCTTAGTTAATCCGGGTGAAGAAGTGATTGTTCCCATCCCATATTGGGTGAGCTATATCGAAACGATTAAATTAGCAGAAGGTATTCCCGTTACAATCCCTACTTCTGTTGAATCCAATTTTAAAATTTCTCCGGAGCAACTCAAAAAAGCGATTACCTCTAAAACAAAAATGATTGTGTTCAGCACCCCTTGCAATCCAAGTGGTTCTGTCTATAATAAAGAAGAATTAAAAGCATTGGCTGAGGTTGTCATTCAATACCCCGACATCTACATCATCTCTGATGAAATATATGAATACATCAATTTCATTGGCAAACACGAAAGCATTGCGCAATTTGATTTTATTTACGACCGCGTTATTACGGTAAATGGTGTATCAAAAGGGTATGCCATGACCGGATGGAGAATTGGATATATCGGTGCTCCGAAATGGATTGCCGATGCCTGCGAAAAAATGCAAGGTCAATTTACTTCAGGAACGTCCTCTATTTCTCAAATGGCTGCATTGGAAGCTGTGAAAGCTGATCCGAAAGTGAGTTACGAAATGAGAGACGCATTCAAAAACCGAAGAGACATTGTTTTAAATCTTTTAAAAGAAATTCCGGGCTTAAAAACAACCACTCCGGATGGTGCTTTTTATATTTTCTTCGACATCTCTTCCTACTTTGGTAAGTCGTATAAGAGTTACACGATTAAAAACTCACACGATTTAAGTATGTTCTTGTTAGAGGAAGGAAACATCGCATTGGTTTCAGGTGATGCTTTTGGTGATGACAATTGTATTCGTTTTTCGTATGCTGCTGCTGAAAAAACATTAATTGAAGCGGTGAAAAGAATCAAAGATACCTTGGTAAAATTAGCGTAAACCAACCTATTCTTAAGAAACAAAAGAACAATAATGAATTCGATTCAGGATACATTCAAAGCATTTAACAAACTCAATGTGCTCATCATTGGAGATGTGATGATTGATGCGTATATGTGGGGAAATGTGAATCGCATTTCACCCGAAGCACCTGTTCCCATTGTTGCCATCCATAAAAAAGAAAACCGTTTGGGTGGTGCAGCCAATGTTGCACTAAATATTCAGGCAATGGGTGCCAACCCCATCCTTTGCTCCGTAATCGGAGAGGATGATGGAGCCAAAGTTTTCTTAGATTTACTTAAAGGCAACAAACTTTCGAATAAAGGAATTATCAAAAGTAAAAGACGCATCACGACTGTTAAAACAAGAGTGATCAGTAGCAACCATCAAATGTTGCGTGTGGATGAAGAAATTGAAAGCAACATTGATACAAAAGAAAACACCGCTTTGTTTTCTGAAATAAAAAAACTCGTTGCTAGCGAAAAAATCAATGTGATTATTTTTGAAGATTACGACAAAGGTACCATCACTCCGGATTTAATTAAAAATGTGGTTGCATTGGCGAAACAAAAAGGCATTCCGACTGTTGTAGATCCAAAGAAAAAGAACTTCATGGCGTACACCGGAGTTACTTTATTTAAACCAAATTTGAAGGAATTGAAAGAAGGGTTGAAAATGGATTTTGATCATACCAACATCAAAGAATTAGACAAAGTAGTCGCTGGTTTTATCAAAAAACAAAACATTACAACCGCATTGATTACACTTTCAGAAAAAGGAGTGTATATCCACAGTGCAAAATCAAAAAACCTCGTACCTGCTCATATTCGTAACATTTCGGATGTTTCCGGTGCCGGTGATACCGTTGTGAGTATAGCTGCACTTTGTTTAGCATCTAAACTTTCTCCGGTTACTACAGCTACGTTGGCCAACTTAGCAGGAGGTTTGGTTTGTGAAAAAGTAGGCGTTGTGCCCATCGATAAAAAACAGTTGCTGCAAGAAGCGTTGAAACTAAAATTATAAAAAGTTGGCAATAGTTAAATAAATCAATAAGCGAAGCTTATAAATCATATAAAAAATCAAAGCACAAAGAAAAAATCATTTTTTATCCTGAAGATCATAAAAATCTGCGTTCCAATTTAAAGCATACTAGTGAACAAATTAACTAATTAACCAGTGAGCCAATCAGTAACCCCATACAAAGATTTAACTACAAGCAAAAAAGAACAGGTTGCGACCATGTTCAACAACATTGCTCCGAAATACGATTTCCTGAATCAATTACTTTCATTAGGCATTCATAAAGGATGGAGAAGAAAAGCAGTTGGTTTATTAAAAGAAGTTCACCCTAAAACCATTTTAGACATCGCAACAGGCACCGGTGATTTTGCGATTGAAGCAATGAAGTTGAATCCCGACAAAGTAGTTGGTGTAGATATTTCAGAAGGAATGCTCAAATTTGGTGTTGAAAAAATTAACAAACTGGGATTACAAAATAAAATCGAATTGAAGTTAGGTGATTCAGAAAACCTACCCTTTGAAAACAATTCGTTTGATGCCATTACCGTAGGTTTCGGGGTACGTAACTTTGAAAATCTGGAAAAAGGAATTCACGATATTTATCGTGTATTGAATAAAAACGGAATGGTAGCCATCCTTGAATTTTCAAAACCCAAAGCGTTTCCAATAAAACAAATCTATCATTTTTATTTCCGCTACATTACTCCTGCAATCGGAAAGATATTTTCAAAAGACAGTTCTGCTTACACCTATTTACCGGAATCCGTAAAAGCATTTCCGGATGGTGAAGACTTTTTAGCTGTTCTAAAAAAAGCCGGATTCAAAGATACAAAGGCTATTCCGGTATCATTTGGAATCGCATCGATATATATTGCAAAAAAATAAAATAAAGACCCTATTTTTACGTTCATATTAAGCAAAATTGAAATCGATTTTAAAATATAGTTTTATTCTCACCTTGGCGCTGAGCACCTTTTGTGCTGTTGCGCAAGACCACCGTGGAAATCTGCCAACGTATTATAAAAAACGGATGAATTTTGGATTTACGATTGGTGTCAACCGCGCCAATTTTATTATTCACGAAGCGCCACATTTCGAACGTTTTGATACACTTAAAAGTGTAGTATCCATACCTAAATTTGGTTTTAACCTCGGCATCGTCTCCGAATTAATGTTACACCAATACATCACCCTTCGTTTTGTACCTAATTTATCTTTTGCTGAACGTAACCTCCAATATTCATTCGAAGGATTCGATACCATCGTCAGAAAAAAAACCATTGAATCTACCTTTTTAAATTTTCCGTTGGATTTAAAATTACGTTCAAAACGGCTTGGCAACTTTGGTGCATATATTTTAGCGGGTGGTAGCTATAGCTTAGATTTGGCATCCAAAAGAAAAGCCGTTAACAGCACCGACCCTAACGAACAAATTGTAAAACTCAAACGCGATGATTTTGGCTACGAAATTGGTGCCGGAGCAGAGTTTTATCTGGAATACTTTAAGTTTGCAATTGAAGGCAAATTGAGCATTGGAACCAGAGACTTATTAATAAAAGACAATACCATTTATTCCAACTCCATCAATAAATTGAACTCAAAAGTATTTTTGATTTCAATTACGTTTGAAGGATAAAGTACCACAGGTTTTTAACCTGTGTATGAATAAAAAAATGAAAAATAAATTAAAAAAGACAGATTAAAAACCTGTCATACATTGCACGATAAACACGTGCCTGACAACAATGAAAAACGAACTCAACTTAGTCCTTTCTCCGGAAGAGGCTACCAACGATAGTGTAATAAAATCAATCGCTGCAAAGCAATTACACCTTCCCGAATCCAACATTACTTTTATTAAAATCCTTAAACGTTCGATTGACGCACGTTCCCGCAACATAAAAATCAATTTAAAGATTGAGGTCTATGTGAACGAACAAATGCCTGAACGTCCGAATTACAAAATCAACTATTCCAATGTTTCTTCCCAAACGCCAGTGATTGTTATTGGAGCCGGACCAGCAGGATTGTTCGCGGCACTCGAATTGATTGAAAAGGGAATGAAACCCATCGTAATTGAAAGAGGGAAAACAGTTAAAGATAGAAGACGTGATTTAGCCGCCATCAACAAAGAAGGAACCGTAAATCCACATTCGAATTATTGTTTCGGAGAAGGTGGCGCCGGCACCTACAGTGATGGCAAGCTGTATACCCGCTCCACAAAACGTGGAGATATAACAAAAGTTTTGGAATTGTTCGTGGCGCATGGAGCTGATGATACTATCTTAATTGAAGCGCATCCACACATCGGCACCAACAAACTTCCGAAAATTATTGAAGCGATGCGCCAAACCATAATCGACAATGGTGGCGAAGTGCATTTCAACACACATGTGATTGATTTGATTGTAAAAAACAACTCGATAAAAGGAGTCGTTTGCAAACAACTAGAAACAGCTACAAAAACTGAATTTATTGCCGATTCAGTCATCTTAGCTACTGGTCACAGTGCCAGAGATATTTTTGAATTACTCCATTCTAAAAACATTTTAATTGAAGGAAAAACATTTGCCATGGGTGTTCGCGTAGAACATCCACAAGCGTTGATCGACTCCTTGCAATACCATTGCACTTTAAATGAAGTGGCAAAAAAACGTGATTTTCTCCCAGCATCTTCATACAGCTTGGTGCATCAAGCCATGGGAAGAGGCGTGTACTCCTTTTGTATGTGTCCCGGTGGAATTATTGCTCCTTGCGCCACTGAACCGGGTGAAGTAGTTACTAACGGTTGGTCGCCTTCCAAACGAAACAATCCGTTTGCGAATTCCGGTATTGTGGTAACCATTGAACCCGAAGATTATAAAAAGTTTGAATCACAAGGGCCATTAGCAGGCTTGCGTTATCAGCAAGCCTTGGAACAAATGGCTTATACAGCAGGAGGAAGCAACGGACAAGTTGCTCCGGCACAACGATTACAAGATTTTGTGAACGGAAAACTATCACCACTCCTACCCGATGTTTCGTATCAACCCGGAATTCAATCGGCACCGTTGCATGAATTGCTTCCAACAGAAATTGGGAAACGATTGCAATTAGGGTTTGCCGAATTTGGAAAAAAAATGCGCGGTTATTTAAGCAATGATGCTGTGATTGTGGGTGTAGAATCTCGTACATCTTCCCCTGTAAGAATTCCTCGAGACAAAGAAACATTGGAGCATCCTCAAATCAAAGGATTGTATCCTTGTGGAGAAGGCGCTGGTTATGCGGGAGGAATTGTATCCGCAGCCATTGATGGACAAAAATGTGCAAATGCCATTGCATCCCTAAAATAAAGTACCTTTGTAGCCTCTAAAAAACAATAAAATACAATTACAACAAAATAGATTCCCATGAAATTCATCATTCAACTCATCATCGTCACGCTGGCTGTTCTTATTTCATCGTACATACTTCCCGGTGTTAGCATTGACGGAAACAACTTTTTAACAGCATTGGTAGTTGCTGCTGTGTTATCATTTTTAAATGCGGTTGTAAAACCAATTATGATTATTCTAACCATCCCGGTAACCATCTTTACATTCGGCTTTTTTTTATTGGTCATCAATGCATTGATGATTTTATTGGCAGCCAAGATTGTTGATGGTTTCCATGTAGAAGGTTTTTGGTATGCACTTTTATTCAGCTTCATTTTATCGCTCGTTACTTCGCTTTTAGAAGGCGTAAAAAAACGTGACGAACACGAAGGGAATATATAGTTGGGAGTTATTAGTTATTAGTTATTAGTAACGTCAGTTCGAGCGGAGTCGAGAACAGTTTATTGTTATTTTAAGATTAAAAAAAATATCATGATACAAGTAGGAACATACAACGAGTTGGAAGTAGCGAAAGAATTAGACTTTGGAATTTATTTCCGTGAAGGAGATGTAGAAATTTTAATGCCTACAAAATGGGTTCCGCAAGGAACAAAAATTGGAGATGTATTGAATGTTTTTGTATTCAGAGATTCGGATGATCGTTTGATTGCCACTACTTTAAAGCCGTTGGCTACTGCCGACACTTTTGCATTTTTAGAAGTAAAACAAGTAAATGAAATCGGGGCGTTTTTAGATTGGGGAATGGACAAAGACTTATTAGTTCCTTTTCGAGAACAGGCACAACGCATGGAACCCGGTAAGAGTTATGTGGTATTTGTTTACCTCGATGAAGAAACCGACCGATTGGTTGGATCCACAAAATTAAGCAGATTCATTATCAGAGAAGATGTAGATGTTCAGGAAGGCGACATCGTTGATTTGTTGATTTATTCAGAAACAGACCTTGGCTTCAATGCTATTGTAAACGACCTGTATACCGGTTTGATTTATAAAAATGAAATCTATGAAGCGATCCGTGTAGGGGATAAAATGCAAGGGTTTGTAAAACGAGTGCGGGAAGATGAAAAAATTGATTTGAGCTTACAAAAAAGTGGCTACGAATTGGTTGATGATGTAAAATGGAGAATCTTAAAATTGATAAAAGAAGAAAACGGATTTTAGCGTTGAATGATAATAGCACACCTGAAGAAATTAAAGCGAAACTTCAGATTAGCAAGAAAGCATTTAAGAAAGCCATTGGTGCGCTTTATAGAGAACGCTTGGTGAAGCTGACAGAAAAGGAGTCGAACTAATCTAAATTAGTTCGACCCTACAAAAATCAAATTATTATCCTCCGAATTGTTTTCCGAAAATAATCCCCCATTTTACTAAAAGGTAACCATTTCCTGCACCGGATATTTTCACACCTGGCATTGCGCCAATTTCAATACCATACCCAACACCAACCTTACTGTATCTGTAGGTTTCATAACCAATATTAAAACCTATTTTCGACATTTCAACATTTCCATCCAATACATATTGATGAACCAATTCATTGCTGGAACCAAAGTTCTCAGTCATATACACATCTTCCAATTTACTACTGGTTGCAATAAGAACATTTCCATAAAAACGTTGAAAGAACTTTGATCTTCTTAATCCTAATCCTTCAACGTCAATTTCTACATCCTCAATTTTACCGTAGGTAGGTCCTACAGACACCCACGAATAATTCATATAGGTGGTCATCCCCGACTGTGTTTGAAAAGTGCCGGATTGAGGTAAATAAGCATCTTGAACATCTACTCCCTGAGGGATCGTCATGTGACTGAATCCTTTTTTAAAACCGGCTTGAACTCCGAATATCTTATTGTATTTCGCATCTACTTTTGTGTAATAAGTGGTTTTACCATGCGATTTAAGATTAATACGAATTTTCCCTTCAGCCTCTTTCTGAAAAAAGTATCCGACAGTAGCATCAGCATTTCTTGATTTTTGAGGTTTGTAAATCGAAGACCCTTGGATATTTTCAGAAGAAGAATACTCCGCCAAATTATCTAAATATTGATAGTCGTAATTCAAACCAACATACAGTCCGTTCAAATACAACTTTCCGCCCAACCCACCGGAGAATGTCATTCTTGAGCTTGAAATTAAAATATCCCAAACAGCAAGTTTAGCTTGTATAAATTTTATATCTGTATTTTCTCTAGTTAAACTATATTTAACAGGATCGGTTTGTGCAGAAGAGAACAAATGCACCGTTAGAAAAAGTGTGAAAAATATTTTTTTCATATTACAAAGTATTGAAGTATAAAATGAGTTTTTATGAATTATGTTATCTAACGTTATGGACAAGCAACATTTCCTTGAATCGAATAATCAAGTCCGGTAATCCATGAATGTGCAGTACCTCCGCAAATAGTAGCATGATATACACCACCAACTTGTGTGATATATACATTCCTGCAGAAATCAAGCTCAACGTTCCTAATGAAAAATCACTGAACGACACCGTTGCTTCCGTCACACCTGGAACAGAGTTCGTGATGGAGTATGCTACAGATAAATCTGGTGAAGTATTGCCAAGTTGAATTGTATAAGATCCTGAAGAATATGAACCTGACAATGTGAAATTACTACCTGATAAACCACAACTGGAGCCTACAGCGGCAAAATTGCTTGCCCCAATACTTACTGTATTCGCTACTGGAGTACAAGTAGGTGTCGGAACGTTACATGGCGCGCAAGGGCCGCCACAATCAATTCCGGTCTCATCCGTATCTTGATTGCCATTATAACATTGCACAGGATATTTTGCAAGTGTTTCGTTAGAGTCCAACTCTCTCAAATCCTGCTTTCTTTTACAAGCAGAAACAGAAACAATAATCAATAATAGGATTGCCAGTTTTTTCATGTTTAATTTATTTAGTTTAATCAAATATACCTTTTTATTGTAAGAACTTTACAAAAATCGGATTATCAAACATTAATTTTGATAAAATGTAATTTATCATACAATGCGATTGACTAAGGGTTTTCGACTCCGCTCGAACTGACACCCTAAAAGCATTCATTTTACTGATGATGATACGGTTCATTCTTTAAAATGGTCATTCCGCGATACAATTGTTCAACAAAAAACAATCTCACCATTTGATGAAAAGGTCATTTTGGACAATGCGATTTTCCCATTGGCTCTTTTATAAACTGCATCTGAAAAGCCGTAAGGACCGCCCACAACCAACACCAAATTTTTAATACCTGAATTCATTTGTTGCTGCAAAAAGCCAGAAAACTCAACCGAATTGTATTCTTTACCGTTTTCATCTAATAGAATCAACTTATCCGAACTTTCCAGTTCTTTAAACAACAACTCCCCTTCCCGCTCTTTTTGTTGTTCGATGCTTAACGCTTTTGTGTTTTTTAAGGCAGGAATGACCAAAATTTCAAACGGCACATAATGTTTCAATCGCTTTTCGTAAGCCGATATCCCTGTTATCAGATAATCTTCCTCCGTTTTACCATTCAGAATGAGCGTAATTTTCATATTTCGTTTGTTTATCAATGCAAAAAAACTATATTTTTGTGGTATAGCAAACAAAACATTGATTTAATTCAAAAATGGCTTAATAATTGCATCCTTGTTGCTAAATAATAAAACAAAATGAAAATTAAATCTGCTTTCCTTTTATTCATCGTTACAGTATCTTCCTTTGCATTTACAGTGGATGTGATTGACGACATTGCAGCGGCCATTCGTTCAGGTAATCCAAAAAACATATCCAAGTTTTTTATTGACAACATCGATTTAAAAGTAATTGAACAAGAAGATGTGTACAGCAAACAACAAGCAGAAATGATCTTGAAAGACTTTTTCACAAAACATGCTGTGAAATCCTATACCGTTGCGCATAAAAGTCAGCCCAAAGCCGGATCACAATACGTGATCGGAACGCTGGAAACTGCCAATGGTAAATTCAGAACGTACTTCTTATTAAAAACCACAGGCGCTCAAACATTAATTCAACAATTTAGAATTGAAACGGAGAATGAGTAAACCACTAAATCCTGAACGCCTTTACCATTTTAATATCCAAAAATTTATTCAATCCGCTTTAGCGGAAGATACCGGTGATGGAGATCATACCTCTTTGGCGTGCATCCCTTCATCCGCAAAAGGCAAAGCACATTTATTGGTAAAAGAAAACGGTATTCTTGCCGGAGTCGAATTAGCTGTAGAAATTTTTAAAACAGTCGACAAGTCTTTAAAAGTAAACGTTTTCATCAAAGACGGTAGTAAAATTAAAGTGGGCGACATTGTGCTCACAGTTTCCGGAAAATCACAATCTATTTTATTGGCTGAGCGATTGGTATTAAACTGTATGCAACGCATGAGTGGCATTGCCACAAAAACCAATCACTTGGTGCAATTGTGCAAAGGCAGCAAAACGAAAGTAATTGATACCCGCAAAACAACACCGAATATCCGAGGATTGGAGAAATGGGCCGTGGTGCTAGGTGGTGGCGCCAACCATCGCATCGGATTGTATGATATGATTTTAATAAAAGACAACCATATTGATTATGCTGGTGGAATTAAACAAGCCATTGATGCATCAAAAAAATATTTAAAAGCAAAAAACAAAAAATTAAAAATTGAAGTTGAAGCGCGTAATCTGGCGGAAGTAAAAGAAATTTTATCCATTGGCGGTATCCATCGAATTATGTTGGATAATTTTTCAATAGCCGACATTAAAAAAGCGGTGAAATTGATTGATGGCAAATATGAAACCGAAGCTTCCGGTGGAATCACAGAGAAAAATATTGGAAGTTATGCAAAATGTGGGGTTGACTTTATTTCGGTAGGTGCATTAACACATCACATTAAAAGTTTAGATTTGAGTTTAAAAGCAATTTAGAATGCAACGCAAACATATAAAGCGTTTAATCAAAATATCTCCGATTCACAAATTCATCAAAGCGAGTCGGAAGATTGTATTACCCGGTTTTGAAGGATTATCCCTGTATATTGTCAGCAAATTTTTTTTCAAAGGAATCAAAGATGGAGCATTAAACATGCGCGCAACGTCCCTTTCCTTCAGCTTCTTTCTGGCCATCTTCCCTACCATCATCTTTTTGTTTACCCTTATTCCTTACATCCCGATTGATAATTTCCAGGATTATCTGTTTAATCTCTTGCAAAAAATTATGCCATCGGCCGCCTTTGAAGCGACAGAAGAAACCATTGCCGACATTATTAGTAATCAGCGAAGCGGATTATTATCATTCGGTTTTTTAACTGCACTTTATTTTTCTACCAATGGTTTTAATGCCATGATTAATGCGTTTAATGAAACCTATCATGATATTGAAACCAGAAATCCATTGCAACAGCGACTGGCCTCTTTTTACATGCTTTTTTTAACGGTGATTTTATTGTCGACTTCCATTACCATTTTAATTTTCGGGGAATTCGGCTTAAATAAAATTGAAATGAATAACAATGGACTGTATTATGTCTTATCCTTCCTGAAATGGTTAGTTTTAGGAATGTTGTGTTATGCGATTATCTCGTTTAACTATTTCTTAGGACCAAAAAGGAAACAAGGCTGGCGGTTTTTCTCTGCAGGATCGATGTTTGCAACGGTATTAATCATACTTGCTACAGTAATCTTTACCTATTACGTAAATAACTTTGGGAATTACAATAAGCTCTATGGCTCCATTGGAACATTGATTGTGATCTTGATGATGATTTACATCAATTCACTTATTTTGTTGTTGGGATTTGATTTAAATGCCAGCATTCGAAGTGCAAAAAAACACCAAGATACATACCTGAAGCAAATACGTCATTAAATAACGTCTCGCTTATCGTTATTGGTATCCATGTTCCGTTTCTCCGCTTTCCTCCGCATACGGATATTCATAAACTCCACAAACAAGGAGAATGCAATGGAGATGTAAATGAATTTTTTATCCACATGTTCATGAAACGCTTCCAGAATCAACACTGCACCAATCATCAATAAAAATGCGAGCGCCAATACTTTAATGGTTGGATTATCATTGATAAAATCACTTACTCTTCCTGAGAAAATAATCATGATGATCATGGCAATAATTACAGCAAAAATCATAATTAAGAGATTGGTGACAAGTCCTACCGCTGTAAGAATCGAATCAAAGGAAAATACGATGTCAATCAAAACGATTTGCATCACAATGGCATTAAAACTTACTCGTTTTACATTCATTTGCTCGTCATCATAACCTTGAATTTTATTGTGCAATTCCATCGTGGTTTTATATAGCAAAAACACACCACCGGCAAATAAAATCAAGTCTCTACCCGTAACACCAAAACTGCCGATATGAAAAAGTGCATCTTTTAATTGTACAATCCAGGAAATACTAAAAAGCAATGCCACACGCATTACCAACGCCATCATTAAGCCAATTGCTCTTGCTTTGCCTTGCTTTGCTTTAGGCAGTTTTCCGGCTATAATGGAGATAAAAATGATGTTGTCTATCCCTAAAACAATCTCTAATACGGATAATGTAAGCAAACTGATGAGCGATGCAACCGAAAAAAGCTCATTAAAATCCTGGGCTAAATGCATAGAAAACTAATTTTTTACAAAAGTACATAGAATTTTCAGAATGATTTGAAAAATTTTACACTTGATTTTCAATAACTTATAAATTATTTTAGTACTATGTGATACAAGGTACTACTTTTTGTATATATCTTTGCAATGTCATTAAGAGGGTTTGACGAAACCCAAAAATGAACCTTGATAGCTACAAGGAAAACGAACTAACTTTTAATACTATTAACCATGAATATAGAAAACACAAAAGCGCAAATGAAAAAAGGCGTACTTGAGTTTTGTATTTTATCGGTGCTTTCAGGAGGAGAAAATTATCCCTCAGAAATTATCGCAAAAATGAAAGAAGCAAAACTCATTGTCGTAGAAGGCACCTTATACCCGCTGCTCATGCGCCTTAAAAACGATGGCTTACTGAGCTACCGATGGGAAGAGTCCACTTCCGGACCTCCTCGCAAATACTACAAGCTCACTCCGGTAGGTGAACAATTTTTAAAAGAATTGGAAATGACCTGGAACGAATTGGTAGAAGCAGTAAACAAAACAATACAAAAAAATTAAACTTGGGATTAAACAGTTGCTCCATAGGAGTCCCTTCGGGAAAAAAAACAACAAAATCACAAACTAAAAAACGAAGACAATGAACAAAACGATAACAATGAACTTAAGCGGCATCATCTTTCACATCGAAGAAGACGCCTATGAAATGCTTAACAAATACCTCAGCACCATTAAAGGCTATTTCCACGATTCGGAAGGAAGAGATGAAATTATGAATGATATCGAATCACGCATTGCCGAAATGTTGCAGGAAAAAGTAAGCACCACCAAACAAGCGGTTCTTAAAATGGATGTGGAAAGTGTTATCTCCGTTATGGGAAAACCCGAAGATTTTGCAGGTGAAAGCGCAGAGAACGCCAAAAATGAATCTAAAACTGAAGCCAATGCTCCGTTTGAAGGAAACAAAAGAAGAAGAGTGTTCCGCGACCCAGATGACGCTGTTGTAAGTGGTGTTTGTTCAGGGATTTCAAACTATTTCGACTTGGATCCCATCTGGCTTAGAGGTGCATTTGCAATCAGTTTCTTCGTGTTTGGCTCTGGACTTATCCTATACATTATCCTTTGGATGATTATCCCTAAAGCAAAAACCACTGCAGAAAAATTGGAAATGCGTGGAGAAAAGGTAGACATCAACAATATTGGGAAAACGGTAAATGAAGAGTTTGAAGAATTCAAACAACGTGTCGATAAATTCGGAAAAGAGATGGGCTCGAAAGAAAACAGACAACGGGTTAGAACTTCTACCGAAAAATTGGCCGATTTCCTGAGTGATGTTTTCAAAAATATTTTTCAAATCTTAGGAAAAATATTCTCTGTCATCTTCATCGTGTTTGCTGTATTCATGATTGTGCTTTTACTTGGATCGTTATTCGGAAGAAACTTTATTCATGTGAGTACAAACGGATCGGATTTCTCCTACTCCATTTACGACATGATGCACAGTGTTTTTCCAAATGATTTACCGATTGAGTACGCGGTTATCGGATTGGTTTTATTTCTTGGGTTACCTTTATTATCCATAATTTATGGAGGAGTACGTCACTTATTTGGCATCAAACAAAAAAATAAAATTGTCAGCTATACCACCAGCATCTTATGGTTAACCGGATTGGCATTTATCATCTACGTGATTTATCAAGTGAGTGATGATTTTAAAGAAGATGCAACCAGCAAACAAAACATTGAATTGGTGTCTATCAAATCGGATACGCTCTACCTAACTGCCAAAAATATTGATAAATATGGTATAAATGATGATGATGAAGGATACGATTCAAGAATATTAATTGACAACTGGACCTTGTTGAAGAAAAACGGAAAAACCACCAGTTTAGGTTACCCAAAATTTGACATCGTAATGAACGAAAACGATAGCATCGAACTGGTTGCAATTAAATCAGCTTCCGGATATGATAAAAAAGAAGCTTTGTATCGTGCAAAACACATCTCCTACAGCATTTATCAAAAAGATTCCTTGATTGAATTAAATCCGGAGTTTGATATTGAAGAAGGTGATAAATGGAGAAATCAAAACCTTCGTTTGGTATTAAAAATTCCTGTAGGAACAGTTGTTTTTCTTTCTCCTTCTTTAAAACACATTATTTATGATATCGATAATGTAACCGACACTTACGATAAAGAAATGTTGAACAGAAGATGGAAGATGACGAACAGAGGATTGGAATGCATCGACTGTGATGGTTTAGAAGAGGACATGGAACACCTTCATAAGGTTCCTTCCGTTTTGGCACCACCATCCGTTCCCGAAGTACCATAAAAAATAAAAAAATAAAATATGCTGTAACTTTTAGAATAGATATTCGTCCAGTTACTAAAATATACCAATACCAACCTATTGGTAGATCAAACAAACTAAAATATAAACAACATCCCTACAGTCATGAACTATTTAAAAACACAAACCTCATCAAGAATGAGTATAAAGCTCACAACATTAATTGTTGCTTTATTTATCAGCACACTATCTGCAGTTGCAGGAAATGGCACCGGAATCAGTGAAGCCATCAGCAAACAACTTAGCATTCCAAAAGAATTGAAAAGCAACAAGCTGAATGAAAAAGTAAACGTTCAATTTAAAATTGCTGAAGATGGAAAAGCAACGATTATGAACGTTGAAACCAACAATCCGGAATTAAAGAAATATGTGATGAAACAGTTTCCAAAAATTGATTTCAACTCCTATTCCGCAAAACCCGAAGCAATTTATTTTGTTGACATCAACTTTAAAGTGCTTTAATTAACTGTATTTCCTAAAGGGGTATAAATTCGTGCAAAGACTTTAGTCCAGGAGAATGAGTTCGTAGCATTTCTCATTCTCCACCCCTTTTCTTTATAAAGCGATAAGAAATTCTCTTATCGCTTTTTTTTATTTATATTTGTTAAAACACATCTCATGAAGCAACTGACAGCAGTATTCTCTTTTCTTTTCATTTCAATGATTTGCTATTCACAGGATACCATCCTCAAACGCAATTCTGAAAAAATACTCGCAAAAGTTATCGAAATTACACCCACTGAAATAAAATACAAGAAAACTGCGTTCTTAGATGGACCAACCTATATCGATAAAAATCAGAGATCCAAATGATTGTCTATTCCAAATGGCATAAAAGAACTCTTTGAAGCGGAACCGTTAAAAGAAGTTGTACAAATCAACAACGACTATTATGGCAACAACTCGTTTTCCAACAATCACATTGAAGATTTTAGAATACATTATCGCTATCAAAACCGAACCATCAATCAACCTCAAATGCAAAAGATTTTGATGAATACAAAGGACAAAGAAATCATGCGATTGGTCGCAAAATCAAAAGAAGCTCGAAAAGTAGAATTCATCAGTTTCGCTGCTATCCCATTCGGAATTGCCGCTTTAGTGGTTGTTTCCTCCAATAATTTTGGGAACACCGTTTCCGGTCAAAACACAACATTTGCTGTTGGTGGATTATGCCTAGCTGCTGCCATCACCTGCCCTATTGTTTCGGGAATAAAAAGAAAGCAAAAAGTGAAATACAACAGTGAAGCGATTGAACTTTACAATCAGAAATATTAATATGAAAAAAATAATTGCCTTCCTTTTTTGCCTGTTCACCATCGGATCATTTGCTCAGGATACCATTTTCAAAAGAAGCGCTGAAATTATTCTCGCAAAAATATTGGAAATCACTCCTTCTGAAGTGAAATACAAAAAGTTCGAGTTTCAGGATGGGCCTACCTATATCGAAATCAAATCAAAGATTCAAAAAATTCATTTCTCCAATGGGATGAAAGAAACGTTTGAAGCAGTTCCTGAAACGAAAACAGCCATCAGCATTTCAAAGAGCAACGAATATTACCCAGAAAAGCCTGTCGAATCAAACAAAATAGATGTATGGAGCGCCAATCGATTTACTCAGAACAATAGAACCATTAGAGAAAACGACTTGCATATCATCTTATTAAAAACAAAAGACAAAAAAATAATTAATTTGGTGGGTGCTGCAAAGGATGCAAAAAAAATGCAATACATCGGCTTTGCCGCTATTCCAATCGGAATTGCATCGTATGGATTAATGTGGGCCAGCTTATTAAACAGCACACCTTCATCTGGTGCGTTTGGAATTAAAATGGAACCTCGCTATCTTGCAGGAAGTGCGGTTTGTTTAATCGCAGCAGTTGCTTGCCCAATTGCCTCGGGCTCTTTTAAAAAGAAACGAAATGTCTGCAACCGTGCTGCGGTAAAATTGTATAATGAGAAGTATTAAAGCTCAAATTATCAAGCACATACACGTAGAAATCCCTTTTTCCACAAAATCTGAAAACACCCCAATTTTACTATTACAAATACTTATATTTGTGATTATAGATTTTATACCCCTTTTTATGTCAAACGAAGAAACAATGGCATCCGGTAAAGCAAAAGTTACTGAATACATTAAAATAGTATTAAACGATTATCGCATTGCGAATGAAAGTCGTGAAGCCAGCCTAATGGGCAGACGTGAAGTATTAACCGGAAAGGCCAAGTTCGGAATTTTTGGTGATGGTAAAGAAGTCGCACAATTGGCCATGGCAAAAGTGTTTCAAAACGGTGATTTCCGTTCCGGCTATTACCGCGATCAAACCTTTATGTTTGCTACCGGAAACCTTACATTACAAGAATGGTTTGCAGGATTGTACGGACATACCGATGCTGATGCTGAACCGATGAGTGCAGGTAGACAAATGGGTGGACACTTTGGAACACGCAGCTTGAACGCGGATGGTACATGGAAAGATTTAACGAAGATGAAAAACTCTTCTCCTGATATTTCTCCTACAGGCGGACAAATGCCACGCTTACTTGGATTAGCAATGGCCTCCAAACATTTTAAATTAAATCCCGAATTACAAAAAGAACAATTTCACCACTTATCAAACAAAGGAAATGAAATTGCTTTCGGAACAATTGGTGATGCAAGTACTTCTGAAGGGTTATTTTGGGAAACAATCAATGCAGCAGGTGTGATGCAAATTCCAATGCTGGTTTCTGTTTGGGATGATGGACATGGTATTTCTGTTCCAAAAAAATACCAAACAACAAAAGAAAGTATTTCTGAAATATTAAAAGGATTCCAGCGCGAAGAAGGTGGAGTTGGCTATGAAATTTTCAAAACCAAAGGATGGGATTATGCACACCTTTGCGAAACCTACGAAAAAGCTAGTAAAGTTTGTAGAGAACAACACGTTCCGGTTTTAGTGCATGTAGAAGAAGTAACACAACCACAAGGTCACAGTACTTCCGGCTCTCACGAACGCTATAAATCAAAAGACCGCTTGCAATGGGAATCGGATTTCGATGGAATTAAAAAATTACGTGAATGGATTTTGGCAAACAAACTTTCTACGGAAAATGAATTGGTAGAAATTGAAGAGAACGCTAAAAAAGTGGTGCGTGAAGCAAAAGCGGCTGCTTGGAATGCGTATTTAAATCCAATCAAAGCGGAATTAAAAGAAGTGAGTTTAATGATGGATGCCGTTGCAGCACAATCGACCAATGCGGCATTTATCACAAAAATTAAAAACGACCTCTACTCGATTCTTGAACCGATTCGAAAAGATATTATTGTTGCTGCAAAAAGTGTGTTGCGCTTAACACGCAACGAAAACATTGCTGCTAAAAAACAACTCTCCGATTGGATCAACGAATCGAAATTGGCGAACTACGACCGTTACAGCTCCTACTTGCATAGCGAATCAGAGATGAGTGCATTAAAAGTGAAACCGGTAAAAGCAGAATTTTCCGGTGAAGCAAAAATGGTAGACGGCCGTGAATTATTAAGAGAAAATTTCAGCACCATCCTTTCTAAATATCCGGAAGTATTAATTTTTGGTGAAGACTCCGGAAAAATCGGAGGTGTGAATCAAGGATTGGAAGGCTTGCAAGATAAGTTTGGTGAAATCAGAGTG
Organism: Bacteroidota bacterium; assembly: GCA_016722565.1. Lineage (NCBI taxonomy): Bacteria > Pseudomonadati > Bacteroidota > Bacteroidota bacterium. The sequence goes on from JADKIU010000002.1 coordinate 908,572, forward strand.
TTCGATACCGGTATCCGTGAAGCGACCATCATGGGACAAGCCATCGGTTTAGCAATGCGTGGATTACGCCCGATTGCTGAAATTCAATACCTGGATTATCTTTTATATGCATTGCAAATCATGAGCGATGATTTAGCAACCATACAATACCGTACAAAAGGTGCACAAAAAGCACCGGTAATTATCCGTACACGCGGACATCGTTTGGAAGGGATTTGGCATAGCGGTTCTCCAATGGGAATGATTATCAATTCCATTCGTGGAATTCATGTTTGTGTTCCCCGCAACATGCAACAAGCTGCTGGATTTTACAACACTTTGCTTACTGCTGATGAACCTGCATTGGTGATTGAACCATTAAACGGTTACCGTTTAAAAGAACAACTACCAACCAACTTAGGAGAATATAAAATTCCATTAGGTGTTGTAGAAACCATCAACGAAGGTGCTGATGTAACATTAGTAACCTACGGTTCTTGTTGCAGAATCGCAATGGAAGCGGTAAAACAATTAGCGGAAGCGGATATCTCTGTGGAAGTAATCGATGTGCAAACCTTATTGCCATTCGATTTAAATCACATGATTGTGGAGTCGGTGAAGAAAACAAATCGTTTGGTTGTGTTGGATGAAGATGTTCCGGGTGGAGCGAGTGCTTACATCTTACAAAAAGTATTAGAAGAACAAGGTGCTTATCAACATTTGGATTCTGAACCTCGCACCTTGGCAGCAAAAGATCACCGTCCGGCTTATGGCTCTGACGGAGATTATTTTTCTAAGCCGAGTGCCGATGATGTATTCGATACCATTTATGAATTAATGCACGAAAGTAATCCGGACAAATTCCCGAGAATTTATTAACTATTCGGCCACAGATTCACAGAAAAATTAATGCAATAAAAAATCTGCGAATTTGTGGCTTTTTCTATTAATCCAAGCCATCTCCTTGAAAAAAACAACCGAAGCGGATTCAAAATACCAAGCACTCGAGAAAATGAGTGTGCGTGAATTACTTTCCAACATCAATAAGGAAGACCAAACCGTGCCCTTGGCCATCCAAAAAGAAATTCCAAAGATTGAAAAATTAGTGAATGCCATTGTGAAACAAATGAAACAAGGCGGACGCTTATTTTACATGGGAGCAGGTACCAGCGGCAGACTGGGAATTGTGGATGCAAGTGAATGTCCGCCTACCTACGGTGTGCCTCAAGGTATGGTGATTGGAATAATTGCGGGTGGCGACAAAGCAATTCGAAAAGCAGTTGAGTTTGCAGAAGATGATACACAACAAGGTTGGAAAGATTTACAATCCTATAAAATTAACAAAAAAGATGTGGTGATCGGAATTGCTGCATCGGGCTCAACGCCTTATGTAATTGGAGCATTGGAAGCTTGCAACAAAAAAAATATTACAACCGCATGCATCGTTTGCAACAAAGGAAGTAACGTAGCAAAGGTTGCAAAACATAAAATTGAAGTGGTGGTTGGCCCTGAATTTGTTACAGGAAGTACACGCATGAAATCCGGCACTGCTCAAAAATTGACCCTGAATATGATTTCTACTTCCGTCATGATTAAACTCGGTAAAGTAAAAGGGAATAAAATGGTGGACATGCAACTGAGCAACAACAAGCTCGTTGACAGAGGAACAAACATGGTAGCCAAAGAATTAAAGGTTTCCTATAAAAAAGCCAACGAACTGCTATTGAAATATGGTAGCGTAAGAAAGGCTGTCGACAATTTTAGAAAGAAACAATAGACAAGTAAAAAAATTATAAGAGCCGTCATTGCGAGGAACGAAGCAATCTATCTCTATTAGAAGTACAGCCATCATTGGCATGAGATTGCTTCGTTCCTCGCAATGACGTACAAAAATGAACTCTTTTCGTAACCATGCACGCAATAGAACCTTTTTATAACTGGCGACATTTATACATCGCATCCGAAGATGAGCGATCGCCTTTCTATGAGCGCGAGTACAGCGAATTTGAATACACCAATGCCATCTACAATTATTTAATTCACCCACAATGGGACGACATTGATTCTCCTACCCTGTACATAAAAATATTATGCGTTGATTACGATCAAAACTTTGCAATCATCGAATTAATTGGTGAATGGAACGATGCAATCAATAACGACATCATGCTTTTAAAAAGAGACATCATCGAACTCATCATGCAATACGGTGTCAATAAATTTATTTTAATCGGAGAAAATGTATTGAACTTCCACGCCTCTGATGATTGTTATTACGAAGAATGGTTTGATGAAGTTGAAGATGGATGGATTGCATTTTTAAATTTTAGAAAACATGTGATGGAAGAATTTCAACGTGCAAACATTGATTATTTTATTGTCTCCGGTGGACAACTCAATGATATCGGTTGGCGCACTTCCACACCTGCACAGCTCTTTGAGAAAGTTGAACATTTTGTACAAAAACGAATCGGGTAATGAAACAGAATTTTCTTTTCTTTCTTTTATTTTTTATTGCCCTGAATTCAACAGCTCAAGTGGCTGTTAAAAATATCGACACCTTAGAATTTCAAATCGGCTATCCGAATAAACATACAACCGCACTCCAACAGCTTCAATCCTACCCTTCTCCCAGATACCAAGCCAACACTTCGTTTATCCGACTCTTCAATTGGATGAACTCAAAGTTTATGGCAGGAGCCGGACAACCTTCCGTAAAAGAAGCAGAAGTAATCAAAGAGGCAATTCGCATTCAAGAGGAATTGATTTTAAATTGGAACTATTTTATCACCATCCAAAATTCAGGAATGGCTTCCAACAAAATGGCTTTTAACAACCCCAGCAATATGCTAAAACCTTATGTGGAGCTTGCAAACAAATACCCGCAAATTCCTCTTGCCGTTACTACCTTCTGGATGCAACTCTCACCTGCTAAAATGGGTTTCACGCAAAAAACACCCTACATCCTCAAAAAAGATTTTCCGGCATCGTTTTACATCAAAGATGCAGCAGGAAAAATGGAACGAAAAATCATCAATTTCGCTGCACCCGATTCCATCTTTATCAAAGACGGACAGCTACAAAAAATCTGCCTTCAAAATATTCTCACACATTTAACCCGCCCCATCAACATCATTAACGAAAATGGAGAAGAACCTCCGGGCGCACAACATATGAATATCACAAAAAAAGACAAAGATGTACTTGCCGATAAAAATAAATCCGGGATAAGTGATTGGAACATCTATGCTTCCAAAAAGAAAACTCATATGCGGAATTTATACTCCAATCAGTTTATGAAATTGCCGGAACTGAAAAATACCTGGTTCACCATTTACAATGTTGAAGGTGGTCCGATTAACCGCTTCGACTGGTCTACCAGCAAAACATCGTGCAGTTCTATAAAAGGAAATTATTATTCCACTCCCGATTTTTATCCTCGTACTCCCAACAATTGGAAAACCTGGAAAGGTGCTTGGCATGGCTGGAAATGGATCAACGATGGACGTACAATCGAAATCAAAAATGGAGACCGATTCTTTTCACCCTATGTTGCAGCGGGTTGGTCGTTCAATCCTGAAAACGATATTCGTCCTGCACAATGGTTGGGCTTATTAAAATGTTTATCCGTTGTTGGGGCTGAATTTTATTATACCGGGTATTTCAATTTAAAAAAACCGTATACCCAACCTCAGGATTATGTTTGGCAGGCTGCTATGCCGGCTTATGCGCAAGCGGTTTCCACGCATTATGCGGATGTATTTTTTAAAGGCAATGTTTTATTCGACCATCAACACGAACCCATTGTAACGTATCCGGTTAACGATCCTGATGTGCTGGTGACCGTTCGAAAACACGATACAAAAGAAAAATACATCATTGCAGCAACCGTTCAACCTTCGTCCAATACAGAAAACTTTCCTGTTCAGAAAAATATACAATTGACGATTGCTGGTGATCAAATCAAAATAAAAGCAAGGCGACAAGGAAGTGTGTATGTCTATGATAAATCGGTGGAGCCTGCTTTGTTTTACCAACTCGATCGTTGGCATCAATACGAACATCCTGAGCGCTGGAGAAAAGAATGGATCTGTGAAGCGGAAGTGGCAGACACCGCCTCATCGGACCAAACGAAAATGATTCGCTCCGTTTATTTAAAATCCAATTCAGGAATGGATTGCTCCTTAGCTGAATCGTATATTCAGATGAATCAGCAAGACTGGACAGAATATTCTTTTTCTAAAAGAGATGCAAACCGCTTGGGTAAAAATCTGGTGCTAATGATTTATGCAAAGTGTAGCAATCAAATCCGATTAAATGTAACGATCTTTGGAAATGATTATATAATTGCTTCAAAAAAAACGGATAACTGGGAATGGATTGTATTTCCTTTTGAAATCAATTCAGAAAAAACACTTACCGAAAAAATTCGCATTTTCTCTTTAACAGAAGGTGTTTTGATTGATAAGATCATCATTACAAATTCTAATAAGATTCCTGATTTAAAAGATTATTGATTAGTTAGTAAGTACAACAATCTTCCTTAAAAGTCGTTCTTTATCTGTTTTGATTTCAACAAGATAAATCCCCTCCGTTCCAAAAAATTTATTTTTGCTAACAACTGTCATATTTTGGTTAATATTCTCCAGAGTATAAACTTTCCTTCCAAGATAGTCGTATATATTTAAGTCTATTATGTTTCGATTACTTAAAACAATATTCATGTCCTGAGAAACAGGGTTCGGAAAAATTTGCATCTCTGTATGTACATCTAATTTATCCTGTTCAGTGTATAAATACCCTGGACAACCATGTGTACCGAATCTGGCAACAAAAACATCATATAGGCCGTTTGCATCTATTGTGTCGCCACAATACTCTACCGCTGCAGCGAATGTAAGACCAACAGTATAATACATACCGATTGAATCTTTAAAAATAAATGAAGGATACTCTGCTGCATTTGTGGTTGTATTTGTCCCTGAAAGAAAGACATTTTTAATTACTCCATTGGTATCATAATTAGCGACAAAAAAGTCGCCTCGTGATATATTCAAGTTGACAACAGGACCGCTTGTAGTAGTAATTTCAGTCGTGTAAGAAGCAGCAGTGGCATCCCGTATTATTCCCATTACACTAACTTCATTGTCAGAAAGTGCAATTCCTAAGCCAGAACCGTAATAAGAATATTGGTTCCCAACTCCCCATTGTAAAACTCCGGCAGAATTGAATTTCAAAGTAAAGTAACCTCCTAAATTCAAATTTGCAACTGAAGCATCTGCACTATTTATTGACATTGGTGCTGTTGAGCTTAAATTTCTGTGAAATCCTGTAACATAACTTGTACCCAAAGAATCAGTAACAATATTATATCCCAAAGAACCTAAACTCGAAAAATGATCCCTTGCTGCCCACTTCGGAACACCAAGACTATCGTATTTCATAATAAAAAATTAGAACCGTAATGTACATATGAACCTGGAATTACAACTTGAACGCTCAAGTCTGGTGAATAAAAAGTGGAAGTGTGTTCATAACCTCCTGTAATGTATACGTTTCCATATTTATCAACATCAAAGTCCGCACAATCAACAGGATTTGAACTAGGCAACTCAATCGGAGCTCTCCATTTTATTGCACCATTGTCATCAAGACGCATTATAAAAAAATTGGAAGACGACATCGTGTGGATAGGTGAATCGGTTCCGCCATTTACATACCACTGTCCACCTGAAGTAAAATAACTCCCAACAACTATCATATCCCCATTTCTGTCAACTCTAACTTTCTGAGGGTTTGAATTAGTAAAAACAGCACTCCAAAGCAATGTTCCTGATGAATCTAACTTCGCTATGTATCCGTTGTTGTAAGTGGGCACATAACACTCCGCAATTTTCGTAGAATCACCATCGGGCGTATAAAAATATGCACTTGAATGTCCATGTCCAACGATATAAATATTACCGTCTTTGTCTGTTGTGACAGAATTTATTTTTGATTTTATATAATAAGTATTATAATTAGGGTCTCTTGTAACACAAGTCCATTTTAATTCTCCTTCATTATTATATTTAGCAAGAAAAGAACCACCAAGAGCAGTTCGAGGTGGACTAATTCCCAATCTATCTGTAAAAATTGTTTGAAAACCAGTTCCGCATATCAAATAACCATTTTTCGTGGGAATGGCTTCCCCTAACTGAGGATTATAATAACCAGAATGGGTACAATCAATTTCATCAAGACTATATGACCAGCATGAATCGATTTGGGCAAAATAAATTTGCGGCAATAAAATCATACAAATACTCAAAATTCTCATAAAAACCATAACACGAATGTTTAGTAGGCTACAAATATACATATTCCAATTCGTCATTTTCCGTATATTTGCACCACAATTTTAAACCTGATTTCAATCTATTATTCATAATTTATAATTCATTTTATTATGCCAAAAGGAATTTACACTGTTCCCGCTCCGGTGAACGAACCCATCAAAAGTTATGCTTCTGGAAGTCCTGAAAGAAAAGAACTTCAAGCCATGTTAAAAGAATTGCGTTCAAAAGAAATCGATATCCCCATGTATATCGGTGGAAAAGAAGTTCGCAGCAACGATAAAATTCGCCTTGCTCCGCCTCACGACCACAAACATACCTTAGGGCATTTTCATAAAAGTACCAAAGAGCATGTAACACAAGCCATCAATACGGCTTTAGCAGCGAAACCACAATGGGAAGCCTTGGCTTGGGAACACCGCGCGAGCATCTTCTTAAAAGCTGCTGAATTGATTGCTGGTCCGTACCGTGCTAAATTAAATGCTGCAACCATGTTGGGGCAATCAAAAAATGCGTTTCAAGCGGAGATTGATTCAGCATGTGAGATTATTGATTTCCTTCGATTCAACGTTTTATACATGACCGAGATTTACAAACAACAACCGCCTGTTGCAGGCAGTGAATTTGGTGTTTGGAACCGCGTTGAACAGCGACCGTTGGAAGGATTTTTATATGCCTTAACTCCGTTTAACTTTACTGCGATTGCAGGAAACTTACCTTCTTCTTGCGCCATGATGGGCAATGTGGTGGTTTGGAAACCGTCCAACACACAAGTGTATGCGGCCAATGTTTTGATGGAAATATTTATGAAAGCTGGCGTTCCTGATGGTGTTATCAACTTGATTTATCCAAGCGGTCCGGATGCAGCGGATGTTATTTTCGCGCATCCTGATTTTGCAGGTATCCACTTCACAGGTTCTACCGAAGTATTTCAAAACATTTGGAAAACTATCGGAAACAACATTCATAAATACAAAACCTATCCGCGTATTGTTGGAGAAACTGGTGGAAAAGATTTTATTCTTGCTCATAAATCTGCAGATGCAAAAATCTTAGCGACCTCTATCAGTCGCGGTGCATTTGAATACCAAGGACAAAAATGTTCAGCATGTTCCAGAGCCTATGTTCCTTCTAACCTTTGGGAAGAAGTAAAAGGATTGTTGCAAGCTGATTTGAAATCCTTTAAAATGGGACCTACCGAAGATTTTACCAACTTTATCAATGCAGTGATTGATGAAAAATCATTTGATAAATTAACCAAATACATTGATGCTGCAAAGACTGATAAGAATGTAGAAATTATTGCCGGAGGAAATTATGATAAATCAAAAGGTTGGTTCATTGAGCCAACGATCATTGTTACCAAAGATCCAAAATATGTAACCATGTGCGAAGAATTATTCGGACCGGTATTAACATTACATGTTTACGATGCAGAGAAGTTTGACGATGTATTGAAAGTGGTAGATACCACCTCTATTTATGCATTAACAGGTGCAATTATCGCACAAGACCGTTATGCGATTGAACATGCAACAAAAGCATTGCGCAATTCTGCCGGAAACTTTTACATCAACGATAAATGTACCGGTGCGGTAGTGGGACAACAACCATTTGGAGGAGCAAGAGGTTCCGGAACAAATGATAAAGCCGGAGCAATGGTAAATTTATTGCGTTGGGTTTCTCCACGTACCATCAAAGAAACATTCGTTCCGCCTACAGATTATAGATATCCGTTTTTACAAGCGGATTAGTTTTCAATTTAATCGGAACATTAGATTAACAAAAAAACGTCTCAATTATGAGGCGTTTTTTTGTTTCTAATCACTAATAATTACTACATTAGATGTATCCAAATTTGGTTCACTTTTTGGATACCAAATAAAAAACAAACATTATGCGAAAAATCAGTTTATTATTTATCGTTTGCTTTACGCTTATCTTATCTGATAAAGCCTTAGCACAATCCGATGCAGCCATTACCAAAATCATTCAAAACGGAGCACGTATTGAATTAACTGTTGCTGCTTCAAAGGCATTTTATGTCGGTGGCAATGTTTACGTTCTACATGTAGGCAAAAAAGATTTTTCGTTGAGTAAACAAAACAACAGAGATGGAAAAGGTTCCATTACTTTTTATATTCCAACTGAAGAATTTAATGCCTTAACAGAAGGAGATTATGTATGGATGAGTTATGGCAACAAATTCAAAAAAGCTCCGGATCCTACCGTTGACCCTGCAACCTTTTGTAAAAAGAATCCAAAAAAATGCTGGGCCTTGGGTAAATTCAGCAAACAATTAAGTGGTAACTAATATCCTATTTTTCCATTTCACATACTTCATTCAAATGATAAAAAAATACACATCGGCTCTCGTTTTACTTTTCGCAATTAGCATCCAACTATCCACCGTTAGTGCACAAACAACACCGGATCCGGGTTTGCCGGGAACGTTTGCGGTGAGTTATGCATCCTACGACTTAGGTGATTTGGCTTTTACAGATCCTTCATTTCCGAATCCGATGGAAGTGAGAGGTTCTATCCACTACCCTACTTTATTGAGTTCCGGACCATTTCCGGTTTTAGTTTTTTTACATGGTCGTCATTCTACCTGCTATCAAACCAGTAACCCATCAAATACAGCTTTGGATTGGCCTTGCATTCCGGGTGATCAATCCATCACCAGCTTTCAAGGGTATGATTACCTTGGACAACAAATGGCGAGTCATGGTTACATCGTCATCTCCATTTCTGCCAATGCCATCAATGCAGATGATAATAGTTTAGCCGACAGAGGAATGCCTGCTCGTGCAGCTTTAACTCAACACCATTTGGATTTGTGGAATACCTGGAATACAACCGGTGGTGCTCCATTCGGAACTACTTTTGTGGGTGCATTGGATTTACAAAATGTTGGAACCATGGGACATTCTCGCGGTGGTGAAGGTGTTGTTGCTCATGCTTTATTGAATCGTTCATTGGGAAGTCCATACGGTATCAAAGCGGTATTACCTTTAGCACCGGTTGACTTTGGTCGTAGAATTTTAAACGATATGCCTTTGATGAACATTGCACCGTATTGTGATGGCGATGTTTCCGATTTACAAGGCGTTCATTTTTATGACGATATCCGATACAACGATTTAACCGATGAATCACCGAAACATTCATTATTGGTGATGGGTGCCAATCATAATTTTTACAATACCGTTTGGACTCCCGGTTCTTATATTGCAGGAACATCCGATGATTGGGACGATAGTTTTGGTTCAGGCGATATTCATTGCGGTACTGCCGGTTCGGCAAGCAAACGTTTAACGCCTGCTGAACAACAAGCAATGCTGGTAACGTATGCGAGTGCATTTTTCAGAGTGTATATCGGAAATGAAACTGTATTTGCGCCCATCTTAAATGCGGATGATATTGTGCCTCCGGTTTCCTCTACCCTCGATACTGGCGAAGTATTTATGTCGTACCACGCTCCCATCACCGAGCGTATGGACATCAACCGTCAGTTGACAGAATCTGCTGAAATCACGAATACCTTAACAGGTGCTGTGAGTGCCGTGAGCATGGTGAAATTTGACATTTGTTCGGACGACCTTGCAGAGATTAATTGCAGCGTAAGTTCTATAAACGACAAAGAACCACATAGCGGAACAGGAAGCACACTAGGAATGCCACAATTGGGATTGCGCTGGAATGCACCAACCGATTTGTATCAAAACATTATTCCAGTAGTGAATCAAAACTTTACGATTTACCAAAACTTACAGTTTCGTGCAGGAGTTGACTTTTCGGAAGCAACTGCAGGTCAATACCAATATTTTTCCATTCAATTGATTGATGCGAGCGGTGCGATCAGCACCAAGCAAGTGCAAGATTATACACAAGCATTGTATTATCCTCCCGGAACAAACTTTTTTGAATTGCCGAAAGTATGTTTCAACACCATCAAAATTCCGTTAACGGATTTCACCGGTATTGATTTAACACAAGTTGAAAAAATTGTTTTCTTGTTTGATCAACGTCCTGCGGGATCCATCTACATTACCGATTTAACCTTAAGCGGACTTACTCCTATTACAACTTCTGTTTCTCACAACTTCCCTGCTTCTGTGGTTGCGGTATTTCCAAACCCGGCTAACAATAGTATTAATGTAAAATTGGGAAGTGAATTCAAAGAAATTACAGCCTTGAATTTGATGGATGTGCAGGGAAAATTGATTTATCATCTGGAAAACATTTCTCAGGAACTCATCACGATTGATTTGAGTGCTTTTGAAAAAGGCATTTACATCTTAAATGTAGTGAGTACCAAGGATGCGAAGAACTATAAAATTGTGAAGCAATAAACATGAAACTGGAACACCGCAAACAAAAAGTTGTTTCATTATCCCGATTTATTGCTCGTCTTTTACGTTATTCTGTATTTGCAGCAGGCCTAATTGTTATCTCTGTTTCTATTGGCGTTTTCGGATACCATTACCTTGCCAACTTGAGCTGGTTAGACAGTTTTCACATGGCTTGCTTAATTTTAACGGGAATGGGACCGATTGCAGAAATGCAAACTTCCGGAGCTAAAATGTTCGATTCGTTTTATGCCTTGTACAGCGGTGTTGCCTTCCTCAGTATCACAGCAGTATTCTTCGCTCCAATTGTGCATCGTATCATGCATATTTTGCATGTGGATGATGAGCGTTAAGAATGTTATTTTTTACAATTTAAATTTTACCGGAAATTGTAATCCTTTGGCTGGTATACAACTTGATTTGTTGATTTGTTTGAGCTGCGCTTCATATTGATCCAACACCTTCAATGCTTCTTCTTCAAACCCATAACCGAGTTTTTTGATTATTTGTCTATTGACGATTGAACAATTTGAATCTATGTCGTAGGTAATAATAATTGTTCCTTCTATTTTTTTTTGTTTTGCTACATCTGGATAATGGATATAATATTGTATATAAGTAGGATATTGATTCTCCAATTTGCTGATTTTACTTGTGTCTAATTGGGTGTTTTGCCCGCTAACAGAGGAAGTCATAAACAGTATAAGTGCAACTACAATTGTTTCAAATAATCTAATTTTCATTTTTATATCTTATTTACCTTAATATTTACGGGTTTTACATTCTTGTGAATTTCTAATTATATTCAAACTTTCAAAGTTACAATACGAAGCAAGACATCAATTTTTTTCACCGTCTATTGTTGGTTCAAATTGCTGACCTTTGTTTTAATATATTTTGTTCTTCCACCACTAAAACTAAGTATTCCAAGTTGATGCTTGTGTTCGATTTCTTTCCCTTTGTGCATAAATTTTTCACCCCGTTTATTCCAAGTATAATAAGTGTGATTTACTATTTGTCCTGTAGCATCATATTCTATTTCGTATTTAATTTTACCATTTTTATAATATTCTCTGGTGAATCCGAAACGTTCATTGTTTTTGTATTCTGCAGTCAGTGAAATTTGTCCATTTTTATACCAATAAGTTACAATACCATTTATCAATCCATTTTTGTAATTTACTGCAGCTTGTTTTGCTTGGTTTCGAAAATACGATTCTGAAACCCCTGTGAAGAGGCTATCTTTATAATACACAAAACAATCACGGACTTCTAAGTCCTTCCAATCAACTTGAGACTGAACTTTTAAACTTGGAAAAAAAATGATAAACAGGATTATTAGTTGTCTCATATAAATTGATTCTAATATTTTGCAGATCGCAGTTATTATTTATCTCCCCAAGCCTTTTTCATTGTCTTGACAAAAACAAATGGTTTAAATCTAAATTGGATCACGTGTGTGTTGATTGGCAAGGCGTAATTATTGTCGAGGCGAATATTGTAGCCATACGACAATTCAAAAACGTCAAGAAAATAATGTACCCCAATAGATGGTCTTATTACGTTGTTTATTGTCTTTAGGTCGTTGTAGGCAATATAGTCCGCTCCAAAAATAAATCCCCAATAATTAAATTCCCAGTCCCAGAGTTCGAAAGAATATTTATTTGAAATTTTAGGTCCGAAAATAAATTTCTTACCAACTTGAAATTCAGCGGACAGATCCGTTGCAATTAAAATGGATCTATCCCATATCACACTTGTCTTTCCTTTGTGGTATAACCTATCCGTAACAAAACCATAACCCAATTCAAAACTGGTCCTATTAAATGCACTAACACCATAATTTAGTCCCCAAACATAATTGTTTTTTCGTTCGCTTTTTTGTCCGAATAAATTTTGAGAAATTAAAATTCCCAATGCAAAAATGAATATGGACGATTTGAAGTATTTCATCAGAGGTTAATGCAGTTTGTGCACGGGTGTTGTGTTATTCATTCAGATTTCTCAGGCAAGCAACCAAAATCGCCAGCCTCCCCAAAAACTCAAATAATTTTCTCTAAAGGTTTGCAATTTGTCGGCACTTCCTAAATTATTTGTTTTTGCATACTTATTGAATTCATACTCCGAATTAAACTCCAACATTTTTTTTGTTCTCATATCGTAAATGAAATAGGAGTTTTTGTAGTCATAAAACCAACTGTCTAAATTACCAATAAGTTTATCATCAACTACTGTAAACTTTGTCATTTCAACTACAATAGTGTCAGTGGTTTTAATTTCTTCAACATAACCATATTCTGTCCAGTTCGTATTATCAACGATTAGTCCATGCCCAATTGGGATTCTTGGTCCGTCTCCAAAACCATGAAAACCCCAATAACTAAAAAGATAAAAAAGAAGTCCTAATGAGAAAATGAGTCCGCTGATAGACCAGAGCCTTCGTTTATTAGTTGATACTCTCTCAAACCAACTATTAGGTCGAAATTTTCCAATTAATTTAAAAGTCCAGAGAGTCAGAAGTGCGTAGATTTAACTTAAAATTCCGATTTTTATTAATGATCCGATAAAACCAATTAAAACTTCCATTTTCTTTGTACAATGGTATTAACCTTCTATTATCTGATGACTACGAATTAATTTAAATGAAAACGCGCTAACCTTCTTTCAGTATAATTCGGACTAGAAGCAAAAAAGGGAAGTGTTTCAACTACAACCCCGATATTCCTTGCATATCTCTTATTTCTATATCTTGGATTTCCGGCAGATGTCCAGCCAGGGTACATGGAATAGAATTCTTTGGCATTTGACGTTGAAAATGTTCCAGCAGGAGTAGTTACAGTTAGATTCTGATCAGCCATTTGTGTTATGATTTGACAAACGGTATCAGTTGATCCAGTTATGGTGTATTCGGTTGCGAAAATAGTTGAAAAGTCTTGATAGGAAAATAAGATTCTCCCATTAGAATTTACAATATAGTGCAAAGAGTCTCTCTGAAACGAAATGTCATAGGAACCTGGAAAATACGGCATCGGCTTAACAACTTTCAGGTAGATTTTACTATTGATAATCGTATCCTTTTCAACATAGCAACTGTCAAAGATATTAAGGGACGTAGCATTACCGGCAGCATCTATGTTAAATTTTTCGTAAACCCAATAGTTGCCAACTTTCAATTGTGAAAAATTTAGATACGCTGTAGCTGTGGTTGGTGTGGTTGGAGGGGGTAGTGGTTCTAAGTTGTTGTCCTTTTTGCAGGAATAAATCAGAACTGTCATCAGGGCAGCCAATAAAAAAAGCATTTTCTGCTTCATCGTTGTAAAATTTTAAGTTTCTACATAAACGAACTTTTCTTTGTTTTATTGTGAAATGGGCATTATTACCAACCGCTAAAAGCCTCGCCTAGAAAACAAACCGTGTTAAGCATTGACACTGCTGATCATTTGGCTTAAAGCCTAAAATTGGCAAACGGGTTTTATAAATGAATCCTATTTAGTTTGCTGAAGCTTGAATAACTTCCCAATCAATTGTATTTACATCTTTATATTTTTCAACCTTAAATTCAACGTTCACATCTGAAAGAGGTGAAAAAACTTCGTGAATGGTATATTGCTTACTGCCTAATTCTATTTTTGCATCGCTGTAATAAGTTACTTTAACAACCGCGTCCTTGTATGTAACTTCTGGCGATGTGTTTTTAATGACGCCATGAACATTGATTGTATCTCCCACAAAACCACTCATACACATTTCACCAGCCTCCAAAAAGGTTGACGATTGTCTTCGCTGGATTTTCTCAACAGTTAAACCATTTTCCAAAGGCACATCAGAACCACTATCATTACTAAAATTACAAGAAGCAAGAAGGGTTAATCCAATAATAAAAAAGGTAGTATTTATCATTTTCTTAATATGCATTTTTCCTTTGGATAACAATGTCCCAATAGCGTTTAAACTTTTCATGATTTATGAATTAAGGTTTATGAACAAATTTAGCTCTAATAGCAAAAGGAAGTTGTTAGCTATTCGTTATTGCCTTGTTAACGACTTGTTAATGGTATAATTTGGGATTTGGAATAGGTCTTCTATTTTTCTACAATCACAAATTCCGTTCTACGGTTTTTGGCTCTGCCAGCTTCTGTTGCATTGTCAGCAATTGGGTTGGAAGCTCCGTATCCTTTAAAATTTAACAAACGGCTTTCTGCTATTCCTTTTGAAATCAACAAATCGCGTACACTAAATGCACGGTCGGTGGACAAAGCTAAATTGGATTTCGCATCTCCTACATTATCGGTATGTCCGCGTACCTCAATTTTTAAAGTTGGGTTGGCTTTCAAAAATTCTGCAAATTCATTAATTACAACAGCCGAACTCGGATCTAAATCTGCTGAATTGGTTTTATAATAGATGTTGTTCAGCAAATAGGTCTTTCCAACTTTAATGGTATCTACCGCCATGTCTACTTTCTTTGGCTTCGAATTGATAATTGAATCTTTCTTGATCAACTGAGAACTAAATGCATAGTTTTCTTTTTTAACCGTCAAGATTAAATCACTCTTCGCTTTTGTATTCACCACCACTGCATAATTTCCGGTAACGGTATCTACCATGCCTTCGGTGACTTTATTCGTAACAGCATCCTTCACTTCTACTTTAAATCCGGTTGGACTCCCCTGTCCGAAGTCCTGAATTTTTCCTTTGAAGAACGCTACTTCATCGGGGCGTGCTTCTTTATATAATTCAAACGAATAAATATCATATTTCCCTACCGACTTCCCATTTGCACGAGACGGTTCGTTGGATGCGAAGTAACCAAGATGTCCGTCTGTACTAACAAAAAAGCCTAAGTCGTCACGTGGTGTATTGATAGGAATCCCAATATTTTTGGGTTCGCCCCATTTTCCATCTTCACCTTTTTCGAAAAGAAAATATCAAATCCTCCTACTCCGGGATGTCCGTCAGAAGAAAAATAAATGGTTTGAAAATCAGAATGGATAAACGCTGATTTTTCATCAAAGTTGGTATTGATCACCGGTCCTAAGTTTTCAGGTTTACTCCAGATGCCGGTATTCACATCTTTTACAGTTACATATAAATCAACGCCTCCTCTTCCACCTTTTCGGTCGCTGGCGAAGTATAAGGTTTTACCATCGGAGGCAATGGTTGGTTGTGAATCCCAATAAACAGGATCGTTAATGCCTTCAACTTTTCTGGCTTCGGTCCATTCACCATTGATATTATCAGACGTATAAATATCAAAATTTAAAACCGCTCCACCTTCATCTTTTCCTCTGGTAAAGAAAATGTGTTTGTTGTCAATCGACATGGTTGCTCCGCCTTCCGCCCCATCTTTATTGAATGGATAAGGCATACGTTGACCTTTATTAAATTCACCGGAAGTTTTACTACGTGTTGCATAACTGAATAATTCCAACTCCTTATCCGTTTCATACACCACATCTTTATTCACATAGGGTTGTTTACGAGTAAAGAGCATCATTTCGTCATCCGATGAGATGATGGGTAAATATTCATCTTTTTCAGTACAGATGCCATTCACCGGTTTCGGGTCGAATGGAACTTTGTTTTTAAAAAGGTCGCTATACACTTTTGCATAACGCACCATGTCTCTGGCTTGTTTTAAAAGTGCATCGTAGTCTTTGTTGAATTTCTTTTCATCATCATCTTTAAAATCGATGTATTGTTTCATGTACTTTACCACATCGTCATAATTTTCATCTTCCCAAGCGATGAATCCTAAATAGTAGTATGGATCAGAATGGTATTTCGGACAAATTTCAATTACCTTTTTGAGATAAGGTTCAACCGGTTTGTATTTTTCTTCGTTGATGCTAAGGGTGCGGATACGTTCAGAAGCAAAAGCGAAGTTCGCATCTACATAATCCGGTTCCAACACCATTGCTTCTTTGAGGAAAGCAAGACGTTCTTCTTTTTTATACTTTTTATCAATTCCTTGCTCGTATAATTTTTTTGCTTTTTTATTGTCAATTTCCTGACATTTCGTTTCGTCTTGGGCGTAGGCAGGAAGAGCTAAAACAAATAAAAACAGACCAATTAACTTTTGTATCGGAGACATAGCTGATAAATTTATTTCATTACAATTTTTCGAATTCCGTAACGCTCTCTGGTTGTACCAGCCACACCCACCCATGTATTGCAATCCAATGAGTAAAATGAACCAGGATACATTATTGGCTCATTCTTATCACGATATACACTTGTATTTTTTTCCAAAACATTCCCAGACACATCTATTTTCAATACCTTCATGTGAAGATAATTAGCGCCACCTAAACCTTCAGGAGATTGCTCATTGTACATAACAACTAAATTTCCGTTACACAAACTAGAATAATAGTTGTCGATTTGGAACATATGCAGATTATTTCGTGATACAACGATTTCTTTTTTCCATAAATGCTTACCACTTTCCGAAATGTAAATACAAAAAAGTTTATAATCATGCCTTTGTTCCATACTCTCGAGGTATTCTTTACCCAGCAAGAAGAAGCTACCATCTGGTTGAAAGTGAAGATCAATTATTTGCGGCTTACTTCTGGGCAGTTCACCGATTTTACCCAAGACACCCAAGTCAGTATCTGTAACTATAGAAGCAGACATTTTTTCTGTATCAAAAATTTCGTGAATCATGTTGGATTTCTTAGATACTTTATCAAAGCCAAAAGCAAAAAGATGAAGCTTTCCTTTACTTAAAGTAACGGTAAAATTATTGTAATTTATCTCTCTGTCAAATTTCAGAACAGCCTGACTACTTTCACCTTTTTGGGTATTAAATTTAAAAACACTGTATGTAAACTTCCTGGTCTTTTTGTCTGTCCACTGTAATTCAGGAAGAAGCTCACGGCTTAGTAACAAAACATCCCCTTTATTGTCAACAAATATATTATTGATTTCTGATAGCCATTTTATACTTACATCCAACGGTATCTTTTTTTCGTTCAGCTTATTCATTTTAATATCATAATACAACCATTGATGTGAATTATCTGACTCTCGTTTTATGACATTAAATCCAGTGCTATCAGCCGACTGGAAAATCGTAAATTTTGGATACTCTCCATCATCTGGAATACTTGCAGTACAAAGGACAGAAGGAACACCAACAGCTTGGCAATTGGAATCGTAAAGCTGACCAGTAAGATCCATTGTTCCATTTTTTTTGTTGTAGCAGACTTCAAGAAACGTCATTGTTCCTCTATAAAATAGCAGATATGCAGTTTGATCCTTTTCAGAATAATAACTCACAGAAACTGGAGGATGTTTAAAAGGAACTTTAACGTCTGTAAGGATTTCGCGTTTGAGCGTTTTTATATTGAATGCTTCTATCTGAAATTTTTCCCAGCCCCAATTAAAAACATAACAGCGATCACCATGTGTTCCTACCACATCATTAAATAAAAATGGAGCAGTTTGTTGCAACTCCTCACCTGCTGAAATTACAACTTCTTGTGCTTTCAATCCATTATCCATAACGGTTGAAAACAACAAAAGCACTAATATTCTATAAAAATTCATATTACTATTTTTATAACGTCTTGAGACAAAAAAGATACAAGTCTACCAAAACAAACCCACTTCGACTCCGCTCAGTGTGACGGCACAGTCCCCATAACTCTCGATAGACGTTAACAAGTAAAGTATTCCCCGAATGCCCAACTTATAACCCAGAACTCCTAACTTATAACTTATAACTCATAACCTACAGTTACTGCAATTTCTTATCCGACTCCGCTTTCGCATTAATCAAAACTTGATCTGCTTTTTTATTTGCTTCATCTAAGATGGCTTGCGCTTGTTTATCTACTTCTTTTTTAGCAGCCGGTGCAGCAGCCTTGGCCGTCATTTTCGCAACCGGATTTTTGATTGTTTCGATGTTTTTATCGATAGCAGCATATCCTTCTACTTTTGCTTTATCAGCAGCAACTTTCGCATCTGCTTTTATTTTATCAGCTTGCGCTTGCGCATCCTTCATAATCTTTTCTGCTTCTTCACGTGCTTTCTCTTTGGCCATGTCAACACCCTGACCAATAATCTCTTTCACTTGTTCTTTCGCACCTTGCTCGGTATTAAACAAATCTGTTTTTAAAGTTGGTTTAGCAACTGTTCCACCAAACAAGGCTTTTATTTTCACTTTATCACCCAATTTCACATTTGTTCCTGCTTGTGCGTTGAGTTGAGCCAACAAACTTCCGGCAGCAGCATTTGCTTGAGAACCAAATTCATCACGAGGGATTTCTAATTTCCATGTATAATCGATGGTTTGATCAAACCCTGTTGAACCTTTTACGCTTCCGGTAATTTTTCCAGATTTGATTGGCATCTCTTCTACAAACAAACGACCATCTTTAAATGCATACGTTGCATTTACATTTTCGAAGGTTAATTTTTTATACTTCTCTTGTTTCAATGCGTCCGCCAATTTATTGATTGGTTCAAATCCTTCCACAGTAACACTATTCGTAATCAACTTCCCACCACCGGTTAAGGTATTCATGATCGGTTCCATGTGCTGATCCAAGAGTGTTGTGAATTTCAATTTTGTACCGAATTTACCTTTTGAGTATTTCGCAATCGGAGCTAACTTTTCAACCGTATTAAACATTTTTACTGTTTTCGGAATATCAAAGTTGGCGATATCGGCATCAAAATCAACTGTTGGTTTCTTTGGATTTTGTGTATTGTACACACCGCTCAAGGCCATGGTACCTTCTACTTCATCCAAAGTCAATTTTAAATTGTCTAAGGTCATTTTGCTGTCTTTAATCGCAACACCACCTGTTACTTTGGTGATGGTTAAATTATCGTACAACAACTTCGCGATGTTTGCATTCAAACGCACATCTAAGTTTGATGGCACTTCCGCAACTGTCATAGCCGCAGTATCCGCAGGTGTAGCAGCTGCCGGAGCAGTTGTATCAGAACTACTCATCAATTCATTTACATCTAACAAGGTAGAGTTTAAATTAAATGTTCCTTTCAACAACGAATCTTTCAAAGCATATTGCAAGAAATTTTCGATTTTACCATCCATTTGAATATCGCTCTTTCCAACTACGGCATCAAACTTTGTTAAGTCAACCGTTTTAGGATTAAACTCTAAATACATCGCAGAAATTTTTGTTGGGTAGTTCAACGATTTTGTTTGGTAGTTCATATCCAAAATAGTCAACTTTCCTTCTGCATGAAAATCTTCATACTTCTCTTGTTCAATTGAACTCATGCGGCCTTTCATTTTCACATCCGCAGTAATCATCCCGTTTAAGTCGTCACCTTTTTCCATTGGTACCACATCTTTCATGCTCGCCAAATTGATTTTCGCCAATACCGCTGCATTGATGTTCGCATCCGAAACCGGAGTAGACACATGCATGGTGGCGTCAATAGGGTTACCGCCTAACTCCACATGAAATTTATTTAAGTCGATTACGGTTGCATCCGGTTCACCCGTTTTATTATCAACTAATAAATCAACTTGAATGTTGGTTGCAGACTTTGGCAAAGAAGGATATTGGAACATCGCATCTTTGATCAACAACTTACAACCGAAGGCTGGCATTTTTGTATCGTTATAAATTCCTTTAGCAAAACCATCCAACGACAAAGACCCTGATGTTTTCACGTCTTTGAAATCGGCAGTATACACTCCGGGAACAAGCGACAAGATGTTTTTAAATTCGGTTTGGTTGGCTTTGAATTTCAAGTCCATGTCCATATCGTCTTTCGGCATGGCGAAGAAACCATCCAATCCCAATGTCAATTCATTCAATGAAAATTCATTCTCTTTAAAAGTAAATTTGAAGTTCGGCATGTCTGCATCTAAATCAGCTTTGATACGTGTTTTCACTTTATTCATATATGCCACACCACCATAATTCATTGTGAATCGTTCAATTTCGGTTAATGTTTCCAACACAAAATTATCGGACGTAAAATCACCGCTCAAGGTATGCGTCATGTTATACAACTCGGTATAAAATCCCATGGATGCATCGTCATAAACGATGTAAGCATTTTTAATTTCAAATTTTTCCAAGCCCATTTTGAAAGGAGCAGCTTTGGTTGTATCCACCACACCGGTAGTTGTATCAACACTTGGTTTGGTAATGTCCCAATTTGCTTTTCCATCTTTCAACACCAATGCATGAATGCGCGACTGATCGATGGAGATGGTATGAATTTCATATTTATCACCATTGATAACGCTCATTAAATTTAATCCAACGGTTAAGTTTTTAGCATACAACAAGGTATCGCCCTCAAAATCTCCGATGTTTGCAACGCTCACACTGTCAACCGAAAGGGTGAAATCAGGAAAAGAGCTCAGCAAGGTTAAATCGAATTCACCAAAATTCACTTTTGCATTTAATTCCTGATTGGCAGTATCTTTTACAAATTGCACAATTTGCTTTTTGAATAAAAACGGAGCCGCAATAATCAGAATGATTAATAATAAGAACGTGATTCCGGTCCATTTAAGGATTCTTCTCAATAAACTTTTTTTCTTTTTTGGTTCTGTTGTCATAGTGATGTTTTTTATTATTTTTCTATCAACCGCAATGATTATTGTTTGTCATTTCGATTTGTCACCCTGAGCGGAGTCGAAGGGCGAGAAATCTTTACATTTAATAATATAATTATTTTTTATAAAATTTATTTTATCGTTGCGACAAAAATAGATTCCTCCACTTCGGTCGGAATGACATGCTAAAAATGCCTCTGCGTATTATTTCTTAATAAATGATCCACCAAAACCAATGCAGCCATTGCTTCCACAATCGGCACAGCACGTGGCAATACACAAGGATCATGCCTTCCTTTTCCCATCATTTCCACCGCTTCTCCATTGGCATTTACAGTGTTTTGTTTTTGCATAATGGTGGCTACCGGCTTAAATGCAACTCTGAAATAAATATCATCTCCGTTACTGATTCCACCTTGTATTCCTCCTGAATGATTGCTGGTTGTATGTATGTTGCCATTTTCTGAAACAAAAGCATCGTTATGTTGTGAGCCATTCATCTTCACACCTTCAAATCCACTTCCATATTCAAAACCTTTTACTGCATTGATGCTCAACATTGCTTTTCCAATATCGGCATGAAGCTTATCAAATACAGGTTCCCCTAATCCAACCGGTGTTCCTTTGATAATACAGGAAATCACGCCTCCAATGGTATCTCCTGCTTTGCGAACTTGTTCAATTTTTTGAATCATTGTATCAGCAATAAGGGCATCCGGACAACGAACGATGTTCGAGTCGGTTTTGGATAAATCCAAATCGTGATAATCCTTCAAAAGTTTAATATCACCTACTTGAGAAGTGTAGGCTTGAATTGAAATTCCGTTTTGTTTTAAAATGAGTTTTGCAATGGCACCCGCCACCACTCTGCTCACGGTTTCACGTGCCGAAGATCTGCCGCCACCACGATGATCACGCATGCCGTATTTGGCATCGTAGGTATAATCCGCATGAGACGGACGATACACATCCACATTGTGTTCGTAATCTTTTGATTTTTGATTTTCGTTGCGAATAATAAATCCAATGGGCGTTCCCATGGATTTACCTTCGTAAACTCCCGAAAGAAATTCAACGGTATCGCTTTCTTTACGCTGAGTAACAATATGTGATTGCCCCGGACGTCTTCTATCCAATTCCGATTGAATAAAATCAAGGTCGATTTGTAAACCTGCCGGACAACCATCAATGATGCCACCCAAAGCATCGCCATGCGATTCTCCAAAAGTGGTTAATGTAAAGAGTTTTCCGAAAGTATTGCCTGCCATAAAAAGTGTTAGTAAACAGACAAATTTAATGAAATATCGGGAGGTATCTCAGAGATTATTGGTAAATAATTTTGCGAATTTCGGTGCCATTTTCTCCACTCACTTTCACAAAATAAACGCCCTTATTAAAAGGTGTTAAATCCACTTTTTGAGAATAAGCACCAGTGAACTTGGAAAGCACTTCCGTATAAACATTTCTTCCCAAAACATCCATAATTGCTATGGTCATGGTTTGTACCGAAGCTTGGTTAAACGCTAACTGAATAGTGCCGTTTGAAGGATTCGGGAAAACAGAAAAATCGGTGATTGCATATTCTTCAATTGCATTTGAATTACACACCGGTGGAGCTGTATACATCTTATTAATACTACAACTATCCGCAGAAAATGCTGCAGATACAAAGCAAGAAGAACCATTGGATGGCAATCCGCTAAGGGTATAACTAACTGGACTTACAAACGGTGCAGTAAAGGTTTGACTACCACCACAACTTCCAAAGATGGTTAATGTTCCTGTAGATGGTGAATTGTAAAACACCACCGAACCGGAAACCGAATAGGAATTATCGGTGCTGTCGCATGCAGTCGGACTAGCACTTAAGCTTCCGAAGGAACAACCGGAACCACAATTGGTACTTCCTGTGCCAGCGGTTTGCTCAAGGTGAATGTTTCCTGTTGCATTCGCATAGTTGGAAATCATACAAATATAAAAATCACCGGGAGCGGCTGTGGGCAAGCTGATGTTTACCAAATTACTACCGGAATAATCACAACCCAAAATGTTTGCGGCCGTTAGTTCAGAATAACAGATTCCAGCCAAACTGCCGAATGGTCCCCAATACACATAATCAATATCAATCGGTGCTGGCACCGTTCCAAAATCCAATCCCGAACCGGTTATCGTAATGCCTCCCGGTGAACCCACTTCGATAGAAATCCATGTTGGATTATCGGCTGCTCCTACACATCCATAATCCGGACCAGCTTCTGCAGCTATCCCAGTGGGTGCGTCTGAATCAAAAGCTATCCCAGAGCAAAAAGGCACAGGTGTTAGACAACTGTCTTGTGCTTTTAAAACATTCGAACTAATAAAGAAAGAAACGGCAATTAAGAAAACTAATTTTTTCATATCCGGGAATAATTATTCTATAAATATACTTCTTTCCGATGAATTGTTGTTCACCGAAAAGAAGCAATTTTAAAACAAGGTCCTAGAACTTATAAATCAAGGAGATATCATTAATAATTCCTGTACTTTGATTAAAATCGAAAACGGAAACGTTATAATTTTTTGTACTAGCCGAAGTGGTTTCTGTAATCTGTTTATTCTGAAAGGTCATGTCAGCTCCTACTTGAGCAGAAATGGAAAACCGTTTAGAGATGGGATATTTTGCTCCAAAAAACGGACTAATCCCTACCGAATAGGCTTTGGTTGTTGTTTTTGATACAATATCCGCTTGAAATGTTTGCGCTTCTACCCAGGCATTCGGACCAAGTGTTGTATCCCTCACAAGTGTTTTATTTTGTTTATACGCCCGACTTTGTGAATACCCTAAGATTACATCAGCTCCGTAAAACCATTTTAACTTGTGTTTTCCAAAAAGTCGTTCGTAACCAATGTTTACATGCGGACTCACATACGCGGGGGTGACTGTGGTTTGTTTGATTAATACAGTATCGGTTTGCAAAATAATGGCATCTCCCCAATAATTCGGGTAATACGTATCGTTGCGAACCATATCGGCCATAACGGAAAAACGGAGTGCCGATTTACAACTCAGATTGCGCTTGTAAGTGGCTGAAAATCTTGTTGCTTGGGTTTCTCCCGAATTCAGCAGAAGTCTGAAAACGGGTGCTGTATTGATGCTGATTTCATTCCGCTTAAACGCTGGAACCTCGGTTGACTTTTTTGTTGAATCGGTTAATTCTTGTGCATTTGCGCCTGTAACGATGACAAATAACGATAGCACGATAGAAGATTTCTTCATTGCTTTACATTTTAGGGTGAATAATAATTGGTAAAATGTAATTTTCTGCGATCTATAAAATGAAGTTTAGGGGTTTTATGTCTAAGTCGTAAAGATTATAAAAAGGTTGCCTTTTTAGATAAAATACTTGAAAATACTCGTCTATTTAGTATCTTTCAGTCCTAATTACAACGCATGAAGATTCTGATTAAAAATATAAAAACACTTGTTCAAACAGAAGAGGAACCGAAAGTAAATGTTTCGGGTGCTGCCATGAAAAACTTAAACTGCATTGATAACGCATGGTTAGCTATTGAAGAGGATAAAATTGCTGGATTTGGAAAAATGGATGATTGGGAAGGGATTTCGGATTGGACCAATTTAACAATCATTGATGCGAGTGATAAAATAGTGATGCCAAGTTATTGCGACAGTCATACACATATTGTTTATGCAGGCAGTCGCGAGGGAGAATTTGTTGATCGCATCAGCGGACTCACCTACGAATAAATATTTGAACGTGGTGGTGGAATTTTAAATTCCGCTAAAAAATTACACGATGCATCCGAAGAAGAATTGATTGAAAGTGCATTAAAACGCTTAAATGAAATAATGTGGCAAGGTACCGGAGCTGTTGAAATTAAAAGCGGATACGGATTAAGTACCGAAGCAGAATTAAAAATGTTGCGCGTCATCAAAAAATTAAAATCACTTTCACCACTTACTATCAAAGCGACATTCCTGGGTGCACATGCTGTTCCAACCGAATACAAAAATGACAAACGCAAATACATTGACCTGCTCATTCATGAGATGATGCCAAAAATTGCGGAAGAAACGTTAGCAGATTATTGTGATGTATTTTGCGAACAAAATTATTTTACAAAAGAAGAAACGATTGAAATATTAACGGCTGCGAAAAAATTCGGAATGACTCCAAAAGTACATGCTGAGCAATTGAGCAATTTTGGTGGCGTATTAGCGGGTGTTGAAGTAGGCGCCATCAGTGTGGATCATTTAGAATTTGTGGGCGACAAAGAAATTGAAGCCTTAAAAAATTCGAAAACAATGCCGACCATTTTACCTGGCGCTGCTTTCTTTTTAAGTTTACCCTTACCACCGGCACGCAAAATGATGGATGCAGGATTACCGGTTGCTGTGGCAAGTGATTACAACCCGGGAAGCAGTCCGAGTGGCAACATGAATTTTATGCTTTCACTATGCTGTGTTCAATACAAAATGACACCAGAAGAAGCAATCAATGCAACAACCATCAATTCAGCGTATGCCATGGATTTGAGTAAAACACATGGAAGCATCGCTATTGGTAAACAAGCAAACGTATTTATAACAAAGGAAATTCCGAGCTATGCATTTATTCCGTATTCGTTTGGAAGCAATTTGGTGGAGAGTGTGATTGTAGGTGGGAAGGTGATTAGTCGTGACTAGGTAACTAGGTGACTAAGTGACTAGGTAAAGGGTGATAAAGTGATAAAGGATAAAGTTATAGGGTAATTAAATTAAGTATTGACAAGTAAACTATGTAAACTAATGAATCAATTAATCGAATGTGTTCCTAACTTCTCAGAAGGGAACGACATGAACATTATCAAGCAGATTACGAATGAAATTGAATCTGTAGAAGGAGTAAAACTATTAAATGTTGATCCGGGCAAGGCAACCAACAGAACGGTTGTGACTTTTGTTGGAAACCCTCAAGCAGTTATTGATGCAGCTTTCTTAGCGATTAAAAAAGCGGCTGAGCTAATTGATATGAGCAAACACAAAGGTGAACATCCGCGCATGGGCGCTACTGATGTTTGTCCGCTTATCCCTATTGCCGGCATTTCCATGGAAGAAACTGCCGAGTATGCTAAAAAATTAGGTGCGAGAGTGGGAAATGAATTACATATTCCTGTTTACTTATATGAAGCTGCACAGGCAGATAAAAAACGAAATAACCTTTCGGTGATTCGTGCGGGAGAATATGAAGGATTTTTCAAGAAAATAAAATTACCGGAATGGAAACCCGATTTCGGTCCGACTGAACATTCTGTAAAATCAGGATCTACCGTAATTGGTGCACGCGACTTCTTAGTAGCGTACAACGTGAATTTGAATACCACTTCTACACGCAGAGCCAACTCCATCGCCTTTGATGTGCGGGAAGCAGGACGTGTAAAACGTGAAGGAAATCCTGTAACTGGAAAAATTGTTACTGATGAAAAAGGAAATCCGGTAAACATTCCTGGATCATTAAAATCAGTGAAAGCAATTGGTTGGTATATTGAAGAATATGGTATTGCTCAAATCTCCATGAACTTAACCAACATCAACATTACCTCCGTTCATAAAGCTTTTGATGAAGTGTGCACCAAAGCAACAGAACGCGGTATCCGAGTTACAGGTTCTGAGTTGGTAGGATTGGTTCCACTCAAATCAATGTTGGATGCCGGAAAATATTTTCTGGAAAAACAAAATCGATCGATAGGTGTATCCGAAAAAGAACTGATTAAGATTGCTGTAAAATCTCTGGGATTGGATGAACTATCTCCTTTCAAACCGGAAGAGCGCATCATCGAATATTTATTAAAAGACGATTCGAAAGCCCGTTTGATAAAAATGGATTTAGTTGCCTTTGCTGATGAAACCGCAAGTGAAAGTCCGGCTCCCGGTGGTGGCTCCATCTCCGCCTACATTGGCGCATTGGGCATTTCATTGGGAACAATGGTTGCCAATCTTTCTTCTCACAAACCGGGTTGGGATGATCGTTGGAAAGAATTTTCAGACTGGGCTGAAAAAGGTCAGTTGTATAAAAATGAATTGTTGAAAATGGTGGATGAAGACACCAATGCTTTCAATAAAATTATGGCAGCCTTTGGATTACCAAAAGGTACCGATGAAGAGAAAAAAGCAAGAACACAAGCGATTCAAGATGCGACCAAATACGCGACAGAAGTGCCATTCAAAGTAATGCAATTGTGCTACGATTCAATGGAAGTCATCAAAGCGATGGCTGAAGTAGGAAATCCAAATTCTGTTACCGATGCCGGTGTGGGTGCCTTGTGTGCTCGTTCCGCTGTTATGGGTGCTTTTTTAAATGTGAAGATTAATGCAGCAGGATTAACAGATAAAACCTTTGCAGAGAAACTAATTGCGGAAGGCAACGTATTAGAAAAGAAAACGAATGAGTTGGAGACAGAGATATTGAAAATCGTGAATGGTAAAATATAAGTAACTAGGTGACTAGGTAACTAGGTGATTGAGTAGGATATCTTTTAGCCAATTACTTTACCCTTTTACCTAGTTACCTAGTCACTTAGTCACCTAGTCACTTAGTCACTTAGTTACTATATATGGGAATTGCATTAGAAATTAAAAAACAAATACGGAAGCATCCCACCTTCCGTAGGTTTTTCTATTCCTTTACATTCCGACTGCTTCTCCTCGACATCAAAAAAAATCAACTCCTGCTTGTTTTTTGGTTAATCTTTTTTGGAATCATCACCAACAGTGTTGCTCCAAGATATGGTGTTGCATATTTATTTTGGGGGCCGGAGTATTTTGACAAAATGAGTTTTTACTCCTACCTCATCTCCGGCTTTGCCTGTGGTGGATTTATCATGGCCTACAACATTGCCAGTTATATTAAAAACGGATTTCGTTTCCCCTTTTTGGCAACACTCAAAAATCCCTTTATGAAGTATTGTTTAAACAACTTCATCATTCCATTAACCTTTACCCTACTCTATTGCTCAAAAATATTTTCGTTTCTGATGGATGAAGGAAATTATTCAATCGTACATATCCTTTGGTTCATTACCGCATTTATTCTTGGAAATTTATTGTTCATCTTTTTAGCCTTTACGTATTTCTTCCGCACCAATAAGGACATTACCAAATTGTATGGAATTCAAATTTCGGAACCGTTAACGAATAAAGAATTTAAAGGCAAACCACATTCCGGTGAACGAAATCCTTATTTGATAAAGGAATCTCGTGATTGGTATGTAGAAACTTATATGAGCGGACTTTTTCGGAGAAGACTTGTGCGCTCCGTTCGTCACTATAAAAAAGAAATGCTGAAAGCAGTTTTAAAACAAAATCACAAAGCAGCATTTTCATTTCAGATTTTAACCATTGTGAGTTTGATTTTACTTGGACTATTCTCAAAAGCTTCCGTTTTTGAAATCCCTGCCAGTGCCAGCTTGTTCTTGTTGTTCACCATGTTTATCATGTTGTTCAGCTCTTTCTACACCTGGTTTAGAGGATGGTCGACCGTTTTATTCATTGTGTTTTTGTTAGCATTTAACACCTTGCATAAAGTCGATTTTCTGTCGACTGAAAACAGAGCGTATGGCTTGAACTATAATACAGTGAAGGCTTCTTACAACTATGACAATTTTAAAGCCATTGATAAAAATTACGATAACCTCACTGCAGATATCAATGCAACACTGAACATTTTAAACAAATGGAAGGTTAAAAACACCGACCTCGCTCATCCGGAGAAAAAACCGAAATTGGTGTTGATCAATGTTAGTGGTGGTGGAATTCGTTCCTCGCTTTGGACTTTATACACATTGCAAATTGCAGACAGTTTATTGAATGGGAAACTCATCAGTCAAACACAACTCATCACCGGATCTTCCGGAGGAATGGTTGGAGCAGCCTATTTCAGAGAACTGTCGTTATTAAAAATGCAGCGGAAAATTCCTTCATCTTATGATAAGCTGTATTGCAATAACATGTCGAAAGACATCTTAAATCCGATTGCATTTACAGTGGCCACCAGCGAATGGTTGTTCCCATTAAAGAGTTTTAAAGTAGATGACAATACGTATGCGTATGACAGAGGGTACGCGTTTGAACAAAAATTAGAAGAAAACACATTCGGCATTTTCAACAAACGTTTGGTCGCCTATAAAAAGCCCGAAGCAGAAGCCTATATACCCATGATGGTGTTTGCTCCTTCAATTGTGAATGATGGCAGGAAAATGCTCATCTCACCACAAGGAATTTCGTATTTGACACAAAATGCAAAAACTGAAAAAACGCAATTCAACAAATTATTTGATGCGATTGAGTATTCCCGTTTTTTCCAACAGCAAAGTGCCGAACAAACAAAGTTCACGAGTGTATTGCGCATGAGTGCGACCTTCCCTTATATCTCTCCGGTTGTTTCATTACCGAGTGAACCACGCATTGAAATCATGGATGCTGGGTTGCGCGATAATTACGGCTTGGAAACCAGCTTGCGTTTTGTAAAAGCATTTAACGATTGGATTGCA
The DNA here is from genome assembly GCA_016722565.1 of Bacteroidota bacterium. NCBI lineage: Bacteria > Pseudomonadati > Bacteroidota > Bacteroidota bacterium. Next base: position 938,322 of record JADKIU010000002.1, read on the forward strand.
GAAAACACCAGCGGAATTTTAATTATTCAAATACGCGACCGACATAAAAATGTTCCAATTGATGAAAATCCGAAACAAACATTGGGACAAGCGTTAACACGACCAATGGGTAGCTTTTACGGGCATTTGTTTGAAGTACAGGATTACAATCAGAATCAACAGATTCAAATGGCAGATTTATGGTGCAAATCACAAATTGATATTGTGGATTTACAATTAAGAAACGAATTGAACGACCGGATTTCATTGAGCTGGCACTTGACCAACAAAGAGAAAAAGAAAGTGTTTAATTCCATTAACCTTCCTGAAAATCAAGAAGCAATTCAGAAAATCGTTGATTTGTTGAAATAATCAACGTTTAAGACTGCTTTCAAAAAACTAAATTTTAATTTTTTATGATTTTCTTTGTCGCCATTCGTCCGTTCTGACGAATAGTTATAAAATACATGCCCGCTGAAAATTCTGAAAGATCAACGAAGCTTGTGTTTTCTTTATAACCTATTTCTTTTCCAGTAAAATCAGATATCGTAATTGACATCGGCTCCAAACTATTGTTTGATGCAATGCTAACGCGATTAGGTGTTGGATTCGGAAAAACAATAAAATCGTTTGCATTGTTTTCAAATTCTTCCACCCCGATCAAAGTGGTGCAGGGAACAAAACCAACTGAGCTATCCCATAAATCAGATTGAAGCGTGCGTAAACCACATTGGCTTCCATTTGGTGTTGCTTTTATTTCCAAATAACAATCCGTTGCACTTGCATACGATGGCCATGTTTCGAGGCTACCACCATTCGGATCACCCGTATTTGCAAAATTCACCCAGTAGTTCAACATGGCTGTTTGAACAGAATCATCTTGCGCGCTAAAAAGCGGACCAGTTCCTAACAATGCATCTTCCCAGGTATTGAACACATAAAACAATTCCATTCCATGATAACTTCCATAAGGTGCAAGCGCAGCGATGGAATGTTTATGTGTAAAAAAATAGCGATACACCGGTTCCGTTTGATTTTGACTGACACATTGCGCTACTCGTCTGGTTGGTGATGTAAACTGCGCATCGGTTAATATACCAATGTATGATGCACGTGCATCTGTGGTAGTACTTCCGGGAGGATACAATAAAGTAGCTTGAGGCTGCAAAGGAACAGGAACAATGGTGTCGATTAAAGCGGTGACCATAAAAGGAAATACAGTAGGCGGTGCAGAAAGACTCATTTCTTCAGAATTAGAGCCGATCATGAGTGGCACATGATTAAAGTTACCACTTTGAAAACTACCCAGCGGGTAATCCATAAACACAACACTGTCTAACACTGATAACCAATTCATACCAACCGCTCCACCGCTTAACGGAGGAGTTTCAGACGACACCAGTGAATCACTGGAGAGTGTACGCATGTAGTTTATTTTTTGAATATCCGTTCCAACGGTGGTGAAATCATTCACAAACGCAACACCATCTGCTTTTACAGCATTGTAATCACCAATAACTGGAACTGCACTTTGGATGCAGGCACGTTGAAATAAACCTGCAGCTAATGGAGATGTGAGCAGGTTTCCTACGTTTAATCCACCGGCACTTTCACCGAATATCATCACTTTGGTGCTATCACCGCCAAAATTGGAAATATTATTTTTCACCCAGGTCAATGCTAAAATCTGATCCAAAATGGCATAATTTCCAGATACACCGTTGGGATTTTCGGGCTCCAAACCGGGATGTACCAAAAAGCCCAATGGGCCGAGTCGATATTGAAGTGTTACCACCACAGCATTTCCACGTTCTGCTAAATTTTTACCGAAAAACATTTCTGTTCCTCCATTCACTTCACTCGCACTTCCTTGTTGATTTCCTCCACCATGAATAAACACCATCACCGGTAAATTACCTGTAACAAGTTGAGGAGTCCAAACATTTAAATACAAACAATCTTCATTTCCGATGATGGTATCGCCAGTGCCACCGGTTTCAAAGTTTTTCTGTGGGCAAACAGGAGCAAAATTCGTGGTGGTCAGCACCCCTGCCCAGTTATCCGGATTTAAAGGAGCTCTCCATCGCAATGAATCAATCGGTGGTTTTGCAAATGGAATTCCTAAAAACTGATAAGTCGAGCCATTGAGTGCCCCTTGTATTTGGCCAAACTGTGTGTTTACAATCTGACCGAATACCGAAAAGGATATTATTGTTAAACTAAAAAAGGAGAGAAGTAGTTTTCTATTCATAATGCCTGTTTATGTGATACCCGATTTGACGAAGCGGAATTGTAAAAGTTTAATCTACCTTTTAGATTTATGATAATTTATGTGATGCTAAACAAATATAAGGAATCGTGTGTCATTTGATTAAGGGAATCAATAAATTCAGGTTCTTATCGTCAGCAAAAAGTTGTAATAAAAAAACGCCCCATCGATTTGATGAGGCGTTTTGAAAATCTCTGTAAACTTTTATCTTAAATCTTCTATCGAGATTCCTTTATGTGCTTTGGTATCAAACACAAACTCTGTATCCACGATTGGAGTGCTACCTGCAAATGTTTTGATGGTATACGTTTGTGTGGTTCCATCTTTCATAAACATTTTTACACTGGTAATCTGTTTTTTGTTTTTATCAATGTATAGTTTAATCGTATGAAATTTTTTCTTGTCGGGGTTTGTAGGAAACAAACTAATAATTTGTGTTGTCGCATCTTCGCTTTCAAATTTATATTTGAAGCCTTTTTCATAAATGGTAAAAATATTGGAAGGATTCACCGCATCGTCTCCTCCTACTTCCATATCTTTTATTTGTACTTCGTTGGCATCTTTAATATAATCCCAAACGGTTTTACCATCACAATAAATTTCGTGTCCGGGGATCTCTAATTTGTATTTAGAACCTTTCGTTTGAATTTTACCGCTTTGTGAATCTTTGGATTTATCCTTTTTTTCGATCACCCAGGTAAATTCTGCTTTGATGGTGGTATATGCTTTCGTTTTAGCACTTAATTCGTCCAGTACTTTCTTTGCTTTTGGATCTTGGTCTTGTGCAATTGCATTAAAACTTCCAATCGCTAAAAGGGCAATAATGGTTAATTTTTTAGTAAACATAATAATTAGAGTATTAGTTGTTATCCGTCTTGTTCAAAAACTGTTCCAAAGATAACATATCTTTTATAAGTACTTCTCTGGCTTTCGAACCTTCAAATGGGCCAATGATTCCAGCGGACTCCAACTGGTCAACGATACGCCCTGCTCGGTTATAGCCGAGCTTGAGTCTACGTTGCAACAATGACGCGGAACCTTGTTGTGTCGACACCACAATTTCGGCTGCCTGGTTGAATAAAGAATCCCGTTCTGATGGATCATCCATTTTTCCGCTTCCTTCTCCATTTTCATCCACATATTCGGGCAACAAGAAAGCAGTTGGGTAGCTACGCTGACTGCCAATAAAATCACAGATTTTGTCTACTTCAGGGGTATCAACAAACGCACATTGCAAGCGAATCAGGTCGTTACCGGTAGAAAGCAACATATCACCTCTACCAATTAATTGATCCGCTCCACCTGAATCTAAAATGGTGCGGGAATCGATTTTTGATGTAACACGGAAAGCAATACGTGCCGGGAAGTTGGCTTTAATGGTTCCGGTGATGATGTTTACTGAAGGACGTTGCGTAGCAATGATCAAGTGAATACCAATAGCGCGAGCCAACTGAGCCAAACGAGCAATCGGGGTTTCCACTTCTTTTCCTGCCGTCATGATCAAATCAGCAAACTCATCTACTACCAATACGATATAAGGCAAAAACTTATGTCCGTTGTTCGGATTTAATTTTCGTGCAATGAACTTGGTATTGTATTCTTTCAAGTTACGTACTTGGGCTTCTTTGAGCAAATCGTAACGTTGATCCATTTCAATACACAAGGAATTGAGTGTATGAATTACTTTTTTTGTATCCGTGATGATTGCTTCGGCACTATCCGGAAGCTTTGCTAAGAAGTGACGTTCGATTTTGTTGAACAAGGTCAACTCCACTTTTTTAGGATCCACCAAAACAAATTTAATTTGCGAAGGATGTTTTTTGTATAACAATGAAACCAACACTGCATTTAATCCAACCGATTTACCTTGTCCGGTTGCCCCTGCCATCAACAAGTGTGGCATTTTAGCAAGGTCGGTAATAAATGTTTCGTTGCTTATGGTTTTACCAAGTGCAATGGGTAAATCCATGGTTGTGTTTTGGAATTTTTCAGAAGCGATGAGGGCACGCATCGGGACCATCTCCGGATTTAAGTTGGGCACTTCGATACCAACCGTTCCTTTTCCGGGAATAGGTGCGATGATACGAATTCCCAATGCAGAAAGCGATAAAGCGATGTCGTCTTCTAAGTTTTTAATTTTAGAAATGCGGACACCAGCTGCAGGAATGATTTCGTAAAGCGTAACAGTCGGACCAACGGTTGCTTTGATTTTATCAATTTCAATTCCGTAGTCGCTCAATGTTTTAAGAATTCTATCTTTATTCGCATTCAACTCTTCGGTGTTGATGACGATGTCTTTCGAGCCACCATAATTTTCCAACAAATCGAGCGGAGGAAACTGATAGGTTCCCAAATCCAATGTTGGATCGTATTCACCTACTTGGTCCACTAGAGCGGCAGCAATTTGTTCCGGAGAAAGTTCTTGTTCTTTCTCATCAATTTTTTCAACGGTAAATTGTACACCATTATCATCTGTAGAAAGTACAATAGATTCTTCAATCGGCTTAACCACCTCTTCTATGATGTCGTGCTTTTCTTCATTGGTGATTTCTAATTCTTGAACAACCGGTTTTTCTTCTTCCACAGGTTCAACTTCCTCGATGGGCTCTTCTTTAAATGAATTTACAGGAAGTTCTTTTTCTTCTTCAATGGGTTCCGCTTCGCCCTCATCCGTGATTGGATCTTTTTTACTCAGATCAAATGAGATGTTAAATACTGCAACCAAGTAAACGAGCAACACAAAAAACAACAACACACCCGTACCAACAAAACCAATGATGGCATTTAATTGATTGCTGATGGTGAATCCGAATGCACCACCTAAATAGAAAAAGGCATCATGAAAAACATATCCCAGTGCAACAGAAACAAAAATCAAAAAGATAAAACTATTGATGTATGTTTTTTTCAGATTGAGAATTTCCAAATTGAAGGTGATACGGATTCCGGTAAGTAAAGCCAAGAAAGAAAAAAATAGGAAGCGACACCAAACCATTTATGAATAAACACATGAGAAATCAATGCTCCGAATTTCCCAAGCCAGTTCGTCACCACCACATCAGCAGCAAATAAATTTCCAAGTACTTTATCCTGATCGGCTTTCCAGGTAAATAAAAAAGAGGTAAAAGCAATAGCCGTATAAACAGAAAGCAATAAGAGTGATAGTCCAAGAATCTTTTGAAAACGTTCGCTGCGAGCAAATGCAAAGTAGGCGTCTATTTTTTCAGAAAGCGGAACTTTATTTGGATTATCGGCAGGTTTCTCTTTTTTGGCTTTCGGCTCTTTGGGTGTTTTACCGTCTACCACCTCTTCCTTTTCCCTGAATGTATTTTTAATTGTATTTTTTTTCGGCTCTGCCATTTTGTAGTTGAAAATTGGAACATTAAAAATTGAAAAATTGCCATCGTTAAGATACGGCCATAATGATTCAATTATTCCTTCAAAATTACTAAATGGCTATGGGGTAACTCATGGCAAGTCAAAATCTTATAAACGGGGAATTGTTAATAGTTAATTAGGGAATATTCATGCAGAAGGATATAAAAAATGGTTAATCGGATTTCCCAATTAACCATTTTTCATTCACTAATTTCGTCTACTACTTACCACCCATCATCGACTTCTGAAGTTCTTCCAAGGTTGTTTCTTTGTATCCTTCTTTTGCTAATTCAAATTTTGAATCCGGCACAGCTGTTTTTTCGATGCTTTTTGTGGTGAAGGTCATTTTAATTCCACCTTGTGAAATGTTGTATTCCAGAGGGAAACCTTTCAATCCTTCGAAGGTTGTTTTGGTTTCATTGGCAGGGATTTCATCCGTATAAAAAACAGTAAATGTATCTTCTTTTCCTTCCTTGGTTTTAACCGTTACCTCAGCTTTTTTGCATTTATATCCTGCAATTACTTTCGTCTCATCCAAGTATTTGATTGTGGTAGCAGGAGCCGATTCTTTTTCTTTTTTTAAATCCGCTTCATTCATTTTAATTAGGTATTTCTGTCCCATAATGTCCATGGTCATCATTACCGATTTCGTTTTATTATCGATTAATGTGGAAGTACTTTGCAAAGCTGTTTGCATATCCACTCTGCGTTTTTCACCTTTAATAAACACCATTGATTCTGCACCTTTCAGCATTGCGAGCGCTTCAGGAGGCAAACCGGAATTTTCAAAAGAGATGGTGTATACTACAATGCCTTCAAAATCCTTTTGAGCATTTGCAGTTATAATAGTTAAAAGGGCAATAGAAATTGCCAAGAACATTTTTTTCATGCTATTAAAATAGAGGGATTATTGTAATTGTTCGAACAGGGTATTCATTTCTTCGGCAGAAACCGGCTTGTATTCAACAGGAAGTTCGAATGTAGCATCATCAATTTCTTCCTTTTTTACTGATTTAGCAGTAAATTTCATTTCTAGTCCGAATTTTTTCATTTGATATTCCATCAATACTCCGTCTATCATGTAAAAAGGAGTTGCAAAATTCGGATTATCAATTTTCAGTTCGTTGGTATAAAAAATATCAAACTCGGTTTCTAACTCATCGTGCATTTTCACATGCGCACTCTGACATTTATAACCAGCAATCATTTTAGTTTGTTTGGTTGGAGTTAAATCAAACTTGTAGGCTTCGTTTTCTTTTTGAATTTCAGCAGCATTTAAAACCAACGACAATTTTTTATTTAAAAGCTTAACTAACTGTGTCAATGTTTTTTTCTCAGGGTCAGTAATAAAGGAAGTACTAAAAAGTCCCATTCCTGCGCTCATTTCAGCGCAAGCTTTATTGTTTTTAAACTTCATACTCATTTTACTGGGAGCAAGCGTTGCCATTGGGTTGGCTTGGTCAACAACAGAAGCGGTATATTCAATCGTTCCTTCATCAGCAGCCTTTCCATTATCACCTCCACACGAGCTTATAATCAGTAACAATAAAATTCCAAAAACACAATCAATTATTCTATTTTTCATCAAAATAACCTAGGAGTAGTTTATGCCCTATTCTTAATTAAACAAGCAATTTTTGCCGATTAAGTTGCTAAAGATAACGATAAAATAATAATAGCAAAAAAATTGCTTTTTTATCCGATTCCTAATACCCGAGTGTTTTGAGCATTGATTTAAAACTTTGCTCTTTGGCAAACAAATGCGTATGAATTTCTCCGTCTTCATCTCTGTCGATAATCACATGTTTGGGAGCCGGAATCAAACAATGTTGAATTCCACCATATCCACCTAACGATTCCTGATAGGCTCCTGTATGAAAGAACCCTAAATACAATGGTTCCTTTTGTTTTTCTTGCACAATCGGCATATATACCTGATTCAGATGCGATTCCGCATTGTAATAATCTTCACTATCACAGGTTAATCCACCCAAGTTAACACGCTGGTAGTCCTTATCCCAATGGTTAACAGCCAACAAGATAAACTTTTGTTTAATGCCCCAAGTATCAGGTAAGGTAGTAATAAAAGAACTGTCAATCATATACCATAACTCATTGTCGTTCTGCTTCTTAATATCCACGATCGAATACAAAGCTGCACCACTTTCACCTACAGTAAAACTACCAAATTCGGTAAAAATATGCGGTTCATCTACATCCCGTTCATCGCAAATGTTTTTAATCTTTTGAATGATTTCGTCTGCCATATAGCCATAATCGTAATTGAAACTCAAGGAAGTACGGATTGGAAATCCGCCACCAATATCCAATGAATCCAAAGAAGGACATACTTTTTTCAAATCGCAGTAAACATTGATGCATTTTGTTAGTTCCGACCAGTAGTAAGTAGTGTCTTTAATTCCGGTGTTAATAAAGAAATGGAGCATTTTCAACTCGCATTTGTTACTATTCTTAATGCTTTTATGATAATAATCGATAATGTCAGCTTGACGGATACCTAGTCGAGATGTATAAAATTCGAATTTCGGTTCTTCATCTGTTGCTACACGAATACCAATTTTGAACTTATTTTTGCAAAGCTTTTCAAGCAAAGGAAGTTCATTGATATTATCCAGAATAGGAATAGAGTTCACAAAACCATCGTTTACCAATTCACTGATGTATTTCAGATAATTGGGACGTTTGTATCCATTATTGATGATATAGGTATCTTTTGTGATTTTACCTGAATCGTATAAAGACCTTACTAATGGCACATCAAAGGCGGAAGACGTCTCTAAATGGATGTCATTTTTAAGCACTTCTTCCAACACAAATTGAAAGTGAGAGCTCTTGGTACAATAACAATATGTATATTTGCCTTTGTAATCGGCTTTAGCCATTGCCACATTGAATATCTTTTTGGCTTTTTGGATTTGAGAGCTGATCTTAGGCAGATAGGAAATCTTAAGAGGCGTTCCGTATTGTTTGATGATGTCCATCAAAGGAATATCATTAAAATATAGATTATCATCTTCAACGCTAAAGCCTTCCTGAGGAAAGTCGAAGGTTTGTTGAATCAAATCGCGATAGGTATTTTCCATTTGTTAGTGTTTAAAATTCAATTGTTTAGAATAAAATACAAAAGTAAGTAACTTACATTGATAATTTATGACCAAAGTAAGTAATTTAAATAAACAAATGGTTAAGAATCTGTCAAACCAAGAATAAAAACTTAATAATGCCATATATAAAGCAAATCAAATGAAAAATTTAAAGTTTATAGAGGTAAAATCCGAAATCGGGGCCGGAACCCGAGGCGCAAGCATGGGTGTTGATGCAATAAAGATTGCTGCATTGGATTATGGAAGTAATATGTTCAAACAAATTGAATCCATCGACATTAAGGTTGAAAACCAATTGTTGTTTGAGCCACCAAAAACACCTTATGCAAAGCGTATTGGGGGTATTTTATCTATTTATGAGCGTTTGGCGAACCAAATTTCACAAACCCTGAAGAAGAATAGCTTTCCAATTGTATTGGCCGGGGATCACAGCACTGCCGGTGGAACCATTGCCGGAATCAAAATGGCCTACCCTAAAAGCAAGTTGGGTGTCATCTGGATTGATGCCCATGCCGATATTCATAGTCCGTACACTTCCCCATCCGGAAACATGCACGGAATGCCTATTGCTGTTTCGTTGAACGAAGACAACATGGCAAGTAAGATGAATAAACCCGACAAAGACACCATCGAATTGTGGAACAAGTTGAAGAAAGTGGGTGGAATTGCTCCCAAAATTAGCTATAACGATATCGTATATATAGGTGTGAGAGATGTTGAACCGGAAGAAACCTACTTACTTAAAAAGCATAAAGTGAAGACCTTCACCACTGCCGAAGTGAAGCGCAATGGGGTTGAAAAGATTGCCCGTGATGCCCTGGCTCACCTTTCAAGCTGTAACTTAATTTATGTTTCGTTTGATGTAGACAGTATGGATTCTTCCATTTCGAAAGGAACAGGAACTCCCGTTCGTAACGGAATCACGGAGAAGGAAGCAGGAAGTTTATGCGTTCGCTTGATTCAAAATGAGAAAGTATGTTGTTTTGAAATCTGTGAAGTAAACCCTACTCTGGATAAAGAAAACCTAATGGCTGAAAATACATTTGAGATTTTACAAAAGGTTGTGAGTCAGTTGACTTACTAAGTGACTAAGTGACTAGGTGACTAAGAGACTAGGTAACTAAGTGGAAAGGGGAATTAGATTAAAATCTGGTTCTCCTTTTCATTTATAGAAAATAAAATCCCATCGACCTCAGCTCCTACTTTACATTTTATGAGGTTTAATTCTTACTTTTGCGCACGATGAATTTAGAACAACAACTTACGGAGAAAACAGCGGAAGCTTTACAATCGCTTTATGGCGCTTCGTCTGATAAAATAGCATTTGAACAAACCAACACTGATTTTACCGGTGACTTAACCTTGGTAGTATTCAACTTTTTGAAAATCTCCAAGAAAAAACCGGAAGATACCGCCCATGATCTTGGCAACTACTTAAAAGCCAATGTTCCCGAAATCGCTGATTTTAACGTAGTAAAAGGTTTTTTGAATCTGGTGATTGCTGATTCGTTTTGGCTAAACTACTTTAAAACCATCAACAGCAAATCGTTGATTCAACCCGTTCCTGCTGATGCACCAACAGTTATGGTGGAATATTCTTCCCCGAATACAAATAAACCGTTGCACTTAGGACATGTCCGCAATATCCTTTTGGGATACTCGGTTTCCAAAATTTTGAGCGCTGCAGGTAACAAAGTACATAAAACAAATGTGGTGAACGACCGCGGGATTCATATTTGCAAGAGTATGTTGGCCTGGAAAAAATTCGGAAACGGAGAAACACCTCAATCGTCTGGCATGAAGGGCGATCACTTGGTTGGGAAATATTATGTGGAGTTTGATAAAAACTACAAATTGGAAGTAGAAAGTCTAAAGTCACAAGGAATAAGTGAGGAAGACGCAAAAAAGAATGCACCCTTAATGCTTGAAGCACAAGCGATGTTGTTAAAATGGGAAGCAAACGATACAGAAGTACGCGACTTGTGGAAAATGATGAATGGCTGGGTATACGATGGTTTTGCACAATCCTACAAAAGATTAGGAGTGGATTTCGACAGCACCTATTATGAAAGCAATACCTACCTTTTGGGGAAGGAAATTATTGATACCGGATTAGAAAAAGGGGTTTTCAAAACACGTCCCGACAAGTCCATCTACATTGATTTGAGTGCTGATGGTTTAGATGAAAAAACTTTGTTGCGTTCGGATGGCACTTCGGTGTATATGACACAAGATTTGGGAACTGCTCTTCAACGTCAGCAAGCGGTGAACTTTGAAAAAATGATTTACACCGTTGGAAACGAACAGGATTATCATTTCAAAGTATTGTTTTTAATCTTAAAAAAATTAGGCTATGCCTGGTCGAATGGCTTATACCATCTTTCATACGGAATGGTGGAATTACCTGAAGGCAAAATGAAATCGCGGGAAGGAACCGTAGTGGATGCAGATGATTTGATGCAGGAGATGATTGATACCGCAACCAAAACAACCAAAGAGTTAGGGAAAGTAGAAGGTTTATCGGAAGCAGAAGCCAACCAATTGTATGATACTATCGGGATGGGAGCATTAAAATACTTCATGCTCAAAATTGATCCGAAAAAGAAAATGTTGTTCAACCCTGCTGAATCAATCGACTTTAATGGAAACACTGCACCTTTCATCCAATTTAACTATGTGAGAATTCAAGCCTTGTTGCGTAAAGCAAGAGAAGGTTGGGATTTTGAACACTTGGATGTGTTTACACACAACATCGCACTTCTACCAAAAGAAAAAGCGCTGATTATCAAATTACATTCGTTTGATGCGGTATTGAAACAAGCAGCCAATGAATTGAGTCCGGCTGTAATTGCAAACTACACTTACGATTTAGCAAAAGAATTCAGTCAGTATTATCACGATACACCTATCTTAAAAGAAGAGCAAAAAGATTTAATTCTATTCCGTTTGCAATTAGCAAAAACAATTGGTATTGCAATTAAAAATGCAATGGGATTGTTAGGAATTGAAGTTCCTGAGCGAATGTAGCTTGCTTTATTAAATGAATAATAAAATATCTATTTTATTTCTAGGTTCAATATTGTTTCTCAATTGCAACACAATTAGAAACAAACGATTATTAAAGATAATAGCCGACTTTTATTAAAAACGCACGCTCTTTTAATGAAAGAAAGTAAACTCTTTCTTACCGAATCTTCCCAAAATAATTTTTCGGAAAGTGTTTATGATTACATCAAAAATCTTAAATAGTATAATTTCTATGATGGAAGAGAAAAGCCCATTCTCTTAGAACCAATTTTAATAAATCCAGAACATTCAAAAGCAATAGTACCTATCCTTGAAAGAACTATGGATTTGGCGGGCAAGCGAGTTGAATATATAAAATATATTTCCGCTAAAAAGATGGATCTTACATGGACCTTCAAATTAAAAGAAGGCTTTACCCATAGTTTTAGTTACGAATCCAACAGTTATCCAACATTATCAGATAGTTCATTAAGTGCTAAGTTCGTGAGAAATTTTCTTCTGAGTGGAGAAATCGAGCACAAGAAAAAGAACAACGAGGAACTTTTTAGATCACAATGGTATGCATTTAATTAACCTAGGAAATTATCCTACTTCACTGCATCGTAAATCACCGAATGAATTTTCCCTCTGATTCCTGATTTGGCAAGTTTGTTATCATCTGCATCGGGATACACTCTGTTGGATAAGAAAATATAAATGATTCCTGTTTGTGGATCTGCCCAAGCCAATGTGCCTGTAAATCCGGCATGTCCAAAACTCATATACGAAACAGCTTTGCAAACCGGACTGTCTTTATCGGGGTTCATCTCGGGTTTATCAAAACCAATCGCTCTCCGATTTTGATTGTCGATGCAATATTGACACTCGGTAAATTTAAAAAGGGTAGTTGAGTCGATGTAGCGCTTCCCTCCATATGTTCCATAGTTCATAAACAGTTGCATCATCACTGCTAAGTCGTTAGAGTTGGAAAACAATCCAGCATGACCGCCTACTCCACCCAACATCGCTGCACCTTGATCATGCACATCGCCATGTACTTGTTGCTTTCTGAATTTTGCATCAAATTCTGTAGGCACAATTCTGTTTAATTCGAAACGTGATAAAGGTTTATAACCCATTGTGGTTAATCCCAGAGGCGCATAAAATGAATTTTGAACGTAGATGTTCAATGCAGAGCTGGTTTCTTTTTCAATGATTTTTTTCAAAAAATAATACCCCAAATCGCTGTACAAATATTTACCTGCATCTTTCACCGGTGATTCGATGATGCGTTTGTAAATCGTGTCTTCGTAATTTTTATTGATGTATAAATCATTTGCAACTCGTTTATAAAAAACATCATTCGGAGTTTTGTTGTAAATACCTTCCTTGTATGTTCCATCTTTGTTTACCGTTTTCATCCAAAATGGAATCCAATCTTTTAATCCGGCTTGATGAGTCATCATCTCGCGAAGATTGATGTTTTGTTTGTTGCTCCCTTCCAGTTCAGGCATGTAATAACACAATGGATTATCCAAATTCACTTTCCCTTCATCCATTAACTTCATCAATGAAGTTGTTGATGCCGCAATTTTGGTAATGGATGCAATGTCATACAAATCGGTATTCTTAACTTTTATCTTTGTGTCGTAGGTATGATGACCAAATGATTTTTGATAAATGACGTTTCCATTTTTTGCAACCAACACTTGGCAACCCGGAAAACTTTGTCTTTAATGCCATTCATTGCAATGCTATCAATCTTCGCGAGCTTCCGGGAATCAATCCCCAATGCCTCTGGAATGGTGTATTTGAAACGCACTTGATGCGTGTTGATTCCCATCCCTACTTTAAAATAAGAACTCGCAGTTACGGGTAATTTTCCACTTGCTCCTACTCCACCAAATATCAATTGAGCCGAATACGATTCACTGTAATCGCTGTTTTCATAACTCATAATCACTGCATCAGCAAATTGAATACTATCTAACTTTGCAAGGATATACGGATTAGCAGCTACATTCACAATAACATTATGTTCCTTAATAAGTGCTTTCAACATCTCCAATACTTGTGGTGTTAAACCAAATGCTTTGTCCGGTTTATTATTGGTGTTATTGATGTGAACAATAATTGGATTATAATTTTTCAATTGAGCCAATAACGAATCAAATGCCGGAGCTTTTGCATCTTTGTCAATTCCAAAATGTTTAATAGATGCATAGTTGGAAAGCGTTTGTTGAAAAATGCTTAACCCTTTATAACCCAGTGATACCGATGCAATTTTGGAGGAATCCAGATTTTGTAAAGGAAGAATATCATTTTTATTTTGCAACAAGGTTAATGATGCTTCCGTTAATTTACGATTAATCATTTCTGCATGAGGTGTATTCAAATCTTCATACAAATTTTTCAATTTCACTTTTGAATAATGATTTAATCCTGCCCATTGTTTGGTCAATAAAATTTTCATGCAACGTTTATCAATCTCTTCCTGAGTAATCTCACCACGTTCGATTGCTTTTTTAATTTCAGTCATTGCCGTTGGAACATCTTCTGCGAACAATAACACATCATTTCCCGCCAACAAGGCTTTCAATTCTACTTCACCCGGTTTATAGAATTTACTCACCCCTTTCATGTTTAAGGCATCTGTAAAAATCAATCCTTTAAATCCAAGTGTATCTTTTAATAATCCGGTCACAATCTTTTTTGTGAGTGTAGATGCTTGATTGGGTGTAGTATCCAACGATGGAATACTTAAGTGCGCCACCATCATGCTTCCCAAACCTTCTTTGATTAATTCTTTAAACGGATACAATTCCAATGTATCCAGGCGTTCGCGAGAAGATTTAATGGTTGGCAACGTTTTATGCGAATCGCTATCCGTATCACCATGACCGGGAAAATGTTTGCCGCAAGCCAACACGTGGTTGTCTTGCATCCCTTTCATATACATCAACGCCTTACGGGTAACATTCATTTTGTTTTCACCAAACGAACGATTCCCGATCACAGGATTTAACGGATTATTATTGATATCGATGTCCGGAGCAAAATTTACATGCATCCCTACACGTTTTGTTTGGCGAGCAATTTCAACACCCATTTGATAAATCAATGAATCGTTTTGAATAGCTCCCAATGTCATTTGACGCGGAAATTTTGTGGTACTGTCTAAGCGCATGGCTAATCCCCATTCGGCATCCATCGAAATCAACAAAGGAACTTTGGAACACGACTGGTAACAATTTGCCTGAATGGCTTGACGTACAGGCCCGCCTTGAAAAAAGATTAATCCACCAATTTTATATTTATCAACTAATTCTTTAATCTCTTTCACATGTGCATTGTCTTTGTTCGAATAGGCAGCAACCATAAACAATTGTGCAAGTCGTTCATCCGGACTCAATGCTTTAAAAACAGAGTCTGCCCAGCGTGTATCTTTTAAATAAAATGGAGGATCCTGAATTTCAACAGCAGTTTTGTTGACCGTTGTTTTCGGAATAAAGCTCAGAGAAATGAGTATGAGAAAGGAAAATATAGCGAGGATGACGTTTTTCATTAACAAAAAATAGATTGAATGAGATGTATGGCAATTATTGTGCTAAGTTAAGTTGTAAGATAACGGTATCCATTTGAGAACAGTATACTTTTCAACGAAAGGATGTTAATGACATCTTTTAAAACTGAATCACTAAAAGAATCGTTATTGCAAGGCATGAAGCAATCTCACAAGAATGGATAAACAGTCAGCTACAGGAAGATCCCGTGCCGGAGCGTGGTCCCAATATCTATCTGGAGATGTTTTAGTGTGAGTGATGTTTGTTAAGACAACAGTGTTAAAAACATCTTACCATTACCAAGATCAGCTATTAATCATTCCTTAATTTTGTTGTCACCCTGAGCGGAGTCGAAGGGCGTAAATTTGCACTATGTACAAGAAACTCTTCAACATAATGGTTTTGATGATCAGTGTACTGACTCTTAACCTGATTACAGGTTTCATTACGGATTACATTGTTCATTATAACATCGACATCAACCCCTATAAATTCACAGGGATTGCAATGTTGACTTTGGTTTTTATTCTTGTCCCTGCTTTTAGTTATCTCAAACCGAAAGTAGAACTATTGGTAGCTCGTGTGCTGGTTTCGGGGAGCAATTCGTTTGGCAAAAATTTAGGTTTACTACTCTCCTTTGCGGTTGTATTTGGGATCCTTTTTCTAATTTACCTCCATCAATGGTTCGATATCAATTTCTGGGAAGTGTTGAAAACTAAACTAAAAGGTTAAACACCTGCAATTACTTACCAACAAAGCACTTACAACGGCTTTAGTCATAAGCACTTCTCAATCCTTTATTCACCTGTTTTTATTCAATTATTAGTATTATTTTTGTGGGAATACGTACACTTATGCCAGACATTATTCATCTTTTACCCGATTCGGTAGCCAACCAGATTGCTGCAGGGGAAGTGGTTCAACGACCTGCTTCCGCTGTGAAGGAATTGATGGAAAATGCATTGGATGCTGGCGGTACAAAGATTAAGCTGATTGTAAAAGATGCCGGCAAAACACTTATTCAAGTGATTGACAATGGCTGTGGAATGAGTGAAACCGATGCACGCATGAGTTTTGAACGACATGCTACTTCCAAAATAAAAAAAGCAGATGACCTGTTTGCCATTCGTACGATGGGTTTCCGGGGAGAAGCATTGGCATCTATTGCCGCCATTGCTCAAGTAGAACTAAAAACAAAACGTACCGGTGAAGAAACCGGTGTTCAAATTGATATTGAAGGCAGCGAAGTAAAACGACAAGAAACGGTTAATTGCCCCGAAGGAACATCCATCTCTGTTAAAAATTTATTTTTTAATGTTCCTGCTCGCAGAAATTTCTTAAAAACCGATTCCGTAGAATTGCGCCATATCATTGATGAGTTTCATCGTGTGAGCATCCCGAATCCTGAAATTGCATTTAGCCTACATCATAACAATACCGAAATTTTTCATTTAGAAGCCGGCTCTCTGAAACAACGGTTGATGGGCATATTTGGGAATTCGTATAATTCCCGACTTGTTCCAGTGGAAGAAAACACCGGCATTGTTAAAATTAAAGGATTTGTAATCAAACCTGATTTTGCAAAAAAAACGAGAGGCGAACAATTCTTCTTTTTGAATAAACGGTTTATCAAAAACGGTTATTTACATCATGCGGTGCAATCCGCCTTTGAGCAATTGTTACCGAGTGATAGTTTTGCCTCTTATTTCTTAATGCTTGATGTCGATCCTAAATCCATCGATATCAATATTCATCCGACAAAAACGGAAGTAAAATTTGAAGATGAAAAAGCGATTTATGCTTTTTTACGTTCGGCTGTAAAAAAATCATTGGGACAATTTAACATTTCTCCAAGTTTGGATTTCGACCAAGAAGCGCATTTGTACAACATGCCACTTAAGCCGGTTGATGGGATTTACAAACAACCGACCATCAAAGTGGATGAGAACTACAATCCATTTAAAACCGAACAAAAAGAAACCCAAGAACGTGAACTTTCTAATAAAACCAATTGGGAGAAACTTTATAGCAGGCATGTAGACAACCAATTAGAATTTGAGATAAAGAAAGAAGAAGAAACACAACAGACCATTAATACGGATTGGGACAACGATTTACACGAAAGCAATAAAAAATCGACCTACCAATTGCACAACAAATACATTTTAACCCATATCAAAACCGGTTTTATGGTGATTGATCAGCAAGGGGCACACGAACGTATTTTGTATGAGCGCATTTTGGAAGGGTTTGAAAAACATAAGTCGGCCACCCAGCAAGAGCTGTTTCCGAAAACGATTGAATTGAACACCCCGGACTTTGAGTTGGTAAAAGAATTACAGCCAGAAATTCAGGGAATGGGCTTTGATATCAGTGAATTTGGCAAAAACACATTTGTCATCCATGGAGTTCCTGCCGATACGTCAGCATATGATTCGGTAAAATTATTGGAAGGATTATTGGAGAACTACAAACAAAATTTATTGGAATTAAAATCCGACAAACGTGAAAATTTAGCCCGTGCAATGGCAAGAAATACTGCTATCAAATCGGGAAAAGCATTAACACAAGAGGAAATGCAAAACATCATTGATGAGTTGTTTGCTTGTCAAATGCCTTATAGCACGCCAAGCGGAAAACCAACCATCACCACTTTTTCGAGTGAGGATTTGGATAAGCGGTTTAAGAAGTAGAGAATAGTTAATTGAGAAATTGAAAATAGTTTATTGGGGAATACCCAAATTTACACCGAAAGGGTTCCTTCAGGTTAAATTAATAATGATTCGTAATTAGTAACCATGTCTTACCAACAATATCGTCCGAATAGTTTTAGATCATTACCAGTGATAGTTAAAAATCTGTTAATTATCAATGGTCTGTTTTTTCTTGCGACAGAATTATTCAAAGGTCAAAACAGTATAGATTTGGCTGATTATTTAGGCTTACACTACTTTACATCTGAATTATTTAAACCCTATCAATTTGTAACCTACATGTTTATGCATGGAGGCATTTTCCATATTTTGTTTAACATGTTTGCATTATTCATGTTTGGTAATGTGTTGGAAAATTTATGGGGACCAAAACGTTTTCTTATTTTTTACATGGTTACCGGTATTGGTGCGGCTTTGATTTACCTCGGTTATCAGGCATTTGAATATCATCAAATTCAAGTCGCCATTCAGGGTCTCTTAAACAATACTACTCCAGAAGAATACCTTTCCGTAGTGAAAAATCATTTTTCCGATTTATATGACATTCCAGAAAATCGACCAATTTTTGAAAGTTTCATAAATGAATGGTCTAAAAATATTGGGAATCAAAGTTTTTCAGAAAAAGCAATAAGTGACATGTCTCAATTTATCACTTTCAAACAAAATATTCCTATGGTTGGTGCATCAGGGGCTATCTTTGGAATTTTAGTTGCATTTGGAATGCTATTTCCAAATACGGAGTTAATGCTAATGTTTGTTCCCATTCCAATAAAAGCAAAATATGCTGTTGTTATATATGCTGTAGCTGAATTGTTTTTTGGTGTTGCTCGATTTTCAGGAGACAACATTGCACATTTCGCGCATTTAGGTGGCGCGTTGTTTGGATTCATTTTAGTGAAATATTGGCAAAAAAAGAACAAGCATTTTTATTAATTATGGCAAATCCAGTATTCGAAGAGCTAAAAAATAAAATAAAGAGTGGTAATCCAATTACCCGATTGATCATTATTAATATTGCTGTCTTTCTATTCTTTATTTTATTACAAATTATTTATGATGCAACCGACAAAAGCAGTTCGTCTAGTTTTTTCATACAAACATTTGTAGAAAGCATCTCCTTCCCTCTCAATACAAATGCTCTTTTTCATAGTCCATGGTCATTGATTACTAGCATGTTTAGTCATGCAGAAATTTTACATTTATTTTGGAACATGATTACTTTATATTGGTTTGGGAAAATTTTATCCGATTACACATCCGAAAAAAAAATTATTCCATTGTATATTTTAGGAGGAATCAGTGGTGCCATTGTTACATTTCTTATAGTAAACACAATTCCTGCATTAGCTGTTTACCAATCAAAATTCATAATGGGGGCATCCGCAAGTGTCACTGCGATTATAATCGCCTCAGCGACACTTGTTCCTAATGTGAAAATAAATCTCCTTTTTATTGGACCTGTTAAACTTCTGTATGTTGCTTTATTCGTAATATTTATTGACATTCTCAATATTTCAATGCAAGCATCATTAGTCGGGAACCTTTCCCACCTGGGTGGTGCATTGATGGGATTTTTATTTATTGTTCAGTATAAAAAAGGAGTAGACATGTCAAAAGGTATTACAAAATTTTTGGATTGGCTTTCGGGATTGTTTAAATCCGGCCCCAAAAGTAAAATGAATGTTGCCTACAAACGAAAAGTTTCGGATGAAGAATACAATTACAATAAAAAGATGGAGCAAGATACCATCGATAAAATTTTAGATAAAATTTCAAAATCCGGTTACGATAGTTTATCAAAAACCGAAAAAGAAATTTTATTTAAAGCAAGCGAAAAAAACAGATAATATCAAGCAGAAGGAATCAAGTATCAAGACAAAAAAATGTATCTTTTGCCAGGAATTTCATTATAAAATAAATCCTAAATCCCGATAGCTATCGGGAAGCTTTGATTCGGAATCCGTAAATGGAGGAACAAAAAAAAATACAAGAAGAAAAGAAAAAAAGAAAAGGCAAACGCTATTTCTTTAATCGCATCGCCATGTTCTGCAACCATTTGGCGGTGATCGCTCTTCTTGTCTCCTACGCTGCTCCACATGTTAGTCCGGAAAAATTCTGGCTCATTGCTTTTTTCGGTATCCTTTATCCTATTTTTCTCATCATCAATTTTTTGTTTGTGATTTATTGGGCCTTACAAATAAAAAAACGGGCGCTTTATTCTTTCTTAGTGATAATTGTTGGGTTCTCCAGCTTGCACAGTTATGTTCAACTCACCTTTAATCATACACCCAGCGGTTCTAAAAAGCTAATTACGGTGATGTCGTACAATGTAAAAGTATTCGATTTGTATAACTGGAGCAGTAATGATCAAACACGTAACAATATGTTTGAGTTAATAAATATAGAAGCACCTGGTATTGCTTGCTTTCAGGAATATTATCACCGCGACAGCAGTAAATATGCCAACACAGATTCGCTTTTAAAACATGTTAACTTTAAATATTACCATATTGAATACACCAGTAATATACCACCAAAACAACATTTTGGCATTGCTACATTTAGTAATTATCCCATCCTCCATAAAGGGAAAGTGGATTTCGGATACAAAAGCAACAATGTTTGCATCTATACAGATTTATTAATTGCGAAAGATACGGTACGTGTATACAATATGCATTTACAATCCATTGCCTTTTCAAAAGATGATTATAAATACATTGACGATTTACAGAATGATGTAGAAACGGAAGACATCGAACATTCCAAAAGTATTATCAATCGACTAAAACGCGCTTATATCAAACGCGCTAAACAAGCCGAATTAATTCATGCCAGCATTGCATCCAGCCCGTATCCGGTTATTGTTTGCGGAGATTTTAATGATACACCGGCTTCCTACGCCAAAAACAAAATTGCTACAGATTTAGAGGATGCCTTTGTTGAAAGTGGAAATGGTTTCGGAAGAAGCTATATTGGAAAATTTCCTTCATTTAGAATTGATTATATTCTTCATAGTAAAGAATTTGAATCCTACCATTTCCGAACCATCAAGGAAGAATATTCAGATCACTATCCGATTGTTTGTTATTTGGAGAAGGAATAAGCTCGATTACAATCAACTATTTCGCTGCCTTCTTCTTCACCTTCTTCAACGAAAGTAAATTCATCGAATTGGAGGTCAACCCCGAAATATTATTCTGCACTAAACGTACTACTTGATCGTAGTACAAAGGAACAACAGGTGCATTGTCAATTAACAACTGATCCATTTGTTGGTAATAATCATAACGGATAGAATCGTTTAATTCGGATTGTGAGCGTTCATACAACAAATCAAATTGTGGGTTTTTATAGTGGGTGTAGTTAAAGCCTTTCGGACTCCAATTTTTACTATAGAAGAGAGATAAAAAATTCTCCTCATCGGGATAATCACAAACCCACGACTTGCGGAAGAAATTCAATTTAGAATTTGCAATCGCATCACCTAACACAGTTGATTTTTGTACGTCAATACGAATGTTGATTCCAAACTCTGCCAATTGTGATTGAATGTATTCTGCTAACTCTAAATATTGCTCGGTGGTAGAAAGAGTAATGTCCGGCAATCCTTTTCCATCAGGGAAGCCGGCAAGAAACAACAACTCTTTTACTTTATCCGGATTGTAATCGTATCCTTTAACTTTCGAACTGTTAAAAGAAGGTAATCCAGGAGGAATAAAACCTGCAGTTGCTGGAGTTCCTAAATTTTTGCGCAAATACATCACCATCTTTTTCCGGTCGAAACCATAATTTATTGCTTGTCGGATTGCTTTAATTTTTAATGGCGACTTTTTAAATTGAGGAAGATTTTCATCAATCAAGAAACCCAAATAATCTGTTTTTAAATACGGTTGGGTTTGCATTTTAAAGGCGGTCTTATATTTCTCTTTCAACTCCCCTTCTACTGTAAATACTTCATCCGTGTTTATTGCATCAATTCCGGAAACCATATCAATAGAGCCTTCTAAAAATTCTAAGAATGAAGTTTCTTTATCTTTTATGAACGAAATAGAAACCGCATCCAAATAAGGCAAACGTTTACCATTTTCAAATTCAAAATAATTTTCATTTTTAACAAAAACCAATTTAGAACCTTCGTTCCACATTTTAAATTTAAACGGGCCGGTTCCTACAGGGTTTCTTCTAAAGTCTTCGCCATAGCGTTCCACAACTTCCTGCGGAATCACCGAAAAATATTTCATGGTTAAGATTCCCAAAAATGGTGTAAAAGGTTTATCCAAATGAATAATGAAAGTGGAATCGTTTGGAGCTTCGAAGGGCCTGCGATCGTTCACATAGGTCAACAAAGTGGTTGCTTTCGAAACTTTTGGGTCTTGCAATCGAGTGAAGCTGTACACAAAATCTTTAGCCACCACTTTTCTGCCTTTTCCGTTTTCAAAATATTCGTTATCGTGGAAAGTGACATCCGTATGCAAATGAAAAACATAGGTCATTCCATCATTTAAAATTTCCCAGGATTTTGCAATGGAAGGATGAATTTTTAGCGCATCGTCCATCTCCACCAATCCATTGTACAATTGATTTACTGCCAGAATATTCTCAAAATTATAGGCGGAAGCGGGATCCAACGAACTCACCCCGGCCATATCATTGTATTTGAACACAGTTCTTGTATCTGTTTTTTTCTCATCTGACGAGCAAGACACAGCAAAAACAAACAAGGATAGATACAAAAGTGGCTTTTTCATAATTTTTAGTTATTCAAGAGGTGACGATACATCGATGGTATTTTATCACAGTTCAAGTTTAAGAAAACCTTTTGCGTAAAAACGGGACAGCGCTTGGCACTTATTAACAGTTTTTTGAACAAATGAGCGATTCGCTATCTGCATGAAAAAACAACCTCTTTCGTTCAACCAGCTTATAAAACGAAGGCAAAATCTCCATTTTATTGGTATTATTAGTAACTTCGCGTTCTTAAATGAAAAAAGTCGCATTTCATACATTGGGTTGTAAACTCAACTTTTCGGAAACGAGTACCATTGCTCGTTTATTCGAAGAGCAGGGTTATCAAAAGGTTGATTTTAAGCAACCTAGCGATGTCTACGTAATTAATACATGCTCCGTTACAGCAAATGCCGACAAAGAATGCAAACAAATCGTAAAATCGGCATTGAGCATTTCTCCTGAGGCGTATGTGGTGGTAGTGGGTTGTTATGCACAACTTAAACCAGAAGAAATTTCCAATATTGAAGGGGTTGATTTGGTTTTGGGTGCGTCCGAAAAATTCAAATTATTAAATTACCTGACCGATTTAACCAAAAAATCGAAAGCAGAAATATACAGTTGTGAAATTGAAGAGGCCAACTTTTTTGTTGACTCCTACTCTTTTGGCGACCGAACCCGTGTATTTTTAAAAGTACAAGACGGTTGTGATTACAATTGTTCATTTTGTACGATTCCACTTGCGCGTGGGAACAGCAGAAGTGATAGTATTGCAAATGCGGTTAAAAACGCAAACGATATTGCCAAACAAGATGTGAAGGAGATTGTATTAACAGGCGTAAATCTTGGCGATTTTGGGAATAATGCATCAAAAGAAGGTAACCGCAAACAGGAAACATTTTTAGATTTGGTTCAAGAATTGGACAAAGTAGAAGGAATTGAACGTTTCAGAATCTCCTCCATTGAGCCCAACTTATTAAAAGACGAAACCATCGAATTTGTTTCAAAGTCTAAACGCTTTGTTCCTCATTTCCATATTCCATTGCAATCGGGAAGCAATAAAATGCTCAAAGCGATGCGTAGAAGATACTTGCGGGAACTGTATAATGATCGCGTAACAAAGATAAAAGCATTGATGCCACACTGCTGCATAGGTGTGGATGTAATTGTGGGTTTTCCGGGCGAAACCGATGAAGACTTTTTAGATACCTACAATTTCTTAAACGAATTGCCGATTTCTTATCTGCATGTATTTACGTATTCTGAACGAGACAATACGGATGCAATTCACTTACCCAACGTTGTTCCGGTTGCTATCCGCAAAAAACGAAACAAAATGTTGCGCATTTTATCTGCAAAAAAACTTCGCTATTTTTATGAGCAACATTTAGGTCAAACACGCACTGTTTTATTTGAATCCGATAATAAAGATGGCTTTATGCATGGTTTTACCGACAACTATGTAAAAGTAAAAATACCCTACAATACTGACTTCATCAATCAACTCAAAAAAGTTGAATTAAAAGAATTGGATGCAGACGGTTCTGTTTTAGTGACTATGTCGGAATTAACATTCGCCTAATCTTTTCCTTTTATTTATACTTTTTAGTTTAAATTTGCTTTTATCAATTAAACGAAATTGAAAGAATCAATTACCATACTTCATCATCTTGATCTGAAAACCGCTGAAGTCCGTTTTAGGAGTGATGGCATCGTTAACTTGCATATTAAATCTAACCAAACACTTACTGGTGAAGATACAAAAGCCATGGTAGCATATATTGGTAAAGTGGGTAATGGTCAAAAACTTCTTCTTTTAATTACCACAGGTGAATACAGTTTGGCGGACAAAGACGCGAGAGAATTTGGGGCAAGCAAAGCAGGTAATGAATACACCTTAGCAGCTGCAATTGTAGTAAAAAGTTTAGCTCAAAAATTAATAGGGAATGCCTATATTAAAGTAAACAAACCAATTGCTCCAAATGCACTTTTTACTGTCGAACAAAAAGCAATAGAATGGTTAAAAACATTTATGAAATAATAATCACATGAGCGAAAAAACGATTATAAAATCAATTAATAATGCTTCTTCGATCGTTTCATTGCGTAGTGATGGCATTATCCAAATTGAAATAAAAGCGAACAATACACTGCAATTAATTGACGGAAAACAAATGGTGAATGCTTTTGCTGAGCTCGGTGGTGGTAAAAAATTCCCACTCCTTTTTATTGCAGGCGATTTTGCGTTGGCAAGTCCGGACGCCCGAAAATACGCTTCCGGTGCTGAAGCGAACCAATATACCTTAGCAAGTGTTTTGTTGTAAAAAATAGCGTTCAAAAACTTATGGGAAATGCCTACATCACATTCAACAAACCCATTACACCAACAAAAATTATGACCAGCGAAGTTGAAGCTGTAAAATGGCTAAAAACATTTTTATAGAATTTATTATAATCATTTTTTGTCAAAAATCAAGTCTCTGTTAAAACTTTTAAAAACTTTAATTTTTTTAACACAAAACCCTCCTACCCCCTTATTTTAAAGGAATTGTTATTAACAGCGATTTCACATCACAAATAGCCCAAGGCATTAAAGTATATTTGAGCATAAATCTTATAATCCTATAAAAAGATGCTTACTCGAATCTCTTTAATCAATTCCAAAGGTTACGGCAAAGCCGAAATGAAACTCGACAATTGTGATTCTATCCAATTGGTTGGACCCAACAACATTGGTAAGTCAACGCTGATTTATGCGTTAAACTTCCTGTTTGTGGTTGACGGACAGAAAATGTCGTTCAGTGGACAGCGTAAAGGTGATAAAGAAACCATTCATCACTACTTCCCTACCCACAACAAGAGTTTCTTGATTTTCGAAATCAATAAAATGGGTTACTACTGTATTTTGGTTAAACGAAATACAGATGGTGAATTGGAATACTATAAAATCGAAAGCGATTACAATGAAGATTTCTTCTTTGAAATGGAAGGAACGCATCAACGTTTATTAAGCTTTGACGAAGTAATCGAAAACTTAAACAAACGCGGTGTTATGCACAGCAAGTTTGCAACTAAATCTGATGTATTTAACGCTGTTTACCACCGTGGAACAAAAAACAATGCGGTTGTTTGGCTAGAAGACACTGTAAAAGCAGACGGATTAAGCAACAACTTCTCGAAAGTATACCGCTACTTAATTAACTCTAAATTAATCACCAACAAAACATTAAAAGAATCGTTGATTATTGCGGATAACCGCGAAAATGAAGGATTAAACTTTTCTCAGAAAAACAAAAAAGACATTACCGATTTACTTCGCATCAACGAAGAAATTAAAAGCATCAAAGCGGTTCGTACCGACTTCCTTGATTTCCGTGAATTGGTGAAAGTTCACAATTCAAAAACAACCATCGTGAGTGAATTGCTGTATGCATTCAACACGGCCTACACTGCTGCAATTCCTGAATTGGAAATCTCTTCAGTTGAACGCGGAAGACATATTGCAGCTATCCACAATGAGATTAACGAAATTCTAAAACCGAAAGAATTAAACTTCGCTTCTTACATCGGTGAAAAAAATGCTGAAATCAAAAACAAAACCACTTACTTGAACGAAAAGCAAGTGGAATTGCATGAAATCAACAAATATGAAACCATCGAATTCTTGAAAGAATCCATGAAAAATTTGGATCAAGAACGTAAAGAAATAGAAAACAGAATCACGACCATTGAAAGTCAAAAGCTTTCGAGCAAACATTTAGAGTTCCGTCTAGAAAAAGTGAACGATAAAATTGCATCTGTTGAAAATCAAATCAACAACTACAACAACTTATTGATTCATAAAATTTCGGATGACGAAAAAACGAAACAATTACTGAATGCTATCCTTTCGGAGCAGGTATTGAGTTTACCAAGCAAACAAATCAAAAAACAAATCAAAAAAGTTTCTGATAAACTGATGAACATTTTTGATGGTGAAATTGACATTTCAAAAGGCTTGGAGTTAACTGAATTCCGATCAGTAAAAGAATTAAAAGACGAATTAAAAGTTTTACTTGCTGAGAAAAAACAAACTGAAGAGCTTCTAAAAACTGTTGTTGACAAAGAAAAAACTGATTTTAAATTAAAAAGTATTCTTGGTGAACTTGAGGTGATCAAGGAAAAAATCAAGGGCATTGAAACTAAACCACAACTAGAAAGAGCAATCAAAGGCATTGTGGATGAAATCAAAGGTTTCAATGAAGAGAAAAAAGAATTGGAAGTACAATTAAATGATTTGGTAAAAGAAATTGCTTCTAAACAAATCATGTTGGATAAATTGAATGAGGAAAAACGCAACCTTGAACTTCGTGTGAAAGAATTGAAAGACCGCAAAATGGAAATGGAATCCATTGAAGTGGAACCGCGTGAGTATGAAACCAACGACAATTTAGATTACATCTATTCAAAAATTCAAATCCACCAAAAAGATCGTCACGACATCAAAGCAAACAAAGACGTGGCATTTGAAGGATTGAAATACCGATTGAGAAGTAGCATCGCTGACGAAATCGAATTCATCAATTTTGTGGAAGAGGAAATTGCTTGTTTAAGCGATAAAGAAAGAAGTATTGATGGCTTGTTATCAAGTATTTCAACTCAATTTGCAAACCCAGCATTTACATTATTGAAACGTTACGAAGAGTTCAAACAATTCGTATACGACAAGTTCAATACGAAATTGGCAACAACTCGTATCTCTAACATCGAATCCCTGAAAATTGATTTGATTGACAACGAGCGCATCATGGGTGAGTTGAAAGCAATTAGCTCTATTCAGGAATTTAATGGACAAATGAGTTTTGATTTTGATCAATCAGAAAACTTAAAAATCCTAAACACCTATTTAGATACAGGTAAAAAAGTTCATTTTGATGAATTGTTCAACATCGAATTGTTGTTGGAAATCAAAGGAACAGAAAAACGTGTGGATTTGGCTAACCAAGTTGAATCGGATGGAACAGACAGAATGATTCGTTTGGTAATCATCATGGCAATCATCAACCGTTTGGCAATTACTGACGAACAAAACAAGATTACCTTATTTATTGATGAGGTTGCAACGATAGATAAACAAAACCGTCCGGAGCTTGTGAAATTCTGTAATGCGCACAACTTTATTCCAATTTTTGCTGCACCGGATGCAGTAGAAGGATTCAACAAATACTATTTCATCTACCCTTCAAAAGGAAAAATCAATATCAACGAAAAACAAAATGCGGTGATCGTTGAAAGAAATGGTGTTGTAGAAAAAGTTGTAGGCAAAAAGAACTTAAAGAACTTAAACTAAGCAATTAATAGTTTTATAAAATGAAGGCAGAACCAAAAACCATACTCCGCTTTTTATTGGAACATTACGATGTGATTGCTGAATTGTTTGAAACACAATCAAAAGAAGGCATCATAAAGTATGAAGTATTGAATCAATTGGTAGCGAAACACGAGAGTGACATTCGCCCGCAATTGATTGAATACAAGATTTTGAGTCCGGTAAACGACAACTACGAAATTCGTACTGTATATTACAACTTGATTGAGTTCGTGTTGAGCGAGTTCAAACCAATGTTGCCGGAAACAATTGAAAAGTATCATACTTCTATTGCTGAACTGTTCCGCAAAATCAGAGAAAACATCAATGGCGACAAAGTAACGTTGAGCCAACGCTTGAACGACTTAGCTATTGAGGTTCGATCGTTCTACGAAATGGTGGAACGTAACACTCAAAGTTTATTGCAGGAAACACGCGAGTTAAAAGCGAACGTTAAGAAAATTGATTACCGAGAAAAAATTGTTCGTGCTTCTCGCTGGATTGACGAATACATTATTCCGTTGAACAAAATTTTGGACATCAACCATTCCACTTCTGTTGCAAACAAGTTGTATGAGATTTCAGAATATTCAAATAAATATCGTTTGAATTTTGATGATGAGAATGCTCGTATTCAGTTCGAAAAGCTTTATTTTCAATTAATCCAAGTGAATGATAATTTATTACGTCAATCTAAAATTTTGACAAATGAATTATTACCATTGATTGAACGTATCAGAACCGAGTCGATTATTTTAACAGGCTGGATTACCTATTTAAAAAATCCATACAAACGCAAAGCACCGCGATTACTTAAACGTAAAGAAATTTCTGTTTATTCAAAAGATACATTTTACAATGCTTCTGAGATTTTTGAGCAATTCAAAAACGAAACCGATGTTTATTTTGAAGACGAAGAAAATGAATCAGAAAAATGGATTTTTGACAAAGAACATTATACAAAGAAATTAAAAGACAATTTACCTGTCCACAACTTCTTTAACTGGTGCAACAAAACATTAAAAGAAGATTATAAAAAAGTAGAGATTGAAAAATTCTTCGCTTTGACCACATTAGCTTTTGATGAAGACATTGAGCGTGAATATGGCGCAAAACCAGAATTTGACAAAATCAAAATTAACGACTTAACATTAACAGTTCCGAAAGTAACTATCAATCAACAACCTCTAATAATCGATACACAAGATGGAATTTCCTAACCACCACCGCCAAATCGTAGAAGATCTTATGTCGGGCAAATTTATGTTGCCAAACGAACGTACGTATCAAACTGTAAAAGATAACGAACAATCGTATACGTACTTCTTCAAAGCGTCATTCAACTATGAATTGCGTTTAACACAAGATTACGCATATCTGGTTTCAGAAGAGTCTGCAGAGATGTTGTCGCGTGATATCTGTATTTTCATTTCTTTGTTGAGTTATGAATTGGACAGAGATGGCAAAAACTTCTTGGAAAGAATTCAATTTTCGGAATTTGAAATGGAAGAAATCGAAAACTATTTCACAAACTCCTCTTACATTGATTTAATTTTATCGAACAAACAGCTGAAAGATGCTGATTCTCGTAAGAATTTCATCAACACGCTCAACAGAAGAAACATCATCGAAAAAACAGGTGATAATCGTTTTGTATTTACATCTGCTCATAAATTCTTTATGGATTTTGCAACAGACATTGTGAAATACGAAAATGCTGAGAAAGAAGAATAGGTAGAAATAACTAACAAAAACGAATATACGAATCTAAGTGTAAGGATAATTCTTAGCAGAATCCATTCCCCTCTAGAGAGGGGCCAGGGGTGTGTAGAGAATCATAATCTCAAAACAAATTATAATTAGGGGCAATTTGCCCCTTTTTTTCTAAACAAAAATGGCTAAGAAAAAAGCTGCTGAAATAACTTATAAAAGCAAAATCTACAAGCTCGAATACCTTGTAGGCATGCATTACTTTGAAGTACCTCCTGATATTATCGACCAACTTGGTGGTAAATTCAAAATGCGATTATTGTGCACAATCAATGGTAAACTTACTTTTCAAGGTGGGTTGGTTGCTTTAGGAAATGGAAGCGGTTATATCAGCATTAATATGTCGCGCTTGAAAAAATTAGGCTTGAAGTTCAAAGATGAAGTAACCGTTTCTTTAAAAAAAGACGATAGCGAATATGGCATGACATTATCCGATGAGCTGAAAGAACTTTTAGAACAAGATGAAGAAGGCATGAGACGATTTAAAATGCTTACTCCCGGGAAGCAACGTTACATTATCCATTATGTCAACACCGTTAAAAACTCCCAACTGCGCATCGACAGAGCCATTCTGCTTATCACCAACCTCAAAAAAACGAAAGAAGGCAAGGAATCCTTCAGAGCTATGCTCGGATTGGAGTGAGGAGTTATAAGTTATAAGTTATGAGTTATGAGTTATGAGTTGTTAGTTGTGAGTTGTGAGTTGTGAGTTGTTAGTTGTTAGTTGTTAGTTGTTAGTTGTTGTTGTTGTTGTTGTTGTTGGTTGTTAGTTGTTGGTTGTTAGTTGTTGGTTGTTAGTTGTTGGTTGTTAGTTGTTGGTTGTTAGTTGTTGGTTAAAGCAATCGAGTCCAGAGCTAATTGTCTTATTTATTGATCATTTTATATTATTAACGAAAACGCAGCTTGTTTGAGTCCATATTCGTAAATTGCAGCATTATTTCACAACTTATAAATCATCACTCATAACCATATATGTATCCATCCCTCTATTACGCATTTAAAGATTTATTCGGACTCGATTGGCCAGGTTTAAAAATGGTTCAAATGTTCGGTTTTTTTGTTGCTATCGCGTTTTTAGTCGCTGCTTATTTCTGGACCCAAGAACTAAAACGTAAAGAGTCTGAAGGCTTATTAAAACCAACAACAAAAAAGGTGTTGAAAGGTGAAAAATCAACCACTTCCGAATTGTTTTTTCAGGATTACTCGGCTTTCTAATCGGTTACAAACTTCTTTTCGTTGCTTTAAATTTTTCAGCTTTTACAGAAGATACCTAGGGCTTTACTTTCTACCAAAGGAAATTTTATCGGGGGAATACTTTTCGCTATTGGTTCCGTTTATCTTAAATACCGCGAAAAAGAAAAAACGAAATTAGATAAACCCAGATGGGAAGAAGAACAGATGCATCCGCATCAGCATGTGGGGAACATGACATTAATTGCTGCATTTGCAGGGTTGCTGGGAGCTAAAATTTTTCACAACCTCGAAAACTGGAGTACATTTGTTGCTGATCCAATGGGCGCATTGCTCTCTTTTGACGGCTTAACAATGTATGGAGGATTGATTTTGGCATCCATCGCCTTAATCTGGTATGGAAAGAAAAACGGTATCCCTACACCACACTTAATTGATTCTTCCGCTCCATCCATTATGGTTGGTTATGCTGTTGGACGAATTGGTTGTCACATGGCTGGTGATGGCGATTGGGGAATTGGAAACTTAAACCCAAAACCAAGCTGGTTAAGTTGGGCGCCAGACTGGGTTTGGAGTTATGATTATCCTCACAACGTGGTAAATGATGGTGTTGAAATTTTAAATTGTACAACCGATAAATATTGTAACCACTTAGTTCCAGCTGTTTACCCTACTCCATTTTATGAAACATTGATGTGTTTGTTTTTATTTGCAATTTTATGGAGCATCCGTAAACGTATTAAAACCCCTGGTGTATTGTTTTCGATTTACTTAATATTTAATGGGATAGAACGTTTCTTTATCGAAAAAATTCGCGTGAATACCTTGTATGATGTGAACGGATTTAAGTTTACTCAAGCCGAATTAATTTCAACCATTCTTTTTATTGTAGGAATTATCGGTATATTTTATTTCAAAAAGTTGGAGAAGAAATCTCAGATTATTGGCTCTTAACTAAAACAATGAGAAAAGTATTTTTATCTCTGGTTTTTTCTTTGAAAGCTGAGGGGGCGGTCTTAGTTTGGTTCAGGTTCAGAAAAAATTGATAGAAATTTAATGGATTGGAATAAGGCAAGCCAAATCTTGGCGACAACTTTTTGCTTGTAGAGATGTTCTTGGCGGTTTTGTGAAAGGGGGGCCCTGTTCGATTCAAGTGGTATTCATAAACGAAGGAGATAATACGATCTATTCTGTATCCTTCTCGTAAGTTCGCTCGGTGATGTTTTGCCCGTCTTTGTAAAAATACAATCCTCCCCAGGTATATTCCTCCTTTTTGTATTCATACTCTTCATTGTTGATTGTTACCATGATGATGGTAATTTTCAAACGATCTTTCTGAATAATCTTCTCTACTTTATTTTTAGTTGCGGGCTTATAGTCTACCACAGGTTGCGCAACCACCGGTTTTGGCTTTGGTGGCTCGGGCGTTACCTCCGGCTGTTTTACAACAACGGGTTCAGGATTACTCGGTGGTAAAGTCTGAACAACTGGTTTTGGTGGTTCAGGCTTTGGATTGGGTGTTGGCTCCTTAGGTTTTGGTTTTGCATTCTCCTTATCCTTCTTTTGCGCTTCAGTAGCCGTTTGCGTATAATCTTTGTCGAAATCAAAATCCCCAACCATTCCACTGTATTTAATACGGCCGACAGGTTGTGAATAAGTAACTACTTTATCTTCCGGTTGCATTTCCAATCCAACATCCGCCACAAATTTTGCAAAATCTTCATTTTCTCTTCCGTTGGGAACCACCGTATTGATAATGACCTGCTTTGTAATGTGTCCGGGTTTTGTAAATGTAAAAAGGAAATCAGACCCCAATTCTAAATCAATATAGTATTTCCCCTTGCTAGGATCAATAATTCTATAAGGTTTTCCATCGCGGGTAATCGTTATCAACGAATTCTCTAATCCACCTTGTTGAACTGAAAACTTCAGCTTAACGCTAAAGGTTGGTTCTTGAGCAAACGAAACAATAGAAAAACACATCAGCACAAGGCCAATATAAAACCGAGCTCTCCAGGGAGAACTTGTGATGATGGGGGTGTTTTTCATAATCTGTATCAAAATTAATCAAATAAAAGCAGTGGTTAAACGTATAATCGATAGTGTTTTAAACGTAACTTTGTGAATAAACTATACATTTTATGCCTCCTAACTTACAAACACTCTGCCAA
Organism: Bacteroidota bacterium; assembly: GCA_016722565.1. Classification (NCBI taxonomy): domain Bacteria; kingdom Pseudomonadati; phylum Bacteroidota; species Bacteroidota bacterium. The sequence goes on from JADKIU010000002.1 coordinate 971,563, forward strand.
GAAGTATGCGCTTTATCAAAAGAAGTGGGCATTTTTATCAAATCGGAGCGCAATAAGTTCTCTTCCGATAAAATTGAAATCAAAGGAAAAAACGACCTTGTTTCCTACGTAGATAAAACTTCTGAAAAGCTGATTGTAGAAAAACTATCTCAATTATTGCCTGAATCGGGATTTATTGCTGAAGAAGGCACTTCTTCTAAAAAAGGTGAACAGTACAATTGGGTGATCGACCCGTTGGATGGGACAACTAACTTTATCCATGGCATTCCTTGTTATGCGATCAGCATTGCATTAATGCGAAATAATGAGTTGGTGATGGGCGTTGTTTACGAAATCAACTTTGACGAATGTTTTTATGCCTGGGAAGGCAGCAAAGCGTATCTCAATGGCAACGAAATTCACGTTTCTGCTACTTCAAAACTGGCTGATTCGCTGCTCGCCACAGGCTTTCCCTATTACGATTACAACCGCATGGACGAATACATGGAGGTATTTAAACATTTTATGAAAAACACCCATGGACTGCGCAGATTAGGTTCTGCTGCTACCGATTTAGCCTACGTAGCTTGTGGTCGATTTGAAGGATTTTATGAATACAGCTTACAACCATGGGATGTTGCCGCTGGTGCATTTATTGTGCAACAAGCCGGTGGAAAAGTAACCGATTTTAAAGGCGAAGAAAATTATATCTTTGGAAGAGAAATTGTAGCCGGAAATGCGGCTTGTTTTGATGAATTTTAGACGTAGTAAAGCATTACTTTAAATAACAATGACCGAAAAACAAAAACCAAAAAATGCCTGGGAGTTCGTTAAAGTGTATTTTCCCGATGTATGGCAATATGTAATCGTGATTATCGTCATGATATTGGCTGCCATTTTTATTTTATAAATTACAGACCACCAACCTCTGCGTATCTTTTTATCAATTCAAGCATTATCAGTTAAACTATAAACTTGATAAAATGAAATCAAAGATTCACAAAATCCTTAAATTAAATTTTAAGAATATGAGTAAAAAATTACTGCTCCTACTCTTCCTCTTTCAAATAGGATTTCTAAATGCTGAAACAAAAATTATTCATGTTTTTGTCGCCTTGTGTGATAATGACAGTCAGGGTATAGTTCCTGTTCCAAAAAAAATTGGAAATGGAAATGATCCTGATAATAATTTGTACTGGGGCTGCGGTTACGGAGTTCGAACCTTTTTTAAAAATGCTGCTGAATGGAAATTGGTTTCCAAACGAAAAGCAGTCTCCCCAATTATTCTAGAGCGTTGTATTTTTAAACACATTACACAAGATGCTTACATTATAGCGGATGGTTACAAAGGCGATAAAATAAAAACCTGTAACGAAAATTTCTTTAATTCTGCTTCCGGAAATGTAACTGACACCATTATGGTGAAAGGGAAAGTCCTAAACTTTAATGCTGCACAACTTGTCTGCTATGTTGGTCATGATGGTTTAATGGATTTCACTTTAGATACCTATCCAACAAAAAAGGGAAGTGATAAAAAAGATGTCATCATCTTAGCGTGTGCAAGTAAAAGTTATTACAAAGAAGGAATTAAAGCAGCTGGCGCAAATCCATTGTTGTGGACAACCAACTTAATGTGTCCGGAAGCCTACACCTTAAAAGCGGCTATTGATGGGTGGTTAAATAATGAAACAGGGACACAGATTCACCTGAGAGCTGCAGAAGCATACAATCAATATCTGAAATGTGGCATGAAAGGCGCGAAGAATTTATTTGCAACAGGATTTTAATTATCTCTTCTTTATCAGCCACAATCCGATAAAAGTGATTAATCCATTCAGGATAATCATTTCAAATCCGAATTTATAACCGTTGAATAATTCTTTTGAAAACGTATTTAAGGTGTAACAAATTACAGGCGAAAGGATACAGATGAAAGGAACCCACTTATCTTTCACTTGCAACTTTGTAAATAATCCAAATGCGTATAATCCGAGCAATGGCCCATACGTATATCCTGCCCAGGTGAATAATTCTGTAATAACTGCATCATCATTAATTAGCTTGAAGATAATAATCACGACAAACAAAATACTGGCAAAAGCGATGTGAACGCGGTGACGAATTTTTGTTTTTTCTTCTTCGGTTTTGGATGTATCTTCTTTTAAGCCTAAAAAATCCAAACAAAAAACACTCGTTAAAGCGGTTAATGCACCATCTGCACTTGGATAAGCAGCAGAGATTAAACCCAGAATAAAGAAAATGCCGCTTACCGTTCCGAAATGATGTAGCGCAATTGTTGGAAAAACATTATCCGAAATAATCTTCCCTTTCTCATTCATCATCAATGGGACACTTTCCTGATGAGCATAGATGTACAACAAAGCACCTAAAACCAAAAACAAAATATTTACAATTAATAAAATTCCGCTAAAGGTTAAAACGTTTTTCTGTGCATCTCCCAAGGTTTTACAGCTGATATTTTTTTGCATCATCTCCTGATCTAATCCTGTCATGGCAATGGCGATGGACATTCCACCAAAAAATTGTTTCGGAAAAAACGATTTTGCTTGCCAATCGTCAAAAAACGTTTTTGAATATTCACTTTCAGAAATGCGATGAACCATATCCGAAACACTTAGATTCAAATCCTGCATGATGAAAACAATCGATAATACAACCGATACAATCATGAATGTCGTTTGCAACGTATCCGTATAAACAATTGTTTTCACACCACCTTGATAGGTGTATAACAAAATCAACAGCATAAATACGGCAACAGTAACAAAAAAGGGCACGCCCATGTCGTCAAATACAAATTCTTGCAATACGTTCACAACGATGTACATTCGAAAAGCTGCACCTACCACTCTTGAGAAAATAAAAAAGAAGGCTCCAGTTTTATAAGAGGAATTGCCAAACCGACCTTTTAAATAGCTGTAAATGGAGGTTAAATTCAACCGGTAATATAAAGGTAACAATACATAGGCAATCACAACATAACCAACCAGATAGCCCAATACTACTTGCAAATAGCCGAATTGAGACGTTCCAACAGCGCCCGGAACGGAGATAAACGTCACTCCTGAAAGGGAGGCACCAATCATTCCATAGGCAACCAAATACCATTTTGAGGAACGATTACCAACATAATAACTTTCGTTGTTTGCTCCTTTGGATGTCCACCAAGTAACATAAAACAGTAATAGTGAATAGGCTAATACACAAATTAAGATGAGTGATGATGACATTTTACCTGGAATTATTAAAAATTAGTTCTATAACAAAGAAAAAGGAATAAAGCCCTACTTCCACCTCATTCATTTTTTGTATATTAACAAAGTTTTTCACATAACGAACCAATGAACTCAAGGCGTTTATTTTTAGCATCCACCCTACTGCTGCTTGCAGTTGTATCTCCGCTTTTAAACTCCTCCTTCAAAAATGCAACAAACGATAGCAATGGATTAACTGTTGAAAAATTAAAAACCAAATCCGGCTATACTTATACCCTGTTTCATCAAAATAATTTAAAACTGGATATTACGTTAAAGCGCCCTGACAAAAAGGATCAAACTGTTTTACTTTGTATTGCCGGTGCCTTTACGAATTTACAAAACTTAAGTGTTGACGGCCTTTATATTGAAAAAGGGATGGTGGTAAACAAAGATAAAATCAATCATTCCATTGGAGGTGCGCTGAAAATCATCAATGGCGTAAGTGAAATATTTCCAACAAACAAAGGAGCACTATTAACCGATGCGTATATCAAGAGTCTTGTTGCACAAAAAGGTTCGTTATTTCAACAAATTCAATTGATTGAAAAAGGTGTAGGAGCGAAATACAAAGATGTAAAACTCTTTCAAAGAAGAGCAATCGTAAAACTCAAAGGAAACAAAACTGCAATTATTGAATCGTATGAGCATATTACACTTTCAGCCTTTACTAAAGATTTAGTTGAATTGGGAGCGCTTGATGCATTGTACACAGATATGGGTGCTTGGGACGAAGGATGGTATAAAACCTCAGAAAATACTGTAGTTACTATAGGAAGAATGAAAACACAAACCGACAAACAATGTAATTGGGTGGTGTTTAAAACAAAATAAAGTATGTGTGGAATAACGGGAATAGTAGCATTCAATGAGAAAGGGAAAACCTACTTGAACAAAGTAAGTGCGGCCACCTACTCATTGTTGAAGCGTGGACCAGATGGAGAAGGATTGTACTTCGATAAAAATGTGGCATTGGGTCACAGACGACTATCAATTATTGACACCTCCAATGCTGCGGCACAACCCTTTACGGATGAATCAAAAAGATATACCATCGTTTTTAACGGAGAGATATTCAATTACAAACAACTGCGTTTGCAGCTTGAGAGCAAAGGAATAAAATTCAAATCCAACAGTGATACAGAAGTATTGTTACAACTCTATATCTCCGACAAAGAAAAATGTTTGGAGCAATTGGATGGAGAATTTGCCTTTGCAATTTATGATTCAAGTTCGGAGAAACTCTTTTTAGCGCGCGACCGATTTGGAATAAAACCGTTGTACTATTACAAAGATGAAAATCGATTTGTTTTCGGGTCAGAACTCAAAGCGTTAATGGCGTTTGAAATACCAAAAGTAATTGACAAAACATCCTTACAACTCTACTTTCATCTAAACTATATTCCAAGCCCCTATTCCATTTTTGAGCATGTAAAAAAACTGAAAGCCGGCACATTTTTAGATTTAGATTCGACAGGAAAAATTGAAGAAAAAAAATATTATTCCATTCCATACACAAGTGAATTGAAGAATATTCCTTCCTACGAATCTGCTCAAAAAACATTTAAACATTTGTTAGAATCATCTGTTCAACAACGCATGATTGCAGATGTGCCTTTGGGAACATTTTTGAGTGGTGGAATTGATTCATCTATTATTACAGCTATTGCAGCACAAAACACACAACATTTAAATTCATTTTCGATTGGTTTTAAAGATGAACCACTTTTTGATGAAACTTCGTTTGCAATTTTACTTGCTAAAAAGTACAAAACCAATCATACTGTTTTTGAATTAAGCAATGCCGATTTGTTTGCAAACCTTCAAGAATTACTGGATTACACAGATGAACCATTTGCTGATTCTTCAGCGTTAGCCGTGAACATTTTGAGCATGCATACCAAAAAGCATGTTACCGTAGCGCTTTCTGGAGATGGAGCAGATGAGCTTTTTGCAGGGTACAACAAACATGCGGCCGAACTCAAAGCGCGGAAAGGCGGATTAAAAGCTACGCTTGTAAAATCATCCCATTCACTTTTAAAACAACTTCCAAAATCGCGGAACAGCAAAACAGGAAACAAAATTCGACAACTTGAAAAATTTGCTGAAGGAATGAAAATGAGTCCGCAGGAACGCTACTGGCAATGGGCCAAATGGTCAGGCTATACAGCAGATCAACTATTTTCAAAAAAATATAATCAAGCGATTTCAGATACGGATTACGAAAAAAGAAAATCATCTATCCTGAATTCTATTTCTGCTGATTACAATTCGGTATTACTCACCGACATGCAATTGGTTTTAGAAAATGACATGCTTGTAAAAGTGGATCGCATGAGCATGGCCAGAAGCTTGGAGGTTCGCGTTCCCTTTTTAGACCATCATTTGGTTAATTTTGCTTTTTCTCTTCCGGTTGACTATAAAATTGATGGTACAACACGTAAAAAAATTGTGAGAGACACGTTTAAGGACCTACTTCCTCCTGAACTATTGTTGCGAAGGAAACAAGGCTTTGAAGTACCTCTTTTAAAATGGTTTAAAACGGATTTAAAATCAATGATTACAAATGAATTATTAGAAGATAAATTCATTGAAGAACAAGGAATATTTAATGGCGAAGAAATAAAAAGATTAAAAATGCAATTATTCTCAAACAATCCGAATGATGCTGTAGAAAAAGTATGGGCATTGATTGTATTTCAATATTGGTGGAAAAAAATATGACAAAAGTATTACGCATTATCAACCGGTTTAATCTAGGTGGCCCTACCTACAATGTGGCGTATCTAAGTAAATACATGTCGAATGAATTTGAAACACTTTTAGTAGGTGGTGCAAAAGACGACACAGAAGAAAGCTCCGATTTTATTGTCAACAACTTAGGACTCAAACCAATTATTGTTGAGGAGATGTTGCGCGAAATTGACCTCAAAAATGATTACACCGCCTACAAAAAAATAAAAAAAATTATTGAAGAGTTCAAACCCGATATTGTTCATACGCATGCTTCTAAAGCAGGAACACTAGGCCGACTGGCAGCTTCTTCCAGCGGTGTGCCTATTATCATTCATACATTTCATGGACATGTATTTCATTCCTATTTTGGAAAATTAAAAACATTGTTTTATAAAACTATTGAACGTTATCTTGCAAAAAAATCAACCGTTATCATTGCAATTAGCGAGATACAAAAACAAGAATTGGTAGAGGTTCATAAAATTTGCAGAGCCGATAAAGTGAAAGTTATTCCTTTAGGATTTGATCTTTCAAAATTTCAAGAGCGCTTGACTGAAAAGAGAGATACGTTTCGCAAACAATACAATCTGGATGAAGATGAAATTGCCATATCAATTATCGGTCGACTTGTTCCGATAAAAAATCATTCACTTTTTTTAGAAGCAGTAGAAATTGTTTCAGAACAAACATCTAAAAAATTACGTGCATTTATTATTGGTGATGGAGAAGAACGTAAAGGAATTGAAGCAAAAGCAACTGAGCTTGGAATTTCATTTGTAGACGGAACCACCTCCAACAAAAAGGCACTATTAACCTTCACCTCTTGGATTAAGGAAATTGACATAGCCCTTGCCGGGAGCGATATTATTACATTAACCTCCTTCAATGAAGGGACACCGGTAAGTTTGATAGAGGCTCAAGCATCAAATAAACCTATTGTTACCACAAATGTGGGTGGTATTGAAAATGTGGTGATTCCGAATGAAACTGCATTCTTATGTGAAAACAATAATTTGCCTCAATTTTCGGAAGCCTTATTAAAACTCATTGAAAATGAATCCATTCGAGCAAATATGTCGCAAAAAGGGTGGGTTCATGTCAAAGAAAAATTTCATTATACGCGCTTGGTAAGCGATATGGAGACTTTATATAAATCCTTAACAAAAAAAAGCTAATCTCCCATAAAACTGGCTATTAAGAGTCCTCTCTAGATATATTCTCCAACAAAAACAAGCCATTCACCGCAAAATTCTTTTAAAATTGAAAGTCAGTCGGGGTTTCGTAATATTTTTTAACTTTGTATGTTAAAATACTTAAGACTATATGCGTAAACTGCTCTATTTGTTTGGATTATCGTTATTTTTCACCAGTTGTGGATGGATAAATCCCAGCATCATGCTGAAAACCGGAAAAGATTACAAATACGCCCAAAATCCTGATTCAACAAAAGCTTTAGACTATAAAATATCTGCAAATGACATTTTGGAATTTAGCATGTATTCAAATGATGGTTTTAAATTGGTGGATTTAACCTCTTTAAATTCAGCCAATATGGGATATCGCTTTGAGTCTAATATTCAGTATTTGGTTGAATCGGATGGTAGTGCAAAATTGCCTGTTTTAGGAAGGATAAAACTAAGTGGTTATACCATTAGAGAGGCTGAAACATTGCTTGAGGAAAAATATGCTAGTTTTTATGTTCGTCCATATGTGATTATGTCCGTTTCAAATAAACGAGTAATTGTATTTCCGGGCAGTGCAGGAGATGCCAAGGTTATTCCATTAGTGAATAACAACACCACTTTGATTGAAGCGTTGGCGCTTGCTGGAGGTATTGCAGACGATGGAAAGGCCAGAATGGTTAAACTTATTCGTGAAACACCGGATAAAAAGCACGATGTTTTCTTAATTGATTTATCTCAGATTGAAGGGATTAAACAAGGGACGATGGTGCTCCAAGCCAACGACATTATTTATGTTGAACCTAGAAAAAAATATGCAAGCCGCTTCATCCAGGAAGCTGCACCAATCGTGAGCATCCTTACCAGCATATTCATTCTTATAACCTACACACAGCGAATTTCTAATTAGTTCGTTCAAAATATTATTTGAAGTAAATGCTACAGGAAGATATCTCCAAAACAAACGATAATTTTGAACGTTACAAAGAACGTATTTCGAATTTCAGTGGTGAATTCGAATTGGGACTATTTTTATACATCTCCAGAAAAAGTCTAGTTTGGATTGCAATGTTTTTTATTTTGGCTTTTACTGCAGCCAAATTATACCTGCGCTACACAGCTCCATTATACCAAGCATCTAGCATTATTCAGGTTCAAACAAACAATCAAGCCAATCAATTATTAAACATTGATAACCTGAGTACTCAAGAAAACTCAAATGGGTTAGCAGAAGCCGTAGAGTTATTGCGTTCAAAAGTTTTTGTTAAAAGAGTATTATCCAAACTTCCACTTGAAGTAGGGTATTATTCAGAAGGGACGCTTTTAAACAACGAGCTTTATACAGGCAGTCCGTTTAATGTTGAAGTCAGAAGAAAAGACAACGCGATTGTTGGGACTAAAATATATATTGATTTTAATAGCAGTAGCAGAGGCGTTGTAAACTTCTCGGTAGATGGTCAATCCTACTCAGAAAATTACACAACTGATAAATGGTTGCATTTCCCTCAGTTCGACCTACGCGTTTTTATTACCAATTATCCGGAAATTCAAAAACAGCAAAACACGAACAAAGAAAATGTTTATTATTTTACGGTAAATGATACGAATGCGCTTGTAAATAAATATTACCCGTTTTTAGAAGTGAAACTTTTAAATGAAGATGCCAAAACCATTTCTATTTCATTTAAAGACTTTAACTCACAAAAAGCCGCGGACATTGTTTCATCGATGACAGAAGAGTACACCAACTTTGATTTGGAAAGAAAAGGAGAAAGTTCAAAAAGTGTTATCCGATTTATTGATGTGCAGTTGGATGCGGTATACGAACAATTAAAAAGCTCTGAAAATTCCATACAAGATTTCAAGAAAGTAAACAACGTAACGGAAGACATAGATGTAAAAAACACCAATACTACTCGACTAAACGGATTAGAAGATCAGATTATTAATCTTGAGTTGGAAGAAAACGTACTAAATAAAATTGGAGTTGAAATTAACAATTCGAAAGCCATTGACTCCTACAGCTTATTGGCAATGTTGGCGGGCACAGAAACTGAAGCTAACATTAGCAAGTCCGTATCAGAATTACACCGACTATTAATTCAAAAGAAGAAATGCTTTATGAAGTTACGCCAGGTAGCGAAGCCATTAAAGCAATCGATTTTCAGATTGATATTCAGAAAAAATTATTAAAAGAAAGTATTAAATCCGTTCGTGCGAATATTGCATTGCGAAAAAACGAACTTCAGAAAAAAGCCGATTTATTTGCAGGTACATTTAAACTTCCTGTGAATGAAGTTGAGTATGCACGCCTTCAGCGATTATTTAACATCAACGAAAAGTATTACACCCTTTTGTTGGAAAAAAGAACAGAGTTCTCCATCTCAAAAGCAGGTTTTGTTTCACAAAATGTGATTCTCGAAAAAGCAGAAGTTCCTACCAGCCCGGTTTCACCCAATTCAAAAATTACATACATCGCCTATTTACTTGTAGCCGGACTTTTAGGTCTGTTTTTAATTTTATTCCGCTACTTATCACACAACCAGATTAATTCTTTAAATGAAATTAGTAAATACACCAATTCATCCATCAGCATTTTAGGTATCGTACCAAAATGTAAACAAGACATTCCTGTTTCTCAATTGCTAGTTGATAAAAGCCCTAAATCATTGATAGCAGAAGCGTTTCGTTCAATCAGAACCAACTTGCAATTTATTTCAAATGAACCGGGACCTAAAACCATTGCTTTAACATCTACCATTTCAGGTGAAGGAAAAACATTTGTTGCAATCAACCTTGCCGGAATCATTGCCTTTTCAGGAAAAAAAGTGGTCATCATCGATTTGGATATGCGGAAACCGAAAATTCATATTGGATTTAATGCACAAAACACAAAAGGGATGAGCACCTTGCTAATAGGGAAAGGTGAAATTGAAGAAGCAATTCAAAAAAGTAGTTTAGAAAATCTGGATTTTATTACAGCCGGACCTATTCCTCCTAACCCATCTGAATTAATCATCAGCGACAAAATGGATGAAATTCTCAGCCATCTTAAAACAATTTATGACGTAATCATTATAGACAATCCGCCTGTTGGTTTAGTAAGTGATGGTATCTCCATGATTCAAAAAGCGGATTACCCTATTTATATCTTCAGAGCAGAATATTCTAAGAGAAATTTCATTCAAAATGTTGATCGTTTGTTTAACGAAGCAAATATCAAACGCTTATCTGTTATATTAAATGGTGTGGACATTGAACGAAAAAGCTATGGATATAACTATGGATATGGTTATGGATATGGATACGGATATGGTTATGGATATTACGATGAAGGAACTAAGTCCAGTGTAAAAAAGTCGTTTTTTAAAAAATAATCCGAACGCGAATTTATGGAAGTAATAGCTACCCCTATTAAAGATTTATTTATTATTCAGCCAAAAGTTTTTGAAGATCCTAGAGGCTACTTTTATGAGTCGTATAATAAAAGTGCTTTCGAAAAAGCCGGTATCACAGTCGAATTTGTTCAAGACAATCAATCTCTTTCTCAAAAAGGTGTTTTACGCGGACTACATTTTCAGAATCCACCTTATGCTCAGGGTAAATTGGTGCGTACTATTAAAGGTAGTGTTTTAGATGTGGCAGTAGATATCCGAAAAAACTCTGAAACGTATGGTCAGCATTTTGATATTATTTTAAATGAAACAAATAAAACAATGTTATGGATTCCACCTGGCTTTGCGCATGGTTTTTTGACATTAGAAAACGACACCATTTTTTCCTATAAATGCACCAACTTATTTAATAAACCTTCTGAAGACTGTATCCTTTGGAATGACGCAGATATAGCAATACAATGGGGAATAAAAAAACCACTTTTATCGGACAAAGACAAAGAAGGAAAGCAATTTAAAGACTTTAAGAGTCAATTTTAATACAACAGTCCACAAATTACATTATGGAACACAGTACATACCTATTGATTATTTACTCCGGCTTTTTTATAGGTGCCGCTGTATTGTCGTTTTTGATTAATGGTCTGTTTTTGAAATTTGCGTCAAACTTAGGTATTCGAAATACTTCAGAAACGGTTATAAGATGGAGCCCTGCGGCAAAACCTTCATTAGGTGGGATTTCATTTTATTTACTTTTTTTACTTTCTATTGCCAGCTATTCAATCTTTTTTGAGCACACCCAAGTACTTGTAAACAAACAAATACTCGGCTTATTAGCAGCAGGGACACTCGCATTCTTATTAGGACTTTCTGATGATGCTTACAATACAAAACCTTTGCTTAAACTCATCATCCAAATATGTTGTGCATTGATTTTGGTTTCAACAGGCACATACATCACATTATTTAATCAACATTATGTAAATATTGCATTGTCTATGTTTTGGATTGTAGCACTCATGAATTCAATCAATATGCTTGATAATATGGATGCCATAACAACGATTGTTTCAATAACAGTTATTATCAGTGCATTATTCGTTATTTACTTAAACAAAGGCGGACACACCATACATACCATTATCCTTATTGGTGTATTGTCAGCTTTGATTGGCTTTTTATTTTACAATTGGCATCCTGCAAAAATATTTATGGGAGATACCGGCAGTCAGTTTTTAGGAGTATTTCTTGCTGCTATCGGAATAAAATATTTTTGGACACCACTCGACACCACCATCATTCATGAAAACATCAACGACACCAAACAATTTTTTATATCCATTTTAACGTTTGCTATTCCCATTATTGACACAACCACCGTTGTGATTAATCGACTAAGAAAAGGCAAATCTCCTTTTGTCGGAGGCAAAGATCATACAACGCACAACTTCTTTTTTATGGGCTTGACAGAAAAACGAATTGCATTGATGTATGCAGGCATTTGTTTTCTAAATATGTTTTTATGTTATCTCATTATCAATCACATTAAAGAATGGGGATACATTCACATAATTTTGTTTTCTGTATATTTTATTCTTCTATTCTTTTTCTTTTATGCACCCACTCGAAAGTTTTCTAAATAATGCAACGAAAAGAGAAAGTCATTATCATTTTAAAGTCAGCAAAAAAGTACATTATCGCTTTTGCACTTGTTGTTGTATTGATTAGTATCGTAAAACTATTTTCTTACTCAATAAACGACAACTTATCAGATAATGAATATCAAGACTATTTTAATGCCAGTTATAAAACCTTCAGCATTCGCGTACCCAAAAATTTAAATTTTGCCGGTGAAAAAACACCCATTACTGATTTTAGTGTTCGAGAAGCTGCAGAGCGGGAACTGGTTGTAAATACGTATTGGCAATCACAATCACTTTTGCTGCACAAAAGAGCCAATCGGTGGTTTCCAATTATAGAACCCATCCTTGAAAAAAATGGAATTCCTGAAGATTTTAAATACATCGCTTTAATTGAAAGTCAACTTACAAATGCGGTTTCACCTCAAGGAGCAACCGGATTTTGGCAAATCATAGAATCAACAGGAACAAGCTACGGGATGGAAATAACAGAAGAAGTAGATGAACGATACCATGTTGCTAAATCCACTGAAGTTGCTTGTAAATATTTTAAAGAAGCATATAAAATTTTCAACAATTGGACATTGGTTGCTGCCTCCTATAATTTAGGAATGGGTGGAGTTCAAGGACAAATTGAAAAACAAAAAGTCAATAGTTATTATGATTTAGCATTAACTGAAGAAACAGCCAGATATGTTTATCGAATTTTAGCAATGAAGGAAATCATTTCACGACCTAAAGTTTATGGATATATGTTGCGTAAAAAAGATTTATATCCACCTGTAGCAACAAAAAAAATAACTGTGGATACAACCATACATAATCTGGCCGACTTTTCTATCAGTCAAGGAGTAAATTATAAAATATTAAAATTATTTAATCCTTGGTTGCGGACAAATTCACTTACAAATACCAACCGTAAAAAATACATTATAGAAATCCCAAAAGGCACTATGAATATTTATGATTTGGATGGCAATTATGATGGAAGTAATCAATTAACACCGACTGATTCGGTGAATTTAATTACAGTATCACCTTTGCAAAACGACACACTAAAAACAATCGAAAAACCCAAAGAGTAAGCGCATGTTTTACAAAACAATTTGTTTATTCATCGCCCTTTCAATCGCACACGCCTCCCCTTTTTCAATACCAATAAATACCTCAAACAGAAAAGATATTTCTAGTATTCAGCTCACAGAAATTGGGGAATTTGGACTCATCCGCAAAGCAAGAAAAACGGTTCCGGCACATTTTCATACAGGAATAGATATTAAGCGTCCGAATATGAATTACAACAATGAACCCATTTTTTCTATTGCGCAAGGAAAAATCATTAGTAAACGAACAGATGGCCCCTATGCTCAATTAATCATTGAGCATCATGTTGGCAACACTGTTTTCTGGACCGTATATGAGCACATAGCAGGTATAACAGTTAATTTGCATCAAACCGTTACGCCAGACAAACCTATTGCTCGATTTATGAATAAAATAGAGCTCAATAAATACGGTTGGCAATTTGACCATGTCCATCTTGAAATTTTAAAAACAAAACCCATTTCCATTGAGCCGAGTAAAAATACTCCTGAACGATTATACAACTCCTACTCCTTAATTTGTTTCAAAAAAGACGAGTTAGAAAAACACTTCTACAACCCCTTGCTGTTTTTATCTAAAAACCTTGATTAAATTAGGGCAAAGACCTTGTTCATAATTGTTTGTTCCGTACCTTTGCAAAAAAGAAAAACACTTACCTTTTAAAGGATTTTATCCAATAACAAATAAGAAAATGGCAAATGAAAACATCAGTGAAATAGATTTTCTGGAAGTTGTTGGTGCACGTGCTCACAATCTTAAAAACATTGATGTAACAATTCCAAGAAATAAGCTCGTTGTAATAACCGGTTTAAGCGGAAGTGGAAAGTCGTCACTCGCCTTTGATACCATTTATGCTGAAGGTCAAAGACGTTACATTGAAAGTTTTTCTGCTTATGCGCGCCAATTTCTTGGTAACATGGAGCGTCCCGATGTAGATAAAATAACCGGTTTAAGTCCAGTTATCTCTATCGAACAAAAAACCGTTAACAAAAATCCGCGTTCTACAGTTGGTACCATCACTGAAATCTATGATTTTTTAAGATTACTTTATGCCAGAGCATCTGATGCATACTCCTATGTAACTGGTGAAAAGATGGTTCGCTATTCTGACGATCAAATCATTCAACTTATCCTGGAAAAATTTCAAGATCAGAAAATATTAATTCTTGCTCCCGTTGTAAAAGGCAGAAAAGGGCATTACCGCGAACTGTTCGAACAAATTAAAAAATGGGGGTATCTGCGCGTTCGCATTGATGGAGAAGTTGTTGAATTAACCAAACGAATTCAACTTGACAGATACAAAGTACACGACATTGAAATTGTAATTGACCGATTGGAAGTAAACAACGAAGCGCGTCCACGTATTTCCGAATCGATGCAGCTGGCTATGAAACAAGGCAAGGGCATCATCATGGTTCAGCCCTTCAAAACCGGAAAAATTGAAGAAGAATACGGGAAAGTTGAGTTTTACAGTCGACACCTCATGTGCCCCACATCCGGCATTTCTTACGATGAGCCACAGCCAAATTTATTTTCATTCAACTCACCCTATGGAGCCTGCCCTCAATGTAACGGCTTAGGAATGATTTCCGAAGTTGATATCGACAAAATCATTCCCAATAAGAAATTGTCTATCCGAAAGGGAGCAATTGCACCCATTGGTCCGCACAAAGGCACTTGGATTTTCAAACAACTGGAAGCGATTGGCGACAAATACGGGTTTACACTAGACACACCAGTTGAAGACATTTCAGATGAAGCCATCAACACCATTTTATTTGGTTCGGATGAAGTATTTAAAATAAAGCAATTTACTGATAGTGCCGCAACAAGTTATAGCATTGCATTTGAAGGAATCGCCAATTTCATCATCAAGCAAAATGACGAACAAAGCTCACCTACTATTGAAAAATGGATCCAAGGCTTCATGAATAAAGTACCTTGCGCCAAATGTGATGGAACAAAGTTGAAGAAAGAATCATTGCATTTTAAAATCGACAAAAAAAATATTGCAGAACTTTCCGAGATGGGAATTCTCGAATTGAATGAATGGTTTAAAGATATTGAAAAACGATTAAGCTCAAAACAGAATACAATTGCCAAAGAGGTTTTAAAAGAAATCCGAACACGTATTTCATTTTTATTGGATGTCGGATTGGATTATCTTTCACTGAACAGAAGCTCCAGAACACTATCTGGTGGGGAAGCTCAACGTATTCGATTAGCAACACAAATTGGCTCACAGCTTGTTGGGGTATTGTACATTTTGGATGAACCGAGTATTGGTTTGCATCAACGAGACAATGTTCGCTTGATAAATGCACTCAAAAATTTGCGTGACATCGGCAACTCGGTTATTGTTGTTGAACACGACAAAGAAATGATACTCGCTGCTGATCATGTGATTGATATAGGACCGGCTGCAGGAATACATGGAGGCAAAATTATTGCACAAGGAACTCCAAAAGAAATTTTAAAATTTCACACACTTACCTCCGATTATATTAACGGGGTAAAAGAAATTGCAATCCCAAAAGAAACCAGAAAAGGAAGCGGAAAATCTTTGGTGTTAAAAGGTGCAAAAGGGAATAACTTAAAAGATGTTTCTGTAGAATTTCCGTTAGGAAAACTCATCTGTGTAACGGGTGTTTCCGGAAGCGGAAAATCAACCCTCATCAACGAAACCCTTTATCCCATTCTGAATAAACATTTTTATCGTGCTGAAAAAAAACCGATGCCTTTTAAATCCATCACTGGTTTAGAACACATCGATAAGGTAATTGATATTGACCAATCTCCGATTGGTAGAACACCCAGAAGTAATCCGGCAACATATACCAATGTTTTTTCCGACATCAGAACACTGTTTGCTGAAATTCCTGAAGCAAAAATCAGAGGTTATAAACCTGGAAGATTTTCTTTTAATGTAAAAGGTGGAAGATGCGAAACGTGCCAGGGTGCAGGATTAAGAACTATTGAAATGAATTTTTTACCGGATGTGTACGTCAACTGTGAAACATGCAATGGCAAACGATATAACAAAGAAACACTGGAAATTCGATTTAAAGGAAAATCAATCAGCGATGTCTTAAACATGACGATCGATAATGCAGTTGAGTTTTTCTCCAGCATTCCTTCTATTATTCAAAAAATTAAAACATTACAAAATGTAGGGTTAGGATACATCACATTAGGACAACAAAGCACAACACTCTCCGGTGGTGAAGCGCAACGAGTAAAATTGGCTACAGAATTATCCAAACGAGATACAGGAAGCACATTTTATATTTTGGATGAACCGACTACCGGATTGCATTTTGAAGACATTCGAATTTTACTGGAAGTACTGAACAAATTGGTAGATAGTGGCAACACGGTTCTTGTCATCGAGCACAATATGGATATTATAAAAGTAGCCGATCATATTATTGATCTAGGAATTGAAGGCGGAAATGCCGGTGGTCAAATCTTATGCACGGGAACTCCAAAAGAGATTATAAAAAATAAAATTAGCTATACGGCACAATTTCTGAAGGAAGAAATGAAATAGTTTGACTGAAATTCCGTTTCATGTTAGATTCGTATATTCGTAACACACTAAAAAGCAAACATGACCAATCAAGACGAAGACAAAATCAGAAAAGCATTTGCAGCCAAAGACTGGAATGATATAAAAGCAGCAGACTCCTGGCAGATTTTCAAAATCATGAGTGAATTTGTAGAAGGCTTCGAAAAAATGAGCCGAATTGGCCCCTGCGTTTCTATTTTTGGGTCAGCACGAACAAAAACAACCAATCCATACTATAAACTCGCAGAAGAAATTGCTTTCAAATTGACACGTGAAGGTTATGGAGTTATCAGCGGTGGTGGTCCCGGAATTATGGAAGCAGCCAATAAAGGTGCGAAAGCCGGTGGCGGGAAATCTGTTGGACTGAACATTGTTTTGCCATTTGAGCAAACATCCAATACATTTATAGACAATGACAAAAGCATCAACTTTGATTATTTCTTTGTAAGAAAAACCATCTTCCTAAAATATTCACAAGGATTTATAGCAATGCCGGGAGGATTTGGAACATTGGATGAATTGTTCGAAGCCATCACACTCATCCAAACAAATAAAGTGGCTCACTTCCCAATCGTTTTAGTTGGTAAAAAATATTGGGAAGGCTTATTAAGCTGGGTAAAAGAAACGATGTTGAATGAAGAACACAACATTAGTGAAAAAGATTTAGAGCTGTTTAAGATTGTAGACACCGCGGATGATGCGGTTGTTATCATCAATGAATTTTACTCTAAATATTTATTAAAACCAAATTTCTAGTAAATGAAGTACTGGATTTCATTCTTTTTTGTTTCAATTTCATTTTGGCTTTCGCTCAAAATGGACAAGGTTATTACCATGATTACACAAATGCATTTCATGTATTCGATAAAGGAATAGAAAGACAAGCAGAAGTAAACAAAGTAACCGGAATTTATTCCGGGAATGATTATGTAGCTTATACAGATTCAAAATTAAGTTTTGTATATTATTATAATGGCTACAATCAATTACTTGAAGAAAACTTTCCAAACAAAATTGTTGCTACGCCTACCTCATTGGTATATATGATGCAAGAACGACTGATGATTTGTGAAAAAGGCGACAACAAACAACTTGCTCGTAGAGCTAGCTCCTTTTATGCCAGCGATTCAATTGTCATCTGGCAAGCATTGCCAAGCTTAGATTATATGGCTTATGAAAACGGAAAAATCAGTACAATTATAAAGGCAACCAACTCAAGTGTTATAAATGATTACAAAATCAATAACAACATTATGGCCTTTAATGATTTGAACTATGACTTAAAAATATATTATAAAGGAAAAGTGTATGAAACAGAAAACAATCGCGTTACAAATTATGCTTGTGGCCACAATATTGTTGCATACATGGATGAGTATAAAAATACGTTCAATGTTTTTTACGATGGTACATTTAAAATCGTGAGTAAAGAAATTATAAAAGAATACATTGTTATTAATGATATGGTGGCATACATTGATGCAAACGATAATTTTTACATTTTTTATGACGGAGCAATTACGAAAGTGGATTCACGAAGACCTGACTACTTTTCAGGAAAAGGTAACATACTTTACTATTCCTACAACTCTGAATTAAAAATCGTGTATCAAGGTGAGATTTTTTCCGAACCATTGGTAAATCAACAAAGTATCTTAGTTGGAGAGAACTCAATGCTCTTTTATAATAACATTAACCGACCTAAATATTTTTTTAAAGGAAAAATCTATGAAGATTTTTATGTTCAGAAACCCTATACAATGGAATTAAAAAATGATTTACCCGTTTTTAAATACAATAACACTATTGGATTTTGGTACAACAACAAAATTCATGAATTTCCTACCCGTTCAAATTAGCGACAGCTAAAAGAAAGCAACTTCTTTTATTAAAAATCAATTGTTAATAACTACACTCCATTTCTCTATCTAATCAAACAGTTATCCTCCAAAACACTTGATTTTAAAGAAACAAAAGCCCAAACATTCATCAGAAACACCTTCAAATAAATTATCTCCAAAATTTCGGTTATTAACAAACTCATGTTTGTAATTACAACCACCACTCCTTAAAAGGCGAATCAAACTACAATAGTTTTGTTCAAATTCAATATCTAATACATTCTTTTACAACGCTTATAAACTACAATTTCATTAGAAAACGTTTTGGTATGCATTACTAAACACACTAATATGAAAAACAAAAAATTACTACTAGGCATTTTTTTACTATCAATGTACAGTAGTATTAGCGCTCAAAAAACTGCAAAAGCAAAGCAACTACCTTCGGTAGCTGTTGGTGCTGGGATATTATCATTTAATGGTGATGTAGGAAATGGAGCCAGCTTAAGTTCTTTTAGCAGAATAAGAGCCGGATATAATCTAACCATTGAGCAACGTTTCGGAAAATATGTAGGTGTTTCATTAAATGGTATCTATGGCAAGTTATCAGATAGCGAAAGAAGTAAAGAAAGAAATCTGAATTTCGAATCTAAAATTATGCAAGGGGATTTGAACCTTGTTCTGCATTTTGATAATGATTTAATTTTTAAAAGAAATAGTGTTTTTGCTCCTTATGTCTTTGTTGGTATAGGATATTTAAAGTTTGACGCCTATGGCGATTTAAAAGACAAAAATGATTCATCCTACAACTATTGGAGTGATGGGACCATTCGAAACATTGCAGAAACGGATCCATTAGCACCTTCATCAATGATTATTCAACGTGATTATACTTACGAGACACAATTAACTGATTCTGCTAACAATTACCCTCGAAACACACTTGCTTTGCCAATTGGAGGAGGATTTAACTTAAAAGTACTTCGTAATCTTTCTGTGAATGTGGGTGCAACTTATTATTTAACGTTCTCCGACTGGATTGATAATTTCAAAGATGGAGCGAATGATAAATACATCTTCGCAAATGTTTCTCTTCAATACACCTTTGGAAAAGAAAGTGACGATAGTGATCCAATTTATAACAGTGTCGATTTTTCTGCTTTGGATAAATTAGACTCCGATGAAGATGGCGTAAATGATGGAGATGACCGCTGCCCGGCTACCCCAAAAGGCGTTAAAGTAAATGGCAAAGGTTGCCCTGATGATAATGATGAAGATGGTGTTCCTGATTACAAAGACAAAGAGTTAATGACAAAAAAAGATGCTGTTGTTGACGTAAACGGGATTACACTTACCGACAAAATGTTGGCCGAGCAACAAAGTAAATTCGACTCATTGGCGACAGAAAGAAGTCAGTTATTTAATGAAAACCCTAGCCTTTCCTACTTGAAGGATGTGGAAGCAAAATCAACTGAAGCCAGAAAAGCTAACCCAAATGCAACAAATAACATTCCGTATGCTTTAAAACCTGCGGATAAAAATAATGATGGATTTATATCCGCGGATGAAATTGCAAGTGCTATTGATATGTTTTTTGAAGGGGATAGCGATTTTACAGTTGAAAAACTGAACAACTTAATTGACTTTTTCTTTGAACAGTAACAAACTAATTAAAACCTAATACAATCTATATGTTAAAATACGCAGCTCTCTTATTCAACACAATCGCCTTGTTGATATATCAGTTTTTCTTTGCTGAAGGTATTACTGTTACTCAAAACCTTCCTTCCTCTGCAAAACCGGATAGTGAATTCACTGTAGAACTAGTCATTAACAAAGGTAGCGTTGGAGGTTTCGCAAAACTTCAACAAGATCTTCCTGAAGGATTTACTGCTGTTCAAGACGATAACAATGGTGCTTCTTTTACATTTACCAATCAGGCTGTTAAATTCATTTGGATGTCATTACCATCTGATAAAGAATTTAAAGTAAAATATAAAATAAAAGTAGCTGCCGGAATCAGTGGTGATAAAATAGTGGCAGGTAAATTTTCTTATGTTTCAGACAATGTTAAACAATCGATTGATATAGCGCCTGCTACAATCACAATTGGTGATAAATCATCGCAACCCATCGCAGCAACAACAACCAGCACACCGGAACCAACTACAACTCCTGAACCTGTAAAAACAGTTACAGAGCCAACAACAACAACAACTACTACTACTACTACTACACAACCTGTAGCAACCAATAATACTCCACCGGTAACAACAGAACCTGTAAAAACGATGGAGCCTGTTACAACTCCTGTAACTACAACTCCAGATCCGGTTGTAACAACAACAACAACATCTAATCCAAGCTCTGATCCTACATCTGTTGTTTGTAAAAGAACTGTTCCTGCTAGTGCAACAGAGAGTTTTACTGTAGAAATAGCTGTTAATAAAGGAAACGTAACGGGTTTTGCAAAACTAATGGAAACCTTACCTGCAGGGTTTACTGCCACAGCAGGAGATTTACAGGGAGCATCATTCAGTTTTGATGCACAAACACAAAAAGTAAAATTTGTTTGGGTTTCAATGCCAACACAAACTGAATTCAGAATTTCATACAAAGTAGCTGTCCCTTCCGGAATGAGTGGAAGTCAAAATATTGATGGCGTATTTTCTTACATTGAAAATGATGAAACTAAAAAATATGTCTTACCTACTAGCGCTGTAGCTATTGGTAGTGGTGGTGCAGTTGTAAATAATACAACAAACACGACAAGCACAAACACCACTTCTGATCCGGTGAATACAACAAATACAACAACTTCAAATACCAATACAAATAATACAGCTACTAATAATACAACAGCGAATACAAATACAACAAACACAGCAACAACTAACAATACAACAGCGAGCAACACAACAGCGAACAATACGACCACTTCTAATACTTCAAATTCTTTGGCTGTAACGAATACAATTCCTGCACCACAGGGAAATGTAAATTACCGTGTTCAAATTGCAGCTTTACGAAATGCCGTATCAGCAAGTACATTAGGTGGACGATACAATATTAACTCAACTGTTAATACAGAGATGGCAGACGGACTTACAAAATACACTGTAGGGTCTCATTCTGACTATAAAGATGCAAGAGATGCAAGAGAAACAATTAGAAACAAAGGTGTTGTAGGGCCATTTGTTACAGCCTATAACAGTGGGAAACGCATTACTGTTCAAGAAGCATTGATGATTACCAGCCAAAAATGGTATAGATAATTTATTCAATTTCCTTAAAAACTCAATCAAACCGCGGTTTGATTGAGTTTTTTATATTATATTTGTGATTATGATTAAAGGAATAAAAACTACCCTATTATTCTTGTTTTTAACATCTGTTTTGTTTTCCCAAACAGATGAAAATACGCTTTCTGACTCCTCTGCAACCAATTCAGCTAAAAAAACTGACAAAGAATTTATTTTCAAACCTTCTATTGGGTTAGGTACTGGAATGTTTTCCTTTTATGGTGATCTATATGAAAAGAATTTTCAGGCACCAATGGTGAGTAGAATCGGCTATGATTTAAATGTTTCTCAGCGATTTAACGACTACCTCCAATTTAACTTTTATGTTTTATTTGGAAAGCTAGGCGCCAATGAAAGAAGAGCTCCCAACAACAGAAACCTGAACTTTGAGTCACAAATACGTGCCGGTGGCCTTAATTTGACCTATAATTTTGATCACTTTCTCCCTAAAAATCGGGATGCAAGCCCATATATTTCTCTTGGTATTGAATCATTGGAATTTCTTTCAAAAACGGATTTATATGACCAATACGGTAATAAATATTATTACTGGTCTGATGGTTCCACACGTAACATTGATGAAAATGCGCCTAACGCCTTTATGGCCGTTGAAATCAAAAAGAGATTATACCTATGAGTCGGATATTCGTGAATTAAACCTGGATGGTTTTGGGAAATATGCAGAACGTACTTGGGCACTTCCTGTTGGTGCCGGAGTGATGTTTAAAATTAATGATTTCTGGACTTTCAAAGTAGGTGCTACCATGCACTTCACGTTAACCGATTACATCGATGGTGTGTCAAACGAAAGCACTGGTAACCGTGTAGGCAAAAAAAGTAATGATAAATTTATGATGAGCTCCTTTTCGCTTCATTACAATTTTGGTATGAAAGAGAAAAAAGAAGGGGAAATGGATGAAGACACATTTAAGGATGTTGATTTCTTCGCTTTAGATTTATCGGATTTAGATAAAGATGGTGTCAGTGACGCCAAAGATTCTTGTCAAGGCACCCCTGAGGGTGTACCCGTTGATGCAAAAGGATGCCCACTGGATGATGATAATGATAATGTTCCAAATTATAAAGATGATGAAATCGAATCGCCTAAAGATGCCTTCGTTGATATCAAAGGAGTTCAATTAAACGATTCTATTATTGATTATCAATATCGTTTTTACATGGATTCGACCGGTGCATTTGCACAAGTTGTAAGACATGATCATAATGGGAAAGAACTTTATAATAGCCTTTACCAAAAAGAATATACAGTCGAATTAGGAACATTTAAAAAAGGACTTCCACCAGAACTCATGACAAAATTCTTGAGTATTGGAGATATATCCAGTACCAACATTGATGATTCTACAACGGTGTATACAGCAGGTAAATTCAACAGTTTATTAGATGCCGAATTGCGTAAAAAACAACTTATTGCCGAAGGATTAACGGATGCAAAAGTGGTGTATAAGCAGAATGGGAAGTTTTTTAATGCTCCGGCTTACACTTCAACTAACAACAATACAGTAGCCAATACCAATTCAGGTAACACATCCTCTAATACCAATTCAACCAATACGAACAATACAACCAACAACGGTAATACAAACAATAACACTACTGCTACAAATTCAACAACCAACAATAATACAACAAACACCAATTCAGGAAATAATACGAATAATACAAACACCAATGGAAATACGAACAGTAATTCCACGAATAATACAGCGAACAATAACACCTCAAACACAAATACTACAGCAAACAATACAACATCGTCCACTTCATCTAGTGGTAGCAAAGCTGTAATCCGTGTTCAGTTAGGTGCTTATAAAAATCGCCTATCTAAAAATGTATTTAAAGATGTTCCGGATTTGATTGAAATAAAAACGGATGATGGATTATACAAATACATGAGTGGTTCCTTCTCCACAGTTGAAGATGCTGCTAAACACAAAGTAAATCTATTAATGAAAGGCTATCAAGGTGCATTTATTACGGCTTATAAAGACGGAAAACGAGTATCGTTAAAAGATGCCGGAGCGACTCCTCAAAAACAAGAAGACCTTGAAGAAGCTGGTTCTGATAATACAGAAGTAAATACTGTAAATAAAAAATTAGTAACCTTCAAAGTGCAAGTGGGGGTATTTAAAGCAGAACCGCCTGCAGACAAACTTGCTAAATATGAAAAAGTAAAAGGGGTTTCAAAGGAAACAACTCCAACGGGTTTAAATCGATATACGGTTGGTCCATTTACTGATTATGCATCCGCACAAGCTGCAAAAGATAATTTAATCAAGAATATTGGTATTGAAGATGCTTTTATCCTTGCTTTCTTTAATGGTGAATACATCACGATACAAGAAGCATTGGAATTATTAAAAAACTAACGAATAAATAAAATGGCATTATAATTGCCTATCTCTATTATCTAAACGAAAAAAAATGAAAACACTACTAAAAATCAGCCTTTTAGCTACAGGAATTACTTTCGGAACGTCTTTGTTTGCTCAAGAAGATATCAAAAAAGAAGCAGCGACTACCGCAGATAAATTAGAATCACCAAAGCCTGCTGAAACAAAAACGGGAAAACAAGAGCCTGTTAAATCTGACAAACAAGAACCTGTAAAAGCAACTCCGGCACCAGCAGGAACATCAAAATCTGAATCAAAAGCGGATTCCTCAAAAGGAGGCGGCACGAGAATGGCCATCACTGAACAAGGTATGCCTAAAAAGAATAAGAAGAAAGCGGCTTCCAAAGCAGCTCCACCTGCTGAAGCACCAAAAAAATAAACTAAAACAAAAAAAGAGGTTTTCAAAAACCTCTTTTTTTGTTTTTACGTATCTGATTATATGAACAAACAAATCTTATTCTTGTTATTAGGTTGTCTACTTTTTTCTTGTAAACAAGATGTAAAAGCTGAAAAACAACTTATTATTACTAACCAATCAAACTCAGGTATGGACACAGCAACTTTCGGTGCAGGATGCTTTTGGTGCGTTGAAGCACAATTTCAAATGTTAGATGGAGTGATTTCCGTTTCATCCGGATTCTCTGGCGGAACAGTTAAAAATCCGGCATACCGTGAAGTATGTAATGGAACAACAGGACATGCTGAAGTGTGTCAAATCGTGTATGATCCAAAAAAAATCACCTATGACGAATTATTGGCTGCCTTCTGGCAATCACATGACCCTACGCAATTAAACCGACAAGGCAATGATATTGGCACGCAATATCGTTCAGTAATCTATTACCATAACGATCAGCAAAAACAATTAGCTGAAGACTATAAAAAGCAATTAAATGCATCCGGAGCATGGACAAAACCCATTGTTACTGAAATTAGTCCGATTGGACCTTTTTATAAGGCAGAAGACTATCACCAGAACTACTTCAACCAAAATGGATCCGAATCTTATTGCCAATTTGTGATTCAACCCAAAGTGGAAAAATTCAAAAAAGTATTTAAGGATAAACTGAAAAAGTAATTACTCCTCTTCCATCGCCATTGAAACGGAATAGTTTCTCCATTTATTTATGGCATTTTGCATGTCATCGGGAAGTTCCGAATCGAAATGAATGTATTTTCCGGTAACCGGATGGTTGAATCCTAATGATTTTGCGTGAAGTGCATGACGTGGTAATATCGCAAAACAATTATCTACAAATTGCTTGTACTTTGCAAAAGTGGTTCCTTTCAATATTCTATCTCCGCCATAGGTTTCGTCATTAAACAATGAATGACCAATGTGTTGCATGTGAGCGCGAATTTGATGCGTACGTCCAGTTTCCAATTTACATTCAATCAAGGTAACATAACCGAATCGCTCCAATACTTTGTAATGCGTAACAGCGTGCTTTCCTTCCCCACTATCCGGAGGAAAAACAGCCATCTTTTTTCGATCCCGAAGATGTCGTCCTATATTTCCAACAATCGTTCCTTCATCTTCTTTAAAATCACCCCAAACCAATGCTTGATAAATGCGATCCAAATTTCGATCGTAAAAATCTTTTGCCAGTTTTACCATCGCCAACTCACTTTTGGCAACCACCATAATTCCACTGGTATTTTTATCTAATCGGTGAACAAGTCCTGGACGAAGCACTGCTTGTTCCTTTGAACGAACCGTTGCTTTGGTTGTAGCGGCATAATTACTTACCGGCAATTGCTGAAAGTGATAAACCAAGGCATTCACCAATGTTCCTTTGTAGTTGCCATACCCCGGATGCACTACCATACCCGGATCCTTATTAATAATAATCAAATCATGGTCTTCATAAACAATCTTAATCGGAATATTCTGAGGAATGAGTTCAATCTCACGCGGAGGATGCGCAAAAACAACGGTAATCACATCAAATGGTTTTACCTTGTAATTCGACTTTACTGGTTTTTCATTAACCAGTACATTTCCATTTTCAGCAGCTTGTTGAATTTTTGAACGCGTTGCATTTTCAACACGATTCATGATAAATTTATCGATTCGGAGTAATCCTTGCCCTTTATCTACAACAATACGGAGGTGTTCGTACAATTCCTGATCTTCACTATCTTCAATCGCATCTATTTCTTCATCAACCATCAGGCAATATATTATTGTTTTATTTTTATAAACTTAGCGGTTGAGATTGTAATCCCATTATTCAACTGAATAAAATAAACGCCATTTTCAAGCATTGAAATATCAATATAATCTGTCTCTACTCTACTCGTAACTATGGATTTACCCAATAAGTCAGTAATGGTGCAAGTCAGATCACGCGTATCATTATTTTGATTAAAAAATAAACGATCGTTTGCCGGATTCGGATAAACTAGCAAGTTGTTTTTTACGACTGTTCCTCCATCAGCTACTCCAGAAAATTCAGCAGATGAACCAAAAACAGGATGCAACATCAAGGAACCAACAAATGGGGAAGTATTCCAGCTACCTGTAACGTTGTAAAAAATATTGGTTTGTGTATTCGTGTTTTTATCCACACCAATATTTAAAAATTGATTTGTATTTTGTTTGAATCCGACATAAAAAACTCCAGGATTCAAATATATTGGTGCATCCAATTGATAACGAATAAACTGATTGTGCATCACGTTACTATAAGCCGGGCTTACAGCAGCACCGGAATAAACAATTGCTCCGGGAACACCAGCCAAATCCGACCAAATTTGAATATTAAACGTATAAATAGAGGCATTCGTTAAAAACGGGTTAAAATAAATATCGACATACTGCATGGAATCAGCAACATTCAATATGAATTTTTCAGCTAATTGTGCAGACAATGTACTTAGTCCAAATGAATTCTCTGCAGTACCATCATCGTAGGCAAAATAATTGGTTACATCTTGCACATGACGCACCGTATCATTGCCACGAGCTTTATCCGGAGCGGAGTTCACAATGCTTTCAATTGTAAAACGTTCCACATTCGTTAATGCAGGTATTGTATAATTTAAAGCAGGGTTTGTAAATGGCGCATAATTCAAATAACCGGTTGTAGCATATGGGTCAATATTGATACTTCCACCCGAATAGGTCGTGTTTACTTGTACACCTAAATCATCATACACCTTATAAATAAAACTGCCGTTTTTTGTTGTTGTATGATTATTTCGAATGGTTGTTGAATAAATCGTTTTCATTTCGCTTGCACTATATTGTTTCCAAGGCATGGCAGAATAATTTAACAACAAAGATGGTGTATTGTAAACAAAAGAAACATCTTCAAACGTAGTATCCACGTAATTCCGAATACGATTTAAATACACATAATCAATGTGCCAATGATCTGTATTTCCGCTGAGTGTAGCCCTATTAAAAAAGCGAAACTGAAAATCATCTTTTAAATAGGCCGTATCGATAACAGGAATCATCACCAATTCCCAACTGCTGTCATTCACCGCCAAGGTGGTACCTTTTTTAGCCCAAACATTTCGCCAACCTAATGACGAATGCTTAAACTGAAGCACCAATGAATCCAATGATTCAGGAGCATTTCCAATTCCTTGTGGTTGATAATAAAAACTGAAATAGATTGAATCCGTTGCAGGATAATTTAAATTGATGGGTTTCGATGTTAAGTAATCTGCCACAGCGGATGTAGTTGAGCCGGCAGTAAAATCATAGGGATAGCCATTCGAATTTAAACCATCAAACGTGGCTACACCAAGAGTAATTGGTGATTTTGGAAAAGTACGATTGATAAATACCTTATCATCTATCCAAAGGTTTGTATCGGGATAAACTCCATCTTTTGAAAAATCTTCCAAAAAACCGGTAGTTCCCAAGCTTAATGTATCAATGATGACTGGTGTGCGAAGGGCACCTTTCAGTTCATTAAATTTACTAATTATTGCAGGATTAGTGCTCAGCTCATTTTCTACCAGTCCTTGAGAAAAACCAAGTTTGGCAACGAACAAAAAAACAAGAATAATGTATTGTTTATAAATCGAAATCTTCATCATCATTTTTTACACTCGATGTATCTGGCATCGTAGCGAGTTTATTTTTATCACTTGTAAAATACAAATCAATGGTTCCTCCCATATTAATCATGGACTCTTTCCCGCAGGAAGGAATTTGTCGGTAAACTCTTCCGCTGGAGGAATCTTTTGGAATATCAAAACTAACAGCACCAATACTCAAAGAGGATTCGGCTAATTTTGCCAATGCTTCCTTACGCGACAAACCATATAAACACGGAACACCAACTTCTTCATCGCTTAAACCTTTTCCAACAATTAAATCGACAATCGTACCTTTTTCAATATTCGCACCGGGAGCAATCTTTTTTCCTTTTACCATTTGTTCCAATACACAGTTGGCACATTGGTCGGGAACAAACTTGGTTTTACCCAATCGCAATCCAAAGGTCGTAATCATTGCAGCTGCTTGTCGCAAAGAGCGGTCAATCAACTTAGGCATTTGAATGGTAGGTGGCATAACAGATGTCACATACAAATAAATTGTACGCCCTTCTTTTACTTCTGCATTCGCTTCAGGCTCTTGTCTAACGACCACCCCTTTCTTAGCTTTAATATCGTAAATCGAGTCGATGACGAGGTAACGCAGATTTTTATCGGATACAAATTTATCGAGTTCTTTCAGTCCTAATCCCGAAAAATCGGGCACCACCACTACTTCACCATGGTTGGTGGTGGCTTTTAACCACGAAAACACCAACCAAAAAATCAATGAAATGGACACGATATAAATGGCCAGATGCTTGAGAAATGTCTTACTCTTTAAAAATTGTAATAAACCTTTGAACATAAATGGTGTAAACGAAATTTAGACTACGAATGTACGAATTTTAGGGAAACGAATGGATGTTGATTTAATTGTATTTAAACTACAAAAATCAAAACTAATTTTTTCGAGGGCAACCTTTTAAGATGTTGTACGTCTTAGGATTTCACTAACATTTTCTGTTTTTGAAATGCAAAGTCCAAAATGCGGTCAATAAAATCATACGGTTTATAACCATTGATGGCAGTTTGATGGAAAATGCAGGTAGCAGGAGTCATACCCGGTAAGGAGTTTACTTCCACAAAAACGACTTCTACCCTATTCACATCATAAATACGAACAAACGCATCGATACGTGTATATCCGTTTATATTTAGCAGCTTCGCAGCTGCACCTAATGTAGTTTTCACCTGGTCGGAGATTTTCTGACGTTCAATCGCATCTTTTGCATATCGAGCAGGAGTAATGTTTTGCCCTTGTCCCGCTAAAAATTTTTCTTCTAGCGATAATACTTCTCCTTCACTTAAAGCTTCCGATGCTTCAAACACTTCATAATTCACATTCCCTTGTGCATCGTATTTGGTGAGCATTCCACCCGTTACTTCCAAGAAATGATTGGCATCACGTTTCGATATAAGTTCTTCCACCAGAATCACAGGTTTTTGAGGAAACTCTTCTTTATCTTTTATATGCAATACTTTTGCTGCTGTTTCATCCAACGCCTCGTTTTTGCGGAAAATTAACTTCGCAAATGCTTCAAACTCTTCCGGTGTTTTAATTTTTTTAACAGCAGAAGAACAACCATCATCAACTGGTTTCGCAATAAATGGGTAGTGAATTTTATCTTTTATGGTATTTAAAACCATCGAATGATCTGCGTTCCAATCGTTTTCGCTTACTAACAAATGTTCAGCAACAAGAAATCCATTTTGTTTTAACAATTCATTTGTTCGGTATTTATCAATTGTAATTTGTGAACTTTCTACACCCGATCCATTGTAAGGCAAACCAACCCGTTCCAAATTTGCTTGGACAGCTCCATCTTCACCCGGACGACCATGCAAAGCAATGAACACACAATCAACCATCTTGCTTAAATCCTCATAAGTAATGCGTGTAGGCTTTGCTA
The DNA here is from genome assembly GCA_016722565.1 of Bacteroidota bacterium. Lineage (NCBI taxonomy): Bacteria > Pseudomonadati > Bacteroidota > Bacteroidota bacterium. The sequence continues at coordinate 1,001,967 of JADKIU010000002.1, forward strand.
AATTATCTTTACTCACATACTTTTTAGTAATGCCTTCACTTTCATTTATTATTTGCTGTACTAATTCATGAATTTTATAATGATCGATTTTATCTTTGATATCATCTGCATTGTCTTTTAACAAGACATTTACAGGAATCTGATACATGATGTGTTCCTCGTTACTGCCTGTAAGAAAAACCGGAATTGGTTCGTATTTAGAGGATGAAGCCAATTTCTCATAAATATTTCTTCCACTTTCAACAGAGATATGTCGCTCGGAAGAATAACCGCCAAGAATCACGGCTACTTTTATTTTTTTTGTGGTTGCATTCTGATCTTCGTGAATGGAAGCATCCAAGCTATCTAACAACCGGTCATAAATTCCGCTATTTTTAGTTGCAACAATTCGTTGCGCCAAAGATGTACGGATGATGTACGTCAAAAACTGTGAAGGATTTAAACCAATCTCTGCCGCCTGATGAAAGAAAAAAGAAGAAGGCATCATTCCCGAGGTTGTATTCGGGTCATTCAAAAATATTTTTCCTTCTTTCGAAATAAATCCATCGATGCGCGCATACACATCAAACTTTAATTCATAAAATAGTCGTTCGCATTCTTTTCGGATGGCTTGAATTTGTTCGTTAGGAATATCAATAGGTGTTATTTTACGGGATAAACCCGGCAAATATTTAGAACGATAATCAAACAATTCTTTTCCTTTTCTGATTTCGGTTGGAGGCAATGCAATTGCTTTTCCTTGCTCATCTTGAGCAACGATGCATGAAAATTCTTTCCCTTCAATAAATCCTTCCACCAGCACCGTGCTTTCACCATCCAACGCAGCGAGAATAACTCCATCTTTTTCTGTTTCAAAAATTTCATCCAAATAAAGAATTAAATCTTGAGGATGGTAAATATTCCGAACTCCTGACTTTGAACCGGTAACGGTTAAAGGCATTCCAATTCCTTCACGAATATCTGCAAGTGTACGAATAAAACTATTTTTCTCTTCCGCGGTTAATTTTTTCCAAGTTGCAGCATCTTGCCATTTGGTAAACAATGCCTTTTCAACCGCTTCCATAAATTTTAAATTGTCATCCTCATGCAAAATGGTGATTCCAATGGACGATCCTTGATTAGCTGGCTTAATCACAAGTGGTAAACCGATTTCCTTTTTAGCTTTTTCAAAGGGTGTTTTTAGTTTTCCCTGTATCCAATCATTTCTATCGATGGTGTAAAATTTCGGACTATTAAATCCGGCATTAACCATTAAACGTTTTTGTACACTTTTATCAATACCAATAGCAGAAGGTAAAATTCCCGAGCCGGAATATGGAATATTCAAATATTCAAACAAGCCTTGTATTTTACCATCTTCTCCAAAAGGGCCGTGCAAGCATAAAAAAGCAAAATCAAAATGTTCTTTTAATTCGTTTGGGTTTAATTTTTTTCCAATCTTATCAATCATTGCTAATTGCTGATCAGCAGACAAAGCACCAATCTGTTCAGCATATATTTGAAAATCGCCTTCTTTGTTAGGAATAAACTCTGCAGGAGGATAAAAATCGCGAATGCTCCCTTTGTAAACGAACTCCCAATTGAGTAAAACAAAATTGCCAAAGCTGTCGACAAAGACCGGAACAGCGTCAAACAATGATTTATTCAAATTATCGTAAACGGTTCTGCCTCCGGCAAATGAAATTTCGCGTTCTTTAGAAAAACCGCCAAAAATGATTCCTATTTTGATTTTCATACCCACAAATTTAACTTTAAGACACGGCTATTTTAAGCAAGCGTCTTCAAGTATTCAACAAGTTTATTAACCGCCAACGCCCGATGTGAAATTTTGTTTTTTTCTGACAAATCCATTTCGGCAAACGACTTGTCACAACCATCCGGTAAAAAAATGGGATCATAACCAAATCCTTGTCCACCTCTTTTTTCATTCAGAATTGTTCCATTTACAACACCTTCAAACTGAACCTCTTTTCCATTGATAACCAATGAGATAACAGTTTTAAAACGTGCCCTTCGGTTCTGGGAACCTGCCATTTCTGCCAGTATTTTATCCATATTCTCATTTGCATTTTTAGCCGGTCCGGCATATCTGGCAGAGAGCACTCCCGGTCGACCATCCAAACTTTCAATTTCCAAACCGGTATCATCTGCAAAACAATTGTGATGATACGTTTCAAATACATAAAATGCTTTTTGAGAAGCATTTCCTTCAATGGTGGCCTGAGTTTCAGGAATATCTTCAGAACAATGTATGTCATTCAGACTAAGAATTTCAATTCGTTCAGGGATTAACGATTGGATTTCCTTGGCTTTATTTTGATTAGCGGTGGCGAATACGAGTTTCATAGCTTGTTATATCTTACAAAAGTAGCTTTAATACGCTTAATTTAATTATTTTTGTGTGAATATAGATGCAAAACATCTTACGATATATAGAAGCACCAAAATGGCCAGGAATAGTTTTTTTTTGTTAGATACTTATAAAAAGATTAAAAACAATTTACCTGATTATGTTTTAAAATCAATTTTCAAATTATTTCCTGCTTACCTTATTGCATCCTTATTTGAAATCTTCGGATTATTTGTACTTTTTCCTGTTATTAAAGTGATTATTGAACCATCCATAATTCAGGAAAACAAATACATCCATTTTCTTTACACCAAATTGCATTTTACATCTAGCATAAGTTTTGTATTGTTCTTATTCAGTTCTGTTACTCTATTATTTGTTTTAAAAAATGTTGTGATTTACCTTATCTCAAAACGACAAATCAATGTATCGTTCAATATGGCGAGTCGTTTATCTTTAGAAAAATACAATTCTTACCTGAATAAGCAATATAGTTTTCATTCCAATAATAATACTGCCGTGCTGTTGCGAAACTTCACACACATGCCATTTGATTTCATACAATATCTTATTTTGCCATTCATAGCAATTATCAATGAAACGTTTATTTTAGTGCTCATTATTACTGCCATTACGATATTTGACCCACTTTTATTTTGGTCGTTAGTTATTTTTATTGCACCTTTTTTGTTGATTTACAGTAAAATTTACAAAAAGAAATTAAAAGAAATCTCAAAAATTCGAGATAAAGAAAGTGCCTACTTATATAAACTCGGGCTTCAGTCGATGGAAGCATTCAGAGAAATTGTTGTTTTCAACAAATTAGAATATTTTAAACCCATTTATAAAAAAACAGTCAATCGTTTTACAAAATCAATCTCCGAAGCGTATACCATTAACTCATTTTCTCCAAAATTTGTGGAAACAGTAGCTGTCTTGGCGATTTTCTCCATATTTATTTCAGGCTATTTTTTCAACAACAACTTGGGCGAGTTAGCACAATTTTTAATCATTTTTGCCATTGCTGCGTTCAGAATAATTCCATCCTTAAATAAAATCATTCTCTATTCCAATTATATCAAATCCAGTTTTTTCATTTTTGACCATTTCAACATTGCAGATGATCATGAACAAAATGGTACAAAAGGCCAAAATAATGAATCAACAGAAGATTTTCAATTTAACCATGAACTGGAATTAAAGAATATCTCTTTTGCATTTGAGAACAAAAATGAAAGGGTTTTAAAAGATTTAAATTTAACGATAAAAAAAGGGGAAACGATTGGCATTATTGGAACCTCTGGCTCCGGTAAAAGTACCTTGCTAAATATTCTGTTGCGCCTTTACGAAGAACAAAGCGGTGGCATATACATCGATGGTAAAAAAATTAAAAAATCCTCATTAGCTGCCTGGTATAAACTGGTAAGCTATGTTCCCCAAAACATTACATTGCTTGACGCATCAATTACTGAGAATATTGCCTTTGGAATTCCCGGAAATGAAATCGACAGCACGCTTCTGAATAAAGTTATTCAGCAAGCCCAGTTAGAAAATTTTATTCATCAATTACCTGAAGGTGCGCTTACACAAATTGGTGAGAAAGGAATTAAAATTTCCGGAGGACAAAGACAACGAATTGGTATTGCACGTGCTTTATACCATGGAGGAAAAATTTTAATTTTTGATGAAGCAACCAGCTCACTCGATACAGAAACGGAAGAAATGCTCACAGAATCCATCAACAACATTTCGCACCAAGAACTTACAATCATCATTGTTGCACATAGAATCCAAACTCTAAAATATTGTGACGTTATTTACAAATTAGAAAAAGGACAAATATGTTCAGATTTTAATACCATCGCATTCAACTAAAGGGAAACGAATGTCAGCAACTAACATATTGTATTCAGAATTTAAAACAATAAGAGACAGATGTCTTGAAGAACATAAGTCAAAAGAGTTATGGCCACATTATTATGAAAGAAGGTTTCAAGAATTTTTAACTTTTTACGATTTTCTACCACACAAGAAAAATTTAAAAGTACTCGAATTAGGCTGTGGAATTGGATATTGCACTGCATTTTTATCAAAAATTTCAGATGAGGTAATTGCAACTGATTTAGAAACAATCGACCCTACAACACATTCTCCCGGACTGGAAATTACACGCAATTTTTTAAAATCATTAGACATTTCAAATGTAACCGTCATGCACGCATCCGCAGAGGATCTACCATTTGAAAACAATACATTTGATTTGGTTTTTTCTTCACATGTTATCGAACATGTTCCAGATATGGAAAAAGCAATTAAGGAAATAAACCGTGTACTCAAACCGGGAGGCATTAATTTTTGTGTTGTACCAACAACAATGGATAGAATCTATGCATTTTTCATTCTGTATATATACCTCTTTCAACGAACGACAGTAAAAATTTACAGGAAAATATTCAAAAAAAATACGATAACGAATTCAGCTCACATTCTTCCCGTGAATGATACCCAAAGTAATGTAAATTATTATCTCAAACACTTACCCTTTCCACCACCTCATGGTGTTTTACCAAGCTATTTGAAAGAAGTAAAAAATTGGACCTTAGGGAATTGGAGAAGTAAAATAACCCAAAACAATCAAATCGAATTACAAGCGCAATATGGTCTGCAATCAAATGCCTTGTTACCGCTTTTGGGAAATACCTTCCCTGCAGTGGGAATAAAAATACATTCAATAACAAGAAAGCTGGAAAACAAAATTGGGAAGATTATCATTTTGAAGCATTTTGGAATAAGCACGCTTCTTATCACTAAAAAAAATAAGATGCATTCAATATATAAAAATACTTTATTTTTAGAGTCACGATCATTTACATTAGCAAGACTATGGCATCAGTAAATTCTCCTATTCGTTCATTACTCAAACCACTCTTTTTTAAACTGATTGGTAAAAAAGGATATTTTTTGATGCAATATTTTGCAAAAAAGAAAGACATTGAACAAAAACTTTTAGAGGAACCGGAGATGAAAATCCTTCATCATTTTGTTTCAAAAAAGAGCAATACAATTGATATTGGTGCTAATTTCGCCTATTACTCACATCGCCTTTCCACTCTAGCACCGCAAGGCATTGTTTATGCATTTGAACCCATTCCCTTTACCTATCAAGTCGCAAAAAAGATTGTCGAAAAATGCAATTTAAAGAACGTGCAATTGTATCAATTAGGAGTTGGCAATGAAAACAAAGAAATTGTATTTGAAGTTCCATTACAAAGTTTTGGTGCCTACAGTGCCGGTCAAGCTCACATGACGGGTAGAAACAATGAATTGGAAGGCAAAAAACAACATTACCAATTTCAATCTCATGAAAAAATAAAGTGCACAACAATTCGAATTGATGATTTTAAAGAAATTAACCGCTCTATCGATTTTATCAAAATTGATATTGAAGGAGCTGAACTATATGCATTAATGGGAATGACAGCTTTAATAAAGAAAGATCTGCCTGTAATTTTGCTCGAAATTAATCCGTTTTTTTTAGAGGGATTTAAAATTCAAGAAAAAGAGTTAACAGATTTTATTCAACAAATCAATTACTCAACCTATGTTTACGATATTAAATTGAGGAAATTGATTCCATATCCATCTAATTTTATTGAAAGTAATTATATCATCCTACCAAATTCAAAACTTGAAATGTATACTACTTTAATATCAAACTAATGGCCGTTCTAAAAGATTATATACAACGCATTAACGATATTTTCAACAAAGAAGGCAGTCGTTATACTGCCCATGAAATGTGTAAGCCCATTCTACTGGAAATGGCAAAAGATCAATCCATACTCTTTGAAATAATAAAAAAAAACATCGAGAAGCCTGATTTTTTTCTTCAAAAAAGAATTAATCCTGTAATTGCCTTTGAAATAGAAACGAATGAAACAGTTTCTTTTGTAGCCCACTGCTGGATGCCATTGCCAACAAAACGAAATGACATCACACATCAAAGCATTCACCATCATGGGAAATTACTTTTAACTTCTATTGCAGCATTTGGTCCTGGATATGAATCTATCCTTTTCAAAAAAGGATATACGATTGATAAAAAATCTGGTGAAACACATATGGAAATTGAAAAAGTATATACAAATCCGCTTTACAATATTGAATTTATTGATGTAAACACACCACATGTAGTTTTTTATCCGTCTCAATTCTCAATTACCTATGCTCTTTGGACCAATCAGGAAGCATCAAATGCCGAGAATCTGAAAAAATATGGATTGGTCAACAAATACAAAAAGCAACTTCGAAAAATGATTGATTTTTTTGGAGCGGCTAATTTATTGGGGTTAAACACGAATGAATACCTTGATTTTTACCCTAAAAACGGTAAAATAATTGCAATGAAATCGCGAGTGATGTACAAACCGGGAAGCAATGGCAGCTTTACTCGAGGATTCTTTTCTCTATTACAAACAATTAACTATACCGATACTAATTCCATTAAAAAGGCATTGAAAATTAATTCCAAATCCAATACTACTGAGTTAGAAAAGTTGGCGAATGACTATTTTTCTAATGTCTTAATAGAAGATGATTTTGAAAAAATCCACTTAAATGTCGAAAAAGTAAATTTTGAAAAAAGTGAACTAAAAAAGGCTTTTTCTTCAATTATTTAATATGAAAAAGAAAATTGTTTATATCATTTCGGATATTGACAGAGCGGTAGGTTTTGAAGACATATATACCTTTCTAAAAGACAAATTCGACTTCACATTTATACTTTTAAATAAAGGTGATTCTTATTTTGAACGCTACTGCCTTTCCAACAAAATTCCTTGTTTCAGAATTAACTATTTAGGCAAAAAAAGCATTCCGAGTGCAATCTTTAAAACATTTTCCTTACTTAAAAAAATCAAGCCTGACATTGTGCACACTCATTTAGTGGATGCATCTATTATTGGTCTAACTGCTGCAAAATTAGCACGCATAAATAATCGAATTCATACCCGTCACCATTCTGATTTTCATCATGTATATTTTCCACACGCCATAAAATATGACAAATACATTAATCGAATGTCATGTAAAATTATTGCAGTTTCATACAGTGTTAAAAAAATATTAACAGAACATGAAAATGTACCTGCCGAAAAAGTAACAACCATTCATCATGGCTTTAAAATAGATGAATTCAGCAACATTCCGCAAGAAAGAATTATCGCATTAAATGAAAAATACAATCCAAAAAAACATTTTCCGGTAGTGGGTGTTATCTCCAGATATACCGAATGGAAAGGGATACAAAACATCATCCCCGCTTTTAAAGAAGTATTAAAAATTCATCCAAATGCATTATTAATTTTAGCAAATGCAAAAGGAACATACAAACCGCAAATTGATAAGTTATTACAGGATTTACCAAAAGAAAACTATCTGGAAATTTCTTTTGAGCACGATTTACATGCCCTCTACAAACTATTTAACGTTTTTGTACATGTGCCCATCACAACAACAGCAGAGGCATTCGGGCAAGTATACATCGAAGCCTTTTTATCAAAAGTGCCAAGCATTTATACCAAATCAGGCATTGCAAACGAATTTGGTAACACAGATAAAATTTGTGCGTTTGTAGAAAACGAGAATAATGTTTCCCTAATCAATAGTGCTATTCTGGAAATTCTTAAAAATGCAAACGAAAGAAGCCACAACAATGAGCAAAAACGCATATCAGTATGCTTGTCAAAATTTCTCATTGGAACTTCAAATGGCAGATTTTGAAAAACTTTATTCTTCTATGTAGCTCAATCGCAAGACCATTTTGATTAAGTGTAAAACATCAAAATTTAATTCTTTATTGCATAAATAAAAGTACATTTGGACCTTATAATTTAGCATTTTTATTAAAGATAAATGTCAGTTGATAAATACAAGGTTAGTATCTGTGTTACAACCTACAACCATGAAAAATTCATACAAAGGGCACTTGATAGTATCTTATCTCAAGAGGTAAATTTCAACTATCAAATTGTTATTTCTGATGATTGCTCAACTGATCGTACAAGAGAAATTATTCTTGAATATAAAAAACTGTACCCTGACAAGATAAAGGCTATTCTAAATGATCCCAATCTTGGAGTTGTTGCTAATTTCTTTTCTGCAATCACTCAATGCGATGGAGAATATATTGCCATTTTAGATGGTGATGACGCTATGTTACCTCAAAAACTTCAAAAACAGGTTGATTATCTAAATCAGAATCTTGATTGCGCCATCGTTTCTCATCAAGTGAGAGTATTTGATTCCGAAACCAATAAAACATTGGATTTCTTTAAGAGTCCAAACAAAAACCAGACAAAATTTACTGTTGAAGATTTAATCAATTATGGAAATTTTATTTCGTCACCTTCCAAAATGTTCAGAAAATCATCCATGCCTAAGAATGGCATTGACCCAAACATTCAATTTGTTGCAGATTGGTATCTAAGTATCGAAAATGCATTAAATGGCAATATTGGATTTATAGATGAATGCCTTGCAGAATATAGGTCACACAATAAAAGTTTTATGAAATCAATTAATGGAAAAAATCATTTTGAAGTGATTTCTTACATTATCAATTCACTTGAAACACGCTTTCCCGGAAGATTTTCAAATTTATTTAATCGAAATTGGGCTTATGCCTATTTGATCTATACCACCTTTCATATTAAAAACAACAATTTTAAAGAAGCCCGAACAACGATCTTTAAAAGTATAAAAAACAAACCATTTTATAGTCTCAGTCAGTACTTCTATCTCACTTGGGCCTACATACCCTTTCTAGGATTTATCTTTAAAAAAATCAGATAGCTGATCGCACATTATATGAATAAAAAAACAGATCTAAAATCGGATCAAAACTCATCCATTATTCTGCGGTCGATTGACAAAAAAGATTTGGAAGACTTGCGTACCTGGAAGAATGCAAATAAAAACAGCTTTTTTCACACATCGGAAATCACTTCTGAGCAGCAAAATAATTGGTATCAAGGCTATCTAAAAAGACCAGAGGATTTTATGTTTATGGTATATGTAAACAATATGAAAATAGGTTGTATGGGGTTTAGAGAACTCTCTACTGAGAATCAGATTGATGTTTATAATATCATTTTAGGAAACGAGGAATATGGCAAAAAAGGATATATGGGAATAGCATTAAAAACAATGTGTAATTTCGCCCATAGTATATATAAAAACGACATAACTGTAAAGGTGCTCAAAACCAACCCTGCATCCAATTGGTATAAAAAAATCAACTTCATTGAATTATCGCCCCAAATTGATTATTTTTACTTCAAATTAAACAAAGAACATTTCGAAAAATATACTTTCGAAACGACTACTTAAAGAAATATTATGGCAAAGATGATTAATGTATTTGGTTCAAAAGTTGGAAAAGAAGAAATAGAAAATGTAGCCGGATGTATGGAAAGCCAATGGATGGGCTTTGGTGGTAAAGTGAAAGAATTTGAAGAAAAATTTGCTGCCTACACAAAACTTAATAATTTTTTGATGGTGGATAGCGGTTCCAATGCACTTTTTATGGCGATCGCACTCTTAAATCTTCCAAAAGGATCTGAAATCATTTTACCTTCATTTACATGGGTATCCTGCGCACAAGCCATTTTAATGAATGGACACATCCCTGTTTTCTGTGATGTAGAAATTGATTCAATGAATGTTTCTCGAGCAACAATCGAACCTCATATTACAAAAAATACAAAAGCAATCATGGTTGTCCACTATGCAGGAAAACCTGTTGCGATGGACGAAATTTTAGAATTAGGATTGCCGGTGATTGAAGATGCCGCTCACGCGGTTGACTCTTATTACAAAGGGAAAATTTGCGGCAGCATTGGTGATGTTGGTATCTATAGCTTTGATGCGGTAAAAAATTTAACTGTTGGTGAAGGTGGTGGTATAACCGCAAAAAAAAACGAACACATTGAAAGAGCAAAGCTTTTACGCTATTGTGGTATTGGGTTTTCAGGATTTGATTCGGCTGCTTCCAACTCAAACGGAAGATGGTGGGAATATAAAATCAATGAACCATTTATAAAAATGCTTCCTACTAACATTGCTGCAAATATTGGCCTGGGACAATTAAATAAATTTAAAGACTTACAAGCCTTTAGAAAAGATGTTTGGGATCTTTATCAAAAAGAATTTTCATCCATAAATTGGATTACCACACCAATTGAAGCAGCAAAGGATGAACAACACTCTTATTTCACATATGCATTGAGAGTACCCGATAGAGATAAATTTGCAAAATATTTATTTGACAAAAACATCTATACAACACTTAGATACCACCCACTTCATTTGAATGCTATTTATAAAAGCAACAAAAAACTTTTAAATACGGAGCAGTTAAATGAAGACTGCTTAAGCATCCCTCTTCATCCGAATCTTTCAGAAAACGATATTGATTATATTATAACAACCATTAAAGCCTTTAAATCATAATTTTTCATCTCTCGACTCTTTTAGTTTCTCTCCTAAATTAAATGTATTTATGTGTGGCATAGCCGGCTATTACTCCTTCACAAATAAATTCTCACAAAAGGATCTTGAAGAGATGACTGCCGCTATTGCACATCGCGGTCCGGATGCTGAAGGATTTTACAAAGATACTGTCTGCGGTTTAGGTCATAGAAGATTAAGCATTATCGATTTATCATCGAATGCGAATCAACCGATGCATTCTGCCGACAACAGATATGTAATGGTTTATAATGGTGAGGTTTATAACTATCGTGAAATTGCAGCAGAACTGAGGCAGAAATTCAAATCTGAATTCATTACCTCATCTGATAGTGAAGTTATTCTGGAAGCATATGTACAATACGGGCCCGAGTTTGTACAAAAACTAAATGGCATGTTTGCCTTTGCCATTTACGACAAACATAAAAATGAACTTTTTGTTTGTCGCGACCGAATTGGAATTAAACCACTTTATTACTTCTGGGATGGAGAAAATTTTGCATTCGCATCTGAACTAAAAGCCTTGACAAAAGTATCCGTTATTCCGCTTGAGCTCAATCGAAATGCCATCTACAAATTTTTACATTTAGGATTTATTCCTGCGCCACAATCGATTTATCAATCTATCAAAAAACTAGACTCCGGCACATGGATCAAGATTTCGAAAAACAATTTTGAATCCGATAAATATTGGTCAATTAACAAACAAGTAACAGAAAAAGTCATTACAAAGGAAAAAGAAGCGATTGTAAAGCTAAGCGATCTTTTAATGAGTTCTGTTCAATATCAAATAAAAAGCGATGTACCCTTTGGTGTTTTTTTAAGCGGTGGTATTGATTCCAGCTTAGTAACTGCAAATGCGGTAAATCTATCGGGAGTAAAGGTTAATACCTTTTCGATTGGTTTTGAAGAAAATAAATACAATGAATCTGTTTATGCAAAAGCAGTAGCCAATCATCTTGGGACAAACCATCACGAATTTATTGTATCTTATAAAGATGCGATTGATTTGATTGATACCATTTTTGATGTATATAGCGAACCTTTTGCCGACTCATCATCCATTCCAACATTACTTGTTTCTAAATTAGCAAAAGGTGAAGTGACTGTCACATTATCGGGTGAAGGTGGCGATGAATTATTCTTGGGTTATGGCGCTTATCAATGGGCTAAAAGATTGAACAACCCTTTCATAAAAACATTTAGAAAACAAATTGGAAAAGTAATAGCGACCAATAAAAATTATACACGACACGAAGCCTATTTTAATTATCCAAGCGAACAATTGCAGTATAGTCATACGCTTTCTCAAGAACTATATTATTTTTCGTTGGATGAGATAAACAATAATACTACCACAGCTTTTAAAAACTACCCAGGAGCAACAAATAAAGATTCACTGAATAGTTTTGGAGTTGAAATAGACCATCTCAAACGCAAGTTAAATCCAATGGAAAAGCAAGCCATTTTTGACCTTCATTTCTACCTTCAAGGGGATTTGCTTACAAAGGTGGACAGAGCCAGCATGTATTATTCATTAGAGACTAGAGTCCCCTACCTTGACCATCGTATTATCGAGTTTTCGTTGAACCTTTCGCATGAATTAAAATACAAAAACAATACATCAAAATATCTTCTGAAAGAAATTTTATATCAGTACGTACCTGAAAAAATATTCAATCGCCCGAAACAAGGATTTGCTATTCCTTTAGAAGGTTGGTTAAAAAAAGAATTGAAATTTTTAATTGATGAATATCTTTCAGAGTCTGTTATAAAAAAATACAATATCCTGGATTATAAAAAAGTAGAAGAGTTAAAACAAAATTTTCTAGTGTATAACCAAAGCTACTTATACAATCGTTTGTGGATTTTAATTGTGTTACACAAATGGCTTGTTAAAAACGTAGCTTAACATTTGCTTTCTTTTCGTAGAAATATTTCAACACAAATAAGCTGGAAACAAAAAATGGGATACAAGGTATTTTTAAACGCACCAATGATCCAAAATTAGAGGTTGCTAAACCTACCGAGAAAGCAAAAAATAAAGCAAAAAGGACCGAAAACAACAAAAGAGGGTTCTCTCCAATCAGCGTAAAAAAGCCAAAAAATTTCAGTCTAATCAGCAAAAACAGCGTTAACAATAAAATATATGTATTCTCTAATGCTGAAATAAACATTACGGGATTGCGCGCATCCCATAAATAAGGTCGAAATAACGTTGCAGCAATTGCCAAATGAGCCTTACTCATTGCCCCCGAAAGAGTTGCATCAAAATCACCAATATCAAAGCTATTCCCCTCATAATATGCTTGTTTTTGATCCATATTAGATTCAACAGCTTTGTCTAATACGTTGTCAATGGAATAAACACCTAAAACATCTCCCATTTGAGACAACACAAAAAAGCCCAACCCAATTCCAATGGATATAAAAAAAGGAGCAGCTAACGACCGCAAAACCTTACTTTGAATTCGTTTTAACCGTTGATTGGAAAGCCAAATTATTGAACCTGGTAACAAGGCAAACAAAATGTATGGTTTAATTGCAATTAATAAATAAGCACTCAAAAATATTGAACATCCACTTAAAAAACTATATTTTTTTCGGATAAAGAAATAATAAAAATGATAGGTATACCACCCTACCGCGGAGAGGGTAATTGTGTCCTTCAGCAAGCCTGACCCCCAAAAAACTACTGATGGTATAAACAAAATAGAAATTGCCAATTGCTTTTCCAACTGAGGAAATTCTTCATTGAACAGCAAGAAAAGCCTCCATATTCCGGTATAACATAACCAAGCCAATAAAATAGCTGTAATTACGAAATTATTAAATGACAAAAAACAAAGTGGAACAAGCAGTCTTGAAACAAAAAGGGCTTTATCATCTTTCCAGTAAACTGGCCAGCCTGTTGAGGGGTCAAAACAAGCATAGTTTTCGGAAGTATTTGCACCAAAAAGCATGTCAAAAAACACATTAATATCTTTGCCAGCCATTTTCAAAATAGCGCTTGATGTTTCAAAATAACAGGTTGTATCCCCTCCGGTATAGTAGAGTTGATAGATCAAGCAAACAGCTATCGCTCCTATCAATTTCACCATCAACCCTTTTGTATACCATTTATACAAAGGTTGTTTCCGTTCATTCTTCTTCTGAATATAATTTGACACAAAATATATCAGTACAAAATAAATAGGAATTAAAAGCCAGTCGAATATTGAAAGTACCATTAAATGGGCTAAATGCGATTCATGTAATTTAAACAAAAATAATACAAAGTTTTATAAATTGCCGTACTTTTGGGAAGTATTCAATCATTATATTCAACAACAGAAAAAATGGAGTCGAACAAAACAATTCTTATTACGGGAGGAGCCGGATATATTGGCTCCCATACAATTATTGAATTACTGGAAACTACACCGTTCAATATTGTATCAATAGATAACTATTCCAATTCTTCCTCTGAAACATTTGCACGAATTGAACGCATCACCGGAAAAAAAATAACGAATTACCCAATTGATATTTGCAACAAAAAAGAATTAGAAACCGTTTTCCTAAATAACACTTCTATTATTGGAATCATTCATTTTGCTGCATTTAAAGCCGTTGGTGAATCAGTTGAAAATCCTCAAAAATATTATCACAATAATATTAACTCATTGTTAAACATTTTAGATTGTGCAGTTAAATACAATGTGAAAAATTTCATTTTCTCCTCCTCTTGCTCCGTTTACGGGAACATCAAAGAACTACCGGTAAAAGAGACAACACCGCTTGGCAAAGCAGAATCTCCATATGCTTATACCAAACAAGTTGGAGAGGAAATTCTTAAAGATTACGCTAAAGCCAATCCAAAACTTCAAACCATCGCTTTGCGTTATTTCAATCCAGTTGGTGCTCACCTATCCGGATTTAATGGTGAATCACCAATCAACAAACCGAATAATCTAGTGCCGATTATAACCAATACAGCCATTGGGAAGTTGGCTCAAATGACTGTTTATGGCAACAATTATCCAACCAGAGATGGAACATGCATCAGAGATTATGTCCATGTTTCTGACATTGCCACCGCTCATATTAAAGCCTTAACCTTACTGATTGAAAATAAAAACGATTTAAATTTTTCAATTTTTAATCTCGGAACAGGAAATGGAGTCAGCGTTCTAGAAGCCATTGCAGCCTTCGAGAAAGTGAGTGGAACAAAATTAAATTATAAAATCGGTCCGATTCGAGAAGGTGATGTAGGTGCCATTTATTCCGACAACTCTTTATCCGAAAAGACATTGAACTGGACCCCAAAATTCAGTTTGGATGATATGATGAGTTCTGCATGGAAATGGGAGCTCGAACAACAAAATGCAAAATAAAATGAACGCTTTAAAGTACCATTTTATTCCTATTTCTAATTGTAATATGTGTGGCTCCCCTTCACACAATCATCGGATATTAGGCAAACGACTAAATGCCTCACAAGGAAAAAAACCGAAATCCAAAACCGGAATCACAACTTCTGTGGTAAAATGTAAAACATGCGGACTTATTTATTCAAATCCTCAGCCAATTCCATTTAACATTCAAGATCACTACGGAATCCCTCCAGAAAACTACTGGAAAAGTGACTACTTTACGATCAACGACACATATTTTAAATATGAAATTGATGTATTGCGAACGTTGATACCGAATTTCAATGGATTAAAAGCACTCGACATTGGAGCTGGATTAGGCAAAAGCATGATTGCACTTGACAAAGTTGGCTTTGAAACATATGGTCTTGAACCTTCCGAACCTTTTTATAAAAAAGCGATTGAAAAAATGAAAATCAATCCGGAACGGTTAAAATTAGGAATGCTTGAAGAAGTAAACTATCCTGAAAACGAATTTGAATTTATAACTTTCGGAGCAGTATTAGAACATTTGTATTCTCCAGGTGAATCCATTGAAAAAGCGCTACATAGTCTTAAACCCAATGGAATTATTCACATTGAAGTTCCTTCTTCCAATTGGCTTGTCAATAAATTAATAAATGCATATTATAGATTAATAGGAACGGACTATGTCGCAAACATCAGCCCAATGCATCCTCCTTATCATTTATATGAATTTAGTCTGGAAGCATTTCAATTACATGGTAAAAAGAATAATTACGAAGTCATACACCACGAATACCATGTGTGTGAAACCTATCTGCCAAAGTTTCTCAACTTTTTTATAAAGCCTTACATGAAAAAAACAAACACTGGTTTGCAATTAGCTGTTTGGCTGAAGAAAATTAAATAGAAAAAATTACTTACGCTTTTTTCGCTCAAACTTATCCCCAGGCATCACATAAAATGTTTTTAACCATTCGATTCCGGCTTCAGCAGAATTAAACATTTTCGTTGGAGTAACTGGTTTTCTGAATTTCAAATAGAAATTAAACCATAGTTTATTAATAAAAGAATTCGTAATGAAGGCTGCTGCAATTCTGTTTTCCGCGCCCTTTTCACTTGCCAGATACTTATTTGCTTCGTCCGTCATAGTAAAGCGAGAAGCGCCTTCAATTAGCGTTAGTGCTTTTCTTCCTTCTAACAGCACTGCTGATGCCAAAAGATGTTCTTTCATTTTTTCGAGCGAAATCACAACACCTTTTTTGATTTTAATACAAAGAATTCCATCATCATCTATATGCATTTCGGATACAGATGTAACTACCTTATTCATTTAAATGTGTATAAAATGCACGGGGATGCGGAGCAAAAATAGACATTTTAGAGCGAAATGATTGTTATTCATCCTATAAAATTAACCATTTAACATTTTTTATTAAACAGCATAAATTGTTAACTTTACAGCTATCTAAACTCTATTTATGCAACAACAGCCTGTTATTAATTTAGAAGCAGAAAAAAAAGAAATTTTAAAACGTTATCGTGCTTTACTGAAAGCATGCAAGAGAACCTTAGAAAAAGGTGATAAAATTCTTATTCGAAAAGCGTTTGATATATCACTGGAAGCGCATAAAAACATGCGCAGAAAAAGCGGTGAACCATACATCTATCATCCAATTGCGGTTGCACACATCTGTGCGGAAGAAATCGGACTTGGAACCACCTCTGTTGTTTGCGCCTTGCTGCATGATGTTGTTGAAGATACCGACCTCACACTTGAAGATATAAAACGACTATTCGGAGAAAAGGAAGCCAAGATTATTGATGGCTTAACTAAAATATCCGGAGTATTTGATCAAGGCTCTTCCCTACAGGCAGAGAATTTCAGAAAGATGCTCCTCACCCTTTCGGATGACGTTCGTGTAATACTTATTAAGCTTGCCGACAGATTGCACAATATGCGCACGTTAGAGAGTATGAAGCGCGATAAACAATTAAAAATTGCTTCTGAAACCTTATACCTCTACGCTCCATTAGCTCACCGCTTGGGTTTAAATGCCATAAAAACGGAATTAGAAGATTTAGGATTAAAATACACTGAACCGGATGTGTTCAATGAAATTGAACAACGTTTGAGAGAATCCGAGCCGGAACGCAAAAAATTCATATCAAAATTCATGGTTCCTATCAAAGAAATTTTAGAGGAACAGGGCTTAAAAGCAAAAATCATCGGGCGTCCAAAATCTATTTATTCAATCAATAATAAGATCAAAAATAAAGGTGTGCCCTTTGAAGAAATTTATGATTTATTTGCCATTCGCATCATCATTGATACTCCACCCGAAAATGAAAAAACAGATTGCTGGCGAGTATATTCCATTGTAACGGACTTCTATCATCCTAGTCCGGATCGCTTGCGTGATTGGATTTCAACGCCCAAGGCCAATGGATATGAAAGTTTGCACACCACTGTAATGGGACCGGAAGGAAAATGGGTAGAAGTGCAAATCCGAACAGTTCGAATGGATGAACTCGCTGAAAAAGGATATGCCGCGCATTGGAAATACAAAGACAGTGCAAATGAAAGTCAGCTGGATGACTGGATTCGCAAAATTCGTGAGATACTTGAAAGTCCGGAAGAAAATGCAATGGAATTTTTGGATGATTTCAAACTCAATTTATTTGCGGAAGAAATTTTTGCCTTTACCCCTAAAGGTGAAATGAAAACCTTACCCATTGGCGCAACTGCTCTTGATTTTGCATTTGACATCCACACCAAAATAGGTGAAAAATGTATTGGCGCGAAAGTGAATCATAAACTTGTTCCGCTCAGCTATAAGTTAAAAAGTGGTGACCAGGTAGAAGTTCTTACCTCTAACAAACAAACACCCAAAGAAGATTGGCTGGGTTACGTTGTAACAGCAAGAGCAAAATCGAAAATTAAAAATGCACTCAAAGAAGTTCGGAGAAAGGTAGCAGAAGAAGGACGAGAAATCTTGCAAAGAAAATTCAACCACTTAAAAATTGATTTTACTGTTAACAATATTAATGAGCTTGCTAACTATTTTAAACTTCAAAGTAGTCAGGAGTTATTTTATAGAATCGCGGTTGGTAATATTAACATCAAACACCTCAAAGATTTCCGACAAGAGCATGGAAAAATCGTTCACAAATCGGGAAGTATTAAAAAAACAGAATCAGCGCAATCGCTGGAACAACTTGTTACTGCAGCACGTGGAAAATCCGACATGCTCGTATTGGGTGAAAACCTGAACAAAATTGATTATAAACTTTCACCTTGCTGTACCCCCATTCCTGGTGACGATGTATTTGGATTTATAACCATCAATGAAGGAATAAAAATTCACCGAGTCAACTGCCCCAATGCGGTTCAACTATTATCCAACTATGCATACCGTGTTGTAAAAGCAAAATGGACGAGTCAAGAGCTGATTTCATTTTTATCTGGGATTAAAATTACCGGAATTGATGAGGTAGGATTAGTGAATAATATCACAAAAATTATTTCAAACGAATTAAACGTAAACATGCGTTCGATTAGTTTTGATACCAATGATGGAACCTTTGAAGGAACTGTAATGGTGTTTGTTCATGACACGAATCACTTAACCGAATTAATGAAAAAATTAAAAACGGTAAATGGTGTTTTAACAGTTACCCGTATTGACAGTAACAACTAACCTTTCACTTTTCACTTAAAGAGCTCATTTGCAATGCATTTGGGCTATATATTTTGTGGATATCTTTCAGGTTCCAAACCAATAATTTTCGTAATTTTATACCTCTATTTTATAAAGCAATGTCGGGAGCCGATACAAAAGAAACCGTAAAACAAATTTTTTCTGAATACCTTGAAAATCATGGTCACAGAAAAACACCTGAGCGTTTTACAATTTTAAGTGAGATTTATTCTCATGGTGGTCATTTTGACATTGAATCGCTGTACATTCACATGAAGAACAAAAAATACCGTGTGAGTAGAGCAACATTATACAATACGATTGAGCTTCTTTTAAATTGCAACCTCGTTACAAAACATCAATTTGGAAAGAATTTAGCTCAATTCGAAAAATCGTATGAATTTAAGCAACATGATCATTTAATTTGTCAAGACTGCGAAAAGGTTTTCGAGTTTTGTGATCCCAGAATTCAGCAAATTCAAAAGATGGCCGAAGATGTATTACAGTTTAGCATCAATCATCATTCTTTAAACTTTTACGGAAGATGTAATAAGCTCAACAAAACTGGCACTTGCGAACATAAAAAAAACAAAGAAAAAAAATCAAAAGCATGATATTCGATTATAAATCAAGTAAATATGGCGACATCAATTCCTACCTTTTTTATGGTGAATTGATTGACCGTGGCCAAGCCACTTTATTATTGGAAGAAATTGAAACAGGCATTTCAAAAAACGAGAACAAAATTCTTTTGAATCTTGTAGATTTAAAATATTTGAACAGCAGCGGATTGAATGTTATTATCAATATTCTTACAAAAGCTCGTAAAGCAGGTGGAGATGTTGCTATTTGTAACGTTAACAAAAAAATAACGGAGCTATTAATTATCACGAAATTAAACAGTGTTTTTAATGTTTGTAATACCGTTGAAGATGCAATTGAAATATTAAATAAATAAACATTTGAAATTAACAGATTAATGAAAGTAGATGTATTATTAGGTCTTCAGTGGGGAGACGAAGGTAAAGGAAAAATTGTTGATGTATTAACACCAAAATACGATATCATCGGTCGTTTTCAAGGTGGCCCAAATGCAGGACATACATTAGAATTCAACGGTATTAAACATGTATTGCGTACCATCCCTTCCGGAATATTTCATGATAAAGCCATCAACATTATTGGGAATGGTGTTGTGATTGACCCGGTTGTGTTAATGTCTGAAATTCAGGCGTTGATAAAAATGGGGGTTGATGTAAAATCAAAACTTTTGCTCTCAACAAAAGCACATCTTATTTTGCCGACACATCGTTTATTGGATGCCGCTTCTGAAGCAGCTAAAGGAAAAGAAAAAATTGGTTCTACACTGAAAGGTATCGGACCAACCTATATGGACAAAACCGGTAGAAATGGAATCCGTGTTGGAGACATTTCATTACCAAATTTCAAAGATAAATATGCTGCTTTAGTTGAAAAACATAAACAAATGTTGGCACACCATAACTTTGAATACGATTTATCTGCAATGGAACCAGAATGGTTTAAAGCAATAGATGAGTTAAAAGCTTTCCAACAAATAGAAAGTGAACATTACATTAATAATGCATTCAAAAACGACAAAGCTATTTTAGCAGAAGGTGCCCAAGGTTCTTTGTTAGATATTGATTTTGGTTCCTACCCTTTTGTAACGTCTTCCAACACCATTTGTGCTGGCGCATGCACCGGTTTAGGAATTGCACCAAATCGTATTGGAAAAGTATTTGGAATCTTTAAAGCGTATTGCACTCGCGTAGGGAGTGGACCGTTTCCTACTGAATTGCACGATGAAGTTGGTGACAAAATCAGAAACAACGGTCGTGAATTTGGCTCTGTTACAGGCCGCCCAAGACGCACAGGTTGGTTGGACTTACCAGCATTAAAATATGCCGTAATGATTAATGGGGTTACCGAACTCATGATGATGAAAGCAGATATTTTAAGTGGCTTTGAAACCATACAAGTATGTACGCATTATAATTATCAAGGTAAAAAAATTGATTATTTGCCTTATGATTGTTCTCCTGAATTGCTTTCTCCTGTATATACACCTTTAAAAGGATGGAATCAGGACTTAACAGGTTTAAATAGTCCGGATCAAATGCCGGAAGCATTGAATGCATACATCTCTTTTATTGAAAAAGAAGTTGGTGTACCGATTTCTATTGTTTCGGTTGGTCCCGATCGTACACAAACATTAATGTGTAAAAAAGAATTGGTATAGTAATTGCCTACCCAAATGACTTAATTCATTCAAGCGACTTTCATAGCAACACCTTTTATACCAAACCAATGACTTCAGCAGAAAATAAAAATTTGATCACAACAAAAATTAGATCGTTTTTATTTCTTGCTTTTTATTTTCTGACTCTTCTTCCACTCCATTCCTATTCCCAAGAGAAAATAAAATCTGAAAGCAAAAAAATAAAAATTGAACATGCCGGCTCCCTTAAATTCGACAATAAATTAGGCAATGGAGCCCAACGTTTAATTGGAGATGTACGTTTTCGTCAGGACAATACACTTATGTTTTGCGATAGCGCCTATTTATACAAAGATAATTCGTTGGATGCTTTTGGTCATATCCATATTCAGCAAGGAGATAGTATCCATTTGTATGGTGAATTATTAAAATACAACGGAAATACAAAAAAAGCGCTTATCTCTAAAAATGTAGTTGTCAACAAAGGAGACATGCAACTAACAACGGATGAATTAAACTATGATGTTTCTACAAGTGTAGGATATTATGTTACTCCGGCACGAATCATCAATAAAGAAAATACACTCACAAGTAATACAGGGTATTTTTTTGCAAAAAGTAACGACCTTACTTTTCGTAAAAATGTTATCCTTACAAACCCGCAGTTTGTGATCAATTGCGATACCATGCGCTACAATACCTCTTCTAAAATGACCTTCTTCATCGGACCTACTACAATCAAAAGTAAAGATAACCTCATTTATGCAGAAGATGGATGGTATGATACATATAATGACCAGTCGCGCTTTAGCAAAAACGCCTATATCTTAACCAAGGAACAAAAGATGTTTGGTGATAGTTTATACTACGACAGAAAAAAAGGAATTGGCCGTGCAATAAAGAATGTACAAATCATTGATACAACACAAAATATCAACATTAAAGGAGCTTATGCGGTTCATAATGAATTTAAAGATCTTTCTATTGTTACCGGAGATGCGCTACTTACACAGATCTATGAGAAAGACACGCTCTACCTTCACGCTGATACGCTAAAAGCAATCGGGTCAAAACAAAAAAGCACAACAAAATCAACCACCAGTAAGGAAAACAAAGTACCCGTTCAAAAGAAAATTAAACAAATTAAAATAATAGGCACCGATACCACTTATATTTATGAAAATGTAAAAGCTGAGAATCAACAGTTATTTGCCTACCACAAAGTGAAATTCTATAAAAAGGACCTACAAGGAAAATGTGATTCACTCTATTACAGTACAATGGATTCATCAATGCGCATGTTCGGGAAGCCGGTTCTGTGGTCCGATGAAAATCAACTCACATCCGATAGCATTAAAGTGGTTATTGGGAACAAATCCATTCGTTCACTTGAGCTAAAAGGCTCCTCATTTATTGTTTCTGAAGAAGATAGTCTTCGCTTCAATCAAATACGGGGTAAAATGATGAACGGCTATTTTCAAAAAAATAAATTGTACCTAGTAAATGTAGAAGGGAACGGTCAAACGCTCTATTTTGTAAAAGAAAAAGAGGAAATAAAAGCTGTAAATAGAGCCGATTGTAGCGATTTGAAAGTATATTTAAAAAACAACAAAGTGGATAAAATTACGTTCATCACCAAACCCGATGCGACCTTATTTCCGCTTGAACAAGTAACAGCCAAAGAATTAAGACTAAAAGATTTTAATTGGCGTAAAAAAGAACGACCTTTGAATGTAAATGACATTTTCAAATGGTAACCCGATAAACTACCGAAACATGAAAAAAACACTCCTTTTACTAAGCATTTTAGTGCTTTCTTTCACTTTTGCGACAGCACAATCAAATCCGCTGGACAAAAAACTCGACAAAGTGAAAGACCTCATCAAAAAAGAAAAATACGAAGATGCAGAAACTTATTTGGTTAAGGTCTTAGATGAGAATCCGGGATTCGGAGATGGCTGGGATTTATTATCTAAACTCAGATACAAGTCCTACAAGGATGCTAAAGCAACTGACAATTTGTTTAATAACATGACCATTACCACCAAAGATAAAGATGGTAATGAAATCAAAGATGACTCGTTGGCGAACTCAGTAATGGAACTAATGAATAAAATCAAGCCTTCCAAAAGAGCTTTTAACAAATACATCTATACGATGAAAAAAGCACTACTTACTTCCACCGATGCCACGGGATGCAGTATCATTTTAAGGAATTATTTTGTGGATGAAGAAATTGATTCGGTTGTTAGCAAAAAAGCGATTAAGTATTTCAATGATGCGGAAGAAGAGTTTGGCAAAAAAAACTATGAAAAGGCTGCAAAAGCCTATAAAAGAGCGATTGAAGAACAACCTAATTTTTACAAAGCTAGCTTATACTTAGGTGATTGCTATTATTTTATGGGGAATTATGTAGAAGCAATTAAATATTTTAAAGAAGCTTCTCAAAAGTTTCCGAATCAATTGGAACCCAGAAAATATTTGGTGGATGCATATGCCAAAGAAGGTTTGTACCCAAACTGCTTAGATGAAGCCATCTTAGTAACTGCTGTTTATCCCGACTTAAACATGTTTGAAAAACTGGATGATGCAGCTTACTTAAACAACAAAAAGATTGACATCAAATGGACTCCCAGAGGTTGCTTCCCCAACAAAATAAAAGACACCACAAACACCGATTTTAATGAGTATGTGGATGACAAAAAACAAGCCACCAAAGAGCCGTGGACACATTATGAAAATGCACTTAACAAAATAAGCAAAGATTGTGATGCAAATGGATTTATTAATAACTCTACACTCACAAAAACAAAATACTTGGAAGTATTCAGCTGGGAAGAAATGTTAAAAAATAGCAATGACAGCTCTTTAGAGGAAGCGAAACGAATGCAAAAAGACGGCTATCTTGATTGTTATGTATTAGTTACTTGCTATCACATCGACTTTTACGAACAGTACAAAGATTTTGCGGCAAAAAATAAGGATAAAATTATTGCCTATTATAACAAATACATAATTGCAAAATAAGATGAAAGTATTATTGTACTCCTTTTTTTTACTGGTAATTGCACCATGCAACAGCACAAAAAAAACGGCTCAAACACCGGAAAAAGATAATAGTAAAGTAACGATTATCTACAAAACAACTCCTTGCTTCGGGCGCTGTCCGATTTATACCCTCACGATAAACGGTGAAACAAAAACAGCAACATTTGTTGGGCAAGAACACACCGAAAAAATTGGAACGTATTCAAAAGCAATCTCAAACGCTGAACTAGATGCATTTGTAAAAGCTTTTGAAGATGCGCAATTTTTCACCCTAAATGATGAATATTTAGGCAACATTACCGATTTCCCAATTAAATACATCACTTATACCAACAATGGGAAAACAAAAAAAATTAAAGAAAGAAGCGGTGCTCCGAAAGCACTAACCGACCTGGAAAACTCATTAAACGCCTATGCAAATAGCGATGGGTGGAAAAAAATGGAAGATGCTTCTAATTCTAAAGACTAAGCCAAAACTCTGTTTTGCCAGCTCTGCTTTAATGGCACTTCCCATTCTGAATCGAATGCAGCTTTAGAAGTAACCATATTATTGAAAACAATCGTTGATTCGTTTACTAAACCTTGGGCTGCCAGTTTTTCAAATTCCGACAGCTTGCATACATTAATTTCATTGGAAGTTCGATATGCCACTTGCATACGATCAAAGAGGTTTAAATTTAATTTCTGTTCCAATTCTTTGATAAAGTGTACGGATTTATCAATACTACAACCGCTTGCCAACGCTTGTTTTTCATCTACAGCTATTACAACAAATAAATGATGTAACACATCAAAACTGGCCTTTAAGCTGGCGCCATGTGCGGCCCAATCTGAAATAAATTTTAATCCTTCTTCTTCAATCGCCTTCACCTCAGCATCCGATAAAATACGATTGCTTTGATACACCCATAAACGGGCATCGGCTGGCATATGTTTGTGGCTCGTCATTCTTATAAGTCTTTTGCCTGAGCGATTAACTCCGCAACATCTAATACTTTAACTGTATTTTCTTTATTAAAGTGCTTCACACCATCCGTCATCATTGTATTGCAAAACGGACAACCTACAGCAATTACATCAGGGTTGAGTGCCAACGCTTCTTCACTGCGTTCAATATTCACTTCTTTGTTTCCTTTTTCCGCTTCTTTAAACATTTGTGCCCCGCCTGCTCCGCAACATAAGCCATTGGCTTTAGAACGTTTCATCTCCAACAACTCTGCATCCAAATTTATCATTACCGAACGCGGTGCTTCATAAACATCGTTCGCGCGACCTAAGTAACAAGGATCGTGGAATGTGATTTTTTTTCCTTTAAAACTTCCGCCTTCAATTTTTATTCTTCCGCTGTTTAATAAGTCTTGCAACAATTGTGTATGATGAATAACCTCATAACTTCCTCCCAAGGCTGGATATTCATTTTTCAACGTATTAAAGCAATGAGGACAACCAGTAACAATCTTTTTCACTTCATACCCATTCAACACCGTAATGTTGTTCATGGCTTGCATTTGAAACAAAAATTCATTGCCAGCACGTTTTGCAGGATCTCCAGTACAACTTTCTTCTGTACCCAAAACTGCAAATTTTACATTCGCATGGTTTAATATCTTAACAATTGCTTTGGTGATTTTTTTTGCTCGGTCGTCAAAACTACCGGCACAACCTACCCAAAATAAAATTTCAGGAGATTCTCCTTTTGCCAAATAATCGGCCATTGTTGGTACACTCAATTGCTCGCTCATGCTAAAATTATTTTTCAAAAACTTCTATAGTAACTTCCTTTTGTATTAAATCTGTAAATCGCCCTTCATATCGAGTTGCTCTCACCATGTGATTATCGATCCAATGATAATTTCCACCTCTCGGTTTTCCCATCAACAATCCATGATATTTAAAACCATTCTCTTTTAACCATTGTTCCGTTACTTCACGATGTGCTTCTGTTCGCGAAGTAAAAAAAGTAATGATATGTCCTTCATCAAACCATTTATTTAACGTAACCAATGCTTCAGGATAGAGCGCAGCAGTTGCCATTCGTTCCGGTTGTTCATTCGGAATATCATCACACACCGTTCCGTCAATATCAATTAAATAATTTTTTACGTTGGATGGCAAAACCGGACTAATCAATTGTCCGTTTTCTTCTTTTTCAATTAATTTCATATTGTTATTCGTTCTTCCAGTTTAATCGATCAGCCTGACTGAATTGCCATGGCGCACCATTATTCTCTATGTTTGTAAACATTCCATTTAACTCGGTTGGTGCCGAACTTTGTTCCATCACCATAAATCGTCTCATATCCATAATAATGCTCAGTGGATCAATATTTACAGGACATTCCTGAACACAAGCATTGCACGAAGTGCATGCCCACAACTCCTCAGGAGTAATGTAATCTCCTAACAATGATTTTCCGTCATCTTTAAACTCCCCTTTATTGGCATCCATATTTTTCCCAACTTCTTCCAAGCGATCACGAGTGCTCATCATAATTTTACGGGGAGACAATAATTCACCGGTAATGTTTGCTGGACAAGAAGAAGTACATCTTCCACACTCTGTACAGGTATACGCATCCAGCAATTGTTTCCAGGTCAAATCCGTTACTTCTTTTGCACCAAATCGCATCGGTGTATTCGGATCCACAACGGGTGGAACAAATGAAGGATCAAAAATGGCTTTCACCTCATTGGTCACCGATTCCATATTGGTAAATTTTCCTTTAGGTTCTAAGTTCGAATAGAACACATTTGGAAATGCTAAAAGAATATGAAAGTGTTTCGAATAAGGTAAGTAATTTAAAAATCCTAAAACCATTACAATATGTCCCCACCAACCTATTCGTTCAATCGTATGTAATGCCTCTGGGGACATTCCACCAAAAAGCATTGGTCCAAGATGACTGCTAATTGAAAATCCCAACGAACCGTCAGCTAAATTTTCAGCATGCGATAATCCTTGTGAATACAACACCTCATCTGCCCCATTCATCATAAAAATGAAACAGATTAAAGTGAGCTCACTAATCAAAATTAAATTCGCATCCAGTTTGGGCCAACCATTCAATTCGTTTTTTACTAAGCGAGGTACTTTTAATAAATTTCTTCTGGATAAAAATGCGATCGTCCCTATAAAAGCAAGAACAGATAGTATCTCAATAAAACTCACCATAAACGTGTAAAACCACCTAATGATGAACGAAACAAGCGATGATGACCTAATGCGCCATCTAGGATAATTTCAATTAATTCGATTTGGGTAATAACAAATGCGGCATAAAGGAATAAATGGAGAATTGCCGGTATCGGTCGCTCAAACATTTTCTTTTGTCCGAGTGCCACCAAACTCATAATTTTTACACGCTCCGAAAATTTATCTTTTCGATTAATGTCTTTTCCTAATAAAATATTTCGTCTGACTTTGCGTGCATTCAAGGTGAAAAAAATCGCACCGCCTAGGAATAATAAAATGAAAATAATGCTTGAGATCATAATAAAAAGTATCATGTAGTGAGTATCAAGTAAAAGACAAGACATTACCTAATCTTTAGGTTTATTCCTATCCTTCCGACCAAATACAGAAATACGAACATAACGTTCAGGATTGATTCTTAAATCTTTTAACAATTTATCTAAATCTTCAGATGATTTATCCAATTTGCGATACAAGCTATCATTGTTGATTAACATCCCCATTGTCCCTTGCCCACTGTTTATTTTCGTCATAATCTGAGAGGCTTGTCCCAAAGCTACATCCGCATTATTGATAGCAGAAGTCAAATTTGATTTCGCAATGGAATCGCTTATGTTTGAAAAATTATTAATCACATTTCCTAACTTATCACTATTGTTTGCAAGTGTAGTAGCCAATGTATTTACTTTCGACAGAATGCTTGAGATTTTGCTTTTCTCACTTTGCACCATTGTATCTAATCGGTATGAAGTTGTTTCCAAGGAAGTAATGGCCAACTTAATGCTCTCAAAACTTTTCGCAAGATTTTGACGTGCACTTTCATTAAAAACTTGTTGTACAACCACCATTACCGAATCAATAGAAGAAATTAAACCTACTGCTTTTTCTTGCAATGGAGCAATGGTTTTATTTACTGCGGTTTTTAAATCGTCTTCCTGAGCGGAAACCAATGTATCACCACTTTCGGCATAAGTGATTCCCTTGCCAAGTATTAATTGAACCGCTTTGGAACCTAAGATGTCGGAGCTAACCACCTTTGCAACAGAATTACGAGGAACTTTTACATCATTATCAAGCAACAGGGTAACAATTACGCTTGTAGAAGTATCATTCGCCAAAACAATTTTCCCTACAATCCCAACTTTAAATCCATTAATCATTAAAGGATTTGCCTCTACCAATCCATCAATATTATTGTAGACTGCATAGAATTTGCGCTGAGAAGAAAACAAATCCCTTCCTTTTAGAAAATTAAAGCCATAAATAAAACATCCAATGGCTAAGGTGGTGACAATTCCGACTTTTACTTCTTTTGATAGTTTCACTTTAAGACGTTAACGTTGTTGTGCAAATTTAATGAAATATTGCGATTATTTAAGCGGAATTCTTTTCCCATCTTGCATTGCTATTACAAATGCATCTTTGAACCCATTTTTTCGCAATAAAGCCTGTAGTTTAGCTGCATCAGCTTGGCTTTTACATTCACCTGAAGTATATTTATAAATCCCTCTATCGATATATTCTCCAGGCTTTTCCACTCCGGCAAATTTTTCAGAATTTAAGGGAATCGGCTTATCGGATGATGTTATCTGCACTTTATAGACAATTGGTGAATCAGATGTGTTTTTTGGCACTTCCGGAGTATCTTTTTTAACAACATCCTCTTCTTTGCCATCTGCTTTCACCGAATCCTTCTCCTCCTTCACAATTGGCGAAAGATTTCTACTAATTTCTTTCAATTCCAAAGAGTCCTCTTTCGTCATTTTATATGCCTCTTGCTTCTCGAAGGAGTCATCGTATTTCCTAGTAACCCCTTCTATTTCATCTTTATATTCTCTAAAAGCTCTAAATAAACCGGATGCGAGGTAGTCTTGACCTTTTGCCGAGCCCAAAAATTGCTCTTCAGAAGGGTTGGTCAAAAAACCAATCTCTGTTAATACACTTGGCATGTAGGATTTCCAAAGTACGAGTAGACTTGCACGTTTAACGCCTTTGTCTTTACGACCCACTTTTTGGCCATATTGTTTTTGCACTTTGGATGCAAAATTTAAACTCTGATCCACATAACTATCATTGAACATACTCATAATAATGTAGGATTCATCTGAATTAGGGTCAAATCCTTCGTAAGTTTTCACATAATCGTCCTCTAATAAAATGGCCGCATTTTCGCGTTGCGACATCCATCTTCCCTTTTTCATTTTTAATACCCATTACGTAGGTTTCCGCACCGTGCGCATCGTTGTTGCAAATGTCTTTTTTTAACTTTTTATCTCTATAACAAGCAGAATTGCAGTGGATACTGATGAATAAGTCGGCTTTCGCACGATTAGCAATATTTGCTCTTTCTTGAAGGGAAGGGAAAATATCTGTTTTACGGGTATAAACGACCTTTACATCTTTCATGTTTTCTTCGATGTATTTACCGAATTTAAGAGCGACAGCCAATGCGATATCCTTCTCCTTGTATTTAACACCATGGCACCCTGGATCTTTTCCGCCATGCCCTGCATCGATAACAATGGTTTTAACCGCAAATATTGGCTTGAATTTTGAAGAGAACGAGCTCACCAAAAAACAGGCGAAAAACAGAAACGATATAGAAAGTAATTTTTTCAATGTTTTTTTGTGTAATTAGCAACAATTTAATGTTGGCAAACGGCTATTGTCCTTTGCCAATTGTTTGTTTTTTTACTTAGTTTTGAACCTGATCAATTGTACTAAAACCAAAATTACTAGTTAAAATTGCGTATTGCTTCGCTAAAATCATTTTTTATCCTCGTTAGTTTGTTAATAACTGCAACGAGCTCGGCATTTGTAATGAATGCTTTGCCTGTTGATACCATTGTAAAAACAATCGATACTGTTCCGCAAAAAAAGGAGGGCAAACCCTTTCTTGAGGAAAAAGTAATCTACAGCGCTACCGATTCTATGCTCATCGACCGAGCTAATCAAAAAGCATACCTTTATAATAATGCGTTAGTAATTTATGATGGATTGAATCTAAAAGCGGGTTATATTGAGATTGATTTCAAAAACAATGTTGTATATGCCACCACGATGAAAGATAGCGCTGGCAAAGACATTCAGAAGCCGGTATTTGAACAGGGAGCTGATAAATTTACAGCCGGAAAAATCACCTATAACTTTAATACGAAGAAAGGAAAGATTGTAGATGTGATTACCCAGCAAGGCGAAGGTTACATCCATGGACGAGATATAAAGAAAGACACCAACAATGTGTATTATGTAGGGCACGGAAAATATACTACCTGCGATTTGGAGCATCCCCATTTTTATATCGGAGCTAAAAAAATAAAAGTAATTCCGGATGATAAAATTGTAACAGGTCCGGCTGTACTTTATTTAGCAGACATCCCTACCCCTTTGGCTATTCCTTTTGGATACTTCCCAAACAAAAAAGGCAGAGCCTCCGGTATATTAATGCCTACCTATGGTGAATCACTCAACTTCGGATTCTTTTTGAAAGACGGAGGATTTTACTTTGGAATGAACGAATATGTTGATTTGGCGCTGAGAGGCGATGTTTATTCCAATGGTGGTTTCGGAGCAAAAGCAGCAAGCAGTTATAAAAAGCGCTATCGCTATAATGGAGGATTAAGTATCAATTATTCTCGCATCATTGAGGGCGACAAAGAATTACCAAATTCCATCACTCGCAACGACTTTTTTGTACGATGGAATCATCAGCAAGATCCAAAATCAAGACCGAACAGTCGTTTTTCCGCCAATGTAAATGCAGGAAGTAGTTCCTATAACAAATACAACGGAAATGTAACAGGCGATTATTTATCCAATACTTTTCAATCGAATATTTCGTATTCCAAATCCTTTTCCGGAACACCCTTTAATTTTTCAGCGAATGCACGACACAGTCAAAATACCATTACAAAAAAGGTTGATGTCAGCTTACCCGAATTGGCTTTAAATATGAATCGTATTTATCCCTTCAAAGGCAAAAATAGTGTAGGTACAAAATGGTATGATAAAATTGGTTTGAGTGCAACCGCCAATGCCAGAAACGATATCAATACCTATGATACGTTGTTGTTTACTGACCGTACCTTGCGACAAATGAAAAACGGTGTTCGATTTACAATGCCCATCAGCACCTCTTTTAATGTGTTGAAGTATTTCACATTAACACCCACCATTAATACCGCTAGCAATATTTATTTTGAAACCATTCAAAAAAGATACGACCCGAATATTAATTATGTTTTTACAGATACAATTGTTGGAGCAAAAATGGCAAATGATTTTAGTGTATCCACCGGATTAAGTACTCGTTTGTATGGCGATTACTTTTTCAGAACCAAACGCCTAAAACAAATACGACACGTTGCTACCCCACATTAAGTGCAAGTTATCGCCCCGACTTTAGTGAAAGCGGATACGGCTATTATAAAAGTGTGCAAACAGATGCATTAGGAACAGAGCAGAAATATTCTATTTTTCAAAATGGAATTTATGGTTCACCACAAGCTGGAAAATCAGGATTAATCGGATTTAATTTAAACAATTCCATTGAAGCCAAAATCCGACAGCATACGGATTCGGGGAACGTAGATAAAAAAATAAGTCTATTGGAAAGTTTCAACATTGGCATGTCGTACAACTTAGCTGCAGAAAATTTCAATTGGTCATCCATCAATATCAATGGGCGTACACGGTTGTTTAATCGTTTGGACATAAACGCAACAGCATTAATTGATCCGTATCAGATTGATTCAATAGGAAACAGAATTGAAAGTTTGAATACAAGAACAATGAAAATCGGTAGAATTACCAATTCCAACGTTTCTTTGAGCAAATTTTAGAAGCAAAGATGGTGATGCAAACAAACCCAAAACCAGCACAGTGGGAACACAAGACGAATTAGATTTTATTAATGCGCACCGCGATGCCTATGTCGACTTTAATGTACCATGGAATTTGAATGTGTATTACAATATCAATTATAGCAAACCCGGCATTACTGAAACGGTTTCACAATCGGTGACTTTTAACGGTGATTTAAGTTTAACAAAAAAATGGAAAATCAGTTTATCCTCCGGTTATGATTTTACACAAAGAAAAATGACGTTAACCTCCGTAAATGTTTACCGAGATTTACATTGCTGGGAAATGCGTTTTAATTGGGTACCTTTCGGTTTCCGTCAAAGTTTTTCCATCGATATCAATGTCAAATCTTCTGTGTTGAGAGATTTGAAATTAAGTAGAAGAAGAGGCTGGCAGGATTATCAATAAGTAACTAGGTGACTAAGTGACTAGGTGACTAGGTGACTAGGTGACTATGGAATTAAGGAGTAAATTTATAGATTCTTAAAAATAATAATACCATGAAAAAAATTATTACATCAAAAAATGCACCGGCACCAATTGGGCCATATAGTCATGCGGTACAATTCGGCAATATGTTATTCGTGAGCGGACAAGTAGGAAAACATCCAGTAACTGGAGAGTTGATGCTTGCGGATATTAAAACAGAAACCACACAAGTAATGGAAAACGTAAAAGGCATTTTAACCGATGCCGGAATGGATTTTACCAATATTGTGAAAACGACCATCTTTTTAACGGACATGAACAATTTTGCTTCAGTAAATGAAGTATACGGTTCTTATTTCAAGGGTGATTATCCTGCGAGAGAAACGGTGCAAGTATCGAAACTTCCGTTGAATGTAAATGTAGAAATTAGTGTAACAGCGATTAAGTAATCGAAAACAGATTTGACAAATAAATAACCCTCTTTGCGTTTTGGAAAGAGGGTTATTTTATTTTTTATATTTTCGTTTGCTGCAATTGCGTTTTATAGCCTGCAATTTTAACCCAATAAATAATCCAGCAGACCAAACCACCTAAAGCGGCCAATCCTCCAAGAAAAGGGATAATACTGCAACAATAAAGAATACAATAGGTAAGTCCGATACTATAACCGGGACGATCTTCCGTTTGTTGAATCCCTCTTGAAATAAATTCGGCTTTTAAAGAATCTGCAATTCGATTTACAACAATAAACGACCATACCAAACCAAACAGCGGTATTAATATCAACCAAACTTGACCGGGAGGTAATTTTTGATTTTGCGGACTCACTTCATTCAACGTTTTTTGCAACGTCAACAAGTAAAAAATTTGAGGGATTAATCCAATTGCAATTCCTACAATAACCAAAAGAATTATAAGGCTCACTGTTGCTGCTTCATCCATGATAAATTGATTTATAAAAATTAATACTTAATGAACTACGACATGTGTTTTAAATTGATGGCATACATCACGATAAAAGCAATTGGAATAGCGGCTCCCAAGAGCATAAAACCACTAAATCCCATTAATATTCCGGGGATTGCAATTCCCAAAATTTGTCCACATACATAGGCATAAAAACCAACTTTACGCAATTTCCACATCATTAATGCACCAAAAAGGCAGAATAGATTTGAACCAATAGCAGTTAAAGCAAGTGGAAGTGCATTCAATGCATTTTGATGCCCCATTTCCATAAGCGAACCCAGAAAACCTTCTGTTGGTAGATTCCCACCCGACATTTCCATCATCGTTTCGTATTCTTCCAAGGCATAAGGTGCTTTTATTAGGCTATACAACCCACTTACAAGGCCCAATCCTACAGCAATAAATGTTAAAATACAAAGTACTTTTAAAAACTGAGGCAACTTTGCGGGCACCATATTCTCATTATTTATATCTTCCATAATAGTTGTTTTTGATACTGGTTACAAACGTAGTAAAATAAAAAACACTCCCGATTAGAGGAGTGTTTTTATTAAAAAGTCGTATTGACTATTTCATTGCTTTTGTATTCAAGAAATACATTACGATGAATGCCGCAGAAATAACGATACCCATGATAGATGCAGCGAAACCTGAATAAACGATTCCCATAATTAAAGAAACTACAGTTGCTCCAGTATATAACATGAAGCCAGATTTTTGCAATTTCCACATTTTGATAACTCCGAAAAGAGCAACAATTGTAGTTAAGAAACCAACAATAATATAAGCCCAAGTTAAACCAACTCCAGGAGTTGCTGCCATAGCTGTATTCATTGCTTCACTCATTTCAGATGACATTTCAGATGACATACCTTCCATTCCAGAAGAAACAGCGGTAGCTGCACCCATTAATCCAATAACTGCAATGTATCCAAGGATTGCGAAACCCGCTGCGATAAAAGATAAGATACACAATACTGTTAAAAATACTGGTCTTTTTGCGGCTTCACCGCCATTGTTTGTTTGTTCCATAGTTTTTTGTTTTTAGTTTTTATTTAGTTTATAGTTGAAATTCTTTAGCTAATAAAAAAAAAGGCCGTTCATCCAAAAGTCGGGTTCAATATGTTATTAACAAGTTATTAGTTAATACATGACAACAATCATAAAAAGTCATCATTTCTAACTGATTATCAAACAATTTGACAATTAATTTAACACATCAATCAAGGAGAAAAAAAGCTGCATTATTTCATAAATTTTAAATAGAATGCATAAAAACTGATGAATGCAAGTGAAAAAAAGATTGCATACCAGCTGATGGTGATGTCCAAAAATAACTTCGGAACAAACATAATCATCAAATTAGAAAAAGCATAAAAGTGAAAACCGAGCTTTTTTAAATTCCACATAAGTATTGCTCCGGTTAAAGAAACGAACGTAAAAAACAACGTAGTTAAATAATACCCCCAACCGGCTTCAATAACACGTAAACTTTCTCTCATTGCCTCTTCGTCATAGCCCGGAGATGACAGCATGAATTCTTTCATCGTTTCCGCAGTAAGAGGAGTGATAATACTCGACAAGATTCCTAAACCGGTAAAAATAAAGGTAAGGATACATAAAATTGTTAACGAGCGGGGACGTTTTATTTCTTCATTATTAGGGGTTTGCTCTTCCATAGTGTCCATATCGATTAATATTTATTGGCACTCCACAATTCAAAATTCTTTTTTTGCTCTTCACTCACGCCATTCGCTTTGCGCATCTTCATCGTTTTGTAAAACGATTTCGGTTGAGGAACTAATTCAGCTGTCTTTACAATTCCATTCGTTGCAAAAACAATTTTTTCGGTTGCATTACCAAAGTAATTGCACCACTCTGTAAAGTTGGTTCCACTTCCATCGGGTTTTATCTGAACATCGTTAATTGAAATCAAATCATCATTGAGTGCAATCCCAGCTTTATCAGCAACCGAATCCATGTAAACTGCAGTCACTTTACAAATACCAGCTACCTCATTTACCTTTATTCCCAAAGCATGTTCATTGAATTTCGAATTGGGTTCTTGTTGTAATTCACAACCAATATAATTCATCGCCTCTTTTAGCAATGGTTCATAATCGTTTTTACCATTGATATAATTAGTATAAATTACATCGTAGGACTGGCCAGCAAACTGCTCTACAGCCATTTTATAGTCGACATCCGAATACCCTTTCCCTTTCAAAGCAAACTGTTCATTCAAATGGCGCATCACATCATCCAACGAATGTTTGTTTTGAGAATTTTTACGAATAAACATATCGGTAACAAAGGCCAATAAATTTCCTTCATCATAAATATTCGTTTTACGGTTTGGAATTCCCGGAGCATATCCATCTAACCATGTATCAAAGGAGGAGTCGGCAACCGACAAATTAAATCGTCCGAAATTATCGAAATGTTTTTGCAAACGCTCATCAAAGGTTTTAAAATATTGCTGTTCGGTAAATACCCCGATCGGAAAAGTAAATAATCACCATAATAGGTCGTTACGCCTTCACAAACATATCCCAATTTGGAATAATTTTCTTTTGTGTAGTCATAGGGCTGCATCTCAATCGGGCGAATGGTTTTAATGTTCCAGGCATGGAATAACTCATGAGAACAAACACCCAATACATCTTCATACAAATCGCCTTTCATCAAATTGTATCCCGGACCGAGTGCTAAAACGGTGGATGTGGTATGTTCCACTCCATGGTAAGTGCGATAAGGTGTTATCTGAAATAAAAAATGATAGGCATCAAAGGGAGCCTGCTTCATCATTTCCAACTGATGATTGCAAAATTTAATAAAATCGGTATTTAGCTTTGCCCAATCGGGTTTGCATTCTCCCTGAAACCAAAGATTAAATTCTTTCCCCGCACATACAAACTGATTGTGCTGTAAAGATGGAGAAGCGATAAACGGAGAATCGGCCAGTTCATGATAATCTTTTGCAACAAAGCATTTCACTCCTTTATCATTTGAAGGAGATGATGAAAGCCCGCATGCTACTTTGTAATCGGCAGGAAGATTTATTTCCAAATAACATTTTTCATTGGTTTTTTCAGGAATAAAAACACAGCAATTTACCGGATTCATGTATAGTTGTGTTGCATCCAAAAAGGTAGATCCGGCATTTAAATCCAATGCATAATAATTGTATTTCACATGCAATTCGGATATGCCTTTGGTATCTACTTTCCAACAATCTTTTGTAATTTTTCGGAAGTTTAATGAATTTCCTTTTTCATCAAAAGCAGCCCACTTTTGTACATTTTTTGCAAAATTCCCTAATTCATATCTTCCTGGACGCCATGCCGGTAGTTGAATAAGTGTTTCGGGTTGACTTACTTCACTGATGAACTCAATATCAATAAAGTGTTGATGTGGCTTGGTGTAGGATACGCTATATTTCATAATTACGGATAAAAATCGACTGAATTTAAAACGAAATTACTAATTACAAGCGATAAAATAGAAGGATTCGTAAATTCGTAAAGATTCGTTATCTGTACCAGTTTTTTTGTTACTTTCGTATCTTAAGTATCTTTAAAAATTCAATAATTCTAATTTATAATCTCAAAGCTTATGAGTTACGATTTAATAGTAGTAGGAAGCGGTCCCGGTGGTTATGTGGCTGCAATCAGAGCATCACAATTAGGCTTAAAAACAGCCATCATTGAACGCGAAAACCTAGGAGGTATTTGTTTAAATTGGGGATGTATCCCAACCAAAGCCTTATTAAAAAGTGCACAGGTATTTGAATATTTAAATCATGCTTCAGACTACGGAATTACTGTAAAAGGCGGAGAAGCCGATTTCCCTGCGGTTGTAAAACGCAGTAGAGATGTGGCTGACGGAATGAGCAAAGGTGTTCAATTTTTGATGAAAAAGAATAAAATTGATGTCATTACCGGAACTGGAAAAATCAAAGCAGGTAAAAAAGTAGATGTAACTGCCGATGGTAAAACGACTACTTATGAAGCAAAACATATTATTATAGCAACGGGTGCACGTTCACGCGTATTGCCAAACCTTCCGCAAGATGGTAAAAAAATTATTGGATACCGTGAGGCATTAACGTTACCGAAAATGCCAAAATCAATGGTTGTTGTTGGTTCAGGTGCAATTGGAAGTGAGTTTGCATACTTTTATGCGACCATGGGAACGAAAGTTACCTTGGTAGAATTCCTGCCAAGCATTGTTCCTGTTGAAGACGCAGAAGTGTCGAAACAATTGGAGCGTTCATTCAAAAAAATGGGGATTGATGTGATGACGGAAGCAAATGTGGAAAGTGTGGATACAAAAGGAGGAGATTGCAAAGTAAAAATCAAAACAAAAGCTGGCGAAAAAATTGTTGAAGCAGAAATCGTTTTATCTGCCGTAGGAATTCAAGCAAACATTGAAAACTTAGGTTTAGAAGAAACTGGAATTGCAACCGACAAAGGAAAAATTTTAACAAATCCGTTTTACCAAACAAACATCCCCGGATATTATGCCATTGGTGATTGTGTTGGCGGACAAGCCTTGGCACATGTTGCATCAGCAGAAGGAATTATTTGTGTAGAAAAAATTGCTGGACACCATCCAGAACCATTAGATTATAATAACATTCCGGGATGTACCTATTGCCAACCAGAAATTGCATCAGTAGGTATGACCGAAGCAAAAGCAAAAGAAGCAGGCAAAGAAATTAAGATTGGTAAATTCCCATTTTCTGCTAGCGGTAAAGCAAGTGCTGCCGGTGCAAAAGATGGATTTGTGAAGTTAATTTTTGATGCAAAATATGGTGAATTATTAGGAGCGCATATGATTGGTGCGAATGTTACCGAAATGATTGCTGAAATTGTAGCAATCCGTAAATTGGAAACAACCGGTCATGAATTAATCAAAACGGTTCACCCGCATCCAACCATGAGTGAAGCCATTATGGAAGCCGCTGCTGCTGCTTATGGTGAAGTGATTCACATGTAAGTTCACGATAAAAAATCAAATAAAAAGCTCGACAAAATGTCGGGCTTTTTTTATTTTAGATCTGCTATTCTTTTTTGCTCTCGCAACCATTCCAATGCGGCAGGGGCATCCGAAAACAAACGCGTTTTTGCAATCGGTTTATGAAATTTTATGATGAAGTTCCCTACCAGTTTGTTCGCGATCGAATTGACAAGCACCGCTTGTGCCAACATATTTTTTTGCGCCTCAGGAGTTGAGCCCCATTCGCGAGCTTCTTTTGAAACTTCAATATTTACACGTGCGTCAATCATTGCAACAAATGGCTTTCCTTGAGTAAGCGACCACGACATTTGCTGCATATTCTTTGATTCCACAAGATCAATTTCTGTATTTTCAAACAACGTAATATGAATGATTCCATCTTCGATCATTG
The DNA here is from genome assembly GCA_016722565.1 of Bacteroidota bacterium. Classification (NCBI taxonomy): domain Bacteria; kingdom Pseudomonadati; phylum Bacteroidota; species Bacteroidota bacterium. The sequence continues at coordinate 1,041,080 of JADKIU010000002.1, forward strand.
TAAAAGATGCACATTTTGTTGTTTTTGTTGAAAATTCAGCCATTAGTAGAAATACCTATCATGCAAATATAGAAATATCAATGCAGGATAATCTACTTTCCTTTTTAGAAATTATTTAAATGAAACGGATGAGAGGGGTTATCGTTTAGAAGCAATCTGTGTTCTTAACCATTTTACAGCTTCCTTTTCATTAGAGAAAATACGAGTAGGATAAAGCGGCTTATGTGATTTTATAAAAAAATTACCCACTAATTTATTGGCCAAAGAGTCGGTTAATATTGCTGCAGCAATTCGTTTGGGAGAAACAGCAAAAGCATCACGCGCTTCTTTACTAATTGTACCTGTTTTTGACGCATCAAATACCGTCACATATTCTTTCCCCTTAGCTAATTCGGAAGCCGCAAGAATCATTTCCTGAGCATCCTTCAATTCAATATCAATTCCATCTGTCATGCAAACCTTAATAATTTGCGGCTCAAGCAATTCAAGATAAAATTTAGGGGATGTACTCATATTTTGCTGCAAATTTACAACTTCATCAATGTGCATCAAAGAAATAACGATTATTTTTCTTGGTATGCATCTTATGTTCAATTAACTGCAATGCTTCATCAACTAACAAAGCAGGTATTTCATGTGTCGTGCCATTTTCAACAACCTGTTGCATATAAATCAACGCATTGTTATCCTGGAGATACTCCTTCGCTCTGAATGAAATAAAATTACGGTTACCTGCTAAATAAACCACTACATAAAAAGAGTCTTCCAGATCAAATGCCAATACTGCATCAATATCAAAACGCTGGGGCAAAGCATCTGCTTTTTCTAAAAGCAGATAAATCAAATTATTATCATTTGAAATCTCAATCATTTTTTTTCAGCTTCGCCATATAAAACCCATCAAAACCTTCACTCGGTAGGATCTTTCGATCTTCAATCAACTCGAAATTTTTATTTTTCTCCAAAAAGGTTTCTACTTGTCGCTGATTCTCGCTTGGCAAAATACTACAGGTTGCATAAACCATAACACCACCCGGTTTCAAAAGTTGAGAATAATTTTGAAGAATCTGTTGCTGTGTTTTTGTAATTCCTTCGATAAACTCCAAACTCAACTTCCATTTTGCATCTGGGTTTCTGCGAATCACGCCCAGCCCGGTGCAAGGCACATCTAACAACAACCGATCGGCCGTATTTTTTAATTTTAAAAGCGCTGCATCATTAATTAATTGTGTTTTAATAATACGCACCCCTCCTCTATCTGCACGTTTTTTCAGTTCCAGTAATTTGCGTTCTTCCACATCCATTGAAATGATGTTTCCGGTATTGTTTATCATTGCCGCCATGTGTAAGGATTTCCCTCCCGCTCCTGCACAAGCATCAATCACTGTCATTCCTTCTTTCAAATCCAAAAAAGGAGCGATTAATTGAGAAGAGGCATCTTGAATTTCAAACAAACCTTGTTTGTATTCAGTTAGGTTTTGTAAATTTTGTCGTTTCACCAATACCAATGCATCCGGATAATCGCCAACAGGAAATGTTTCAATAGATTGTTCGGCTAATAAATGTTTTAATTGAACCGAATTTGTTTTTAAGGTGTTTACACGAAGTACAACTTGTGCTTCCTTATTTAATTCATGAATTTCTTTTTCCCAAACAGTTTCCCCTAACTCTCGTGTGGCTACTTCATCCAACCAATCCGGTATAGATTCCCGATATTTTCGCGTTTTTTTTACCTGTTCCGCATTTTTCAGAATATGAGTCTTCTCTATTCCTTTAAACTCTTCCCAATCTGGTAGTTCAACTTCCTTCAATAATTGCCAGGCAGCAAACAATTCATAATAATGTGGGGTATCTGTTCCATCTCCTTTATCAAGCGTGTGCACCAAAAACCGCCACCAACGTACCATTTCGTATACATTTTCGGCAATAAATCGTCTGTCGCGTGAGCCCCAGCGTGAATTTTGTTTGAGTACTTGTTCTACAGCCTTATCCGCATAAACACCCTGTACAAAAATTTGTTGAAGGGTTTCAATGACAGCACTTACAAGCGATTTGTGGAGTTTCATTTTATTAACAAAGTAATTGTGTAAAAATACACAATCGGGAGTAAATTATGCCTATTTATACTCGTCAAAAAATAGTATTTTTGGGACAATGAACTTCTCCTCAAAACTAATCGAAGAAGCTGTAAACGAATTTAGTAAGTTGCCCGGGGTGGGAAAACGTACTGCGTTGCGCTTTGTGTTGCATTTAATGAAACAAGATGCAGCTGAAGTGAACAAATTTGGCGGTGCCTTTATTAAGCTCCGTAACGAACTCCGTTATTGCGAAAAATGCCACAATGTTTCAGACAAACCTTTGTGCGAAGTTTGTGTGAACCCACACAGAGATAACAGCGTTATTTGTGTTGTAGAAGATATCCGCGATGTGATGGCCATTGAGAACACCCAACAATATCGTGGCGTTTATCACGTTTTAGGTGGAATTATTTCTCCAATGGATGGAATTGGTCCAAGTGACTTGAATATCGAAACGCTTGTTAAAAAGGCAACCTCCGGAGAAATCAAAGAAGTGATAATGGCTTTAAGCACAACTATGGAAGGCGATACAACCAATTTTTATATCTATAAACGGTTAAAAGAATTCAATGTAACAGTGTCCACCATTGCCCGTGGAATTTCAATTGGCGATGAATTGGAATATGCAGATGAAGTAACGCTTGGTCGTTCTATTGTCAATCGTACACTCTACGAAAACTCCTTATCATTCAAATGAAGTTAACAGTCGTAATTGTCAATTACAACGTTCAACATTTTTTAGAGCAATGCCTACATTCAGTTCGCAAAGCTTCAAAAAATGTATCGACTGAAATTTTCGTAGTCGACAACAACTCTGTTGACGGCTCCGTGAACATGGTGAAAGAAAAGTTTCCGGAAGTTCAACTAATAGAAAACAAAAAAAACACCGGATTTTCCTTTGCAAACAATCAAGCCATGCGCATTGCAAAAGGTGAATACGTTTTATTATTAAATCCGGATACCGTTGTTGAAGAAGATACATTTGAAAAAGTAGTCGGATTTATGGATACACATCTGGATGCGGGTGGATTAGGTGTAAAAATGCTGGATGGGAAAGGAAATTTCCTACCGGAATCAAAACGCGGACTGCCTACTCCATCGGTTGCCTTTTATAAAATCTTCGGATTTTCTCGTTTATTCCCAAAGTCAAAAACATTCGGAAAATATCACCTCGGCTTTTTAGATAAAGATAAAACGCATGCGGTAGAAATTCTTTCCGGAGCATTTATGCTCATGCGTAAAACCACACTCGATAAAGTTGGTTTATTGGATGAGACCTTTTTTATGTATGGAGAAGATATTGATTTATCCTATCGTATTATTTTAGGCGGATACAAAAACTACTACTTCCCTGAAACCCGCATTATTCACTACAAAGGAGAAAGCACAAAAAAGAGCAGCATCAACTACGTATTTGTATTTTACAAAGCGATGGTCATTTTTGCCAACAAGCATTTTTCACAAAACAATGCAAAACTCTTTTCATTCTTAATCAATATCGCCATCTATTTAAGAGCCGGAGCAGCCATCTTTATCCGTTTTCTTAAATCCATTGCATTACCGGCATTCGACTTTACATTGATAATGACCGGCTTATTATTAATCAAAGATTATTACGAAAAAATATAAAGTTCATCGAAGGAGGTTCCTATTCGGCTGCCCTCACCTCTATTGCTTTTCCGGCATATATCATCATTTGGATGTTCACCGTTTATTTAAGTGGTGGTTACGACAAACCCATTCGTTTGTTTAGAGTGATTCGAGGAATTTTGGTGGGAACAGGAATTATTTTAATTGGTTATTCACTTTTACCGGAAGCCTATCGTTTCTCCCGCGCATTAATTATTTTAGGAATGGGTTGGGTGGTATTGTCGTATTTGATTTCTCGCTTGGCTTTTCACTTTGCCGGATTGAAATCGTTCAGCTTAAATCCTGATAAAAGCAAACGTATTGCAATCATTGGCCAGCAAGAGGAATACGAGCGTGTAAGTCAATTGCTTAAACAAACAAACATCAACACCAGCTTCCTTGTTTTTATTAGTGCGAACGATAAAGGGAATACACATCCTGATTTTGTTGGCAACATTAACCAAATTGAAGAGGTCATTGAAATTTACAAAATCAATGAAGTGATTTTTTGTTCACGCGATATTTCTTCTCAAGGTATTATCGATTATATGCATACCCTCGTATCTGAAAATGTAGATTTTAAGATTGCACCTCCCGAAAGTTTATCCATCATTGGCAGCAATTCCATTGACACTGCAGGCGATTTGTATATCATTGATGTGAATTCCATCGGGAAACCAAAAAACAAACGCAACAAACGACTGTTTGATATCTTGTCTTCCATCCTCATCATTGCCTTTTCACCGCTACTCGTTTTGATTCAAGATAACAAAGCCGGTTTTGTTAAAAACATGTTTGCTGTGTTGTTTGGATTCAAATCCTGGGTAGGTTACGGCAACGACAAACACGATCATCTTCCTAAATTACGTCCATCAGCGCTCTCACCTGCTGATGCGATAAAAAACATCGCCATCAATGCCGACACCCGAAATCGTTTGCATTTAGCGTATTCCAAAGATTATAAAATCGAGAATGATTTGAATATTGTTTGGAAAGGGATTAAAAATTAGGGAACTAAGGCAACCAATCTGCGTTGAAAACGTCATCATTTAGGATGCAGATAATTTCTACTAAAATTTCAAAGCAATTTATTCTAATTTTATGCATGCTCATTGGCTTGCATACTCAAACAAATGCTCAAACTTCTTTCAACACACTCAACATACTTCCAGGGGTAAAAATTGGCTATAATTTTGGATCTGGATTAGACTTTGGAGCTCACCTAGGATTTACATTTTTTAATTACACTGTTTCTGGAACTGAATCAGGAGCTGGTATTGACATCGCTTATGATTATTTTTTTGGTCATACGTATCTCAGAGGAAAAAAAAGAACAACATTCAAAACAATTGGAATTAGTCTTTTGAACAACACAAACAACCAAGTTGTTTCAAAATTAGGCCTTTCGAAAACATCTGTTAAATGGGGATTTGACAATCGCAACAAATCCGAATCAAAAAGCTGGGGCTATAATGCAGATATTAGTTATTCACCACTAAAAAACGGTTTATTTATCGGATATCATGTATTTCAGGTAAATAATGCTTGTATGGGTTTAGGGGTGAATCATTCGAATATTTTTTACGCTGCTTATCGATATCCCGTAAGCTTTATTTTAAAAGACCCAATGGCAGTTAATTTTCCAAATCAAAATAAATAAAACAACTACCGAACAAACTTCCCACTCACCACTTCGCTTCCCACTACTCCTTTTAGAATGTAAACACCTGCTGGAAATCCGTTGAAATCGATCACCGAAATACCTTGTCCGATTTTTTTAGTAAGCAGCAATTTCCCTGTCACATCATAAATGTAAATATCAACTGAATGGAGCGAAGTTGCGCACGTAACTGTTCCATCGTGCATCCAATAGTGAAATTCATTTTTCAAATCGGATACTTCATTTATACCAATAGGAATTGAAAATTCATGTGCACCAATATCGATTGTACCACTTATTAATCTTAAAATTTCATTCGCTGGGTGTGAATATTCTTTGTCAGGTGTTAATGGGAAACCGGAATTCGCAAGTCCAGGATTTGTTCCAGAATTAACAGCTATCGAACTTGGGATAAGATGATAATCATACGAACTTGGACTCACAAAACCCATTGTTACAATGCTGGTTGCGCGAATATTATTCGAACTATCTATAACGGTTGCAGCTCCTGAAAGAGACGTTCCCGGTCCTGCAAAAATATTATTATACGATTTATACAAATCTAAACCCGAAGCAGGCAAAGAAATGAACGTTCCGGAGGAGCGATCATTCACAACTGTATTGTTCACAAAATAAAATTCTTGTGGTCCCGGATTTGTCAATCCTTCCAATCCATAACCTACGATTCCGGAGTTGGTCGAATTAGGTCCTTGCTCAATTACATTCCCAATCACATAACTGGTTCCACCATTCGGAAGATCAATTTCTCTACTGGCATTTCCGGTTGCTTCATTGCTGAGTCGGTTATACATCACATAGTTCACATGCGCTCTGCTTTTCAATTCATGCCCAATGTTACAATGATGTGTATAGTTGTAACGAAAAATCAATGTATCAATATTGTTGATGTACAGATTATGCGTGTAGCCATCACCAAAACCATTGTTACTAAATTCGGTATACTCTACAATAATCTTACTTGGATTTAATGTTCCTGCAAGAATGCCATTTTCATTATCATGAAAATAACAATGACTAACGGTTAGGTTCAGACCTTCTTGTCGGATACCGGCACCATTTTCGGAAGGACAGGCACACAAAGAAAATTCTATCCATTCTACTTTGGTGTTGTTTCCACCAATCACCCAAATTGCCTTTCCACCCCAACTTAATCCGTTTGCTTTTAGATGCGCCATTCCACCCACACCGCGCAGCAACAAATTATTGGCTGTCCAATGCGCTACATCGGAATTATATATTCCTGCATCAATAGAAACCGTATCTCCATTTGCAACTAATGTAGAAACCTGACTTGGTAAGGTATAAAAACGACTAGGCCCCACTAACCAATTGGTTGAATAAGAAGATTGGAGAATGAAAAGAAATAAAAGAATACTACCGATTTTTATCGTTTTCATGATTTCAATTATTAATGAATTAGCAATTTAAAACAATAAATGCTCTTGGGTAAGTTTATTTCACAAATAGTTTTGGATGACTTCCTGATGATTTAACCTGAAGTAGAATATCAAACAACTTCGCAGTAGCTACAGCATCGCCTTCCGCTCTGTGTCTTGCGTTATTCGGGATATTCAATGCATCACATATTTTCCCTAAGCTATATGATTTATGACCGGGAATTAGTTTTCTGCTTAATTGGACAGTACATAACTTCTTTCGTTCGAAATGAAAACCTAAGGAAGCGAATTCTGCTTTGATGAAATTATAATCGAAACTCACATTGTGAGCAACAAAGGTTTTATTGTCGGTGAGTTCGTGAATTTTTTTTGCGACTTGATGAAATTTTGGAGCTCCAACTACCATTTCGTTGGTAATACCGGTAATATCTGTATATAAAGGGGAGATATAACATTCCGGATCAATGAGAGTAGAAAATTTATCGACCACACTTAATCCATCATGAATTAAAATACAGATTTCGGTGATGCGTCCTGTAGGATAATTGAATTTACCTCCGCAGGTTTCTATATCGATGATGGCAAACATTGTTGCAAAGATATGATTTTGACACAGAGACTCGTGTTTTTAGCCACAGATTCACAGATTAAAATTTTCAAATTAGAAATCTCACCAATTATTTTCTAAAACAGAAAATCTGTGAATCTGTGGCTACCCACTATTTTCCCATTTCAACGCGGAATGACTGCAAGAAACGAATCATGCTTTCCAAGTTTAAGTCTTGTGGTTTAAACTCACCAATATTTAAGCTGCATACAAAGCTCCAAACTTCGATGATGTTTTCTGTTTTAACCGGATATGGACTATACACAGGATTATCTGAGTGAAACTGGAATACATCGTTCGATTTTTTATCTTCACGATACAGGCGTTTGTACACCACTCCATCTTCTTTGGTAAGGATGATATAGGTTTGTCCGTCTTTTATTTCTTTCATCGACTCCACATATTTACCCACTACGAATGTTCCATCTTTTAGTAATGGCATAGAATCCCCTTTTATGGAGAATGCACGGTGTTTGCCAACAATTTTAAATGGGAGGTTCATGATTGGCAGATCCTCGATAAATTCAGGATCGGCATACCCATTTAAATAACCGGCAACCGCTTTTGCAGGAACCACTTCTACCAGGTCTTGATTTTGACGATCAACAATCACAGGAAACAGGATTCTGTTTTTCCCGATTTCGAGCAATGACTCCGGATCCGTTTTTGCCAAATCACCTCTCACCAATGCATCAATGGCAATGTGAAAATGATCTGCAATTTTGATTAATAAATCATAAGGAGGCTCAGCTCTTCCTTCTTCATAAGATCCTAATCGAGAGCGGGAAATATCCAATTCATCCGCTAACTGAGTTTGAGATAATTTTTTTAGTGCTCTCAGAACACTAATGTTTTTGGCTATTTTTGACATTGCTAATATATTTAGCACAAATATACTAAATATATTTGCACATTTGCAAATGTAAATCAAAAAATGTTTTGTTTGTGTCCCGATAACTATCGGGATAAGATTTTAAGATTTCGAATCGGGGTGCTGTTTTCAAGAAAAAAATAAACAATGCCATGGTTATTTAAATAATGAAACCACCCCGATTTTTTTTCTCGACTTCGCTCGATAGCTATCGGGACGAAATGGCAAAAGTCAATCTCGAAATGACAATAATAAAATAATCATCGCGAGGCGCGAGGCAATTTCGGAAAAGTAATTGAAAGAGATTGTCTCGCTGCCTTCACAATGAGAGAAGCCACCAAAACTCAAAATACCATATCCTCCTCAATCTAATCCAAGTGGATATAACTTAATTTTTGGGTTTTGTTTTAAAAAACCTCTAACTAAATCATTCGCATCCGGGAAGTAGGTGCATCGTTTCACATAGTTTTTAAAGTCATTGGGCGAATTTATTTCTACTGTTATATCAAAATAACCAACTCCTCTCACAACATTCTCTTCAATAAGAATAACCGATTTCTCTCCAAGCACTTTCCCTTTATCGATAATCACAAAATCCGAATATGGAAGCAGATACTGCTGCATCAGTTCATTTGCGCGCTTATTATAAATGACTACCTCTTCTTCTCCGGCACAAATGCCATTGCATTTTTTTATCTGATGATTAAAACAAATTGAACCGGCTTCCGTTAATCCACAGTACAGCAAACACAAATCATTTTCATCCAATAAGGTTTCTAACTTTTCACGTGCAGCAAAATAGGAATTAAAAGACATCAAGGGCGATTGTGCATCGGCATATTCTACCAATTTAAAATTGATGATCCCTTTGTCATCTTTAAACCAATCAATACTATGTGTAAATGAATCGGATTTTCGCTGGCGATTATATTTGGGTTTATGCTTTTTTATTTCTTCGGCCTCCATAAGCAATGCGATCAATTCACTTCCGGTAGCAACAAAATCAACATTATACAATTCGTTCAACATTTTCCTGCCTTTCTGTTCTTTTGTATTAAAGTGGCTCATGGCTCTGTTGTATGCATTTACACTTTTGCCGATGTATATGATTTGTTGATCTTGATCCAAAAAATAATATACACCACACTCTTCCGGAAGTTTATTTAGAATATATTTTTTAATCTTATCAATTCGTCTTACCATCAATTCGTCAACCCCTTTGGTTTTGTATTGAGGATGATCGCTTTTGATTTGCATTAATCGGTCAAACAATTTTGCTGTTGCAACAGCATCTCCTTCCGCTCTGTGTCGGTCTTCAATTTCGATCCCCAACGATTCACAAAGATTTCCGAGACTATACGACTTCTTACCGGGAATTAATTTCCTGCTCAAACGAACAGTACACAGCGTGTCGCGTTTAAATTTCGCCCCAAATGAATTAAACTCTTCTTTTATAAATCCATAATCAAACCCCACATTGTGTGCTACAAAAATCTTGTTCTCTGTCATCTCCCATATTTTTTTGGCAACTTCAGGAAAGGTTGGCGCATCTTGTACCATTTCATTTGTAATTCCTGAAATACGAGTAAATGTTGGATGAATATAACATTGTGGATTTATCAATGTCGAGAATTTATCTACTACAGTCAACCCATCGTGGATTAAAATACAGATTTCAATTACATGTCCTCTTCTGTATTCAAATTTCCCTCCGCAGGTTTCTATGTCGATGATGGCAAACATTGTTAATATTTTCTTTGGCGCTACAAGCCCTTTAATTAGAAGGATACAAAGGTTACTAAAATACTTGGCACAAAATTACTAAATATATTGGTAATTTCAAATCGAAATTAATTCGCTACTCCAATTCTCAAAAAAATGAATAAGCGCACGATTGTCCATATGGATTTGGATTCTTTTTTTGTATCCGTTGAACGCTTAAACAATAGCAGCCTTAACGGAAAACCCGTAATTATAGGAGGTACATCCGACAGAGGGGTTGTGGCATCTTGCAGTTATGAAGCACGACAATTTGGTGTTCATTCCGCAATGCCGGCAAGAATGGCCAAACAACTCTGCCCACAGGCCATCTTTGTTCAGGGCGACTATGATGAATATTCCAAACACTCCAACATTGTTACAGAAATTATAAATGAACAAAGTCCGATTGTTGAAAAAGCAAGTATAGACGAACACTATCTTGATATTACCGGGATGGAACGCTATGTTAAACCAAGCATGCAATGGACGCATGAGTTAAGAGAACGGATCATCAAACAATCCGGATTACCCATTTCATTTGGTTTATCTGCCAACAAAACTGTTTCTAAAATTGCGACCGGTGAATCCAAACCGAATGGAGAATTAAGCGTTGACCATGGATTAGAAAAACTTTTTCTGAGCCCGCTTTCTATTAGAAAAATTCCGGGAATAGGTGATAAAACGTACATGCTGTTGCGCAACATGGGAATTGAAAGAGTGCAAACCATTCAACAAATGCCCATCGAAATGATGACAAGTGTTCTGGGAGAGAATGGTCAAACTATTTGGAAAAAATCAAACGGAATTGACAATTCTCCTGTTGAACCTTATTCTGAAAGAAAAAGCATTAGCAAGGAAACAACTTTTGATAAAGATACTACAGATATTAAAAAACTAAAGCAGCATATTGTTACAATGGTTTTTGATTTGGCATTTCAACTCCGCAAGGAAAAAAAAGTAACCGGTTGCATTGTACTAAAATTACGTTATACCGATTTCCAAACACATACATTTCAATGTAAAATCGCACATACCTCTTCCGATCATATTCTACTAACGAAAGCAATGGAAGTATTTGAAAAAAATTACTCCCGCAGAGTACTCATCCGTTTAATAGGAATCAAACTAACGAATCTAGCAGCTGGCTACAATCAAATTCATTTATTTGATGATACGGAAGAAATGGTAAAACTATATCAAGCAATGGATAAAATCCGTTTGCGGTATGGAGAAGATGCAATAAAAAGAAGTATCAGCTTAGGTAAAAAACGATAAATGATACTAAATGCGCATACATATTATAGCTTACGATATGGAACACTATCCATTGAGGAAGTAGTGCAAGCTGCGCTTGACAACAACTACGAAGCGATTGCAATTACCGATATTAATAATTCTTCAGGGGTTTTAGAATTTGTAAAGGTTTGTTTTGAAAAATGCATCAAGCCAATTGTTGGCATGGAGTTTCGAAATGGAGACGAACTTCAGTTTATTGCCATCGCTAAAAACAATGATGGATTTAAGGAAATTAATGAATTAATGACAGCATGCAACATTTCATGCACAACAATTCCAAAACGAGCTGAATTGCACAACTGTTATATCATTTATACTTATTCAAAAGCCACAACAGAGGAGTTAAAAGAAAACGAATTTATTGGAATTCGTTCCAATCAAATCAATAAAATACTTTTTGATTCTGAAAAACAAAAAAGTAAATATGTCATCTTGCAATCACTTACCTACGACAATCAAAAAGGGTATGATGTGCACCAAAAATTATGTGCAGTAGGCCACAACTTACTTTTATCACAACTAAAGCCGGAAAATACTGCAGGCAATGACGAACACCCCATACCAAGAAAGCTGTTATTGAAAAAATTTGAAGAGCTACCGCAATTGATTAAAAACACAAAAATAATTGTGGAGAATTGTTGTTTCAACTTCGATTTTAAATCCAATAAAAATAAAAAAACATTTACCGGAAATAAAAACGATGATACGTTACTTCTTCAAAAATTAGCATACGATGGCCTCACATTCAGATATGGAGCAAACAACAAGATAGCCAAACAACGAGTTGATAATGAATTGGCAATTATCAACAATCTTGATTTTTCCGCATATTTTTTAATCACGTGGGATATTGTCCGATATTCCATGTCGAGAGGATACTATCATGTAGGACGAGGAAGCGGTGCAAACAGCGTGGTTGCATATTGCTTAAGAATTACTGACGTTTGCCCGATTGAACTGGATCTCTATTTCGAACGTTTTTTAAATCCAAAAAGAAAGTCGCCTCCGGATTTTGATATTGATTATAGCTGGAAAGAACGAGATGATGTTATTGATTATATTTTTAAACGATACGGCAGAAAACATACCGCCCTGCTAGGCACAATGTCAACCTTTAAAGACCGGTCGATTATTCGCGAATTGGGAAAAATCTATGGATTACCAAAAGAAGACATTGACCGATTAATCAAAGATCCGAATTCGGCACTCAATGAAAATGAAATTTGCAAAACCATTCTCAGTTATTATAGTGAAATAGAAAACTATCCGAATACAAGAAGCATTCATGCAGGTGGAATTTTAATTTCAGAAGAGCCACTCACCGCCTATTGCGCCTTAGACATGCCTCCCAAAGGTTTTCCAACCACGCAATTCGACATGTATTTGGCCGAAGATATTGGTTTAGACAAACTCGATGTTTTAAGCCAGAGAGGCATCGGACATATAAAAGAAGCGGCAGAAATTGTAAAACAAAACAAAGGCATATCGATTGATGTTCACGACATCAATAAATTTAAAACCGATAAAAAAGTTCAAGCACAATTATTGTCGGGCAACACAATTGGTTGTTTTTATGTGGAAAGCCCTGCGATGCGCGGATTACTCAAAAAACTAAATTGTGACAATTACCTTACATTGGTAGCTGCAAGCTCAATCATCCGCCCTGGAGTAGCAAGGAGTGGCATGATGAAAGCATATATTCAACGATCACACAACCCTGAAAGCTTTGAATATCTACATCCGGTTATGAAAGAGCAGCTGAAGGATACATTTGGTGTAATGGTATACCAAGAAGATGTTTTAAAAGTTGGACATTACTTTGGAGGATTGGATTTGGCCGATGCGGATGTACTAAGAAGAATGATGAGTGGAAAATCAAGAAACAAAAAGCATTTAGAAGAAATAGAAGCTAAATTTTTCAACCATTGTAAAGAACAAAAATACCCCGAACACATTTCGAATGAAGTATGGCGGCAAATAGAATCTTTTGCAGGTTACAGCTTTAGCAAAGCGCATTCAGCAAGCTATGCTGTTGAAAGCTACCAAAGTTTATATCTAAAATCCTATTTCCCAATGGAATTTATGGTCGCTGTCATCAACAACTTCGGAGGTTTTTACAATACACGAATCTATGTAAACGAAGCCCAAATGTCAGGTGCTGAAGTACATTTACCTTGTGTTAATAAAAGTACATATACAACCAATATCCATGGGAAAGACATTCACCTTGGATTTATACATTTAAAAAGCTTAGAAGAAAAAATTGGACAAACAATTGAATCTGAACGAAACAAAAATGGGAACTATACATCCTTAGAGGATTTCCTAAAACGTATTCAAATTGGGATTGAACAACTTATTATTCTCATTCGTATTAATGCATTCCGATTTACAAAAAAAAACAAACGACAACTATTGTGGGAAGCACATTTGCTAATGGGACAAAATCAAACAAAACACAGTTCTATGTTATTCGAGCCTCCTAAAAGTGACTTTACGCTACCACCATTGGAATACAACAAAATCGAAGATGCGTATGATGAAATAGAATTACTCGGATTTACAACAACATTAAATCCTTTCGATTTACTTAAAACGGCAAGTCGTGAAAGCCTCAGAGCAAAAGAACTGATACATTTTACAGGAAAACAAATTCGAATCATGGGCAACTATGTAACGTACAAACCAGTAAGAACAATCAATGGGGACCAGATGGCTTTCGGAACATTTTTAGATATGGATGGTTGTTTTTTTGATACCGTTAACTTTCCACCTAGCTTAAAAAAATTCCCATTCACAGGATCCGGTGTATATCTGATTTCGGGAAAAGTAGTTGAGGAATTCGGATTTCCGAGTATTGAAGTAGAAAAAATGGCTCGATTACCAATACAACCTGACCCAAGAAATTAAAAATTAATCCTGTCGGAACAAGACAAACAACACAATAAAAAATAGTATTTATAACCGCAACAGATTTCTATCACAATGGATTAGCACTAAATTCCCTCTCATTTTCAAAAAATCTGCTATATTTACGATAGAATTTATGCATAACAACACTATGAAGAAGTTAATCTTTATTGCACTGACATTATTTTCATTTTCCGAAGGTTTATTTGCTCAGTTTCCTGAATCTAATTTCCAAAGTAGCAGTAATCAATACTATTGGAAAAACCGCAAACCATATGAAGGCTATTGGCAACAAGATGTGCATTATAAAATAAATGCCTCACTGGATGACAAAACCGATATTGTTGAAGCAACAGAAGAATTAACCTATTACAATAATTCTCCGGACGAACTCCCGTTCGTATATTTTCATTTATACAACAATGCTCAAACAAAAGGTTCCTATCTGGAAGACCTTTATAAAAACAACGACATCAAAGTAAAATTCGGTAAATACCAGGAGCAAGGATTAGGAACCGTGGTTTCAAAAATTACTGCAAATGGGGTGGATCTTAAAATGGAATTGGACAATACCGTTTTAAAAGTATACCTCCCTACTCCATTAAAATCAGGAGAAAACATCACTTTCAAATTAAATTTCAAAACGTATTTCGACAATGGCTCCATCCGTAACCGAATGAAAATGTTCAATGCATTCGGCTATAAACATTATGATGTGGTGCATTGGTATCCGCGTATTTCTGTTTATGACCGTAAAGCCGGTTGGGATACCGACCAACACATGGATCATGAATTTTATGGCGATTATGGAACATTTGATGTCGCATTTACTTTTCCCAACAACTATGTTTTGGATGCAACAGGAATGTTGTTAAATAAAAAAGACGTATTGCCGGACGATTTACGCGCTAAATTAGACATCAAGAATTTCGTTAAAAAACCATGGAATGAAAAACCATCGGTAGTGATTGAGCCCAACGGAACAACAAAAACATGGATGTTTCATGCGGAAAATGTGCACGATTTTGCTTTAACGGCTGACCCAACTTATCGTATCAGCGAAACAGAATGGAATGGAATCAAATGTATTGCACTTGTGCAGGAACCCCATGTTGCAGGATGGCTGAATGCCGCTGAATACACGTCAAAAATTATCAAAGTAAATTCCGAAGATTTTGGAATGTATGGCTATAAAAAAATGGTGGTAGCCGATGCACAAGACGGAATGGAATACCCTATGGTAACACTCTGCGGAGGTTTCGACCCCAATTACCGTGATTTATTTGTACATGAAATTAGTCATAATTGGTTTTTCGGAATGGTTGGTTCCAACGAAACCTACCGTCCTTCTTTGGATGAAGGATTTACACAATTCATCACCAACTGGACCTATGAACGCATTGATGGAAAACAACGCATCGCTTATTTGCCAAAATCAAATTATGTAAAACGTTTTACCGAACCGGATTATGTTCGCAACAGTGAAGTATACAATGGCTACATGAATTCTGCTACAAAAGATGTAGAAACATTTATGAATTTACATTCCGACATGTACAATGGCGCTATCCGCCATGGCGGTGGCTATTCACAAGTGTACATGAAAACAGCAACCATGTTGTATAATTTGCAATACACATTAGGCGACTCCCTATTCAAAGCTGCGATTAGTAATTATTTTAATCAATGGAAATTTGCCCATCCACATGTGGAAGACTTTAGAAACTCTGTGATTCAATACAAGCATGTTGATTTGAATTGGTTTTTTGATGAATGGATGGAAACCTCTAAAACAATCGACTATACAGTAAAATCTGTGAAAAAAGGTAAGGGAGATGATGCATACAAAGTAACGTTTGAACGCAAAGGAATGCAAATGCCAATTGATTTTGCGGTTGTCGGGAAAAACGATAGTGTTTACTATTATCACATTCCAAACACCTGGTTTGTTAAACAAACAAAATCGAAAGTGTTACCTCGTTGGATTGGCTGGGACAATGTGCAAAAAACATATACCACAGAGTTAACCATTCCCGGAGGGATAGCCAATGTGATCATTGATCCAAGCACCCGTTTGGCAGATGTAAACATGCTCAACAACAATCAAAAATTTCCAATCAAATACCGATTCGATTCTAAAATTTATAATCCATCCGATTGGACACGCTATGAATTATTTGCCCGCCCGGATGTTTGGTACAACGGGTATGACGGACTGAAAGTAGGACTCAACATGAATGGTAACTACATGGCTTACAAACATATTTTTGATGCAACAGTTTGGTTCAACACAGGTATTGCACACAACTATTTAGATACCGCAACGGAAAACAATGCAAAAGATTTATACGACAATGTTAGTTTCCGAATTAACTATCGCACAGCTACAGATAAATTCATGAAGGGATCGTCTTTCTACTTCTCAGCAAAAGCTTTGGATGGATTGAATGGATATACCGTAGGCTTTGATAGAAAAGACATCAAAGGCAAAAACAAAATTTATTTGTACTTCAAATCAATGTACAGAAAAGGATTGAATGATATTCCATATTTATTATTACCAAAAGAATGGACACCCAACCAATTGAACAATACATTAAATGTGGGACTTGAACATGCTTACAACTATTCAGCTGGTACAGGAAACATCAATTTAGGACTACGCTCTTCTGCAATAATGAGTGATTACGATTTCCAATCGATAAACTTAACAATCAACAATCACACAAAATTATGGCGTTTATTGTTAAACACTCGCGTGTATGGACAATACGGAACAGGAACGAATTGGGCAAATGAATCCTCTTTATTTTTAGCCGGTGCTAACCCGGAAGAAATGATGGAAAATAAATACACGCGTTCACAAGGCTTTTTTGATCCGGCTTGGGCTGAAGTTGGTGCAACAACTAATATTTTTCATCACGGAGGAGGATTAAACTTAAGAGGCTATTCTGGCTACCTTGCTCCACAAATTCAAAGTGATGGAACGGTGGTATATACCTACAAAGGAAATACTGGAGCAGCTGTAAATGCAGAACTTGAGTTTAGTGGAATTGTTAAAGTAAAAAGACAAAACTGGTTTACAAAAACATTTAAACTAACTACTTACTTATTTGGTGACGCAGGTATTATCAATTATAGTGCAGCAACAGACCCTGTTTTAAAAATGTCAGACTTGCGAGCTGATGCAGGAGTTGGAGCAACCTTAACCATCAAAAAATTTGGGCCACTACAAACTGTCAATCCATTAACTATCCGTTTTGACATGCCACTTTTCTTAAATAAAATTCCGGCAACCGATGCTGGATATGTTCAATATCGTTTTGTAATTGGTGTCAACCGAGCATTCTAAAAAAAATAAAAAACATGAAAAAATTAATCACATTCTCTTTTCTAATTTTAACCGGCACAATTGCTGTCGCTCAATCAAACGATGAGCAATATGCAAAGGCACTGAAGTTAAAAACAGAATTAAAATACAAAGAAGCATTTCCAATGTTTCAAGCATTGCTAAAATCGGATTCTAACAATGTCAACTACTTACAGTATGCCAGTTATTGTTATTCGAAATACGGCTACTATTATGTTGCTGCAGAAGCTGAAAAAATGAAGCATTATACAAGTGCAGAATACCTTGCTAAAAAAGCAATCAAAATCAATGAAGCAAGTGCCGATGCACATTATGCATATGCAATGGCGTTAGGACGAATCAATGAAAATGCAAGTTCAAAACAAAAAATTGCCAATGCCAAGCTAATCAAAGCGCAAGCCGACAGAGCCATTGCTCTAAATCCTAAATTAGCAGGAGCGCATCATATTCTTGGTCGCTGGCACAGAACGATTGCTAACTTCAGCGCTATTGAGAAGGCGATGATTAACTCGTTTTTTGGTGGTGTTCCTCCGGGTGGCTCTCACGAAGATGCTATTAAGTCATTTATGACAGCAATTAGTTTGGAGCCTAAATACATGAACCATCAATATGAATTGGCTCAAACCTATTACGATATGGGTAAAAAGGTAGAAGCTAAACTTTGGGCAAAAAAAGCATTAGAAATTACACCTTCCAATGAAGATGACATCAAAGCAAAAAAAGATTGTGAAGCTTTGTTAAAGAAATTGAATTAAGAATTCATTTATAATCTTCCGCTCCGCTCAGAAATACAATTCATTTGTATGATTGGCGGAGCCGAACTATTTTAAGACGTTGCTTTTGCATTTAGTCTCCTTTATGGAAAGGTAAATATTTATGAAATTCAGGAACAATTTTCATTACGTATGCTAGTCCTACATAGGTAACCGTGATAACACTCGTCTTCACTACCATTGCAATAATTCCGGATTCAATAGTTGGCAATAAAAAAGTTATTCCAAAAGACAATCCAATCACCAACAGGATTTTCAAACTGGATAAATCATAGGGCTGCATCTTATAAAAAATCAATATCAATAAAAACTTCGTTACATTATACAATACTGCCAACGCTCCCGTTACCAAAGCGGCTCCAATCATTCCATAAACAGGAATCAGCCAGAGGTTAAAGATTAATGCTAGCACCATCAATACGATTAACAAAACTGTGCCATAAAGATATTTGGGCGAATTAAAAATAATCGAAGTATTTACTCCCGTTGAAACATTTAAAAAGGCCGCACAACAGGATATGATTGTAACAGTAGCACCTTTATGATATTCTTCCGGCAACAAACCTAATAGTTCATGCACATTACTAATTATTCCCACCAACAAAATTCCACTTACCAACATCAAATATTTCACCGATTGATAATAGATTTTTTTTATGCTTTCAAAATCCTCGTTTGCGAATGCTTGCGCAACTTTCGAATGAGAAATACGTTCCAACGAGTTCAAGGGTATTTCAATGATCAATGAAATATATGCTGCTACTGCAAAAACACCTACATACGATAAATCCCAGTACTTGCCGATGATTACCGCATCCAAATGTTTTAAACTCAAGGAGGCAACATTGCTAAGTGTTAAAAACAAACCATACCCAATTAATTTGTTCAATCCTACCCCTCTCAAGTAATGATTATCAATTTTAAGTGATGGTCTATCAATTTTATACAAATATCCACACATCCAGATGGTTTGTAATAAATAGCTAAAAACAAAAAGGTGAATAAACTGAGAAAGCGATAGTAGTTTAAAATAATAAAAGACAATCAAAACAATAAAGAGTACACGTGATAAAATGCCTTCTAAAAATGTAATGATGGTTGTTTTAAAAAGCGATGATGAATATGCATTTAAAGCCATATTTACGCCCATAATGGTGGCAAACGGAAGTATCAAATCAAAATAATAGGTAAACATGGGTGATTGTTCTACATATTGACGAACAATCATGTCCTTAAAAGAATACACCAATACACCACAAACGATTGTCCCAACAAGTGGAAAAAGCATCATAAAACCAAAATAACCGTGGTGTCGTTTGTCTTCGTTTCTAAAAAAAGGAAAATATCGGGTTGTGATACTACTTACTCCTAATGGTAAAATGGTTGCTAATAAACTGGCTGCAGCAACCAAAATTCTTGTTAATCCAAGTTCCTCGGGCTTTAAAAGATTCGGTTGAATAAACATTAAGCTCACAAAGCCAATAACAACACCAATATAGGTAATAAGTGTATTCTGAATTCCTTGCTTTTTAATTGTGCTCAATGTGATTTTTTATTGGTGTAACGATTTTCTGCCGAAAAAATTGCGAATCACGTCATCGACTTTTTCGACAATCTATGAACAGGGAAACGAAATAAAATATACAAATGATTTAGGATTGTCATAAAAAAACCATAGTGTTTCGACATGATATTAAAACGTTCAAAAAGTGCCTTTTTTCTCCGTTTGTTAGACGTACCACCTTCTAAAAATTTAGAAATGTAATTTTTCGTATTTACAATTCGAATTGATTTTTTCAAAATCGAAATCACCCAATCAATATCTGCACTAACGGAATAAGAAGTATCATAGGCCTCACACAAACTTCGTTTAGCAATAAAGGATTGATGAGAGACACACATTCCGTACTTCAAGCTCTTCCAATTCAGCTGCTCCGGGGGACTTAACCTTCTGTCGCCAAGCAGATCTCCTTTTTGATTAACCACAGCAGTATTTCCATAATAAACATCTGCATCACCAAAAGAAAAAACAGACGCAATGGTTTCGTTGGCGAACAACTCATCACCTGCATTTAAAAAAAGAACATAATCACCGGTAGCAACATTTAATCCTTTATTCATTGCATCATAAATCCCATTGTCTTTACCCGAAAGAATTACGGCTATTTTAGACTGATATTTTTCAGCAATTTCGAGCGTACCATCCGAAGATGCACCATCAATAATAATGTACTCTACATTCGCATAGGTTTGATGAATGACACTTTTTATCGTGCGTTCAATCAATGAATGTCCGTTAAAAACAACAGTAATAATGCTTATTTTAGGATTAAATTGCATTTACTTTTTATAAAAAATGCCGTTACATTGTAATACTTTTCCTGTCACATTATCCGTGAAAGCTGGTACAATACTGGTTAATACAAAGCCTTTTTGCTCCATATACTCCAACACTTGAGGTAGCAACCATGTTTGATTTTCATATAACGGCACTAGCGAAATCTCCATTTCAATCCCTTTTGCCAGAGCAATCATTTCTGAAGCTCCTTTTAGCACTTCTTGCTCAAACCCTTGCACATCAATTTTCAAAAAAATGTTTTTTGAAGAACCGATATACGTTTTTGCAATTTCATCCAATGGATAAACAGTCACTTTCTCCTTTCCAATAATCTTGGATTCAGGGGCGCCTTCAATATGTGTGTCCAACATGGTTAGAAGCGTGCTGCTAACCGAATTGGCAGAAATATTAATTTCAATTTCTTCCTTTTTTGAACCAATTGCGCAACGCGGAGCCACTGTCCAATTTGTATGGGATTTACTTGCATTTTCAATAATTGAATGAACAGATGACAAAGGTTCAAACGAAACAATTTTCTGCTGATACCCAACATCCATTATTCCTGTAGCATATTGCCCTTTATTTGCTCCAATATCAAAAACCAAATCAATGCTATAGTGTTCGAATAGTTTAATACGTCTCAAATCTTCACTTGTAGCAGCATTGTACTTGCGTATTAAAATTCCGAAATTTTGAAATATTTTTTTTGTGATTCGTTCAAAGCTATTCATTGCATCAAAAGTATTAGACTGCAATATTAAGGAATTTTGGGATGGTTTGGGAATTTTAAGTCCGCTAAAACCATTAAAAAACAAACCAATAAAGCATAATTTTATTACATTTGTGAAGCATGTCAGCTGAAAAATCATATAAAGAAGTGAGTGGATTTATCACTCAAATTGCAAACACTTGCATTTCTGTTTTAAAGGTATTTGTCCGCTCTAAATTCGGAGTGCATTTACCAACAGCTCAGGAAGAAACATGTATTGTATTGGGAAACGGCCCCTCACTTAAAAAATCATTTGAGAACCATCCCGATTTTTTCACAAAGCATTCATTGATTTGCGTGAACAACTTTTCGCTTACACAATACTATGAAAAATTACAGCCAAAGTATTATGTGATGTTGGATCCAGGATACTGGTTTGGAAACAACCAAACGGTGATTGATACGATTAACTGCATCCAAACAAAAACAACTTGGGAAATGCATTTACTCCTGCCACCTGCTGCAAAAAAATCGGTTTTGCTTCAGCAACTGATTGAAAAAAACAAGAACATCCATCCTACTTATTTTAACTATACAGTTTTTAAAGGGTTCAAAAATATTGCTCATCGTTTTTACAAAAAGAACTTGGCCATGATTCAAAGTCAGAATGTTTTGGTTGCCTCCGTTTTTCTAGGAATAAACATGGGATATAAAAAAGTGTATGTTTTTGGAGCAGATCATACCTGGCATGAAAATTTGCATGTGGATGAGAACAATGTTCTTTGCTTGAAAAATGTGCATTTTTATGAAAACGAAGAGCTAATAAAATACACTCCCTTCTATAAGGGAGTTCATACGAAAGAAACATTCCGTATGGACGAAATTCTAGTGACATGGGGAAAAACCTTTTATGGATATGTGGCATTGAATGAATATGCCGTTTCTCAGAATTGCACAATTTATAACGCAAGTGAAATTTCTTTTATAGACGCTTTTAAACGTATTAAACTGTAAATCATGCTCGCTATTTTTAATAACCCTTCCACACATTGGTTCCGCTGGCTTTTCACAAAATGGAATCTTGAATTCAAATACCGTAAGCAAAAGTTAAAGTTGGAATACATGGTGGAAATAAATAACTGCACCTTTAACAATTATAATACTATATACAAATATTCCCGTTTACGCGACTCTTCCTTTGGTGATTTCAGTTATGCCGCACGCAATTGTCAAATTTATAATACCAAAGTTGGCAAATTCACCTGCATTGGCCCTAATGTAAATACTGGCATGGGTGCTCATCCTTCAGCAGATTTTGTATCCAGCCACCCGCTTTTCTATTCTACATTGGGTCAAAGCTCTGGAATGGTGATTGTAGACAAAAATCTTTTTGATGAATTTCCAGAAACCGCTATTGGCAATGATGTTTGGATAGGAAACAATGTAACAATTAAATACGGTGTAAACATTGGCAATGGAGCCATTATTGGTTCAGGAGCCGTTGTTACGAAGGATGTTGAACCTTACAGTATTGTGGGCGGTGTTCCAGCAAAAGTGATCAAATATCGATTCACAGACGAACAGATTGATTTTTTACAACAGTTCAAATGGTGGGACAAAGATCTTGAATGGTTGAAAGCAAATAAAGATAAGTTCCAAAATATTGGCGAATTTATGGCTCAAAATCCAATAAAATAAGAGCTTTTACTGCTATTCATCCAATCTTCAAAATCTTTGGTATTTCGCTAAACTCTGCTTATTTTTGGGTTTTATTTGAAAACCCTAAAATATGTTAGATTTAAACGGCAAATCAATTTTAATTACCGGAGGTACCGGCTCATTAGGAAAGCATTTAACTAAAAATATTCTCTCCAAATTTCCCAAAGTAAAACGCTTGGTCATCTTCTCCAGAGATGAGCAAAAGCAATTTGAAATGGCACAAGAGTATTCTCACGCAAAATATCCGGCTATTCGTTACTTTATTGGCGATGTCAGAGATTTTGATCGTTTGAAAAAAGCATTTACTGAGATTGATTACGTTATTCATGCTGCTGCCATGAAACATGTTCCCATTGCCGAATACAATCCGATGGAATGCGTAAAAACAAATGTACTGGGAGCAGAAAACGTTATCAATGCATCTATGGAAATGGGAATAAAAAATGTAGTTGCCTTATCTACAGACAAAGCAGCCGCTCCTATTAACTTATACGGTGCTACAAAATTATGTTCAGACAAATTATTTGTAGCAGCAAATAACATCAGAGGAAAAGCAGATATTAAATTTTCTGTTGTGCGTTATGGAAATGTAATGGGTTCTAATGGCTCTGTAATTCCATTCTTTATGAAAAAGAAGAAAGAAGGTGTTTTGCCAATTACAGACCCAAATATGACACGCTTCAACATATCACTTCAAGGTGGGGTAGACATGGTTTTACATGCTATGGAAACAGCCTGGGGTGGAGAAATATTTGTACCTAAAATACCTTCATACAAAATTACCGATGTAGCAAAAGCGATTGCCCCTGATTGCAAACAGGAAGTGATTGGCATCCGCCCTGGAGAAAAAGTGCACGAAGAAATGATTACTTCTTCCGATTCATTTTCAACATACGATTTAGGAAAATATTACGCGATACTACCACAGGTTCCCTGCTTTAAAATTGAAGATTTTACAAAACATTTTAATGCAAAATTAGTTCCGCAAGGATTTCAGTATAACTCAGGTGAAAACACTGAATGGGTGAACGTTGATGAAATAAGAAAATTAATTGTGGAACATGTTGATTCGGAATTCACAGTTTAACCAACTTTTCTATAACAAACCTTAATCTTTACTTATTAATTAAATATAATGCGCTCATATTACAGTCATTTGCAAGCGGTAAAAAGTACAGGAGAAGAAGTACTTATAACTCAAAAGCCGACCTTTAGATCATCGGCTATATTTCCCGTTTTACACAACAATGACTATTCATCAAAAGTTGTTTTTATGGGTTATTGGCTCTTGAAAAGAAACATCAAAGAAATAGGATTGCTTTATACCCTTCGAAGTGCCGAAGGAACAATATTATCTAGAAAATATTTACTTATAGATTCTGCCAAAGCATTTTCAATTCAATTAAGCGAATTCAGCGATAGTATTGATACTAATTTTATTGGTTCATTAGAGCTTGAAATATTTTCAACACAAGATCTTGTTTATCCTTATCCTGCATTTGTTCTGATTTATTTTGGAGATCATTTTTCCACAGCTGTTCATACGGTTGGTCGCATTTATAACGACATGGAGGATCTTGCAAAAAACGAAGAATATAAAGTTCGTGAATCAGGGTTTGATATATACGGCAATGATAATTTATCCCCTTTTGTTGCTTTTACTAATGGGCCAGTCAAAAACGACCAACCACAAATCACTTATGAAATTAATGGTCCTGAACAAAAAACTGTCAAGGGCTCCTTCAATATATCTCAAGTAAAACCATTCGAAACTGTTTTTATAAAACTAAAAGAACATATAGATCTTGCAACTATTTTAAACGGGGAAGCTGGCTCAATCAAAATCGGACATAACCTAGAAGGCTTCTTCCCAAGATTTGCAGTTGGTAATTTTGACGAACATAAAAAATCAGTGAGTATCACACATTCTTACTACGACTGCTCTTCATTATCAGATGAAAAATCTTTTTGGAATCGTAAAGATGAACTAATGAACGACAGTTCTGTTTCCATTCCGCTTTATATAACAGGAAATTTGTATACACGAATTGCTATTTACCCGATTTTTTCACCTTCCGACTTCTCACTTTCATATGCTTTTTATAATGAGAGCGGACAACTTATAAAGTTCTTGGAGCACTATCACTTGATAAAAAGCGATGAAAATGCATACGAACAAATCGACTTCAAATCAATTCTTCAAAAAGAAAAGATTGACCTCGACAAACCAAAAACCGTTAATCTTATCTGTAACTGGCAAGACAAAAACAAGATTCCAACACGTGTCAAATTTGGATTAAATATTGGAAAAGAAAGCGAAACACCTGAACTACCAACTAACATCTGTTTTGCACCTCAATTAGGAAATCCTGCTGTTTTGAAAAAAACAGGAACTTTCCGCTGGGCTCCTTTTATCAATATTGGAAGGTCAGAAGTTGTATTAACCAACTCCTCTTCGCTAAAGCAATATTCAACGCCTGCGAATGTGAAATTAAGTTTTCATAGAGAATGTGATGATCAAAGGATTCATCGGGAAATTAGTATTCCAGGCAATGGAAGTTTAACAATCGATTTGGGAACAGACAAAGAAATATCTTCTTTTTTAAATGAAAAAAGCGGATGGTTAACAGCGGTTTCTGATAATCCATTTTTAAACGGCTACTATTTTGATTTTTTTGAAAGCGGCTCAGTTGGAGCTGATCATATATTTTAATTTTAAACATTCAATCAATGAAAACAAAACAAATTGACTTTTGGAAAAGCGATTTCGGAAAAGAATACACAGATAGATGTTCACGCTCAGCCGAAGAGTGGGATAAATTTTATGTCAATACCTGGGGAAAAACAAAAATAGAAATGAATCAAAGTTTTCTTGGTTCCTTATCAAAAGATATAAAGATATTAGAAGTAGGTTGTAATACTGGAATGCAATTAAACGGATTGCAGCGTATGAACTTTGAAAATATTTATGGAGTAGAACTTCAATCTTATGCTGTTGAAGAAGCAAAAAAATATACAAAGAATATAAATATTATTTGCGGCTCAGGGTTTGACCTTCCTTTTAAAGATAAGTATTTTGATGTAGTTTGCACCAATGGAGTTCTTATACATATTTCACCTGATGATTTACCAAAAATAATGAGCGAGATGTATCGATGCTCAAAAAAATATATTTGGGGTTTTGAATACTTTGCAGAAAATATTACGGAGATAGATTATCGTGGAAACAAAAATTATCTATGGAAAGCCGACTATGCAAGCTTGTTTATGAAACAGTTTCCCGATTTAAAATTGGTTAAACGTGAAAAATATCCATACATAACCAATCCAGAGAATGTTGATCACATGTACCTTTTAGAAAAACAATAAGCCGTGATGACACCAGTTTCTATTAACAATTTTTTTAATGACAAAAACCCTTGGACACTGCGTTTGTTGGGGCATGTCCCTTTCCAGAAAAACAGAGATATTGAACAAGTAGAAAACGAATATAACTTAGACAAATATGCTAAACTTCTTGCATTTGACTTTAAAACGGTTGAAGAATATAAAGCGAAAGAATTTGAATTAGGTGGCATGAATCCAATAACTGGAGAAATGCATATTTCATGTGGCGAAGAGATATTTAAAACAAGTGTAAAAGTTGCCAGAGAAAAATATTACGAACTAATTTTATCAACTTTAAAAAAATACCCATCAAAAAATTATTGTGAACTAGGCTGTGGCTATGGTTACAATCTACATTTAATCGGTAGCAACGCCTACGGAGGTGAGTATTCAATAAACGCAGTAAATCTTGGAAAAAAAATAGGCTTACCTGTAACCGAATTCAATTACTACAACGAAAAAGATTATGATTTTATAATGCCTGACACAACTATTTTTACAGCTCATAGCATTGAACAAATTCCTGATGCTACAATTATCATCAACAATCTGGAAAAACAAAAATCAAAAATAAATTATGTTGTTCACTTCGAACCCACTGTAATAAAAGAGCGAACAAGCCTGCTTGGACTAATGCGGAACAAATACATGGAACTGAATGATTATAACAGAAATCTATTGACCATCTTGCAAGAAAGAAACGACATAGAAATTCTGGAATTAAACAAAGATATTTTCGGATTGGTTCCATTAAATACAACCAACCTGATTGTTTGGAAATTTAAAAAATAACACGTGCCTGCTACTACTCCACATATCGGTATCATTTCACAAGCAAGAATGACGAGTTCCCGTTTACCTGGAAAAATTTTTAAGAAAATCAACAGAAAATCATTGTTACAATACCATATTGAACGGTTACAAAAAACAGGGTTCGACATTGCAATTGCCACTACAACAAATGCAACGGATGATGTTGTTGCTGATTTTGCAGCCAAACAAACCATTGCTTGTCACCGTGGAAGCGAAAACAATGTACTCAGCAGATTTTACCAAACTGCTATAAAATTCAACTATGATATTATTGTAAGGGTAACTTCCGACTGCCCCTTAATAGATCAACATCTTATTCGAAATGCTGTGGAAAAATACATGCAATTCAACAACCCCAATTTATATATTAGCAATAGTATTGAACGGACATTTGCAAGAGGTTTTGATTTTGAAATATTTTCATTTCAATTGTTAGAAGATGCCTTCAAAAATGCGACTGACAAATCAGATCTGGAACATGTTACGCCTTACATTTGGAAAAACAAATCTGGAAAAACTGATTTCTATTTCATAAAACAAACCACTGACAACAGTCACCTCAGAATAACAGTGGATACATCCGAAGATTTTGAATTAATCAAAGTTTTAATTGAAAAACATCAGGCAGATACATTACCTTATTCAGAAATAGAAACTATTCTATTGAAGCACCCTGAACTGGTTGCTTTGAACGCACACATCGAACAGAAAAAAGCTTAACAACATGGCAAAAGAACTCAATATCGACAAAGCAAGTTTTGAAAGAGACGGATATGTTGTGGTGAAAAACGTTTTCACAGCAGAAGAAATTAACACCTTGCGAAAAGAAGCATATCAACAATACGAAATCGACAAAGAGAAAAAGTTGGACTTTCTGGTTACCAACATGAAAACAAAAGCGAAATACACTCGTGGAGATTTATTGAGCAAAGAACTACTGCGTCATGCGTTATTAGACGAACGTATTTTAAAAATTGCAAAAACCATTCTAGGAAAAATGAAATAATCTATTTTGGAGACAGTTCATATCAAATTGGAACGGGAACACGTGGCTTTCACCGCGATTGCATCGACCGCACAAATTTGGATGGACCAGATTGGCAAGGTGAGTATACGTTGGTGCGATTAGGAATTTATTTGCAGGATCATAAAAATTATAGCGGAGGATTAAAAATAAAATTGGGAACCCACAAACAAGCTGACGGAAAACCAGTTTTTGTAGACAGCGAAGTGGGTGATGTTGCAATCTGGAGTTTAAAAACCGTTCACAGTGGAAATGCTGTACGACTAAAATTATTTCCGAATTATTCAATCAACACTTCGGGAAAAGAAAATATAATTCCAGAATTTCTTAAAAAAGATCAGCAGCACGAACGGATTTCTTTATTCATGACGTATGCTTTAAAATCCAGTCATTTAGACCGTTACATCAACGAGTATACATTAAAAAGAAAAGACACAATTGAACATGCGAAAGCATCTAAGTTCGATGATTCGGTAGTTTCATTGGCCAAACAAAGAGGCGTAGAGATTCTGAAACCAATCCCCGAATACGGTGGTTAATTTTTCAACGACATGCAGTTCAAAATGAAACGTAAAATAATATTTCGCGCTGATGGTGGAAAGTCAATCGGAATGGGGCATGTTGTTCGAAGTTGTGCATTGGCAGCAATGTTGAAAGATAATTTCACTATTGTTTTTGCCATCCAACAGCCGATTGAAAGCGTTTTGAAAACAATTCATTCTGTAACAGAAACGATTCTGCACCTTCCGCTTACCGAAGATTTTGATCAGGATGCTGTCAACTTCTCAGAGTTTTTGGAATCAACGGATATTGTTGTTTTGGATGGTTATAACTTTAAAACCGATTACCAAAAAACGATTCAAAAAAAAGGCTGTAAATTACTTGTAATTGATGATCTTCATAGCTGGCATCACTTTGCTGATGCAATTTTAAACCATGCAGACGGAATAAAAGAGTCGGTTTATTCAAAAGAAAATAACAGCAAACTCTATCTTGGTTTAGATTATGTTTTGTTACGCAAACCATTTTTGGAAAATACCTCAGAAACAAGAAAAATAAGTGCTGTTAAAAAAGCATTTATCAGTATGGGAG
Organism: Bacteroidota bacterium; assembly: GCA_016722565.1. NCBI lineage: Bacteria > Pseudomonadati > Bacteroidota > Bacteroidota bacterium. The sequence continues at coordinate 1,070,535 of JADKIU010000002.1, forward strand.
CTGCGGATATAAATAATCTGACACAGAAATTTACTGAAGGACTTATTCAAATAAAGGAGATTGAAGAAATACATCTCATGCTGGGTTCCATCAATCCAAACCTTACAAGCATTGATACTCTCATTGCAAACAATAAACAAATTAAAATAATCAAACACTTTGAAATTTCGGCTGAACAATTAGCTGACTTGCTAAAAAAGTGCGACATCGCTATTTGTCCTGCCAGCAGCATCTCACTTGAATGCTGTGCAATTGGAATCGGATTGATTTCCGGCTACACTGCCGAAAATCAAAAAGGAATACTTCAGGGATTGGCAAATAAAAATGTCATTCTCAATTTAGGTGATTTTAATGAAATAGCAGTAGCAACAATTACTGCAGAGCTAAAAAGAATCGTTGACACGCCTCAACAATTAAATCAACTAATCGAAAATCAGAAAAAGTTGATTGACGGAAATTCCCCAGCAAGATTGCTAAAAATAGTTAAAGAGCTGATTTCCGAGAAAATACACTTTAGATTTGCAAAGGAAACGGATGTTGATGTTTATTACAAATGGACCAACGACCCTGCTGTGAGAATTAATTCATACAATCAGTCAGAAGTTACGTATGAAAATCATGTAAAATGGTTTCATTCGAAATTAGCTTCTCAGAATTGTTTTATGTATTATTTTTTAAACGAAGAAAACATTCCTATCGGGCAAATACGCATTGAGAAAGGTGAAAAAGAGACGGTAATCGGAATATCAATCGACTCGACACAGCGTGGAAAAGGCCTTGCAAGTAGAATGCTTAAAATGGCTTCTGAAGATTACTTAAAAAAGCATACCTTAGAAGTGATTACTGCATACATTAAAGTAGAAAACACATCCTCCTATCAGAGTTTTATTAAAGCTGGTTACGGGAACGAAGAGCTGGTTACCGAGCAAGGAAGTAAGAGTTATAAATTAATAAAAAAATCAGTTTAGAATGACTGACATAAAAATTGGAAACTACATCATAGGAAATGGCCACAAGCCATTTATCATTGCTGAAATGAGCGGCAACCATAATCAATCGCTTGACCGAGCATTGGAATTGGTAGATGCGGCAGCCGAAGCAGGTGCTCATGCATTAAAACTTCAAACGTACACTGCAGATACAATCACAATGAAAGGTGCAATGACCATTGACGATAAAAATTCTTTGTGGAATGGAAAGGAGCTACACGATCTTTACAAAATGGCTTATACTCCATGGGAATGGCACAAAGCAATATTTGACCGGGCAAAAGAAAAAGGAATGATTGCATTCAGCTCTCCCTTCGATGAGACTGCAGTAGATTTTTTAGAATCGCTGAATGTTCCCCTCTATAAAATCGCATCGTTTGAAAACACACATCACCCTTTATTGAAAAAAGTCGCTGCCACCGGAAAACCTGTTATCATTTCAAGTGGCGTAACAACTCGTGAAGACATTACAGAAAGTATCGAAGTATTGAGAAAAGCAGGTTGCAAAAACATTATTTTATTAAAATGCACCAGTACATATCCTGCAACTCCCGAAAACACAAATCTTTTAACGATTCCTGATTTCATAAATTCATTCAACTGTATTGTGGGATTATCCGATCACACCATGGGAGTTGGTGCGTCTGTTGCAGCTGTTGCATTGGGAGCAAGAGTAATAGAGAAACATTTTACGCTCAGAAGAGCTGACGGAGGTGTTGACAGTGCTTTTTCATTAGAACCGGAAGAATTGAAATCCTTGGTTGTTGAAACTGAACGAGCTTTTTTATCATTAGGAGAAATTCAAAAAGGAATTTTACCTGCTGAGGAAAAAAGCGTACAATTCAAGCGCTCCATCTTTGTTTCTAAAGACGTAAAAAAGGGAGAAATCTTATCTGCAGAAAATTTAAAAATTATTCGCCCAGCAAAAGGCTTAACACCAAAGCATTGGGATGAAGTGGTTGGAAAAACCGCAAAAGCAGATATAAAAGCTGGAACGCCTTTAAGCTGGGACTGCATCTAAAATTTAGGAATAAGGATTATTAAATAATTAAAGTAAATCCTAATTCTAAAAATCCTTAATCCGGAATTTCAAATGGGAATAATAGAAAAACAAGCTACAAAAAATGCCATCTACTCTTATTTAGGAGCAGGCTTAGGCTTTTTTACAGTTATGTGGATGGCGCACCTTTTAACTCCTGCCGAAAATGGCGCCAGAGGCTTGTTAATTTCCTACTCCGCTTTGTTTGCTCAATTTGCTAACCTAGGTTTTACTTCTGTGACCAATCGTTTTTTTCCTTATTTCAGAAATAAAGAAAAAGGACATCATGGATTTTTATTTTATGCCCTCATCATTACTCTCATTGGCTTTTTATTATGCTATATTGTTTTCATTTTTCTTCAACCACAACTCATTGAAAAAAGCCAGGAAAAATCTCCCCTATTTATTACATTTTTGTATTACCTAATGCCATTAACTTTTTTCACTGTATTCTTTAATATATTCGATAGTTACTTAAGAGCATGTTATAGCTCTGTTATTGGATCCTTTAGTAAGGATTTTTTACAAAGAGTGCTAATTCTCATTGTGCTGACGTTCTATTTTTTAAAACTAATCGACTTCAAAGTTTTTATTCTACTTTACATTGTTGTCACATGCTTATCAACTATCATATTGCTAGTTTATATCATTTTGCAAAAAGAATGGCATGTAAGACCTGTCCGCGGTTTTATGAGTAAGGAACTGAGAACAGAAATGGTGAAGCTGGGCACCTACTCCATCCTTGCGGGTGGCGCAGGAGCAGTAGTTCTTAACATTGATGCCATAATGGTTAATTCTATATTGGGTGAAGAAAAAACAGGAATCTATTCCATTGCTTTTCAAATCGGTACCATCATTTTAATTCCCGCGCGCTCGTTGTATCGTATCATGACCAGTATAGTAGCAGAAGCATTCAAAAAAGACGATATCAAAGAAGTTGCAGCACTTTACAGAAAGTCATGTAATAGTCAATTAGCTATTGGAATATTATTGTTTATCGGAGTGTTTGTGAATATTGACAATATTATGCAGTTAATACCAGCAGAATATGCATCCGGGAAAAACGTAATTTTAATTTTGAGTTTAGGTTATTTAATAGAAATGGCAACCGGCATCAATCAAGTGATTATCGCAAATTCAAAATACTATAAGTACGATACATTTTTCGTATTCTTGATGGTAGGGGTTGTTATCATTGCCAACCTCATCTTTATTCCTATTTATGGGATCATGGGGTCAGCAATTGCAACAGCGCTTACTGTTTCCGCAAACAATTTTTTACGCTTCTTATTTTTAAAAATAAAATACAACATGCAACCTTATGATCTCAATTCACTAAAAATTATTCTGATTGCAGTGGTGTCTATCCTTCCAAGTTTGTTCATTCCCGCACTCAACAAATACGTTGATATCGTTTTAAGGAGTGGAATTGTAGGTGGTATATTTATTTTATTAATGCTAAAAACAGAAGCAACACCGGAATTGAATAATAAAATCCGAAAAAATCTGAAACGGTTTTTATGACTTTTATCTTATTAAACTTACAAAACCAGTAAGTGCTTCGACATCATCTCCACGTTCTTTAACGCTCAGAATATAATAGTAAAGACCCGCATTTGCCATTACATTATCTTTATCACCACCATTCCATACAACACTTTCTGGATCATTTGTTTCAAACACCAATTGTCCCCATCGATTAAATATTAGCAATTCATAAACATAACAATTTGAAAAATAGTTAATCCTGAATTCATCATTTATTCCATCTCCATTTGGAGTAAATACATTGGGAATTTGGATAGAAGATTCAACAATAGAAGCAACTGTTACAACTTGCTGAATTGAATCAGAACATTGAAAACCAGGATTAGTAGTAAAAACAACATTATAAACTCCATCTGAATAATTATTTATAGGGTTTTCTAGCGTACTATAAACGCCATTACCAAAATCCCAGAAATAAGATTGAGCTCCTACAGACAAATTTTGAAACAAAATTTGGTGTTCACATTCATCATATGAAAACGAAAATAAAGCTGGAACATAATCAGCAACAGTAACAATAACTGTATCTATATCATCCAAACAAAAAACTCCCGAAGCAGAAACAAAGTATACAGATGTTGACGAAGGCGTAACTGTAATGGATGGAGCACTTGCTGAACTGGCTCCAGACCAAATGTAGGTTGAAGCACCAGAAGCTGTTAAAGTAACACTTTGACCTGAACAAATGCTCGTTAATCCTGAAACAGATATATTAGGCTGGGGTTCAACAAAAACCAATACGGTGTCCGTATCATTGCCACAGGCATTTGTTAACCCTGTTACATAATAAGTTGTTGTTAAAGTTGGGGAAACAAGAACACTTGAACCGATCGAACTAATTCCTCCTGACCAAACATAAGCTGTGCTACCTGAACTACTTAATGTTAAAGATTGTCCTGAACAAATACTATCAGAAGCAGAAGTTGAAATATTCACTAACTCATCAACAACTACTGTAATTGTATCCAACAAAATACCACAACTAGATGTATCGCCTATAACATAATATGTCGTAGTTACCAAAGGGGAAACAATAATAGTACTTGAGGTTGAACTATCACCTCCAGCCCATTGATAAATAGAGCTACCTGTTGCTGTTAACGTTGTACTTTGACCTAAACATATTTCATTTATTCCAGTAATATTTATGTTTGGCGAAGTAGTAACTTTTATCATAAAATTAGGAATCCCGGCTAAACTCATCTTTCCAGAAAGTGAAAGAGTTGAACTAGAATAACCACAAGCTAAGCCTAAAACATTTGGGTTATTAATAACATCAAGATTAGTAGGACCAGTTGAGCCAGTTGTGGTTTTCGCAACATAAATTTTGCCATCAACTCCAAGTTGCATAGCGCATAAATAATCTATACCCGTTCCAACCAAAACAGAAGAAGCTATAACTGCAGCCGGAGAACCTGCTAATAAATTGAATTGAAACACCTGCTTTGAAAGAGCACTACTACAATAAAGTACATTTCCATTTGGGGAGAATTCAACTCCAGAACAGATATTGAAAGTAGGAGAACTAATTGAAATAGGATTAGAAAGTATACCTAAATTAATATCAAAATCAAAAACTTCAAATTTCTTATAATCACCCATCGCCAAAGCAACTTTATGACCTTGTTGAGAAAACTTCATTGACCCGATTGAATTCAAAGTTGATCCAGAATGAATACTACCTACACTGCTAATAACGCTTGGACTAATACCTGATGTGGTTATCCGATCAGCAAAAAAATTACTTGTTCCCCACTCATGTGATAACAACCAAATGTTTCCATCACATCCTTGTATGGCAGTTTGTTTTTCAGATACAATACTATGCAATAAAACATTCTTTGCGGAGGAAACAACATCTCCAAAACCTGAATTTAAAGTCATATCAACGATTGAATACTTCATTGCTCCTCCAAGTTCATAAATGGTGAAAATATAATATTTATTTACATCCCCTGGAATGGGAACAATTAATGCCGACTGCGTAGTGGAGATATGACCTGACAAACCTGTTCCGTTGGGCATCACACTATGACTTCGATCCCAAACAGTTATACCATCAGTATAGAAAAGTAAATTACCAAGATTATCACTTATTGTAGAACACCCCTCTTGAGTATTAAGCATACCATCTGTTAAAGCAACTGGAGACCCGGAATTAAAATCCAAACCAGCGTGATTACCGAAATACCAAATATTTTTTTCTCCTTGAGCGCACAACTCACCGGTTATAAATGGTAAATACAAGCATAGGATAAAAAATTTTAATCGGCTCATAGAACAAGAATCAATACTAACAAATTAAATATAACCACTTATTCTTTCTTTCTCCAAGCCAAAAACAAGGCAATTCCGGCAAAAACAAACAAGGACAAACAACTTACCAGCGCAATTTTTTCGCCTGTGTAATATTTTTGTGGCTCAAATTTAAATTCAACAGTATGCTTACCTGCAGGAACGCGCATTGCACGCAATACCCAATCGCCACAAAAAAACGTTTTCTTTTCTCCATCCACGTAGGCAACCCAATCCTTATAATAAATCTCAGAAAACACCGTCAATTGTTCTGAAGTTGAATTATAGGCATATGTCAAATGATTCGGTTTATAGTCCGTTAATGTTATCGTAGCCGAAGGATCTGCCTTCGGAGTAAACCCTTCTAATTCTGATTTGTAGCGCTCATCCACCACAATTGTTGTTGCAGGATTAATTTCTCCGACCGCTTTCAACTCTTCATCTGCATTTTTCACCATCTTTACCTCATTCACAAACCATGCATTACCTAAAGCATATCTATTTTGAATGGGCTGAGCTGAAGGGTTGTAAATCAAATAACGCATGTTCAACATATTTAAAACACCTTGCTGCGCAAAAGTTGCTCGTAATGATGAATCAGTTGGATTCGAATTTAAGGTTCCGATAATGTTGGAAATATTATTTCCAATATGCGCTTCTATTAATTCTTGATATCGTCTCAACTTTGCTGCATGATAACCGCCAATTGATTTATGATAAAAAGAAGCTCGTGCTGTATTAAACGGGCCATTTTGTGTATCAGTAATGTCCAACACACGATAATTAGGATCTTTATCCTGCAACACCATTTTATCCGCTTCCGTCATTGGGAAAGGATTCGTAACTTCTTTCTTGCTTGAAAAATTCTTATCATTCAAAAAAGTTTTATCTACCAACGCCAGATCAAACAATATTAAAACACCCATTACCGGAATCAAAATTGCTTTACTAAGTTTCGATTTCACAAATAGCCATACCAGAATTGCACCTATCGAAATAAACAAAAAGCTACGGATCGCTTCCGATTTAAATATTGCGACACGTGCTGCTTCTATATTATCAAATATCTTATCTGCGATTTCTGCTCCGTTTGTTTTTGCATAGTTATTATAAATATCCGCATCTCTGATCCATGTAAAATCAGACAACACCGTTGGCATCAGATAATACATGAGCGACAACCCACCCGTAAGTGCAAAAGAGATAATGAATGCATTTTGAAATGTAATTTCTTTTTGACTAAATGCCAATTTGATTTTTTGTTTGAAGATATCTGGGTTCTTTAATATTTTATCCAATGCTAATACAGCAAGAATCGGAATCGCTAACTCCGCAAGCACCAAAATCATTGAAACCGCTCTAAACTTATTATATCCAGGGAAATAATCTAAAAAGAAACTGGTTAACCACATCATATTTTTCCCCCAAGCCAATGTGATAGAGAAAATTGTAATAGTCAACAAGGCCCATTTCATTCGCCCTTCTACAATAAACAGTCCGAGCACAAATAAGAAAACAACAATCGCTCCCGCATAAGGGGAAGATGTGGTTGGTTGCGCACCCCAATATTGTGGGAAATTAGAAACAACTTCTCTCATTTGAGGATCTAAATCCTTTAATGCCGACTTATTTTCTCCAATCAACATTCCATCGGTTCTTCCTTTAAATCCGGGAATCATCAAGGTCATGGTTTCGGCTTTACCTAAACTCCATTGAGTGGCATAATCCTTATCCAAACCGGAAGTTTTATTGGTTTTGTCTGTCGACAATTCTGATGGACCGCGGATAGTTGATTTTGCATAATCATAGGTATTCCACAAGTTAGATATATTACAGCCAATCGCCAATACACCTGCAATAACAAACACCAATAACCCTTTCAAAATATCCATGTATTGCTTTTGTCTGAAACGTGCTATCCACTCAAAAACAACATAAATCATACAACCCAATGCTAAATAATAAGCAATTTGGGGATGGTTGCACACCAATTCCAAAGCAAAAAACAATCCGGTTAATGCACCTCCTAATAAATATTGCCCTCTGCAAACCAAAATAACACCAGCAAAAACAGGTGCCATATAAGCAATTGCTAATGCCTGTGTATTATGCCCTGCATCAATAATCAAAAAGAAAAAGGCGGAGAAGCCAAAAGCTATCGCACCAACAATACTCAACCATTTATCCACTTTAAGCACCAACAATAAAATGAAAAAACCCATCATATAGGAAAACACCATATTGGCAGGTGTCGGGAATCCCAACATAAACGCATTTCTTAAGGGTGTAATTAAATTGGATGGATAGGTTATTGAAATCTGAAACGTTGGCATCCCTCCAAACATTGAATTCGTCCACAATGCCTCTTCGTTATATTTTTCACGGTGATCAACCACCTCTTTTGACATACCACGGTTTTGAACCATATCACTTTGAACAATTGCTTTCCCTTTCAATAAAGGAGTAAAATAACCGAACGTCAGCACAATAAAAATTACAATTCCTGTAATAATTGGCAAAAGTGATTTCAAATTAATGTTCTTCATAGATAGAATGCTTGTTTATTTTTTCAATGCCCACAAATATAAGCTAAAAAGCCTTTTGTAAAACCGAATAAACTACTCCAGAATTTGTTAAAAATCCCTTTTTTTACCATTAAATAGGTAAGAATGGTCTCTAATATTTCCGTATTTTTGTGCTCGAAATCCTTCAAAAGAAATGAAAAACTTAATTAATTCCGCTTATTTAAGCGAAGAAAAAATAAAAGAAATTCGTGCCCAATTCGAATCTGCTGTTCCCTGCAAACACATTGCATTGCCCAATTTCCTTTTGGACGATGTTGCCAATACCCTTTACGAAAACTTCCCAAAACTGGAAGCCTTGAACGTAAAACGTAAAAGCATCAATGAAAACAAATCGGAGGAATACCATCTTGACAGATACCATCCGCAATTTAATGAGTTGCGCGACTTTCTAAACTCTCCTGAAATGTATGCTTGGATGAGTAAAGTGACCGGCACAGAAGGATTAAGCTCCACCTACGACTCATTGGGCTCAGGCGTTCATCAAGGTGGCCCAGGAAGTTTTGTGGATATCCATGTAGATGTGAACTCCAATACCGCAGCGAAATTGCACAGACGCTACAACCTATTGATTTATTTAAACAAACATTGGAAAGACGAATACGGTGGAGCCTTAGAATTTTGGGATAAGGATGTAAAAAATTGCATGTCGAAAGTGATGCCGTATTTTAATCAAGCAGCGATTATGGTTACGGACGAAACTTCCTACCATGGTTATGCAAAAATCAATATCCCGGAAGGAGAAAGTCGAAAGTCATTCTATTGCTATTACTACACTCCTGTTGGAAAAGATTTTGTTTACCGCGACTCTCGCTTCAAAACTCGTCCGGATGAAAGTATGACGAAAACAGCAATCACCGAAATAAAAGAAACCATAAAAATTAATGCGAAGAAATTTTTAAAATTCTTAGGTGTTACTTCTTTAGATTTTCAAGATAAAAACAAAAAATAATTGGAATTAAACGGAAAAATAGTTTGGATTACTGGAGCTTCATCAGGAATTGGTGAAGCTCTTGCATATACTGCTGCCAAAGAAGGCGCAAAACTTGTTTTATCCGCTCGTAGAGAAGAAGAACTGAAACGAGTTGCCGCAAATTGTTCCACAGGAATCCATTCGGATAAGATTGAAGAACAAAATTATTTTGTACTTCCGCTTGATTTAGAACATACCGATAACATCGAAGAGCAAGTCAATTTGGTGATTCAAAAATTCGGACGAATTGATGTGCTCATCAATAACAGCGGCATGGGACACCGCACCAAAGTGGTGAACACACCCACTGCCATCGACCGAAGAGTGATGGAAGTTAACTTTTTTGGCACCATCAACCTCACCAAAGCGGTTGCCAAAAGAATGCAACATCAAAAAAGCGGCAAACTGGTAGTTGTAACCAGTATTATGGGGAAATACGGGCTCCCACTCTATGCAACTTATTCCGCTTCCAAACATGCTTTATTTGGTTTTTTTGAATCATTGCGACAAGAACTCTACAACGACAACGTAAGTGTGCTCATCGCCACTCCCGGCTTTATCAATACTGATGTAAGCACCAAACTGCTAAAAGAAGACGGAACACCTTATGGTATCAAAAGCGATGCACAAGAAAAAGGGATGTCCGCATTGGATTGTGCAAAAGGAATTGTAAAAGCTATCAAAAACGACCGTGATCATAAATACATCGGTAAGTATGAAATTTTTTCAGTGTATGTAAAACAGTATTTCCCAAAATTGTTTTATAAGTTGATGCGAAAAATGACCAAAGACTAATCAATATTAGTTTTCCTACTGACGAATATCATCTTTTTTATTCCCGATACTCCCTACCCTTGCAGCTGAATTGATTCAGTATGCTGGGATTACAAGTAAACTCATTTGAAGTAAAGAACTTTTTTGTCCAAAAAATTGGTAAAAGCACCTTCGTTTGGCGCATCGTTGAATTCCTGCAAGGACTTTCCTTTACACTTAACTATTGGATACACTACCAATTCAAGCTTTCTTCCAAAACCTCCATTACCGAAATCAACATCGAATTTGTAAGCTATTGCAACCTCAGATGCATCCTCTGCTCACTCGATCACGAGAAAACAAAAGTGAGGATGAATCCGGAAACCTTAAAACACTTCTTCGAAGACTTTCTAAGCGACAAACGCTTTCGAAGCGTCAAAACCATTCATCTTTATAATGCCGGGGAAGTTTTGTTACATCCAAAATTAGAAGAAATGCTTGCCATTATCAAACAATACAAAGAGCAAGCAACTTCGAAAAGAATACATTTTCCAAAAATTGCTTTGCTCACCAATGCAACAATATTGGACAAGGAAAATTCCACAATATTGATTGAATCGGGAGTGCTTGACAATATCCGATTCAGCATGGATGGCGGGAACAAGGAAAAATTTGAAGAAATGCGCCTACGAGCAAAGTGGGATGTATTTGTAAAAAACATTACCACCTTTTGTGAGCTCAATCATCAACAACCAAAACCTATCCCTACCGGAATTATAACTCTTGTTGAATATGAAAACAAACTAAACACCAAATGGATGAGTGATGAATTTAAAAAACTACTCCAAATGGTGGATGGCTATGAACTTCGATATGCGCACAACTGGGGCGGAGAAGTTGAAATTGAAGAACTAAAAAATAAAACTAAAAAAGAGTATAAAATTGGGTGCAGCTTGCTCATGCATCAATTAGTATTATTACCCAATGGCGACATTACCGTATGTTGTGCAGATTTAAATTCAAAAGGTGTAATTGGGAATATTTTAAAAGAAAAACTAGTTGATATCTATTCAAAACCTTTACGCTTAGAGATGCTTCAAAAATTCATGAATGGCAAAAAGAAAGAAATTGACTTGTGTAAAGACTGTGAAACGTTTTAATACAAACCAAAACACTAATCTGACAGAAGTCAGATTATAGTATCCAATCCTCTGACCAGCATCATTTATTCAACTAAACAAACCGTCTAATTTTGCTCGAGTGAATATTACTCTTTCAAATAAACAACTAAAATAAATTATCATGAAAAAAATTACTCTTTTAGCGACTCTGATAGGATTATTTATTTCAACAACGAATTTGATTGCACAAATTCCAAACGGAACTTTTGAAAGTTGGGCAGTTGATATTTATGGCGACAACAATCCTGTTAGCTGGACAACTACGAATAGTGATCCCGACATTAGTGTTACACCTTATTCACCCGCTTATGCCGGAACATATTCGATGAAAGTAAGCACATTTGATCCCGGCTTTATGGCAATTCCTGGTATTGCGGATGTTTCTTTCCCATACAGTCAACGCCCGACTCAGATTAATGCATGTTTTAAAGCGAACATCTTACCGGGCGACAAAGCCTATATCATTGTTGCATTATATCAAGGCGATTCAATTGTTGCTGCACCGGGAGATTGTTCATTTGTAATCGACACCACAATCAGTACATTCACTTGTATGAGCTTTCCAATCACATACCAATCCGCATTAATACCTGACTCTGCTTACATCATGATTGTAGCAGGTTCAAGTTTTGCGCAATTGGGCACAAACATAATTGTAGATAATTTAACATTTAGCTTACCCGCGGATATCGCTACGTATAGTAACAATCAAAATAAAATTACCAGCTATCCAAATCCAACAAGCGCTGAAACATATATTGACCTGAATCTAAATTCCAAAAACAACATCGTTATTTCGGTGTGGGATGCAAAAGGAGCTCTCGTAAATACCATAAACGTGGGTGCAATTGCAGCAGGGAAGGAACAAATCACGTTAAACACAAACACATTAGAGAATGGAATTTACACGTATCATGTAAAAGGAGAAGACATTTCTTATTACGGTAAATTAATCGTTAATAAATAATTGGGAATTTGATTTCTAAAAAATAACCCCGAGACATTCGGGATTTTTTTTACTTTATTTCTTCGAAATCAACATATTCTCCTTCATCATCTCCTACCGATTTCTTTTGAGGAGGCACATAATTCACAGTCGTTTCACCCTCTTTGCGAGAAGTATCTGATGATTGCTTTGCATTTTTTGAGCGGTAAGAATTTACACTGTTCAATATCCTCCAAACAATCCAAACAACTAATATGGTGTAAAAAAATGTCTTTCATTTTATGAATACAAATTTACGTTTTATTAATTATATGAATACATTTGTTCACATAAATATCTTTCTACATGCGATTAACATTAGCATTTATTGGTTCTATGTGGGTGCTTGCATCCTGTGCACCAACACGATTTGTAAAGCCACTGGCAAAAAAACAACATGCGGCCAACGTTTCATTGGGCGGCCCATTAATCAAATATGGAACAGCCACTGTCCCGATTCCCTTCCTTACCGCCAATTATGGTTACGGAATTGATAGCACGTTTACAGGATTTGCTTCTGTAAATATAACCTCCGCACTTTACGGAAATTTCCAATTGGAACTTGGAGCCACCAAACAAGTGCTCCAGCAGAAACAATACTTTCCGGGATTAAGCATTACACCTATCGCAAACATCATCTACAAGAACAAAGATGCCAGAAAACTATATCCGCAATTAGCCATCAATGCATTTTGGGAATACGGCAAACGAAAAAACATTGTGTATGTGGGTGTCGACAATTGGTTTGAACTGGCTTCTAAACGCCAATATGAAATCAAACAAAAAAATCATTGGATGTTTATGCCGATGATTGGACATAGTTTCACCGGTAAAAAATGGAATTTCAACATCGAAGCAAAAGTAATTGCACCCAATTTATCCAACGAAAAATTGGTTGTAGATTATGTAACACCTTTAAATACAAAAGGTGCTTTTGGAGTATACTTAGGAATCACAAGAAAATTTTAAAAACAATCTCTGCGTTCTCTGCGCCTTCTCAGCGGACTCAGCGGTAAAAATTTCACAAATGAAAAAACTATTTTATTTATCATCCATACTTTTATTATCAAGCTGCTTAACACTTGACGAAAATTTATTCAACAATTCTAAATTAGAATCTTACAAACTGGATAATTATACCGGAGAAGTAGATTTTATACTCGACAACTCCTATCACATTCCGGATAGCCTCATTCACCTATTCACATTGCCCTCCAAAGCATCTGGCGAATCAAGCGCTACGACCATTTATGCCATTTACATTGGCGACATTGCACAAATTGCAACGGATACCGTAATCATGTATTGCCATGGTAACAAAGACCACATGGATTTTTATTGGCAGCGCGCAAAATTATTGGCCAATACAAAAAATAAAAATCGTTTTGGAGTATTGATGATAGACTACCGCGGTTACGGCATGTCGGAAGGTGAACCAACAGAAGCTGGTTTATATGCCGATGTGGATGCAGCATTAAACTGGCTAACAACAAAAGGTCTTTCCAACGAACGCTTAGTAATGTATGGATTTAGTATGGGCTCTGCTCCTGCAACAAAATTAAGCGCTGAAAACTGGAGCTTAAAACCTCAAAAATTAATTTTAGAAGCTCCTTTTGCATCTGCCGAAACAATGGTGCAAGATGGCTCCGGATTGGCCATGCCGGGCGACTTTTTCACAACACTCGAAATTAACAACGGAGAAAAAATCAAATCCGTTTCTCAACCTTTCTTTTGGGTACACGGTGAAGCAGATGATTTTTTAAATATTGATACGCATGGTGCACTAGTGTATAGCAACTACCAAGGAAGCTACAAAGAAGCACATCGAATTGCAGGAGCTGGTCATAGCACGGTTCCGCAAACTATGGGTTTTATAAATTACATGAATGCTTTGGGGGATTTTATTGTGTCACAGTAATTTTTGATTATATTTATAGTGATGAAACATTTACTCACTATTTTGTTATTAATTCTAGGATTAGGCTTAAAAGCTCAAACATCAGTATATCATCCTTTCCCCCAGATTAATTCATACTGGAACATTAACAAAAGTTTTTATTGCTGGATTGGAATTCCAGAGTATATAACACAATCCTATTCTGTCATTGTTTCGAATGATACGACAATTGGATCAGAAACATATCACAAACTATTTATACCCTATTTAAGAAGTGATTCAACAGGTTGCACTAGTAATTCTGTTACTCAAGGTATTTATAAAGGGTGTATTCGAGAAGATATTTCAGCAAAAAAAGTATACTATGTTAAACCGTCTTTCAGCACAGAAAAGCTCTTATATGATTTTAATTTACAAGTAGGAGATACAATTTTCGGAGAACTTGAAGCACCGACAAAAGACACAGTTATTTCAATTGACTCAATAGAAACATGGGGCTCTGGTGGAGGCTGGGTTAAACGATGGTTAATTAATTCATGTTACAATATTTACATTATAGAAGGAGTTGGTTCTACTTATGGTCTTATTGAGCCATCTCCGGGTTGTGCACCTGATAATATGGAAAGAGATATCATGTGCATGGTTTGCACCCTCCCTACTACTGGCTATTATTATCCTGCTATCACTGATTGTGATATGATAACTTCTGTCAATTCAATTGCAAAGGATTACAATGTTGAAATTTTTCCAAATCCCTCAAATAACTCATTTCAAATCGACTTCAAAAATCATTTATTTCAGGAACTTACTATTTCTAATTTACTTGGCGACATTGTTTTGAAAGAAAATATTCGTTCGCTAAATAAGTTATTTATTAAAGATCTCGACAACGGCATTTATATTCTTACTCTTGTAGATAAAGACGGTAAAAAACAAACAGAAAGATCATTTGCAGCAAAAAAAAAGACTGAAATCTCTTTCAGTCTTTTTGTTAAATATTAATCCGAGTATATCTGTGCTCTCGATAGCTATCGGGACTGTGGTGAGAACCTATTTACTCAAGTACAAATTTCTCTCACTATAAATCGTGTGAAAGAATTCATCTGTCAAGTCATCAATGAAGTATATCGCCTCTCCAGTTGATTTCATTTCCGGTCCAAGTTCTTTGGTTACTTCCGGGAACTTTTCATAGGAGAACACCGGAATTTTAATTGCGTATCCTTTTTTTCGAGGAGTGAATTTAAAGTCCTTCACTTTGGCGCCCAACATTACTTTTGTTGCATAGTTAACGTATGGCTCGTCATACGCTTTGGCGATAAACGGAACCGTACGCGATGCGCGTGGGTTTGCTTCAATGATATATACTACCTCATCCTTAATCGCGAACTGAATGTTCAACAACCCAACTGTTTTTAAAGCGATGGCAATTTTCTTGGTATGGTCTTCCATTTGCTTAATCACATTCTCACTTAAATCAAATGGTGGAAGAACAGCGTACGAATCACCGGAGTGAATTCCTGCAGGCTCAATGTGTTCCATCATTCCAATAATGTAATTATCTGTTCCATCACAAATCGAATCACTCTCCGCTTCTATTGCTCCTTCTAAAAAGTGGTCCAACAATACTTGATTGCCCGGATGGTCTTTTAATAAATTCACAACATGTTGCTCCAACTCTTGCTCGTTGATCACAATCTTCATGTTTTGTCCACCCAATACATAACTCGGGCGCACCAACAATGGGAATCCTAATTCTTTTGATAATTCAACTGCTTGTTCTGCATCTTCAATTACTCCGAATTTCGGATATGGAATACCATTCTCTTTTAGCAAGTTCGAGAAACTTCCTCTGTCTTCCGCCAAATCCAATGATTTATAATCGGTACCGATAATCTTAATTCCGTAGCGCTCTAACTTTTCTGCCAACTTCAATGCTGTTTGTCCGCCTAACTGCACAATCACACCTTCCGGTTTTTCATTTAAGATAATGTCGTAAATATGCTCCCAGAAAACCGGTTCGAAATATAATTTATCCGCTACATTAAAATCGGTTGAAACTGTTTCAGGATTACAGTTAATCATAATCGTTTCGTAACCACATTCTTTGGCAGCTAATACTCCATGCACACAGCTATAGTCAAATTCAATCCCTTGTCCGATACGATTCGGACCGCTTCCCAACACTACAATTTTTTTCTTGTCGGATGCAATGGATTCATTTTCATCTTCGAATGTACTGTAGTAATAAGGTGTTTTCGCTTCAAACTCAGCAGCACAGGTATCTACCAATTTGTAAACACGATTAATTTTCAAATCTCTTCGTTGGTTAAACACTTCACTCTCCAAACATTTCAATAAGTGAGCAATTTGTCTATCAGCATATCCTTTTTGTTTTGCTTCGTATAAAAGTTCACGCGGCAAATCTTTCAATGAATATTTCGAAATTTCATTCTCTAATAAAATCAACTCTTCAATTTGGTTTAAGAACCAAGGATCGATGCGGGTTAATTTTTGAATGGTTTTGATGGAAATCCCTAATTTGATTGCATCATAGATGTGGAATAAACGATTCCAGCTCGGACGCTCCAAGCTTTTTAATAACTCATCTTGATTTTTTACTTCTTTACCATCTGCACCTAAACCATTGCGTTTGATTTCTAAACTCTGACATGCTTTTTGCAAAGCTTCCTGGAAGCAACGTCCAATGCCCATTACTTCACCCACCGATTTCATCTGAAATCCTAATTCACGATTCGCGCCTTTGAATTTATCAAAGTTCCAACGTGGAATTTTCACAATGACATAATCCAATGTCGGCTCAAAAAAGGCCGAAGTAGATTTGGTAATTTGATTTTGTAATTCATCCAAATTAAATCCAATCGCCAGTTTAGCTGCAATTTTTGCAATCGGGTAACCGGTAGCTTTACTTGCTAATGCGGAAGAACGGGACACACGCGGATTGATTTCAATCGCGATAATATCTTCTGAATCATCCGGGTTCACCGCAAACTGCACATTACATCCACCCGCAAAATTCCCGATGCTGCGCATCATTTTTATCGCCATGGTACGCATCTTCTGAAACGTACTATCGGACAAGGTCATTGCCGGTGCAACTGTGATACTATCTCCGGTATGAACACCCATTGGATCGAAATTTTCAATCGAACAAATGATTACGACATTATCATTACTATCACGCAACAATTCCAACTCATATTCTTTCCAGCCCATAACGGCTTTATCAATCAATACTTCGTGGATTGGTGAAGTATGTAAACCTCTATCAATTGCTTTATCAAAATCTTCTTTTACGTATACTACTGAACCGCCACTTCCACCAAGGGTAAATGATGGACGAATTACCAATGGAAAACCAAACTCTTGAGCAATTTCTTTCCCTTCTAAAAACGAACGACAGATTTTAGATGGCGCCATGCTCACTCCTATCGATTCCATGCGAGCACGGAACTTATCTCTATCTTCTGTAACTTCAATCGCTTCAATATCTACCCCAATCATTCGAACACCATACTTTTTCCAGATGCCCATCTCATCGCACTTCATCGCAAGGTTCAATGCAGTTTGTCCGCCTACTGATGGCAAAACCGCATCAATATCTTTGTTCTCTTCTAAAATCTTTACAATCGACTTCACTTCCATTGGCAACAGGTAAACATTCTCTGCTGTTACTTTATCGGTCATGATGGTAGCCGGATTCGAATTAATCAACGTTACTTTCACTCCTTCTTCGCGTAACGAACGAGCGGCTTGCGAACCGGAATAATCAAATTCACATGCTTGTCCGATTACAATTGGACCGCTCCCGATGATTAAAACTGACTTTATGGAATTATCTCTTGGCATAACTGATTGTTGGTTCTTAGTTGTTTGTTGCTAGTAAGCTTGTTAGAACTGTCATTTCGTCCCGATAGCTATCGGGAGGAGTAGAAAAATCTTTTCTGCATAAATACTCACCTCATTATCGCTCACGAAATTACTTATAAAACCGCCTTTTCTTTAAAAATTCTATTAACAAGTTTTCAAGAAAAAAGGGCATAAAAAAAGCCTTTCCAATAACGGAAAGGCTTTTATATTGATAGAAGTGAATCACTTTCTATTTATGTGTTTTTTCGTCAGAAACTGTTAATTTTTTTCTTCCTTTAGCTCTACGAGAAGCTAATACTCTGCGACCATTTGCAGATGCCATTCTCTCACGGAAACCGTGTTTGTTTTTTCTTTTTTTAGTGGATGGCTGGTAAGTACGTAATGCTTTCATTATTTCTGTTATTGTTATGCTCTTCTTATTTTGAAGAACTATTAATTATTGTTCTTTTTCTAAATTCGGACTGCAAAGATAGAAGTTTTTTCTTTTCTACAAACTTTTTAATGAAATTGATGTTATTAAACAGAAAATTCGCCTTTTTTAAGGTATTTCAGCTGCCCATCCGTCTTAGAAAAAGGGCAGAATTAACAGTAAAACACAAGCTCAGCGACAAAAAATCATACATTTGCACCACAATTTTTGAATAAATGGCCAGAAAAGCGAAAGAAACAGACGATTTACCGAAAGCAAAAGTCAATAAAACCTCCTTAAAAAAGGCATTGCGTATATTCCAATATACCGGTAAACACAAGTGGAAGCTTTATTTAGGAATGGTCTTTTTGCTTTTGACAGGAGGTACTGCCTTACTTTTCCCAATGATGTTGGGAAATTTGATTAAAACAATCGAACAGAAGGATTTTACTACCATTAACGACATTGGTATCTATTTGATAATTGTGTTGAGTTTACAATCGGTTTTCTCCTATTATCGAATTTACCTTTTTGTTAATTATACAGAAAACACCTTGGCCTCCCTTCGTCAAGCCGTTTATGCCCATTTGATTCAATTGCCAATGAGCTTTTTTGTGCAGCAGCGCGTTGGCGACTTAAACAGCCGTATGTCGGCTGATATTTCGCAAATTCAGGATACATTAACCACCACCATCGCAGAGTTTTTACGCCAGTTTATGCTGGTTGTGGGCGGAATCGCTTTATTACTATATATTTCCCCAAAACTGACCTTAATGATGCTTGCCATTGTTCCGGTTGTTGCTGTTGCCGCAGTTATTTTCGGACGATTCATAAGAAAAACGTCTAAAAATGTACAGGAAAAAATTGCTGAATCCAATACGGTGATTGAAGAAACCCTTCAGGGAATTACCAATGTAAAAGCGTTCGCAAATGAGTTTTTTGAAAATGCACGTTACAAGAAAAGCACTGAAGAAATTGTAAAAAATGCCATTAAAGGTGGCACCTACCGCGGTGGATTCGCTTCCTTTATCATTTTCTGTTTGTTTGGCTCCATCGTAGCTGTTATCTGGTATGGAGTATATCTGGCATCACAAAATCAATTGTTAATTGGCGACCTTATCTCCTTTATTCTTTATTCAGCATTTGTAGGTGCCTCTTTTGGTGGTATTGCCGAATTGTATGCACAAATTCAAAAAGCAATCGGTTCGGTTGAACGCGTTTTCGATATCTTAGATGAACATCCGGAAGCACTGGATATCAGCGGATCAAATACAAACATTAAACGTGTTGAAGGAAATGTTCGTTTTGATGAAGTGGCGTTTACCTACCCTTCCCGAAAAGAAATTCAAGTATTAAAAAACATTACACTTACAGCAAAAAAAGGCGAAACCATCGCAATTGTCGGACCAAGTGGCTCCGGAAAATCTACCTTAATCGGATTATTATTGCGCTTTTATGATCCTGAAAAAGGAACCTTATACATTGATGAAAAAGATGCCAAAAGTTACTCTTTAACTGAATTGCGTAATAACATGGCCATTGTACCTCAAGATGTTTTATTGTTTGGTGGAACCATCAAAGAAAACATCGCTTATGGTAAACCGAATGCGACCATCGCAGAAATAGTCGAAGCAGCCCGAAAAGCAAATGCATTGGAATTTATTGACACCTTCCCGGAGAAATTCGAAACGGTTGTAGGCGAACGAGGAATAAAACTTTCGGGTGGACAGCGTCAACGCATTGCGATTGCACGTGCTGTGTTAAAAGACCCAAGTATCTTAATCTTAGATGAAGCCACCAGCTCCCTCGATTCGGAATCGGAAAGAGTGGTACAGGAAGCATTGGATAAATTAATGGTTGGACGCACTTCCTTTGTGATTGCGCATCGTTTATCGACCATCCGCAAGGCAGATAAGATTGTGGTTATCGACAAAGGTGCGGTACGTGAAGTGGGAACGCATGAAGAATTAATGCATCTGGATAATGGAATGTATCGTAGCTTGAGCAATTTGCAAATGCAATTGACTTAAGGCATTGGTAAGAAAACAACCTTCTTTGTTTCAAAAAATTCTTCCGTAAAATAATAGTGTAGGTTGTAGTAAGTGATGCGTTTTTCAAAGTCTTTCATCTCTTCTTTCAAATCGCCACCTTTCAAATACAAAATCCCGTTGGGTAAATTATTAAATTGATTTTTTGATACCTTATTCTGCACCCATCTGTAGAATGTAGGAAATTCAGTAACTGCACGACTAACAATAAACTCAAATTTTTCTTTCACCTCCTCGGCACGCTTATGCTCTGCTCTTACATTTTTTAAACCTAGTGCTTGTGCAATCTCATTCACTACTTTTATTTTTTTACCAATCTAATCGACTAAATAGAAATTCGTCTCCGGAAATAAAATCGCTAATGGAATTCCAGGGAATCCACCTCCACAGCCAACATCCATCACATTTGTTTTCGGCTTAAATTGCATCACTTTCGCGATTCCCAAAGAGTGCAAAACGTGACGTTCATACAGCAAATCGATGTCTTTTCGGGAAATAACATTGATTTGTGCATTCCACTCTTCATACAAGCTTTGCAATTTTGCAAACTGCTCTTGTTGAGTGGCTGTAATATCCGGGAAGTATTTGAGAATAATTGAAATCAAAGTGAATAGGTAACTAGGTGATTAGGTGACTAAGTGAATAGGTAACGTGTATATTATATTTTAGTAAAGGATAAATCAAAACAAAAGTGATTGGGTGAGCACACTATACTTAATCACATAGTTACTTAGTCACCTAGTCACTTTCTAAATTTTTCCATCGCTGTTCTTCAAAATATTTGCTAAAAACTCTCTTGCTCTAAACAACTGTGCTTTCACTGTTCCTAAAGGCAAATCTAATTTTTCAGCTATTTCTTCGTACGACAATTCATCAAAATAACGCATCTCCACTAAAATACGGTAACGTGGTTTTAACTTCTCTACCACCTCACGCATGTGCTTCACCTTTTGCTTCTTCACCATGTTCTCCTCCGGGTTCAAGCCTTCTGCCTTAATATCCATACTCATCTCCCCTCCTTCATCATTTTCAAATGTGCGGTCGATGGAGAAAGTTGTCATCTTTTTTCTTCTGATAAAATCAATACAGTTATTGGATGCGATCTTAAATAACCATGTACTGAATGCATAATTTGGTGTATACTGGCTTAAACGTTTAAACGCTTTACCAAACGCTTCAATGGTCAAATCATCCGCATCATCTTTGTTATTCACCATTTTTAGCAACATAAAATAAACCGAATCGCGGTAACGGCCCATCAATTCAGCATACGCTTTTTGATCGCCTTTATCCAAAGCTGCACGAATCAAATGATAATCGTGCACTGCTTTTACTGAAAGATTCGGGTCAAATTCTAATTCATCCATAATAAACTCAACAAATTATTTTATGTTTTATTTCCACTTATTCTTTTTCATCAACATATTCGATAAGGTAATCATCGGATAGATGAACAACAATAGCACTTCAATGATTGGCGCTAACAACAACAAATCCTTTTCTGCCAATTGCTTCATCGACTTGTTAAAGATAATCAATTGTATTAACAAACGCAAAGCAAAAAGCGACAATACGATAATCGGTTGAAATTGCAATACCAAGGCTGTTGCAAACGAGATAAAGAATAAATACTGACTACCACTCACCATCATCAAACGAAATTTACTCCCTCCATTATAAAACTTAAACGTGGTCACATGTCTGCGCTTTTGACGGAACCACGATTTAAACGTTTTCTTTACGCGGGAAATGGTATGACTTTCAACACTTACCTCTATTTTTGAATTACGTTTGGTTGCTGCTTCGTTTACAAACAAATCGTCATCCCCGGATTCAATATGGTAATGAGATGCAAACCCTTTCATCTTAAAAAACAACGACTTCTTATACGCTAAATTTCGCCCTGTTCCCATATAGGTTTTGCCCGCAAGCGCAAACGACAAAAACTGAATAGCAATCATAAACGTATCGTAACGGATAATTTTATTCAAAAAACCTTTTTGCTTTTCATAACCGCCATAGCCCAACACAATCTCCGTTTCATCCCTAAAGTGCTGCATCATATCTCGCAACCAATATTTGCTATTCGGGCGGCAATCAGCATCCGTTAAAAGCATGTGTTCATTGTTTGCGCCTTTAATTCCCATCATCAATGCCACCTTTTTACCATGCGAATAGGTATCATCTTCTTTGATGGTCACTATTTTTAAATTGGAATGCTTTTTCGCAAACTCCTTTAAAAAATCTGCTGTATTGTCCCACGAACAATCATTCACCACCACAACCTCAAAATTGGGATAATCCTGATCGAATATTAATGGTAAAAACTCAGCAAGGTTATCATCCTCATTTTTAGCACAAATAACAATGGAAGCAGGAGGCGTATTCGTTGGCAGCTCTTTCTTTTTATAAAATGCCAACCTGCTAAAAAAGCCTAAATAATACCACAACTGCACCAACAGCGCCAATGCAAACACTCCAAATGCTAACAACCCCAATGAAAAGACTGTAAATACTGAAAAATCCATGTTTTATATCCTATCCTTTATTAAACCCTATAGTCACACAAAAATAGATTTAAGGTTCTTTAGTATTCTCTTATCTTTGCGATGATTTAAACAAAGTAATTAACAATGGGATGTATAATGTATGAGGGGAAATGGAAAAGGGAGGATTTGCTTTACATTTTACATCTTCCATCATACATCATCCATATTTAATGAAGTTCACAATCTCCCATAAAGACAAAAACAGTAAAGCCAGAGCCGGAGAGCTTGTTACCGACCATGGCACTATACAAACACCTATTTTTATGCCGGTTGGAACAGCCGGTACCGTTAAAGGCGTTCATCAGCATGAACTAAAAGAAGACATTAAAGCGCAAATCATTTTGGGGAATACCTACCATTTGTATTTACGTCCGGGTTTAGAAATAATCGAACAAGCCGGTGGTTTGCATAAATTCAACGGCTGGGACAAACCACTCCTGACCGACAGTGGTGGCTATCAAGTATATTCTTTGTCCAATTCACGCAAATTAACGGAAGAAGGTGCTAAGTTTACCTCTCACATTGATGGTAGTAAACATATTTTTACCCCTGAAAATGTAATGGACATTCAACGTATCATTGGTGCCGATATCATTATGGCATTTGATGAATGTACACCCTACCCATGCGAATACGATTACGCGAAAAAATCGCTTGACATGACCCACCGCTGGTTAAAACGCTGTTGCACCCGATTTGATGAAACTGAGGGGAAGTACGGCTTTTCACAAACGCTTTTCCCTATTGTTCAAGGCAGTGTATACCCTGATTTACGTAAAAAATCAGCGGAGTTCATTGCTGAACAAAACCGCGAAGGAAATGCCATTGGCGGCTTATCCGTTGGCGAACCGGCCGAAGATATGTATGCCATGACCGAAGTGGTATGCGACATTTTACCGGTTGACAAACCCCGTTACCTCATGGGCGTTGGAACCCCAATTAATATTTTAGAATCCATTGATTTAGGAATTGACATGTTTGATTGTGTTATGCCGACACGCAACGCTCGACATGGTTTGCTATATACCCAAAACGGAATCATGAACATGAAAAACGAAAAATGGAAAAATGATTTTTCTGTGTTGGATGAAACCGGAACCTCCTATGTGGATAAGGTATACACCAAAGCCTATGTTCGCCATTTGGTTCATTCACAAGAATTATTAGCAGCTCAAATCTGTAGCATTCATAATTTGGCGTTTTATTTGTGGTTGGTAGGCGAAGCACGCAATCAAATTGTGGCTGGAACGTTTAGGGAATGGAAAAATAAAATGGTGCAACAATTAGGAACAAGATTATAATTGAAATTATTAGATCGTTATATCATTCGTAAATTCCTGGGGACGTTCTTCTTCTCCATGGCACTCATCATCTTAATTGTGGTGGTGTTTGACATTTCCGAAAAAATTGATGATTTCATTAGCAAAGAAGCACCACTCGAAGCCATCATTTTCGACTACTATTTTAACTTCATCCCGTTCTTTTTAAATTTATTCAGTCCGCTCTTCACCTTCATTGCCGTTATCTTTTTTACATCTCAAATGGCAACCCGTACCGAAATTGTAGCCATTCTCAGCAGTGGGATTAGTTATACACGTTTGCTGTATCCGTATTTATTATCTGCAACTGTTATTTCATTGCTCTCCCTTTACCTCAATCATTTTGTGATTCCCCATGCAACAAAAAAACAAATTGAGTTTGAAGACATTTACATTCGTAATCAATTTCACAATCACGATCGGAACATCCACAAACAAATATCACCGGGCAACTATATTTACATCGAACGATACAGCACCGAAGAAAATACCGGATATAAATTCTCAATCGAAAAATTCAACAAAGGAAAACTATATTATAAATTGATGTCGGAGAGCATTAAGTGGGACAGCATCAAAAGCAATTGGACCATCAACAACTATTATGTGCGTTACATTAACGGCATGGAAGAATTTGTGACCAAAGGAGTAAAACTCGACACCACCCTTAGTTTTACACCAAAAGAATTTGGCAGAAAAGACAATACGGTGGGCACCATGGATTATTATGAACTGAACGATTACATCGAAGAAGAAAAATTAAAGGGTTCCGACAATATTGAAACCTACGAAATTGAAAAATACAGACGTACCGCATTTCCATTTGCGACATTCGTATTAACCCTGATTGGCGTTTCCATTGCCAGCAGAAAAATCAGAGGAGGTATCGGAATGCATATCGGACTTGGCATTTTCATCAGCTTTACCTTTATTATGTTTATGCAGGTGAGTACCACCTTTGCCGCAAGCGGACTGGTTTCACCAATTGCTTCCGTTTGGATTCCGAATGTATTGTTTGGCTTTTTATCTTGGTATTTGTTGAAGAAGGCGCAGAAGTAGTTGATTATCGCACTGTCATTCCGACCAACGTGGAGGAATCTAACTAAACATTGTCTGCAATTCATAATATATTTCTCGACTCCTCCCGATAGCTATCGGGACGAAATGACAAACAAATAACATTTAACTAACAACCATCAACTAACTATCCCAATCTCCCTTCCCAAACAAAACATCCTTCAAACTTTTCTTTCAAATCAGTTACCTTTTCAAAAATTCCAAATACTGTTGAGCCGCTTCCACTCATCGCAGAATAAATTGCACCTTTCGAATATAATTTTTCTTTGATGTTTTTTAATTCCGGAAATTGAGGAAAAACAGAATCTTCAAAATCATTGTGAACACATTCCTTCCATTGTTCCAATGGTAAATTCAAAATATCATCTTCGAGTGAACGACTTGGTTGTTTTGGTTTTACGCCACTGTAAGCTATTGCTGTATTGATATGAATATTCGGATAAACCAACACCACATAATATTTACTCAAATCTAATTTCATGGATTCATATTCATCTCCGCGTCCTTCCGCAAAAGAAGGTTTGTTGCTCACAAAGAAAGAGCAATCACTTCCCAGTTGACGCGCATAATGATGCATCTCGCCCCAGGAAATTCCAAGTTCGAATTTATCATTCAATAGTTTTATGAAAAATGCTGCATCAGCCGAACCACCACCCAAACCGGCACCAATAGGAATATGTTTGTGCAAATGAACTTTCACCGCAGGAACAGGATAATCTTGTGAAACCAAATGATAGGCAAAATAACAAAGGTTATCCGTTGCATCACCCGGAATTTCAATTCCCGATGACGTAAATGTAAAACGCGCTGCATCGGATTCTGTATTTTCAATTACCTCCAACGCATCACTTAAACCTACAGGATAAAATACACTTTGGATATTGTGATAGCCATCATCGCGTTTCTCGATAATGTTGAGTCCGATATTTATTTTTGCATTTGGAAAAGTAATCATGGTACAAAGTAAAGAAATTTACTGTTTAACAAACTTTACACTTCCACCATTTTGTATATCTTTCACAAAGTAAATTCCATTTGATAAAAATGAAACATCGATTGTTTCTGTTCTATTAATTTTCGAATTGAAGAATTCTTGTCCTAATAAATTTACAATTGAAATGTTTGTTGGTTTTGTTGTTTCAATCGTGAGATTGTTTGATGTTGGGCTGGGGAAAAGGGAAATAGAATTATTATTTGTGTTGTATTCAATTATCCCAACAGGCAATTGATTCAATTTATGAATAAAAATATCTTGACTACTTGCTGCAGATAAATTATATGCCACTCCGGTGGGGTTAAAATCTACAGTATTATTAAAAACTCCCGTTGTATAAACATCATTCATTTTGTTAACTACAATTGCAAATGGATAATCAACTCCTGTTCCACCCATTCCAACAGCCCAATCAAAATCACCTAAAGTATTTAATTTTAAAATAAATATATCAGGATAAATAGTAGTTCCTGGTCCACCAGCTCCATAGGTAAAAGATAAATTAAAAACTCCTACTCCCGGATCAAAATCTACAGTTCCTTCATAAAAACCTGCTGTATAAACATTACCAGAACTATCGGCAAAAATTGAGTTTCCTCCACAAAGATATGAGCTCGACCCCATACTTCTAGCCCAAACAAAATTTCCAGAAGCATCTAATTTTGAAATAAAAATATCACCTGTTCCTATTGGTGATAAAGCATATACTCCTGCACCTGGATCAAAATCTGAATATGAATAAAAACGACCTGTTAAAAAAACGTTACTACTGCCATCAATAGAAATTGAATTCCCAAAATCAGAAGAACTACCTCCGATACTTTTTGCCCATAATAAATTGCCTAAAGAATCTAATTTTGCAACAAAAACATCACTGCTTCCTGATGAACTAAGATTAAAAACTACTACACTTGGATCAAAATCAGAAACGCCTTTAAAAAATCCTGTTACATAAATATTGCCCAATACATCAAGCCCTATTGAACTTCCATAATCATCTAAAGCTCCTCCCATTTTTTTCGCCCACACAAAACCACCGGAAGAATTTATTTTTGAAATAAAAACATCATTAATTCCTGAAGACAACAAACTAAATACTCCAGCACCTGGATCAAAATCGGATGTTCCTTTAAAAAGCCCTAAAGAGTATACATTCCCAAATGCATCCACTTTTATAGACATACCTTTGTCATCAGAGCTCCCTCCCATTTGAATTGCCCAAACAAAATTACCAAGGGAATCCAATTTTGAAATAAAAATATCATCACTACCAGAAGACGTTAAATTATATATTCCTGAACCTGGATCAAAATCAGCACTTCCAGAAAAGGAACCAATGATATAAATATTCCTATTCAAATCAAGACTAATACAATTTACGGCATAACCAACGGCCCCTGCTGCTATCTGTTTTGCCCAGACAAAATTGCCTGAAACATCTAATTTTGAAATGAAAATTCCACCAGCTGTGGCTGACAAATTAAACACCCCAATTCCCGGGTCAAAGTCGACAGTATTGCTAAAAGTACCTGTTGTGTAAACATTTCCATCCTGATCTGCCAAAATTGACACTCCTACATCACTTGCAATGCCACCAATTTGCTTCGCCCACTCAAATGTTGGAGTTTGAGCGGACAAAAAAATCGGAACTAAAACGATAATGAATAAAATTAAACGCTTCATAATTAAATTTCTTTATTAGTAAATATACAAAAATAACAGCCCGACTCCCTAATTACATACATGACGAATATCATTTTGCCACCTCAGCGATAATTCTATATTTGTTTAAACGCTAAACCTTTTACCATGAATCAACCACCACAATTCGGAGAGCATTTAAACTATGCCCATTTGTTATTTGAGCAAGGAAAAGACATGCTGTTTATCGAAACCAAACTCAAAGAAAAAAACATTGAACCGCAGGAATTAGAAGAAATTCTTAAACAAATTAAACGCCTGCACCATAAAAAACGGAATAAAACCGGAACTCAATTAATTATACTAGGTGTTATCCTATTAGGCATCGGATTTATTACCAGCATCCTCCTCCATTTAAACGGCTCCACCGCCCTCGACTTTCCTCTTTACGGCCTAACTGCCACAGGAATTGTTGTACTCATTGTCGGACTCGTATTCCTGTTTCATTAGACCCAACAGCCTAAACATCCTGAATAACAACACATTATAATATTCGCGCTTTTTTAGTATTTTAGCACCCTCTAAACTATTAAAAGCATAACGCATGAACTATTTAGAATTTGAAAAACCAATTGAAGAATTACAAGAACAATTGGATAAAATACAGGAAGCTGCAGTGAAAAGTGGTATGGATGTTTCCAAAATCACTTCTGAGATGGAAGAAAAGATCAAAGAAGCAAGACTGAAAATCTATGGAAACCTTACTCCATGGCAACGTGTTCAAGTTTCACGTCACCCCGACAGACCTTATACCTTAGCCTATATCGATTCAATGACCGAAGGTACATTCATGGAATTGCATGGCGACCGTACCGTGAAAGATGACAAAGCAATGGTAGGTGGTTTCGGAAGTATTGATGGAAAAACCGTTATGTTTATTGGTCAGCAAAAAGGTATTAACACCAAAATGCGCCAAATCCGTAACTTCGGTATGCCAAACCCTGAAGGATACAGAAAAGCATTGCGCTTAATGAAGCTGGCTGAAAAATTCAACAAACCTATTGTTACTTTAATTGATACTCCGGGTGCATTTCCGGGATTGGAAGCAGAGGAACGCGGACAAGGGGAAGCTATTGCAAGAAATTTATTAGAAATGTCACAATTAAAAGTTCCTGTTATCTGCATCATCATCGGTGAAGGTGCTTCCGGTGGAGCCTTGGGAATTGGAATTGGCGACAGAGTATTGATGTTGGAAAACACCTGGTACTCGGTTATTTCTCCTGAATCATGTTCTTCGATCTTGTGGAGAAACTGGAACAATAAAGAACGTGCTGCCGAAGCTTTAAAATTAACTCCGGATGATATGCTTGGTAATAAGTTGATTGATGGCATCATCAAAGAACCTATTGGAGGTGCTCACACCGATCAACAAGCAACCTTCAAAACGGTGAAAGAAGAAATTTTAAAACACTTGGCTGTTCTTGAAAAACTAGATCCTAAAAAACGTGTTGCGCAACGCATCGATAAGTTTTGTGCGATGGGTGTCGTGAACGAGTAAGTATAGTCTTAATGGAACGCAGATTATCATGATCTTCATGATAAAAAATGATTTTCCCTTTATGTGTTTTGGGGATTTCGGATGCAAATTTGCCTATGGACAAGGCGAGGTCTTAGTAGATAAACTCCGCCAACTTATCCGGATTGGTCAAGCGTGCACTTTTATGAATTGTATTCCACGATACATTTATCAAATTGGCTTGCTCCGAAAAATAATCGTACAACAAGGTATTGTAAATTGAAACCGTTCCCTTTCCTTTGAAATGAAGAACTTCTTGGTAACACCAAACGGCATCGTTTTCTACTTCAAATCCAACAAACTCTAATTTCAACAACTTCCCTCCCACATTTATTTTTAAGTTCTTTTCGAAATAACTGATCAGCAATGCTTCCACTTCTTTATTATTTTCAGAAACACTCAAATCCACACGTTTGTTCGCAAATCGAGCCAACGATACTTCCAAATCATCCATAAAGAGTTTTGTACTCACATCCAACGTATGCTTCTCCGTATTGACATTCACTTCCGTTAAACCCACATAATATTTATGAGCAACAGATAAAAATGAACTCATCGAAAGCAGTATTATCAAACTCACAAAACAAATTCTTAACCTTTTTATATTTTTCATAACGTCATTTAAATCCGACTGTCAAAGACAGTAATCTGCTTTAATTAAACCTAAAAATAAAAATCTGCGAATCAGTGACAAGAACTACCAACCATTGAACAAATTTAACGAATTACCATAAGCCAAACCAACCATTCATCATATTTGAGTATCACTTATTGCTTTTTTCCTTAGATTTATTGAAATTTAATTTGATTCGAATACAATGAGAAAACTTACATCCCTGCTTGCTGTCCTTATAATTTCAAATGCTGCTCTCGCTCAAAACATTCAAAACAATCCCAAATCCAATCATGGAAATAAATTTGAGCAATTGGGAACCATTTTGCCGGATGCAAACAATTTCCGTTCTGCTTCGGGTGCTCCCGGAAGTCAATACTGGCAACAAAAAGCAGATTATGTAATTGATGCATTCCTTAATGAAAAAACATTGACACTCGAAGGCGAAGAACAAATCACCTATACCAACAACTCTCCGGATAATCTTACTTATTTATGGTTACAACTGGACGAAAACCAACATAACCCGACTAATGAAGCTAACTATTTTGATGGCAGCAGAGTCACACAACCGGTTACCGACCAACAACTCATCGGATTGGATGTAAAAAAACAACTGGATGGCGGTGGAGTAAACATTGTGTATGTAGAAGATGCTACCGGTAAAAAACTACCATTTACCATCAACTACACCATGATGCGAATTGACTTACCTCAAGTTTTAAAATCCGGACAGCAATACATCTTTAAAATAAAATGGAATTATAAAATACCTGAACGTACCCGCATCGGTGGCAGAGGCGGTTATGAGCCGTTTGAAGATGGAAGCGCTTTGTTTACCATGGCGCAATGGTATCCGCGTATGTGTGTATACAACGATTATGGTGGATGGAATAACAAACAATTTACCGGTAGAGGTGAATTTTCATTAGCATTCGGTGATTATAAAGTAAGTATGACCGTACCTGCCGACCATATCATTGCAGCTACCGGAACCTGCACCAACTACAATGAAGTATTAACTCCGGAGCAATTAACAAAATGGAAAACTGCCGAAACTGCCGACAAACCTATTGAAATTGCAACCCTTGCTGAAGCAAAAGAAAAAGAAAAAGCACCTGACAAAACAAAATTCAAAACCTGGAAGTACTCGGCTGAAAATGTACGCGACTTTGCTTGGGGCAGCTCCCGTAAATTTGTTTGGGATGCGATGGGAATCAAACAAGGAAACAAAACCGTGATGTGCATGAGCTATTATCCAAAAGAATCGTATGCCTTGTACAATCGCTATTCAACGAAAGTTGTAGCGCATACCATCCGCACCTATTCAAAATACACCATTGATTATCCTTATCCGGTAGCAATCAGCGTGGAAGCTGCCAACGGAATGGAATACCCGATGATTTGTTTTAACTATGGAC
Organism: Bacteroidota bacterium; assembly: GCA_016722565.1. Lineage (NCBI taxonomy): Bacteria > Pseudomonadati > Bacteroidota > Bacteroidota bacterium. Next base: position 1,102,312 of record JADKIU010000002.1, read on the forward strand.
GAACAGAACCGGATGGAACCTATACCGAACGCGTGAAATACGGAATGATTGGAGTAATCATTCATGAAGTGGGACATAATTTCTTCCCGATGATTATCAACAGTGACGAACGCCAATGGAGCTGGATGGATGAAGGCTTGAATACCTTCTGCCAATTTTTAACAGAACAGGAATTTGATAACAACTATCCTTCCAACCGCGGACCGGCTGATAAAATTGTAGACTATATGAAGTCGACAAAAAATGAGTTGGAACCCATCATGACCAACAGCGAAAACATAAATAATTTCGGAGCAAACGCTTACGGAAAACCTTGTACCGCTTTAAATATTTTGCGCGAAACAGTAATGGGGCGCGAGCTATTCGATTTTGCATTCAAACAATACGCAACACGCTGGGCGTTCAAACACCCTACTCCTGCTGATTTTTACAGGACAATGGAAGATGCTTCCGGTGTGGATTTGGATTGGTTTTGGAGAGGTTGGTTTTATGATACTGATCCTGTAGATATTTCATTAGACAGCGTAAAAATGTTTACGGTAAAAAACTCAAAAGAAGTTCCTGAGAAAATAGAAACATGGAAACGCCCGGAAGTAAAAGAAACGGCAGAATTTCAACACGTTTCAAAAATCAGAAACAAACAAAGTGGTATGAAGTTTTTAGTGGATACAGATACTGCTTTAAGAGATTATTATTTTTATAACAAAGCACCAAAAATTATTTATCCGGATAAAATAAAGTACAATGCCAATGCAAAACTCAATGTGGTTACCGATGAAGAAATAAAAGCATTTGAAAATAATTTCTACTACGAATTGGTATTTTCAAACAAAGGGGGCTTGGTGATGCCCATCATCATCCAATGGAATTATGTTGATGGCACCAGCGAAACCGAACAAATCAGTGCGTACATCTGGAGAAAGAACGAACAAAAAGTGGTAAAGACATTTGTGAAATACAAAGAAGTGAAATCCATTTTGATTGATCCATTCAAAGAAACAGCAGACATCAATGTAGAAAACAATTCATGGCCGAAAATGACCACCAAATCACGTTTTGAAGTGTACAAAGCAAAACGTGGAAGTCGTTACGATACAAACGATGTTAATTGGATGCAAAAGAATAAAGGAAGAGGGAAGTAATGTGTAAAAAACAGATTTTCATATTCTCCCTTGTAACAACATTATTCATTTCTTGCACATCCGGAGAGCGTGAATTAGAAAATCAATTAAAGAAATTGGATGGTGAAATTGCCGTGTTGGATAGCACAATGGGAGAAGTCGTTGACAGTTTAAAGTCAGCAGATCTGAATCCGCTTAAATTCAATAACATTTCTGAAGTTGTTTATGATAAACATTCGACAACGTGGGTTAAAATAGAAAAGGACTCCCCTTCTACTTGGCTTCATTTTAATCTCTATCAACCCGACACATTACAAATTGAATTCACACCCGAATGCTGGGCGAGTTTCCCAATAATTGCTTCAAAAGAAAAGATAGTCGTATACTGGGACAACAACCTTGATACAAAATATGATTTTCCTATTGTTAAAGAAATAAATAAAACAGAAGAGTCATTCATTGGTAAGCCCTTTATCATTTTTAGCCTTAAAAACGACAGCACCCTCAGCGCAAATTACATTTATCCGGAATTAATCGAGCGATTGAATCAATCAGAAAAAGAGAGACTACTTTTTCCTGAAACATTTATTGCAACTTATACATACAGGTAATAAACTAACTCGTGTGATCCATCACAATCACCCAGCGGGTTTCTGTTTTTCGCCATACCAACGTAAAATAACCTCCTACATCTCCTTTGTTGCTTTTATCTCTTTTTAAATGCCACTTTCCTACAACAAACGTGGTACTTGGAGAAACTTCATCGATGCTGATAATCGTGAAATCCAATGTGCCCATGGTCGCTTTATCAGGATACGATTTTTTATAATTGTCTAATGTATTTTGCCAACCATACGTAATTCCATTCTTTCCAATAAATTTCAGACTATCACTCTTCCAGTAAGCCGACATAAATCCATCAATATCTCCCTTGTTCCAAGCCAATTCTTGCTCATCCATTATTTTGGCAATAAGCGCTTTCACATCTTCCTGAGAGAATGTAGTTGATGTAAATAATAGTAAAGAGAATAATAGAAGTAGCTTTTTCATAGTATATTTTTTTTGAACGTCATTGCGAGGAACGAAGCAATCTCTCATAATTGGATTCCTTGCCAATATTTGGAAAGATTGCTTCGTTCCTCGCAATGACGCTCAGTAAAATTCATAATTTCATTACCCTCCAATCGTCACACTCGCTCCACCATCTTTAGCATCTGTTACTGGAGCTTTATCCGTAAACTTGCGTGTATTGTTATCAGGTGTTCTGTCAATTAATTTATTGTACGGATCAATTCCAACTTTCACAGGCTCTTCATTCACCAGAATTTCAAACTCCATTTTATTTTTATCAATCTTCCGTTTTTGTAAATACAATTCGGTTTCTGTTTTTTTACCTTTCACATCTTTGCTACCAAACACCCCTACATCAATCCAATCAGCGATGGCTACATCTTTCAGCTTACCAATGCTGTCCGCTTTCATTTTTTTACAATCGATGGATAGTTTCACCAAATATTTTCCATCCGGTGTTTTAGTATAAGAACATTTTGTGGTTTTGTTTTCATACAACGTAATCGTTTCAAACATATCGTTGATGATGTATTTCAAACTATCCGGTGTTGCTGCTTTTATAAAACTTAAAAACTCTACCGAATTGGTATATGGTGGTTCCTGATACGCAACTTTTTTAATGTACTTCGCCAAAGCCGCATTCAGTGAATCTTCTCCAATATAATCACGCAAGGCATACATCACCACACTGCCCTTGTTGTAATGGATGTACAACTGATTTTCACACAACATCAATGGTTTTTCTTTTTTACCTTCCAATGCACGTCCTTGTAAATATCGATTCATTTCATATTTCAAGAATTTTTTCATGGCTTGTTTTCCAAACTGTTTTTCCATCACCATCAAAGCCGAATACTGACTCATCGTTTCCGACATCACTGTTCCTCCTTGTACATTTCCTCCTATCACTTGATGTGCCCACCATTGATGCGCCACCTCATGTGCCGTAACATAGAACGGATAATCCACCGACTCCGGATCCAACGAATCAACTTTTGCAATAAATCCTATCCCTTCCGAAAACGGAATGGTATTCGGGAACGATTGCGCAAATGTTCCATGTATCAATGAGAACTCTAAAATGCGCACCTGGCGGTGTTGATACGGACTAAAGTTCGTTGTATAATAATCCAACGATTTTTTAATTCCATTAATCATTCGATCAATGTTGTACTCATGTCCTTTGTGATAATAGATTTCAATTGCCACCGGTTCTTTATTTGCAGAGCCTGCACCAGGAATCCATTGGTCGCGTTTTACTTCGTAACGAGCAGACAAGAAAGAATAGAAATTTAAAATTTTACAATCCATTTTATAATGGAAATATTTTCTGCCATCTTGTTCCCACTCTTTTAAAAGATATCCCGGAGCAATGGCAACCTGATCACTTACGGTACTCAACGTACATTCAAAGTCAATCCAATCGGCATCACTGCTGATATAAGTGTTTTTCAATGCAGTGGAATCGTTTACATTGGCCATGCGTTCTTTTTTAGCCAGTCCTTGTTTTTTACGATCCGAATCATCCGACAACTCTGCTCCTTCCGGATACCCGAAACTTGGTAAAAACATACTGTTAAAGAATGTTCCGTTGTAAACTACAGCCGTTCCTGCATCCGAATTTTTAAATCCTTTCGGGAAATGCTCTAGGTTCATTTCTACTTTCATGGAATCACCCGGCATTAACTTTTTAGCCAGTTTGTAAATTCTAAATCCTGCATCTTTATCATCCAACGCAAGTGTTGCACCATACACTGAAGGAAACTCAAAGGAATTCAACTTTATTTCCGGATACAAATTCAACAACACACTATCAATCGGTTGTGTTGTTTTGTTTTTCAACCAATAGTAGCCATTCATCTTTACACCACGCTCATTCGGGAAAATATCCACATTCCAATTCGCACCGATAATACGCGGCTGTGGTGTGTTGCTTAATCGTTTATACTTTTTCTCAAACTCTGCTTGCGCTTTTTGTTGCTTGCTTTCAGAAATATTTTTATTCAACACATTTGTATTGTAATAGATAAAACCACCGAAAAATAAAAACGAAGCAATACTTAAGCTCATTGCCAACTTCGCTTTCGTATTAAACGATGCTTTCGCTACACGGAAACGATTTTTAAATCCACCTTCTTTCCCTCTGTTCCAAAACAAATTAGAGAGCACAATCAAAATCATTCCAAAACTTAACCAATACGATTTATAAATCACAAACGTATACAGCTGATGTCCGTATCCATTCATGTCGGAATACGACATGCGCGGACCGCTGCTATTAAATTGATACAAGCCATTGTCCCAGCCCATCGCATTTGCCAAGATGGGCAACACCACAATTAAAATGGCAGAAACGGAATAACCCACAAATTTTTGATTGAAGAACACTTGAATCGACATGGATAAAATGCACATCAAAATCAAACCGATAAATTTAAAACCATACAATTCTTTGATGTAGAGTAAAAAATTAATCTCATAAAATCCATCGTACAACTGAATGAAGACACCTGTAATCATAATCAGCAAGAGCAAGGTTGCTTGCATCATAATCAATCCCATTAACTTTGATAAGAAGGACGTCCAAGTTGAAATCGGTGCAGCACCTACTAACTCATCCACCTTTGCATCCTTTTCTCGCCACACCACAATGCCCGAATAAAAAACAATTAATACCGGAGCGAAAATCATGAATACAATTCCGCTGATTAATAACACCTGATACGTCACCATCAAGGTTGGTGTTCCATACAATTGAGCAAATACAGGCGACACCAAGGTTAACACCAGCATACATACCAATGCAATGATGATAAAGAAAATGGTTTTCACCACTTTGAAATATTCAAACTTTGCCAAATACCAAATCTGATACAAGCTGAATCGGAAATTAAATACTTGAGTTACCTTCGGCAAGTCGGATAACGATAACAATGGAACGGAAGCAATGGATTTGATTTCTTCTTTCTTTCTTCTGAATAAGGAGAATGAAACCGGATTATTAAATTGTGAAAACTGGAATCGGGAATAGGTAAATACTGTTATTCCTAAGGAAATACCCAACCACAACAAACGGTTGTACAACAACATTCCACTCATGGGAATGCCCAAAGTGTTTTGTTCTTCAGCCGACCAATATTTTGTAGCATTCGCAAATGCCTGATCTCCGAATGGATCTAACAATGAAGTAAGATCTTGGTTTTCGATATCCGACAACAACAAAGGAGAAATCCCTTTTAACACCAGCAAAATAATTGCACCGACATAGGCTGCAATCATGTTTCTTGAAAAAGTAACCAACGAAAAGAAAATAGCACCGACCAATAAAATATTGGGAATCGCAAAAACAAAAATGGTTGAATGTAGTTTATCAGGTTGAATACACTCAACCGCTCCGGCTCAATTCCCGGAATCGCACAAGTAACAACATGCCCAACAATAGCACCGGTAATCACAAACATCGCTACTAAGAAGGATGCAAAGAAACGCCCAAACATATAACCAAATTTGGTAATGGGATTGGTGAACAACAGCGGATGCATGTTGTATTGAAAATCTTTATACACTGCAGGAGCGATGATTGTAATTAGGATGATTATTCCGACAATGTCGGTAATCAAACCATTTAAACTTTCGGCAATAGCTTTTGCTGAGTTAATCGTAACATTTGTATCACCGGAAGTGCCAATCAACCCCGACAAAGCAGCAGTTGCAAACATCGACAAACCAAAGAACACAAAAAAGAAAATATACGTAGCCGGTTTTTTCAACCAGAGTTTTAATTCGAATAAGAATATTTGTTTGAACATAGATATAGGTGACTAAGTAACTAAGTGACTAGGTGACTGGGTAATTTTTAGTTAGTAATGGTTGCGAAATACACATCTTCCAAATCCGCTACCAACGGAGCAAAAGAGCCATCTGGTTGAGTGGAGTTAAATACATGGATCTGAATTTTTCCTTCTACCACCTTTGTAGAAATCACTTTATGCGCCTCTTTATTTTCTGTCAACTGTTCTTTATCGATCAGCTTCATCCAAATTTTGCCTTTCATATCATCAATGGCCTGGTTCGGTTTGCCATACAACAATACCGTTCCTTGATTCATGATCGCCATTTTGGAACAAAGATTCCGAACATCTTCTACGATGTGAGTCGACAAAATCACAATGATATTCTCACCAATCTCACTCAATAAATTATGAAAACGATTGCGTTCCATCGGATCCAATCCTGCTGTTGGCTCATCCACAATAATCAATTTCGGATTTCCCAACAACGCTTGTGCAATTCCAAATCGCTGACGCATCCCACCGGAGTAATCGCCAATATTTCTTTTTCTCGCTTCAAATAAATTAGTTTGATTCAATAACCCTTCACAAACTTCCTTGCGTTCTTTCGGATTATTAATTCCCTTCAGAATTGCAAAATGGTTAATCATATCCCAAGCCGACACACGTGGATAAAATCCGAAATCTTGTGGCAGATAGCCCAACACTTTTCTCACCTCATCTTTTTGTTTGAGCACATTCAACTCACCCAACATAATTGTTCCACTATCCGCTTCCTGCAACGTTGAAATGGTACGCATCAACGATGATTTCCCTGCTCCGTTCGGGCCAAGCAATCCGAACATGCCGCTGCCGATTTCCAAGTTGATATTATTGAGTGCTTTTAAACCATTTGAATAGGTCTTTGATAAGTTTTGAATCGATAAGTTCATAGGTAGCTTTTATTTTTTTGAGGGTATGACGTATACCCCAAAGATATGTTACAATAGAGTTGACTTTAATCCTTTATGATTAATGGTCATATGTCTTGATTAATGGTTGGTTCTTATCTGCAAGCCTTAAAGCTGAGGAGTAACGTAAATAGTTTTTCCTTTTGCATCTTTTTTAGCCTGTAATATTTGTTTTCGATTGCGATTGGGATCATACGATACATGTACCCAACGAAAACCGAATTCATCAATCAACTGATCAAATGGCAAATTCAATGCTTTTATTTTTTTGAATAATTTTTGATTCCCATTTGTCAAATCAATAATATCTACTGCATGTCCGGTCATGTGCTGACTTTTACTCGCACCGCCAATGGCTTTATTGAGCGCAGGACAACGATAACCGCTGTTCACTGTTATGGGTGTTCCCAATGCATCGCGCAAGGGCTGTAAAACATTTACACACAATGCTTTTAAGTTGGCAACCACTTCCGGTGGTGGATTGTATTGTTCATCATCAAACTTTCGATGACTTGTCATTAACAATTCGTGAAGTGAAAAATTTTTGCTAAGTTTTTGATTCGCGATCATGTTGGTTGTTAGTTGTTAGTTGTTTTATACTATTTTCCATCTCCCATCTTCCATTTCCCATTTCCCATCTTCCATTCTTATACAATAATCCCATACGCTTCTTTAAACGCATCTTTTGCATAATCGAAGCTGGCATAGGCAAATCCTTTATGCCCCCAATCGGTTCCCCAACTGTTACGGATGATAAAATGGGTTTCGGTATAGCCGACAATTGAAATGGCGTGTCCACCTTCCACCGACTTTTTATCAAACTTAGTTAACAAACCATCTTTCTTCACATAGTTCCAGGAATTGTCGCAATCCAAGCAAGTCAAAATCGGACCTTGAAAGGCCAGCCAGGCTTTGAACAACTCGATTTTCTCCGATTGTTTTTTAGTAAGGTTATAATACCCTTTTACCTTATACTTGCCTGCTACTTTTAAAAAGTTGGCTTCCTTGATTTTTACCAATCGCCCTTCAAACGGAAGGTGGTCGGCTTTTAATGCACCAAATTTTTTGGTGACTTTTAGAGCCGATTTTAAACTCGTTCCCGAATCGTCAATAAATGTTGTAGGATAATCCACATATTCATCCATCTCTTTGGAAGCCATCCAGATGAAACGAACCGACATACTTTCGCCCGGTTTTATCTTTTTAGCCTTTGTAAAATGGTATCTCAACAACGAATCAGCAGTTGCCCAACCTACACAGGCTCCCGTTTCTCCTTGATTGCCGATTTTCCACCATTTTGCCCTTAAATCTACCGATTTGGGAAGTTTTTTATTTTTTACATTCAGCCCTAGCTCCCGGGCTTTGTCGGCATGCCAGTCGTCCTGCTTATCACGGGAAGGCACACAATTGAAAATTCGTTTTGTTTTTGCCATATCATCGATTTTGATGCAACCTTTTGGTACTTTTTTCCATCATAAATATAGTACTTTGATTCATCAGACCTAAAAATATTTAAATATCTTTGTAGTATAACATTATCTATCAAAAAAATGAAGAAGTTTCTATTCACATTCGCAGCAGTTGCCTTATTCACAACTGTAAATGCGCAAAATAAACGCACAGAAACGTGGCCAAACGGCAACAAAAAAAGTGAAGGAATGACCATTGGAAAAGACATGGATCCTTCAGCTTCCAAAGAGGTACAATCGCGTCAATCCGTTAACATTATCAAAGATGGTATGTGGACCAACTGGTTTGAAGATGGGAAAGTTCGCTCCGAAGAATACTACAACAATGGAATTATGGTGGGTACCTGGAAAGTATGGTACGATAACGGACAATTAGAGTCTGAAATCAACTTTACAGCTGGTACTTCGGTTCATTTTTATAAAAACGGACAAAAACATTCACAAGGCGGTATTGCTAATGGAATGGTAAACACCGGAAGATGGATTGGTTACCATGAAAATGGAAACAAAAATTTTGAAGGTTCTTATACTGCTGACGGACAAAAAGATGGCGTTTGGACGTGGTATGACGAAACCGGAAAAACAACCACCACTCAAACCTATCAAAATGGTGAGTTAGTGAAATAATAGATTGAAGCACAGAAAAACTACTACTATAAAAAAGCCTCGCAGAAATGCGAGGCTTTTTTGTTTTATCTGCAGACCTCATCCCCACCCCTTCTCCTTGTTTAAGGAGAAGGGTGTCGCTTCGCAAAATTCATTTTGATTACTCTTTAGAAACAATCGTATTCCCCCTCTCCTTTATTTCAAGGATTCCGCTAGCTAACGGGAGGGGTCTTGATGAGGTAAAAAAAAGTCCCTCTATTTCTAGAAGGACCTTTTATCACAAACAATCATTTCTCTTATAACTAAAAAAGATTTCTCGACTTCGCCTGCCTAGCGTCAGGCGGGCTCGAAATGACACACAAGGAACATTTCGTTGAACGAGTTATTTCTTCGTCACTCCATTATTCATCTCATTCATAATCGATACCGTTTCGTTCAAATATATATCTTTTCTGAGAGCTTTGTACCAATCTTTCGTCTTATTCACTTTCACCGTATCACTTTCAGGGAATGCATCTGCTTTTAATGCAACAACCTCTACTCCTTCTATCTCTTTATCCAAGGCATCCATTTTCTTTGCTTCTTCTTTATAAGCTTTTTGCTCTGCTACATATTTATCAAAGTTCAATGAAACAACCGTATTGTCTTTTTGTTTTTTCAAACGCTTTGCAGCATCATTCAATATCGCAAAACCTGGATTGTTTTTCACGCGCTCTGCACTGTTCGTTTTGATTTGTGAAACCGAATATGCTTGTTTCAATGTTGAATATTTAGCCGGAGCAATTTCATCCCAAGCCATCGGATAATCTTGTTCTTTTTCGCCTTGATCCAACAAATAATATGGATCTGGTAAAATTACATCCGGAATAACGCCTTTTAATTGGGTCGTTCCTCCGTTAATACGGTAAAACTTCTGAGTGGTGATTTTTACTTCACCCAATGGTTTGATGTTCGCATAAGCCGGTGGTAAATAATCATCCAAGTTAAAGAAACGTTGAACAGTTCCTTTCCCGAAAGAAGATGGTGATGTTCCTACAATCAAGGCTCTGTTATAATCTTGCATCGCTGCCGCCATAATTTCAGATGCTGAAGCTGAATTCGAATTTACCATTACCGTGAGCGGACCATCATATACAATTCCTGCATCTCTGTCTTCTAATACTTGTGCTGCTGCAGATTTTTGTTTCACTTGACAAACAGGACCTTTATCGATAAACAATCCTGCCATGTCCACCACATCCGGCAACGAGCCACCACCATTGTAACGCAAGTCTAGAATAATCCCATCTACATTTTCTGCTTTTAACTTCTCCAGTTCCTTACGGATGTCTTTCGAACAGCTACGATTTGTTTTACCAGAGAAATCTGCATAAAACGATGGCAACTTAATGTAACCAATGTTTTTCTTTCCCTTTAAAATAACCGATTGTGCGTAGGTATCTTCCAATACTACGATGTCGCGAATGATGGATATTACCATAACACTTGCATCCGGCTTTTTAACCGTCAAACGCACTTCTGTTCCTTTTTTACCTCTCACCAACAACACAACATCGTCCAATTTCATATCCGTTAAATCCACCGGCTCTGCATCTCCTTGTCCGACTTTTAATATAATGTCTCCCCCTTTTAATTGTCCTTGTTTATAAGAAGCGCTACCCGGAACAATGCTGCTCACTTTAATATAACCATCCTTTTCTTGAAGCTGTGCGCCAATTCCTTCCAACTGTCCGGTCATGCCGATATCAAAGTTAGCTTTGTCCTTAGGAGCAAAAAACTCGGTATGCGGATCATAAACCCCGGCAATCGCATTAAAATAAATGGCAATACGATCATCACGGTCAAATTCCTTTAAACGTTTAAAATAATCATCGTTGCTTTTTAGGATTTTCTTACGCGCATCCGCTTCCAATTCGGTTTTGGATTTCAATTTTACCGTATCGCTTTTCTCTTTTGCTTTCTCTTGGCTCTCCATCATTTCCACCATGCGTGCAAGCGTTTGATACTTCAGCGATTTTCTCCACTCTTCTTTCAAAGCTGCTTTGTCTTTGGCGTAATTGATTTTTTCAGCATCCAACTGAATAGTTTCGTCACCAGAAAAGTCGAATGGTTTCGAAAGGATTTCGGTATAATAGGTTTTGGCCTCTTCTACACGTTTGTTAATGATCTCAAAGGATTTATCAAAAAACTCGAAGCGAGCATTGTTGATATCGTCATCCACCAATTTTTCGAACTTTTTCAATTCCTCCACATCCGATTGGATTAAGAACTTTTTATTGTAGTCCAATCGTTGTAAATAGAGTTTATATACCTTTTCAGAGAAATTGTTGTCGATGGTTTGAGGGGAATAATGCACAGTGTTTAAACTTTGCATCAATATCTGGTCAATCGCTTCTTCCTTATCGGATTGAACAATAATGGTTGCCGATACCAGCGCCAAGGCTGCGGGAAGAATGAAGAATAGTTTTTTTGATATTTTCATATGTATATGAATAACGATTTTTTACGAATTTACGAATCTGTGCGTTAATTATACGCTTATTTTGACAAACGGTTGTTTTTAGGTTTCAGTTTCTATTAACAGATTACTTAAAGTTGGTTTTTCCATAAACTTCAGTCAAATTTTATACCCAATTTTCAGAAACACCATCACTTAACCGTCATTGCGAGGAACGAAGCAATCTATACCCATTTATGACTATAATTCGCAAGAGATTGCTTCGTTCCTCGCAATAACGCACAGAATAAAAAAAACGTGCCCATCCGTTATTTCCGTTTCACCTGTCTGCCGGCAGGCTGGTCCGCGTTCCATTTCAAATGCTCATTCCATAACGCACGCCCCCCTCAAATGTTACCTAAATAAATATTATTTAACATTTTATAACAGAATGTTATTTTGCTATACATTTACATCATCAAACAGATTCTACTCAAAAAACTAACCACACAAACTTCCTAAAAAAATGTCAAAACGACTGTTAATGCTTATCTCCGGACTAGTTGCTGCCGGTATGCTCTTCTTGATTGTGTTTAACAAAAAACATTCTTCATCAGGTGAAGAGGGCACCAATCCTGCATTTGGCGCCTACATCAACGCCTACACCTCCGGCATCATTTCGAGTGAATCAACCATCCGCATTCTATTAACAAATGAAATGGAAGCTCCGATTGAAATCGGAAAACCGGTAGATAAATCCTTGTTTGATTTTTCTCCGAGCATCAAAGGAACTACTGTTTGGTTAGACAGCAGAACCATTGAATTCCGCCCTGAGAAACCGCTTCCACCGAATACACATTATGAAGCTGAATTTTATTTATCTAATATTTTAGATGTTCCATCTGAATTCGAAACCTTCGAATTTGAATTTCAAACCATGGAACAATCGTTTGAAGTGTTTGTGGATCGCATGACCACCACCGACAAGAAAACCTTACGCACACAGCGTTTGGAAGGAACACTCTCAACAGCCGATGTTGCCAATCCACAACAAATGGAAAAAGTTGTTACCGCTTCTCAAAACGGTAAAGCGCTTACCATCACATGGATTCACGAAGGAAGCAGAACAATCTCCCGCTTCACAGTTGATGGAATTCAACGTACCGAAAAAGCCGGAAAGGTTGATTTAGCATGGGACGGAGACGCCATTGGTGTTGCATTAAAAGGAAACAAATCCATCGACATTCCTGCTCTTGGTGATTTCAAAGTAGTAGATGTAAAGGTGATTCAAAGCCCTGAACAATACGCTGTACTGCAGTTCTCCGACCCTATCCAAGAGAATCAAGTATTGGATGGATTGGTGACTTTATCCGGTGGATCGACTTTAAAATACATTATTGAAGACAATGAAATTCGTGTTTATCCGGATGTACGTCAGTCGGGACCACGCACCATAACTGCCGAATTGGGTGTGAAAAATATTTTAGGAATGCCATTAAAAGAACGTTACGTAATGGAAGTAATGTTCGAAGAAATTAAACCGGATGTGGAATTAATCGGTAAAGGAATTATCCTTCCGAACTCCAACGGATTAATCTTCCCTTTCAAAGCCGTGAGTTTAAAAGCGGTTGATGTAAAGATTTTAAAAATCTACGAAAAAAATATTCCGCAGTTCTTGCAAGTGAATAGCATGTCGGGCGACCGCGAACTGAGACGTGTTGGAAAAGTAATTCTTAAAAAAACCATTCAGCTGACACAAAAAAGTGCAATGGATTTAGGGAAATGGAACAACTACTCTTTCGATCTTGCACAGTTAATTAAAACTGAACCGGGTGCCATCTATAAAGTGATTATTTCGTTCAAGAAAGAATACTCTACTTATAAATGCGATAGCTCTGAACCGGAAAACATGGACGAAGGCATGCAGGAGATGAGTGATGGAGATGATACCGAAGATGAACACGATTGGGATTATTATGGTGATTACTATTATGATGATTATGAATACTACGATTATGACTACGATGATCGTGATAACCCATGTAAAAATTATTATTACCGCAATCGTGAAGTAAGTCGCAACATCCTTGCTTCCGATTTAGGATTAATTGCAAAACGCGGAACAGATGGTTCGATGATGTTTATTGTTACCAACTTAATTACCACTGAACCAATTAAAAATGCAACGATTGAAATCTACGATTATCAATTGCAGGTTTTAAAAACATTAAAAACCGACAAAGGTGGAATGTGCGAAGGGATCTTCAAACGCAAGCCATTCCTGATGGTTGCGAAAGTTGGAAACCAACGCGGTTACTTAAAATTAGATGATGGTTCTTCTTTATCACTCAGCGCATTTGATGTTTCGGGTGAAGAAGTACAAAAAGGATTGAAAGGATTTATCTATGGCGAACGCGGTGTGTGGCGCCCGGGTGATACATTGTTCTTGTCGTTTATTTTGGAAGACAAACAAAATACACTTCCAAAAAATCATCCGGTACAATTCGAATTGTTGAATCCGCAGGGACAAGTGTTTAGAAAAATTACGAAGACCGTTGGATTAAATGGCTTCTATAATTTCACTACTACTACCGAGAAAAGTTCTCCGACAGGAAACTGGACCGCTCGTATAAAAGTTGGTGGCGCTTGGTTTACCAAGAACATCAAAATCGAAACGATTATGCCAAATCGTTTGAAAATCAAATTGACCTTCCCGGGTGATAAACTTTCGGTAGCACATAAAGATGCCAACGGAACCTTGGAAGCAAAATGGTTGGTGGGTGCCATTGCAAAAGATTTAAATGCAAAAGTGGAAGTAACATTATCTGAATCCAACACCACGTTTAAAAAATACGAAGACTATAACTTTGATGATGCAGCACGCAACTTCACATCGGAAGCACAAACCATTTTTGATGGCAATACCGATAACGAAGGGAAAGCATTGGTAAAACCCGACATCACCGTTAACGATGCAGCACCGGGAATGTTAAAAGCAAGTTTCAAAATCCGTGTGTTTGAAAAAGGCGGTGCATTTAGTATTGATCAATTCTCATTGCCATATTCTCCTTACGAAACCTATGTAGGGATGAAAGTGCCGGAAGGAAATAAATTCTCCGGCATGTTGGTAACCGATACCAATCACGTGATTAAAGTTGTTACACTCGACAGTGATGGCAAACCGGTTTCGAAAAGCAAACTAAAAGTACAAGTGTATAAAGTTGGCTGGAGATGGTGGTGGGATTCCTATGATGGCGACTTGGCCAACTATGTAGGAAACGAATACAAAGCACCTATCCAAGATCAGGTTATTTCAACTGTAAATGGTAAAGGACAATTTACCTTGCGTATAAACCGCCCTGATTGGGGACGCTTCTACGTTTGTGTAACGGATGAAGAAAGCGGACATAGAACAGGGCAAACCGTTTACATCGATTGGCCGGCTTGGGCAGGTGAATCTCCAAAAGGAAATTCAGGTGCTACTTTATTATCATTCAGCTCCGATAAAAAACAATACAACGTGGGTGAGGATGTGAAATTAACCATTCCATCATCGGGTGAAGGCCGTGCTTTAATTAGTGTAGAAAGTGGATCGAAAGTAATCAAAGCATTCTGGGCAGAAACCAAGAAAGGTGAAACCACCTTCAACTTCCCGGTTACTGCAGACATGACACCAAACGTTTATGTGAACGTAACGATGATACAACCGCATGCACAAACCATCAACGATTTACCAATCCGTTTGTATGGCGTGGTTCCAATTTTAGTGGAAGACCCTGCCACCCATTTAACACCGGCAATTAAAACACCGGACGTGTGGAAACCGGAAACAAAATCGACTGTTACCGTTTCTGAAAAAGATGGAAAAGAAATGACGTATACCATCGCCATTGTGGATGAAGGATTGTTAGACTTAACGCGTTTCAAAACTCCTGATCCTTGGAGCGCATTCTATGCGCGTGAAGCATTGGGTGTAAAAACATGGGACATGTTCGACATGGTGATGGGTGCATTTGGCGCTGAGTTAACACGCATCCTCGCGATTGGTGGTGACGGTGAAGCCGGAAACAAAGGTGGCAACAAAGCCAACCGCTTTAAACCAATGGTAAAATTTATGGGTCCGTATTTCCTTAAAAAAGGACAAACCGTAACACATGAATTCATGATGCCACAATATGTCGGCTCGGTGAGAACCATGGTGGTAGCCGGTTACAAAGGCGCATACGGCTCTTCTGAAAAAACAACTCCGGTGCGTGATCCGTTAATGATACTTGGAACATTACCGCGTGTAGTTGGTCCGGGTGAAGAAGTAGATCTTCCTGTTTCTGTTTTCGCAATGGAAAAACATGTGAAGAATGTGAAAGTGGAAATTCAAACCAACAACATGTTCACTGCTCTAGATGGAAAATCAAAATCCATTTCCTTTAAAGAAGTGGGTGACGATGTGGTGAACTTTAAATTAAAGTAGACTCCTTACTCGGTGTTGGTAAAGTAAAAATCATCGCGACCAGCGGAAATGAAAAAGCTGCATACGATATTGAAATTGATGTGCGCAACCCAAATCCGAAAGTGGTGAACGTGATCGAAACGATTATTGATGCCGGCAAAACCTGGGATTCTCCATTCACTCCTGCCGGTATGGCGGGAACAAACAAAGGAACACTCGAACTTTCGAGCATCCCTCCTATTAATTTAGGTGAACGTTTGAAATATTTAATTGAGTATCCTCATGGATGTATTGAACAAACAACATCTTCGGTATTCCCTCAATTATTCCTTTCCGACATCATGGAATTGAACAGCGATTTCAAAATTGCAATTGATAAAAATATCAAAGCAGGAATTGAACGCATCAAACTTTTCCAAACAAGTAGCGGAGGAATGAGTTATTGGGCCGGACATTATGATGCAGATTATTGGGGAACAAGTTATGCCGGACACTTCTTATTAGAAGCAGAAGCAAAAGGATATGCCTTGCCTCCGGGAATGATGGACAACTGGAAACGTTACCAACGCAACCAAGCCAATGCTTGGTCGCCACGCGGTACCAACCACGGTTCGTACTATTATAACTACGACTTAGATCAAGCGTACCGTTTGTATACCCTTGCGTTAGCGAAAGCTCCTGAGTTGGGTGCCATGAACAGATTAAAAGAAGTACCGAACTTATCTGCGTCTGCAAAATGGAGATTGGCTGCTGCTTATGCAAAAGCTGGACAACCAGAAGTTGCTAAAAAATTAATTACTGGTTTACCTTATGTTACGGCTTCTTACCGTGAGATGGGTTATAGCTACGGCTCAAACGACCGTGATGATGCCATGATTTTAGAAACATTAACCTTGTTAAACGAAAAAGTAAAAGCGGGTCCAGTAGTAAAATCTGTTTCAAAAGCATTGAGCAGCAACGGTTGGATGAGTACACAAACAACTGCTTATTGTTTAATTTCCGTTTCTAAGTTTGCTGCATTGGGCGGAGCAAGCAAGGAGATGAAATACAATGTAAAAATCAACAACAATGCTCCAATTGCACTCAACACCAAATTGCCTGTTAAACAAATTGACATGCAATTGAAAGGTGCTAACGTTGGAAATATTTCTGTAACAAATAATGGAACAGGAATTATGTTTGCAAGAATCATCTTAGAAGGTATTCCGGAAACTGGCGACCAAACTGAAGTTGACAACGACTTGAAAGTGGTAATTAATTATACCAACATGACAGGTGGAACAATTGATGTTTCACAACTAGAACAAGGAACCGACTTTATTGCTGAGGTACAAATTACCAACCCAGGCACAAAAGGTGAATACTTGCAAATGGCCTTGTCACAAATTTTCCCAAGCGGTTGGGAAATTCACAACACAAGAATGGAAGAAGCTGAATCTGTAATTAAGAGCGATTATCCAACGTACCAGGATATTCGTGACGACAGAGTGTATACTTACTTCAATATTTCTCCATACAAAACAAGTACGTTCCGCATTGTATTGAACGCTGCGTATGTTGGAAGATATTATTTACCAACCATCTATTGTGAAGCGATGTACGACAATACGATTAATTCACGTAAGCCTGGTAAGTGGGTAACGGTGGTTAAGCCGGGTGGGGAGTAATTTGGTTGTTGGTTGTTAGTTGTTTGTTATTAGACAGCTCCGTCCCGAGAATTCGGGGCGGAGCTGTTTTGTTTTCGCAAATTTGTTATCAACAAATAAAATACGTATATTCATTACATGAAAACAAAACTTCTTATTTTATCTTTATTCTGTATTCTTATTAATTCTTCTTTTGCACAATATGGAGAATTAACAAAATCGCAATTGGAATTATTAAAAAAAAATAAAACCTATTTTGTTTTAGATGATGATACTACAAGTTTATATAATCATGAAATAAAAAAATTAGTTCCAATATATTGGAAATTAAATTCATATAGCTTCATTTCACTATCTCAATTTTCTAGTTCAGAATCTTTGAGAAGTGAATCTCAGAATGGATTTGTAATAAAATCACATTATGGTGCACGCTCTGCAACATTCATGGAAAAAAGTCGAGCAACTGGAAACATGGAGCTAGAGAATACTTATTCACCAAGTGTAGATGCATTAGTGCTTGTGATGGGAGGAAATATAAAATACGGTATCTACCCTAAAACTTCCATCATTTTTGTATCAGTCTCCACTTTTGATATTGGCATCATGCTTGAAGACGCATTAACTGTAGAGTCATATAAGCATAAGTTAGGAAACTGCTTACAAGCGATGCAAAATTTCACTTCTGTATTGGAAAAAAGTGGTGAAAACAAATTAGGTCTAGAGAAGTAAAGAAACTTTATAACGAAAATAAAGATTCTCTTAAAAAGAAAACCATACTAATTAATATTGCAGATATGAAAGAGCAAATGGAACTCAAAGTAGATTCTACAATCAATAATTTCAAATTTGTTAAAGCAGATGTTATTGAAAAAGCTATAGACACTCAGGATAAAAATTATCTAATTTTACATTGTATGCTAACTTCTTATGTGTATCAATATTTTGTTGCTGAAGCCAATGGCGGCAAAATTGTTTATGCAAATTGGTTTACTCCAAACCATGTTTCACATAACATTAACCACATGTTGGAAGATTTAAGCAAAAATTCAGGATTTTAATACCCACGTAGGTGATAGGCTCTGCCGAGTGACATACTATGTGGTTAGGCTCTCGACTAAATTTCCCTATCTTTATCTAATGAGAAAAACATTTACCCTACTCACCTTTTGTATCATTTTATCAAACCCTATATTTTCCCAAAAGGAATTTAAAAAAGAAGTAATCGTTGATTTTCAAAAATCAACACAGGATTCACTATTCATTCAGAAACACTCTGACCTTCCCTACTCAATTGAAAATGTTGATTTCGGTTATGGGTTTGATACAAGTATCAATCAATTTCACCGAGACCTTCTGAATGGGATTCCCGGACGAGTATATGGTCCATATAAAACGGACACCTCCATTTTTTACATTAAGATTATTTCTGCTGATACAGCATACAGAGCAAGAGTTGGCAACATTTGGATAAACATAAACATAGGACGTGAAAGCGCACTTGAATCAGCAAACAATATACTCAAAGAAGCTCAAACAGGAAAAGATTTTGATATGCTTTGCAAACTGTATTCAGATGACAAAAATTCTGCAAAAGATTGTGATTTAGGGTGGACATACAACACAAATTTCGTGGAAGCATTTAAAACAGAAATTACCAAACATAAAAAAGGGGAAGTCTATCTGGCAGAAACTTCTTTTGGCTTTCATATTATTAAATCATTGGAAAATCCATACAGAGAAAGAAAATCTGTAACATATGTGAGTTTGACAAAAATAAAAAAATAAATTCTGTAATTACATTCGATGAAAAAATACAGACATATTATTAATATCGGGCTAATTCTGATATTAGCAACACTAAGTGTCCAATTATTGATTACGATACTCACCACATCTGCAGCAATGAACATCCAACATTACAACAGCCTAGTATTAACCACAGCGACTCTGATTTTACTCTTCTTGAATAAAAACATTTTCACACTTTTATTAGGTGTTACATTAATAATTGGCAACTTTGCTGGACTGAGTTCCTTTCACGAAATCACAACCTTTACAACAGGTCCAAACATAGGATCGTTATACATTCCTATTTATTGGGGGCAGCCGGCATATTCCATTATGCTCTTCGTATATTTAATTTTTAATAAAGAATTTTTCATTGGAATACTATCAAAAAAATATTGGATTGGTTTTACAAAAAGAACAACTGATTTTGAACGAGAAGTTGTAGTAATTAAACTTGGCCAACAACCAAAAGAAGATATAGAAAACGATGCTCAATAGTTTGAAAATGATGAAACACTGGAACAAAACAGGAAAAATCAAAGCAATCATAATTGCGATTGTATTTTTAATAAATCTGCTGACTCCCTTTCCTGTTGCGAACCAACTTGATATTATTCAGATACTCACCCCATTGTTTTTTGGCTGCATTGTCATTCCTATAATCTCAAAGTTTAATGCAATGCGTGGAAGAGAAATATCAAAACCAGATTGGAACGACAGTCCGTTCACAAGCAACCCTTTATCGATGTTTTACTCAATGGCTTTCTTTTTTGCAGCTAGTGGTTTAGGAATGGTGCTTGGTACAGTAGTAAAGTTTAACACCTCCAATAGTATTGGATTTACGGCTATATCTTTTGGCTTGGGAATTTTTATTGGCATTCAAATAATGCTTAAATGGTTTAACAATCAAATTGAAAAATATTCTTCAGAACAAAAAAAAATATGGGTATATGCCCAGCTATACGACTCCTTGTTTTTATTTTCTCTGGATTTTGAATCACTAAAAAAAATGTCTGCCCCGACATTTAATATTACTTTCGAATTAGACACTTGCTTTTCCTCTGCTTTTGAGTCGGGCGTTTACAAACAGATTCTTGAACTGGATTCAGTTAAATCAGTGAACTTAAAGCCAAGATTAGACGAATTTTCAAAAAAAGTAAACGCGTTAGATAAAAGTCTTTGGTCGCTTGAGAACATTGAAAGTAAACCTGAATGGGAAGAAATAAGAAAAGAGGCAAATAAAATTTTAAACACTTTAGGAGAAACTCACAATAGAGAATTTGAAAAGTATTATAGCTTATTACCTTCGTAATTTACTAGCTAATCATATTGATTGGGCTCCCTCCTAAATTAAACCTCACTTTTTCACCATCTTTGATAAATCACCCACCCCATGAAAAAAGTAATCTTCTCACTACTCGTATTTGTTAGCGTGATTGAATTCACAAGCTGCACTAACGCAACAGATCCGGCGGCTTCATATCCGCCTCCCGGAGATTCAACACTTTATGAAATGTATCCTAAAAAAGTGGTTAAAACGGGTCCTGATACGACCGAAGCGTTTTATGTGATTAATGCAAACAAATTAAAAGCAGCCTCCACCTACCCATTTTCGGCAGCCGATTATATCGAAATTTTATCGTACCCCAACAGAATGGAATGGGATACAACTGCAGACGGAAAATACAGCAACTATTTTAATCCTGAAATTATTAAAAAAGGAAAACTGAACTTTGATACGACAAGAATAAAAGAGCGTGTAAGATTAACTTCAGAGCAAGGGAATAAGCTGTTCGGCATTCTTTACAACAATACGTGCTTAATGCAACAAATGTCGCCTTGCTTTGACCCACGTCATTCTATTATCTTTTACCACAAAGACAAAAAAGCATTTGCATTTATTGAAATGTGCTTAATGTGTAGTACTGTTCGAACATCGAACTTAAAAAACGAACCGGAAATTACCTGCTTTGAAAAAAAGAAGGATTTGATTCAGCTATTCAAAAGTGTGGGTATCAACTTCGGTCTTAATGGTGAAGATAAATAAGAAATAATTTATGAAATTATTTTCTCGTTGCTTGATTCCTTATCAACTTCAAAAGAAGTCAGTAAAGGAAAAAAATTAGTGGTTGTAAAATAGTTTTACCTCAGCACATCCAAAACATCTGCTATCGGGTGCTCAAAACACTTCTCCGCATCCGTAAATAGATTTTTAGCAGTCGGAAGTTCATCGAAGCGGTGCCGAAAATCTGTTTTAGCAAGCCGAAGTTCCTTTTTAGCATGCTGAAATTCATTCTTCGCATCCTAAATTTCAACTTTAGCATCCCTAAATCCATTTTTGAGTAAGGTAGCTTCATTTTTAGCAGTCGAAATTTCCCCTGCGGAATGCGAGTAGTCCATTTTAGCATTCGCCATTTGAATTCCCGCGTGCTAAATTTCATCTCCGAGAGGTGAACACGCATTTTTCGCATGCGAAGGTTCAAGTTTAGCATGCTAGAGTCCAATTTTAGCATCCGCAATTTCAGTTTTAGCATGCTAAAACGGATTTTTCGCATTCGAACGATCCACTTTCGGATTCCGAAAAGGATTCTGCGCATGCCCAAAAGGAATTTCTGGTAGCGGGAGGACGCTCCTACGGAGCGACCTATCTCCCTAACAACAAAAAAGTCCAATACCCCTTTTGTAAAAGCGCCATACCTTTTACATATATTTGATACGAATGGAAAACAAAACAAAAATCACCACCATCTATCAATGTTCCTTGGAGCGCACGTTTAAATCACCCATGCTCTGCGACATTTCAAAAGTACATACAGGTTATGGGGTGATGCCTAAAGTCACCCATTGCACCGAAGATGAACATTGGGGAAAGGTAGGCTTTAGCAAAAAAGTGTTTGCGGCCAAATCCATTTCACAAAAAGGCGGTTGGATCTCCACCGACAAAGTGATTGAACGTATCGAAAATCAATACTGGAAAATTGAAGTTGGTAATTTCCAGTCGTGGATGCTTGGCTTCACCAAATTTGTAGGTGAATGGCAAACGACAGAACTAGCACCGAATAAAATACAAATAGACTATACCTATACACTTCACTCCAACACTCCCCTCTTCTATCCATTGAACTGGCTTTTTACAAAAACGTTTTGGCGCATTTATATGAGACGTGTTTTAGAAAACATCCGAAAAATGGCAGAAGGAAATGAGCCGTTTCAATATCAGTAATACTGGAGGCTTCACAAGGAGAAGGCTTTATTGAGTTCTGTGAATAGAATTCTTTGCATATTCTTGAAAATTTACCATCCCCATCGAGGCTACCTAGCAACAATTTAACAATAAAATTCGTAATTTAATCACATGAAACAACTCATCCCTCTGCTCCTATTTTTAACTTTTGCATTCACTGCATGCACACATGAACCCGCACCTGCTGAAGCGGTAAAAACAGAAAATCAAAAAGCGGTGTTAGAAAACTGTTTGAATTTTAAATTTGACAAAGCGATAGCATTTGTAACCATAAATCCATACGTCTATGAAAGAGGAGGTACAAACAAAATTGAAGACCTTAAAGATTCCATCAGTATTCAACTGAATGATGAACAATTAAAACTTTTAAATGACGTATTAGCCGGAAAATACAAAAACGATAGCAACGACAACTCCGGTGCAGATTGTTTCAACCCAAGGCATCATGTGTTTTTTCTAAAAAACGATGGAACGGTCCTGCAGTATATATCCGTTTGCTTTGAGTGTAACAATAAGGAATTTAGCATTGCAAACAAAGCAGACATTGCAAATCTGGAAATGTTCTTTAATTTGATTCAATTACCTTCCTTTATTGATTTCTATAAACATCTTAACTATTACAAGCCAAAAATAAAAAGCAGAGCAAAGAATTAACGAATATTATTCAGAAGAAAAAATCTTTTTCAAAACGTTTATCGAAAAATAAGAAGTGCAATTATGAGGATAGAAAAAATCATCCGGAGCATCGGAATACTTGTTATCAGCTTATTATGTTCCTGCAGTACTACACCTGAAAACAGTTTCGAAAAAGAGGAAACAGCATCGGTACAACAACGAATCGATTCACTTTCAAAAGGAGGCAGACATGGGTATTTTGCCACCACTTACATTGTTGGTCGCCTAAAAAAAACAGAGATTGAAAACGGACAACCTTTTAACATCGACATCCTACAAGCAAAAAATGAATGGATTGAGAAAGAAATAAAATTTAAAATTTTAGATTCAATCACCTACCAGTTATCTTATCCACAAAACGAACGAGAACAAAAAACTATAAAAGGCAAATTCAACAAACCTTCCGGAGATCATACCATACAGCTGGTTATATCCACCACCGTGTTCAATTCCCAAACACCAGATGTAGTTGAAAGTTTGAAAATGATTGATTATTTGATTAAAATTCATGCGTATTAATTCTCCTATAAACGAACAAACTCCACTAACCACAAGCTTCTAATTTTCTTTGTAACAAGTCTTCCCTTCAATTCGTCTAGAAAGAAAAATGTATCTTTTTAATCGAATTCCGTTATGATTACAAATAACGGAAAGCAACCTATTAAAAAAACTACGTCATCGTATCAAATAGGCCAGAAACTATCCCAACAGTCGTTCAACTCTAAAACGCAGCACTATGAAAACAACTCGCACCTTTTCAACCTTCGGCCAATGGATTTTTCTATTCGTTGCATTCTTTCTTTTTTCATGCAATGCTCCTACCAAAGAACCCGACAATGGCGGTCAAGCTGCTGCCCAAACTCCAAAAAATGAAGTGATTCAGGAGGAGGTTGTTCCGGAAGAAATTCAAGAGCCAACGAAAGCTGCAGCCCCCATCGTATGCAATACCATTAAAGCACATGCTTACACTGATGCCGAACCTGTTGCACATGTTGAATACAATGTCAACGACCGTGTTGTGGATTCCTTGAACAAAATCATTCCCTTGTACGACACATCGCTTTACAATCAAATGGCGGTTAGCTATTTTACTTCGTTATCACAGAAGCTTCATGGTCGCGCGTTTTTTACTCCCAATGCCGATAGTTTATTAAACTCGATTATTGAAATCCTATCAACCCGTATTAACGATGGAACCGACATTGTGTTTCTGATCGATAAAACAGGAAGCATGGCCGATGATATCGAAAAAGTTCAAAAAAGCATGGACATCATTTTAAACTATTTGGAAAAATTCGACAATGTAAAAGTGGGAATTGCCGAATACGGTGATAAAAACTGGCACTATGATTTTTGGTACAACAGTTTGGATTTATCTTACGACATTAATAAAATGAAAACGTTTTTGAAAGAGTATGAAACCATCGGAAATCCGGATACCCCCGAATCGGTCAACGATGCCATTGTAAAAACCATTGAAGAGATGAGTTGGACACCGGGCAATAAACGTTTGCTGCTAGTAATCGGTGATGCTCCTTCGCAAGATTCTACGATGTCGGACTATACACTTGAACAAGTAGTAGACAAATGTGATTCGATGAACGTAAAATTTAATTTGTATCCGATTATTCTTGGTTTATCTCCTGCACAACGTGCCTTGCCAAAAGTATTTGTGAAACAAAGTTTCATGAAAGCCTATCCGAATCCGGTGGATGTGAATTTAAATGTAGAACTAACTATTGATGGTCCATTCAGCTACGAAATCAATGACATGAACGGACGTTATCTAAAAGGAGGTACATTGACCAACAAAAACGAAACGATTGATTTAACCGAATTACCAAACGGAAATTATCTTTTTCAAGTGTATGACCAATCCGTTAAAACCTATAATACCAAAATGATTATGGTACAACACAATTAAGTATTGACACGCTCAAAAAAAAGGCAATGGATGAAACACCATTGCCTTTTTGCTTTTATTAAGAATTACATCACTAAGTAATTCGTCACAGCTACTTATCTTGTTAAGATAATTTTCGTACTTACTTGTTGATTGGCAGTTGTTAATGTAGCAATATAGATCCCATTTGGTAAATCAGAAATGTTATACGTTACATTGTATTTCCCTGCATATTGTTTATTTTGATTACTCAAGGTTTTCACCATTTTACCGGTGATGTCAAATAAATCGATGCGCACCGGCATGGTGTTTTCTAAAGTATACCCAAGTGTAATTTGACCGCTGCTTGGGTTCGGAGAAATAAACACTTCCAATTCGGTTGAAGGAACAATTACCGGTTCATCATTGATTGGTAATTTATCCGGGATGGGCTCTTCTGTAACTGGAACATCAATAGTTGTTGTAGTATCAACCGGCTGCTCGATAATCAACGGCTCCACTTCTGGACCAGGTACATACGCAATCATGCCTACTACATATTCAATTGGAGTTGGTTCCACCACAGGGATAGTATCAATTCCAATATCTTCCACGATAACCGTATCAACATCCGGTAACTCTTGAATCATTGTATCACCAAAAACGCGAGGTTCCACTTCCTCAATATATACTTCACCTAAGGTTTTATATTCAAGATCCGGCTTACGCTGGAATCCACATTTCACCATGGGAGTGATGGTTGCTTTTACGGTGGTATCGGTTGAAGGAGTTGTTTCTGTTTCAACAGGCGTTTCAATTGGGTGAACAGCAACCTTGCCCATCACTTCCACTTTCACATCCCCTTTAATTTCTTGTCCGAATGCCTCTGCTCCACTAAACAAAGCCGCACCAAAAACTAACAACAAAGCATAAGCAAAAATAGCTAGACGGTTGGTGGTGGTAGGATTACCAAAAGAAACAACGGGGCGAGAAAGTTGTGAAGGAGCAAATCGTCCACACACTTTTCCCTTTTCTTCCTTTTCAAATACCGAGATAATTTCTTGATCCGTTTTATTTGAAAAGTCGTATACCGATTTTTGGCAAGAAGCACAAAAAGCGCCTTTAGCATCGGGAGTCATTTTGTTCCAGTCTTCGTGACAAGGTTTTGGGATAGAGATAGCGATTGTTTTCATGATTTCAGGGGTTTAAAGTGTTTGTTTTCTGTTTTTCTGCAATCAAGATGTTTTTTACATAGAAATTCCATAAAAAAGAGTGATTTTCTTTTACTTTCTTTATTTATGGAGTAGTTAGAAGGCCATGAGTAAAAATCGGCCACACTTTTTAGAAAAAAAAAGACCTCAAGTCGAAACTTGAGGTCTTACACAAAGAAACGTGTTGTTTCTATTTCGCAATATTGATTCGTTGTACAAATTGTGAATTGTCGGTTAACACGGTTAAAAAATAAACACCATTCGAAACAGATGTTAAGTCAACAAGCTCGGTACCTGCATTCAATTGTTTCACAAAAACAATTCTTCCAAGTGCATCGGTAATTTTAATGTGTGCAGATTGGTTGAGTTGCAAGGCAAATGCTCCCGATGTAGGGTTTGGATAGATTGAGAACACCTCTGTTTTTGCTTCATCAATAGACGTAATTGTAACCGCTTGACAAGCGGAAGTATCAACACAAGCACCCAAGGTAATTTCAACGGCATACGAACCAGCTAAGGTTGCTGTATACGATTGGCCAGTTGCGCTGGCGATAGGTAAATTACTATTATTACAATCCAGCCACTGATAAGTTGCACCGGCTTGATTTGCTGTTAATATGGGAGAAGAATTGGTAACGGTAAGATCCAAAGCTGCTTGAACAGTTAGGTTGGTTACGACAACACTATCACAGGTATTGGCAGCGGTTAAAACATCCGTGTAAACTCCGGCAGTTGAATAAGTGCTAGATCCGACAGTTAAGGATTGACCTGCACAAATAGTAACAGATGAATTTGTAGTAACAGGATTCAAAATTGTTAAATTAAGTGTAATGATTGAATCACAACCACCAAAATTAGGCACTGTGTCGTGATAACTACCAGATGCCGCATATGTTGTTCCTGTTTGTGCCCATAAATAACTGATGCAAGAAGAATTTGTTAAACTAGATGTGGTAACTGCACAGCAAGGATTACCAGTATGAGAGCCCAAAAAGCTGATTGTGTTTACAGGATATACATCCCATTCAGTAGCACCAATTGTCCAATTCAATTCTCCATTGGTATGGACAATGTTTCGTACTAAAGTGAATTCACTGGTTGCACCAGTACCTACAGGCCAGTTGACTCCTGGATCGACACCAATTATACCAATAATATCCACACTTGTATTTGTTGGCTTATAGCGCAACTCCATCACATCATCCCCATTAAAAAAGGTGATGGTGCTCAAGGTATCAGAAAGGGAAAGAATTGCGGGAATAGCTGACGGGTTTCCGGCAACATAAACTGCACCAGGCGCTAGAAACCCAACCAATTGTAAGGAATCAGAAGGCGTTGGAGAACCATTATTGTAACGGTATACTTTATAATCAGCTAAATTAACGGCAGTAGGTAATGGATTGTAAATTTCAATCGCTTTGTTGTTTGAACTACCTTCAAGGTATTCCGAAAAGAAAAGGTTACATGTTTGTCCGTAAGACGCAAACGATGTTGTAAGCAATGCACTAATTAAGAAGTATTTATTTTTCATAGTTTTATTTTTTTGCAAAGGTAGGGTTTATCCTTCGTTTGAGATTATTAAATTTTTAACTTCCTGTTAACAAAAGGCCTATGGGAAAATTGAATTGCTTCTGTTTTAGGCACACTTTGAATAAAATGCGTAACTTAATAGCATGAAATATGTTTGGTTAATTTTCATTCTATTTACCTTCAGCTGCACCACAAAAACGTATACAAACAATAGTGGAACCTGTAAGTTGCGTTTACAAAATGATTCAACCTATTTTTTTAAGTACCCCACGTTTTTAAAATCGATGCGAGAAAAAGGAAACTATTCAGTAATAAGAGACAGTATCATTTTAAACAGTAAACAAAACGACAAACGAAGAAGCTTTAAAATAAATCAGGATACGATCTTCGTAAATGGTCTCGATCCAAAAGCAATTGGTGGCGACAGAGAATTGATAAAAAAATAAAAAACAGTTTAGAAAATCAATGAATCCTTTCTTCGAATCAAAGCCTCCTTTTAAAATAAAAATTTACGACAAGTATGCTGAAATTACTTGGCAAGAAGCACCTGCTCTAGCCGAAGACAGATATTTTTTCGAAAAAATAAAATCTATTATTGTTAAAAACAATAAACATAAAACATCTTTAATGGATTTTGTTATTGGCTTTTTATTTAGCAGTAATCTATCTCGGAAGATGGAGGCCTATGATGAAGTGCACATTGAACTAAAAACTGGCGAAACAGAAATACGTTATGTGCATGGACAATTACCGGAATCCGGACACGAAGCAATTGAAATGATTCAGGAAAAACTTACAAAACGAGCATATCAATAAAAGCATCAAAATCCATTTCTATGAAAACAGCCTCACTTCTAAAAGACCTTCTTATCAAATGAAGCAAATCTCAAAAACAACATTTGCTGTTGCCCTGATGCTGCTGTTAGAAGCTTGCTCATGGCAGGAATATTTTATAATAAAAAACAACAGCACCTCCGACATTGTTCTAACATATACCCTATCAGTAGCCGATGGATTCCCATTGTTTGATGCAACCACAACGGCTTATTCCTCCACAAGTTCAGGGGAAATCGACTGGGCAAAATCGGTTCATGTGGAAGATCAGGACACGAGCCTCCTCGGACTTCAATTTACGTTGCCTCCGAAGTGTAATTTGGTTATCGGTTATTTGCACAACGACCGTTATTCAAATGCAAAACAGCAGTTTATTAATAACAGAGTTTTCAATTTCGAAAGAATGGAGATTAAAAAAAAGGATGGCAAACAGATAATCACCAAGGACAATTTCGATTCCTATTTCAAAAAGAATGATGGGATTATTAAATATGAAATAAATTAGATACATGTCAAAAATTCAACTCTCCAATCTCGAATTCTTAAAACTAATCGCAAAAAATAATAACCGCGATTGGTTTAATAAAAATAAAGATCGCTATTTAAAAGAACACGAAAACATCGTTGCTTTTGCAGATGCGTTGTTGTTCGAAATGAACAAACACGATGTGATTGAAAATCCGAGTGGAAAGAAAAGTTTGCACCGCATTTACCGCGATACCCGATTCTCAAAAGAAAAAACACCATACAAAACGAACTGGAGCGGAGGTTTTCAACGGGCGACCAAGCAGCGCAGAGGAGGATATTATTTTCACATCGAAGCAGGAAATACGTTTGTTGCAGGTGGTTTTTGGGGACCAGATCCGAAAGATTTGAAACGCATCCGCGATGAATTTGCCTATGATGCAACACCGTTGCGTAAAATACTAAAAAGCAAAAAATTTGTCGATACCTTCGGGACACTCAAAGGAGACCAAATCAAAACAACACCCAAAGGCTTTGATGCAAACGATCCTGCAATTGATTTGCTTCGATACAAACAATTCATCATTGTAAAAAAATTCACGGATAAAGAAGTTCTTTCCGAAAAATTCGCAAAACAACTGAGTGATACATTCAGAAGTATGCGTCCGTTTTTGGATTATATGACGGATGTATTAACCACAGATGTGAATGGAATATCCATCGTTTAGGAAAACTACTTGCAAGAAATTGAATCGAAATTACTTTAAATATTTCTTAATTTGGTAACACCAAACTCAGTCCAAAAAAAATCTCATGACAAAATCTATTATTCTACTTGTGGCAATTTTATGTCTATTCGTTGTGGGTTGTGCCCATGAACCAAATGAAAGCACTGCAACAGATGAAACTGCCACAACATCCAAGAACTTTTTCATTAACTACCCCAGCGACACCATTAATTTTACTGGTGCTGATGGTAAAAAACATGGTATCTGGTTGGAGAATAATCAGCAAGTAGTTTATAACAACGACACGGCATATCCTGTCACTAATTCTACCATTCAAGAAGTAGTCAATCGATTAAACAATCAAAACGGATATTGATACCAATCAGGATATTGTTAATGGGGTAAAACAATCTTCCCCATCCGGCTTTGGAACAATATAGATACGATGCCATTCCTTGCCTTCGATCATTTCCCAAGTATGCCCCTTCCCTAAAAGATCTTTTGCAACCAAAACAACACCGGGTTCAATAATAAAGCTATCTCCATTTGTAACCGTAAATTTCAATTTCCCTTTTAAGGTAATTACAAATTGGTAACGCGGTGCAGGGTGTGCCGTCAATTGATAGTTTTCAATATTGGTTTGAATAAAAAAGTAATCCACATCGATATGATGCACCTCACAAACGGTTCCTTCAATAAAGGAGGAATCGGTTCCATTAACATTAATGAGTTTGTAGGCTTTCATGTTTATTTCATTTGCATAAATGTAAGACATAAATAAAGAGTGCGACTATGACAATTATCATTCTAAATCTTGTTTTTAATTATATTATTATTTACATTTAATATATGAAAACCTTATTTCTGCTTTTTACTCTTTTTGTCGTTTCTAAAAATTGTGTTTCACAGGACACCGACTTTTACAACACCTATTTCGAAGGAAATGCGCTATTGGCAAAAGGTCAATACGACAAAGCCATTGAAAAATACAACGAGGCCATTAAGCTTTTTCCGGCCGATTATGTTTATTTCAACCGAGGCAATGCCAACTTCAAAAAGGGCGACATGAAAAATGCATTACTGGATTACTCGATAACGATTAAAATGAAAGACTCCTATGCGGAGGCCTATTTTCAGAGAGCATTGGTAAAAAGTTCCACAGGAGATGCAACCAGCTGCGATGATTTTAAGAAAGCTGTAAAACTAGAACTTGAAGGTGCAAAAGAAGCATTTCGAAAAAATTGCAAATAAAACAGTATCAAAAAAAAGCCCCTCGATGCATCGAGGGGCTTTTTTTTGCTTACGTTTATCTTGTCGCTACTACCTGCGGAGCAACCCTGTCAACCATTTGCATGGCTTGTACAATATTTACGATTGCTAAACTCTCTCTTTCTTCTGCGTTATGCAAGTTGGCTAAAATAGCCGGAATACTTTTTTGTGCATATGCTTCTTCTCTCAACTCCGTTGCAAATCGATAAGAACGAACGGCACTTAACAATAAACTTTTGGCTTTCATAATGGTGCTATCCGCTTGATCATAATTTTCCAGATTATTAATGAAAGCCGCCTTTAAGAGTTTAAACTCTGCTCGATTGTTGAAGGCTAACAGTTCGCATGCTGCTAATTTTTTTGTGTTTGCTTGTTTGATTAATTCGTTGGCTGTGTCTATCATTCGTTTTTGTTCTTCCCCACGTTTTAGACCGGCTTCCATTTTTATTTTTTTTGCTCTGGCCAACAACTCCTCCGATTGCATGATCAATATGGAAGGGTCGTCCACCATTGAAAATTCTCTTCGCTCTGCTTCTGTGTAATTGGCATAACCTAAGATGAAATTTTTGTTGTGTTCGAATGCTTGGTTAGCAGGTGTTTGGCTGGATACCACTGCATGAGTGATCAAAGCCAACAATGTTAAGATAAACGTTTTTGTTTTCATGACGTATATGTTTTAAATGCGTTAGATGTATCATAGTATAAGTTTAAATGACAGGGATGATTTTGATAGTAAATTTTGCATGGCTTCTAAAACCATTACAAACAGAGAGCTTGAAGTTACATGGGTTGTAAATTTGGCTTTTTGTACGGCAAGAAAAAGGAAAGGTTGTAAAAAAAATGAGAAATGATATTAACAGAAAAAAGGTTGAAAATTTAAAACGAAAAATTACGGAACATTCATAGAAATCGTCCGTACAACTATATCGGGGTTATGAAAAATCGCTCTCCGAAAGAATAGAAAAACAAATTATTAATCGGCACTCTCCACTTCCCCTAGCCCTTCTTTCTTGATATTTTTTTACTCGGATTCCCTTTGTATTCAACACCACCTAAACCTTTTGCATCAACAATTAATTCTTCTGAAGCAAATACTTCTGCCTTTCCTACACCATCCGTTTCTAGATTCACTCTTTCTGCTTTAAAATCAAATGCCTCCAAAGCACCAATTCCTTTGTGTTTTATTGTTAACGATTTTCCGGAACCTTGCAAACCCAAACTACCCACTAATTCTGATTGAATCGTTAATGTTTCACAATCCAGATTTAATTTTGTTGCCCCAACACCTTTTAAACTCAATTCCACTGTTTTTAAATTTAATTTCTCCATACATTGCACCATCCCTACTCCTTTGGTCTCTAATTTCTGAATGTCTTTCAAGGTAATATACACATTGATTAATTTCATTTTTACAATCTTCGTATCGTCCTTCAACTTCACGGTCAAAATACCATCCACTACTTCCGTAACAATTAAAGGCAACACATTTTCATCTGCCTCAATGCGCACCGATTCTTTATCTTTCTGCTGCAAGTAGACATTAAAAACACCTTCCAAAGAAATTTGATTAAAGGCAGGAATTTCACGCACTTCCGTCATTTTTACTCCACTGGCTTTTACTTCTTCAGAGCCATCACCGGTTGAAACGGTGACATCATTACATCCGGCAAAAACCAATGTAGAAATAACTAAGATACTTTTTAACAGAACTGATACAGTTTTCATAGGGTGAATCATTTAAATGTAAAATTAATGCTTTTTAGGGAGACGGATATGCTACCTTAAAAGTTACAAGTCGCCTATTAATAAATTAAGCTTCTAAAAAACAAGCAATTGCTTTTAAAAACAAGTAAATATTTGTATTTTTATGATGAATAATTCCTTCTTATGAAAAAGCTACTACTTATCCTTCTAACGTCAGTAACACTGACCTCAATTGCTCAAAAAAAAATAAAATTTGAAACCGTTTTTTTTGAAGACAAAACATTCGAATCTGCCAACCTTAAAATAAATGTAACCGGTGGATTAAGCGAATTTGATGTTATTAAGGCCAAACTGAAAGTTTTTAATTACAGTAACAAAACAATTGTCATCAAGCCCGAAGAATGTTATTTCACAACACACCAAGGCAATATTTTCTCAAAAGACAAATGGATTGTTGTGGCTCCTCGTGATAATGAATCAAAAGTAATTGATATCAAAGCGGACAATATCAAAACGGATAGCACCTCCCTTCACTTAAATGGCGTGTATATCTGCAATGAACAAACAGTGTTTGAAACCAAAGCAATGCCCCTGCCGCCTGAAAAAGAACTTTCTTTCGGAAACTTTCGATTAGAATTTGATGGATGGGACAGAGATGGCAAAGAAATTATGATTCGCTACAAGGTGCGTTATGTTGGAGATAAAATCGGAATGATGGTTCCTTCAAAAGTTACTTTAAAATCGCCTGAAGGTGGCGACTATAAAAACCAAAAGGACAAAGAGCAAGTGCACATCTTCCGTAAAAATGAAGATATCATTGTAGGATTTGTTTTTGTGAGCGACAGCAAAAAAGACAATACACTGCTTTGGAACGATGCTTTTTCTGAATCTGTTCCAGAAAAGACCGACAACATCACCATCG
This sequence comes from Bacteroidota bacterium, assembly GCA_016722565.1. Classification (NCBI taxonomy): domain Bacteria; kingdom Pseudomonadati; phylum Bacteroidota; species Bacteroidota bacterium. The sequence goes on from JADKIU010000002.1 coordinate 1,136,102, forward strand.
AATTAAAAATGGATTTGATTAAAACGAAAGACAAAAACTAAATCCGATGAAAAAAGTATTTTTTTACACTGTACTTGCATCGCTCCTATTGATAGCAGGCTGCAACAATAGCACAGATGCACCCAAAGAAAATACTGATAAAATAAAGTTGGCATTTAAGCCCGTGCCCGGCAAACAAGTAAGGATGAAGTATGCCTTTTCTGTAAACCAAGTTGCATCCGGAGATCTTACAGCTTTTGAAATGGACATCACTGCCAGAGGTGGAACCAACGAGAATGGAGATATTGTGGTGGATATGACCAACGATAAAATAAGAATGTCGGGAACTATTCAAGGAGTAGCTGTTAGTGGCTCTGCTTCGGGCCCAGATTCCTTAACCGGTGATGCAAAACTGGTAGCACTTTCTGTATTCACATTAGAAGGAAACACGTACCGCAGCATTTACAATAGCCAATTGAAAAAGAAGTCGGAAGTACACATGGATAAAGGCGCTATTGTTGACTCTTCTGAGAATAAAATTCAATTTCTGGTGGTGTATCCCGACAAAGAAATTAGTATTGGTGAGACCTGGCAAAAAGAAATCGTGATAAAAGCCGGCAATAAAATGAACTGCAGCGCTACATATACACTGAAAGAACTTCACGAAGATTTTGCGATTATAACAATTGATGGTAAACTTTATGGAAGTGGTGAAAAGTTTGGCAATGAATTTTCGATGGAAGGGAAAATAACAGGAACCATCACCGTTGACATAACTACCGGATGGCCTATCATTACAGATGCACACCAAGATTTTATTCTAAAAATGGGTGGCAAAGATATTCCGATGAAATACGATATTAAATGTAACATTGAATAAGTGAAATCGCATACACTTCCTGAAATACAAAAAGAACTGGGCACACTCGAAAAGAAAGAGTTGCTTGACTTGTGCATCCGATTAGCAAAACATAAAAAGGAAAACAAAGAATTGCTTTCCTATCTTCTATTTGACGTTAACGATGAAAAAGAATACCTCGAAAAAGTAAAAAAAGAAATCGATGAACTCTTTCACGATGTCAACCGAAAGACTGCTTATACCACAAAAAAGGGGCTTCAAAAGGTTGTTCGCAATCTGAACAAACTCATCAAAAACTCCAGTAAAAAAGAATCTGAATTGGATCTGCGAATTTATTTCTGCAAAAAAGTGAAAGCAGCACGCATCAATTTAGATTCCAGCAAAATCATCAGTAACCTCTATTACCGAGAAATAGAGAAAATTAAAGTCGCCTTTTCAAAACTTCATGAGGACTTGCAATACGACTATAAAGAGGATCTGGAAAAACTAGCGATTATACAATAGATGAAGATCTAGAATTGGCTCAGCGGAAGTGATGGTATTCACTTGTGCCAATGTAATCGGGTTAAAAGTGGTTATTTTGTTTGCCTCAATTACATACAATTGATTTCTCACATTGTCATATTTCATTTGCACCGCGGTGTACCCAGCTAAATAAGTAGTAACACTGCTCATGGAATATTGATACTTATAAATTGTACCATTCGAATGCCCTAATAAATAAGTATCAGCATCCAGTTTTAAAGCACTCAGCAAGCTACCTGATGCCAAAGCAAAAGGATATGGATTCCATAAATTATTATTAATCCGATCAAACAATTGCAGTGTTGCTTGTCCGCCTACATTTCCAAAAACAAATACATTGGAGGCATCTTTCTCACAAAATGAAATAACATCTTGCGTTAATGTGCAATTTTTTTCTAAGCTTCCTGTAGGAAAATAAGTCGCCAGCTTTTTACCGGAAGTAAATTGTTCTTTTTCCTCTACAATCAAATACCCATCATTAAAACACATTTTCTGCGCATAATGTCCTGCAATTGCATTTGCAGAATAAAATATTCCACCGGTGTAGGAATATCCTCTGATGGTTCCATCAAATCGACCAACATAGGTATCTTTATCTGTATTGAAATATCCTGTAAAGTAAGGGTTGGAAGAAACAATTGGCATAACAGTGAACTTTGGAGAATTATACTCCAATATATGTCCTGTGAAATTTCCAGTAAAATTTCCGCAGACATACGCTTGCTGATAATAGCTGCTCACTGAAGATCCCAGGTGATCACCGGAAAAGGTATGATAAGGGGTGATACTCGTAAAATTGGTATCCAATTTCGAAAGGTTTGTGGCGGTGCTTCCAGTTGCAGTAGCAACATAAATTGCTTTTAACGCTTTAGGAACCGCAATCAAATAGATTTTCTGAAATTCTTGTGACGTGTTTTCGCCATCAGATGCAGAAATTTTCATGTAATAATAGCCGGTTTCCAAATGAATATTATCCAAGAAATAGGCTAAATTGATCGTCATGCTGGGGGATGATACCGTAACAGGAATTGTACTATGTGCAAAATGTTGATCCGCATCCAATAAACTAACAGAAACCTCCGTTAATTTTGTTTCATCTGTAACTGTTGCATTCACAGTTACGTAACCATAGACATTAAATGTCTGATTTTCAACAGGAGAAACAAATGTGATTTCCGGGCCTTTCTCATCTACCTCCTTTTTACAGGAAAACAGAAGAAAAATCGACAAAAAAGAAATCAGCGTATATATTTTGTTCACATGAAACATCTTATAAAGTTAAGCAATTACAACAAAATTAGCTAAAAAGAACCCGAATATCTGTTAATAAGATGTTTATGAGGTGTTCAAAAGTATATTTCCTTTCCACATCTTTTAAAATTTGGTAACTTTGTACTATGACTGATTTTACTACAAAAAACGATATAAACTCCCGAAGAAGAGTGGGTAAAACGAGCCCCACTCAGCAGCTGATGGACATAGGAAAAATGCCACCTCAAGCGGTTGAATTAGAAGAGGCTGTTTTGGGCGCATTAATGCTTGAAAAAGATGCGTTAACGAATGTCATCGACATTTTAAAACCTCAAAGTTTTTACAAAGATGCCAATGCACGCATTTTTCAAGCCATAGAACAACTGTTTACACGCTCTGAGCCGGTAGATATCCTTACGGTTACCCAAGAGCTTAAAAAAACCGGAGAATTGGAGTTGGTGGGTGGTGCTTATTACATCACACAATTAACCAATCGTGTTGCTTCTGCAGCAAATGCCGAATTTCATGCACGGATCGTTGCACAAAAATTTATTCAACGAGAACTTATTCGTATCTCTACAAAACAATTAACGATGCCTACGAAGATGGGTCGGATGTATTCGACTTATTAGACAATGCGGAAAAAAACTTATTTTCCATTGTTGAAGGGAATATCAAGAAAAATTACGATAAAATGAGTACCCTCATTCGTAAAGCCATTGATCAAATTGAAATCACAAAAAATAATAAAGGAAATTTTTCCGGTGTTCCATCGGGATTAACTGCACTTGACCGACTTACTTCGGGATGGCAAAAATCCGACTTAGTAATTATTGCAGCCCGCCCGGCTATGGGTAAAACCGCATTGGTATTAAGCATGGCTCGTAACGCAGCAGTTGATTTTAATAAGCCTGTTGCGATTTTCTCATTAGAGATGTCGTCCTTACAGCTTGTTACACGTTTGATTGCAAGTGAATCGGAATTATCCTCTGAAAAATTAAAAAAAGGGAATTTGGAAGATTATGAGTTCCAGCAACTCAACGATAAAATCCGTAAACTTTCGGATGCTCCTTTATTCATTGATGATACACCGGGATTGTCTGTTTTCGAATTGCGTGCAAAAGCACGAAGATTAAAAGAACAACATGGTATCGAATTATTAATTGTCGATTATCTTCAGTTGATGACAGCAGGTGGCGAAGGGAAAGGAAATCGCGAACAAGAAATTGCAACCATCTCTCGTTCACTAAAAGGATTAGCAAAAGAATTAGAAATTCCGGTTATTGCACTTTCACAGTTGAGCCGTGCTGTGGAAACCCGCGGTGGTGATAAACGTCCACAGCTTTCCGATTTACGTGAATCCGGTGCGATTGAGCAGGATGCGGATATGGTTATGTTTATTCATCGTCCGGAATACTATAACATTACAGAAGATGAAAACGGTAGCTCTACTTTAGGTATGGCAGAATTAATTATCGCAAAACATCGTAATGGTCCGGTAGACTCAGCTAAAACAAGATACATCGGTCAGTTCACAAAATTCGCTGATCTTGATTTGTTGGATCAAAATTTGGACTATGCAGGTTCATCCAATAAACTTTCCCCGGCAACGGATTTTGACACACAGTCAAATTCAGTAATCCGAGGATCGAAAATGAATGATATTGAAGAAGATCATCCTTTCTAATCAAAATTTGAATGAAGCGATTAAGTATCCTTATCTTTTTTATTTCTATTAGTTTGTTTTCAAGAGCTACTTTTATTCTTATCCCTATGGATATTGAACAAAAGGATCATTTGAAAGCTTACGGTGTTGCCTATTGGGTTTTAAAACAAGATGTAGAAGTGCATTGGTTACTCAATTACCGCGGAGGAAGTTTCATGATTAAGGATGCAAAATCGATTCAAAATGAATGCACCGTTCGTGGTGTATCATTTGAAATAATTGCCGATTCAAGATCCACAGCCATCCTTACAGAAATCTCCAACCCTGAAGTGAACATGGAAGATGTGAAGTTGGAAAAAGCTCCGAAAGTTGCAGTTTACTCTCCCAAAATGAAACAACCCTGGGATGATGCTGTGACATTGGTACTCACCTATGCAGAAATTCCGTACGATATTATTTATGACGAAGAAATTTTAAAAGAAAAATTATTGCTCTACGATTGGTTACACTTACACCACGAAGATTTCACGGGTCAATATGGAAAGTTCTGGTTTGGCTACCGGAATGCCCCTTGGTATCAAGAGCAGCAGCGCACATTAGAAACAAGTGCTCGAAATTTAGGATATAGTAAAGTCTCAGAAATGAAACTTGCTGTAGCAAAAAAAATTCGGGATTTCACCTCTGGAGGCGGATTTTTATTTTCCATGTGTTCTGCTCCAGACAGCTATGATATTGCTTTAGCGGCTGATGGATTAGACATTTGCGAAAGCATGTTCGATGGTGATGGAACGACCCCCAACTACAATCAAAAATTAGATTTCTCTAAAACATTTGCATTTACAAACTTTAGCCTTAGTACCAACCCAAACGAATATGCAAAATCGAACATCGATACTTACCTTACTCGTAAGCAGAAATATGGCATAAATAAAACAAATGATTTATTTACCCTATTTGAATATTCTGCAAAATGGGATGTAGTTCCAACCATGCTATGCCAAAATCATGAACAAATCATAAAAGGTTTTTGGGGACAAACAGTTGGTTTCGACAAAACATTTATAAAGCCAAACGTATTGATTTTAGGGGAAAACAAAGCGGCTAATGAAGCACGTTACATACATGGCACATACGGAAAAGGCACCTTTACTTTTTTTAGCGGTCATGATCCCGAAGATTACGAACACAGAGTTGAGGATCCACCAACAGATTTGAGTTTACATCCTAATTCTCCCGGATACAGATTAATTTTAAACAATATTCTTTTTCCAGCTGCAAAGAAGAAGAAGCAAAAAACATAATTTTAATCGAAAAAGCGCCAAGAGATGCCTAGCTTGAATGCTCTGTCATTCATTGGATAATCAGCTGTCATCATATATTTGTTCGCCATCCAACCGCTGTTCAGGTGGTCAATCTTAAAAAATATTCTTACCGATTGTATTTTTGCATTGATAAAAAAATCAATGAAGGGATAGTTTCCATATTTTTTATCATCCTGCAAATAAAATTGTGCAGTGGCAGGCATGTATTTATTTGCATAATAGTTGGAAACAAAAAACACAGAAGCTCCGATTTGAATACGCATCGCTTTCTTAAACAAATTGTTTTCATAGAACAGGGAATGTTCCAAAGTGTACTCGGGAAGCCTTACTACTAATGAGTCTGGCACATATTGATACAAAATAGAATTATTCAAATGCCAATTAAAGAAAGAAAAATTCTTTTTTAAATACGCTGATGTAACAGGAATTGTTCCCATGTATTGACGAGCCATTGCATAATTATCAAAATAAACCGGATTTGTAAGCTCTTTATAGCTAATACCAATCTCAAACCGATACTTTTTCATGCTAAAATTCAATTGGGCGGCATTCTCAATAATTTTCTCAAAATTATTTTCCCATTTAAAATGATTGGAAGTAAACCTGTTATAAATAAAATCGGGTTCCTGACGAGTTGAACTAATATTTAGCGTCAAATACGTCAAACTATCTAAAAACCCTTTCTTTATTGAGCCTTTCAACTGATAATCATTCTCATTGTATCCAAGAAAACAATTATTTGCAGAAAGGTTAAACCATAATTTATTTGTAGAATAGGTATTGAAAAGCTCTAGCCCAGCGATAATATTATTGAACGTAGTATCAATTTCTCGTTGTTTAATAAAAACAAATTGATCCTTCACATTCACACCAACACCAACTTTATCTATAAAACCTCGGTGTTTATTGTTATCCAAGCGTTTCCAAGACAATTCATTTTCAACAGTCACATTATAAACAGAATCTTTAGTAGATAAGGAATCATAAAATATATTAGAATAAAAACCGGATAAAGGATCTTCATCTTCATATTTTAATGAATTGTCTTCAAAAACTGACGACAGCATTATTCTGCTATTTGGAATAACCAAGCCATGTAGTGCAGTATCATTCGACTTCTTGCCTAAATTTAAATATTGATTAACGAATACACTTCTATTCTTGTAACTTCCTTTTGCAGCAGATAAATTTACATCGAGTAATTGTTTGTCGAGTAGCGAACCGTTCTCAAATATTGAATCATCAGCAATTTTGTCATTCTCAGAGTTTTGGATGTAATTGAATACTAAGCCAACTAACAAATTGTAACGATTATTTTTTGATTTATAGATAGAAGAAAATGATAAGAAATTATCATTTGTACTTTGTCTCGAGTAAAATCCTTCAGATCGGATTCGAAAAAAATTTGCGGTAATATTCCAATTTTTTTTGACATTATACGAGAATGTCAGCTTAAAATCTTGTTCTTTCTTGGAACCAATGATATAAAACAGGTCAGAGTAGGGTGTTCGAGTATCATAAAACAATAAATTTTCTTTTGTAAAGAAATAATCTTGAAAATTATTTGAATTATAATGAAATCCTGTTGTTTTAAGGGAATAGTTTCTACCGGGCCTATTGAAAGCCATACCTGAATTCCCGATATGATATCGACTAAAGTGGTTTTGAAAATTAACTAAGGAGTTGTCAATGAAGTTGATTGAATCTTGATTCCCAAATTGCGAGGAATTAAAGGAATGGGTAAGAAATTTTTGATTGAGGTATTTGGTTGTATCACTATTTCGGGAATAACAGAAATGTGATAACAGAATAAAAAATAAAACTATTTCCCGAATATATTTCATTTATGAGGAACTGTGTTTTACAAAAATAAGTTATATAGAATAAAAAAGCCCCAATTCTGTAAAGAATTGAGGCTAATTTAAAAGTGGCAACGACATACTCTCCCACATTTTAATGTAGTACCATCTGCGCTGGTGGGCTTAACTTCTCTGTTCGGAATGGGAAGAGGTGGACCTCACCGCTATAGTCACCTAAAATCATAGTCCGTATTTGCGGACATAATAAGATTGACATAATAAAGAAAGAAAATACAACAATAATAAAAGTAACAAATTAAAATATCAAGTTTAATAAGAAAGCTAACGGGTAATTAGTATTGCTCAGCTTTGACATTACTGTCTTTACACTTACAACCTATCAACGTAGTAATCTTCTACGACCCTTTAAAGAAATCTTATCTTGAGGCGAGTTTCGCACTTAGATGCTTTCAGCGCTTATCTCATCCGAACATAGCTACCCAGCGATGCAGTTGACACCACAACTGGTACACTAGCGGTCCGTCCGACTCGGTCCTCTCGTACTAGAGTCAGGTCCTCGCAAATTTCTAACGCCCACAACAGATAGGGACCGAACTGTCTCACGACGTTCTGAACCCAGCTCGCGTGCCACTTTAATCGGCGAACAGCCGAACCCTTGGGACCTTCTCCAGCCCCAGGATGTGACGAGCCGACATCGAGGTGCCAAACCCCCCCGTCGATATGAGCTCTTGGGAGGGATCAGCCTGTTATCCCCGGCGTACCTTTTATCCTTTGAGCGATGGCCCTTCCATGCGGAACCACCGGATCACTATATCCGCCTTTCGGCCCTGCTCGACTTGTAAGTCTCACAGTCAAGCACCCTTATGCTATTGCACTCTACGTACGGTTACCAAGCGTACTGAGGGTACCTTTGAAAGCCTCCGATACTTTTTTGGAGGCGACCACCCCAGTCAAACTACCCACCAAACAATGTCCTCCGTTCGGGAGTTAGACTCCAAATAATTCAAGGGTGGTATTTCAAGGTTGACTCCATGATGCCTAGCGACACCACTTCAAAGTCTCCCACCTATCCTACACATGAATTATCCAAAGTCAATGTTAAGCTATAGTGAAGGTGCACGGGGTCTTTCCGTCCCGTTGCGGGTAATCGGCATCTTCACCGATACTACAATTTCACCGAGCTCGCGGCTGAGACAGTGCTCAGATCGTTACACCATTCGTGCAGGTCGGAACTTACCCGACAAGGAATTTCGCTACCTTAGGACCGTTATAGTTACGGCCGCCGTTTACTGGGGCTTCAATTCAAAGCTTCTTCTTGCGAATAACCTCTCCTCTTAACCTTCCAGCACCGGGCAGGTGTCAGGCCATATACATCACCTTTCAGTTTAGCATAGCCATGTGTTTTTGATAAACAGTCGCCAGAGCCATTTTACTGTGGCCCTCCTTGCGGAGGGCACCCTTTTTCCCGAAGTTACAGGGTTAATTTGCCTAGTTCCTTAGCCGCGGATCACTCGAGCACCTCAGGATTCTCTCCTTGACTACCTGTGTCGGTTTGCGGTACGGGTTGCTGTTACCTGAAGCTTAGTGGTTTTTCTTGGAAGTCTGATTAGGTTCATATTCCTTTGCCCGAAGGCTCAGGATACTATCGGATTCGGCAAGTCGAGCGGATTTACCTACTCAACCTATACCTACATCTTTTAACGCACATATTCGTCAGTGCGCAGAACTTTCACTACTTCGTCACCACATCGCAGTAAAGCAAGTACTGGAATATTAACCAGTTGTCCATCGACTACGCCATTCGGCTTCGCCTTAGGTCCCGACTAACCCTGAATCGATTAACGTTGTTCAGGAAACCTTAGTCTATCGGTGGGCGGGTTTCTCGCCCGCCTTATCGTTACTTATGCCTACATTTGCTTTTCTAATCGCTCCAGCATGGCTGACGCCACACCTTCGATGCAATTAGAATGCTCCCCTACCAGTACATATTGCTATGTAATCCAGAGCTTCGGTACTATGTTTAATGCCCGATTATTATCTACGCCCAATCGCTCGACTAGTGAGCTGTTACGCACTCTTTAAATGAATTGCTGCTTCCAAGCAAACATCCTAGCTGTCAAAGCAATCGGACCACATTAGTTCAACTTAACATAGATTTGGGGACCTTAGCTGCTGGTCTGGGTTCTTTCCCTCTCGCCCACGGACCTTAGCACCCATGGGCTCACTCCCGAGTATATCATATAGTATTCGGAGTTTGTCAGGATTTGGTAGGCGGTGAAGCCCCCTAGTCCAATCAGTAGCTCTACCTCTATATGACTCAACCTCGAGGCTGTTCCTAAAAACATTTCGGGGAGTACGAGCTATTTCCCAGTTTGATTAGCCTTTCACCCCTACCCACAACTCATCCGGAAGCTTTTCAACGCTTATCAGTTCGGTCCTCCATTCCGTGTTACCGGAACTTCAACCTGGTCATGGGTAGATCACAAGGTTTCGCGTCTACCCCCTCTAACTATGCGCCCTATTCAGACTTGCTTTCGCTTCGGCTGCAGATCTTAAATCTTTAACCTTGCTAGAGAGGAGTAACTCGTAGGCTCATTATGCAAAAGGCACGCTGTCACGGCACGAAGCCGCTCCAACCGCTTGTAGGCGTATGGTTTCAGGATCTATTTCACTCCGCTGTTCGCGGTTCTTTTCACCTTTCCTTCACAGTACTAGTTCACTATCGGTCTCTCAAAAGTATTTAGCCTTACCAGATGGTGCTGGTGGATTCCCACAAGGCGTCTCCGACCTCGCGGTACTCAGGATACTACTATGTAGCGCTTTTAATTCGTGTACGGGATTATCACCCTCTATGATTCAACTTTCCAGAAGATTCCACTTTAAAAACGCAGTCAATATTGTAGTCCTACAACCCCATAATTGCCTTAACAATTATGGTTTGGGCTAATCCCCTTTCGCTCGCCACTACTCAGGGAATCACTAAATTGTTTTCTTTTCCTCCGGGTACTTAGATGTTTCAGTTCTCCGGGTTAGCATCCTTTCGGATAATAGTTCTTCAAACTATTGGGTTGCCCCATTCGGAAATCTACGGGTAAAGATATTTGCTCCTAACCGTAGCTTATCGCAGCTTATCACGTCCTTCATCGCCTTTGAGAGCCAAGGCATTCGCCATACGCCCTTAATTACTTTCTTATTAATAATTACTTGTATTCTATTAGATAATTAATTTTATTATCTATTGTATTTTCTTTCAATATGTCAAAGAACTTTACCCTAATTACTGGGTTTTGTGGAGAATAACGGATTCGAACCGTTGACCCCCTGCGTGCAAGGCAGGTGCTCTAGCCAGCTGAGCTAATCCCCCAATACGAATTGTTTATGTAGTCCCGAGCAGATTTGAACTGCTGACCCCTACATTATCAGTGTAGTGCTCTAACCAACTGAGCTACGGGACTATACTCAAGGTTAAAAGTTAAATTTAAAAATCAAAAGTTGATAGCTTTTGGCATTTGATTTTACTTTGCCTTTAATCCTCCGCTCTCATTGTTTAGCACTCTGAGCTCGTTTTGGGTAAGTTTTAAAAATTATGAAGTAAGAAATAGTGAGTACCGTAAACCGAATAAATTCGGTGAAACATAAGTCTCTCTAGAAAGGAGGTGTTCCAGCCGCACCTTCCGGTACGGCTACCTTGTTACGACTTAACACCAGTTACTGGTTTTACCCTAGGCGACTCCTTGCGGTTATCGACTTTAGATACTCCCAACTTCCATTGTTTGACGGGCGGTGTGTACAAGGCCCGGGAACGTATTCACCGAAACATTGCTGATTTTCGATTACTAGCGAATCCAGCTTCATGAAGTCGAGTTGCAGACTTCAATCCGAACTGGGACAAGCTTTAGAGATTAGCATCATGTCACCATGTAGCAACCCTTTGTACTTGCCATTGTAGTACGTGTGTAGCCCTGGACGTAAGGGCCGTGCTGACTTGACGTCATCCCCACCTTCCTCACCGCTTGCGCGGGCAGTTTCACTAGAGTTCCCACCATTACGTGCTGGCAACTAATGATAGGGGTTGCGCTCGTTGCGGGACTTAACCCAACACCTCACGGCACGAGCTGACGACAGCCATGCAGCACCTAGTTTCGTGTCCTTGCGGAAAATCTGCTTTCACAGACGGTCACTAACTTTCAAGCCCAGGTAAGGTTCCTCGCGTATCATCGAATTAAACCACATACTCCTCCGCTTGTGCGGGCCCCCGTCAATTCCTTTGAGTTTCACTCTTGCGAGCGTACTCCCCAGGTGGATTACTTATCGCTTTCGCTTAGACGCTTACAGTATATCGCAAACATCGAGTAATCATAGTTTACAGCGTGGACTACCAGGGTATCTAATCCTGTTTGATACCCACGCTTTCGTGCCTCAGCGTCAGTTACAGTTTTGTGAGCTGCCTTCGCAATCGGTGTTCTGTGTCATATCTAAGCATTTCACCGCTACATGACACATTCCGCCCACATCAAATGTACTCAAGATTGACAGTATCAATGGCAGTTCTGCAGTTAAGCTGCAGGCTTTCACCACTGACTTATCATTCCGCCTACGCACCCTTTAAACCCAATGAATCCGGATAACGCTTGGATCCTCCGTATTACCGCGGCTGCTGGCACGGAGTTAGCCGATCCTTATTCTTATGGTACAATCAGCTCTCTACACGTAGAGAGGTTTTTTCCCATACAAAAGAAGTTTACAACCCATAGGGCCTTCATCCTTCACGCGGCATGGCTGGATCAGTCTTGCGACCATTGTCCAATATTCCTTACTGCTGCCTCCCGTAGGAGTCTGGTCCGTGTCTCAGTACCAGTGTGGGGGTTAATCCTCTCAGATCCCCTAGACATCGTTGCCTTGGTGAGCCATTACCTCACCAACTAGCTAATGTCACGCATGCTCATCTTTAACCACCGGAGTTTTAATATTAAAGTGATGCCACTCTAATATACTATGGGGTATTAATCCGAATTTCTTCGGGCTATACCCCAGTATAGGGTAGGTTGCATACGCGTTACGCACCCGTGCGCCACTCGTCATCAAGTATTGCTACTCATGTTACCGTTCGACTTGCATGTATTAAGCCTGCCGCTAGCGTTCATCCTGAGCCAGGATCAAACTCTCCATTGTAAGTTTGTTTGATAATGCTCTTCTTCAAAAAAGAAAAATATAATTTATTTAGGACTTGTTTCTCAACTTACTAGTAGAACATACTAATAAGAGGGATACTCATTATTTCTTTACCTTCACAATATTTTCAAAGAACTTATTTATATACTTATTCTGAACGAGTCAGAATTATAAATTCAAGTTTTAAAGAACGTCCCGTTTTCTTTCGGGGCGACAAAAGTACTAATACTTTTTTAATCTGCAAATTTTTTCGGAAAAATATTTTATTTTTTTTCTTACTCAATGTTAAATGAACGATTCCGTTTTGAAGCGGGCGACAAAAGTAACAATTATTTTTAATCTGCAAACATTTTAAAGAAAATTTTTATTTTTTCTTTTTTGTTTCGTTTTTAGTACTCAAAGAACAACCGTTTGTTTTAAAGTGGGGTGCAAAAGTAATAAACTTTTTCTATTTGCAAGACATTTTACAATAATTTTCTAATTATTTCTTAAATGTGCTGATTAACAGGGTACTATTTTTCAAAAAAAGTGAATCGATTTGGCTTTTAATTCCCTTAATGTATCAAAAATGGTGTTTTGGGGCTTTACATTATCTCTTAAAAGGCATTGTGAGGAGTCTAAATTAATAGCATTTAGATGGATTTGAAGCCATTTCGGCTAAATTATATTCTTTGAAAAGGCCTTTGATGGAGGATTTGATTGAAAAAAAAGTCCATTTTCTATTCTTCAAAGCCAAGAAGAATCATTAAAAAGGGAGTAATTTTCAAAATAGAGGACGATTCTTATAAATAAGGAATAGATTATTCACTTCATTCATGATCTATTCTTTCCCAAGTGGGAATACCAAAAGCAAACCCTTTCAGGTTTTTTTTGTATCCGTCCGCCAAATTTCAAGCGAGCTTGAATTTGCCAGACGAACACAAAAAAAGCCGCCAGCTAAATAGCTGGCGGCTTTTGGTCTAAATCCGTGGAGCCGGAGAGATTCGAACTCTCGTCCAAACATCGTATTAATATGCTTTCTACATGTGTATCAGATATTTGATTTTAGATATGTTTCAGGCAAACCTGCAGGCCACAAAACATACTTAGCTTTTTTATCTCATCACGTATCAAAGCTCTACGCAACTATTTCTTCATTTGTAATGCTTCACAGGAGACGCAGAAGATCAGAGCTTCTCCGGAAACAAAGGCACTTAATACTTGGTATTAAGCAGCCATAGACAAGTTAGACTCGCCAGATAGAATTTTGAGAATTAGGATTTACGTGCCATATTCACAACACACGACATGCTTACATAAAAATCGCAACGCTGTCAAAACCATACGACCCCATGTTATAAAGAACTTATGATGCAAAGATACAACATTTGAATGGCTAAAGTCAAATTAGAAGTTGTAATAAATCAAAAGCGAGAATTGATTTCCATCAATTCTCGCTTTCTTAAAGATGAAAACAAGTTTGTATTACTTGATAATAAGCTTTCCTGTTGCTATTTCAGCACCGTTATTGATAACTCTATACAAATAAACTCCTGTAGATAATTTATTTTTATCCAGTTTAAATTCATGCGATTGAATGTCTTTCACAGAAGTCATTTCCTTTCCAAGTACATTGTAAACAATTAATTCAGCATTCTTCAAATGAATACCTTTATTAATGCTAATAGTGGTATTATCTGTAAAAGGGTTAGGATACACTGAAACCAGGTTTTCTAAATTTGCACTTTCGTTGATCCCTGTTGAAGAAAGATTCAAGCTAGTAGTTGCACTGGCAACTGTTAATGAATCACCATTAAACAAGGTGCAATATTTGAATACTTCTGAACCACCTGGAGCCAAGTTCTGAATACGATAAGAAACGGTAATCGCTTCATCAGCAAAATTAGTTGCACCGACTGTTTGAGTAAATCCAACACCATTCCACAAATTAGAAGCATCTCTATTGGCAAATCCGCCATAAGAAGCTCTCCAATTTGTATCAGCCTCCGTTAAAAAGGCAAAATAAGAGTTCCAAGGAGTAGTTTGAGTAGCGCTTACATTTGCGTAAGTGCAACAAAGCGGCTGACCAATGATGGTGTTTTGAGTCGTATAGTCAGACGATAACATGATGTTATTATCCGGGTCAAGGTTTCTGTAATAATACAATTCAGGAATTGTAGCCAATGTATTATTCGTAACTGTAACAGTTGTTATATAAAACAAATCATTGTCTTGCAACTGATAACTAATTTTCCAATGCAAGTCGGTTCCCGATGTAGCATCTCCTTCCCAATCGCAATCGATTTGAGGAGCAGTATAGTTCCAAAGGGTAATGGCGCCATTGATTTGCTGAAGAGATGCGCAGTTGTTCGCTAGTGAAACACCAGCTGTATCTACGATTTCAAACCCCCAACCATTTTCTGGGCTGCCTGGCGTAAAAAAGTCGCCATCAAAACTTGCCCATGCATTTAATTGAGGATTAGCAACGAATCCGAAATAAGGATTATTCGATCGATAATGTAATCCCAAAGGAACAGTTGCTGAATCTATAGGTGCGCCTTCAAATCCTCCTAATCCGGAGATTCCTATTTCGACATTATTTCCTTTTAAATAAGCATCTGCTCCAACAATCTGAGCTGTAGAAGACAGGACAGGCAAAGCAATTGCCGCTAATGAAGATAAAATAAGTTGAGTAATTTTTTTGTTTTTCATGTTTCTTTTTTTGAGTGGTATATCAAATATAGTATAAAAAAATTATAAAAAAAATCCCGCTACGTAAATTAGCGGGATTTTTAATGATTTTTTTTATCTTTTAGTTTATTAAGATTTTTCCTGATGCAATTTCCTGTTCATCGTTAATGATTTTATAGAAATATAGACCTGGAATAAGATTCCCTTTTTCAAATTTAAATTGGTGATCCTGAATATTTGAAACAGCAGCAACTTCTTTCCCCAATACATCATACACTTGCAACTTTGTATTTTTCAATTGTACTGACTTATCAATTGTTATTGTTGCTTCGTTATTAAAAGGATTTGGATAAACAGATACGGGGCTTGCAGAATTTGCGAATTCGTTTACAGAAACAGTAGATAAGTTTAATGCTGTTGTTGCTGCGGTAACTGCCGTTGGATCAAAAACGCTACAAAATTTAAATGACTGAGTGCCTCCTGGTGCTAAAAGAGGAATTTCATACGCTAAATAAATTGCTTCGTCTGCCAAATTAACTGAGCCAACTGATTGAGTGTACCCAATTCCATTGTACATATCTGAAGCATCTCTATTGGCAAATCCACCATAACCCGCTACCCAATTGGAGTCCACTGCAAGGAACTCGAAGTATGAGCTCCAGGGAGTAGTTTGAGAAGCGCTCACCCTTGTATTGGCTCCTCCCATTGTAATTTGGCTAATTATTGTATTTTCTGTAGTGAAACTACCACCTATCTCTTGATTATTATCTGGATCTAAGTTTCTATAATAACGTAAGTCAGAAATTGGAGCACCCGTGTTATTTGTTATGAATACTGTAGTAATATAGAATAAGTCGTTGTCGTGCAATTCATAATTAATTTTAACATGTAAATTTGTGCCAGACAAAGCATCACCTTCCCATTCGCATATTGTTTGAGGTGTCAAATACGACCAAGAAGTAACAGCACCTGCAATCTGCTGTAAATACGAACAATTATTACCTAGAGAAATTCCTCCTGTATCTGCAATTTCAAAACCCCATCCATTTTCAGGGCTACCCGGAGTAAAAAAATCACCGTCAAACGATGAACCAGCCCATCCATTCATTTGTGGGTTAGCAGTAAATCCAAATAAATTATTGGCTGACCGAAGATGCATTCCTGAAGGAACTGGGGCTGTTAAACAATTCGCTCCTTCAAAGCCACCCAGATTATCAATGCCTATTTCTACATAATTACCTTTCAGGTATGTACCCGAACCCGATATTTGAGCGTAAGAAACAACAGCCGAAAGTATACTTCCGATAGCAAATAGGTTTCTGATTTTTTTCATGTTTATTATTTTTGTTTATCAAATATACCTCAAATTACCTTAAGGTACAAAATAAAATAGAACTCCTTCTACTCACACAAAGAGCAACAAAACGATAAAAAAGACTTTAAATACCAATTTTAACACAAAACACTTACTCATTCAAACAAAAAAAATCCCGCTAGTTAATTAGCGGGATTTTCAGTTAAAAAATAGATTTACCTGGCTATATGAAAGAAACTCGCAATTGGTTTTTCAAATTTCGGGTTTTCTAGGATAAAATAGTATACACCATCTGAATTACCATCACCATTCCAATTGTTTTGGTAATCGGCACTTTCATAGATTTTATTTCCCCATCTATTAAAGATGGAAAGTGCTGTACCAGGATAGAAACTTAAATTTTTGAATTCTAAAAACTCATTGTGCAAATCTCCATTTGGTGTGAAGATATTCGGAATAGAAATTTCCGACACAATCACATAGTCAAAGAAGATTGTATCCCAACAGCCATTATTACTTTGAACAGCAAGTGTTACGATGTAAGTACCATCTGCTCCGTAAATATGGGAAGGATTTTGATTTGTAGAACCAATTCCTAAGCTATCACCAAAATTCCAAACCCAATTAATAATCGTTCCGGAAGCGATGGTTGACAAGTCGGTGAAATTGACAGTTGTTCCAGGATTAGCGGTTCCGTTCGGATTACTGCTATAATTCGCAAATGGGGAATCGTATTGTGTTGTATTAATTGTATCAGCGGCATTACAACCATTTGTATAACTAACGGTAACAATAACTTGTCCGGCAGAATTAACAACGGTAGATGACGTATTATCCGAATTCGACCATAAATAACTTGCACCAGCTGGAATTGTAGGTACTGCATTTAAAGTAATGCTATCATTCGGGCAAAAAGGAACTGATCCAGTAATTGTTACGGCAGGATTCGCGTTTACAACTGTAACAGGAGGCGATGTTCCAACACATCCAAACGCATCGGTTACGGTAACTGTAAATGTACCTGTTAGCACAGTGATGGAATCGTTCGTACTTGCATTTGACCATAAATAGTTTGTATACAATCCCGTTGAATCAACAGTTAAATCAGTTGTATTTGAAAAACAAGTGAATAGATTTCCGATAATTTCAGGAGTTGGATTTGGATGTTCAACCACATCTACCACTACAGTTTTGTAGCATCCATTTTCATTTGCGGTACACCAGTATTGTCCAGATGCATTTGCATTAATTGAAAAAGCAGTAGAACCATTGTTCCAGATATAGCCATCATAAGTTGTAGGAGAAACACTTAATGTAGTACTATCGCCTACGCAGAAATCAAGTACTCCAGAAATAACAGGATTAAAGGCTGCAAGGCCAGTAGTATCAATAAACACGTTTAGGTTAACGGTGGTCACCCCGGCAGGAACACCGTCATCAGTAGCAATAAACGTAATCGTTTGCAAACCAGCATTTGCCGGTGATGCAATAATTTGTACATCAGCTGTAGCTGAATTTCCAGGAGTATTACTTAAGACACTAAATCCTGGAACCGGAGGTAGATTTACAACAATATTTGTTATTTGTCCGATTTCTGGTGAAAGAAACAAAGCACTTACAACAAGTGTATCGTTAGTACCACAAAGTTTGAGGGTATCACAAGCTCCACCTCCACCCAATAATGGAGGAGAAATGCTCACAATTGGAGCAATGTTATTACCAGAACAAGAATTGAAATAAAATGATTGATTATCTAACCAACTAACACCATCATTTGCACCATAACCGCCATCGTAAGCAGCACCGGGCTGATCAAATCGACCTAATTGAATATAATTAATAGCATCTCCTTTGTTTACGCCTACAGTTGAAGGTATCCCTCCAAATCCACCAACTCCAGAAGAAGCCGCTCCTGTAGTCCATTGCATATCACCATAACAAAAAGCAATATTGTTACCTGCAGGCAAGATTGGATCTGTACCATCTGTGATAATCAGCTGAAAAGTATTTACTTTATCGGTCATGGAACTATAATAACCAACAGCTTCCCAATTGATATACATTGCTGTAGGTGTGATTTTATATTTCACAGTTCCAGTACCACGTGTATCCACATCTCCCCAAAATGGAGCAACCATTACATTAGGTGCAAATGGGAAAGACGAAGAGGAGAAAGTTCCATAAGGCGTCCCAAAAGAGATATTTCCATTATTGTTAATATACAAAGTGGTATAATTGGTTCCATACAAGCAAAAAGTAAACGGAATCGCCAATAAACCGGTACTTAAATCGTCATTCGGAGCCATTGCCAATGTATAAGAAGCATCGGGTGTAATGTAGCATCCACAACCGGAAGCAGGCATTTTATGACTAATCCCTAAGCGGGCCAAATCTTCCATAGAAGGTTGAAAAGAAGTATTTACATTTTCAAAATTGAATCCTGAAGGAATTTTCCCTTCGGCTTTCATGATTTCATACTCTTTTGTATCGGTAGCCGGAAGCTTAATCGTTTGAGCAAAACCTTGTAACGAAACTGTCGCAAGTAAAACGAAAGTAAAAATGTGTTTTTTCATTTTTTAAATGATTGATTTATACATTGTTAAAATAGTAATCGCAAATATAATAAAACTTTGTGTGGTTTTATTACCAAATAAGATGTTTTTTTAGCTTTCGAGGTTGCATGGAGAAAATAAAAAATTGGATTTAAAACCTTTATTTATAAAGGTTCTAAAAGTTCAACAGATTCATTTATCTTTGCATCCTATGCTTCCATTATTTTCCAAAAACTACCTCCACCACTATAAAGCGACCTTTTTACTTGCTTATCCTGTGGTAATTAGCCAGCTAGGACATATTATGGTTGGGGTTGTGGATACGGCAATGGTTGGACAAATTGGAACCGTTGAACAGGCAGCCGTAGCGCTATCGAACAGCTTATATACGTTGGTATTAGTTTTCGGACTTGGGGTATCCTATGGCATCACACCTTTAGTTGCAGCAGCAGACAGTTCAAAAAACCACACAGAAAATGCCGCTTTATTAAAACATAGCATCGTTATCAACACCATTTTAGGCATTTTGCTTTTCATATTGTTGTTTGCGCTCTCCCCTGTTTTAAATCTTTTTAATCAGGAGCAAGCAGTTGTTGACCAAGCTATTCCATTTTTAAATGTGATGATGTTGGGTATGATTCCTCTTTGTATTTTTTCAGGATTCAAACAATTTACGGAAGGTCTTTCATTCACAAGGGTGGCTATGTTAATTACGGTAGCCTCCAACCTACTGAATATCTTATTGAATTATTTAATGATTTTCGGACATTGGGGGTTCCCTGAAATGGGTTTAATGGGTTCCTGCTGGGCGAGCTTTATTTCACGCGTAGCAATGGCTCTCGCTATGTTCGCTTATGTTTATTACAACAAACATTTTAAAATTTATTGGAAAAACTTCACGTTCAAAGATCTTTCAAAATCACTCACAAAAAAAATTCTGGGTATTGGAGTACCCTCGGGTTTGCAATGGGTTTTTGAAGTCGGTGCATTTGCTTTTGCAGTGATAATGATTGGTTGGATTGGCCCGGATGAACAAGCGGCTCATCAAATCGCACTCAGCATTGCAGCAAGTACCTATATGATGGCAAGCGGAATTTCCGCTGCAGCTTCTGTCAGGGTTGGCAATCAACTTGGATTAAAAAGCAGAGAAGGAGTTCGAACTGCAGGCTTTAGTGCTTTCGCAATGGTATTGATTTTTATGGGTCTGATGGCCTTTCTGTTTATCATCTTTCAACATTTCCTGCCAACGCTTTTCAGTAAAGAGTCGAATGTCATTTCAATTTCCTCCAGCCTTTTGATTATTGCAGCATTCTTCCAATTAAGTGATGGTGTTCAAGTTGTTGGATTAGGAGCCTTGCGAGGTGTAAAAGATGTAAAGATACCTACAATTATAACCCTTTTTGCGTATTGGGTTGTTGGATTACCAATGAGTTATGTATTCGGTTTTAAACTGAATTTAGGCGTTGAGGGAATTTGGTATGGTTTGTCGCTTGGACTTACAATTGCCGCGGTATTTTTGCTTTGGAGATTTAATTATGTGAGTAAGAGGATATAATTTCAATCTTTCCCTTTCACAACAAAACCTAAACTTTTTAAGTCGTTCCAAAAATTCGGGTATGATTTGTTGACCACTTCCGGATGTTCAATCGTTATCTCGTTTAACTTCATTGCTAATGCTGAAAATGCCATTGCCATGCGATGATCTTCGTATGTTGAAAATGTAACTGGAAGTTGAGTAATAGGTTGAGGAGAAATTTTAACACCATTGTCATTTAAAATATCGACTACCGTACCAATTTTTTTTAGTTCAACCTTTAAAGCTTGAATCCTATCCGTTTCTTTTATTCTCAGAGTATGTAGGCCGTTGAATAACGCTGGAATAGTTAATGCACTAACAACAACAGCAACAGTTTGTGCTATGTCAGGACAATCAGAAAAGTCAAACCCAAAATGTTCGTCTTTGATTCTGTTTTTTGTTATTCGAATTCCATCAGAAATATATTCTGTTTTTACTCCAAAAAAAGTAAACACTTCTGCAAGAATTGAATCTCCTTGCAAACTGGGGTGTTTAAGTCCTTTAATTGTTAAATCTGCATTATCACTTAAGGCAACAATGGCATACCAATAAGAGGCCGCGCTCCAATCGGCTTCCACCTGATACTTGTATCCTTCATCACTTTTTATATGATAATTTTGTTGGGAGACAGAGATTGAATTATCGTGCCACTGACCATATACACGAAACTCTTCCATCATCTTTAAGGTCATATTTATATAAGGCCGTGAGGTAATGTTTCCTTTGAATTTTATAACGAGTCCGTTTTGCAATTGTGGAGAAATCAATAGCAATGCAGAAATAAACTGGCTACTAACATTTCCATCCATTTCAATTTCTCCACCTCTTAATGCTTTTCCGGTAATTTTCAAAGGAGGAAACCCTTCATTTTCGAGATATTCAATATCTGCTCCTAAATCGCGCAAGGCATTGACCAATATTCCAATCGGTCGCTTTTTCATTCGATCGGAACCGGTTAACACAACTGTTCCCATTCTTGTTGCGAAGTATGCCGTTAAAAAGCGCATGGTTGTGCCTGCTGCGCCAACATCTATTTTTTGATTGTTGGGGTCCGACAAAACTCCATTTAAAGTGACTGTATCTTGAGCAGTGGCTAAATTTGCTATTTCAAACCGTTGTGAACAAAGTGCTTGAATGATTAACGCTCTATTACTCTCACTTTTAGAAGCTGTGAGTATAATTTCTCCTTGAATATTTTTTGTAGGGTGTGAAATTAGGTAGTTCATTTATTCATCAATTTGACTTGCTCCGTATAATATTTTAATGATTCAATAATCTGATCTGCCTTTGCTTTTTTATTGATTTCACATTTTCCAATTCCTGAAAGAAGTGAAAAAAGAATATCTCCTTTTTCATTCTTTTTATCGTGTCGCATCAACTCAATTAATCGATGACTATCCATTTCATCAATCCTTACAGCTTTGTATTTTCCGATGATATATTCCGTTATTTCAGACAACTCAGCTTTTGACAACTTGCAAATCTTATGCGACAAGTAAGCTTCGCAGACCATTCCAACAGCAATCGCTTCACCATGTAACAAGTGTTTTTTGTTTTCATGTTCCAATGAAAATGTTTCAACAGCATGCCCAATTGTATGTCCAAAATTTAGCACCTTTCTTAGATTTTGTTCTTTCGGATCCTCCTTAACAATTGTATTTTTAATATGTATCGAAGTTGTAATTAAATCATCAAACGAATTTAAATCAGCAAAATCCGCCTGCATTACTTTTCTCCAATAATTGGCATCCGCAATCAATGCATGTTTAATAATCTCTGCGAATCCTGACAATATTTGTCGTTTATCCAATGAATTCAAAAATGCACTATTCACAAAAACAGCAACAGGGTTATTAAAAACACCAATCTCATTTTTTAAATGATTTAGGTCCACTCCTACTTTCCCACCAATGGAAGCATCTACCTGTGAGAGTAATGTTGTAGGAATATTAATAAAATCGATTCCTCGTTTAAAAGTAGAAGCGATGAATCCTCCCATATCACCAATTACACCACCGCCTATGTTTACAAAAAGTGATTTCCGGTCGGCACCATATTCGCTCAATGCACTCCAAATCTGCATACACACTTCTAATGTCTTGCTTTGTTCACCACTATCAATCTCAATGATTTCACCGGCTTCAAAAGCTTCAATTTTTTCTACCAATTGCGGGTAGCAAAATTTCAGTGAATTCTCGTCAACCAAGATAAATATTTTGGAATACGTTGATTTTTTAGATTTAAAAAAACGATTGATTTCCTTTGAAATATCATTAGAAATAAAAACAGAATAACTATTGGATTGAATTTCAGTCATAAAAAATCAAGTGGAGCAACAAATATAATAAAAACTCAACGAATACCGAAGCGATAAGTAGAATGGTATTTTAGTATATTTGTATGCTTATATTTCACTTATGCTATCATTCAACAATACAGAAATTTCCTTTTCAGGAAAAACAAACAAAGACTTAAATCGTTCGTACTGGCTTTTTAAAATGGTTGCGAATCCGACCTTTGTTTCTATCGGTAAATCTCTTACAACTTTTGCCATCAGTATGCACTTACCAATAAAAGGCATTATCAAGGCGACCATTTTCAAACAATTTTGTGGAGGTGAAACCATTGAAGAATGTAGCACAGCAATTCAAGAGTTAGGGAAATACAATGTAGGAACGATTTTAGACTATTCCGTTGAAGGCAAAGAAAGCGAACACGATTTTGATGCTTGCATGCATGAAACCATTGAAACGATTAAAAGAGCAAAAAATGATCAACACATCCCTTTTTCAGTTTTTAAAGTAACGGGGTTGGCACGTTTTGCAATTTTAGAAAAAGTAAGTGCTAAAATTGCATTAACCGCAGAAGAGCATTTGGAATACGAGCGTATCAAAAATCGAGTAAATGCTATTTGCAAGGCTGCACATGACTCAGGTGTTCCTATCTTTATTGATGCAGAAGAAAGTTGGATTCAGGAAGCCATCGACATGATGACGAATCATATGATGGAACTCTATAATAAAGAAAAAGCAATTGTCTATAATACATTCCAATTATATCGGAAGGATCGCCTCTCTTATTTAAAATACTCCTTTCAATTGGCACAAAAATCCAACTATTTTTTAGGTGCAAAACTAGTTCGTGGTGCCTACATGGAAAAAGAACGCAAACGTGCGGAAGAAAAAAATTACCCTTCCCCTATTCAAGACACCAAAGAACAAACAGATGCAGATTATGATGCTGCTCTTGATTTTTGTACAGACAACATCTCCCGTATTGCTATTTGTGCTGGCACGCATAACGAAACCAGCTCCATGAAACTTGCGGAGATGATGACAAAAAAGAACATCTCCGCTGACAACAAACATATTTTCTTTTCTCAACTACTAGGCATGAGTGATCACATCAGCTTTAACTTGGCCAATGCGCATTACAATGTTGCAAAATATGTTCCGTATGGCCCTGTTAACGAAGTGTTACCTTATTTGATTCGAAGAGCGCAAGAAAATACTTCTGTGAAAGGGCAAACAGGAAGAGAATTGAGTTTAATTATTAAAGAAAAAGAAAGAAGAAAGTTAAAATAAATAATCTCGCCTCCGGTTGAGGTCAATAATTGGTTCTAATATTTTTTTAATGAGAAAACAATTACACTTTTTTATCATTCTTGTCCTTGGTACTTCTATTCAAATCGGCTGTTTTAGTCCAAAGCGACTAATCACCGATGAAATTGTTTTCAAAGACGGAGATTCACAAACAGGAACCATAATTAAATGTGATTCCGTAAATGTGAAAATCAAAAAGATGGACGAATCCATCACCACTATTCCTTGGACAAACATTGATACAATTCAAGGCAAAAAACTTAAAACATTTTTTGGAGGTGTGAATATGGGCGTGTACAAAACTCCGTATTTCTCCGTTTTCAGAAACGAATCCATTACTCCTACTAGTTTTGGGATGGAATACAAAATAGGGATGGCTATGCGAGGTGTAAAATTGTATTATGTTAATCTGACCATCATTCCTGCAAAACCTTATTCCATAACTAAATTCGGATTGGGTTACCAACATTATCTTGGAAAAACAACGTATTTAAAAAAGAATGCATTTTTTATTGGAACCGAAGCAAACATGATGGGTGTTGAATACAACAATGGGCCTCAACTTACATTTGAACCATTCACCGGCTTTGAAAGAAAATGTTCTAATACCATTCGTTTACATGCTAAACTGGGAATGCAATTTAACATGTCGAATAAGAACAATCAAACAGGGTTAAATCTTACAATTGGCGTTCACTTTATGAGACGCAACTTAACACGTTATTATAAAACATTGAATAGCGAACACCGTCAGCTCCGAAAATGAGAAAACTGTTTTTATATTTTTCGATTTTCATCGGCTTGCAAGCGCAAGCACAAACCGGCAACTCGGTATTTAATGACACCATTCTTCACACCATCTATATTGAAACCGCACTCACCGATTGGATTGGCACGTTGGATTATGATTATGCTCAAAATGCCGCCAGCCCAGAGTTGTATCCTGAAATTTACAGAAACTGTAATGTAACCTTTGATGGTATACTCTTTAATAATTGTGGGTTCCGCGAAAAAGGAAATGCCTCCAACAGCTTTACCAGCTATGGAAAAAAGAAACCTCTTAAAATATCTTTCGATGAATTTGTGAATCAAGAGTTGGATGGATTAGAGAAAATCAACTTAAGTAATTTTACAAATGATCCTTCGCTCATGCATGATGCAACATGTTATAAAATTATGCGCGATGAAGGGATTCCTGCACCACGAACGTCCTACGCCAAAGTTTTTGTAAATAACGAATACATCGGTTTATACCTTATCATTGAGAATGTAGACAAAACTTTTTTAAAATTTGAGTACGGCAGTGCCAACAATGATGGCAATTTATACAAAACCGACCGAGGTGTAAGTGTGTTTTTAAACTGGCTGGGGCCCGATAAAGCTGCTTATAAAGAACAAGGATTAAAATTAAACACG
The DNA here is from genome assembly GCA_016722565.1 of Bacteroidota bacterium. NCBI lineage: Bacteria > Pseudomonadati > Bacteroidota > Bacteroidota bacterium. The sequence continues at coordinate 1,161,827 of JADKIU010000002.1, forward strand.
AACGAAAGTGTTGATGACTGGACCAAGCTGATTGACTTTATTAACTTATTGAATAACTATGCGGGTGGCGACATCAAACAACAAATTGAAAACAACTTTGATGTACATGCCTATTTAAAAATATTGGCGATTGAAAAATGTGTACGTAGCTGGGATAGCTATTGGGGTGGTGGAAATAATTTTTATATGTACGAACATCCCGATGGAAAAATCCGCTGGATTCCATGGGATATGAATGAAACATTTCAGGATCTAAAAGTATTAAGTGGCACTTCAATGTTAGATGGCTATTTAGTACCCAACAACAAAGTAGATGAACGTCCTTTATTGAAACGAATATTTGAAGTGCCAGAATGGAAAGAAGAATACCTCAATTATTGCTGTGAACTAATCAAAAGTAGCTTTACAATGGAACATCTTGGGCCATTTTTAGTAGATCGCCATGAGCTGATTGATGAGGCTTACCGAACGGATGTTTACAAATACAATTCCTATGCTGAATTTAAAAAATCATTAACCGATTATAATGAAGATGAGGTTTCTATTACGACTTCTGCCTATGTGCTGCGATTAAATTATCCGGGCATCTTCCCTTTTATTCAATCACAAAGGGAATGGGTAGTAAAGCAGCAAGAAGGATGGGGAAAAGAATGTTCAATTGCAGACAATGGCATTTACAACCTGTTTGTTTTTCCTAATCCAACAAACGACTACATCCATATCAATAATGAACCAAATAGTTTTGAATATGCACAATTTCAGATTTACAATTCAACTGGAAAGTTATATCGCCAAACTAAATTTGATGTAATGAGTGGAAGTTCTTATAAATTAGACCTTACAGGAATACCACAGGGATTTTATATGCTCCTAAAAATTTCTGCTGATGGCAGAATTGGCCGAGCGAAGGTGGTAGTAAAATAATCTACTTACACTCACAGCTATCATTTTCCATTTTCAAATCAATAGCAGTTACCACTCTTGAAATCGTATCCACATCTGCAATCACAATGCGCAAACTTTTTCCTGTTGTGGTAGTTCCTTCTATCGCGTATGTTGGGTAAGGCTTATCGTGTACATCACTTTTATCGTAATTCACTTTTCCTTTTCCTAAAGTTTGTCCTACTCCAACCAATTCTTTAATTTCAGCTTCGGTGATGTGACGACATTCCATTCGGCAAGCACCGTGTTTTGTCAATTCCAACTTTTGCCAACCCAGCTCTTCCAATTTTGCAGAAGAAGGTAACTGACATCCTTTGTTTTTGTTTAATACACCGGCAACCAGCACAATTCCAAGCACTAGACCAAAACCATAAAATTTTAATCGTCTGTATAAGTCTGCGTTTTTACTAGGAATAGCCATAAAGGAATGTTAAATGTATGATGTAAAATGGCAGATGGTTATAATGCAGCCATAAGTAAATTAATGTCTTTGTAAGGAAGTTTGAACATTTCACCCAAAACTTGATTGGTGAGTGTACCATTATAAAGGTATACTCCATTGCGAACACCGGCATCTCTGCGAAGCATATTATCAACGCCACCTTCTTCACCAATATTGATTAAGATGGGTGCAAAAATTGTACTTAATGCATACGAAGCAGTACGAGAAACGCGAGAAGCAATATTGGGAACACAATAATGAATGACACCATGTTTACGGAAAACAGGTTTTGTATGATTGGTTACTTCAGACGTTTCAAAACATCCACCTTGATCGATACTAACATCAATGATAACTGAGCCTACTTTCATCTCACTCACCATTTCTTCTGTTACCACACAAGGTGTTCTACCATGTTGCGCGCGAATCGCACCAATAACTACATCCGCTGTTTTTAAATGTTTTGCCAATACACGAGGTTGAATGACTGAAGTAAAAACACGTGTACCAATATCACTTTGTAATCGTCTTAAACGATAAATATTATTATCAAATACTTTAACAGATGCACCCAAACCTAAAGCAGCACGTGTAGCAAATTCACCAACCGTTCCTGCACCTAAAATCACCACCTCGGTAGGAGATATTCCAGATATCCCACCCAGAATTGCACCTTGCCCATTATTCACATTACTTAAATATTCGGCAGCAATCAAAATAGACGTTCCACCAGCAATTTCGCCCATCGAACGGATAACCGTATAAATTCCGTCAATGTCTTTTATCCAATCAAAAGCAACAGCAGTAATTCGTTTTGCAGATAATTGTTTAATAAAATCTTCAGGTTGAACGGTTAATTGAAGTGCGGAAATTAAGGTTTGTTTTTGTTGCATCATCTCAATCTCTTGTGGAGAAGGAGGTGCAACTTTTAAAATGATGTCTGCTTTATAAACTTCCTCTGCACTATATACGATTTGAGCTCCAGCCTCACTATAATCATGATCTTGAAAATTGGCCATTTTCCCGGCATTGGTTTCCACAATGATTTGATGCCCGTTATTTACAAGAAGCGCTACTGCATCCGGAACGAGTGCAACACGATTTTCTTGAAACGAAATTTCTTTTGGGATCCCGATAAATAATTTGCCTTTTTTGCGGGCAATCTCAAGCATTTCTTCCTGAGGCATTAATGCTGTTTGGGAAAGCGAAGCCAATAATTCTTTAGATGTTTTCATTTTCTTTAGCTAGAGAGAAAACAAATTTACGAAAAAAAAAGGAATAACAAAGATATTTCAAGCATCCAAACAGCTATCGGAAGACACTGAGAAAAAGGCTCCAATAGTTTTCGAGAACAGTGGATTTTATATTTATTGAAACTTAAAACTCAACCAATCTTACCCCATCCTTCACAGAAATATTCACCCTTAAAACATCTTCAGGTAGCAACTCCGCAATCTTTTCGGGCCATTCTATAAAACAATAGGCTTCAGAATAAAAGTATTCCTCATAGCCCATATCATAGGCTTCATTAATGGTGTTGATTCGGTAAAAATCGAAGTGGTATATTTTTTTTCCGGACGAAGAAAGGTATTCATTGACAATGGAAAAAGTAGGACTGCTGATGGTTTGTTTTACACCCAGTTGTTCGCAGATTGTTTTAATCAAAGTTGTTTTTCCTGCCCCCATTTCTCCATTAAAAGCAATTACTTTCTTTGTTCCAAAAGCCTCAATCAGCGCTTTAGCGACAAGGGGTAATTCGGCAAGGTTATTTATTTTTAAAGAAGCCATTATTTTTTCACGTAAAGTACTGCATTTCCACCATGCACTCGGGCGCCTTCATATTTCCAAGTCGTTTCTGAAATTTTTTTGATGGCGTTTTCTTTTGTTTTTTTTACGACTATAGAATTTTCAGCAAACCAATTTTGAAACGACTGATTTTTGTATTTCTCTTTTGCATAACCAACTCCCTGCTTCGAATCCAAGATGCAGAGTGCACCGGGTGGAATTACCCTCAAACTATCGGGATAATTTTTATATTTCACATATACTGTATCAGTTGTTTGGTTTTTAGCACAATACTGTATTTTATAATACGGATCGCAACTATATAACAAGCACAAAACACAAATGGATGCAAAATATTTCATTTTATTTGGCACTTAATGTTACAAACGGGATTAGCATCTCCTCCAAGCTCAAACCACCATGTTGAAAGGTATTTCGATAATAACCTACATAATGATTATAATTGTTCGGATATGCAAAAAACATATCTTCTTTCACAAATACAAATGCACTGCTAACATGCTGCTTCGGTAAAAATGCATCCGCAGGATTTCTGATTTCAAAAACGTCTTTCTTCACATAATCCAAACTTTTGCCTTGTTTGTAACGCAGGTTTGTATTTACGTTTTTATCTCCAACTACCTTTGAAGGCTCTGTAACTTTAATGGTTCCATGATCGGTTGTAATCACCAACTTACATTTTTTTGCTGCAATTTGTTTGATGATGTCATGCAAGGGAGAATTTTCAAACCACGACAATGTGATGGAACGATATGCTTTTTCATCATCCGCCAATTCACGAATAACTTCCATTTCGGTGCGGGCATGTGAAAGCATGTCCACAAAATTGTAAACAATCACATTCAATTTATTCTGCATTAAATTACCCATATTCTCCGACAACCGCTTACCGGCAGCGTGATTGGTAATTTTGTTATAACTTACTTTAATATCCTTGCCTAAGCGTTTCAATTGTTCATTTAACAATTCTTCTTCGTGCATATTTTTTCCTCCTTCATCTTCATCGTTCAACCATAATTTTGGAAAACGTTTTTCAATTTCACTTGGCATTAAACCGGCAAAAAAGGCATTACGAGCGTATTGCGTTGCTGTTGGTAAAATTGCGCTGTACAATTCTTCCTGATCAATTTTAAAATATTCAGACAAAATGGGTTGAATCATTTTCCATTGATCGTAGCGCAAATTATCTATCAACACCACAAATGTAGTATCATGTTTATCCAGCAATGGGGCTACTTTTGCTTTAAAAATGGTATGAGAAAACAAAGGCGGATTAGGCGATTTACCATTCAACCAACCTATATAATTATTTTCAATAAACTTTCCGTACAATTTATTTGCTTCTGCTTTTTGCATCTTCAAAATTTCCATCATACTTTCATCCTTGCTGGTATCCAGTTCCAACTCCCAATACACAAGCTTTTTGTATACCTCCACCCATTCGGCCCAGCTTAGCTTATCACCCATAGTCATTCCAATTTGACGAAACTCTTGTTGATAGTTGGAAGTAGTTTTTTCGCTAATCAAACGTTTATTGTCAAGTGTCTTCTTTAACGAAAGTAATATTTGGTTGGGATTTACCGGTTTAATAAGGTAATCGGATATTTTAGAACCGATTGCATCTTCCATCAAATGCTCTTCTTCACTTTTGGTGATCATGATAACCGGTAAATCGGAATGAGCTGATTTTAATCGATTAAGGGTTTCCAAGCCAGATAAGCCGGGCATGTTTTCATCCAATAGCACGACAGAAAAATTATTTTTTCCAACCAGTTCGAGTGCTTCATCACCACTCGTGGCTGTCATTACCTCGTAACCTTTATCTTTTAAAAATAGAATATGTGGTTTTAATAAATCAATTTCATCATCTGCCCACAAAACATTAATTTTTTCCATAACAATCATCATAAATTGAGGTATAAAGTTAGAACTTTTAATCTGCTTCTCCTGTTAAAAAAAGATAAATTATATTTGTACCGATGAACTCATTCTCTAACAAGCTGAAAATATTTAACGATCCGATTTACGGTTTCGTATCTCTTCCGTATGAAATTATTTACGATTTGATAGACCACCCCTATTTTCAACGCTTACGAAGAATCAAACAATTGGGATTAACCAATTTGGTTTATCCTGGTGCGTTGCATACACGCTTTCATCATGCAATGGGCGCAATGCATTTAATGGGGCAAGCCATCGATGTGATTCGATCAAAAGGCCATGATATTAGCGAAGAAGAAGCACAAGGAGTTACCATAGCGATATTATTACACGACATTGGGCATGGTCCTTTTTCACATGCATTGGAACACAGCATCGTTAATAATATCACCCACGAAGATATTTCCGAACTGTTTATGAGCCGTTTGAATGAGGAGTTTAAAGGCAAACTTACTTTAGCGATCAGCATTTTTCAAAATAAATACAAAAAGAAATTTCTGCATCAATTAGTTTCAAGCCAGCTGGATATGGACCGTTTGGACTACTTGAACCGCGATAGTTTTTTCACAGGAGTTTCTGAAGGCGTGGTAAGTTCCGACCGGATTATTAAAATGTTGAATGTGGTGAATGATCAACTTGCGATTGAAGCCAAAGGAATTTATTCAATCGAAAAATTCATTATTGCCCGAAGATTAATGTATTGGCAAGTATACTTGCACAAAACCGTTTTGAGTGCAGAAAGTTTATTGGTGAACATTTTGAAACGTGCAAAAGATTTAGCAGAAAAAAAAGTAGATTTATTTTGCACGCCTGCTTTGCGAATGTTCCTGTATAATAAATTCAGTGAAAAAGATTTTTCAACGAATGAGAAGCTACTGGATGTGTTTGCACAACTGGACGACAACGATATCATGACTTCGATCAAAGTGTGGACAGAACACAGCGACAATGTGCTTTCCAGCCTGTGTAAACAGTTAGTCGATCGGAAACTTTTTAAAGTTGAGTTACAAAATCAGGCATTTAAAGAAGATAAAATAAAAGACATTAAACAGGATATAAAAAAGCGATTTAAATTGAACGACAAAGAGGTAAACTACTTTGTTTTTACCGGAATTGTTACCAATGACGCTTACAGAGCTGACAAAATCAGAATCAATATTTTGTTCAAAGACGGAAGTGTATCCGACATTGCGGATGCATCTGACCAATTAAGCATTGATGTTCTCGCCAAAACGGTAAAAAAGCATTATATCTGCTATCCTAAATAATCAGCCGTCACATTCCTATCATGGCTATCCCTACTCTAAGCAAGGGATAACGCTAAAAAGTGAAACCGCATTAAAAAAACACGCTCCAAAAAAAAGCTATTCAAAGCATAATAATTACTAATATTTTGTTACATTTGAAGCTAGTATTACATCGTTCACAAGTCATATTAGAAGCAGTGAATGAATGAACCAATGAACTAAAATTATGAGCGTAAAGCAAAGAACATTAAAAACAGCCGTTACCATTTCAGGTGTCGGCTTACATACCGGCAAGCAAACCAACTTAACTTTTCGTCCGGCTCCCGAAAACCATGGTTATAAATTCCAACGTGTCGACTTACCCGGAAATCCAATTATCAATGCCGATGTAGACAATGTTGTGGACACCTCAAGAGGCACCACATTGGAACAAAACGGAGCACGCATTCATACAACAGAACATGTATTGGCAGCTTTGGTTGGATTAGAAATTGACAATGTATTGATGGAGATGGATGGACCTGAAATGCCAATTATGGATGGAAGTTCAATGCCATTTGTAAAAATATTAGAGAAGGTTGGTGCTGTTGATCAAGATGCAGATCGTATTTACTTCGAATTAACCGAAAATTTAACATACGAAGATCCGATTAAGAAAGTAGAAATGCTTGCAGTACCACAAGATGCATACCGAGCAACCGTAATGGTAGATTATAATTCCGAAGTACTGGGCACGCAACATGCATCTATGTATAACGTTGGTGAATTTAAAACAGAAATAGCACCTTGTAGAACGTTTGTATTTTTGCATGAGTTAGAAGCTTTGTTAGCACACGACTTAATCAAAGGAGGTGATTTGAACAATGCGATTGTATTGGTAGATAAAGAAGTTTCAAAAGAGCAAATCGCACGTCTTCAAAAAGTATTTCATCGCGAAGATGTTGAAATAAAAGGGAAAGGTGTTTTAAACAATACGACACTTCACTTTTTTAATGAGCCAGCCAGACATAAACTTTTAGATATTATTGGAGATTTGGCTTTGGTAGGTGTTCCTTTAAAAATGCACATCTTAGCAGCTCGTCCGGGTCATGCAGGCAATGTTGCCTTCGCCAAAAAAATCAAAGAATTAATAAAATCGAAAAAGAAAGAGAAGTATTTCGATTTAAACAAAAAGCCGCTTTACGACATCAACGATATTACCAAAATGCTTCCTCATCGCTACCCTTTCTTAATGATTGACAAAGTGATGGAAATGGACACTAACAGCATTGTTGGTGTAAAAAACGTTACCTTAAACGAGCCATTTTTTCAAGGACATTTCCCTGACAATCCAGTATTTCCAGGCGTAATGCAAATAGAAGCAATGGCACAAGTAGGTGGAATTTTTGCCTTATCACAAGTTCCGGATCCGGAGTATTACAGCACCTATTTTATGAAAATTGATGGTGTTAAGTTTAAACAAAAAGTGATTCCTGGCGATACCGTTGTTTTTAAACTTACATTGGAAAGCCCAATTAGAAGAGGTTTAGTGAACATGCTTGGCGTTGGCTATGTAAATGGAAAAGAAGTGTGCGAAGCAACAATGTTGGCACAAGTAATTAAAGATAAGCAACCAAAAGAAGCAACTGCGTCTGTATAAATATGAATCCACTCAACCACATTCACCCAAACGCAAAAATTGGAAAAAACGTAACCGTTTCTCCCTTTTCTTTTATTGATGACAATGTTGAAATTGGTGAAGGAACATGGATAGGGCCCAACGTTACAATTTTTTCAGGTGCTCGCATCGGTAAAAATTGCCGCATTTTCCCTGGAGCTGTTATCTCCGCCATTCCACAAGATTTAAAATTCAATGGTGAAGAAACGACTACTGAAATTGGTGATAACACAACCATTCGCGAATGTGTAACCATTAATAGAGGAACAACCGACAAAATGAAAACAGCAGTTGGTAGCAACTGTCTGTTAATGGCATATGTTCATGTTGCGCACGATTGCATTTTAGGAAACAACATTATTATTGCAAACAGTGTAAATCTTGCCGGACATGTGACCATCGAAGATTGGGTAATTTTAGAGGGCCTTGCTGCTGTTCAGCAATTTGTGAGAATTGGAGCACATGCCTTTATTACCGGTGGCTCTTTGGTGCGCAAAAATGTTCCCCCATTTACAAAAGCTGCACGTGAACCATTGCAATATGTAGGGATTAATTCTGTTGGCATGCGCAGACGAGGTTTTTCAAATGAAACTGTTTTAGCGGTTGAAGATATATACCGCACACTTTATGTAAAAGGACACAATGTAACGAATGCATTGGCTGTGATTGAGCAAGAAGCTCCAGCTTCAGCAGAAAAAGCTCAAATTATTTCTTTCATCAATGAATCAAAAGATGGAATCATGAGAGGGATTTCGTAAAACAGTTGGCAAAAGACAAAAAAGAAAGAAAAGAAAAAAATAAAACTTTACGTCTTAGCGCCCCTGCCAATCGTCAGGCAGGTTTGCGGCAAAAACACTATTCCTATCGTGATTCAAATCAATCTTAACAATATCGGCAAACGTTATAACTTCGAGTGGATTTTTCGAAAAATCAATTTCGAATTCACAGGTGAGAACAATTATGTCATTTTAGGGTCAAATGGTTCTGGGAAGTCAACCCTTTTACAAGTAATTGCCGGAAATTTAATGCATTCAGAAGGAGATTTGAAATTTCAGGTTTCAACTACGAATATTGAAATCGAACAGGCATACACCTATTTAAGTTATTGTGCACCCTACTTAGATCTTTTCGAAGAATTTACACTACGAGAATCTATCGCATTTCAGGAAAAATTCAAACCATTCCAACAAGGATTGGATGTAAAAAAAATAATTGAATTAACGGAGCTTGAAAAATCAAAAGACAAACAATTAAAATATTATTCATCCGGAATGAAACAGCGCGTTCGCTTGGCTTTGGCTGTTTTAGCAGACACCCCACTCCTTCTCTTGGATGAACCAACTTCTAATTTGGATAAAAAGGCCATCGACTGGTATCAGAAATTGGTAACCGATTATTCTAAAAACAGGTTGATTATTGTCGCTTCGAACCAACAGGAATATGAATATCCCTTCTGTAATAAACAATTGACTATTGAAGACTATAAATAGCCGGTAATGGATCTAAATGGATTTTTGCATATTCCCTCATAAACCTTATATTTGTGCCCCAAGGATTAATTGTAGAACAATCCTTTTAAACGTTAAACAAACAAACTTTCAACTTTAAACAATATTTTCAATGGCAAACTCAGGCGACATTAACGTAGGTACAGTAATCCGTTTTAACGGAGAACTTTGCAAAATCGAAGAATATCAACACCGCACACCGGGAAATTTGCGTGCATTCTACCAAGCGCGTATGCGTAACTTAAAAAACGGGAAAATTGTGGAGAATCGTTTCCGTGCAGGTGAAGCAGTTGAAGTTGTGCGTGTTGAATACAAAAACATGCAGTTCATTTATCCAGAAGGAGAATTTATTGTGGTAATGGATAACGATAACTACGAACAAATTCATATCCCAGCATTTCTATTAGGTGATTCAATAAAATTTTTAAAAGAAGGAATGGAAATTAAAGTTTCCTTTGAAGGAGATGAGCCGATTTTAGCCGAACCTCCTGTATTTGTGGAATTAGTAATTACCTATGCAGAACCAGGCGTAAAAGGCGATACTGCAACAAACACATTAAAACCGGCAACGATGGAAACTGGCGCAGTTGTTAACGTGCCATTATTTGTGAATGAAGGTGAAAAAATTAAAATTGACACTCGTACAAACTCCTATGTTGAACGTGTAAAATAATAATCTATTCTTATAATAATAAAAAGTCCCCACTACTCCATTGGGGACTTTTTTATTATATTTGAGAGATAGAATAAGTTTGAATTATTATGAAATTAGCATCCTCTTATACATTAAAAGACATCGCTGCCATCATCAATTGTGAATTTGATGGCAAAGCGGACCATCTCATCACCGGATTAAATGAAATTCACATGGTGGAGCCCGGAGATATCGTTTTTGTGGATCATCCAAAGTATTATGATAAAGCCTTATTATCAAAAGCAACAACAATTCTTATCAATAAAAAAGTAGCCTGTCCGCAAGGAAAAGCATTATTAATTTCAGAAGATCCATTTAGAGATTACAATAAACTTGTCCGCCATTTTCAACCACTTTCTTATTCCTTAAAACAAATAGGTGAAACAGCTAAAGTAGGCAAAACCAGCATCCTTATGCCGGGAGTATATCTTGGAAACAATGTTACGATTGGTGAACACTGTGTGATACATCCGAATGTGACCATTTATGATAATTGCCATATTGGGAACAATGTAATTATTCACGCGAATACGGTAATTGGTGCGGATGCTTTTTATTATAAAAAGAGGACAGACTATTTTGATAAAATGATTTCATGTGGAAGTGTTATTATTGAAAATGATGTTGAAATTGGTGCGCTTTGCACTATCGACAAAGGTGTTTCCGGGGATACTAAAATTGGTGCGGGTACAAAAATTGATAATCATGTACAAATAGCACACGATACACAAATTGGAAAAATGTGTTTAATCGCTGCCCATGTTGCTGTTGCGGGAGTAGTTATTATAGAAGATGGAGTTACCTTATGGGGGCAGGCAGGCGTTCGGAGTGACGTTAAATTAGGAAAAGGCTCTGTATTGTTGGCTCAATCAGGCTTAGGAGAGGATATTCCGGCAGGAAAAACGTACTTTGGATCACCAGCAGGGGAAGCGAGAGGGAAAATGAAAGAAGTTGCTGCATTAAAAATGCTCCCTGATTTAATAAAGAAGATTACTGAGAAATAGATTTACATCGTTCTTTATTCTTTTTTTGTCTAAATTTAACACCAACACTGCTTAATTACTATAAATTTGCTTTTGTAAAATCAGTTTATGTCAGCTAGTCCAACAAATAAAAATCAATCAAAAAGAGTTAAGGATATTAAACTTAACTCCTTGTTGGAAATTACCAAAGCGATTAACAACAATTTTTCTACCGAGCAGTTACTCGAAATTTTTGAAGAAGTTTTAGAGAAACAGTTAAACATAGGAAAGCTTGTGCTATTCAGTAACGAGCACGATAGCTGGAAGTGCATTCTAAAATATGGTGTAGGTGAAGAATATAATGACATCAATGTGGAGTGTGATTTATTATCCATAACGGAAATTGGCACCATTAATTTTTCTCAAAAAAGACTCAGCAAAGCATTTGAAATCGTTATTCCTGTTTTTCATAAATCCCACCCATTGGCTTATGTACTGATTGGAGATTTGGAAGACAAAGTGGAAGTGAGTCCGGCCATTAAACATTTACCATTCGTACAAACACTTACGAGTATTATTGTTGTAGCCATCGAGAATAAAAAATTAGCACGCGATACGATTCGTCAAGCCGCGATGCGTAAAGAGCTCGAACTGGCATCTGAAATGCAATCAATGCTTTTTCCAAGTTCATTGCCACGCGATAAAAACATTGATACAGCCGCATTTTATTTGCCGCACCAGCAAGTTGGAGGCGACTATTATGACTTCATGTGGTTAAATGAAAACGAATGCGCATTTTGTGTTGCAGACGTTTCAGGAAAAGGGGTGGCTGCTGCTTTATTGATGTCAAATTTTCAAGCAAATCTTCGTGTATTGTTTCAGCATACATCTTCCCTTACCGAATTGGTAAAAGAATTAAATGGGAAGGTAATGGCGAATGCAAAAGGTGAAAAATTTATTACTCTGTTTATTGCAAAGTACAACTTGGTTACGCGAACATTAACCTACGTAAATGCTGCGCACAACCCACCCTTGTTAGCATCCGGCAATTCTGTAAGCACACTCAAAATCGGATGTACCGGACTCGGGATGTTTGATGAAATTGATAAGATAAAAGAAGGGATTGTCAACATTTCTCCCGGAACTACCATTGTTTGTTATACCGATGGTTTAACAGAATTAGAAAACGATAAAGGAGAAGATTTCGGAATTGATTCACTAAAAGAATTAATCAAAAACAACCCGAAATTAAATATGATGGAATTAAATGTAAAAATTATGGAAACGGTAATGAATTATAAACAGAGCCGACCTTACATTGATGACATTGCCTTGTTTAGCATCAAGGTATTTTAATCCGCAATTTGTTCTTGTTTCGGCTTATTTTTGTGGTATAAGTCAATTGCAACAAGCGCTGCAACAAATCCCCAAAAAGGAACAGAAGCTTTATCTGTATCCAAAAAGTTATTTAAACCACCATGTACGATGTAGGTAATAAATCCGAGCAAGAGTACTAAAACCATTTTCTTTGTTTCATTCTCTTTCACAGTATAATACAATCTAAAACCTGTTGAAAGCACCACAATTACAATCCCAATAAATGTAAGTGCACCTAAAACACCCGACTCGCATAGAGGGCCGATATATTCACTGTGTGCGTTACCTTTATCACCCATATTGGTACTGATAATCGTTTTTTCGTGCGCATGCTGAAAAGGAGCGTATTCGAAACTATATGTACCCGGTCCCCATCCAAAAATAGGACGTTCCTTAAACATTCTAAAAGCTGCATTCCATCGATTTAGACGCTCCAAATTCGAAGCATCTGTAGAAATATTTGAAATCGACTCAATGTGTTCATTGAAGTCCTGAGAGGCATCTTGGCGATTCTTCTCCAACTTCATGATGATTTCTGTTTGATAATACAATGCAACTGCACAAAGTCCGACAAAGGCTATTAAAATGGTTCTAAATTTTATTCTCAATAACAATAAAATGTAGGCTACAAGTGCTACAACCAAACTTACCCATGCTGCTCGCGTGTATGAAAAAATCAACGCCACAATAAATAAAATCAAAAATAGGGAGGCAGCAAATTTCACGCTTCCACTGTATTTTTTATTCATTGTATAAAAAAACAACATCGGCAGGAACATCGCCAACATTGCACCATAAACAGTATGATCGTTATAAAAAGGCGACATAATGTAATTGGCAATTTGCTCATCAAAGTTGACCAATGCATGATTGTAAAGTGTATAAACAATAATAATTGAAAAGGAGAGAATGTATAGCCATGTAAAGACTTTAATGTTATTAAACTTCTTGAATAGTTGTGTTCCAATAAAATAAAAGGCAATCACAAACCACAAGCGTGCAATTAAAAATTTAAATGAAACAACTGGAAGGTCACTGGTGATAGAAGTAATAAATATCCAAACCAAATTAATCAGAATGGCTATTGTAATTGGATGCTTCATTAAGCTCGCTTCTAAGGAATTGCTATACAATTGCTTAAAAATAAAAACCATCATAATTCCAAAGATGATTGGTTCTGTAGGCAAGCTGAGTCCAAAACCTCCATCAATATTCTGAAGATTAATGGCAAGAGGGGTTAGAAAAACAACAATTAGTATTAATTTATCCAAAGAAAAAAGAGCCAACAAGAGCACCAAAATGGCTGCCGGCAATAGATTGAAGTAATAAAATTCAAAATAAGTGCATATCGCATTTACAAGTATAAAAGCTATACTTAAGGCATACACCCATTTTATATTTTTCTGTTCTAACAATGAATTTGAATTAATTTTTTCTATTCTCTAAAATGACAAATAATATAAAAAGGAATAGGTTAGCGGAAGCGACTGAAGCCAAAACAATCAACCAACGAATCGGATATGCTTTGGTAAATGAAGGCGCAGGTTTAGTAACCACATTTGCATAAGTCAGTTCTTTATTAATATCCTTCAATACTTCATCGTATTCCAATTTTGTTTTACTGTAGCTCTCCAACAAAACCTTCATTGTTTTTTGTAATTGAAAATACTCCCCACCTTTTTCCTCCAGATTACGCATCATCGTATCAATCTCTTTTAGATTTTTCCCTCCGGCCGCAACTGCTTTTAAATAACTTTTGGTTACTTCTTTCACTTGCATATCATAATCGAATAACTGGTATTTTACTCTCAATTCGTGCAACCGCTCATCAATAGAGTCTAAATTTTTCTTTTTCAACTCCAACTGATTCTTAATAATTACTTCAACTTCTTTTGATTTTTCACGTTGTAATTCGCGTGCTTTTAGATTCATTGAATGAATAATTTCTTCAACCATTGCAGATGCTCGCAAAGGGTCTTCATCAAGAACAGAAATTTCAACAGATTCAAATTGCGTTCGTCCTACTTCTACACGAGAATCGTACATATCAATCATGTAGGTAGTTGCAGCCTTGTCTGTAGAATCAATTTTATAATACGCATACAAATTGAATTTTTTCACTACCGCATTTCGTATATCCGCAGAACCAAAAAGTTGCAGCAACTGCTCAGAAGCACTTTCTTCACTATAGGGAGTAATATTGGCAGGATACATAATCGCATACGATTTATATCTCGGTTTCATAAATAAAGGGCTTGAAAATAGTGCCGCTATACCAATGGTTACAAGAGTAACCACAATAAAGTGAAGCTTTTTCTTCTTTATTATTTTTAGCAGGTCATAAGTAGTTTCAGTGTATTCTGACATTATACCTTTTTTTAGTAATCCAATCTCTTTTGTCGACTGAATAACATTCGACTTAACAATTTTAATTTTTTCAATCAGCGGATTTCCTGTTTTTTTAACACTAATCTCCTCTTCAATTAAAACAGGTTTCCGTATTCACTCAGCAACAGGCCCCTCCTTCACTTCATTTCTAATCTGTCGGATATTCTCCAACAATAAAATAGCAATAATTGCAGCTAATAAAGTAGCAAAAGTAGAAACCACTACAATCACCCATCTAACCGGATAGGATTTTTTTTCAGCAGGAAATGCAGTACTCACAACAAATTTTTGAGGCAACACTTCTGTTGCATCCACTTTTACTTCCTCATATTTTGTTTTAAGCAAGTTCAATTGCTTGCGTTGCATGTATAAGTTTTCTCTCAATGAGACATAAGCACCACCATACAATCCAATGATTTTTAATTTCTCTTCCAACAATTTTACGGCACGTTGATCACCTTTTGCTAAGGCAATTGCATATTGCTCACTGGTTACTTCTGACTGAGATTCATAATCATAAATTCCGTAGCTATTCAATATTTTCATTGAATCAATTCCATTTTTTACATCTTGCACCTTTTGAAAATACTCTTGTTCCACAATTTTCAACGATCGCATAGCACGGTCCTTTTGAATTCTAATTTTCGTTGAATCATGTAACGCAGCGATATCATTTGCAATTACAGATGCCAATTCAGGGTCATTATCCATCACTTCAATTTTAACGGACATATATTCTGTACGTTTAAACGTAATGTTGCTTTGAAATTCATCATATAATTTAGTACGCTTCAACTTATCTGTTGAATCAATACCATAATGTGCCATTAGATTGTATTTTTCGCAAACTCGGGTACGAATTTCGTCTGAATTAAGAATTTGAAGCATTTGTTCTGCTTCCTCCTCTTCACCAAACTGCAAAACGTCTTCTTGCTTCACATTGTTTTCTGTTAAAAGTGCCTTGGATATAGAGTTCGTAGTGGCAGGAAACAAAATTACAGTGGATTTATATTTTTCCTTAATTGTTAATGCTACTATGCAAGAAATAATAAACGCAGCAATTCCAACAAGAATAAGTGGTTTACGCCATTTATATATAAAATACAAAACATTAAATGAATTAAAATCGGATGCTGCTTGAACCTTCTTGTCCATCATAACTGAGTAAATTTTAATATGGGACAACAAAATTAGAAAAAAATGGCAATCTGCCCAATTTTATAAGGTTTATCCGTACTTAAGCAGTCGAAACATCGACTTTATGCTAATAATTCCGGTAATAAATGCCCATAAACCGCACGCAACAACCATTATAGCAAAATTAATCATCCAATCAAAATGGAGCATTTTTGAGCCATAATTGATTGCAATTACACCAACAATGAATGTAATGAAGATATTTATCAATCGATAATTGACCTTAAATTTGAAAATCCGCTGTGCAATGGCAACCTGTATAATCGCTGTTATGAACTGTGTAAACATGCTTGAAATAGCTGACCCAAAGGCCTCATACTGTTGAATCAAGATATAATTTAGAATGATATTGAGAATCATTCCAGAAGCTGCCATATAATTCAACTGTCGCATGTTCCCATTCGCAGTCAGCAAGGTTCCGAAAATATAGGTTGTTGACACAGCTACAAAACTTAACATTAATAAGCTAAATATTTTTGCCGACTGCTGTAAATGCAATGCATACACTTCAGCTGTTTCATTTACATGTTGCGGGTATAATTGGCCGATAAGCTCAGTGTTATAAAAAAAACAGCCCACTCCAATAACAATTGCCGGAGCAAGCAATAAGGTGCTAATCAGCTTAATTAAAGATTCTACGGACTCTTTATGCTTCAACATACGAGAAAAAACTGGCAAGAGAACACCAGCCACTAAAAAGGCAATCATTTTGGTTGCATCTAAAATCCGAAAACCCTGCGCATAAATACCCGATTGTATATCGCCATCCGGCAACATACGCTCAATCATCACAGAGTCGATACGATTATAGAATGACATTAACAATGTTAAAATGGCAAACGGAAAACTCTTTTTCAAGATCATTAACGAAAAGGGCCAATTCCAGCTTAACTTAAAAGAATGTGTTTTCTTTACAATGATTAAAAATGTAATTACAACTGTAAGAAGCAACGAACAGGTTTGTGTATACACAAAATACATAATTCCATTTTCGGAATAGAGAATACCCGAATTGAGCAATACAATCCCGGCAACAATCATTATTGAACGATCCATTACAGATATCATTCCATCCGTTTTAAACAAATGAAGAGCCGCCAAATTGGAACGCAAATAATTAATAAAGAATACCAAAAACATATTAAAACCTTGAATTAACAAGAGTTTCATTAATCGAGTATCATAACCAATCACCAAACCAATAACCACAACAAT
Organism: Bacteroidota bacterium; assembly: GCA_016722565.1. Classification (NCBI taxonomy): domain Bacteria; kingdom Pseudomonadati; phylum Bacteroidota; species Bacteroidota bacterium. The sequence continues at coordinate 1,179,203 of JADKIU010000002.1, forward strand.
AATGATGTAAATGACAGCTAAAATTAACTTGAGAGTAAATAGGCTGGAAAAATGTTTGGTGAATAAATGGCTATTCTGAGCGATGTTTTTATTATTGAAATTTGTTATCCCAAAATCCAAAATAATGGTGAGTAAAAAGGAAAAATTGAAGATGGCAAAATAAATTCCGTATGCAGCAGTGCCAACCTGTTCCTGAACAGCTTTCTCAATCCCAAATATATAGATGGGCTTGATCAACAAATTCAAAAACAAGATTAACCCTAAATTGGTCAGAAACTTTTTTTGCATTCTATAAATTTAGTTAGTTAAGCGTCTACTACTTTGTTAAAAAAATGAAATTTTGTGTTTTGTGTTTGGTTGCATCAAATTCAACAGCTTTATTATCAACAACAACAACCGCCTTGTAATTCAACGAACGAAACAATTCAAAACACTTTTCTCTGTTTTCATTTTCCCACAATTCAGCATATACTACCGGCTTGTTTTTAGCAATTAGCTGTTTGGCGCCATCCAATACAAAAAATTCAAAATTTTCAACATCTATTTTTATTCCGCTAATACGCTTACCAGAATTGGTAATCTCAATCATATTGTCTAACATTCTCAAGGGAACTTTAAAGCGCTCACCGACATTATTGTCTGGTATGGATTCATGCACAACATGACTTAATCCCTGCATGCGAACATTCGAGATTACCGGCATCACCATTTCCACTTCACCTTCGCTATTCCCAAGCGCAATTTCAAATAATTTTACATTATCCAATTTAAAATACTTCACAATCCGCTTAAATGCAATGATATTATTCGGCATTGGCTCAAAGCTGTATACGGTCACTCCTTTGATGGTGCGAGCCAAATGAACTGTCATTATACCAATATTAGCACCAATATCTAATACCGCGGTATTCTCCGGGAGTAAATGCAAAAAGGCAAAGAAATCCTTCTCATTTTTATCTTTTCTCAGGGTAAGAATTTTGTACAATGAGAAAATGAAAAGATAGTTCTTAAATCCCAACAGTTTGTGTAAGATATATTTGACCGTGTTTTTCATTCGGGCTGTAAAAGTATGATTTTTTATGTAATTTCGTTGCGAAACAGTAGTTTTATAATAAGTGACGCTAAGGAGAATTTGACCAGAAAGCGAATGAACTGCAAGGTTTTTACATAAAGAAAAACCGCTCTCAGAGATATGGAAATAGTAGTAAATACGCGATTACTAATACAAAATAAGTTAGAAGGTATAGGATGGTTCACATATGAAACCCTCAGACGTATCACAGCGAAACATCCTGAACACCACTTCGTTTTTCTATTTGACCGTGATTTTGATGAGGATTTTATATTTTCAGATAATGTTACGCCACTTATTTTGTCTCCGCAAGCACGTCATCCGATTCTTTTCTATTGGTGGTTCGAGTTTTCTGTCGCCAATTTTTTAAACCGATTTAAACCCGACCTTTTTCTTTCTCCGGATGGATATTTATCGCTCAAAGCCAATTGTAAACAATTAGCCGTTATTCACGATATCAATTTCGAACATCATCCAAAAGATGTTTCATGGATGGTTCGCAAGTATTACACACACTTTTTTCCAAAATTTGCTAAAAAGGCAACCCGAATTGCAACCGTTTCCGAATTTTCAAAAAAAGACATTGTTGATTGCTATAAAACTAACCCATCTTTGATAGATGTTGTTTACAATGGCTGCAACCAAGCATACATACCAATCAGCCACGATTTGAAAATCAAAACAAAACAAACCTTTTCGAGTGGATGCGACTATTTTTTATTTGTTGGAGCATTACAGCCAAGAAAGAATATTTCCAGGCTATTTGAAGCATTCGACTCCTTTAAAGCAAGCGAAAAGAATGATGTAAAATTGGTTATTGTAGGAGAAAAGTATCGCTGGACAAAGGAGATAAAAGAGACCTACCTCAGCATGAAATTCAAAGAGGACGTCATTTTTACCGGTCGCTTAAATACAAATGACCTACATCATTTTATTGCGTCAGCTTTAGCGATGACCTATATCCCCTATTTCGAGGGTTTTGGCATTCCTATTTTAGAAGCAATGAATTGTGATACACCTGTTATCACAAGTAACATTACATCCATGCCGGAAGTTGCAGGTGATGCAGCTCTATTGGTAGATCCATTCTCGGTTGATTCAATCAGCAAAGCAATGATATACATGTATAAAGATGCAGATATGCGTCAATCATTAATCGAAAAAGGCAGAAAACGCAAGCTTGATTTCAGCTGGGACAAAACAGCTGATGCCTTATGGAGCTCCATTGAAAAAACGTTAAATGCTTAAAAAATATTTCGATAAAAACCTGATTGAAGCAGGATGTGATGAAGCCGGTAGAGGCTGCTTGGCTGGACCGGTTCATGCGGCAGCTGTTATTCTTCCCAAAAACTTTAAAAATAAATTACTGGACGATTCAAAAAAGTTAACAGACAAACAACGAAAAGAATTACGTCCAATCATTGAGGCAGAAGCGATTGCCTGGGCAGTGGGAATTGTAAGTGTTGAAGAAATTGACGAAATCAATATTTTAAACGCTTCTTTCCTCGCAATGCACCGAGCACTCGATCAACTAAAAACCACACCTCAAAGTTTATTAATTGATGGTAACCGATTTAAAAAATACAAAGAGATCCCTCATACCTGCATTATACAAGGTGATGGAAAATACTTAAGCATTGCCGCTGCTTCTATTCTAGCTAAAACATACAGGGATGACCTTATGGATGAACTCCACGAAAAGTTTCCTCAATACGATTGGCTGCACAACAGAGCGTATGCTACAGCAAGTCATCGCAAAGCTATTGAACGATTTGGAATTACCGAACATCACCGCAAAAGCTTCAAACAACTCCCCGACCAATTAAAAATAGAATTTTAATGTGCATTTTATTGTTAGTAAAAACATCAATAAACGCGTATTGAACCAATCAGTTTACATTAATTTTACGATGTAAATGCAAAGAAAAATAATATTCGGAATTGTTGTTACTATACTGCTCATTGGTGGCATGTATTGGTTTTTCCATACCAAAGAAGCACGAGTCCCTATTAGCGAAAGCATCAATGCAATTCCAACGGATGCAGCTATCATTTTTGAAAGCAAACAATCGAAAAACACCTGGAAAAAACTCTCGCAAACGAATATTATGTGGGAAGAACTTATAGTGACAGAAAGTGTTTCCCAAATAAATCAACAAGGTGTTTATATAGATTCCATTTTAGAAGCCACGCCTGAAATTGCCGCCCACCTTGATAACCATTCTATTTTTATTTCTGCCCATAGTAATGGAAACAACAGCTTTGATTTACTTTACACGATTAGCTTACCCAATCTAACATACAAAAGCGCGGTGGAGGAATTCTTTTTTGAAAACATATACAATTCAAAAAAAACAAAAACAGAACAGGAATTTGAAGGAGAAACGATTCATACCATTTCAACAGCAACCAGCCATTTTTCTTTTTCGATCTCAGAAGGAATTGTCATTATTTCCTTAAATCAAAAACTAATACAAAACTCCATTCACCAATTAAAATCAGGCATTTCGTTAAACAACAACAAACAGTTCAAAAAAATAATTTCTACAGCGGGTAAAAATGTGGATGCGAATGTTTACATCAACTACCAAAATTTCTCTTCCTTATCCGCCCCACTTCTTCTGTTAAAAACGAGCAAAACAATTCCGGCTCTTACCAACTTTGCAGATTGCTCTAGCTGGGACATTTCAATTAAACCAAATGCATTGATGTTATCCGGATTCACAGCAGCAAGTGATTCAGGCAAGAGTTTTTTAAGTTTATTTAGTAATCAAAAACCACAAGAGATGGAGGTGATAAAAATTATTCCTTCCTCCTCAAATACTTTTTTGTTTTTAGGAATGAGCAGTGTGAAAACATTTCAAGAAGATTATAAAAAACAATTAACCGTAAAAAAAGAAATAAACACATACACAGGATTTATCAAAAAAATAAATTCTGAACTAAATACAGATATCGAAAACAGTATGCTCCAATGGATGGACAATGAAATGGCACTTGTTTTAAATACTGATTCTGAAAAAAACTCCGAATGCAGCGCTTATGCGATAATCCGATCAAACAACATTGAAGAAGCATTAAATACACTGAATGAACTAAGTTCTGCTTCAAAAGCAAACGAATCAACGAATGATACTGTTTCTTACAAAGGCTACTTCATCAATCATTTAAACATCAACAATTTACTACCCAATTTATTGGGTTCACAATTTCAGAAAATTAAACACAATTACTTCACTGCAATCGAAAACTACATCCTTTTCGCTAACACTTCGAATGAAATTCAATCCTATATCGATGCTATCGAAAGCAGAAAAACATTCGCAAATGATAAAAATTACAAAGCTTTTTCAGAAAACATCTCTGCGGAGTCCAATGTTTATTTATATAATTCCATCGCTAGATCCAATACTCTTTATAGCAATTTTGTAAACGAAGAATTAGCAAACACCTTGAATGCAAAAGAAGAATTGATTAAAAAATTTGAAGCCATCGGCATTCAATTTTCTTCCAACAACAAATTATTTTACAGCAATATCTTTTTAAAATACAATCCCGAACAAAAACAACAAGCCGGCACAATCTGGGAAGCAAAGCTAGATACAACAATAAGCAGTAGACCTTATCTTTTAATAAATCACAAAACGAAAGGAAAAGAAGTTTTTGTTCAAGATGATGCCAATAAAATTTATTTAATAAGCAATACAGGAAAAATTATCTGGACAAAAAAGATAAACGAAAAAATAATGAGTGATGTGATGCAAGTAGATGTGCTTAAAAACAATAAACTTCAATTGATTTTTAATACTCGCTCATACATCTATATGTTCGACAGGAATGGAAATGACATGGAAGGCTTTCCAATAAAACTGAGATCCCCTGCTACCAACGCAATTTCAGTAATCGATTATGAAAAAAATCGCGATTATCGAATTTTTATTGCAACCGAAAACAAACGCATTGTTTGTTATAAAGCAAATGGAGAACAATTAACTGCTTTTGCATTTGACAAAACAGCAGATCAAGTATTTACGCCCATACAATATTTTATGGCAAACAATAAAGATCATTTAATTGCAATTGATAAATCAGGGAAAATTTACATCCTGGATCGAAAAGGAGGCATTCGCGTAAATTTAATAGAACAAATGGAGGAAGGGATACGAAACTATTTTGTGGAAGGAGGGAAAGATTATTCAAAATCATACATTATTGCTGCTGACACACTCGGAAACATGATAAAAATCAGTTTAACAAATCAGAAAGAACGCATTAAACTGCAGGATTTTGAAACCTCACCCTACTTCGACTACAAAGATATTAACAATGATAAAACGAAAGAATACATCCTTCTGACTCGATCGGAATTAAAAGTTTTTGGCCAGGACAAAGCGCTCTTATTCAAATATGAGTTTGAAAATAAAATTTCACAAACCCCTCTATTCTTCTTATTCCCTGATAATCAGGGCAAAATTGGTGTCACTTCGGAAGATTCAAGCGAACTCTATTTATTCAATAACAATGGTGCCTTATTTGAGGGATTTCCAATCAATGGAAAAACGTCCTTTACCATTGGCGACCTCAATAATGAGGGTCATTACAACTTAATAACAGGAAGCTCTGAAAATTCAATTTTTGTCTACCAATTGAAGTAATTTTTATATCTTTATTCGGTAAAATTACACCCAACCGTATGAAAAAAATTATTCTCTCAATTGCTTGCTCTATGGCAATCGCCATTAATGCTAATTCTCAAGACTTTTTAGGCTATATGAACAGTAACTACTCAGGAGTTACTGGAACAGATATTAACCCCGCAAATGTGGTTGATAGCAGATACAAAGTAGATATCAGTTTAGCTGGTGTGAGTGTTTCAGCTTACAATAACTATGTCGGATTGAAAAGAAGTGCGTTAAAACATTCAGGAAAACTTTTTGATTTTAGCGACACCAATTATCAAGCATTTGCTGATACAGCTTTTAGAGACAACTATTTAACCACGAGAGATAACAATATTAACAAGTCGTTCTACTTTTCGAACCAAATTTACGGCCCCTCCTTTTTGGTAAGCATCAATGCAAAAAATGCCTTTGCTGTTAAAACCAAAATGCGCACATTAGTAAATATTGATGGACTAGAGCCTGAATTAGCAAAGCTTGCCTATAGCGAACTCCAAGATTCAGCATTGTGGTTACAAAACCATAGCAACCAAGATTTTAGTGCACAAACAATGACGTGGGTCGAATATGCACTGTGTTACGGACATGTTTTCAAAGATGATGGAGCACATGCTTTTAAAGCTGGTATCACTTTAAAATACATTCAAGGTATTCAGTCTGCTTACATGAACATTAAAGACTTGGATTATAATTTCACAAACGACACCACACTTTCGCTTTTTCATTCAGATGTAAATTATGGTCACTCCTCTACTTATGAAGGCGACAAAATTGAACCCGGATTCAAAAACACGGCCCAATTTTCATGGGGACTAGATTTAGGAGTTGTGTATGAATTTCGCCCTGATTACGAAAAATTCAAATACGACATGGATGGAGAAACCGGTTTATGGAGAAGAGATCAAAACAAATACAAATTAAGAATTGGTCTTTCTGCATTGGATATTGGATATGCAAAATTCAAAAAAGGAACTTACTCTAAAAACTTTACAGCTGATATCAACTTGTGGAACCTTCACGAATTTGATAGTGTAGAATCTTTCGATGATTTTGATAGTTTGTTAAATGCAAATTATCCAATGGACAAAGGAGATAAATACTATCGAATGAATCTTCCTACTGCGTTTGCATTACAAGTGGATTATCATATATACAAAGATTTTTATGCAAACTTCACAACTTATTGGTCACCTCGTTTCAAAAAAGATGCTGAAAAAGTACATGACCTTACTACATTCAGCATCACTCCGCGTTGGGATCATAAATGGTTTGGAGCATTTCTTCCATTTTCATACGATTTAACAGGAAACTTCAAAGCCGGTGTTGCCTTGCGATTAGGACCACTTGTTGTTGGAACAAACAGTTTAGGACCATGGGTTTCTCGTGGAAATATCTATGGTGCAGATGTGTATGCGATGCTTAAGATTCCTATCATGTACCGCAAACCAAGAGATAAAGACAAAGATAAGGTATCTGATAAAAAAGATAAGTGTAAAGAAGTACCAGGAACATGGGAATTTCTTGGTTGCCCTGATCGTGATGGCGATCACATTCAAGATAAAGACGATGCTTGTCCGGATGAACCGGGTACTCCTGAGTTCCAAGGTTGCCCAGATAAAGATGGAGATAAGATTATCGATAAACAAGATGCTTGTCCGGATGAAGCAGGTATCCCTGAATTTAATGGTTGCCCGGATAAAGACGGTGATAAGATTATGGACAAAGAGGATGATTGTCCGGAAGAAGCCGGCTTGTCTCAATTCAAAGGTTGCCCGGATAGAGATGCCGATGGTATTATGGACAAAACAGATGAGTGTCCGGATAAACCAGGTCCTGCTTCAAACAATGGATGTCCTGAAGTGAAATTGATTTTAATTGATTCACAAGGAAATTCATTACGTACTGCAGTTCAAGCAAAAGATGGCAGCTTCAGCTATGACGAGCTTCCTGCTGATGAATTGGTGTTATTTAACTTAGAAGGTGAAAACACGGAAGTATACACTGAAGTGAAAGTTGTTGTGGGTGGAATTGCTAAAAAAGCAATTAGAGACAAGAAAAAAGACAACTACTTCCGTTTTATTGTATTGAAAGCACAAGACAATAAATTAAAACCGGAAGACAACAAAGATGTTGCTATAAAGTTGAATAAAGAAGAAGAAGAAGTATTGAAGAAAGCATTTGATAACTTGGAATTTGCTACTGCAAAAGACATTATCAAACCGGAATCACTTGCTTCGTTGGATGAGTTAGCAGCGTTAATGGCGAAAAAGCCAACCTGGAGATTGAAAATCTCTGGACATACAGATAGCCAAGGTGATAAAGCGAAAAACTTAAAATTGTCTGAAAAACGTGCAAAAGCAGTTCAAAATTATTTAATAAGCAAAGGAATTGCTGCAGACAGATTTAAAGCTGAATGGTTCGGTTCTAAAAAACCAATTGCGGATAATAAAACAGAAGCCGGACGTCAGAAAAACAGACGTGTAGAAATGTTAATTATCGAATAACAATAAATAATACTAAAAAAAATGAAAAAAATAATTCTATCTCTGCTTGTTGTAGCAAGTGGAACGTTCGCAAAAGCACAAGATGCAAAATCAGCATTATCTGCAACTGAAATTGTTTGGTTTGGATTAGATTTTACCAAAGCAAAATTTGTTGGTGGCTTTGACCAAGTTGGAGGAGCTGGAGTTGCAACCGGTTCTGATATGAAAACAAAATGGATTCCGGGATGGAATGCGCTTATCTTAAATGAGCCACAACATTTTGATTTCAAAAAATCATTCAGAAAAGACAATATCGTTTATGATTTAAAATCAATGAATGAGTTGAATTCCAAAATTGATGTGGATGCTTGTATGGTTTACAACGAAGGAAAAATTGAAAGAACAGAAATTGATGGAATGGTAAAAAAATACAAAGCTGAAGTAAAAAAAGATGGTATTGGATTATCCTTCATCATTGAAAATTTCAATAAAGGAACTCAGATGGCCGATATATATGTTACGTTTTTCGATATTGCATCGAAGAAAATTTTAATTTGCGAGAAAGTAAGCGGAAAAGCGATGGGAATTGGAATGCGAAACTACTGGGCTGGAGCAATCAAAGCAATTTTAAAACAAATTGATGCATCCGAGTATAAAAACTGGAAAAGCAAATATTAGAATTTTATCTTTATTCAAACGAGTCCCGCTCCGAAAAATCGGGCGGGACTTTATTTTTAAAACATGAAAAAAACACTCATCGCATTCACCTGGATTCTTTTTCTTTCCGCTTGTAATGTAAGTACAACATCAGAAAACAAAAGCACAGTTGGTCTCGACAGCATTAAAATGGGTAGAGAGACAAAAGCAGAGGTAAAACACTTTCAAGGTTTGTATCGTTCGCACCAATCCAATTTTTTGGATTGTGAAAGCGGACAATTATATGTTCTAAAAAACACCAGTGTAATTGATTCAATCTACAACCTCATTTTGCCGAATGCCTATACAGATGAAGCAATTTACATGGAGATGAATGCATCTCTTGACCCGGATGATCCGAATGCAATTCTTTTTACTGATGGAATAAAAGCAGAGCAAAAAAATTACAAAAACACATGTATTCAATCGGACTATTGGTGTACCGGCTTTGAACCATTTTGGATTGTTCAAATTTCGAAAGGAGAAGATTTGATTGACTTTTACGACCCCATGGAACAAAAAACAACGCACTTTGTTTATACCCTACCCGAAATTAAAAATGGTGTAACCACATACAAGTCTACTGATGGTGAAAACAACATAACAGTTATCATTAAAAAAGAAAAATGCAACGGAGCGATTGATAAACAATACGACTTTTCAGTACAAGTTCAATTAAATGATAAAAAATATAACGGCTGTGGCTTACAAACTCATGTGGTGAAAGCAACAGAAGCAATTCAATAATAAAAAGGAAGTTTACAAATATGAAGTTACACGTAATAAATACAGGAAATTTTAAATTAGATGGCGGTGCCATGTTTGGCGTTGTACCCAAAACACTTTGGAACAAAACAAATCCCGCTGACGAAAACAATCTCTGCAATTGGGCAATGCGATGTTTATTAATTGAAGATGGAAATCGCTTGATATTAATCGACAATGGAATTGGTAACAAACAAGATGCAAAATTTTACAGTCATTATTTTTTAAATGGAACTGACACGCTCGACAACTCTCTAAAATTAGCAGGATTCAGCTCAGACGATGTAACCGATATGTTTTTAACGCATTTGCATTTTGACCATTGCGGTGGCAGCATCAAAAACAACCAAGATAAAACCGGCTTTGAAACTGCATTTAAAAATGCAACTTATTGGAGCAATGCAGAACACTGGGAATGGGCTACAAAGCCAAATCCAAGAGAAAAAGCGAGTTTTCTAAAGGAAAACATTCTTCCGATTCAGGAAAGCGGACAATTGAAGTTTATTGATGGAGAAAACAGCAAACAACTGGGAGAAAACATTTCTCTGACATACATGCGCGGACATACCGATGCGATGATGATTCCACAAATTAAGTACAAAGGAAAAACAGTTGCATTTATGGCGGACTTATTGCCATCAACCGGGCATATTCCATTGCCCTATGTGATGGGATATGACACACGTCCATTACTTACACTCACAGAAAAAGAGCAATTTTTAAAGCATGCAGCAGAAGAAGAATTTATTTTGTTTTTGGAACACGATTCTGTGAATCAATGCTGTACAGTGCAAAACACCGAAAAAGGTGTACGTTTAAAAGAAACGTTTTCGTTTGATGAATACTTTGGGAAATAAGATTTATCCTTAAAAATGCGAACAGGTAGAACAAACAATTATATAATTAAATGTCCGTGGTGTAAATCACAGTTTACCAACACGATTTTGTCGAATTGCGACAATTGCGGTGGAAGCTTAGAATACCAAAGAGATACCAATCAACTCGGACCAAAACCACCACTTGCTCCACGCGTTTTACCTAAAAAATTTATTAAACGGGTAAAGTATACCAACAATGTAATGACCATTCTTGGTATTGTTTTTACAATTCCATTCTTTTGGTCCATTATATTTCCAATCATCGGAATCTTCCTTTGGAAAAAAGGAATAAAAGATGCTAAAAAAGAGCTTCTGCCTTTAGAACAAGGAGCAATAGCTATTGGAGAAATTACAGATATTCGACAGGATTTTTCAGTCAAAATAAACAACAAATCACCCTATATTATCGAATTTGTTTTTGAAGCTGGCGGTCAAAAGCATGTTGGAGATGTAGGAAATATATTTGACAGAGCGAGTACGATGAAAGAAATTGGTGATCAACTTTGGATTGTTTATATGCCAGAAGACCCTTCATTAAGTAGCATTTGGCCTCCAATAAGTTAAATGATGCTTTATACAAAAGAAGCAACGTCAATAATCCGACATTGCTTCTTCCGCTTTCTAAACAAAACAATTCTATCAGAATACAATTTTCATTTCTTTCTGCAACATCCCATCTGCATTTACACGTGCATAATAGGTTCCTTGGGGAAGGTCTTTTATCCTAAAGGTATAATAATGCTTGTATTGCCCTCTATCACTTTGTAAATTTTCAAAAATGAGTTGAACAACCTCTCCGCGCTCATTATAAATAGCCATTGTTGAATGACATGCTATTGGCAACGAATAATCAAAAACGCCTTCAATACTTACTGCTCTTCCCATTGCGCTTCCATCATTCCCGCTTTGATACTTTACATCATAAGGAGGAATTGTTTTGCCTGTAAGTTTTGAAACAAAGGTTCTCAAATTGTTTTTCACTTCTTTATCTCCATCATCAATACTTCCTATTGAATTATCATCCGAAACCACCCAAACCGCTTGCTGAGCTGAATAATTCGAATAATATTTATTTTTATCAATAAACATTGCCAACTTAATTAAACTGCTATCCGCTAACTTTCCAATAAGATAGTCGTGTTTAACGGTAGGTGCATTATTATGTGCCTGGCAACACATTCCGAAAATATTTATGGATTTTGTTTGATTTGCGTTAACAAAAAATTCTTGCTCTTTTGTAACAAGAATATCCTGTTCCTTTTGCTCTTTCGAGTCTAGTCGCCTACCTGCTTCTACTCTTAAGTCCAATTTTTGAGAAGTCAAATTTTGAATTTTCATTTCAATAACTTCTCCGGTATAACCGCCCTTGCTTTTTATAAACAACTTCACAAAGCCTTTTTTGGCAGCTTCTTCAACCGACAAAACAGCATTTGCAAACACCGGAATATCTGTTAAACTAAATGTAATCAACAAAAAACTAATCGGGTGAAACGATTTCATTTGGACCTCCTTTTTTAAGAACTTTATTCTTATAACGGAGAAACGAAATGAAGATACAGGAGTAAAGAAAAATATTTTTGAGGTAACATTAAAATGAATTTTCTTTGTTCTACTCAACCTTGCAACTCACTTGTCACATATCGAATCGAGGGGTGTTAACCATATCAAAATAGATTCCAAATAGTTTCTTCAAAGCCAATAAAAACGCCATTCTCGCGCACTTCAATAGGATAGGGTTGTACAAAATCGCCAAGGCCACTTTTAGCTCTCCCTGTTTTTAAATCAAAATGATATCGATGCATCGGACAAACAACGGTTCCTTGGTCGGTGCAAAAACCGTTTCCTAAAGAAGCTCCATTGTGCGGACATTTATCATTCACCGCAAAAAAACCTTCTGCCGTATGGGCGATGCAAATCTTTTTTTTTCCAACCTGCATTGTGGTTACCTTCCCTAAAGCAATTCGAGTGCTTGCTGCAGTTACAGAATCGAATAACTTAATCCAATTGATTTGTTTTTTGAATAACATGTGAATCCGGCCAACCCTATGAAGATATGGCTTACGAAATTACTCTTTTATTTTTCTTTTTAAACACAGACGAATCTAAATAATAGAGTACTTTAATTGAAAAGCTATTTGATTTAGGGGAATTAAATGTAAGATTGATATCATCTGAATAATGATGTATGATATCGGCACCTTGTGTATAAATTGCATTTTTCCATACAAAACTCATTTCACTTCCTGGCAAAAACTGCCATCTGTAAACCAAATCAATGTTGAAGGCATTAAAATTTACATCCGAATTTCCGGCATATTGAGGTTGATCAAACAACAAGCCTTTGCTTCCCAAAACATAATATTGCTGATACTCTGCCTTCGACCAATAATGTCGGGTTCTTAAGGATAATGACATTCGATTTGTAAAAATATAGCTGGCATTTAGCATATTGGTAATCGTAGTCACATTGCGTCTTCCTAAAGTAATTACCCCTGAATAGTCATTGTAGTTTACAAAACCAATATCATCATTAATGTAATCTCTGTCAAAATCATAATTGAACGACAATTTATTATTCACTCGGAATCGCGGTGCCAATCCAAAAGCGAAATTATATCTGTTATTTTCTTCAAAATAGCGGTAACGCACACGTCCATCGAGCGCAAATCGTTTTCTATAATCCGTAGAAAACCAAGAATAACCTAAATAATCTTTGGGATAGGTATAATAATATCCCGGAACCCTCGGCTCCCAATGATCATACGTGATTATTGGCTCCAAATTTACGCCACCACCAACAGATAAAAACGAACGGAATAAAAAGTAGGCATCTCCATAGATATTAAAGTTCCAAAGGAAACTCGGTTTGAACAAACGTGAATACCCTACTCCTCCTGAAATATTATACGAATTCAACCGGCCTTTCGGCTCAAAACGATTGTAGCTTAAATTCAGGAATGTTTCAATCGTATTATTGATAAACAGAATTCCCATATCATTGGGATCATATTTATCACTTTTCACTCTTGCATTTACATTGTATCTAAACTTGCCACTCACTTTGCCTGCATAAACATCATACGTATATCCCAAAACCGGCTTAGAGGAGTCAGAAAAATATAATTGGCTCAACGCGGCCGTTCCATCAATTCCATAGGTATTTGTTTTTTCCATAAACTTAAATGCTGTTCCCGTCACATTCGCATCATAGTAACTTCCGTTCCGTGTTACATTTGTATTAATCAAGCTGATATAAGAATTATTCTTTAAAGCCTGATCAAAAACCAACACGTTATAATTTGTTAATGGTTGAGTCATTACTTTCCGATTGTTACCAATTGAATCAGCAATTACAGCATAAGTGTCCGCAGAGGTCGCATTAAATATTCCTATCCCTAAATTACTGAAAGTACGACCTGACACCTTAGTTGCATTAATCAGCTGAGTACTTGTTGGATTATCTTTAACAAATTCTCCTTCTTTTAATTCGGCATAAGGAGCATAAAAGTCGATGGGAGTGCCTCCTATTCTTCTTGAATAAAACAATCCACCTTTAGAGAACAATTCAGTTCCTTCTGTAAAAAATTGTCGATTTTCATTGTATTGCACCTCAAATGCGGAAAGATTCAACACTCGATTATCACTTTGTACCTGACCAAAATCAGGCACCAAGGTCATGTCTAAAGTGAAACTTTCAGTAATTCCATACTTAATATCCATCCCACCGTTAAACGAATAGGAATTATTGCTTTTCCCAAGTACATTATAAGGATAGTTTTCTGCGTATGCAGAAATATAAGGAGATAAAGATAAACGCAAAGGCGATTGAATATTTTCAATTCCTTTGATTGAACCAAACTGATTAATCAAACCGTTAATGGAAGGATTCACATTGTTCCAAAAATCATCTTCTCTTGTTCTTCTTACTTTACGAATAAAATTTACGCCCCAATCCTGAATAGAATCAACAGAAAAACGAATTGCAGAATAAGGTATTTTAAATTCGGCTATCCATCCATCTTTTGCTACATGAACATGACTTTGCCAAACCGCATTCCAGTTAAAATCTTGCCCTTCTGCCGAATATCTTGCATCTATTTGAACTCCGGCAGCAGTAATAAAAAATCCATACCCATTTATATCATCATTATAGGTATCTAGTATCAGGCCAAATAAATCGGCATTGGCTTCATTGTCTCTTTCACTTAATTCATGCAATACACTATCCGGATTCGCATCATATAGCATTGCACCGATATAAATAGCAACATCGTCATACACGATTCTTACTTCTGACTTTTGCTTTGCAGGCTCGCCCGGTTTTGGAGCACGTTGAAAAAAATCGCTTGCTGGTTCTGCCATTTTCCAGGCATCATCATCCAATATGCCATCAATTTTGGGAGAAAGGCTCACACGAATGGCAGTCATGTGTTTCTCTCCCACGGCATATATGCAGGTAGAAAACAACACGAACAACAAGAGTAACAAATAGGATATCAAGACTTTCATATTCAACAAAAATACATTGTTAAACAAAAATGAGGGAAGTAAATACACTAAAGGCAATTTTAAAATGATGAGTGGAAAGGAGAAGGGATTATATTCTTATACCAATAACAAGCACATCATCAATTTGATCAAGGTTCCCGATCCATTCTTCAAAAGCTTGATTTAAGGCCAAACGCTGTTCTTCTCCCGATTTCATATAGTTCTCTAACAATATTTTTTGCATCGGTTTGTATTTGAATTTTTTACCGATTGGTCCACCAAACTGATCCGCATAACCATCTGAAAAAACATAAACCATATCCCCTTTTTGAACAGGAATTTCATGACAATTAAACATTCGTAGTTCACTATCAACAAAGGCACCAACAGGAAACTTATCCGGGACAAATTCCAATGCTGTACCATTTCTGATAATCCAAAGAGGGTTAAAAGCGCCTGCATATTCAACCACCATTTTATCAGAATTAAAAGAACACAGTGCAATGTCCATACCATCGGTAACAAAAGAATCGGCATCACCTTTTTGTTGTAAAACTTTTGTCAACCCTTTATTGATTGAGTTCAATATAGCTGCAGGTTGGGTAATCGCATATTCATTAACTGCTTGTGATAAAAGATTACAACCGATAATTGACATAAATGCACCAGGAACACCATGTCCGGTGCAATCAGCAGCTGCAATCATCGACAGATTGCCAAATTTTTCGAACCAATAAAAATCACCACTTACAATATCTTTGGGTTTAAATAAAATAAAACCATCGTCAAAATAATTGGTCAACGTATTTTCTGGCTTCAGAATAGCCGTTTGCAATCGTTTGGCATACCGAATACTATCAGTAATATCTTTATTTTTCTCCTCAACTATTTTATTTTTTTGTTGAATTAAAAGATTTTTTTCTTCCAACTGAATATTTGCTTTTTGCTTTTGCTTGTACCCTTTGAAAATAAAAAAGGCCAATCCCAAAACTAAAAGCAACCCAAAAGTAATTGAGTAGTTAATAATTTTTTGTCGGTTTAAACTCAGATTTTGCAGCTCATTTTGTTGCTTTAAAATTTCGTTCTCTTTCTCTTTCTTCTCGGTATCAAATTTTGTTTGCATTTCAGCAATATTTTCGTTGGTTTCAGCATCATAGACCTCATCTTTCAATGCAATTAATTCATTCTGATATTCAACCACCTTTTTAAAATCACCAATTGCTTGATACCCTTCAATTAAATAAGAATAAATGTAAACCATTAATTGCTTTGCATGAATACGTTCTGCAATTACATGGGCTTTCAATAAATACTCTATTCCTTGTTTATAGTCTTTTGAAACATTATATGCATTACCAATATTGGCTAAGCACATAACAATACTGGAACTATCTTTAAATTCAGAATAAATAGCCAGTGCATTTTTATAATTTTCAACCGCTTCCGGAAACTTTTGCAATTCATTATAAATACTTCCGATATTATTTTGCAAGGTTGCGATTTGCGATTTATTGTTTTCTATTTGATAATACTGTAATGCGGATTGAAAATATTGAATTGATTTCTCATAATCATTTAAATCATAATAAATAGAACCCATACCAACTTCAGCTACAGCAATTTGTTCCTTATCCCCTAATTCTTTTCTCGCATCTAGAGATGCTGATAGATATTTCATCGCCTTCGTATAATTTCGCATGTCGCGATACACATACCCGATATTCCCATTTACGGCAGCAGCACCCGATTTATTTTTTAGAGAATCGTAGATTTCTGCTGCTTTTAGATAATTCTTCAAGGATTTCTCCCAGTCTGATTTATTTTGAAAACATAATCCTATTTCATTATAGAAATCTGCTTGGTTGGTCAACTTTCTTTTTTTGATAGATATATTTAAACCATTTTGTCCATAGTCTAAGGCTTTATCATACTGTCCTTTTTGCAAAAGAATTCGAACTAACTTAGAGATATGAACAATATTATCATCTTCTTTGGAAATAGAAATAACGTGCTCCAACGAATCTATTTCGGTTTGAGCATAACAAAGAAAGTCCGATAGAAAAAGCAGACAAAAGATTAAGTAATATTTACGGAGGAGCGAAGTCATAAATAAAAATAACCGGACGATCAAAACCGTCCGGTTGATTAATCAATAAAAAACTTATTTTTTAAGCTCCAAGCAAACTGCAATATAGGCAGCTGTTTTAGGATCAATCACTCTTTCAAATGAAACCAAGGAGCCACCTTTACCTTGAACTGCAGCAATAAAGCCTGATTCAGCACAATACAATTGACTGAAGGATATAATTTGTTTTGTGGCTCTGTCTAATAATGTACCACCATCATTTGTTGAATTGATGGTTTGAATCACGCCTCTCTCGAGAAGCTTTACACAATTTGCCATGGTTTGTCCGTTCACAGTTACGGTATTATAAGATACTTTAACGCCATCAACCAATCCTATTTCTGCTCCAAAAGGTTGTGCAAAATTAATGTCTGCTCCTGTTTGACTATCTGTAATCTGACCAGTAACAACGCTTCCAACCGGATTCGTACCTTCATATGAAGTCGTATCTGTTACTTTTGTACTATCATACTCTACTGTTATGACAGTTTTAACAGGAGTGGTTGAAGAGCCAATCCCTTTTACAATTCCTTTTCCCATAATTTTAGATTTTAAGTAAGATTTATATGATTAGTTAGGGTAAATATAGTAATCGTATTGTAAAATCAAAATTTTTAAACGTTTAATTTAAAAATAAAAAATCCTCCAATCAAGCGAATGAAAGGAGGATTGAAAGATTCAATAGTTCAAATTAGGAGTTCAAAAATGTATTAATATTTGTTTCAACACGATTTACAACATTGGATGCATCGGCTTTTACAAACTTTTCGCCAACAATATTTTCATACAATTCAATATATCTATCTGAAATGGAAGAGATTATAGCTGGCGTCATTTCAGGAACCTGCTGTCCGTCTTTTCCTTGAAATCCATTTTCCATCAACCACTCTCTTACAAACTCCTTCGATAATTGCTTTTGAGCTTCGACTTTCTTTTGTCTTTCTTCATAACCTTCCTTATAAAAATAGCGGGAGGAATCCGGTGTATGAATTTCATCAATCAAGTATATTACGCCATCTTTTTTACCGAATTCATATTTGGTATCCACCAATATCAATCCCATTTTAGCTGCAATTTCTGTTCCTCTTTGAAAAACGGCACGGGTATATTTCTCTAGCTGCTCATAATCTTCTTTCGACACAATGCCTTGTTTCAAAATTTCTTCTTTCGAAATATCTTCATCATGTCCAACTGAAGCTTTTGTAGTTGGAGTAATAATAGGTTCCGGAAATTTATCGTTTTCTTTCATCCCGTCAGGCATCGGAACACCGCATAAAATTCTTTTTCCGGCTTTGTATTCACGCCAAGCATGACCAGATAAATATCCACGAATCACCATTTCAACTTTAAATGGCTCACAAAACAAACCAACAGTAACCATTGGATCAGGAACTGAAATGACCCAATTTGGCAAAATATCTTCTGTTGCTTTTAAAAATTTTGCGGCAATTTGATTCAACACTTGCCCTTTGTATGGAATCCCTTTTGGCAAAACAACATCAAATGCGGAAATGCGATCACTCACCACCATCACCAATTGTTTATTATCGATGTTGTATACATCACGCACTTTTCCTTTGTAAAAACTTTTTTGTTTCGGAAAATTAAATTTCGTTTCTGTTATTGCTTCCATACCAATTTTAGATTTAAAGATTTTTAGAATTATTTCGTTCTTTTATTTGACTACTATTATTATTTCGCATCATACACCTCAACAATTTTCTTTACCAATTTGTGACGAATAACATCTGTTCCATCTAATTCAACAAAAGATACCCCTTCAATGTTCTTCAACAATCGAATGGCTTGCGGCAAGCCGGAGGGTTGATGTTTTGGTAAATCAATTTGTGTGATGTCACCAGTTATAACAAACTTAGCAGAAGCCCCCATCCGAGTTAGAAACATTTTCAATTGGCCTTCGGTTGCATTTTGTGCTTCATCTAATATTGCAAACGCATTATCCAAAGTTCTTCCACGCATAAACGCTAATGGAGCTATCTGAATCACTCTATTTTCAAGATAATACGTTAGCTTTTCAGGAGCGATCATATCACCTAATGCATCATACAATGGCTGCAAATAAGGATCTAATTTCTCTTTCAAATCGCCTGGTAAAAATCCTAAATTTTCTCCTGCTTCAACAGCCGGGCGTGTTAATATAATTTTTTTTACTTCTTTGTTTTTTAACGCGCGAACAGCCAGCGCAACTGCAGTATAGGTTTTACCTGTTCCTGCAGGGCCAACGGCAAAAAGCATATCATTTTTTGTAATTGCATCCACCATTTTGCGCTGATTCTCGGTGCGTGCTTTCACAATCAAACCCGAATTCCCAAAAACAATTACATCATCGGCAATTTCTGATTTATCCGAACTTCCGTTACGTTTTGCTCGACCATTCAATATTTGTTCAATCGCATTCTCTGTCAAATTTCCAAAACGATTATAATAAGCTATCAAAATATTGATAACCATCTCAAATTGATTCAACTCCTCCTCTTCCCCTGTTGCCTTTATGGTTTCTCCTCTTGCAACAATTTTCAATTTAGGGAAACGCGTTTTTATCAACTCCAATTTTGAATCATTTACACCATATAAATTAACAGGTGCAATGTCTTCAAGTATAATTTTTTTTTCGCTCACGCAATTAATCGAATTAAATAAAAATTTATTTTTTTAACAGAAAGCACGAAAATAACATATTTTTGTGTATTCATCAGGGGAAACAGAAACCGAAAAAACCACAATTTACTAACAAATGGCAATCATCACTCTTACTACTGATTTAGGATTGAAAGACCATTATGTTGGCTCAATAAAAGGCTCTATTCTCAGCAGGGTTCCCAACGTTACGATTGTAGATATTTCACACCAAATACCAACGTATAATATCCAGGATGCGGCATACATCGTTAAAAATGCCTATCCCAGCTTTCCAAAAGGCAGCATTCATATTATTGGCATCAAAGCAGAGCAAAACAGCCAATCTTCTCATGTGATTGTTTTTTCTGATGGACATTATTTTGTGAGTGCCGACAATGGTATCTTTTCATTCTTGGATAGCCCCATCGAAAAAATAATTGAACTCCCTTCCACCATCTCTACCTTTCCTACTAGAGATGTGTTTGCCGTTGTTGCAAGTGCCATGGCCAATGGAAGTCAAATGGAAGAATTGGGTAAACCAAAAGAAAACCTATTGGAACGTATGCCTTTCCGAGCGGCCTCTATGGGTGACATGATTCGAGGAACCGTTGAATACATTGATTCCTATGGAAATGTAATGTGCAATATCACACAAAATTTGTTCAACCAAGTTGGAAAAGGCAGAGAATTCGAAATTGAATTTGCCAGATACAAAATAAGTAAAATCAGTCAGACCTACAATGATGTTCCTGAAGGGGAAATTTTAGCTCTTTTTAATTCTGCCAGCCAATTAGAAATTGCAATGAATAGCGACAGAGCAAATAGCATGCTGAATTTAAAATTAAACGACTCTATAACCATCCGATTTCAATGATTATCCGTATCGTAAAAATGACTTTTCAACCCGAAAAGACAACTGAATTTCAAATGATTTTTGAGGAGTCAAAACAACTCATCCGCAACATGAATGGATGTTCTCATTTGGAATTATTAAATGACATAAACGAGCCGAATATATTTTTCACCTATAGTTACTGGGATTCAGAAACAGATTTGAATAATTATCGCAACTCCGATGTGTTCGCGAATGTTTGGGCAAAAACAAAAATTTTGTTCTGCGCTAAACCTGAAGATAATGTTCTCATGATTATCGCTTCCTGCATTTAGCAAAGCTGTGATTTTTGCTTTTTCTTCTTCCAGATTAGCAATCTCTTTCTCCAACTGATCGTACTCCAATTTTTCTTTAAAACTCAATTTTTTTTTGGGTGTCGAAGGTTCAGCCGCTTTAGTCACTTCCACCTTCACCTCTTCCACTTTTTTTTCAGCAATAGTAGATTGCTCTAACTTATTTGCAGCTTTATCCTCCCCTTCTTTTTTATCTCTATACTCTGTGTAATTTCCCGGAAAATCTCGTAAAACACCTGCCCCTTCAAAAACAAATAAGTGATCCACCATTTTATCCATAAAATAACGATCATGGGTAACAATCAATACACAACCTTGAAAGTTGGTTAAAAAATCTTCCAAAACACTTAAGGTCACAATATCCAAATCGTTCGTTGGCTCATCGAGAATTAAAAAATTTGGATTTTTTATCAGGATTGTCATTAAATACAAGCGTCTGCGTTCACCTCCGCTTAATTTAGAAACCATACTGTATTGCACATCAGGAGGGAATAAAAATTTCGTCAATAATCCGGAAGCAGAAAGTTTAGACCCATCTGCCAAAGGAATAAATTCGGCAATGTCTTTTACAACTTCAATAACACGTTTATCATCTTTTAGCTTCAAACCCTCTTGAGAATAATAGCCAAAAATCATGGTTTCTCCGGTTTGAATTTCACCTGAATCGGCTTTTTCAAGACCCATAATCATATTTAAAAAAGTAGATTTTCCTACTCCATTTTTCCCGATAACTCCAATCTTTTCTCCTTTTTTAAAGATGTATGAAAAATCGTTGACAATTTTTGTTGCTCCAAATGCTTTCTTAATATTTTTAAATTCCAGAATCTTTCCACCAATCCTGCTCATCTTCACACCCAGCTCCAGCTTCGTTTCTACTTTCCCACTAAATGCTTTATCTTTTGTATCCTCAAAGGCATTCAAGCGCGATTTTGATTTTGTACCACGCGCTTTTGGCATTTTTCTCACCCACTCCAATTCCCGTCTGAATAAATTTTTCGCTTTATCAATTTCACTACTTTCCATTGCTTCGCGCTCCGCCTTTTTCTCAACGTAATATTGAAAATCGCCACGATAATGATGTAATTTACCGTCTTCGATTTCAATTATTTCGTTACAGATACGATCCAAAAAATAACGATCATGGGTTACCAGCAACAATGTCATGTCTTTTGAAACCAGATAATTTTCCAACCATTCAATCATCTCCACATCCAAGTGATTGGTGGGCTCATCCAGAATTAATAAATGAGGTTCATCAATTAAAACTTTAGCCAAAGCCACCCGTTTTTTTTGTCCACCGGATAATGTTCCAATTTGTTTATCTAAAAAAGCAATTTTCAAACGTTGCAAAACCTCTTGCACTTTCGCTTCAAATCCCCATGCTTCCAACTTATCCATCTGTGCGGTACAAGTTTCTAATTGAGCAGATGTTTCATCATTATATTCTTTTTCAAACGCATGCAACGCATCCTCATAAGCTCTTACCGCATTCAACATTGGGTTATCCGATTTATAAATAGCTTCAATCACCGTATCATTTTCATTTAATGCCGGATTTTGATCCAAATAAGTAACGATGATATCTTTTCGGAAAGTAACTGTTCCTTCATCGGCAATCTCCTTTCCTGTAAGGACTTTCAGCAAAGTAGATTTCCCCGCACCATTTTTTGCAATCAATGCAATGCGATCGCCTTGATTTAAACCAAAACTAATTTTATTAAATAACACTTTTGTTCCAAACGATTTTGAAACTGCTTCAACTGATAAATAATTCACAATAGAACACCTAATTAAATTCTAAATTTATTTTTAGAAGGCGCAAAGGTAAGTAAAATAAAGCTTTATAAACGAGGAGATGACTGAATCAGAAATTACTCTTTTTCTTTTTCAATATAGGTATAACTCACATTCACTGGTGGCGACTGTTCTTCATCAGCTAATATCTGATTGTCGCCACTCACATCAATCAATTCATTTTCTGCATCATCACCAAAATCATATTTGCGGGGAGGTGGGCCTTCTTTTCTAAAGTTATAAGCCGTAATTAATCCAGCCAAGGAGCCCAACATGTGAGACTCCCATGAAATTCCTTTTTGAAAAGGCAATACTCCCCAAATCGCACCGCCATAGAGAAACGTAACAAATAAGGACAATGCCATTAAACGGGTGTCTTTTCTGAAAATACCGCTAAAAAACAAAAAGGTAATAAAACCATAAATAATTCCACTTGCGCCAACATGGTAACCATCACCACCTGCCGCCCATACCCAAACACCGGTCATGAGATACACCCAAAAAAACACGTTAAAAGCAATGGATCTGTAAAAATAAAAGATGATTGGGCCAAGCACCATCAGCGGAAATGTATTCGAAATTAAATGTGGTACATCTCCATGCAACAAAGGTGCAGTAAAAATGCCAATTAAACCACTCACCTTCCTGGGGTATAAACCATACCAGGATAGGTTGACCTGTTCAAGAATTTCAAACAATTTTACCCCCCAAAGAATGGTTACAAAAAGTGTAGGATATAATACACTGAAAAATAATTTTGAGGTAGTATTTCGCATAATTGTAAATATAATGGATTTTCGAGTGTCAATGTTTATACCAAAAGTAAAAAACGCCAAAAAGACAGGATTTGTTTTTGAGGTACAAATATTTATATTTGTCATGTACACAAATGAAAAAGATCACAGTATTTTCTCTTTTAGCAATTTTTTTATTCAACTATGTTGGATACTATATTGTATTCAAAACCACTCAAGCCGAAATCAGAAAAGAAATAAAAACTAAGATTAAACTTGGTGTTCCAGAAAACGAGTTAACGGTTATTGAATTCAGTAAAAATGATTTCCAAAATATTTCTTGGGTAAAAGAGAACAAAGAATTTTACTACAAGAACCAACTATTCGATATTGTAAAAAAGGAAGAAACGTTAACAGGCATTCTTCTTTATTGCATTGACGATAAGCAGGAACATGAGCTCTTTGCAGCTTTAGATGACCACATCAATCAACTTATATCCACGAATCCTCAAAAAAGCAATACTCCTTCAAAAAAATTGATTGATCATGTTGTAAAAATTTATTTTTCGACCAACTATTCTTACGCGCACACAATTACATTTCATTTATTGTCTTTCCCTTCCGTATCGAGTACTTACTCGTCATTATCTCCTGAAATAAAATCTCCACCACCACGATTCTGTTAATCCTCTTGAATCAGAAAAAAATTGTTGTTTAGTTGTTTTCACATCATTTACGAATTGTGAAATAATTCTTTATTGCTTTTTGATTCATGCTGTATGGATCCCAAACAAAGTTTGTAGCTAATCTTTGTGTATGGAACTATATAGAGCAATCTGCGTTCTGCAGATCTGCTGAGCGCAGATTTTTTTTCACATTCAACCACATTATAAAACAACTATGAAAAAGATACTATTTTTTACCCTTATGGGAATAACCATATATTCAATTGGCTATGCGCAAGAAAAGCCAGTGAATGACACCATTTTAAATAAACTAATCAACTTAAATGAAGTTATTTTTTCTGCCAACAAATCAGAAGAAAAAAAATCAGATGTTGCCTATAATATAGAAGTGATTAAGTCAAAAGATATTGAATTATCCAACCCGCAAAATTCGGCCGACATGCTCTCCAATACTGGAAATATAATGGTGCAGAAAAGTCAAGGTGGCGGAGGCAGTCCAATCATCAGAGGATTTGAGGCCAACAGAGTTCTAATTGTAATTGACGGTGTAAGAATGAACAATGCCATTTACCGTGGAGGACATTTACAAGATGTTATTACGATAGACAATGCAATGTTGGATCGAACCGAAATTATTTATGGGCCTTCTTCTGTTATGTATGGAAGTGATGCACTAGGCGGTGTGATGCATTTTTACACTAAAAATCCACTTTTTGGAATTAATAAAATGAATTTCAAATTAAATTCATCTGTTCGTTATTCAAGTGCCAATCAAGAAAAAACAGGACACCTTGATTTCAACATCGGTTATAAGCGCCTTGCTTCATTGACGAGCATTACCTATAGCGACTTTGACGACATGCGAACGGGTTATGCTCGCAATCCGAACCCATCCTTTGGAAGATGTGAGTACTATGCTGGGGTAAATGCTGCTGGAACAGCTGACAGCATGATCAGAAATTCTAATACCAATATCCAAAAGCGAAGTGGATATTCTCAAATCGACTTTATGGAAAAATTACTTTTTAAAGCGAATGACAATTTGAGAATTGGCTTAAATGTTCAATACTCTACTTCTTCTGAAATTAATAGGTATGATCGGCTATCAGAATATAGTGGGGGAAATTTAAAATTTGCAGAGAATGGCTATGGCCCACAAGAAAGATTATTAACCTCTCTTTACGTAACCTTAAAGTCGGACTCTAAACTTTTTGACAACATGCGAATTACTGCTGCCTATCAAGACATTTCACAAGAGCGATTTAGTCGAAGATTCAGCACGGATTATACGAGTGGTAGTGGTAGCAACTTCAAGACGAGGAACTTTGAAAAAGTAAATGTTTATTCCTTGAATGCAGATTTAAGAAAACAAGTAAAAGAAAAACATGAGTTGAGTTATGGTGCAGAAGTTGTTGCCAACAAAGTGACATCTACTGCTTCAAAAGCAAACATATACACTGGTGCGGAGGCCATCGGTCCGGTTGACACCAGATATCCAAATGGTGGAAGTAAAACCGCGAATGTTGGTTTATATTTAACACATAGTTGGGAGATCAATGAAAAATTTATATTATCTGAAGGAATTCGATATTCATACAATTCCATTACGTGTAATTTTGATACATCATCCGCTGTATCCAACTTTCAATTCCCTTTTACTTCTGTAAACCAAACCAACAATGCTTTAAATGGAAATATAGCACTCATCATGATGCCTGAAAAAAATGTTCGTTTCAGCATATTGGCCTCAACAGGATTCAGAACCCCTAATGTCGAAGACATCAGCAAAGTATTCGAATCGGTTGGCAGCAGAGTAGTTGTGCCAAATGAAACACTTAAACCTGAATATGCTTACAACATTGAAGGCGGTTTATCTACAACAATTATGGATAACAAGATCAAACTGGAAGCAAACTATCATTATACGTTGCTAAAAAATGCGATTGTCCTCAAAGAATACCAATACAACGGAAAGGATTCAGTGATGTTTAACGGAGTTTTGAGCCAAGTAGTAGCACCTCAAAATGTAGACGAGGCTTACATTCAAGGGCTTTTTGCTGCAATCACTGCTGATTTTACAGATAATGTATCGTTTAAAACATCATTAACCTATACAATGGGACAGTATCATAAGCAATTGCCGGCAATTGCCAACGACCCCAATCACGATACCATTGTTCCGATGGATCATATTCCTCCAATGTTCGGACAAACAAGCATTTTGTATCACTTTAAGAAATTCGAAAGTGAGATTTATGCCCGCTATAGCGCTGCAAAAACAGGAAAAGAATATAGTTTAGGGACGGAGGACAACGAATTGTATTCGGCTGACCCAATAAATGGATATATGCCAGGATGGGTTACCTTCAATATCAAAACTGCTTACCATGTAACAAAGAATGTTAGTATTAACTTAGGCGTAGAGAATTTATTTGATGTTCATTATCGGATGTTTGCTTCCGGCTTCAGTTCTCCTGGCAGAAACATTGTAGGTGCCATTCGAATCAAGATATAAGTTATGCATCATACTTCAAATCCAAAGGAGCCCAATCGGGCTCCTTTTTCCTTCCATTTCCTACCAATTAACCTTAAAATCAACCGCTTAATAAATGAAAGGCATTTATTCACCAAAAAGCTTTCATTTTTTTGTTTTTATGCTTAATATTGCATCTAGGAAATACTTAAATTACTTTCAATAAATCGCACGATAATGAAAAAAAATCTATTCACGTACCTGTTTTTAGGATCTGTTTTTTGCTTTGTAGGCAAGAACACCGCTTTCGCTCAAGGCGAATACAAATGCGGAACAACACAAATGCATAATAAAGTGCTTGCAGAGCATCCTGAAATCGCTCAGTCAGAAGTTGAATACAACGCTTTAATTGATCAATTGATAAAAACTAAAAGAGAATCAAAATCAGTTGATTCTAACCATGTATTTATTATTCCAATCGTATTTCACGTATTACATGTGAATGGAACAGAGAATATCTCCGATGCTCAAATCATCGATCAGGTAAATATTCTTAACCGAGACTATCGGAAATTAAATGCAGATATCGCTGCAATCGTTCCCCCTTTTCAACCAATGGCGGCAGATATTAAAATTGAATTTCGCTTAGCTCAAATTGATCCGAACGGAAATTGCACCAATGGTATCGATAGAATTTATTCTCATAAAACAGATAATGCGAATGATGACTCTAAATTAAATCCTTGGCCACGCCAAAGTTATTTAAATGTATGGGTTATCCGTACAATGGAGAGCGTTGGTACAGCAGGTTACGCATATTACCCAAGTGCTACTGCACCATGGTATATGGAACCAAGAGATGGTATTATCATTATTCACAACTATATTGGTAGCATCGGAACAGGAACAGTTGGTCAATCCAGAGCATTAACGCACGAAGTTGGTCACTGGTTAAATTTACCTCATACTTGGGGTTCAACCAATAATCCTGAAGTTGCATGTGGTGACGAAGGAGTAAATGACACCCCAATAACATCAGGTCATGACAATTGTGGTAACAGATATGATTTTGAGTGCGATTCAAAAGCATTAACTGGTACTTATACATTTGGTAGCGTAACTACTACATCCGGAACAACAGATCCATCTGCAGCTCCAGAAGCAACAGACTCTGCAATTACATTTAGTAATCCTATCGCAGTTGGTGTTTCAACAAACTCTGCTTCTGCTTCTATGTTTGAATTTTCAAACTGGGGAACAGGAGCATTGAATGGTGAAACTTCTTTTGCTGCTTTAACAGGTAGTCTTGATAATTCAAAATACTATGAATTCTCAATTACTCCAGATTTAGCTCAAGCATTAACGATGACTGGTATCACATTTAATGTAAAACGTGATACAAATGGCATCCGCACATTTGCGATTCGTTCAAGTGCAGATGGCTACGCTGCAAACTTAGCCGCTTCTATTACTCCTTCTAATCCAAACTTAAGTGTACAAGCCGGAAACATCTTCTTTATTAACTTTGATACAACTGTATCAATGACCGGAAGTAAAATCACGTTAAGTGGAGCAAGCTTCACAAGCATCAACAACACAACTCGTACTTTCCGTATCTATGGATGGAATGCAGAAGACATCAATGGAACATTTGGTGTAGACAACATTGCTTTCACAGGAACACATGGTATCGTAGAAAACGTTGAAAACTATATGGAGTATTCTTATTGCTCTAAAATGTTTACAGAAGATCAAAAATGGCGTATGCGCGCTGCTTTAGAATTGTCGTTATCTGCTAGAGACAACCTGTGGATTGGTTCTAACTTGGCTGCAACCGGAACAGACGGTTCTGCTGTAGCTTGTGCTCCAAAACCTGATTTCTATGCAAACAGAACAATGGTTTGTCCTGGTGGAACTGTAACATTTACAAAAAACATTTCTAGCATTACACCAACATTTGGAACAACTTATACTTCACCAACTGTAACTTCTTCTTGGACGTTCACAGGTGGAACACCTGCTACATCAACTGCAGCAAACCCTACAGTAACCTATAGCACTCCGGGTACTTACGAAGTAACATTAACCACTTCCTATGCAGGTGGAACAGCAACATCAACAAAAACAAACTACATCATTGTTTCTGATGGATTTGCTCAAGTTCCCGCAACCTATACTGAAGATTTTGAAAATGCTGCTGAATTTTGGTCACATTGGATGATTAATGATTTAGATAACAATGGCAAAACATGGTATTATTCTTCAGCTGCTGGATATAACAGTACACATAGTGCTATGATGAATCCTTATTACAGCTATGCATACGATGTTGATCAATTGATTTCTCCTTCATTTGATTTATCTTTTGTATCATCACCAACACTTACCTTTAGATGTGCTGCTGCAACAACAGCTACAGTTCCAGCTGACATGAACGATAAATTAATCGTTTCTTCATCTACTGATTGTGGTGCAACTTGGGCAGTGAAACGCACCTTTACAGGAGCGGGAACGGCTACTGGTCCTTCTGCTACTACCCTAATCAACAACGGGTATCATCCGGAAGAATACATTCCTTCTACACCAGGTGAGTGGGCTCTTCTTACTGTATCAGGTATCACAGCTTCTAATAAAACACGTGTGAAATTTGAATATGTAACCGGAAAAGAAAGCAACAGCATCTACATCGATGACGTTAACATTTCAGGTGTTGTTGGTGTTGATGAAAACAGCAGCGAATCAGCGAATGTGGCTATCTTCCCTAATCCAACTAGTCAATCATCAACTGTATCTTACCATTTGAACAAAAAAGGTGATGTTACAATTGTGTTGGTTGATGTTTTAGGAAAACAAATCATGCAAGTAAATAACAAAAACCAAACTGAAGGCGATTATTCAATCGAAATTTCTAAAAACGAATTGAACCTTCAAAGCGGTATTTATTTTGTAAAATTCACAATAGACAATACAACAATCACTAAAAAATTGGTTATCTCTGAATAATACCAACCAGTTTAACCATAAAAAAGGGGCTATATAGCCCTTTTTTTATTCCTATTTGTTAATAAAAGTAAAAGCACAAAATATATTGCGCTTTTAAATAAAATGTTTTAATTTTGAATAACTAATTAAGGTAGAAATGAATCGATTTTCAAAAATTGCGCTCACTTTCTTATTCTCTATGTTTGCTGCAGTGGGTTTCTCCAAAAACACAGGAGATTTAAGTAAACTTGCTCCGAAATCAAACGATTCTGTCATTACGACAAAAAGCAATATTGTTATTTTTAAAATGATTCCGGCACCTGCCCTCAACACACCATCAAATGGTAGCTTAAAAAAAGCCGGAAAAGTTGCCCGCACCTCTAACTCTTACAGCAACTAAATTAAAGTTGTTGCAAAAGATTAAACAATTTTCCATCGGTTATAAAACATCCAGTTTGTAACAATTCAAATACCTCTACCCCTTTTTCACCTCTATATTGTTTTTCTGACCTTACTAAATTTACTGCATCTGAATCACTATTCTTCCATTGATCAAACACTCCATCAGCCATTAAATCCAACTTACTGTTTTCTTTTACTCTTATTCCCAATAACACAATTTTATCTTCTGCAAAGCGAAAGAGGTTTAACGACTTATTATCCCGGTATTCTAAAAATTCTATTTTATTCATCACCTTTTCATATACCAAATCACTAAAAACATCCAACAGCTCTTCGGCTTTACTTAGTTCTTCCAACTTCATCTTTTCCCAATCACTACCGGTAATTTGTGCTGAGGCAAGAAAGTGAATAAACTCATTTTCTAATGCCTTTAATTCAGAACTATCTAAACGTTTGTATTTCATGCAGTATTTAATTTTGAATATTGCGCAAAAATAGTGTAATTCGTAATATCATTTACTTATAATCCTTATCCTATGTTAATCAATCATACCGTTACAGAACGATTTATAAAATACGCTAAAATAGATACCCAAAGCGATCCTAGTTCACGTACTTGTCCATCAACCCCAAAACAAAAAGATTTAGGCAACGTGCTGGTGCAAGAGCTTTTAGAAATGGGCATAAAGGATGCTCACATGGATGAATATGGCTATGTTTATGCAACCATTCCAAGTAATACAACAAAAAAAGTACCGGTGATTTGTTTTTGTTCACATATGGATACTTCTCCAGATTGTTCAGGCAAAAATGTTCAACCACAAATTCATAAAAAATACGATGGAACTGACATTGTCCTTCCTAAAGATCAAACGCAGGTAATACGTGTAAAGGATCATCCATCTTTGCTGAAACAAATAGGCAATGACATCATCACAACTGATGGAACCACCTTATTAGGCGCAGACAACAAAGCAGGTGTTGCAGAAATCATGGATGCGGCAAACCACTTGATGAAACATCCGGAAATCAAACATGGAACGATAAAAATACTATTTACACCCGATGAGGAAATTGGCAGAGGGGCTGACAAAGCCGACATGAAAAAACTAGGTGCTGATTTCGGATACACGATTGATGGAGAAGAATTGGGGCATATTGAAAATGAAACATTTTCTGCAGATGGGGTAACCATCAACATTCATGGAGTGAGCACACATCCGGGTTTTGCAAAAAACAAAATGGAGAGTGCCATCAAAATTGCGAGCGAAATTGTAGCTGGATTACCAAAAGATAAAATGAGTCCGGAATCAACTGAAAAAAAAGAACCATTTGTACACCCCTTAAGTATTTCTGGTGGTATAGAGGAAACAACATTACAGTTTATTATTCGTGCTTTTGATGAGGAAAGCCTAAAAACACAAGAAGATTTTTTAAAATCATTAACAGAAAAAACAATAAAAAACTACCCACACTCTTCTTTTGATTTTATTGTTAAACAACAATATCGCAATATGAAACAGGTACTGGATAAAAATCCGGAAATTGTTAACAATGCGCTAGACGCTATTAAAAGAGCGGGCGTTGAGCCGGTATTATCAAGCATTCGAGGAGGAACTGATGGTTCCCGTTTTTCGTACATGGGATTACCTTGCCCGAACATATTTGCAGGTGAACACGCTTTTCACTCCAAACATGAGTGGGTTTCCATACAGGATATGGAAAAAGCAGTTGCTACAATTGTGCATCTATGCATCATTTGGGAAGAAAGAGCTTAGAGCTTTTCGACTCCACCTGTCAAACGACAGGCGGAGTCGAAAAGTTAAAAATGCCATAAATCATGTTCATAGGTAAAAATATCACTCTTTACTCTCTCTGATTCCAGTTGTTGCTCCAATCCAACTTTGTAATCAT
Organism: Bacteroidota bacterium; assembly: GCA_016722565.1. NCBI lineage: Bacteria > Pseudomonadati > Bacteroidota > Bacteroidota bacterium. The sequence continues at coordinate 1,211,199 of JADKIU010000002.1, forward strand.
AAATACCACGATCGTATACATTACTTTCCTTTCGGATATAACTTGAGAACATTCGTTTCCAGAAGATATCATCCAGTGTTCGTCTTTCAGCGTCATTTTTACGCATATAGACTTCTGAAGTTGCGAACACCGGACGAGCTTCCGGAAAATAGATCCAGAAAAGGGGTTTATCTGCACCTAAATGCTCTCCTGACTCAGAGACTTTCTCTATTAACGGACAAATACCTATAATTCGTACATCTAAAACGGATCTTTGTTTATCGTAAAACCAATCTTCCTTTATCCAATATTTCCAAACTTGTGAAGATACAATTGGCTGTGGTGTTGGCACAGAATCAAAGCCCGAACCATCTAATCGCTCAACATACATCATGACAATTGGCGAAAGCTTGTTATTGGCTTCTGTAGATGTCATCTCGTACCTAAACTGATCGTCAGTTGCCGGATTATCAAATAATGTTATTTTACCTTCTTTGAGAGCTGCATCAATAATCACATCATACAAATTTTTTCTATCCAACAATGGTGATTCAGGATAATAAAGCGGGTGATTCATTTTTTCTCTTAAATCAATAACCCGCCAAACGCGTTTGCTCCACATCACATCCGCTTCTCGTAAAGAAGGATAGGAAGTCACCTCTTTGTTTGGGGTGTTCTCTTTAACGTAAGGCAAATCAGGGTACTTTGAAGGGCCAAGTGTATTTTCTTGTCCGAAAGAAGATGTAAAAAGGCTTAAAAAAATCAACAATAGAAAAAGTGCAGTATTGCAGGTGCAAATTACAAGTAAAGACTTTCTTAATTCATGAATACTATAATGGTTCATTTTTACCTCCGATTTTAGTTTGATAAAAATATAACGGAGGAGATAAAAAAAGATACAGTGTGCGATTACACTCTAAATCCAATGACAAGAATATCGTCTATTTGATCGAGATTACCTTGCCAATGTTTCAAGGTTTTAGCAAATAATTTTTTTTGTTCATTCATCGGGAGATGAGATGCACTTAATAGCAATTCTTGGAATTGCTTATATTTAAATTTCTTTCCTTTCGGGCCACCAAACTGATCAATATAGCCATCGCTAAACAAATATATCGCATCCGACTTTTGAAGTTCTATTTCATGTTGTGTAAAAACAACATTTTTATTTTCATTGTGGGCACTGATTGCAATTTTATCACCTTTACATTCTACGAATTGTTTGTTTCGGATATAACAAACCGGATTATTCGCTCCAGAAAATTGCAACATCATATTCTTTCTATCGATTCGAACCAATGAAATATCCATTCCATCACGAACAGTGCTACTATTATAATTATGACGAAATAATTCATGAACTTCTTGCTGCAAAAAAGAAAGTACTTCGGCCGTCCCCGGGTTTTTGAGATGTTTAATTGCATTATTCAACGCATTGTATCCGACCATACTCATAAAAGCTCCCGGCACACCATGTCCTGTACAGTCAACAACAGCTGCATACACGTATGCATCAGAAGAAACAATCCAATAAAAATCACCACTAACAATGTCCTTCGGGCGGTACAAAACAAATGATTCACGCAAAAGTGAATAGGTCATGTCATCATCAGGCAAGATCGAACCTTGAATGTATTGCGCATATCGAATACTATCAGTAATGTTTTTGTTTTTTGCTTCTATGATGTCTTTTTGTTTGAGAATGCGAATATTCGCAATTTTCTTTTGCTTATACTCTCTATAAACAAAATAAGCCATGATTAAAAAAACGCAGGAAACGCCAATGAATATATACAAATAAATTGTTCTGCTTTTTATGTCGGCATTGGATTTTGCTAATTCTAAATTTTTTAATTGAATCTCTTTCTCTTTGTTTTCAGTTTGATACTGTGTTTCAATTTCAAGGAGTTGTTTTCTACTCTGTTCATTAAAAACAGAGTCCTTGTAAATCATATAAAGTTCATGATACACCAATGAACTTTTATAATCTTCGATATCTTTATAAACAATGGAAATATCTCTGCAAGTTTCCTTCAAATTATCATATGCATTTCGTTTCAAATGAATATCAAATGCTTCCAGATAATTTTTTAATGCATTTTTTGTATCCCCACTGTCGTAATATGTTTTTCCTAATGATTGAAAAACAACACCCAAACCATACATTTGATCAATCCCTTTAAACAAATCCAGTGCTTTATTCAATGACTGTAATGACTCAGAATACTTTTTCTCAGAATTTAGCAACTGACCAATCAAAGCATAGGTCATTCCTTCACCATAAACGTTTTTCTGTTTACCGAAAGCAGGTAATGCATAATTCAGATACTTCATAGCACTATCTACTTGTCCTTTTGTTCCAAAGATATTACCAATGCCAAAAGAAGCCAAAGCCAAGGCATAAGTGTCGTCTGTTTCCAAACCAATTCGATAGCACTTCCGAAACGCATCCAATGCTTTTTCTGTATCGTTATTTCCGAGATAGGTATTACCGATGGAATTCATTACGACATTCATCAATTTTTTATTCCCCAATTCGTCATAAATCTTATATGATTCTTGTAAGTTTTTAAGTGCTAAATCATAATTTCCTTTTGCATTGTAAATCTCTCCCATTCGAGAATAAGTGCGTGCCAACCCTTTTTTATAATCAATTTTTTTTCCTAATTCCAAAGCGATGGAGGCAAATGAATAACTACTATCCGGAAGATCAAGAAATTTTTTTGCCAAGTCGTTCAACACATTCACTCGGGTAGTATCGGGGATGTCCTTAGATAATAAATTCATCAAACTATCCATTTGCGCATTTTTTTGTGCAAACGTAATTGACGAAATGAAATAAAACAATAGGATTAATATGTATGAATGTCTTTTCAATTGCAGATTTTAGAGGCACTAAAATAAAAGCAATTACTGATAATCACAAACAATTTAAAAGAATTCTAATAGGCTTTACGCTCCATTAATTGTTGAACTTCCGAAATGACAATAAGATGAATCCATTGCAAAGGCTGAACAGAGGGCATTATAAACAAAAAAGCCTCGCAATTTGATTGCAAGGCCTTTTTAAAGTTGACAAATTATTATTTGTTAACTGTTTTTGCTAAATCAGCTCCAGCTTTAAATTTTGCTACTTTTTTAGCAGCAATTTTAATAGCTTTTCCTGTTTGTGGGTTACGACCATTTCTAGCAGCTCTTTTAGAAACTGAGAAAGATCCAAAACCTACTAGTGCAACTCTGTCACCTTTTTTTAGTGCTTTTGTTGTAGCGTTAACGAATGCAGCTAATGCTCTTCCTGCATCAGCCTTTGTTAATTTTGTTTCTGCAGCCATTGCATCAACTAATTCTGCTTTGTTCATCTTGTTTTGTTTTTTGGGTTAAACATTAATTTATATAACGAATGTAATGCAGAAAACATACACGAGGCAAGTTTTAAAGTGAAAAAAAATGAAAATTGTTGAAAAACGGGCTTTTTGTTAATAAACCACCCCATAACAGACCTTAAATCAAGGTGTTCAGTCAGCAAATCAATTTAAAAAATCATATTTTTACACACCATTCTTATTCGATTATGAAAACAAATCCTACCAATAAATTCGACTCAAACAAACAAAAAAAAACTATTGAAATTCCTGCTGAAGGAGCACTGGGAATCCTTGCACTTGGGGCAGTTGGAATAAAAGCATGGAGAAAAAAACGAGCAGAAGATGGCGGAAGAATAACCAACAATTCAACAAATGAATAAACGATTGGCAAAAAAAGTACTGCTATTAGGTTGGGATGCTGCCGATTGGAAAATAATACATCCACTGCTAGATGCAGGTTTAATGCCATCTCTGGCATCCTTAATCAATAAAGGTGTTATGGGAGATATTGCGACATTAGATCCCGTATTGTCTCCTATTTTATGGACTTCTATTGCTACTGGAAAAACAGGTGATAAACATGGCATCTTAAATTTTGTGGAACCTGTTCCCGATAAAATGGAAGTACGACCCGTTACTTCTACTAGTAGAAAATGTAAAGCATTTTGGAATATCCTTTCACAAAACAATTTAAAATCGAATGTTGTCGGTTGGTGGCCGAGCAATCCAGTGGAACCAATCAATGGCACTATGGTATCCAATTTTTTTCAAAAAATTACAGCAGAAAAAACAGAAGATTGGAAATTACCAGAAGGTTCTATCCATCCAAAACGGCTCACTGAAATTCTTTCTGAATATAGAATTCACCCAACAGAACTAACCGGAGAACATATTTTACCTTTTGTACCAAAAGCACATTTAGTTGACCAACAAAAAGACAAATACCTTTCTATCATTGGAAAAAATATTGCCGAATGTGCCTCCACACATGCTGCAGCAACATGGCTAATGGAAAATGAACCTTGGGATTTAACAGCCGTTTATTTTGACACAATTGATCATCTGAGCCATGGATTCATGAAATATCATCCTCCTCAAATGCAAGGTATTGCCGATGACAAATTTGATCTCTACCAAGATGTTGTCAATGGAATTTACCGTTTTCATGACATGATGCTGGAACGCTACATTCAACTTGCTGGAGAAGATACTACGATTATCATTCTTTCCGATCATGGTTTTCATTCTGACCACCTTCGCCCGAAACGGCTTCCAACAGAGCCAATGGCTCCCGCTTTAGAGCATCGGCAATTTGGAATGTTTTGTATATCAGGTCCGAATATCCAAAAAGATGAACGCATCTATGGTGCAACATTGCTTGATATTACACCAACAATCTTAACCTTATTCGGCTTACCGGTTGGAAAAGATATGGATGGAAAAGTATTAACACATGTTTTCGACAATCCTGTGATCCCTTCTTATATTGACAGCTGGGAAAATGTGGATGGTAATGCAGGAAATCATCCAACTGAATTGCAAGAAGATCCTATTGCAGCGGCAGAAGCCATGAAACAGTTAATTGAATTAGGGTATATTGAAACACCATCCGAAGACAAAGCCAAAACGGTTGAGCGTGTTGTAAATGAAACTCAATTCAATCTTGCTCGAATTTATTTATTTAAAGAACAAAGTGAATTGGCCGAACCAATTTTAGAGTCCCTTTACCAACAGAATACTACAATTTCTCGGTATGGTTTAAAATATGTGGAATGCTTGTTAAAGTCAAAAAAAACAGATCGCTGCGTTTCTGTTATCGAGCAACTAAAAACACTCGACAAAAAAGATTTACCACAATTGGATTATTTGGAAGCAATTTTATTGGTCTCACAAAACAAACCAAGGAAAGCAATACCACTTTTCAAAAAAGCAATGTCAACCATATCTCATATGCCTGAAATACATGTGAAAGTCGGAGAAGCATTTATCAAACTACGAGAATGGGAAGAAGCAAAAAATGCCTTTACAAAAGCGTTGGAAATAGATTACGAAAATGCAGCAGCTCATACTGGTTTAGGAATAGCTTCTTTACGAACAGATGAACTGGATAAAGCTCTTGATCATTTATTAAATGCGGTATCACTTATTTTCAATAATGCTCAAGCCCACTATTTTTTGGGTGAAGCTTTTTATCGCTTAAAAATGTACGACAGAGCCGTTGAAGCATTTAAGGTTGCAACTACTTACCAACCCGGAAACAGAAAGGCTCACTCCTATTTAGTAAAACTATACACAGAGCATGTCATGGACTCATCAAAAGCAGAAATACACAGCAATTTCATCAAAAACAACATTAAAGGAACCATTACAATTGTTTCAGGACTCCCCCGTTCCGGCACATCCATGATGATGCAAATGTTGGCCGCTGGAGGGTTAAATATTTTAACAGATAACATTCGTGCCACGGATGAAAATAATCCGAAAGGATATTTAGAATACCAAAAAGTAAAAAGTTTAGCACATGATAATTCATGGCTACATGAAGGACAAAATAAAGTAGTAAAGGTAATTGCTCAACTCTTACAATTCCTTCCTGCTAATTATCAATATAAAGTCGTTTTTATGGAACGAGAAATGGAAGAAGTCATTCAATCGCAACAAATCATGCTTGGAAAAAAAGCAGATGTAGAAAAAAAAGTATACCCAACATCACTGGCAGATACGTTTAAAAAGCAGCTAGAGAAAACACAATCCTGGATAAAAAATCATCCTCAATTTGAAGTCACCTTTATTTCTTACTCAGATGTTATTCAAAATCCACAAGAAATAGCTGAAAACCTATCACTTTTTCTGGATTCTGAGCTGAACATTGAAAAAATGGTTCAAGCTGTTGATCGCAATCTTTATAGAAATAAAAAATCGGTTTAGTAATAAAACACAATTTTTCTTATATTTGATTAAACTATTTATCATGGAAAAGACACCACTTAACAAAAAGCTTAAATCCTATTCGGCTTTAGCCGGTTCATTGGCTTTGATTAGTTCACAGACGGATGCACAAGTCATTTACACGGATGTAAATCCCGATTCTACAACATCAATTGGAGGTTCTTATTTCAACCTGGATTTGGATAATGGTGGTGTTTTTGATTTTGCATTCAATTTAAACATCGGCTCATCTTCTTCCTACACATCACAGCAAGTTGCGGTAACTCCTGCAGGAGCAAATGGAGTTGCAGGTGACACCATTGGTGCATATGTGTATCCTTTTGCGTTAAACTCAGGAGACACCATCAAATCTACGTTACAGTTTAACTTTGGAAGTAGTCAATCGATGGCCAGCTACTTTGGTTCAGGTTCCAGTTATGGAAATTTTTTAGGTCAAACCAATAAATTTATTGGCTTACAGTTTTACATTGGGGCACAGCTTCATTATGGCTGGGCTAGATTTGATGTGGATGCAACAGCAAGTCAGTTCACCATCAAAGATTACGCATACAATGCAACTCCCAATGCATCTATTTTAGCTGGCGAAATGCCTTTAGGCGTTGAAGAAAATGCTGCATTAGCAAACACAACAATATACAGTTCCGATAAAACTATTTTTATTCAATTCTTATCTGACAAACTAATACAATCAGATGTAAAAGTGAGCAATGCTATCGGACAAGTTATATTTCAAGGAAATTTGAATGATAAAGAAAATAAAATCAATATGGCTGAAGCGAATTCAGGCATCTATTTTGTTACCATCACTCAAAACAACATTGTTTATACCAAAAAAGTATATATTCGTTAATAAATAACCATTTTGATTGCAAGCCATTCGGATTCCGAGTGGCTTTTTTATTTATTTTTGTAGCATGAATGAATTCAGAGAAGCCCTTCTTATTGCAATAACAACACCCATCTATGCGATAGTGATTGGTGCCGAGATTTTATTCAGCTATTACCATCACAAAAATTACTACTCGGTTAAAGGCACCTTATCAAACGTATATTTAACCATTTTAAACTTAAGCTTGGATATCTTAGTAAGAGGCGTGTGCTTGTTTGTACTCAACTTTTTCTTCCAATATAAATTTATTGAATTTCAAAATCCTTTTGTTTATTGGGGTATTTTACTGATTACACAAGATTTTATGTTTTATTGGCTTCATCGAATCGACCACTACTGCCGGGTATTTTGGGCCGTTCATGTAACACATCATTCGTCAGAAGAATATAATTTAACAGTCGGATTCCGTTCTTCTGTGTTTCAACCGTTGTATCGATTTATATATTTTATTCCACTTGCACTATTCGGTTTTAAAGGCATTGACATCATGTTTATTTATTCTGCCACCCAAATTTATGGCATTCTCATCCATACACAAACCGTTGACAAATTGGGTTTTCTAGAATATTTTATGTCTACCCCTTCTCACCATCGAGTGCATCATGCAAGCAATGTACTCTATCTGGATAAAAACATGGGAATGGTATTCATCATTTGGGACAAATTATTTGGCACATTCAAAGCAGAAGACAAAAATGAAAAAGTAGTTTTCGGGTTAACAGAAAACATTAAAACCTATCATCCTATTAAAATGGTTTTTCATGAATGGATAAACATTATCAATGATTTAAAAAAGCCATCCAATATTAAAGCAAAGTTTATGTATCTCTTCGGACCTCCGGGATGGAGTCATGATGGAAGTAAAAAAACATCTCGTCAGCTCCGAAACGAACTATTAAATAAAAACACGAGCTCATAATCTCTCATTGAAACGTATTCCATCCATATTATTTTTTTTAAAAAGCAGAAAAGGAATACTTACAATCATTTTCTCTCTTTTATTTATATGGTATTGTTTCTGCTTGCCTTCCCCCCTATTCAAAAACCAAACGAGTACGGTACTTGAAGACCGTGACGGAGAATTACTTGCTGCTAAAATTGCAGCAGACGGCCAGTGGCGCTTTCCATTAACAGAACAATTACCACAAAAATTTATCGATTGTATTATCCAGTTTGAAGATCGAGGTTATTATTCACATTGGGGAGTAAGCCCAACTGCCATTATCCGAGCAACGAAGCAAAACCTTGAATCAAAAAAAACAATCAGTGGTGGAAGTACCATCACCATGCAAGTAATTCGTATGTCCAGAAAGGGGCAACAGCGAACATTCTTCGAAAAATTCATCGAAATTATTTTAGCAACTCGCTTAGAGTTTAGTTATTCAAAAAAAGAAATTCTTACATTATATGCTTCTAACGCACCCTTTGGTAGCAATGTTGTAGGAATAGATGCCGCCTCGTGGAGGTATTTTGGAAGAGAACCAACCAAACTCTCATGGGCAGAAGCCGCAACATTAGCTGTATTGCCAAATGCTCCCAGTTTAATTTATCCAGGAAAAAATCAAGAACGATTATTAAAAAAGCGAAACCGTTTATTGGATCGTTTATATGTTGCAAAAAAAATAGATAAGGAAACCTGTGAGTTAAGCAAAAAAGAGCCTTTACCAGGCAAACCACACGCTATTCCGCAAATTGCTCCACACCTTTTGCAAAGAGCGGTGAAAGAAGATTTTTCGGGAAAAAGAATTCGTTCAACCATTGATGGACATTTACAAGAGCGCGCAAACACTATTATTGAGAATCATCATAAAATTTTAAAAGGAAATGAAATTCACAATGCCTGTGCCATTGTTTTGGATGTAGAAACCGGAAATGTAATTGCTTATGTAGGAAATACAAGCAATACAGGAAAACCGGAATATGAAGGCGATGTAGATATAATCAGTGCTCCACGAAGCACAGGCAGTATCTTGAAGCCATTTTTGTTTGCAAGCATGTTGAACGATGGGGAATTACTAAGCACAACATTGGTCCCTGATATTCCCACACAAATTGCCGGATATGCACCACAAAACTACAACCAGACGTTTGATGGAGCTGTACCAGCAAAGCGAGCTTTGGCGAGAAGTTTAAATATCCCTGCCGTGAGAATGTTACAAAACTATGGCATTGAAAAATTCAACTATAATTTAAAACGGTTGGGTATGACCACCCTCACAAAATCACCTGACCACTATGGATTATCAGTCATTTTAGGAGGAGCTGAAGGTAAATTATGGGACATTGTAGGCATGTATGCCAGCATGGCCAGAACATTAAATCATTATACAAAACACAATGGTAAATATGATAAAAATGATTTTCATGCACCTTACTACATTTCACGAGAAGAAAAAAATGCAATTCTTGAAAATACGTCTATTCTTGATGCTGCCTCTATCTATCTTACCTTCGAGGCGATGGTAGAGGTATCCAGACCAGATGAAGAAGCAGGATGGAAACAGTATACTTCATCGTCAAAAGTTGCATGGAAAACAGGAACCAGCTTCGGATTTAGAGATGGTTGGGCCATCGGAATAACCCCAAAATATGTTGTCGGTGTTTGGGTTGGAAATGCCGATGGAGAAGGTCGACCGGGACTTGTTGGATTACAAACAGCAGCCCCTATTATGTTTGATATTTTTAGTGTTTTAAAAACTTCAAAATGGTTCTCCCCTCCTTTTGATGAAATGGAAAAAATAAAACTATGTAAACAAAGTGGTTCTAGAGCAACAGAAATTTGCGCACCAACAGAAATCGTTTGGATACAGAAAAATGGATTACGCACAGAGCCTTGTAAATATCATCGACTCATTCACTTAGATGCAAGTGAAAGCTATCGTGTAAACAGCAATTGCGAGGATGTAAATAAGATGAAACATGTTAGTTGGTTCGTACTGCCTCCCGCAATGGAATGGTACTATAAATCGAAAAATGCTACCTACAAAGAATTACCACCATTACGAGCAGATTGCGAAACCACAGGTTTAAATGGAATGGAAATAATCTATCCAAAGCAATTCAGTAAAATATATGTACCGGTAGAAATTGATGGGACAATGGGTAAAACAATTTTTCAAGTCGCTCATAGAAAAGGAAACACATTAATCTATTGGCATCTGGATGGGGTGTTTTTGGGAACCACACAAAGCAATCATCAAATGGGATTGGCTCCTGAGGAAGGAATACACACACTTACATTGGTAGATGAAGAAGGAGAATCAATTATCCAACAATTCGAAATCGTGAGTAAGAAAAAATGAAATTAGAGTCTTTTCTTTAGAAAATTTCTAACATCAAATCGGTGACCATAGTAGATTCTTATAGAACTGAATTTATAATTCAAAGAAGATCTGGAATCATTATTTATCAAATAATTATTTGCGGCATAACACAAACCCAAATAATTTAATCTTTTATTAAATCCGATTGAAAATCTCGATTGCAAAGTTAATCCAACTGATCCGTTCTGATAAGGACTTTGATCGTAAGCATTCGTAGAATAAAAACCCTGAAATGAAATGCCCGGAACCGTTGCAATGTTAACGTACCAATATTTACCAATAACAAGCGTATAGGTATATCCACAAGAGATACCCTTATAGATAAGAGGAGGCATTGTTAAATTGCAATTCAGGTTGAAATGATTTCCTCAATGAGTCTTGAAACAGCACAGTATCAGCAGTAAGCCCGTACAACAATGCATATGTACCTAATAATAATGAACCTGCACTCTTTTTTTGACGCTGCGTAAAGCTATAGGGAGCAGCGCTTGAGAATTGTTTATTATTAAAAACATATAAGAAATTAAAACCAGCATTATAGTTTGCAATATCTGGTCGGTAAATATATTCCCATACAGGTTTTCCAGTCAATGAATCATTTCCAATTACGAATCGGTTTTTCGTTCGAAATCCTTTTGTATAACGAAAATAAACGTCATATATAAATCGTCTGGTATTTCCTCCGGTAGCTAATGCAAATTGAAAGGAATTACCATAAATTTTTTGTTGGTATTCTATGCCTATAGATTTAATACTTAAACCCAAACCCATGTTCAAATTATCATTTATGCCATATTCCATTTTGGCACCAGAAACATTATCTGTTAATGTAAAATTATTGTATCTGGTCACGGCAATTGTTCGGAGAGTAAACATGTCGTGATAATCTTCAATATAGGTAGTATCAATTTTATTGAAAATATGAGTCGTATCGCCTTTGTAATTTCCTCCATTTGCAAAAGAAGAAATCGAAAGAAAAATAAATGATATAAAAAGATATACCTTCATGAAATTAATGTGCTTTAACAGGAAAAGTATACATCGTATTCATTTTTATAGGTGTTCCATTTTGCACACCGGGGCTAAATTTCAAAGTCTCGATTAACTTTTTCACTTCTTCATCTACCCCATATCCAACGCCACTAATGATTGTAGCATTTGTAACCGTACTATCCACTTTTACATCAAAGCTTAACGTCACTTCCCCAACAATGTATTTACTTTTGGATTGTTCGGAGTACTTTAAATTCATATAAACATAGGAGTACAGGGCATTATCCCCTTTGGGAAATGACGGCTCTGAATTGGTAACAACTTTAATGTTTTGTTTATCCGTTTGAGCGACCACAGCAAACGAACAAAAAAATAAAAAAAACAGGAGTAGACTTTTTTTCATGTGAATGCTGTCAAAAAATATAACTAAAAATAAAATCGCCAAGAGTATTCTTCTTGGCGATTTCTATAAAATCAAAAGTAAATTATTTTGCTTTTACAATTTTCTTTGTTTCAACAGCAACACCTTCTCTGTATGTGCGGATGAAATAAACACCAGCTGTTAAATCAGAAAGATCTATTTCTGTAGCAGTTCCATTTGCAGGTAATTCAAAAGATTTTACTTTATCACCAACTATGTTGAACAATTCAATTGCTTCAATACCATTGTACTTAAAAGTAACTTTGTCTTTGAAAGGGTTAGGATAAACTGTTGTTAATAAATCAATTGCTTGCGTTGCAATGCCAACAGTAGCATTTACTGTCCCATTCATACCAGCATGAAAAGTACAAGTATAAAGATACGTTCCTGCAACGGTAACAGTATAATTATACATTTGTCCAGGAGTACTTAATGTACCAGAACTCATAGCTGCTGCTCCAGCAGGAACAGAAGTACTTGTCACATTGTGTGAACCACCTGCATTAATAAATTGAATCACATCACCAACGTTAGCACTAACTGCAGTTGGGAAGAACTGATTTGCCAAGCCAACACCATCGGTACCAACACCAACAGGAACTGTTGCTGCAATAGAAGTAAAACCGGCAAAAGCAAAGGCAGTAGTAAGAATTAAAGAGTAAAGTTTTTTCATATGTAAAGGGTTTAAGGGTTTATACTACAAACATACAAAAAAATCAAACAAAAACAAAATCATCCCACTACCTGCTCAAGGACAGCCATTGACTTCATTTCACCGAAGGATGGAATATGAAAACGAAAGTATGTAACCAGAAAATTCAGCATCATTTTACGCTGAACTCCATCCATCTTGATTTCATGAACAGTTTCGAAATTGGAAGCCATCAACTGATGTAGTAATTTTGCTTCTGATGCATTTAAATAGTTATTATGACTTGGCACACGGGAGACAAACTTCCCTTCTCCTAAATCAAAAAAACAATTGATTTCAGAATACAGTCCTTGTGGGAAGAAACCAAAAAATTTGCTGATTTGCACTAAAAAACAAAGGTGAAAATTGGAGCAACTTTCTGTTTTTAAATCTAAAATCAACAACGAATTTTTTATAAACGAAAACAAATCTTCATCGGCATGTTCTTCTTTTAAAGACCGAAACAAGACCTCGTTCAAAAACATTGCGATAGCACTTTTAATAATGTTGTAAGGGATTTCAGAATATGGATACAGAATGGCAATCTCCGATATTCTATTTAAGCTGGATTTTTGTGAATTAGAAACTTCCAATTCAACAATTGTCATGGGTTGAAATAAGGTCGCTTTTGTTTTTGACTTTTTGCTTCTAACACCTGAAATCATGTAGGACTGTAACCCAAACTGTTCGGTGTAAATTTTTGCGATGAGACTCGTATCGGTATATCGAATTGTTTGAAGGACTATACCACTTGTTTTATGAAGCATCGGATGAACACCAGAATGAAAATGATAGGCTAGTTAATCAAAAGAATTTTAGTAACGGCTTTCAGTGCTCCATCCTCACTGGTGCAAAACACCATATATACACCGGAACTTACACGTTCATCATTGAAATTTTTTCCATACCACAATGCCTGGCCGCCTTCTGATTTTGTTTCATACACAAGTGTACCGCTGATATCCGTAATTTTCAAGGTGGAATTATTCATTAGACCTTTAATTGCTATAGGACCTTCATAATCCGGTTTAACAGGGTTGGGAAATGCATACACATCTGTAAACCCTTCGAATGATTCAATAGAGGTTCCTCGATATGAAATTATTCCTTTGGATGTTCCAAAGTAAACCTCACCTGTTTCGTGGTTAATTGAAATACTTTTGACGTTATTGCTAAAAAGTGGGCTATTTGCTTCATCAAAATGATAAATCTGTTGAGTTCCATCTGCGGACATCAAAAACACCCCAGAATTGGATGTTCCAATCCATTTACGATTTGCATCATCTACAGCAATTGCCTGAACATTTTCAGTTTCAAGTAAAATTTGAACATGACCATCTTGTTCCAATAAAATTTGTTGTGCATCAAAGTTAGCGCCTGTAAATACATTTTCAGGCGAATAAAAAACCGCAACCCCTTTGTCAGTCCCAACCCATATTTCATCATCCAAATCTTTCGCCAAACAATACACTAAATTACTTGGCAAACCTCCATTACCGACAGCAGTATTGAGTTTTTTTGTATTAGAACCTAAAACAGGGGTGGCCGTAGTGTTTCCTTTATACACCAAAATTCCGCCTCCGCTATTAGAAATAACAACCCATTTTTGATCTTCTTTATCAATTACAATATGTTCCAAATTCGCTTTATTGATAATGGGTTGAAAATTGAGTGCGCCCCATGTACCACTTGCATTCTTGTAGGCTATTGAATTTGCAACGCCAGAATTTGTAATCCATAAATTACGACCTTCATCGATGGCTAAACCATAAGTCCAAACTGGATTGTAACCTACTAATCCCAAACCTGACAAAGAACTATTTGTTGTATTGTATAAATTTGAAATTGCACCATCATTCAGCTCTATTACGCCTTGCCCCCATGTTGTAGCATACACTTTTTTAGGATCATTTGGATCTACCAACACATTCATAATATCATAAATTGAATCCATAGAAGCCGCTGCAGATGTAGACTTTACATTATTCCATTGTTCATCTTTATATTGGTAAATTCCATCAACCCTAAACTTTGCATAACCTCCAGGAGCAACCCACAATTGGTTTTTACCTAAAGACATATTTAAGACATTTTCACTGTTAGGACCATTGGGATAGCGATATTGGTTACCGATACTAGGGCGCCAAGAAGCCAAACCATATTTGGAGTCTGCTATCCAAACTGCACCAGACGCATCCAATACGGCAGCATTTGCCCGGGTAGCATCCCCAAAATAGCCGGAATAATATCCGGTACTGCCTAATGTTGAATTATATGTATTAACTGCACCATCCAAAACAAGTACCAACTGATTAAAATTATTTTTTATCGAACGTGCATTGTAACCACTTCCCGATGCAGGAAATCCTCCAGGAATAAAATGCGTCCAAGATGTGCCATCGTATACAAAAAGAGAATCTTCGTTGAAAGCTCCAGACATTAAATTTTTAGAATAGTTGGTGTATATTTTTCCAAAAAAAGAAGTGATCGAATTATACATTCCTGTAGGCAAATCAATTCCTGTAGCTACATCATTTATAATTGTCCAGGAAGAATAATTCGCTAAATTCGGATTACTTAATAGCGCTCTGTAAATAGACGTTTCTGTTGCGGCATAAATGTACGTTCCATCAGTTGTGATATCCAACACATTAATGGTTGCGCCTAATGGACCAATGTAATACGTGTCTTTAATCTCGTTTCTATCCGTATCCAAAACCACGATTCCAAATCCACACGATAAATAAGCGTATTGATTTATAAAATGAATATTGTTTATTGATTTATTTCCGATGATCGGTTTTCTTTTAATGTCGGGCATATTGATGATTTGGGTTGCATCAACTAAATCGATGTTTGAGTTTTTATAGGCAATAAGAAACTTGTTATTATAAGGGTTAAATGCAACCTTCACCCCTTCTACATCAGACAAGCCGTTCACTTTAGACAAACGACTCATGGAATTATCTGACTTACGAAAGTTAAAAATGCCACCGGTAGTTACACAATACACAAACCCATTTCCTTCAGCCACAGAAAGCGCATTCTTGTATGAAAGATGCTCTTGCCAGCCACCAATAGGGATTTGTTGTGCCGACAGATTTGCAATAATCAATAAAAAAACAAATAGTATACTTCTTTTTTTCATTCTAACGCTTCAGAATAGGTGCATTTTAGTAAACATAAAAGTACTGCTTTTATTGTATTACTTCAAACAAATAAGTTTGGAAAATCTTAATACCTTTGTGCCATAATTGGCTTCGTAGCTCAACTGGATAGAGTGTCGGTTTCCGGTACCGAAGGTTGGGGGTTCGACTCCCTTCGAGGCCACAAATAAAAACTCCTCTGAAAATTCAGAGGAGTTTTATATTTAGGCAGTTACTGCTTTCTTTTCTTTTTTCTTTACGGAAGCAATCATCGTAATAAAATCATCAAATAAATAACGGGCATCGTAAGGTCCTGGGCAAGCCTCCGGATGATATTGCACAGAAAACACATTTCTATCAGTATATCTTAATCCTTCTATGGTATTATCATTTAAATTGATATGCGTTACTTCCATGTTCTTGATTTTTGCAACATCCTCTGCTTTTACTCCAAATCCATGGTTTTGGGAAGTAATCTCACTTTTGCCGGTAATTATATTTTTAACAGGATGATTAATCCCTCGGTGGCCTTTATGCATTTTAAAGGTAGATATTCCAGATGCTTCCGCAATCAGCTGGTGCCCCAAACAAATACCAAACGTTGGCACACCTGAGTTGATAATTGTTTTTACGGTAGCCATTTCTTCTTTCATCACAGAAGGGTCACCAGGGCCATTTGAAATCATAAAGCCATCTGGATTCCATTTCATCATTTCTTCGAAAGATGTTTTCATTGGAAATACTTGCAAATAGCATCCTCGCTCAACTAAAGATCTTAAAATATTTTTCTTAACACCAAAATCTGTAACGGCCACTTTATATTCTGAATTGGAATCCCCAACAAAATAAGGCTTTGAAGTACTCACTTTGGAAGACAATTCTAATCCTGCCATAGAAGGCACTTTTGCAAGCTTCTCCTTCAATACTGCTATATCCTGTGTTTCAGATGAAATAATGCAATTCATAGCACCTTTATCACGAATATAACGAACAATGGCACGGGTATCAACATCGGATATTGCCACGATATTGCCATTTTCAAAATAGTCTTTTAAAGAGCCATCCGAACGTTTACGAGAATGAAACTCATTGAATTGTTTGCATACCAAACCAGCAATTTTAATGGAATCTGACTCTACTTCATCTTTGTTCACGCCATAATTCCCAATATGTACATTGGTAGTAACGATAATTTGTCCGAAATAAGAAGGGTCTGTAAAAATCTCCTGATAGCCTGTCATACCGGTATTAAAGCAAATTTCTCCGGTAGCAATGCCAATTTTCCCTGCTGCTTTTCCGTAAAACACTTTACCATCTTCAAGTAATAAAATTGCGGGAGTTTTTGCTGTATATTTCATAGTTTAACTTTTACTCCTTCGCCTTCCTCAAGGAGAAGGTAAGGATGAGGTCCGGTCATAAAAAAAGGATAAAGCAAAATTACTTTATCCTTTTTAAGATTGAAAATATTAAATTAACAAATTATTCACTTTTTGCGTCGTCATCTGTTGATTCTTCAGATTTTCCAGTTGTTTTAGCTGTAGTATCTGTTGATTTCTTTTTACCACCACGTCTTGATGTTTTCGCTTTAGCAGGAGCTTTAGCCGCCAACATATTTTCGTTGAAGTCTACCAACTCGATAAAGCACATGTCAGCATTATCACCTAAACGTCCACCTGTTTTAAGGATACGAGTATATCCACCCGGACGGTCAGCAATCTTTGTAGAGATGTCTTTAAAAAGCATTTCAACCGCTTCTTTATTGCCTAAATAAGCAAAAACAGTACGTCTTGAATGTGTAGAATCCTCTTTTGATTTTGTTAAAATTGGCTCAACATACGTTCTTAATGCTTTCGCTTTAGCAAGAGTTGTGTTGATACGTTTATGTAGAATCAATGAACTTGCCATATTCGCTAACATCGCTTTGCGGTGAGCAGATTTTCTACCTAAATTATTTATTTTATCTCCGTGTCTCATTTTATTTTTTAGTATTGAGATGTAAGATGTGAGATGTGAGATAAAACTAAACGTCTCATATCTCTAATCTCAAATCTCTAATCTGTTTTTATTCTTTATCTAATTTATATTTTGCTAAGTTCATTCCAAAAGTCAAGCCTTTGTTTGCAACTAAATCTTCCAATTCGGTAAGTGATTTTTTACCAAAATTTCTGAATTTTAAAAGATCGTGTTTTGCAAAAGATACTAAATCAGCTAACGTTTCAACATCTGCAGCTTTTAAGCAATTTAAAGCACGAACAGATAAATCCATATCAACTAATTTCGTTTTAAGCAACTGACGCATGTGCAATGATGTTTCATCAAACTCTTCAGTAGCCATTTTCTCTTCGGTATCTAAAGTGATACGCTCATCAGAGAATAACATGAAGTGATGAATTAAAATTTTAGCCGCTTCTTTCAACGCTTCTTTCGGGTGAATAGATCCGTCAGTTGTAATATTCATAATCAACTTCTCGTAATCTGTTTTTTGCTCCACACGGAAGTTCTCGATGCTGTATTGAACATTTTTGATTGGCGTGTAAATTGAGTCAATTGGAATTAAACCGGCAGACGCATTTACAGGCTTGTTCTCTTCAGCTGGAACATAACCACGACCTTTATCAATGGTTAATTCTAATTTCAACTTAACAGTTGGTTCCATGTTACAGATAACTAAATCTGAATTTAATACTTGGAAACCTGAAGTAAATTTACCGATATCGCCTGCAGTCAACTGAGTTTTACCAGTAACAGTAACAGTGATTTTTTCAAAATCAGTAGTTTCGATTTGTTTTTTGAAACGAACTTGTTTTAAGTTCAAAATAATTTCAGTAATATCTTCAGCAACACCTTTAAGTGTAGAAAACTCGTGATCAACGCCTTCGATTTTGATAGTAGTGATCGCATGACCTTCTAAAGAAGACAATAAAATTCTTCTTAAAGCATTACCAACAGTAATACCATAACCAGGCTCTAGTGGACGGAACTCAAATTGACCTTCCGTTTCACTTGAGTTAATCATAATCACCTTATCAGGTTTTTGAAAAGCTAAAATTGCCATGTGTTATATTTTATTAAGTTAATTACTATTTTAATTTGTCTAATAACAGATAATACTATCGTTATAAGTGCTCTAGGATTATTTAGAGTACAACTCGACAATTAGTTGTTCTTTAATATTCTCAGGGATTTGAACTCTTTCAGGAACTGAAATGAATTTTCCAGTCATTGTAGATTTATCAAAATCCATCCAAGGATAAGAGTTAGTAGCACCAGCAACACTGTTGTTGATTACCTCTAACGTTTTTGAGCGCTCACGAACTGCAATAACATCACCTGCTTTCAAAATGTAAGAAGGGATATTTACCACATTACCATTTACAGTGATGTGACGGTGACCAACCAATTGGCGAGCCCCACTACGAGTAGGTGCAATCCCCATACGATAAACAACGTTATCAATACGAGATTCGATTAATTGTAACAACACTTCACCTGTAACACCATGTGCACGCTGTGCCATTGTATAAATTTTAGCAAACTGACGCTCTAAAATACCGTATGTATATTTTGCTTTTTGTTTTTCTTGTAACTGAACAGCATATTCCGATTGTTTAGCACGTTTTTTTGACAAACCGTGTTGTCCCGGAGGGTAGTTCTTTTTTTCTAAAACTTTATCAGGACCAAAAATTGGTTCTTTGAACTTTCTTGCTATTCTTGACTTAGGGCCGATGTATCTTGCCATTGTATTTTTTTATTTTTTAAATTCTATTGTTACTTTATTAAAGTCTTTGACTTTTTACTTTTGTCTTTTGACTTAATATTATACTCTTCTACGTTTTGGAGGACGGCAACCGTTGTGAGGAATTGGTGTAATATCCATAATTTCCGTAACTTCTATTCCAGCACCGGCTAAAGTACGGATAGCAGATTCACGGCCTGCACCAGGTCCTTTTACGAATACTTTTACTTTTCTCAAACCAGAATCGTGTGCAACTTTAGCACAATCCTGAGCAGCTAATTGAGCAGCATAAGGTGTATTTTTTTTAGATCCACGGAATCCCATTTTACCAGCACTTGACCAAGAAATAACTTGTCCGCTTAAGTTTGTTAATGAGATAATAATGTTGTTAAATGTTGCATTAATGTGAGCTTCGCCCACTGCATCTACTTTTACAACTCTTTTCTTTGCTGCAGCTTTTGCTGTAGTTGTTGTTTGGTTTGTTTTAGCCATTTTTTGTTTTTATGATCGTTAACAGTTACGTTAACCATTTATTAATTTACTTTTCCTTATCCTTCCTCTACTGAGGGGTGGGATAGTTTATTATTTAGTTACTTTTTTCTTGTTAGCAACTGTTTTACGCTTACCTTTTCTAGTACGTGCGTTATTTTTAGTTGTTTGACCACGAACTGGTAAACCAACACGATGACGAATCCCTCTGTATGCACCAATATCCATCAAACGTTTGATGTTCAATTGAACTTCAGAACGCAAAGCACCTTCTAATTTATATTTATCAGTTAAGATGGTACGGATTGCAGTTAATTGTGCATCGTTCCAATCTTGAACTTTGATATTCCAATCAATACCAGCTTCTGTTAATACTTTTTGAGCAGTACTGCGGCCTATCCCGTAGATATAAGTTAAACCGATTTCTCCTCTTTTGTTGTTTGGTAAGTCAATACCTGCAATTCTAGCCATTGTTTTATTTTAGTTTAATGTTTGAAAGTTTAAAGCTTAAAGTTATGGGTAATCCAACTTTTCAACTTTGAACTTTGAACTTATTTTTATCCTTGTCTTTGTTTAAATTTAGGATTCTTTTTGTTGATTACATACAAAACGCCCTTTCTGCGAACGATTTTGCAGTCAACACTTCTTTTTTTAATTGATGTTCTAACTTTCATTTTTACTAATTTTTATTTGTATCTGTATGAAATTCTTCCTTTTGTTAAATCGTACGGTGACATTTCAATTTTCACTTTATCACCATTTAATATTTTTATATAGTGCATTCGCATCTTCCCTGAAATGTGAGCTGTAATCACATGTCCATTTTCGAGCTCAACACGAAACATTGCATTTGACAATGCTTCCAAAATTGTTCCATCCTGCTCAATTGACGCTTGTTTAGCCATACTTAATTAATTTTAGATCTATTGTAATTTTTTATTTAACGATTCTTAAAAACTACTATGTTACAAATTCTAAAATTTTGTTTTTATTTTTTATTTAAAACCTCTTCTACAAATTCAAAGCTTGATAAAATATCAGCTTTGTTCTTTCCTATTGCAATGGTATGCTCAAAATGTGCTGAAGGCATATTATCTGCAGTAGTGATGGTCCAACCATCATTGTGTTGTCTGATTGCTTTCTTTCCCATATTAATCATAGGTTCAATCGCAATTACTAACCCTTCCTGTAACTTTAACCCTGTACCTTTTTTACCATAATTAGGAACTTCAGGCGCCTCATGTAAGCTTTGTCCAACACCATGCCCAACAAGTTCTCTGACTACAGAAAAACCATTTATTTCAGCATTTACTTGAACTGCATCACCGATATCCCCTATTCGCTTACCTACAACGGCTACTTCAATTGCTTTGTAAAGACTTTCCTTTGTAACCTTTAAAAGGTTCAAAATTTCAGGCTTTACATCACCAATTGCAAAAGTATAAGCAGAATCACCAAAAAATTTATTTTTGATTACTCCACAATCAACAGAAACAATATCACCGTCTTTTAATTCATACTTACCGGGTATTCCATGGACTACTTGTGAATTAACTGAAATACACAATGAGTTCGGGAAACCGTTATAATTTAAAAAAGCAGGTATTGCTTTGTGATCATTAATAAACTCAAATGCTAATTTATCCAATGATAAGGTAGTAACACCAGGTTTAATAACTTTTGCAACTTCGGCTAAAGTTTTTCCAACAAGTAAAGAACTTTCTCGTATTAACTCTATTTCTTCTTTCGTTTTATAATACAAGCCTTTCACGCTCTGCTTTCCCCTCTTCTTATATTAAGCTGTAGTCATACTCATTGAAGAGCGACCTTTTATTCTTCCATTCTTCATTAATCCATCATAATGACGCATTAACAAATGACTTTCAATTTGTTGTAATGTATCTAAAACAACACCCACCAAAATCAACAATGATGTTCCTCCAAAAAATTGAGCAAATCCAGCGTCAACATTCAATAAGTATGCAAAAGCAGGTAAAATTGCTACAAATGCTAACAAAATAGAACCAGGCAATGTAATTCTGGACATTACCGCATCAATGAATTCAGCTGTTTTTTTACCCGGTACAACCCCTGGAACAAAACCACCATTACGTTTCATATCCTCTGCCATTTGGTTTGGATTTACAGTAATAGCGGTATAAAAATATGTAAAAACAATAATCAATAGCGCAAATACTAAATTATACCAAAAACCATTGTGGTTTGACAATGCGCCTAATACACCTGTTAATGATTCAGATTGAGTATAAGAAATAACTGTAATCGGAATAAACATAATTGCTTGAGCAAAAATGATTGGCATTACACCAGCTGCATTCACTTTCAAAGGAATGTATTGGCGAGTGCCACCGTATTGTTTGCTACCAACAATTTTCTTCGCGTATTGCACAGGAATTTTGCGGGTACCTTGAACCAACATAATTGATCCAACAATGATTAATAATAAAAGAACGATTTCGATTAATAACATAATTAATCCACCGCCTCCACCTTCGCCACCTAAGCGGTTAGCAAATTCTTGTAAGAAAGACTCAGGCAAACGAGCAATGATACCAATCATAATGATTAACGAAATTCCATTACCAATACCTTTATCGGTAATTTTTTCACCCAACCACATTACAAACATAGTACCTGTAACCAAAATCAAAATAGATTGTGCCATCCAACCAAAACCTGCATCAGCAACAACACCTGCTTTATTTGTAATTTGGGTAGCAATGTAACCAGGGGCTTGCATCAATGTAATACCTACAGTTAAAAAACGAGTAATTTGATTTATTTTTTTACGGCCGCTTTCACCTGACATTTGAAGCTTACGGAAATAAGGTAAAGCCATACCTAACAACTGCACTACAATGGATGCAGAGATATAAGGCATGATTCCTAAACCAAAAACAGAAGCACGAGAGAAGGCACCATTTGCAAAAATATTAATCAAGCCGATTATTCCTTCGTTAGATGTCTTACTTGCATCAGAAAGTGCTTTCGCGTCTACTCCAGGAAGAACGACATATGAACCCAAACGGTAAACCAAAATAAGTCCGAGCGTCATAAGAATACGACTTCTCAGCTCTTCGATTTTCCAAATGTTTTTTAATGTATTTATAAAGTTTTTCATAAAACAGTATTACTGTGTTTAATTAAGCTTTTTCAACTGAAACAGCTGATCCGCCTTTTGCTTCAATTGCAGATTTTGCAGATGCAGAAAATGCATGCACAGAAACATCTACTTTAGATTTTAGTTCACCACGACCAAGCACTTTCACTTTGTCGTTTTTGTGAGCCAATCCTTTTGATATCAAAAATGCTAAATCGATTGTAGCAACTTTGTTGTTATCTACTAAGCCTTGAATAACATCTAAGTTAATTCCACGATATTCAACACGGTTAATATTTTTAAATCCGAATTTCGGAACACGTCTTTGTAATGGCATTTGACCACCTTCAAAACCTCTTTTCGCAGAGTATCCGGAACGTGACTGAGCACCTTTGTGACCTTTTGTTGATGTTACGCCTTTTCCTGATCCTTGACCTCTACCTAAACGCTTTTTAGCATTTTTTACAGAACCTTCTGCTGGTGTTAATTTACTTAAGTTCATCTTTTTAATTTTATAATTTTTGATTTTTAGATTCTAACAAATCTAAATTTCTACAATTTATTTTTACTTAATTACGGTTATCAAATGAGCTACTTTGTTTACCATTCCCATTACTTGAGGAGTTGCTTCCTTCTCAATTGTTTGGTGCATTTTGATAAAGCCTAAAGCGCGCAAAGTACGTTTTTGACGAACTGTTTGTCCGATTCCGCTTTTTACTTGTTTAATTTTAATTGTTGCCATTTTTATTTTAGTTTAAAGTTTGAAAGTTTAAGGTTTAAAGTTTTTCAACTTTTCAACTTTGAACTTTTAACTTATTTTTATCCGTTAAATACTTTTTCCATTGAGATACCACGTGTTTGCGCTACAGTTGCAGCATCACGCATTTTCATCAACGCATCCATTGTTGCTTTCACAACGTTATGAGGGTTTGAAGAACCTTTAGATTTTGCCAATACGTCTGTAACACCAACGCTTTCTAAAACTGCACGCATCGCACCACCTGCAATAACACCGGTACCATGAGCTGCTGGTTTTAAGAAAACCAAAGATCCACTGAATTTGCCCAATTGTTCGTGAGGAACAGTTCCTTTAACAATAGCAACTTTAATCAGATTCTTTTTAGCATCATCAATTCCTTTAGTAATAGCATCCGTAACCTCTTTTGCTTTTCCTAAACCATAACCAACAATCCCTTTTTCGTTTCCAACTACAACGATAGCTGAAAAGGTGAAGTTTCTACCTCCTTTAGTAACTTTCGTTACACGTTGGATACGAACAAGTTTATCTTTTAGTTCGATATCACTTGATTTTACTCGTTTAAGGTTTGCGTTTGACATTATCTGTTATTTTTAGATTCAGTCCCGATAACGGGATTTAATTTTTTACATTAGAATTTTAAACCAGCTTCACGAGCACCTTCTGCTAATGATTTCACACGTCCATGATACAAATAACCATTTCTATCAAAACGAACAGATGAAATTCCTGCTTTAATTGCTTTTTCAGCGATTGCTTTACCAACCAATTTCGCTTGGTCAATTTTATTTCCTTTTGCATCAGCGATTCCTTTGTCAGTTGAAGATGCTGCTACCAATGTTTTTTCAGCAACATCATCAATCAATTGAACGTAGATACCTTTGTTACTTCTGAAAACAGACAAGCGTGGGCTTTGAGCGTCTCCGTTAACTACTTTACGGATACGTTGTTTAATTCTGTTTCTTCTGAAATCTTTTGTATTAGCCATTTTATTTACCTTATTTCTGCCCCATTTTTGCGGGGCAATTAAATTCTTATTTATTATTTACCTGCAGATTTACCGGCTTTTCTTCTTAAGATCTCACCTGTAAATTTAATACCTTTACCTTTGTAAGGCTCAGGTTTACGCAATGAACGGATTTTAGCAGCAACAGCTCCTAACAATTGCTTATCTGCTGATTCCAAAATAATTTTTGGATTCGAACCCTTTTCAGTTGCCGTAGTAACTTTAACTTCTGCCGGTAACTCGAAAGCAACGTTATGAGAGAAACCCAAGGTTAATTCTAACATTTGTCCTTTATTAGCTGCACGATAACCAACACCAACAAGTTCTTGTTCTGTTTTATATCCTTCACTAACACCTTTTATCATTGAAGCCAATAATGCGCGGTACAAACCGTGCATTGCTTTGTGACGTTTTTGCTCAGTAGCACGAATTACAGTTAAAACACCATCTGTGTTTGAAACAGTAATTGCTGAATCCATAGCTTGCGTTAAAGTTCCCTTTGGCCCTTTAACAGTTGCAACATTCTTATCAGAAACATTGAACTCAACTCCTTTCGGAAGTGTGATTGGTAATTTACCTATTCTTGACATTTTTCTTTCCTCCTAAATATTAATAAACATAGCACAATACTTCGCCACCTACTTTTTGTGTTTTCGCTTCTTTATCAGTCATTACACCTTTAGAAGTAGAAATAATAGCGATACCTAACCCGTTTAAAACGCGAGGTAATTCTGTTGAACCGGCATATTTTCTTAAACCCGGGGAACTCACTCTTTCAAGATTTTTGATAGCCGACTGTTTGTTAACAGGGTGGTATTTCAAAGCAATTTTAATAGTGCCTTGAGCGGTTGTATCTTCAAATTTGTAGCTAAGGATGTAGCCTTTTTCAAAAAGGATCTTTGTGATCTCTTTTTTTAGGTTAGAAGAAGGAATCTCTACGATTCTGTGGTTTGCTTTGATAGCATTTCTCACTCTTGTGAGGTAATCTGCAATTGTATCTGTCATTTTATTTGGTTTTATATGTTATCCCGCGAACAGGATAATTATACATGAATACTCTTTTTTAGTAATCGAGCTGAATTACCAGCTTGATTTGGTCAATCCAGGAATCAAACCGTCAAGCACCATTTCACGGAACTGATTACGTGAAATACCGAATTGACGCATATACCCTCTCGGACGACCAGTTAATTTACAACGGTTACGTTGACGAGTTGGTGATGAAGCTCTTGGTAATTTTTGTAATCCAACTGAATCACCTGCAGCTTTTAAAGCAGCTCTTCTTTCAGCGTATAGATCAGCAAGTCTCTTACGTTTAACTTCTCTTGCTTTCATTGATTCTTTTGCCATTCTTTTTCTTTATTTAGGATTTGTGATTTAGTCCCGTACGTACGGGACTAATTCCTTAATTTATTTCTTTTGATTTTTAAAAGGTAATCCGAATTCACTTAACAATGCTAATGCTTCTCCATCAGAAGTTGCAGAAGTTACAAAGGTAATATCCATACCCATGATTTTGCTAACTTTATCAATATCAATTTCCGGAAAAATGATTTGTTCAGTAACTCCTAATGTATAGTTACCACTTCCATCAAACCCTTTATCGTTGATTCCTCTGAAGTCACGGATACGTGGAAGAGCAACAGAAATTAATCTGTCTAAAAACTCATACATTGTATCGCCACGAAGCGTTACTCTCACTCCAATAGGAACACCTTTACGAAGTTTAAAGTTAGAGATATCTTTCTTAGAAATGGTAGACACAGCTTTTTGTCCGCTGATCGTTGTCATTTCCTTAATAGCACCTTCAATCAACTTTTTATCAGAAACAGCGTCTCCAACACCTTGATTAAGGCATATTTTTTGAAGTTTAGGCACTTGCATAGAACTGCTGTAACCGTACTTTTTTTGTAAAGCTGGAACTACGTCCGCTTTATATTTGTCTTTTAAACGTGGTGAATAAGCCATTATTTAATTACCTCCCCTGTCTTTTTTGAGTAACGTACTAATTTTTTCGATTTTTCATCTAATTTGCGACCAACGCGGGTCACTTTACCTGTTCCTGGTTCAACTAGCATTAAGTTTGAAACATGAACTGACGCTTCTTTTTTAATAATTCCGCCTTGAGGATTTTTTGCATCCGGTTTAGTATGTTTCGATACTAAATTAACTCCTTCAACAACGGCACGGTTTTTAACTTTATCGATTGATAAAACTTTACCTTCCTGACCTTTTGAGTCTCCTGCAAGAACTTTTACTAAGTCGTCTTTTTTGATATGTAATTTAACTTTCATTGTTTTTTATTTTGTTCCAAGGCTCAGACCTTGGCTATAATTATAATACTTCCGGTGCTAAAGAGATGATTTTCATAAAATTTTTATCTCTCAGTTCACGAGCTACTGGTCCGAAAATACGGGTTCCTCTTAACTCGTCTGTAGCGTTTAACAATACAACAGCGTTGTCATCAAAACGAATATAAGAACCATCCGGACGGCTGATTTCTTTTCTTGTTCTAACTACTACCGCTTTTGAAACAGCTCCTTTTTTAATGTTTCCAGAAGGTAAAGCGTGTTTTACAGTTACTACCACTTTATCTCCAATTGAAGCATATCTTTTTTTCGTACCGCCTAGTACACGGATAACCAGTACTTCTTTCGCACCGCTGTTATCAGCTACTAATAATCTTGATTCCTGTTGTACCATTTTTTTATTTATCTAGTTTGGGTTGATAAACTAATTTTTAGTCAGCGCACCCCAAAGGTTTTTGTTTAACTATTTCGCTCTTTCGATTACTTCAACCAGTCTCCAGCATTTGTTTTTGCTGATTGGACGTGTTTCAATAATTTTTACGGTATCACCGATATTGCAAGTGTTTGCATCATCGTGCGCAACAAACTTAGTCGTTTTGTTTACGAACTTACCATATTTCGGGTGTTTTACTTTACGTTCAACCGCTACAACAATGGATTTTTCCATTTTGTTACTGGTAACTGTACCAATTTTTTCTTTTCTTAAATTTCTTTCCATTGTTTGAAATTATTTTTTAGCCTCAGCAATTTGTCTTGAGCGAAGTTCTGTTTGTAATCTAGCTACTGTTTTTCTGTTAGCAGTGATGCTAGCAGGATTTTCAATAGGAGATACTGAATGATTCAACTTTAATTTAGACAAAGAAACTTTTTGTTCTTTGATTCTGTCGTTAAGATCAGTAGTTGAAAGTTGTTTGATATCTTCTTGTTTCATTTTTGTTGATGTTCTTTAATATATTAGTTTGCTTCTGCAGCGTAATCTCTTCTAACAATAAACTTTGTTGTTACAGGTAATTTTTGTGCAGCTAAACGCAATGCTTCTTTTGCAACTTCCATAGGAACGCCTTCTGCTTCAAACATGATACGCCCCGGTTTCACTACTGCAACCCAATATTCAGGAGCACCTTTACCTTTACCCATACGAACCTCTGCAGGCTTAGAAGTAATTGGTTTATCAGGGAATACACGAATCCAGATTTGACCTTCACGTTTCATAAAACGAGTAACTGCAACCCTTGCAGCTTCTAACTGACGAGCTGTAACCCAGCATCCTTCAGTTGCCTTTAATCCAAATGAACCGAATGAAAGTTGATCGCCACGCTTCGCGTTGCCTTTCATCTTCATTTTGTGCATCTTTCTAAATTTGGTTCTTTTCGGCTGTAACATTATTTCTTATTTTTTGATTTTTTTCCCGATAACTTAGGGATAAAATTATTTATTTTTAGTTTTAATTACTTTCTCTCTCTTCTGTCGTTTCCACCTTTTCTAGGTCCGCCAGTTCCACGTTTTTCAAACTTTGGATTTCCAGTTTTTGGAGCTCCACCTTTACCATCTTTAGCACCGGCAGCAGCGTTTCCTACATTTGGAGAAAGGTCACGTTTTCCATAAACTTCTCCTTTGCAGATCCAAACTTTAACTCCGATACGACCATAGGTTGTATGTGCTTCACCCAATGCATAATCGATATCTGCACGCAATGTATGTAATGGTGTACGTCCTTCTTTATACCCTTCAACACGTGCCATCTCAGCTCCAGCCAAACGACCAGAACATTTTACTTTAATTCCTTCTGCACCCATTCTCATTGTAGAAGCAACTGCCATTTTCACAGCTCTACGGAAAGAGATACGGCCTTCAATTTGACGAGCAATACTATCAGCAACTAAACGAGCATCTAATTCAGGACGTTTAATTTCAAAAATATTGATTTGAATATCTTTTTTAGTAATCTTTTTTAATTCTTCTTTGATTTTATCAACTTCAGCTCCACCTTTACCGATAATAATTCCAGGACGAGATGTGTTAATAGTAACAGTAATAATTTTCACTGTTCGCTCGATCACAATTTTTGAAATACTCGCTTTTGCCAAACGTGCTTTCAAATATGTTCTAATTTTGTGATCTTCTACTAATTTGTCGGCAAAGTTTTTACCACCATACCAGTTAGAATCCCATCCTTTAATGATGCCTAAACGTAAGCCTACCGGATTTGCTTTTTGTCCCATTGAAAATTATTATTTAGTTTCTTCTTGTTTCTTGTTTGATACTTTTTTCTTTTCTTCTACTTTTTTGCTGTCAACAACAATCGTAACGTGGTTTGAACGTTTTCTGATTCTGTTTGCACGTCCTTGTGGAGCTGTTCTTAAACGCTTCATTTGAAGTGCGCTATCAACAAAAATTTCTTTCACAACCAAGTTGCTGTCTTCAGGACGTTGTCCTGTTTTCGCTTCGTAGTTTGAAATTGCTGATGCCAACAATTTTTCTAATCTTCCGGAAGCTTCTTTTGGATTGAATTTTAAAATATTCAAAGCCATAAATACTTCTTTACCTCTGATAAGGTCGGCCAACAATCTCATTTTACGAGGAGATGTAGGGCAATTTTTCAAGACAGCAAAATATCTGCTTTTGTTTGCCTCTTTGCGAGCATCTGCCGCGTTTTGTTTTCTAACACCCATTTTACTTGTATATTATAAATCTCTTAATAACTATTTTGCTACTTTATCTTTGTTTCCAGAGTGACCTCTGAACGTACGTGTTGGTGCAAATTCACCAAATTTATGTCCAACCATGTTCTCTGTAACATAAACCGGAATAAATTTATTCCCGTTGTGAACCGCTACTGTTAATCCAACGAAATCCGGAGAAATCATTGATCTGCGAGACCAAGTTTTGATTACTGTTTTTTTACCTGAAGCTTGAAGATCTAATAATTTTTTCTCAAGTTTCCAGTCGATAAAAGGACCTTTTTTTAATGAACGTGCCATCTATTTTTGTTTTTAGGTTGTGAATCTCAAATTGATTGAGACCATTAAACCGTTATTAAATTATTTTTTTCTTCTTTCGATAATGTATTTGTTAGAAGCCTTTTTCGGATAACGTGTTTTATATCCTTTAGAAGGCAATCCAGTACGAGAACGTGGGTGACCACCTGAAGCTCTACCTTCACCACCACCCATTGGATGATCCACAGGGTTCATTGCAACCGGACGAGTTCTCGGTCTGCGACCTTGCCAACGTGTACGACCAGCTTTACCGCTGATTTCCAAGTTGTGATCCGCATTCGATACTGTACCAATTGTAGCCATACAAGTAACTAACACCATACGTGTTTCACCTGAAGGCATTTTAATGATTGCATATTTCCCATCTCTTGCACTCAATTGAGCAGCAGAACCAGCACTACGAGCCATAATAGCTCCTTGTCCCGGACGCAATTCAATATTGTGAATAGCTGTTCCTAATGGAATATCAGATAAATAAAGTGCGTTTCCTACTTCAGGAGCAGCATCTTTACCAGATACAATTTTTTGTCCTACTTGCAAACCGCTTGGAGCAACGATATAACGTTTTTCTCCATCAGCATAAACAACTAAAGCAATACGAGCGGT
Organism: Bacteroidota bacterium; assembly: GCA_016722565.1. Classification (NCBI taxonomy): domain Bacteria; kingdom Pseudomonadati; phylum Bacteroidota; species Bacteroidota bacterium. Next base: position 1,241,978 of record JADKIU010000002.1, read on the forward strand.
ACGATTTGGATCGTACTCGATTGTTTTAACTGTTGCAGGAATACCTTGTTTATCTCTTTTGAAATCGATGATACGATACTGTTGTTTGTGACCACCACCAATGTAGCGCATAGTCATTTTACCTGTATTATCGCGACCTCCGGATTTTTTTACCGGTACCAACAAACTTTTTTCTGGTTTGCCGTGTGTGATATCATCGTTATCACTTACTAATTTAAAACGTTGCCCTGGGGTTAGGGGTCTAAATTTCTTTAAAGCCATCTCAGTTTTTTTATTTTCACAGGTTACAAACCTGTATAATTATTTCCTTATTTTTCTTAAGTAGATTTTCTTCTACTCATAGGTTGGTTAAAACCTTCCTATTACTAAATGCTTGCGTAAAAATCAATTGCTTCGCCTGCTTTAAGCGTTACAACTGCTTTTTTATGCTGGTTCACTCTACCAATAGCAATACCTTTTGTAGTGTTACGGGTTTTCACTTTTCCAACATAATTTTGTGTGTTTACTGACTCAACAGTAACACCATATAATTTTTCAACAGCTGATTTTATTTCCACTTTGTTAGCAGCTTTTGCCACTACAAAACCATAGCGATTAAATTTTTCGCCTTGGGCTGTCATTTTTTCGGTTATAACCGGTTTTACTATCACGTTCATCTTATTAATTGCTTAATAAATTTTCAATTTCCTTCACTGAACTCTCTACCAATAACAAATTACTTGCGTTCAAAATATCGTAAGTGTTTAAATCCGAAGCAGTTACGACTTTTGCATTGGTCAAATTTCGGGACGACAAATATATGTTTTTATTTGATTCCCCCAACACTAATAGTGTTTTTTTATCTGAAAGCTTCAAATTATTGATTAGATCAGCATATTTCTGAGTTTTTGGAGAATCAAAAGTAAAATCTTCCAAAACTGTAATATTACTTCCTTGAGCTTTATAAGTTAAAGCAGATAGACGAGCCAAACGCTTTAATTTTTTATTCAATTTAAAAGAGTAATCTCTTGGACGTGGACCAAAAATACGGCCACCACCTACGATTGTACCAGATTTGATACTACCTGCACGTGCTCCACCTGTACCTTTTTGTTTCTTTAATTTTTTAGTTGAACCAGAAACTTCATTTCTTTCTTTCGACTTATGAGTTCCTTGACGTTTATTTGCTAAGTGTTGTTTCACATCCAAATAAATGGCATGGTCATTCGGCTCGATGCCAAAGATTGCATCGTTTAAGCTCACCTTCTTAGAAGTAGCTTTACCGCTTATATTTAAAATTGATACTTCCATTTTATTTCTCGATTGTAACGTATGAACCTTTTGCACCTGCGATAGACCCTTTTACAATTAAAAGGTTTTTATCTGCAATTACTTTTACTACTTCTAAGTTTTGAATTTTTACACGGTCTCCACCTGTTCTTCCAGCCATTCTCATTCCTTTGAATACGCGTGAAGGCCAAGATGATGCACCCAATGATCCTGGCGCACGTTGACGATCATGTTGTCCATGTGTTGATCCTCCAACACCACCAAAACCGTGACGTTTAACAACACCTTGAAAACCTTTACCTTTTGAAGTACCTGCTACATCGATAAAGTCACCTTCAACGAATAAATCAACAGTAACTACTTCACCAAGATTTTTCTCAGTTTCGAAGTATTTAAATTCAACCAATTTACGTTTAGGAGTGGTAGCGGCTTTAGCAAAGTGACCTTTCATTGCAGAAGAAGTATGTTTTTCCTTCTTCTCATCGAATGCCAATTGTACTGAAGCGTATCCGTCTTTCTCCAAGGTTTTTACTTGCGTAACAACGCAAGGACCAGCTTCAATAACTGTGCATGGTATATATTTACCATTGGCACTGAAGATACTGGTCATTCCAATTTTTTTACCTATTATTCCAGACATTTTTATTTATTTATTATTTGTTTTTTATTACGATGCTTTGATTTCTACTTCTACTCCACTTGGTAATTCTAATTTCATAAGTGCATCAACTGTTTTAGAAGTTGAGTTGTAGATGTCTAATAATCTTTTGTATGAGCACAATTGAAATTGTTCACGTGCTTTTTTGTTTACGTGTGGTGAACGCAAAACTGTGTAGATTTTTTTCTGTGTCGGCAATGGAATCGGTCCACTAACAACAGCTCCTGTCATTTTCACAGTCTTAACAATTTTCTCAGCAGACTTATCAACTAAGTTGAAGTCGTAAGATTTTAATTTGATTCTGATTTTTTGGCTCATAGTTTTATTTGATAAAGAACGATGTTATATTAATTTACTTTTTCTGCTTTTCCTTTTGCTTTTGCAATTACCTCATCAGAAGTGCTTCTTGGAGCTTCTGCGTAGTGTGAAAACTCCATCGTTGAAGTTGCACGACCTGAAGTAATCGTACGCAATGTTGTAACGTATCCAAACATTTCAGACAATGGAACTTTTGCTTTAATAACTTGAGATCCAGCTCTTGTGTCCATTCCTTCAATCATACCTCTACGTTTGTTCAAATCTCCTACAACATCACCCATGTTTTGTTCTGGTGTTAAAACTTCCACTTTCATGATTGGCTCTAACAACACTGGTTTTGCTTTTGGCATTGCCTCGCGGAATGCGGAACGTGCACAAATCTCAAATGACAATGCATCTGAATCGACATTGTGATATGAACCATCCAACAATCTTACTTTTAATGTATCTACAGGATATCCTGCCAATACACCATTTACCATTGCTGATTTAAATCCTTTTTCTACAGCTGGAATAAATTCACGAGGAATATTACCACCAGAAATTTCGTTGATGAATTGTAATCCACCCGCTTTTGTTGTTGCATCAAAATCTGCATCAACAGGAGATATTACAACTTGTATATCGGCAAATTTACCACGACCACCGGATTGTTTTTTATAAACCTCACGGTGCTGAACTTCTCCATTGATTGTCTCTTTATAAGATACTTGTGGAGGTCCTTGGTTACATTCTACCTTAAACTCGCGTTTCAAACGATCCAAGATAATCTCCAAGTGAAGCTCACCCATACCGGAAATAATTGTTTGACCACTATCTTCATCTGTTTTAACACGGAATGTTGGATCCTCTTCTGCTAATTTATTCAATGATACACCTAACTTATCTAAGTCGGCTTGAGTTTTAGGCTCAATAGCAACACCGATAACTGGTTCAGGGAAATTCATTGATTCAAGCACGATTGGATTTTTCTCATCACAAAGAGTATCCCCTGTTTTGATATCTTTAAATCCTACTGCTGCTCCAATATCACCTGCTTCAATAAATTCAATTGCATTTTGTTTGTTTGCATGCATTTGGAAGATACGAGAAATACGCTCTTTATTTCCACTACGTGTATTTAACACATAAGAACCTGCATCTAAACGACCTGAATATGCACGGAAGAAACACAAACGACCTACGAATGGATCGGTTGCAATTTTAAATGCCAATGCAGTAAATGGTTCTTTTACATCCGGTTTACGAGAAATTTCTTCCCCTGTATCAGGATGTGTTCCTTTTGTTTCTTCTTTATCTAATGGTGATGGCATTAATTCCATTACCAAATCTAACATTGTTTGAACACCTTTGTTTTTAAAAGCTGACCCGCAAACCATTGGAACTACTTTGTTCGCAACACAAGCTTGACGAAGAGCATCCAAAATTTCACGCTCAGTAAGCGATTCAGGATCTTCGAAGAATTTCTCCATCAATCTATCATCGAATTCTGCAATTGCTTCTAATAATTTACCTCTCCACTCTGTCGCTTCATCTAAAATTTCAGCAGGAATAGGAACTTCTTTAAAAGTCATTCCTTGATCGTGTTCATTCCAGATAATTCCACGGAAATTGATCAAATCAACTACACCCATAAATGTTTCTTCAGCACCAATAGGCAACTGCAATGGTAAAGGATTTCCACCCAATACTTCTTTCACTTGTCCTACAACTTTTAAGAAATCGGCACCTGAACGGTCCATTTTATTTACGAAACCAATACGAGTTACGTTATAGTTGTTCGCTAATCTCCAGTTTGTTTCAGATTGAGGCTCTACACCATCAACTGCAGAAAACAAGAAAACCAAACCATCAAGGATACGCAATGAACGATTCACCTCTACTGTAAAGTCCACGTGACCCGGAGTATCAATAATATTTACTTTGTATTGATTTCCTCTGTATTTCCAGAAACAAGTCGTTGCAGCAGAAGTAATAGTGATACCACGCTCTTGCTCTTGTACCATCCAATCCATTGTTGCAGCACCATCATGTACCTCACCAATTTTGTGATTTACACCTGTATAATAAAGGATACGCTCGGTACAAGTTGTTTTACCTGCATCGATATGAGCTGCAATCCCAATATTTCTTGTATATCTTAAATCTGCCATTTTGTATATTCTAAACGCTGTGTATTAATTATTAAAATCTAAAGTGAGAGAACGCTTTGTTCGCTTCTGCCATTTTATGAACGTCTTCTTTCTTTTTGAAAGCTGCACCTTCTTCTTTTGCTGCTGCAACAATTTCTCCGGCTAATTTTTGAGCCATTGATTTTTCGTTACGTTTACGAGCATAAAGAATCATCCATTTAATTCCCATAGAAAGTTTTCTTTCCGGACGAATTTCAGAAGGAATCTGAAAGGTAGCACCACCAACTCTTCGGCTACGTACCTCAACTGCTGGAGTGATGTTACTCAATGCTTTTTTGAATGTATCTAATCCATCAACATCCGGAGTTCTTTTCTGAACGATTTCGATTGCATCATAAAACACATCGTATGCAGTACTTTTTTTACCATCATACATCAAATTGTTCACGAAACGTGTTACCAAAATATCATTAAATTTTGGATCAGGTAAAAGAATTCTCTTTTTGGCTTTGGTCTTTCTCATTGTTTGTTTTTTTAGAGCTTAAATTTGTTGCTTCAGGTTCCCCTTACTCAAATCCTAACTCGGGTTTTAATTATTTTTTAGCAGCTGGTTTAGCACCTGCTTTTGGTTTTTTAGTTCCGTATTTTGAACGTCTTTGGTTACGACCATCAACTCCAGAAGTATCCAATGCACCACGAACGATATGGTAACGAACTCCTGGTAAATCTTTTACCCTTCCACCACGAATTAACACAATCGAGTGTTCTTGTAAGTTATGACCTTCTCCCGGAATGTAGGCATTCACCTCTTTTTTGTTGGTTAAACGCACACGGGCAACTTTTCTCATAGCCGAATTCGGCTTTTTTGGAGTTGTCGTGTATACACGTGTACAAACTCCACGTTTTTGAGGACAAGAATCAAGAGCCGCAGACTTACTTTTGTTAACTGCTTTTAATCTCCCTTTACGCACTAATTGTGATATTGTAGGCATTTTTCTGTTGTTAAATTTTTATCTTTTTTTGATGTAAATAAAATACATCCCCGCTTTTTTGGGGACGGCAAAGGTAATAATTATTTATTATAAACAACAGATGGTTTAAAAAAAAATGCGATTTCTCTGCTTTTTTTATTGTTTTTTTGGCAAAAAAGCTGGAACGCTCTTTTAATTAAGGGATTCGGGAAGGCAAAAAAAATATTTTTTTTTACAAAAATATCGAAAAGCGAAAAATTTCTCACGAAGAGAAAAACTTCAAAAAAACGATGCCAAAAATGATACATTTTAGCTTCTTTTTTAATCCATTTTTTAAAAAAAACATTCTTTTTGATACAAAAAAGGAGCTCAATTTGAGCTCCTTTTTTGCTAAAATTTATATTTTTTTTAACGTGTCAACAAGAAATATCCTTTTTCAAAATACTCTTTCCCGTCAAATCCTTTCGCTTTTATAATGAAGAAGTACGTTCCATCAGGAGCCTCTACCCCACTCGCTGTTCTTCCATCCCAACCACCATTGGTAGTATGCCATTCATATTCTTTTTGTCCCCAACGGTTGTAAATTTCTGCATCCATTGTTTCTAAGCCAATTGCTTGAACAGTAAATACATCATTGTTATTATCACCATTCGGAGTAAATACGTTTGGAATTACGAATACTGAATTAATAAATACATCTATCGTTGTACAAGCTGTATCTGCACAGCCTGCAGCATTCATAGCAATTAAACAAGCTGTATATTGACCCAAAGGAGTATAGATGTATGTTGGACTAAATACCGTTGACGTATCCCCATTAACTCCAAAACTCCATAAATAACTGGTTGCTCCGGTGCTTGTATTGGTAAACGTCACAGAAAGTGGTGTTTCACCAGATGTTGTATCGGTATTAAACGATGCAACCACGCTGGATGAAGAATTCACAACAAATCCGGAAAATCCGCCTAATGAAATGGAGCATCCATTGGAATCAGTAATTGTTAATACATAATTACCAGGCCCAACACCCGACAAATCCAAGGCTGTTCCAACAACCGTTCCTGAACTATCCACCCATGAATACGAATAGGGAGCGGTTCCACTCACTACAGTAACACCTGTTATGGCTCCTGTTGTGGTTCCACAATCCGCGGCTGTTACAGTAACAACGGACGTATCAGCAACCGGCAATTGATTTATTGTAACAGTTACCATTGTTGCTGGTCCTTGACAAGCACCAATAGTTCCGGTTACCCAGTAATTGGTAGTTGTGGTTACTACCGGAGTGTAAGGATTTGCTGTACCAATTAAAGATGTTAATGCTGCATCTGCATACCATGTCACTGATCCGGAACTTGTAACCGAAATCGGTGTAATTGCACTTCCGGCACATGCAGCTGGTGGATTTGTTACAATTGGAGCTGATGGCGTATTATTTATGGTTACAGTAATACTGTCTACAACAGGACCACAAGCACCTGCAGGATCGTTTGTTGTTAAGTATAATGTAACTACACCAGCAGTTGTATCCGCAAATGAAGGCGTGTATGTTGCACCTAAAATAGCTGAATTATCAAATGTTCCGGAACCGCTGGTTGTCCAAGTAGAACCCGTTGCACTGCCACCAATTGTTGCACCGGAAATAACATAGGTGTTTCCTGCACAGATAACGCCATTTGTTCCCGCATCAACAGTTGCAGAAGGGTCAATGATAATCGTAGATGTTGCAACTGCTGTAGCACATCCGCCAGCGGCTGCAATCGTATTGGTAATCGTATATGTTCCAGGAGTAGAACTAGCCATATCAATTTCTCCTGTACTTGTACTTGCAAATACTAAACCTGCAGGTGTTGCACTAAACACACCCGCACTAGATCCTACAACAAATGATGGTGTCGGATTCGCATCTGTTTGACAGAAAGGAGTTGAATATGAGAATACAGCACTTGGTGCGTTTGTAATTGTTATACTAACAGTATCCGCATTTGGACAAACACCATTAGTTGAGTAGATGATGTCGTACGTTCCTAAAGTACTTCCGGCCAAATTTATTTCACCTGTGGTTGTACTAACAAACACAACTCCCGCAGGCGTTGCACTGAATGTTCCACCTGGTAATCCGGTGATTGTAGGTAAAGGATTCGTTCCGGTTTGACAGAACGTTGAGCCTGTGTAATTTAAATGTAGCTACATCCAAAGGTGTAATCGCTAACGTCATTACATCGGTTGTTTGTGTACAAACTCCCGCAGGGTCATTTGTTGTAATCGTTAACACAACACTTCCTGCAGCAACATCTGCTGCAGATGGTGTATAGGTAGACGTCAAGCTTCCTGTATTACTAAAAGTTCCTGTTCCTGAGCTTGTCCAAGTAATAGAAGTTGCACTTCCGCCCATCGTTGCGTTCAACAAATAAGCACTTCCCTCGCAAATTGTTCCGTCAATTCCAGCTGAAACAGTAGGAATCGGATCAATCACAACAGACGTTGTTGATGATGCTGCCGCACAACCTGAAGCGGCTGCAATGGTATTAGTAATTGTATAGGTTCCTGCAGCACTTGCAGCCAAATCAATTTCCCCTGTAGATGTACTGATGAATACTAACCCTGCTGGAGTAGAACTAAACACACCGGCACTGGCACCGGCACCAAAAGTTGGATAGGCCGTTCCATTTTGGCAAAATGGTGTTCCATAAGTGAATGTTGCATCCGGAGCTGCTGTTACGGTTACACTTATTGTACTGTTGTTCGGACAGATACCACTTGTAGTAAATGTGATGAAATAATTACCCAATGCACTTGCGCTCACATCAATTAAACCGGTAGCTGGATTTAGGAAAACCAAACCAGCAGGTGTTGCCACAAATGTTCCACTTGCTCCGCCCACAATTGTTGCAACAGGATCGGTTCCTGTTTGACAGAATGTGGAGGATGGATAGGAGAACGTTGCATCATCCTGAGGGTTAATCGTCAATACCATTAAATCAGTTACTGCACCACAAACTCCGGCAGGGTCATTCGTTGTTAATGTTAAAGTTACCGTTCCTGCAAGAATATCTGCAGCGGATGGTGTATAGGTTGTGGTAGCAGACGTTGAACTACCAAATGTTCCACTTCCGCTTGTTGTCCATGTAACACCGGTTGCACTACCTCCAAATACGCCAACTAGATTTGCAGCGACATTCGAACAAATAACATCATTTGGTCCTGCATTTACAGTAGCAGCCGGACTAATGGTCAATGTCATTACATCCGATACGGCATTACAAGGTCCGGCCGGATTGTTAGTCGTAATAGTTAAAGTTACAGAACCAGCTGCAATGTCTGCTGCAGATGGCGTATATACAGCTGTTGGTGACGTTGCACTACTAAATGTTCCTGAGCCTGTAGTTGTCCAAGTAATAGAGGTTGCACTTCCGCCCATAAAACCGGCTAGTGTATATGTACTACTTGAACAAATAGTTGCATTACCACCTGCAGATACTGTTGCTGCTGGATTGATTGTCAAAACCATTGAATTCGTTACAATACCGCAAGGTCCAACAGGATCATTTGAAGTAATTGTTAATGTTACTGTACCTGCCGCAATATCAGCTGCAGATGGAGTATATACAGGAGTTGTGATATTTGGATTACTGAATGTACCTGTACCTGAGGTGGTCCAAGTAACCAATGTTGTACTTCCTCCCATTGTTCCTGCTAAAGTAAATGTGCTACCCGCACATATTGAATTTGCAGGTCCTGCACTTACTGTAGCTGCAGGATTAATTGTTAATGTTAAAACATCCGAAACAGCAGTACAAGGACCTGCCGGATCATTGGTTGTAATTGTAAGTGTTACAGATCCAAAAGCGATATCAGCAGCTGATGGGGTGTATACAGCTGTTGTTGATGATGCGGAACTGAATGTTCCTGTTCCACTTGTTGTCCAAGTGATAGAAGTTGCTCCCCCCCCCATTGAACCGGATAATGTATAAGTTGTTCCCGAACATATAGTTGCATTTGCTCCAGCAACAACAGTAGGTGCAGGATTAATGGTTAACGTCATTGTAGCAGTAACAGCAGGACAAGGACCAGCTGGATCATTTGTTGTGATTGTAAGAGTTACTGTTCCAGCTGCGATATCTGCAGCAGATGGTGTATAGATTGCTGTGGTAGAAGCCGTATTGTTAAATGTACCAGTACCGCTGGTTGACCAAGTAATAGACGTTGCACCTCCACCCATTGTTCCGGATAATGAATAAGTTGAACCAGAACATATGGTTGCATTTGAACCCGCAGAAACAGTTGCAGCAGGATTAATGGTTAATAGCATCGTGCTATTTACAGCCACGCAAGGTCCTGCTGGATCATTTGTGGTAATCGTTAAAGTAACTGCCCCTGCAGCGATATCAGCAGCAGATGGAGTATAAACAGGAGTAAGAGATGTTGAACTGCTAAATGTTCCAGAACCACTGGTTGTCCAGGTTACACTTGAAGCACCACCACCCATTGTACCGGCTAAGGTATACGTTGATCCAGAACAGATAGTCGCAGCAGAACCTGCAGAAACTGTAGGAAGCGGATTGATTGTTAAAATTAAGGAACTGGTTGCTGCAGGGCAAGGTCCAGCAGGATCATTGGTTGTTAAAGTTAAAGTTACAGTACCTGCAGCAATATCAGCAGCAGATGGCGTATAAATAGCACCTAATAAAGCAACGTTATTAAATGTTCCTGTTCCGCTAGTTGACCAAGTGGAAGAAGCAGCACTGCCACCAATTACACCGGCAAGCGTATATGTTCCACCAGCACAAATTGTAGCCGCAGAACCGGCTGTAGCTGTTGCAACAGGATTAATTGTTAAGACCATGGTGCTTGTTACGAATCCACAAGGGCCAGCAGGGTCGTTTGTTGTTAAAGTTAAGGTTACCGAACCGGCAGCGATATCAGCAGCAGAAGGCGTATACACTGCTGTTGCCGAAGTTGCGGAACTGAAGGTACCTGTCCCCGAAGTAGTCCATGTTAAACTTGCAGCACTTCCACCAATAGAACCGGCTAAAGTATATGTACTACCTGCACAAATTGTTGCAGCTGAACCTGCGTTTGCTGTGGCGGCAGCATTAATTGTTACCGTATTGGTTGCACTGGCTGCAGCACAACCACCTGATGCAACAATTGAGTTGGTAACTGTATAGGTTCCGGGAGTAGACGCAGAAACATCTATTTGTCCGGTATTCACGTTCACAAATACTAATCCTGCAGGTGTTGCAGAAAATGTACCGGCAGTTGCTCCACCACTAAATGTTGGAAATGGATCTGTACCTGACGTACAATATGGTCCTGCATAACTAAAAGTCGCTGTTGGAGCCAACGTAATTGTAACACTTACATTGCTTGTATTTGCACAAGGACCAGGAGTTGTATATGTAACGGTATATGTTCCTAAAGTACTCGCTGCTAAATTGATTGTTCCTGTGGTACCATTAATTGATAAACCTGCCGGAGAAGAAGTGAATGTACCTCCAGCAACCCCTGTAACAGTAGGTGTTGGATTTGTTCCGGTTTGACAATAAGTAGCAGAGCCGAATGTAAATGCAGCATTTTGCAATGGTGTAATCGTTAAAACTAATACATCTGTAACTGGACCGCATGGGCCTGCTGGGTCATTCGATGTGATTGTTAGTGTCACCGAACCTGCAGAAATATCTGAAGCGGAAGGAGTATAAACAGGTGTTAAAATAGTTGTATTACTAAATGTTCCACTTCCACTAGTCGACCATGTTATTGAAGTTGTTGCGCCTCCTTGCGAACCAGCTAATGTATATGTTTGATTCGCGCAGATGGTAGCAGTAGCTGGTCCCGCGTTTACTGTAGGAGCAGGATTGATGGTAATGATAACCGTTGATACAGCTGCTGGACATGGTCCGGCAGGATCATTTGTTGTCATTGTTAAAGTAACAGTTCCAGCAGCAATGTCTCCTGCTGAAGGAGTATACGTTGGGGTAACAGAAGTAGTACTGCTGAATGTTCCACTTCCACTGGATGTCCAAGTAACAGAAGTTGCACTTCCACCAATAGAACCCGGAACAGAATAGGTAGAACCTGCACAGATGGTTGCAGCAGGACCTGCACTTGCAGTAGCACCAGGGTTAATCGTTAAAATCATGTTATCAGTAGCAGCTGTACAAGGTCCGGCTGGATCATTCGTAGTCAATGTCAACGTTACAGAACCGGCACTAATGTCAGATGCAGAAGGTGTATACGTAGCTGTTGCAGAAGTTGAAGAGCTAAATGAACCACTTCCACTGGTTGTCCAGGTTAAGGAAGTTGCTCCACCACCAATGGAACCTGCTAATGTATAAGTACTACCGGCACAAATAGTTGCGTTTACGTTGGCATTTGCAATAGCTGCAGGGTTAATGGTAACAACCAAAGAACTATTCACAGCAGGACAAGCGCCAGCAGGGTCGTTAGTGGTTAAAGTTAATGTTACTGTGCCTGCAGCAATATCTCCAGCAGAAGGAGTATATGTTGTATTTACTAAAGATGCGTTGGCAAAGGTTCCAGTACCGCTGGTTGTCCAAGTAGAAGAAGTTGCACTTCCACCAATGGAACCAGTTAAGGTAACGGTGCTACCTGAACAAATCGTTTGATTTGATCCCGCGGCAACTGTTGCAGCTGGATTAATTGTTAATGTTATAAAATCTGTTGCCGCACCACAAGGACCAGCTGGGTCATTCGTAGTGATTGTTAAAGTTACTGTTCCGGAAGCGATGTCCGCTGCTGAAGGAGTATATGTGGTAACCGGGGTTGATGCACTAGCAAAGGTTCCACTACCACTGGTTGTCCAAGTTGAAGAGGTTGCACTTCCACTGATATTCGCACCAGCAGTAGAATATGTTGAACCGGCACAAATGGATGCGGTTGGAGGACCGGCATTTGTAGCTGCAGGTAAACTGATGGTCAGAATCATAAAATCCGTTACCGCATTGCAAGGACCAGCTGGATTATTTGTTGTTATGGTTAAAGTAACCGTCCCTGCAGAAATATCTGCTGCAGATGGTGTATATACAGGATTTAATATTGTTGAATTGCTAAAAGTTCCACTTCCGCTGGTTGTCCAGGTGATGGTACTTGCTCCTCCACCCATACTTCCACCTAAAGTAGCTGTACTTCCCGAACAAATAGTTTGATCAGAACCAGCATTTACAGTAGCAGCAGGGCTAATTGTGAGAACCATCGCATCATTTACAGCACCGCAAGGTCCGGCAGGATCATTGGTTGTATAGGTGATTGTCACAGTTCCTGCTGCGATATCTGCTGCAGAAGGTGTGTAAACCGCATTGGTAGCGGTTCCCGAACTAAAAGAACCACTTCCACTCGTTGACCAAGTAGCACTTGTTGCACCACCACCGAATGTCCCGGCCATTGTTGCTGTTGTTCCGGAACAAATACTTTGATCTACGCCTGCCCCAACCGTTGCCGGAGTGTTTACCGTTACGGTGCTAGTAGCAGTTTGTGACGCCCCGCACGTTCCCGATATCGTTACGGTATAAGTAGTTGTGGATGCCGGACTGACCGATATAGATGAAGTTGTGGCTCCACCCGGAGACCAGGAATAACCTGTTGCCCCAACTGCGTTGGCAGTTAATGTGGCACTTTGACCTTGACAAATCGTAGCTGCTGAAGAGGAAACGCTTACCGTCAAAACCCCTGCCGTTGCGCTGATTGAATAATCACAAACATCACCTGCATATCCATCTACCATTAAATAATAGGTGTTTCCAATAACAAGTGGTGTAGCTGTAATTGTTCCATTCGTTTCTGTCCCAGGATTCCAACAATTTGAAAAGGAAGTAAAGGTGACACAATTGGTTGTGCTGTATACTTCCATTTGAATTCCTTGTGAATTTAAACAGTTTCCGACATTGATGTCAAATGTTGCGGAAGTTGCACTGGCAACAAATGATAACCAAGAGTTGTTTTCAACTGAGCCACAAAAACCTGCAGGAATTTGAGTTGCAGTGTAACAAGAACTTGTAGAACCGCAATACCCATTTAAGTTACAGATTGGAGTAGCAGCCAAACAGTTGTCGTTTGCGGTTGGATTCGTACAAGGAATTCCTGTATTTCCGAAGGAAAGTGTCCAGGAGTTAAGAGTTCCAACATCACCACCTCCATCATCAGTAATACAAAGTGTCCAAATACCATTTCCACTTGTATTGTTATTCACACAATTCATTGAACCTTCTGGTCTGTATGAACCATTAAAAGGAGCCGCTCCGGTAGTGATTGAGGTGGGTGCATTTCCGTCAAAACAAGTGGTGATAAAATTATTTCCTGCTCCACCGTTATCTGTAGTAAGTTCAATAACAGCTCCACTTGGGGATGTTAAAAAAATATCCAAATCGGCATCAAAGGTGTGAGAAATATTTAAACAAACATTTATCAATCCATTGGTTGGATTTAATGTACCAACTAACCCGGTAACGTTTGCTGTAAAGCATGTTGTGGTTACATCTGGAAGTGCACCAGTGGTACCGGAGAATGTTTGCGCTTTTGTTTGATGAGTCAAACATAAAAAACAGATAGCAAGAACAAAGAGTAGTTTTAGTTTCATATGCGTTTTGTTTAATTGCATTTTTTTAGAAAGAAGAAAGATATATGGATGTTTTTTATTTTTGTGTTTTTTGCTTTTTCAAATTACTCATATAATCGTGCAAATTATCCATTGGCACGGTTACTCCATCAACAATAATTTCGTCAAAACCAACTTTTTTCAGCATTTTTTGTACTAAGTCCGGAGGAAAAGTTTTTGATATAGTAATTGCACACAATGCATTGTTTTCAGCACTGGCGGGACTCATTCTCACTTTTTTTACACCATCTTGAGCTCTTATCAGCGTTGCTAAGCTCTCACAGTCACCTGCGTTAATATTTAAAACGAAAAAGGTCATTGTTACCAAATCACCTTCCACCGACCTCCCGGTTCCGGTTGTATATTTGAGTTTATAAGATTCTTTTTGTGTTTGAGCAACTGAAGAGATGGAAAATGCTAATAAAACCAATAGGAATATGGTTTTGGTGGAGTACAAAAATAATTTTCTCATTTGATGGTTAAATTTTTTAGTTAAAATTTGTCTAAGATACTATTAATCTGCTAAATAAGACATATTTATAGTCAAAAAAGTTGCATTCGTCTTATCGTTTTGAAGCCCCCATTAAATCATAATACATATTTGCCTTTTGTAAATCTCCTTTTTCTTTAAAATAATTTGCTAAAAAGGTGTTTAAAAACTTGTTGTTGGAGTTCAATCGAATGCATTCTTCAAAATAAGGAATTGCCGACAATGTATCCCCTTTCATGAAATAAACATTACCAATATTTACATGCAATACATCCGCCTTAATCCCTTTATCAATAGCCCCCTGGTTCAATTTTATAATTTCATCATATTTTTTTTGCTCAGCATACATCGCACTCAAAGAGAAATATGTACTAATAAAATTAGAGTCGATGGCGATTGTTTTCATGTAATATTTTTCGGCAACATCATAATTTTTCATCTTCGCCTCACAGGTTGCTAAATTAAAGTATGCTTCAACATAATTCGTATCCAATGAAATAGCTTTTTTTAGATAGGAAATCGATTTATCTGGTCGATTATAATACGTATAATAAATCATTCCTAAATTGTTCAAAGAGGAAATATAATTCGGAATAATTCGAATTGATTCTAAATAATACTTTTCAGCTTTTTGAACCTGAATACGTTTTTCCTGCAGACTCATTTTGGGGTTTTCTTTAATTTTTTGGATGCAAGCTGCTGCAATCAACGAATTGGCATGAGCGGATTCCGGAGCATTTTTTACATCGGTATCATATAACGTATACGTATCTCTCCAATCCTTGATTCGTGCAAAAGAACGTCCTCCAAAAAGCAAAATAAACACCCCTAAGGTTACTATCATTGAACTAGAAATAGCTGGAAATTTTGTTTCTTTCTTTTCATAAGAAAACTTAAACACTTTGAATAAAATCCAGGCTGCTGCAAAACACAAACCTAACGAAGGGATAAACGCAAACCGCTCTCCTACGATTCCTACCACCGGTACAACAACATTGGTAAACATAGAGATGGTAATAAAAAAGAAGATGATTCCAAATATTTCCAAGCCTTTCTGTTTAATATTCTTGAAAACATAATAACCAAAAGCAATCAATGCTACCAACACAATCCAAACAATTGGATTCCCCCAAGTAGCTACCGGTATTTGATTATAGCCGTAGTAAGAAACTAAGGGATGTGGAAAAATAAACATTTTCACATAAAAATAAATACTATACAAACCTGTTGGAATACGATCAAGAATAGTGGATCCCAAATAGAGTGGATTCTCCCAATCCAATGTTTTTCTGGAAAAATTCTGATTCGCTATTTTATTTGCAAAACGGTATACTAAAATTGGTAATGCGTAGGAAATAAATATCGGAATCATTCGCTTAAAAGAAACATCCTTCAAAAACCAAAGCGTAAAAGGAATAACAGCGATAATCGTCATCGCATCCTTTTTTGACATCAAGCCAAAAAGAATAAAAAATGCGCCAAAAAATAAGTGGTGATATTTTTTTGTTTCAACAAATTTCAAATAAAAAAACAAAGATAAAAGGCATCCAATAAAACTCAAAATAACATCTCTGTTCTTTATACTGATTACCACCTCCGAATGCAACGGATGAATCAAAAATAAAGTTGTGATTACAAAAGGAAGGATGATATTATATTTCGATAAAAAATGTTGAAGCACCTTAAAAAGCAATACAATTGAAAGTGCATACAATAACACATTAAAAAAATGACTAACATGCGGATTTACGCCAAAAAGCTCACATTCTAGAGCAAAAGTCGCTTTAACAATTGGACGATATTCATAGTTTGATTTTTGACTATTAATTACATAAGTTGTTCGGAAAATTTCGGGAATTGCTTTTACACCTTGCTGAACTTGCATATTATTCCGAACAACAAACTCGTCATCCATGGAATAATCATTCTTTATACTTTTCCCGTAAATTAAAAAGCATAAAAAGAAAAAAAACAAGACAATTCTCCGATTTATTTTTTTTTCATTTGACTCGGGTTCTAAAAGAATTTTTTCCTCCTTAATTTTTTCTTTTTCTTTATTTTTTTTCATCAATCTATGTTCAATTCAATTTACTATCAAATATAATTAAGATTTTAGCACAATTGGGAAGTATTTTTTGTACTTTTAAAACATAAAAGTGTTCAAAACTTTTTAAGCCTATCCATTTCAATATGCCGGCATTCATAAAAGCAATTAGTTATCACCTTCCTGAAAAAATCTTCCACAACGAGGAGTTTTTCAAGATATTTCCTGCTACAGAACTACAAAAGAAAATTATTTAAAGATTGGTGTACAAGAAAGACATATTGTAGAAAACTCGCAAACTGCTACAGACCTTGCTATTCATGCCGGACTAAAACTATTTGCCGAACACAACATTCAACCTCAGGAAATCGATTTCTTGTTATTTTGTGCACTTGAATTTGATTACACCTTCCCTGCTTCCGCCTCGATTATTCAGGAAAAATTAAACTTACCGACTACCTGTGGAGCCATGGATTATAGCTTAGGATGCAGCGGGTTTGTTTATGGCTTAGCAATGGCAAAAGGAATGATTGAATCGGTAGGAATGAAAAATGTGTTACTGATCACCTCTTCAACACTCACAAAAAATTCAT